>CAVPZQ010000012.1:0-247962 GCA_963710155.1 Bryobacterales bacterium | reverse complement strand
GACGCAGATCGTGCCTTACGTGCAAATGCATCAGGCGGGATTGTCGCCGGAAGGGCGGCCGGCGGGCGTTTTCCTGCTGTTGGGTCCTACCGGGACGGGCAAGACGCGCACTGTTGAGGCGCTGGCGGACGTGCTGCATGGGCGCGAGAAACACATGCTGAAAGTGGACTGCGGCGAGTTTCAGATGGAGCATGAGGTCGCGAAATTGATCGGCGCGCCGCCGGGGTATTTGGGGCACCGTGAGACTCCGCCGATGCTGACGCAGCAGAAGTTGGGAGCGGTGAGCAGCGAATCTTCGGATCTGGCGCTGGTGCTGTTCGATGAAATCGAGAAAGCGGCGCCGAGCATGACGCGGCTGCTGATGGGCGTGCTGGACAAAGCGGTGCTGCGGTTGGGCGACAACAGCACGGTGAATTTCGAGCGGACGCTGATTTTTCTGACGAGTAACCTTGGTGCCCGCGAGATGCGCGATCACATTCGTCCGGGGTTCGGTTTTCAAGCGGCGGTGAGTAGCGCTGGCTCGGCGCACAAGCTGCATCAAATCGGGCTGGGCGCGGTGCGGCGGCACTTTGCGCCGGAATTCGTCAATCGCATCGACACCATCGTTACTTATCTGCCGCTGAGCGAGGAGGCGCTGGCTGATATTGTCGATCTGCAGATTGCGGCGCTGGAGCTGCATATTGAAAATCGCTTGGGTGAGCGGGCTTTCGAGTTGGATGTGAGCGTGGCGGCGCGGCGGTTTCTGCTGGAAAAGGGGACCAGCAGCGAATACGGAGCGCGCGAGTTGAAACGGACGATCTTGCGAGAGCTGACGCAACCGCTGGCGGCAATGGTGGCGAAGGGAGTGGTGGCGGCGGAGGCGCTGGTGCGTGTGGACCACGACGGGGGGCTGGCTCTTACAATAGAAGTCGAGTGACGATTTCGTTTCCGGCATTCCGCTCGCGCAACTACCGCTTGTATTTCGGCGGGCAGAGCATTTCGCTGATCGGGACGTGGATGACGCGGGTGGCTACCAGTTGGCTGGTTTACCGGCTGACGGATTCGGCGTTCTTGCTGGGTGTGGTGGGATTTTTGGGGCAGATTCCGGCGTTGTTTTTGTCGCCGCTGGCCGGAGTCTGGGTGGATCGCTGGGACCGGCATCAGGCGATGGTGATCACGCAGGCGATGGCGATGGTGCAATCGCTCGCGCTGGCGGTGCTGACGCTGACGCACACCATCAGCATGCCGTGGATTTTTTTCCTCACGTTTCTGCAGGGCGTGATTAATACGTTTGAGACGCCGGCGCGGCAGTCGTTTGTGATCCAGATGATTGATGACCGTTCGGCGCTGAGCAATGCGATCGCACTGAATTCTTCGATCGTGAATGCGGGGCGGCTGGTGGGGCCGGCGATCGCTGGCATCGTCATCGCCTGGGTGGGCGAGGGCTATTGTTTCCTGATCGACGGCATCAGCTACATTGCGGTTTTGTATTCGCTGCTGGCGATGAAGAATCTGCTGCCGGGACTGCGGAATCCGCCGCGGCACATTGGGCATGAACTAGTGGAGGGATGGCGCTACATTCTTTCTTCGCCGGCGATTCGTTGGATTCTCTTGATGCTGGGACTGGTGAGCTTGATCGGAATGCCGTTCACGGTGTTGATGCCGATTTTTGCCGATAAAATTCTGGGCGGCGGCGCGCACACGTTGGGATTTTTGACGGCGGCTACGGGATTGGGAGCGTTGGCATGCGCGGTGGCGCTGGCGATGCGGCGCAGCGTGCGGGGGTTGGGCAAGTGGCTGGGAATCGCGGCGGCGATCTTGGGAGTTTCGCTGATTTTGTTTGGGCTGTCGCGGTCCTTCTGGTGGTCTATGGTGTTGATGTTCGGCGCGGGGTACGGAATGATGCAGCAGATTGTGACTAGCAATACGATTCTGCAAACGATCGTGGCCGACGACAAGCGCGGGCGCGTGATGTCGTTCTACTCGATGTCGGTATTCGGGTTCCTGCCGATTGGGAGTTTGTTCGCGGGGATGCTGGCGTCGTGGATGGGGGCACCGAATACGATGATCCTGGGCGGGGCGCTGTGCTTGCTGGCTTCGGTGTGGTATTTCGGGCGGCTGCCGGAGATTCGGAGGGTGATTCGGCCGGTGTATATCGAGATGGGGATCATGGATGATCCGGCGGCGGCGATTGAGGCGGAGCGGCGTTAGGAGTTCGGTTTGATGCTCCGCTCTCGAGTTGTTTGCGTTTCTTTAGAACGGCCATCACTTTTTCGCGGTCAGTGAGTCGGAAGATGAAGGCTAGGTCGGGCCCCCCGGAGGTCCACGTCGAGCCCGGTCCTTTCACGAGCGCCCAGATGGGTGTCTGAGTGATTTGTTCTTTCAAATCGGACCAACGCCGCCACACTTCTCGATAGCTACAAACCCCTGAAATTGCATCCCATAAAGAGCACGGAACGACTAAGTGGTATGCAAAGTTCGCGCCGACGTGCCCCATCTCCGTAAAGGATTTCGGTCGCCACGATAGTACCATTCACATGTAAACCGTCGAATGAAAGAAAGTAGCTTGAAAGCTTTATTTGTCCGACGATCACCGCATCTGCCGTCCGGATAAAAGTGAACTTCTCAATTGCCCAGGCGGCCTCGCTCGATGCCAGGAGTAAGACGGCGGTGGCGCAAATCCGGGAAAGGCGAGGCACCCCTTGATTATTGCAATAAAGTGCAATCTGGCCTATCTGCCCCGTGAGTGTCCGATATCGAGGAACGCGAAGCTTCCCGATTTCGCGGCGTTGATCGCGGTCGTTATCTCGGGCATATTCGCTTTGACCACGCTCCAGTTGTTGGTGCTCAGAACCAGCACCGCTATTCTACGGCCGGATAGATTTTGTTGATAGCTGAGTTCTTGGTCAGCGGTGATGAAAAGGTCGAAGCCGGCCTCTTCGGCGGCGCTCAATAAGGCTCCGTTTTTCAGGCCGGACCATCCCTGAAACCACGTCGTTACTACCTCATGATTTCCCTCGATCAGCAGGCGTAGTTTTTGAGGTGTGCTCTCGTCGAGGATAATCTTCATTAGACCTGCAACGATTCGAGCGGAGTTTGGGCGCTCTTTGCGGCGAAGTCCAGCACGGTCTGAATCTGATCCCGGGTGACGGGAAAATTTTCAAGGACCTCTTCGATGGGGAGCTCTTCAGATTTTCAAAAATCGCCGACACAGGAACACGGGTGCCACGAAACACCCAAGCGCCGCTTACCTTGCCTGGTACGCTCTCAACCGCTGGACATTGTGACCAATCAAGAGTTGCCATCTGGTTTCCTGCTTCTATTGTAAGACTCCCGCATGCTAACCTGAATATTGCGTTTAGCCTATGCCTGCGCGGGTGAGCGAGACCTTCGTCCTGCGCACTTACCCTTTCCGGGAAGGGGACCTGATCGTCAGTTTCCTTACACGCGATCTGGGGAAATTGCGTGGCGTGGCGCGGCGGGCGCGGCGGCCGAAGAGTCCTTTTGGCTCGGGGCTGGAGCGGTTGTCGCAGGTCCGGATGGCTTATTTCCAACGGGAGAATGCGGAGCTGGTCAGTCTTTCCGGCTGCGAGCTGATTGAGTCGCAGTTCGGGTTGCAGTCTGAGTATGCGTTGAGTGTAGTGCTGGATTATTTCACAGAGGTCGCCGAACAATTGTTGCCTGCGCATGAACCGAACGAGAAGTTTTTCCGCTTGATGGTGGCGATGCTGGCGCATCTGCGGTCGGGCGGGGATACGTGGGCGGCGGTCACGTACTTCACGGTGTGGACGGTGCGGCTGCTGGGGTTGTGGCCGGAGGCGCGGGTTGGGCAGGAGACGGTGGAGATCGTTCACGAAATGTTTGAGAAGCCGATTACGGATTTGAGTCCGCGAGCGTGGTCAAAAAACACTGCTGCGGATCTGCGGAAGGTGCTGGTTCGCACGATGGAGCAGCACGCTGAGCGTCGCTTTCTGACGGTGCCGTTGTTGGAGGCGCTGTAGCGGCACTTTTGTCATGGATACTTTTCAGCAGACCTTGTTTAAGTTGAAGCGCTATTGGGATGAGCGCGGGGCGATTATTCAGGAGCCTTACGACGTGGAAGTGGGCGCGGGCACGATGTGTCCGGAAACGTTTCTGCGGGTGTTGGGGCCGAAGCCTTACCGGGTCGCGTATGTTCAGCCTAGCCGGCGGCCGGCGGACGGGCGCTATGGTGAGAATCCCAACCGTTTATATAAGCACCAGCAGCTGCAGGTGATTTTGAAACCGACGCCGGATGATGTGCTGGATCAATATCTGGGGAGCCTGGAAGCGATCGGCATCGATCTTTCGAAGCACGATATTAAGTTCGAGGAAGATAACTGGGAGTCGCCTACGCTGGGGGCTTGGGGCATTGGGTGGCAGGTGATGTTGGATGGACTGGAGATCACGCAGTTCACTTACTTTCAGCAATGCGGCGGGATCGATCTGGACCTGGTGCCGGCTGAAATCACTTATGGTCTAGAGCGGCTGGTGGCGTTTCTGCAGGGGGTCGAGAGCGTTTACGACATCGAGTGGACGCGCGGGGTGAAGTACGGCGATGTTCGACTGGCGGACGAACTGCAATTTTCGGTTTACAACTTTGAGATGGCAAACGTGGATCGGTTGTGGCGGCTGCTGGGCGAGTACGAGGCTGAGTGCAAGGAACTGCTGGCGATGTATCCGGAGTATCCGGAGAAGCATCGGTTTCCGGTACTGGCTACTTACGATCAGGTGTTGAAGTGCTCGCACCTGTTCAATTTGCTGGACGCTCGCGGGGCGATTTCGGTGACGGAGCGGGTCGGCGTGATCAAGCGGGTGCGGGATTTGGCGGTGGGGACGGCTAAGATCTGGGCGGATCAACAAGCATGAACTTCCTTCTCGAGATCGGGACTGAAGAAATTCCGCACCGGATGATTCCGGGGGCGCTCGACCAATTGCTTAAGGCGAATTGGCTAAGTAAAGCCGTGCAGGTCGATGCGACACCCCGCCGACTTGTGGTCCAGGCGAATGGTTTGCCGGAGCGAACGCCCGATGAAGAACAAGTCATCAAGGGGCCGCCAATTTCGGCGGGTGATAAGGCGGCCGCGGGTTTCGCCAAGAAGCAGGGTGTGGACGTGTCGGCGATGGCCAAGGTTGGCGACTATTATGAACTGCGCAAGCTCGTGCCTGGACGTGCCGTGCGCGACATCCTTGCCGAAACGCTGCCATCCACAATTCTTGGTATTCAGTGGCCCAAGACCATGTATTGGGTTGGCGGTAAGACTGGGCCGCGCTTCATTCGCCCGATCCGTTGGATAGTCGCACTGCTTGGTGATGAAGTGATCCGGTTTGAGTTGGCAGGCGTCAAGAGCGGTAACGTCACGCGGGGTCATCGCGAGCTCGGTTCGTCCTCGATTCCGGTCAACTTCGACGATTACGATAGCCAACTTCGCAAGAACTTCGTGCTCCTCTCCGCCGATGAACGCCGCCATAAGATCGTCACCGAAATCACACAATTGGGTGCGAAACTGGATGGCGATCTGATCGAGACGCTCACCTTCATCACGGAATATCCTACGGCGATCCGCGGCGACTTCGACCCTGCGTATTTGGAACTGCCGGCTGAGGTGCTCACCACCGTGATGCGGCATCACCAGAAGTATTTTTCTGTGGAGTCGGCGGCGGGGAAATTGGCGCCGCACTTTGTCGCAGTGATGAATACGAGCGGCGATCCGGAGGGGTTGGTCAAGCGCGGAAATGAGCGGGTACTGAAGGCTCGCTTTAATGATGCGCGATTCTTTTGGGATGTCGATCAGCAAAAGAAGTTGGCGGACCGGGTTGATGATCTGGCTAAGGTTACGTTTCAGGCGAAGTTGGGGTCGTATCTTGAGAAAACCAATCGTGTGGTTGGGCTGGTGGATGAGTTGGGCGGGAATGAGCATGCTCGGCGGGCGGCGCTGCTTGCTAAGTGCGATCTGACTACTGAAATGGTGAAGGAGTTCACCGATCTGCAGGGGGTGGTCGGCGGCCTTTATGCGCGGCATCAAGGGGAGCACGAGGCGGTCGCGAAGGCGATTTACGATCACTATCTGCCGCTCAGCATGGAAGGTGAGATTCCGTCTACGCATGAGGGGCGGCTTGTGGCGCTGGCGGATAAGCTCGACACTTTGCGGGGGTGTTTCGCTGTTGGACTGGTGCCGACGGGTTCGAAAGATCCGTTTGCGCTGCGACGCGCGGCGCAGGGCGTGGTTAAGATTCTGGTGGAGGCGAAGCTCGACTATAAGCTGGACGATTTGGCGTCGGGCGAGCTGCGCGAATTTCTGCTGGACCGCATCAAATATTACTTCCGTGAGATTCGTGGCTTTAAATATGATGAGGTCAATGCGGTGATGGCTTCGGGCTGCGGCACTTTGGCTGACGTCGAAGCGCGGTTGACGGCGCTTGCTGCTGTTCGGCCGACGCAGGATTTCGAGCCGCTGGCAGCTAGCTTTAAACGCATTCAGAATATTCTCAAACAGGCGGCATTCGATCCGACTGTTGTTTTGGACCCGCAGCTTTTGGAAGCGGGGGCGGAGCGCGATCTTTACAGCGATTTCGTACGCGTGCGGGATACGGCTAAGAGCGAATCTTACCCGAACGCGCTGGAGCACATCGCGTCGCTGCGGCCGCGTGTGGATACTTTCTTTGACAAAGTGCTGGTGAATGCGAAGGACGATAACGTCCGTATCAACCGGCTCACTTTGCTGCAAAATTTACTAACCGAATTTTCGACGATCGCTGACTTTTCAGAAATCGTCACCTCAGGAGAGAAATCATGAAGAATTACGTTTATAGTTTTGGCGGCGGGACGGCCGACGGCGACGGCAAGATGAAGGAAGTCCTTGGCGGCAAGGGCGCGGGGCTGGCGGAGATGTGCCGGGCGGGGGTGCCGGTGCCTCCGGGGTTCACGATTTCTACCGAAGTCTGCAATATTTATTTTGAGAATAAGAACAGCGTTCCGGCGGAGATCAATCAGCAGGTTCTCAACGCACTGGCGAAACTCGAAGGGCAGATTGGCAAGAAGCTGGGCGATCCGAAGAATCCGCTGCTGGTGAGCGTGCGCTCGGGCGCTCGGTTCTCGATGCCGGGCATGATGAACACGATTTTGAATTTGGGGTTGAACGATGCGACTACCGAGGGTCTGGCGAAGCTGACGGGGAATCCGCGGTTCGCTTATGATTCTTACCGGCGCTTCATTCAGATGTTCGGCGAGGTGGCGCTGGATATCGACATGGAGAAATTCGATCACATCTTCGATGCGCGCAAGGCTAAGGCCAAGGTCAAGGCGGACACCGATCTTACGGCGAAAGATCTGCAGGCGATCATCGAGGACTATAAGAAGCTGGTCAAGAAAGAGACTAAGAAAGAGTTTCCGCAGGATGCTCACGCGCAGCTGGCGATGTCGCGCGATGCGGTGTTCAGATCCTGGTGGAATCCGAAGGCTTCTTACTATCGCAAGATGGAAAAGATTCCGGATGAGATTGGCACCGCCGCAAATGTGCAGGCGATGGTGTTTGGGAATCTGGGTGATACTTCGGCAACCGGTGTGGGTTTTACGCGCGATCCGGCTACTGGCGAGAAGGTATTCTACGGTGAGTTTCTGGTGAACGCGCAGGGCGAGGACGTTGTCGCCGGCATTCGCACGCCGCAGCCGATTCACGATCTCGAAAAGATCATGCCGGCGGCGTACAAGCAACTACGGACGATCACGGATAGTCTGGAAAAGCACTATCGCGACATGCAGGATTTCGAATTCACTATCGAAGACGGCACCTTGTATATGTTGCAGACCCGGAATGGGAAACGGACGGGTCCGGCGGCTGTGCGGGTGGCGGTGGAGATGGCTGAGGAGGGCATGATCGATCAGAAGGAAGCTGTGCTGCGCGTGGCGCCGAATCAGCTCGATCAACTGCTGCATCCGGTATTCGATGCGCCTTCGCTCAAGAAGTTGACGCTGGTGGCGAATGGGATTGCGGCGTCTCCGGGGGCCGCGGTGGGGCGTTGCGCTTTCAGTGCAGACGACGCGGTGGAATTGGCGAAGGGCGGTCCGGTGATTCTGGTCCGCAAGGAAACTACGCCGGACGATATTCACGGGATGGACGTGGCGCGTGGGATTCTGACGGCTGTCGGCGGGAAGTCTAGTCACGCGGCTGTGGTCGCACGGGGGATGGGGCGGCCGTGCATTGTGGGCGCTGGGTCTATCACTATTAGCGAGCGCGACAAGGCTTTCACGACTACGGTGGGCGGCAAAAAGCTCGTGGTCAAGGAAGGCGATTGGATTTCGATCGATGGCACGACGGCTAATGTTTATCTGGGCAAGGCGCAGACGAATGAGCCGGATCCGAATTCGTCTTACTTCGGCAAGCTGATGAAGTGGGCCGATACTTTCCGCGGGAGCTTCGGCGTGCGGGCTAACGCCGACATTCCGCGCGATGCCAAGGCGGCGCGGCTATTTGGGGCGGAAGGCATCGGGCTGTGCCGTACGGAACACATGTTCTTCGCCGAAGATCGCATCCCGCATGTGCAGGCGATGATTCTGGCGCGTGATGAGAAGACGCGGCGCAAGGCTCTCGACAAGCTGCTGCCGATGCAACGCAAGGATTTTGCGGGACTGTTCGAAGCGATGGATGGATTCCCGGTGGTGATCCGCACGCTCGATCCACCGCTGCACGAGTTCCTGCCGAAGCGCGAGGATCTGATGGTGGATCTGGCGCGCTTCCCGTACGTGGGTTCGAAAGATAAGAAAGAGATGTCGGAGAAGTACCGTATCCCGGTGGGCGATTTGAAGAAGGCGCTGCCGGAGTTACTGCATCGCGTCGAAGAGCTGCACGAGTTCAATCCGATGCTGGGGCATCGTGGATGCCGGCTGGGGATCACGTATCCGGAGATCACGGAGATGCAGGCGCGGGCGATATTCGAAGCGGTGGTGATTGTCGCGAAGAAGGGAATCAAGGTGATTCCTGAAGTGATGATCCCGCTGGTGGGCAGCGCTAAGGAACTGGAGAACCAGAGGGACATCGTGAAGCGCATCGCCGACGAGGTTCTGAAGGCGGCTGGCTTGAAAAAACAGCACTATATGATCGGCACCATGATTGAGATTCCGCGCGCGGCATTGACGGCGGACAAAGTCGCCGAGTACGCGGAGTTCTTCAGCTTCGGGACTAATGATCTGACGCAGACGACGATGGGGCTGTCGCGTGACGACTATACGAAGTTCTCGAAAGAGTATGAGAACTTGAAAATCTTCAAGGCCGATCCGTTCGCGGCGATCGATCAGGAGGGCGTCGGGATGCTGATCGAGATGGCGATTAAGCTGGGCCGGCGGACGCGTCCGGATCTGGAGATCGGCATCTGCGGGGAACATGGCGGCGAGCCTAGCTCGGTTGAGTTCTGCTATCGCGTGGGTATGAACTATGTTTCGTGCTCGCCCTACCGGGTGCCGATCGCGCGGTTGGCGGCGGCGCAGGCGGCTATTTCGGGGAGCGACAAATCCGAGAGTATGCGGACGGCCTAGTCGTCCGCTAGCGCTTGGCGCTGAGGGCGGACTTGGGGGCGGGGGGATGTTGGTCGCCGGCGCTCAGTCCGTAGGCTTTTCGTTGGTCGGCGGCGGCGCCGGTGGCGTCGCCGGAGAGCTTGCGGGCAACGGCGCGATTCATGTAGGCGTTCGCGTAGTTCGGCTGCAGACGGATGGCCTCTGAGAAATCGATCACGGCCCGATTGTAATTCAGCATGCGCAGATACGCGTAGCCGCGGGCGTTGTAGGCGCTGGCTAGCCAGGGGTCGAGCTCAATCGCACGGTTCAGCATCCGGATGGCTTGCTCGAACTTTTGCTGGTCATTCTGTTCGCGGCCTAGTTGGTGGAAACGTTGGGCATCGCCGGCGGCTTGCGGATTGGGTTTGGCGGCAACCTCGGGCTGCGGCGGCTGCTGTGGCTGCGGAACGACCGGTGGAGGTGCCGCTGCAGTGGGAGCGGGCGCGGGTTGATCTTTTGCGACTTCGGCGGCGGGGGCGGCGGGCGCTACCGCAACTACAGGCGCTGTTGGGGCTGCTGCGGGCATCGATTGCGCCAGTTGGTTCAACAGCGGCATGGGCTGATTGAGGGCTTGCGCTGCTACCAGCGCGCGATTGATTTCTTCGACGGCGCGGGCGGTGGCGTTCATTTTCATGAAGGCTTCCGCGCGGCACAGGTATCCAGCGGCGGCGTTGGGATTGGCGCGCACGGCTTGCTCGCATTCTTCGAGGGCGCGCTGCGGCTGGCCGTCGGCTTGAAACACGACGGCGCGGCCCAGATAACCTTTATCGGAATTCGGCGCTAGTGCTGCGGCGCTGGCGTAATCCTGCGCGGCGAGTTGATGCTCGCCCTTCTGCTGATTGAGGCTGGCACGGAGTATAAAACTGTCGGGATTGCGCGAGTCGCGCGCGATGGCTTCGTTCACGTCGGCGAGCGCGTTGACGCTGTTGCCGGCGGCGGCGTAGGCGGAGGCGCGGGCCAGATAGGCTCGCGAACTATTGGGCTGTACCACCAGCGACTGTGAGAAATCCACAATGGCGGCGGGGTTGTCACCGAGCTGGTAGGCGCAATAGCCGCGATGCAGGAACGCGGCGTCGCTCTTGGGATCGGCGTCGATGGCTTGCCCGTAGGCTTCCATTGCCGCCTTATATTCTTTCTGTTCCTCGAGGTGAAGACCTTGCTTATAGGCTTCGCGCGCTTTTTGCCAGACCGAGACGGGGCGCAGAGCCGTTGCCGTGGGGGCGGGCGTCGTTACCACATCGGAATTCTTGTTGTGTTTGGCGTCGCGGGTGAGTTGCTTGACGGTTTCCTGCAGGTTTTTCACCTCGGCCTGCAAACGCTTTAGTACTTCCTGGAGCTGTTCGAGGGTGCCGGGGAAGCCGGGTTCCTGCGCCCATAGCAGGCCCACTGGTAAGACGACTACCAGCAACAGGACGGCAAAGCGTGATTCCCTGGACATGATTGCTATTGAGCCCGACTATAGCATTTTTTTGGCGGTAGAGGGCACGTCATCCATCATCCATCGGCTCGCAGCATGTTAATCTTTAAAATCGCATTTGCGAGGGAATTCTATGGAATACGTGCGTTTCGGAACCACTGGGTTGAAAGTGTCGCGCCTGTGCCTGGGGGCGATGAGTTACGGGTCGAAGAAGTGGCGGGAATGGGTGCTGGAGGAGGCGGATGCGCGCCCGGTGATCCAGCACGCAATCGAGAAGGGCATCAACTTTTTCGACGGCGCGGATATGTATTCGACCGGCGTCAGTGAGGAAATACTGGGGCGGGCGCTGAAGGACTTCGGGAGCGGGCGCGATACCCAGGTGATCGCTACCAAGCTGTACATGCCGATGAGCAAGGACCCTAACGACCGCGGGTTGTCGCGCAAGCATGTTCTGAAGTCGATTGACAACAGTCTGCGGCGGCTGGGCACGGATTACGTGGACTTGTATCAGATCCACCGCTTCGATTACGAGACGCCGATTGAGGAAACGCTCGAGGCGTTGAACGATTGCGTGCGGGCGGAGAAGGTGCGCTACATTGGCGGGTCGGCTATGTTTGCGTGGCAATTTTTGAAGATGGTGATGACTTCTGACGCGCGGCATCTGGCTCGGTTTGCCAGCATGCAGTGTTATTACAACCTCTTGTATCGCGAGAACGAGCGTGAGGTGCTGCCGATGTGCCGGGCGGAGGGGATTGCGGTGATTCCTTATAGTCCGCTGGCGCGCGGGTTTGTGGCGGGGAATCGTAAGCGGGAGGGTGGGGGAGAAACGCTGCGCTCGCGGACAGATCCGTTTTCGGATAAGGATTATTATCAGCCGCAGGATTTCGATATCGTCGATCGCATTACCGAGGTCGCGCAGAAGCGTGGTGTGAAGAACGCGCAGGTGGCGATGGCGTGGATTTTGCAGAAGCCGGGGATTACGGCGCCGATTCTGGGGGCGACTAAATCGGAATACATTGACGATGCGATTGCGGCGATGGGTTTGAAGCTCACGGATGACGAGATCAAGAAACTGGAAGAACCTTACAAGCCGCGGGCGATCTTAGGGCACGTGTAGGCGGCATGCGGATTCTGATTCTCTCGGCTTCGGTGGGGGCGGGGCATATACGGGCGGCTGAGGCTGTGGAGGCGGCGCTGCGGGCGGCGGGGACTCCGCTCGACATTGAAAATTGCGATGTGCTGACCTTGATGGCTCCGGCATTCCGCAAAGTCTATCGCGATGGGTATTTCGAGATGGTGAAGCGGGCTCCGCGGGTTCTGGGCTGGCTCTACGATGCTACCGACAAGCCTTTTCACGTGGACCGGCTGCAGCTTAGGATTGAGCGGGCCGGGGCGACGGCTGTGCTCAAGAAGATTCGCAAATACGATCCCGATATTGCGATCTGCACGCACTTCCTTCCGGCAACTTTACTCGATCGGGAGCGGCGCAAAGGCCGGTGCCGCGCGCGGATTATCACGGTGGTGACGGATTTCGAAGTCCATGGCATGTGGCTGGCGGCGCCTTCGGATCATTATTTCGTGGCCACGGAGGAGGCGCGGGCGCACTTGGAATCTTTGGGTATCGGGGCTAGGGCGATCACGGTGAGTGGGATTCCTACGCATCCGGTGTTTGCGGAAGCGAAGGGGAGGCGCGAGATGCGGCGCAAACATGGATGGCGCGAAGATCTGCCGGCGATTCTGGTTTCGGCGGGGGGATTCGGGGCGGGGAACGCGGGGCGGATGGTGGAAGCGTTGATCGCGGCCGAGGTGCCCGCGCAGATCATCGCTGTGTGCGGGAGGAGCGCGGCGTTGAAAAATTCGCTGGAGAAGATTGCCGCGCGGCAGAGGGCGGCGGCGCTGCCGGTGGTGAAGGTGGTGGGCTTCACGTCGGAGATGGATGAGTTGATGGCGGCGGCCGATTTGATGATCGGCAAGCCCGGCGGACTGACGACTTCGGAATCCTTAATTAAAGGGCTGGGATGGGTGGTGGTAAATCCGATTCCGGGGCAGGAAGAAAAGAACGCGATCTATTTGCTGGAGCAGGGGGCTGGAGTGTGGTCTGACAATCTGCACACGCTGGCGTTCAAAGTGCGAGCGGTGCTGGAGGGGCCGGGGCGGCTGGCGGCGATGCGGAAGAACGCGTTGAAGCTCGGGCGGCCGGATGCTGGGGCGGAAATCGCTCGGTTTGCAATAGCTTACGGAACGGGGATTGCGCCGACTACTTCTGCGAACTCTTGATAGCTGGCGGGGTCTTTGCCGCCGAAGCGGGATTTCAGGTCCATTTGGGCGCTCCAGTCCATGCGGCGGACGGTGGCTTCGGCCATGATGGGGTCGACGCCGGCGAAGCGCAGGGTTTCGACGACTTCTTCCATTTCGCGGGCGCGGCGTTCGCCGTGCATCACTACTCGGCCAACCATATATGTAGCGAGCTTGGCCCAGTCGATGCCTGGGAGGCTTTCACCTAGCGAGGAGAAGACGCGTTCGTCGGCGCCGTAGCGGGTGGCTCCTAGGACACATTCGGTGAGCAGGGCTTCGATGCCTTTGATCATCACGCTGCGGCACATTTTGGTGGCGGCGGCGGAACCTACTTGGGCGGCTCCGACTTCGATCTTCATGCCGAAGGGGGTTAGGCGTTCGGCGAACTCGGCTGCGGCGGGGCCTCCGGTCAGCATCGGAACTTTGTGGCCGTGAGGGGGGACGGCGCTCATGACGGCGACTTCTACGAAGCGGGCGCCGGTGGCATCGATGATTTTCGCTAGCGATTGTTTTAGGCCGGGCGAGACGGAGTTTAGATCGGCGTAGAGATGCCGCGACGACAGGTGCGGGGCGGTCGCGGAGGCTGCGGCGCCGGCTTGATTCGCGGTCACGGTGGAGAAAATGATGTCGCTGGCGGCGGACAGGTCGGCGTTCGCGGGCATTAGCACCGTTTGCGTTTCGGCGGCGCGCTGGCGGATCTGAGGGGTCTCCTGAATATCGTAGGCGGCGATGTGGGCGATGCCCGACTGCCGCAAACCTTTGGCGAGATGGTAGCCGGCTTCGCCGAAGCCGATGAATCCGATGCGTGGAGTCTCATTCATAAGTGGTAGCGCCGTCTTTCACGGTATCGCAAAACCGGCGGGCGATTGCCACCGGTGCAACTTTAGTGTCTAATGAGGCCCGGCGGTGACATATGAACCTCTGTAAGATGGCATTCACGCTGCTGCTATTGGTGGTAAGTGCGTTTGCCGATGACCGGGCTGATCGGGCCAAGCTCATCGGCGTCTGGGAGTCGCCCGGAAACGGCGGCAAGAACGGTGTGTGGACCATCTCGGCCGGAGTCGATACTCTACACATCACTTATGTCGAAGGCGGCCAGAAGCTGGCCGATTTTGAATGCAATATCGCTGGAAGGGATTGCAAGGCGAAGGCCTTCGGTCACGATTCCACGATTTCGATGTACTTCAACGGGGCTAAGCTGGTGCAAATGGAAACGCGTGGGGCGGAGGTCCTGAAGCGAATGTTTAGCTTGGTCGGGGACGGCGACAGCATGCAGGTGGACTTGGTTCCTATCGTTCCAGACGGCAAGCCGGAAACCCAGCAGTTCAAGCGCGCGCCCTTGGCTGCAGCCAAGTAACGCTGGCGTCGCCGGCGCTCCTCGCGGCCGCCGGTCCACGACGATCGCGTAAGATTTGTCTATGGACTGGGAGACAGCGGCGCGGCCGATGGGATGGGCGCGAACGGGACTCCCGTTCAGTAGCAGTCGCGCGATAGCCCGCGTCGTCAAACAAGGCCGCCATCGTCTTTATACCTGGTATTGCGAGCGCAAGTTCGGGGTTTCGACGGGCGGACTGATCCAGGCTCCTGAACTTGGCATCGCCAATGCAGATGCTGTTGGCTATAGTGCGCTGGAGTACGAATATCTCTTGTGGGCGCTGCCGGCGATTCCGTTTCCGGCCGAGGAAGTGGTGTTTGTCGACTATGGGGCGGGCAAGGGGCGTGCGCTCGCCGCGGCGGCCGCGCTTCCGTTTCGCAGGGTGATCGGCGTGGAGATTTCGGGGGAACTAGTGGAGATCGCGCGCGGCAATCTGGCTCGTCTGAAGCGCCGGCGGGCGGGGCAGGTCGAAATTCACCATGTGGACGCGGCGGCGTTTGCGCTGCCTGACGACGCTAACGTGTTTTTCTTTTTCAATCCGTTTGGCGGGGCTACGCTCGAAAGAGTGGTGGAGCGCATCCGGGAATCATGGATGGCGCACCCGCGCGAAGTGTTCTTCCTCTACTTCAACCACGGCCGGTTCGAGGAATGCATCGAGGGGCAGCCGTGGCTGCAGAAGGTCCACGAAACTTCGTTCTGCGGGTTTTACCGCTTGGCTAGCGCGCGATAGGTGCCGGCGATGTTTTGCGGGCGCTGGACGGCGTAGAATTCCCAATCCTTGTAATCGCCCATAAGGATGCTGGCTTGGGCTTGTTCCAACGTTTGTCCGGCGGCGATGGATTTGGCTACGGCATCGCGAAGCTGCTCGCGGTAGTGCAGATTAGCGGAGACGTCGGACTTCTTGCCCAAGCGGCCGTGGCTGCAGATGAAATATTCAAAGTCCATGGCTTCTACTTTTTTCACGTTGTCCATTTCGTCGGGGGTGATGGGGCCGAAGGGCAGGCGGTGAACGGTGATCCAATCGGAGGCGAAGAGCACGTTGCTGCCGTCGATGAAGCGCACGATGGTGTTGTCGTCCGCGTGGACCGTCGGCATGTGGATGACTTCGACGCGCTTCCCGCCAAGGTTGATGTTGAGGCGATCGGTGTAGGTGATATCGGGAGCGCTGACGAATTCGAGGGGGCCGCGCACGATCTCGGCGCCGCTCAAAACGCCGTCTTTGTTCGCGTCGTACATGCTGAACATGGTTTTGAGATTGCCTTGGGCTTCGGAGGGCTCAATGGTGCCGTTGCCGTTGGTGTCCTGGGCGCGCACGTTGGCGGGGAGCGGCGTATTCGCGGCCGGCATCGCAATATTCTTCAACATATTTTCGTGGCCGATGAAGCGCGCGGTATCGGCGTAGACGGAGCCGCCAGAGGCGTGGTCCCAATGCGAGTGGCTATAGATGACGTATTTGACGGGGACGTGGAAACGCTTGTCCAATTCGGCTTTTAACCAGGTGGCCATTTCGACGCCGATGGGTTCGACCAGGATAATGCCGTCGGGCGTGACCATGAACGCTGAAACATAATCGTCCATGCGTGCATAATAGACATCGCCGGTCAGTTTGCCGATTTCCTGGCCTTTTAGGTCAGTTTGCTGGTAGAACGAGCGTTGTTGCGCTGCGGCGCCGGGGGCAAAGGCGGTCATCGCGAGGTAAACGGCTAGTACTGAGGCGCATAGATAAGACTTCATAATGTTCTCCGGAAGTTTCCTTGGTATCCCACGTGCAATATACCAGCCGTGGCTAGGCGGAATCAATCAGTTGCGGGGGAAAGCGGAAAAAATTCCCCTATTTCGGATAACAAGTTTTACCGGGTTTCGTTACGCCGCCTGGAAGGAAAGGATAAGGAGATCACTATGAAAACTACATTGCTTACAGTGGGCGCGCTCGGGTTAAGCCTTCTAGGCACGGGTTGCGTGGCCACCCATAAATACGTGGCGAAGACGGTTGCTCCGGTGGAGCAACGCGTGAGCGGTACTGAGGCCAAGAACACGGATCAGGACAAACAGCTCGCCAGCCACACTTCGGAGATTGCCGATCTGGACAAGGATGCTTCGCAGACTAAAGAAAGGCTGCGGGACACCGATGCCAAGGCGACTGAGGCTGGACAGGCCGCTAAGATGGCGGATCAGCACGCTGGCGCTGCGCAGCAATCGGCTGATGGCGCAAAGACTGCAGCGGACGGCGCGCGTACTTTCGCCGAACAGGGCTTGACCAAGATGGATCAATCCATGCAAGCCATGAACAAGTTCCAGGTTGCGAAGGAAGACTCCGTGCTGTTCGACTTCAACAAAGACACGCTGACAGCGGACGCCAAGGCGAAGCTGGATGATATCGCTCAGCAGACTTCGGGCATGGAGCGCTACGTGATCGAGTTGCAGGGCTTTACGGATAAGACCGGTTCGCCGACTTATAACGAGACCTTGAGCGAGGCGCGTGTGCAGGCGGTGGCGCGTTACCTGGCGAACGAGCATCAGGTTCCAGTGCGCAGCATTTCGATGCTGGGTTCGGGCTATGCACGGCCGGTGGCGGACGACAAGACTCGCGAAGGCCGCAAGATGAACCGTCGCGTGGAAGTGAAATTGTGGGTTCCGGAAAGCCAAGGCGGCAAGGCTGTCGCCACGAGCGCCAGCGCTCAGTAGCTTCAGCAACTCATTCATCTGTTCAAGGGCAGGCGCTTGAGCGGGAGCGTGATTTCGATCACACGGCTCCCGTTTTCGCGGCTGCCCTTTTTCTTTTAGCTGAAGTCAGGCAGCGCGGATTTTTTGAATTCCGCGGAACCAACCATGCTGGGCGTGTGGGCGCGGGGCGGTCTTCCGGCAACCGGAAGAGTGAAGCGGAAAGCGGCGCCCTCCCCGGCTGTGGATTCGGCCCAGATTCGGCCGCCATGGGATTCGACGATGCGTCTGCAAATGGCCAGGCCGACGCCGGTTCCGGGATACTCGCCGGCTTGATGCAGGCGCTTGAAGGGGGCAAAGATGCCGGAGGCGTATTGGGGATCGAAGCCGATGCCGTTGTCTTGAATGGTAATCAACCAGTCGTGGTTGACTTGCTCCGCGCTGACGTGGATCTTCGGCGGCTCTTCCGGCTTGCGGTACTTCAAGGCATTGCCGATCAGATTCTGGAATAAGCGCACCATCTGTCCGCGGTCGACCTCGATGGTGGGCATGGGGTCGTGGGTGATGGTGGCCCCGCTTTCTTCGACGGCCTGGGTGAGGTGAGTGAGGGCAGCTTCGAGATCTTCGTCGAGAGAGACGGAGGCGGGGCGCTCTTCTTCGGTGGCGGTACGGGCGTATTCGAGTAGATCGTGAATCAATGTACTCATGCGCTGCGAGGCGTCGACGATGAAGGCTAAGAAGCGGTCTGCGTCTTCGTCGAACTTGCCTTTGTATTTTTTGTTGAGGAGCTGGGCGTAGTTCGACATGGTGCGCAGGGGTTCCTGCAGATCGTGACTGGCGACGTAGGCAAACTGTTCGAGGGCGGCGTTGGATTCTGAGAGTGAATCCTGTAATTGCTTGCGCGCGGTTTCGTCGCTCAAGATTTTGATGTAGCCGATCACGGCGCCGGAATCGTCATGAATCACGTTCATGAAGCCGTTGGCGAAGAACTCGGAGCCATCTTTACGGCGGTGCCAACGAATGTCGGTGGCGGAGCCCGATTCGAGAGCCTTGCGCATTTCCGATTCGCACACTTCCATGGCTTTCTCCGCTGGAGTGAAGATGATGCTGGCGGGCTGTCCGACCCATTCCTGTTCGGAGTAGCCGAGCAGACGTTCGACGCCGACATTCCAGGATTGCAGAATTCCTTGCGGATCCAGTGTGAACATCGCGTATTCGGAAATCTCGCGAACCTGGTACCGGTAGAGATCCATGGAATGGGAATTTCAGTATAACGTGTCTTGACTTTCGGGCCCATATTCCGCACAATACATAGGCGAACAAAAAGCGAATATGGAAGATCTTCCGAAGGGTGCAATCAGTGAAATATTTGGTGCGGTATCTTCCGGTAAAACTATGATTTTACATAGTTTACTGGCGGAGTCCAGTGCCCGGCAGGAGTTCTGCGCGGTGGTGGATTGGAGGGGGGCTTTCGACCCGCTCTCGGCTGCGCGCGCGGGCGTGAATTTGCGGCGGCTGTTGTGGGTGCGCCCGAACCGGCATATCGCTCACGCTTTCAAAGCGGCCGACATGATTTTGCATGCGGGAGGGTTCGGTGTAGTCGTACTGGATCTGTGTGAGGCGCCGCTGCGCGACCTTAATAGCATTCCGCTGTCTTATTGGTACCGCTTCCGGCTCACGGTGGAAAACACGCCTACCAGTTTGATCGTCACGGGGGATCAGGCGCTGGTGAAATCGTGTGCGCGGGTGCAATTGGAGGTGAGGCGCGAGCGGCTGCTGTGGCGGGGGCCGGTTTTCGAGGGGATCGAGTGCGCAGTGGCGCCGCGTAAGCAATTACGGATGGCGGGGTGAGCGATGTTTGCTTGTGTGTTTGCGCCGGGTTCTCCGCAGGCTAGCTTGCTGGCGCTGGCTTCGTCATTTTCACCGCTGGTGGAAGATACGGCTCCGGGGATGGTGGTGTTTTCGATCGTGGGGCTGGGGAGGCTGATTGGGACTCCGCCGGAGATTGCTGCGGTGGTGGCGCGGCGGGGGGCGGAGGCGGGGATTCAGGCTAACCTCGCGATTTCAGGCGATCCGGATACGGCTATGCTGGCGGCGCGGCATCTGCGGGGGATTACCTTGATTCCTCCGGGTAAGGAAGCGGACCGGTTGGGGAGTCTGCCGGTGCAGGTGCTGCCGGCGGAAGTGGAGTTGATCGAGACGCTGGACCGGTGGGGGATTCGCACACTGGCGGAGCTGGCGGCGCTGCCGAAGTTGGGGTTCATTGCGCGCTTTGGCGATCAGGGCGAGCGGTTGCTGCGGCTGGCACGGGGGGAGACGGGGCGGTCTTTGCGAGCGATGGCGGCTGCGGAAAATTATCAGCGGCGGGTGGAGTTGGAGCATCCGCAACGTTTGCTGGAACCGCTGTTGTTTGTGATTTCATCGCTGCTGAATGAAGTGATGCAGGGGTTGTCGTTCAATCGGGTGACGCTCAAGTTGAATGAAGTTCCGCGGACGCTGGAGTTTCCGGTGCCGGTGCGGGAGTCGAAAGTGGTGTTGAAGCAGTTGCAGTTGGATCTGGAGGCGCATTCGCCGCAGGCTGCCATTGTGAGTGTTGAGGTGCAGTTGAATCCTACCGAGGCGCGGGTGTTGCAGCATGGGTTGTTTATTCCGCAGGCGCCGGCGCCGGAGAAATTGCATTTGACGCTGGCGCGGTTGACGGGGCTGTTGGGGAAAGACAATGTGGGGTCGCCTGAACTGCTGGACACGCACCGGCCGGATGCTTTTGCGATGCGGGGGTTTTCGGCGGAGGCTGCGGAGGGGCGGAGCGAGCCGGTGGGGATTCGATTTGCGTTTCGGTATTATCGGCCTCCTCTGGCGGCGAAGGTGCGGGTGAAGGCGGAGAGGCCGGTGGCGGTGAATGCGGAACGAGTTCTCACTGCGGCGGGGCCGTGGCGCGGTTCGGGGGACTGGTGGACGGAGGTGCCGTGGGATCGCGAGGAGTGGGACGTTGAACTGAGTAACGGCGGGTTGTATCGCGTTTACTCGGCGGCTGAGCGCTGGTTTTTGGAGGGGATGTATGACTAGCGCTCACTACATTGAGCTGCATGCGCGGTCGGCGTTTAGTTTTCTGGAAGGCGCGTCGCTGCCGGAGGCTTTGATTGCGCGGGCGGCGGAGTTGGGGGCGCCGGCGATGGCGCTGCTGGATCGTAACAGTCTTTCTGGCGTCGTGCGGTTTCACAAGCAGGCGCAAAAATCCGGGGTGCGGGCGATTATCGGGGCTGAGGTGGTGGGGGATGAGGAGTTTCGTTATGCGCTGCTGGCGGAGTCGCGGCTGGGCTATCAGAATCTGTGCCGGCTGCTGACCAAAATCAAGATGCGCACGGGGCATGGGGATCAGGAGAGTGCTGCGGCCACTGTTGAGGATGTTGCGGAACATGCGGCGGGGCTGGTCTGTATTAGCGGGGAACGGGTAGAGGAGATGGTCGAGATCTTCGGGCGGCACAATATTTTCGTCGAAGTGCAGCGGCATTACGATCGCGATGAGGAGCGCCACAACCAAAACGCTATTGCTGTCGCGCGCAGGCTGCAATTGCCGCTGCTGGCGACTAACGGGGTTTCGCACGCGATGGAGGACGAGCGCGATTTGCTGGATGCGCTTACTTGCGTGCGGCACAAGACTACTATTTTTGAGGCGGGGAGGCTGCTGGCTAAGAATGCCGAGCGGCATCTGAAGAGCTCGGCGCAGATGTGTGAGTTGTTTGCTGATTTGCCGGAGGCTATTGCGAACACGCAGAATCTGGCGGCGCGGCTGCAATTCACCCTGTGCGATTTGGGGTATGAGTTTCCGGCGTATCCGGTTCCGGCGGGCGAGACTATGAATTCTTACTTGCGTAAGATTGCGGACGAGGGGGCGCGTCGGCGTTACCAGCCGTATTACGAAAAAGCTCAGCGGCAGATTGAGCGCGAACTGGCGATGATCGAGAAGCTCAATTTGGCTGGGTATTTTTTGATTGTTTGGGACATTGTCCGGTTCTGCAAAGAGCAGGGGTTGTTGGTGCAAGGACGTGGCTCGGCCGCTAACAGTGCGGTGTGTTATGCGCTCGAAATCACGGCTGTCGATCCGGTGGGAATGAATCTGTTGTTCGAGCGATTTCTTTCGGAGGAGCGTGGGGAGTGGCCGGATATCGATTTGGACCTGGCTAGCGGCGATGAACGGGAGAGTGCGATTCAGTATGTCTATCAGCGCTACGGGCAACTGGGCGCGGCGATGACGGCCAATGTGATTACTTATCGGGGGCGTTCGGCGGCGCGTGATATCGGCAAGGTGCTGGGGTTCGATGAGGAGACGTTGGGACGTCTGGCGAAGGTGGTTCCGCACTGGGGTTTTCATGATGCGGCGGATACTTCGGAGCGTCAGTTTAACGAAGCGGGCGTGGATTTGAAGCAACCGCTGGTGCAGAAGTTCCTTTCGCTCTATGAGCGGGTGCAGGATCTGCCGCGGCATTTGGGGCAGCATTCCGGCGGCATGGTGATCTGCCAGGGGCAGCTCGATTCGATCGTGCCTATGCAGCCGGCGACGATGCCGGGGCGGTTCGTTGTGCAGTGGGATAAAGAAGACTGCGCGGATATGGGCATCGTCAAAGTGGATCTGCTGGGGCTGGGGATGATGGCGGTGATGAAGGAATCGATTGGGCTGATTCGCGAGCATTACGGCGAAGAAGTGGACTTGGCGCATTTGCCGGAGGGCGATCCGCTGGTTTACGCGGCGCTGCAGAAGGCGGATACCATCGGCATGTTTCAGGTGGAGAGCCGGGCGCAGATGTCGTTTCTGCCCAGCCTGCGGCCGGCGAGATTTTACGACATGGTGGTGCAGGTGGCGATTATTCGGCCGGGTCCTATTGTGGGGAAGATGCTGCATCCGTATTTGCGGCGGCGGCAGGGGCTGGAGGCGGTCTCTTATCCTCATCCGGCATTGCAACCCGTGCTGGAACGCACGCTGGGAGTGCCTTTATTTCAAGAGCAGCTGTTGAGCATGGCGATGATTGTGGCCGGATTCACGGGAGGGCAGGCGGAGGAACTGCGGCGGGCGATGGGATTTAAGCGTTCGGAAAAACGCATGAAAGAGATTGAAGGCAAGCTGCGCGAGGGGATGACTCGCAACGGGATTGCCGGGGACGTTCAGGATTTGATTGTGCGATCGATTGGATCGTTTGCGGCTTATGGGTTTCCGGAATCGCACGCGGCTAGTTTTGCACTGCTGGCTTATGCGAGCGCTTATTTGAAGTGCCGTTATCTGGCGGCTTTCACGGCAGCTATGTTGAACAATCAGCCGATGGGGTTTTATCATCCGGCGACATTGGTGAAGGATGCGCAGCGGCATGGGTTGCATTTCAGGCCTATTGATGTGACGCGATCGGCGTGGAAGTGCACGCTGGAGCACGATGCCGGGGAGTGGCTGGTGCGCTTGGGGTTCAACTATCTTAAGGGGCTGCGGCGCGAAATTGCTGCTTGCATTATCGAGGAGCGGGCGCGTGCGCCGTTTGCTAGCATTCGCGATCTGGTGCGGCGGGTGCCTGGGATCCGCAAGGAGGAATTGAATTCGCTGGCGCAGGCGGGGGCGTTGAATTTTATTCGCGAGGAGGCGAGTCACCGGCGGGAAGCGTTGTGGGATTCGGAACTCGCGGCGCGGCCGGTGGGAGAGCTGTTGGAATCGGCTACGGCTGAGGTGGAAATATCGCCGCTGGCTGTTATGCGGGCTGAGGAGCGGTTGTTTGCTGACTATCGTTCTACCGGGTTGACCATTGGGATGCACCCGATGCGGCTGCATCGCGAGCACATGAATGGGCTCGGCGTGATTACGGCTGCGCGGCTGGGGAGCATTGCTGACGGGGTGCTGGTACGCATCGCGGGGAGCGTTATTTGCCGGCAGCGTCCGGGCACGGCTAAGGGCTTTCTGTTTGTGAGTCTGGAAGATGAAACTGGAGTTTCTAACGCTATCGTGCTGCCGGATTTGTTTGCGGCGCAGCGGTTGACGATTGTGGAAGAACCGTTTTTGCTGATCGAGGGCATTCTGCAAAACCAGCGGGGGTCCGTGTCGGTGAAGGCTTCGCGCGTGGAGGCGCTGCGCGTCGATGCGGCGGCGGGGGTTTCGCACGACTTTCACTAAGCACTGCGCGGCTGCTAGCATCGTTTTGAATGGATGAAATGGAAGTGTTTTCGGCGGTGGGCGAGGACGGGTTCGCTCGTTTGATCGCGGCGTTTTATCAGCAGGTGCCGGGGGATGACATTCTGGGGCCGATGTATCCCAAACACGATCTGGTGGGGGCGGAGCAGCGGCTGCGGGATTATTTGATTTATCGTTTTGGGGGGCCGCAGCGGTACATCGAGGAGCGCGGGCATCCGCGTTTGCGGGCGCGTCATATTCCTTTTCCGGTGACGAAGGCGGCGCGGGATCGCTGGATGCAATTTATGGATGTCGCGCTCAAACAAGCTGCGTTTCCGCCTGAGGCTGAGAAATTCGTGCGGGACTTTTTTGAAGGGATGTCGACGTTCATGATTAATCGGGCGGAGTCACAGTGATGGGGATTTTTGCCGGGAAGACTGCTATCGTCACGGGCGCTAGCCGGGGGATTGGGCGGGCCATTGCGCTGCGGCTGGCGAAGGACGGAGCGAAGACGGTGTTGTGCGCGCGCGATGCGGCGGCGCTGGAGGACGGAGTGAAGGAGATCAAAGCCGCGGGCGGGAACGCCACTTCGATTGCGCTCGATCTGCGGTTGCCTGAGAGTCCGGCGGAGTTGGCGGACTTTGCGGCAAAGCGATTCGACGGGATCGACATTGTGGTTAACAACGTAGGGGCTACTAAACGCGGGGTGTTTCTGGAACTCACGGATGATGACTGGGCGGATGGGTTCGCTCTCAAGTTTTTCGGGGCGGTGCGGCTGACGCGGGCGGCTTGGCCGTATTTGAAATTTTCGCGCGGGTCGGTGATCAATATATCGGGAGGTGGCGGGCGGACGCCGGGGGCGGAATTTGCGATTGGCGGGTCGGTGAATGCGGCGATGCAATCCTTTACTAAGGCGATGGCGGAGGTGGGGATCGCGGATGGCGTGCAGGTGAATGTGATCAATCCGGGGTTGGTGCGCACGGGGCGATTTCAGACGCGTCTGGAGGCGGTGGCGGCGGAGCGGGGCGTGGATCTGGCTACAGCGGAGCGTGGGATGGTTGCGGCTTCTAAGACTACGCGCGTGGGCGAACCGGAGGACATTGCGGCGCTGGTGGCGTTTATCGCGGGGCCGGAGGGGCGGTTTTTGCAAGGGTCGATGATCGATATGGACGGCGGCTCGACGAAGACTCTATGAAGATCGCGGTGGTGACGGGGGCGGGCAGCGGGATTGGGCGCGCGGTGGCGCTGGGGCTGCGCGGCGAGGGGTGGGCTGTAGTGATCGCGGGGCGGCGCGCGGAGGAACTGCGTACGACGGCGTCGATCGCTTGCGGGGGGCCGGAGATGCTGGTGGTGCCGACTGACGTTGGGCAACCGGAGGCGGTGCGGGCTTTGTTCGGGCGCGTCAAGGAAACGCACGGGCGGCTGGATTTGTTATTCAACAACGCTGGTATTAGTGCGCCTGCTGTGCCGATGGAAGAGCTTACGTTCGAGCAGTGGAACTCGGTTGTGGCGGTCAACCTCACTGGCTGTTTTCTGTGCGCGCAGGGAGCGATTCGGATGATGAAGGCGCAGGAGCCGCGCGGCGGGCGCATCATTAACAACGGATCGATTTCGGCGCACGCGCCGCGTCCGCATAGTGCGCCTTACACCGTCACCAAGCACGGCATTACCGGGCTTACGAAAGCTATTTCGCTGGATGGGCGGGCGCATGATATAGCTTGCGGGCAGATAGATATTGGGAATGCTGCGACTCCGATGACGGAACGCATGACGGTGGGTGTGCTGCAGGCTTACGGGGGCGTGGCGCCGGAGCCGCGGTTGGACTTGCGGCATGTGGTGGACGCGGTGCTGTACATGGCGAAGCTGCCGCTTGAAGCCAACGTGCAGTTCATGACGGTGATGGCTACGAAGATGCCGTTGATCGGGCGGGGTTAGCTCTTCAGCGCTGCTACTGTCTCAGTTGCTTTGTCGAGCAGGAAGCCGATTTCGCTGTTGCAGCTTAGGAAGCGGAGGCCGTGGTCGCGCCAATACTGGATTAGTTTTAGCGAACGCATGTGCAGTCCGGGGGCGATGCCGTGGCGGTTGCAGGCGTCGCGGATTTTTTCGATGGCTTCTACTAGTTTGGGGTGCTCGAATTGGCCGGGGACTCCTAGCGATACGGAGAGGTCGGCGGGGCCGATCATGACGGCGTCTATTTTTGGGACGGATAAAAGTTCATCGATGCGATCAAGGGCGGTTTGGGTTTCGATTTGCAGCACCACCATGGTGTTCGCGTTCCTGTGGGCGATGATCTCGGGCATGGTGGCGGCTTCGTAACCAAGGTGCGTGGGCTGCAGGCCGAAGCCGCGGACGCCTTCTGGTGGAAATCGGGTCCAACTGATGGCTTTTTCTAGTAGCTCCGGGGACTCGACGCGCGGGAATAGAACGCCTTGGGCGCCGCAATCCAAGGCACGAGCAACAAGGGCGTATTGGAGATCCGCTACCCGTACGATGGGGCAGAGGCCGGCGTCGTTGGCGGCGCGGATCAGGTCTTGCAGGGTTTCTAGGTCGAAGGCACCGTGTTCGGAGTCGAGGTACGTCCAAGCTAGTCCGGCGGCGGCTAGGATGCGCGGGACTTCGGGGGATCGCAACATTGAAGTGCTGCAGCCGAACTGGGTCTTGCCCTCTTTTAGAGCTTGCTTGACGGTGTTAATGCGCATGAGCTAAATCGTGTAGACGCGGTGGTCGGGGCACATGGGGTCGACGGCTTCGTAGAGGCGGTCGATTAGGTCCAGGCCATGTTGCGCGAGGAAGGGGAGGATGGAGTAGAAGCGTTCTTGCGGGTGTTTGTGCGGGTAGAGCATGGCGGCGAGGTGGCGGGCGTCGGACTGGGCGCGTTCGTCACGGCGCAGGGTTTCGCGGGCGGTTTTACGGCCGAGTTTTCCGAGTTGATACAGAATTTTGGCGCGGCTTTTTCCGGCGGCGGCGGCTAGGGTGGGGTCGAAGGCTGCGAGGCGGGACTGCAGGTGGTCGATTTGGCGGGTTACTTCGGCGGTGGCGGTCTCGAGTGATTTGTTGACGGCTTCGGGGACCAATGACTGGGCGATGCGGGCTTGCAGAGCGGCTTCGTTCGTCATCACTTGGGCGACGGTCATGTGATAGCGGTCCAGTAATTTTTGGGAGCGGGCGTCGAGGATGGTAAAGCCGCTGCGCGACATGGCTACCGGCATCCGGCCCAATAATAATTCGTATGCCACTTGGGATTGCGCCAGGTAGGCTAGCTCGCCGGGGCCGCCTACGTAGGCTACTGTGGGCAGCAGATAATCCTGCCAGACGGGGCGCAGCAGGGCGTTGGGTGAGACTTGTTCGGCGCGCGCGGCTAAGTCGGCGTAGTCGGAATCTTTGCGGCGGAGGGTGGCGCGTTCGTCTTTCTCCAGCAGGAAGAAGAGGGAGGTCTTGGCGTCTACGTGAACTTGCGCATGATAGCCGGCGGCGGTCAGATCTTTGTTGCGGGCCAGGAGTCCGGCTTTGAGATCCGGCACGGCGGCTAGGGCTTGGGCTAAAAACGGGGCGCCGATTTTGCGTACGGCGGGGTCCAGGGGATCCAGGTAGAGCAGGTCTAATTTGGCGAGCAGGGTTTTTAGCAGAGCACGGAAACCGGAGCCCATCGTTGCTCCCGGTTTGTAGGCTTGGTCGACAAGGCCCATTACTTCGTCGGTGAAGGGCAGGCCGGCTAGCGCGGCGCGGAGTTCGTGCAGCGGGGGATTTGCGATGGGGATGCCGCCTACGGGCTTGGGCTTGCCGGCGAATTCTTTCGGCGCGTCGACGCGGAGGGCTGCGGGTTCGCCAGACGCGCCAAAGACCCAGGCGTGATTTACTTCGGCGAAGTCGTGGTCTTCGGTGGCTAGCCAGAACACGGGCACGGCGGGGATGCCGCTGGCGGTGAGCTGGCGCGCGACTTGAGCGGCGGCCATGGCCTTGTAAATGGTGTAGGCGGGGCCGGAGAACAATCCTACCTGCTGTCCGGTGACTACGGCTACGGTTCCGGGCTGGGCCAGACGCCGGAGGGATTCGCTATCGCCGTTTTGGGCTTTGAGAGCGGCCACGATGGCGGCTCGGCGGTCGTCGGGGTATTGGATTTGAGCGGCGGCTCGGCGGAAGGATTCGGGGTCGTGGGGATCGTGCTGATAGAAATGGGCAACGCGGTCGAAATGGTAGGCGAAATCGGCGAAGAGCTGGGAGGTCCCAGGCAGGTCAGTGTGTCGGATACAGGCGGGCTGCATGAAACCAGTTAGATGCGTTGCAGGTTCAAGAGTAACAGATTTTTTGCGCGCTATGCTGGTAGAGGATTCCTCAAAACCCATGGACGAACAAGAGTTTAGAACTCGCGCCGACCAGGCGCTCGAAGACCTGTACCGGCGGCTTTCGGCGGCTGGGGAGCGGCACGAATTCGAGGCGGATTTCAATGGCGGGGCGCTGGTGATCGAGTTTGAAGACCCTCCGGCGAAGTTCGTGGTGAGCCCGAATGCTCCGGTGAGCCAGGTGTGGGTTTCGGCGCAGATGAAGAGTTTCAAGCTGGATTGGGACGCGGCACGGGGGGCTTTCGTGGCGGCGGATTCGGGGCTGACGCTGGTTGAACTGGTGGCGGGGGCGGTGGGACGGCAAATCGGGGAAGAAGTGAGCTTGTAAGGGTGGCTGGAGTCTACATTTCGTATCCGTTCTGCGCGCAGAAGTGTACGTATTGCAACTTTGCTTCGGGGGTGTTTCCGCGCGAATTGGAGTTGCGCTATCGGGACGTTTTGCTGAGCGAGTTGAGAACGACGGAGTGGGGGTGGACGCCGGAAACGGTTTATCTGGGCGGGGGAACGCCTAGCCAGCTGGCGGGGGACGCGCTCGGGTCGATACTCGCGGTGATTCCGGGGCGGGAATGGGTGGAGGCTACGGTTGAGGCGGCTCCAGGAGGGCTGACGGCGGAGAAGATCGCTTCGTGGCGTGCGGCGGGGATCAATCGGGTGAGTTTGGGAGTGCAGTCGTTTGTGCAGAAGGAGCTGGCGCGCACGGGTCGTCGGCATACGGCCGACATTGTCGAGCAGGAGATCGGGCTGTTGCGGGCGGCGGGGATTGAATCGATCAGTGTCGATCTGATTGCGGGGTTGCCGGGGCAGACGGAGGCTAGTTGGGGGCAGTCGCTCGATTGGGTGGAGCGGTTGGGTGTGCCGCATGTTTCCGTTTACATGCTGGAGGTGGATGAGGACAGCCGGCTGGGGCGCGAGCTACTGGTGCTGGGATCGAGGTATGGGGCGGGGGACGTGCCGGGGGAAGATGCCATTGCTGATTTCTATGAGACGGCGGTGGAGCGGCTGGCGCGGGTGGGGATCGAGCGGTATGAGATTTCTAATTTTGCGCGGGCGGGGTTTGAGTCGCGGCACAATTTGAAGTACTGGAAGCGGGAGCCGTACTTGGGGTTCGGGGCGGATGCGCACTCTTTTGACGGCGCGATGCGGTGGCAGAATCCGGAGAGCGCCGCGGATTATGTGGCTACTCCTGGGGCTATCGAGCGGGTGGCGGCTGAGCCTTTATCGGAAACGTTCTTTTTGGGACTACGTTTGCGCGAGGGAATTGCGAGTGGTGGGTTCGCGGACGTGGTGGAGAGGTTTGTGCGGGATGGGTTGCTGGAGCGCGCGGGCGAGCGGGTGAGGCTGACGTCGCGCGGGATACTGTTGTCGAACGAAGTGTTCGCGGAGTTTATTCAACCGGCGGGATAAACGGGCGCAGGGGAGCGACCTCAAAGGTGCTGATGCTGTTTCCGGCCAGACGGATGACCAGGGGGGCGATGGGGAGTCCGGCGGAGGATGCGAACTGGACGGTTCCGTCGATGGTTCCAGTAGGGGACGTTAGAGCGGAACTCGTAAGGCCGAAGAAGCTTCCGAAGTCTGTGCCGTAGACGCCTCCGGGAATGCCCGCGGCTAGAACCGGAGTGGCTTTCTGGGCGATGAGATTCCCGGATTGATCGTAGAGGGACACGGTTACGGACTGTGGCTGGGCCGAGAGGTTGGCTACCGCGAAGGAGCAGTCGTTACTGTTAGCGTCTGTGGCCTTGCGGTCGATGGGGGTTTCGGAAAAGCTGGCGATCCAGGCGGCGGTGGCTTGATCGTTGAAGATGGGCGGGACAGCTAGTTGCGTATTGTATTTTCCGGTGCTGTCGGCGAACAGAAAGATGAGCTGAAGGTTGGCGGATTCGAGAGTTTGGACGTCGGGAGCGTCTAGTTGGACCCACAGCGGGCCGTAGGCTAAGTCCGGTGCGGCGAAGGCGGCTGAAAGAATGTCTAGGTGGGCGGAATTTCCTGCTAGGATGGGGGGCTGCACGAAGGTGAAGTTTCCGTAAGTGCCGGCTAGGCCGCCGTAGATGGCTTTGACGGAGGCTCCGGGGCCCAGGCCGACTTGGAATTGGACGCCTCTTACTTGGCCTGGCTCCGGGGCTGTAAACATCGACACTTGGGTGGACCAGCCTTGTCCGGCGGCGAACCAGGGGAAAGCGGCGTAGCGTTCGCAGGCGAAGGTGCCGTCGGGTAGCGTGGCTACGGTGTAGTTGGCGCAGTCGGGAGGGGTGGGGGCGGAGAACTGGGCTTGGAGCAAGGCAGGGATTAAAATGACAACCAGTCGCATGCCAGCTTATCGGCGTGTCGTGCGGGGGTGATATCCTCAAATTAATCCCCGCGGTTTTTTTATGCGTCCTGAAACTTATTCCACGCCGAGCGGCATTGCAGTTACGCGCACGATTTCGAACGTGTCTTACAGCCGCGGCCTGAAGGGGCTGCTGAAGAAGATGGACACGCAGCGCGGGATCTATCTTTCTTCTGGCTACGAATTTCCGGGGCGGTATTCGCGATGGGATGTGGGGGCGGTGGCGCTCCGCTGGAGATTATTGCGCAGGGGCGTGACATTACGATTCGTCCGCTGAGTGAGCGGGGGCGGGTGATCACGCAGTTGCTGGAGCCGGTGCTGGCGCCGCATCCGCATTGGGAAAAATTCGCGAATGACGACGGGGTGCTGCGGGGGGAATTGAAGGCGCTGCCTGCCTTGTTCTCTGAAGAGGAGCGGAGCAAACAGCCTTCGGCCTTTTCGGTGGTGCGGGCGCTGCTGAAGGAATTTCATCATCCGTTGTCGGCGCGGCTGGCGTTGGTGGGGGCGTTCGGCTACGATTTGCTGCTGCAGTTCGATCCGATCGAGCGCAAGTTGCCGCGGCACGACGTCAAGGATCTGCATCTGTTTCTGTGCGACGACATTTATTTCATGGATCGCAAGAAGGAGCGCATCGAACGGTATCAGTTCGATTTTGCGCGCGGGGATGTGACTACGAGCGGGCTAGCGCACACCGGCGAGAAACTGGCGCGGGCTAAGAAGGCCAAGGCGGGGGCGATTGTCAGCGATCACACGGCTGAGGAATATATGGCCAAGGTCGAGACGGTGCGCGAGGGGATGCGGCAGGGCGATTACTACGAAGTAGTGCTGCGGCAGACGTTTCGCGCGCCTTACTCGGGGAGTCCTTCGGAGTTGTTCGAGAAGATTCAGCATGCGAGCCCTAGTCCTTATGAGTTTTTTTTGCAATTAGGAGAAGAACAGCTGATTGGGGCGTCGCCGGAGATGTTTGTGCGCATTGAGGGGCGGCGCATTGAGACTTGTCCGATTGCGGGGACGGCGCGGCGCACGGGCGATCCGCTGCGCGATGCTGACAACATTCGCGAGCTGCTGAATTCGCGCAAAGAAGAGTCAGAGCTGACGATGTGTACCGACGTCGACCGTAACGATAAGTCGCGCATTGCGGTGCCGGGTTCGGTGAAGGTCATCGGACGGAAGTTGATTGAGTCTTACGCTGGGGTGTTTCACACGGTGGACCATGTCGAGGCTACGCTGGCCGAGGGCTTCGATTCGCTGGATGCGTTTTTGTCGCACATGTGGGCTGTGACTATCATTGGGGCTCCCAAGAAGTGGGCGGCGCAGGCGGTGGAGAATCTGGAGAAAACGGCGCGCGGGTGGTATGGCGGTGCGGTGGGAATGATCTCGATGGATGGAGATATCAATACCGGGATCACGATCCGCACGGTGCATTTGCGCGATGGGGTGGCGGCTTATAGCGCGGGGGCTACGCTGCTATACGATTCAGATCCGGCTAGCGAGCATAACGAATGTGCCATGAAGGCTACTGGTTTCTTTCGGGCTCTGAATGCGGAGAAAAAGCCGGAGCCGGTGTATGCGCCACGGGCGGAAGAGGGCTCGGGGGTGCGGCTGCTGCTGGTGGACAACGAAGACTGCTTTATTCACACGCTTTCGAACTATGCTCGGCAGACGGGGGCTGAGGTTATCACTTATCGCACGGGCTTTCCACTGGAGTTGATCGACAAATTGCAGCCGTCGCTGATTCTGGTATCGCCGGGGCCGGGGCGTCCTTCGGATTTCGGGGTGCCGGAGTTGGTGCGCTATGCGGCCAAGCTGGAGATTCCGGTGTTCGGAGTGTGCCTGGGATTGCAGGGAATGGTGGAGGCGTTTGGCGGTGAGTTGGGAGTGCTGGGATATCCGATGCACGGTAAGCCATCGCTGGTGCGCAATCGCGGCGTCGGTGTTTTCGAGGGGCTGCCGGAGGAATTTCACGTAGGCCGTTATCATTCGCTGTACGCTATCCGGGAGAAGCTTCCGGCGGTGCTGGAAGTCACTGCGGAGAGCGAAGACGGGGTGATCATGGGCGTGCGGCATCGCGAGTTGCCGATGGAAGCAGTGCAGTTCCACCCGGAATCGATCCTGACGCTGGGCGGAAGCTGCGGGCTGAAGTTGATGGAAAATGTGGTGCGGGTGCTGGGGCGTGCGCGGGCGCGTGCGGGCGCTCGTTAGGTCGTACTGGAGCATAGGTCACTTGCCCTATTTGAGTACGGTGCGCCATAATGAAACCACGCATGGACTTCCAACCTTCCGACATCGTTTTCCTGGCCGTGGTCCTCTGGCTGGTGATCGAGTTGACCAACGGCGGTGGCGGCGGACGTCGCAAGCCGGTCCCGGTCAAGTTTTAGTTTCCTTCTTACAAAATAGGCATTGCGATGGCTGAGGTCATCGTCATAGGCGGAGGTCTGGCTGGACTTGCCGCGGCGGCTGCATTGGGCGGGGCGGGGCACTCGGTGAAGGTTCTCGAATCGCGGCCGTTTCTGGGTGGACGCGCTACCTCTTACGAAGTGGGTAACGGCGAGGAAGCGGAATTCATCGACAATTGCCAGCATATTCTGCTGCGTTGCTGCGTTAATTTGCTGGATTTCTATCGGCGGCTGGGGGTGGAGCAGGACATCGCATTTTCGCGCGAGTTCACGTTCATTGAGCCGGGCGGACGGCGGAGCGTGCTGCGGTCCGGGATGCTGCCGGCGCCGGCGCATTTCGCGGAATCGTTTTTGAAGCTGAGCTTTCTGAATTTCAGTGAGAAGGTGGCGGTGGGACGGGCGATTCAGGCTGTCGGACGTGAGATCCGGCGCGCGGATTTGGATCGGATCAGTATGCTCGATTGGCTGAAGGAACAGCGCCAGCCGGCGCGGGCGATCGAGCGCTTCTGGCGGCAGGTGCTGGTGAGCGCGATCAATGAAGAGTTGGATCGCATGGCGGCGGCGCACGGGTTGCAAGTGTTCCGGTTGGGGTTTCTGGCGCGCAAGAACGCTTACGAGATGGGCGTGCCGAACGTTCCGCTGGGGCGTCTTTACAGCGGCGATGCCTGGAAGCGGATCGGCAATGTGGAGTTGTGTTTGCGAACGCCGGTGTCGCGGGTAGTGATCGAGGGCGGCGTCGTACGCGGCGTGATGGCGGGCGAGCGGGAAGTGCGCGGCGATTATTACGTTTGCGCTTTGCCGTTCGAGCGGGTCAACGCGGTGGCGGCTGAGTTGTGTATGGATGTGAGCGAGTTTGAACACTCGCCTATCACGGGAATCCATTTATGGTTTGACCGTCCGGTGACCGATTTACCGCACGCCACGCTGCTCGATCGCACCATGCAGTGGATGTTCAATAAGCACGAGGGCCGCTATGTGCAATTGGTGGTGAGCGCTTCGCGCGGCCTTAGCGAGATGCCGCGCGCGGATGTGATCGCGCTGGCGCTGAAGGAACTGGCGGAGTTCTTTCCGGCGGTGCGCGAGGCTAAGCTCGAAAAGGCGCATGTGGTGAAGGAAATCCGCGCGACGTTTTCGGCTAAGCCTGGACTAGAAGCACACAGGCCGGGGAATCTGACCAACGTGGGTAATCTGTTTTTGTCCGGAGACTGGACAAAATCTGGCTGGCCCGCGACTATGGAGGGCGCGGTGCGCAGCGGTTATCTGGCGGCGGAAGCAGTGACGGCGGCGGCGGGCGCGCCGCAGAAGTTTCTCAAAGCCGACATCGCTTAGTGGACGAAGTAGACCTTTAGGGCTTCGTCGACGTCGCGCTGTTCGAGAGTGGGCGTGCGTTTCTCGAAAGCGGCGATGCCGCGGATGATCTTCATGAGATCGGTGGGGAAACAGGCGCGCAGGCCTTCTGACGAATGCTTGAGGCATTCGCCGCGGATGTAGTCTTCCATGTCGCGAGTGCAGGGCAGTTCTTCTTCTTCGCATACACGACGTAAAAGGTCGTGGAAGAGCTCGGGGCTGAGCGGCTCGATCTTAATCTTGTTCTTCAGGCGGCGCATGAAAGCGTCTTCGGCGAGATCGCTGAGCGGCAGGTTGGTGCCGAACACGACGATCAGTTCGAAGGGAATTTCAAAAGTGGCTCCGGACCATAGGGACAGAATATCTTTGCGGCGGTCTAGGGGAACGATCCAGCGATTCAGCAATTCGCGGGGAGTGATGCGCTGGCGGCCGAAGTCGTCGATCAGCAAGATGCCATTATTGGCCTTCATTTGCAGAGGCGCGGCGCAGACACGGGTGACTTCGTCCAGGCGGGTATCGAGCATGTCGGCGCGCATTTCTCCGCCCACTTTCACCATAGGGCGGCGGCACAGCACCCAGCGGGGATCAACCGCGTCTTCTTCGGTATTGCCGGTGCGGTGGATGAGCGGATCGTACACGGTGATGATCTGGCCGGAGACTTCGACGGCGTGCGGTACATAGATGAGGTCGTCTTCGAAGATACGGGGGAGGCGTTCGGCGATGCTGGTTTTGCCGTTGCCGGTGGAGCCGTAGAGCATGATCGCTCCGCCGGTCATCAGCGCCGCGCCGAGTTCGCCGATCACGTTGTCGGGTACCACCAGGTCATTCAGGGCGGCTTTGAGAGTGTCGGCGTTGAGGTCAAGGCGGACGGCCTGGATTGCGACTGATTGGTTATAATCCGCCAACGGAACGGGAGCGGGACCGGCATAGTGGCTCTTTTTGAGGGCCACTTCGGCCATGGCACGTCCCTTGTTGCTGAGGGAGATCTCGTAATCGTCGCCGACCATGGCGCGGGTATCGCAGAGTTGTTCCTTCTGCAGATGGCGGTACATGGCGTGGATGATGGTGGAGCTCAGTTTCGACCGCTCCACCATCTTCGCGAGGGTCATGGCGCCTTCGAAGTAGGTGTACTTCAGGACCAGATCCACCACCAGGCTGAGCGAGAGCCCGGTCTCATTCAAGTGATGAGCTTCCTTCGGCTGATACGGCGCTCGATCTTTTACGATCACTCTAGCATCCCCCCGAGGATTACTAAGGCCTTACTTCCGATGTACAAAACAGCCTATTTATGTAGCATAGTGCTTTTTGGCGCGGCGGTGATTACCGCCCCGCGACCGCAGCGCGGCTGCCCGCGCAATGGTATTCTGACAGCGCAAGTGTTTCGAGGCCACCATCGCAAAGTCCGGCTGCTGTTTGGACTCTCCGACATTGTTTTAACGGCGCTGGCATTTCTGCTCGCCTACCGGGTGCGGGTGGCGCTGGATCACGTTCCGCTGGAGCATGATTTCTATTTAACGGCTCCGGTGCAGGTCTTGCTGTTGGGCTGGTCTGTGGTGGTATGGGTAGCGGTGGGGATGTGGTGGCAGGTTTACGACCGCATCGACGCATCGCACTCGCGAATCATTTTGCGCGACGCCTTTCGGCAATCCCTGCTCAGTACCGTCGTGATCGTACTGTTCGAGTTCGCGCTAAGGCTGGATCTTAGCCGGTCTTTTTTAGCGATGTTCGCGGTATTTTCGTGGACGCTCTTGTGTCTGTTCCGCTTGAACGCGGGGCGGGTGCTGGGCATGATGCGGCGTGAGTTTGGCGCTCCCAGTTACATCATGGTAGTGGGGCTGGGCGACGCGGCGATGCGCATGGGGCGGCAGATTGAAGAAGCCGCATTGTATGGAGTGCGCCTGAGCGGGTTTCTGGCGGAGCCGGGCGACGCTGCGCCGGAGGAAGTGGAACTGGCCGCGAAATACCCGGTGCGGCCGCTGGCGCAACTGCCGGAGTTGCTGGGGCAACATGTGATCGACGAGATCATTTTTGCGGTGGACAGCCGGCGGCTGGCCGAGTTGGAAGAAGTGTTTCTGTTATGCGATGAAGAGGGCATACGCACGCGCGTGGCCGTCGATTTCTTTCCGCATATCAACAGCCAGGTGTATCTGGACCGTTTAGGCGCATCGCCTCTGCTGACGTTTTCGGCTACGCCGCATGATGAGATCCGGCTACTGGTGAAGCGCGCTACCGATATCCTGGTGGCGGCGGCGGCTTTGATATTGCTTAGCCCTTTCATGCTGCTGATCGCGCTGTTGGTCCGCATGACTTCGCCGGGGGCGGCGATTTTCCGGCAGACTCGCTGCGGACTCAACGGGCGGCGGTTTGTATTCTACAAGTTTCGCTCCATGTGCGAGGATGCGGAGGCGCAGCGGGCTTCGCTCGAACATTTGAATGCCAAGAGCACGGCGTTCAAGATTCCTAACGATCCTCGGCTGACGGCGGTGGGGCGCTGGCTGCGCAAGTTTTCGATCGACGAGTGGCCGCAGTTGTGGAACGTGTTGAAGGGTGACATGAGCCTGGTGGGTCCGCGCCCGCCGCTGCCGGAAGAAGTGGAACAATATAAACGGTGGCAGCGGAGGCGGCTGCGCATGCGGCCGGGACTGACGTGCCTGTGGGTCATCAGCGGGCGCGATCAGGTGGATTTTGAGACCTGGATGAGAATGGATATGCAATATATCGATACTTGGTCCTTGGGCCTCGACTGGAAGATTATGCTGCGGACCATCCCGCAGGTGCTGAGCGGCCGCGGAGCCCATTGATTATGCATCTGGTACCAACCCAAGAAGAAGTGATCGAGCTTTTGCGCCAGACTGGCGGCCTGCGCAAAGGGCATTTTGAATATCCCAACGGTTTGCACACCGACGAATACTTGCAGGTGGCGTTGACCATGCGGCACTATCAATCGGCAAAGATCCTGAGTGTGGGACTGAGCCGTTTGATTCGCGCGCATGCGGATCTGCGCGCGATGATTCCGGAGTTGTCGATTGTGGCGCCGGCTACCGGAGGATTGCCGGTGGCCTATGGGATGTGCGAGGCGTTGCGCTCGCGGCAAGTTTACTGGGCCGAGCGCGATGAAACCTGCGACGGCTTGCGCTTTCGCCAGTTCCTGGAGATTGAGCCCGGCGAAAAGGTGCTGCTGGTGGACGATATTCTACGCACCGGCAGCAAGATGACGGAGCTCAAGAAGCTGGTGGAAAGCCGCGGCGGCGAGGTGGTGGCGATTGCGGTGCTGATTCACCAGCCGGAGCCGGGAGCGGCTACCTTCGGTGCGGTGCCGTTTTATTCGCTGGCCCACTTTGACGCTACCTACTATAAAGACGCGAAATCGTGCGATCTGTGCGAAAAGGGTGTACCGGTCGAGAAGACTTGGGTTTAGTTTACTGGCGTTGGCCGCCTGACAGGATGAGCGTCTGGCCGGTAACCCATCCGGCATCTTCCGATGCGAAGAAAACGGCGGCGCGGGCGATGTCCTCAGGCTGGGCGATGCGGCCGAGCGGGGTGCGCGACTCCGTGGTGTTGCGAAACTCGCCTTGGTCCAGGCCCGCGGTACGCACGCCTTCGGTGTCGACCATGCCGGGGTTGAGGGAGTTCACGCGAATCTTCCTGGGCCCGAGTTCAGCGGCGAGGGAAACGGTAATGGCATCCACCGCGGCTTTGGTGGCGCTATAGACGGAGGCGTTGGGGACCGGCATCGGGCCCACGATGGAACTGACGTTGATGATGGAGCCGCCATTTCCGTCCATCAGTTTGACGGCTTCCTGGGTGGTAAGAAGCAACCCGAGCACGTTGAGGTTGAACTGTCTGTGGAAGTGGTCGGGAGTGACGCCTTCGAGCGGGGCAAACTCGAAGATGCCGGCATTGTTCACCAGAATGTCGAGTTTGCCGTAGGTGCTTTTGGTTTCGGCAAACAGGCGCTGAATGTCTTCCAGTTTCGAAACGTCGCCTTGAATGGCGACGGCTTTTCCGCCCTTCGCGGTGATGCGTTTGACGACGGCATCGGCGCCGGCTTTGCTGCTTGCGTAATTGACGACCACGGAGGCGCCTTCGGCTCCGAGATGTTCCGCGATGGAGGCGCCGATTCCTTTGGATGCGCCGGTGACAACGGCGACTTTTCCTGCCAGGTTAGTCATGCATAGGAGATGAGTCCCGGGACGCGACGGATTCAGGCATTATGGAAGGAATGACCAATCCGGAGTCTCAGTTTGGGGATTAGCCGGCGCTGCTTCCTGGCAACGCCGGTGGCGCTCGCTGCTTCGCAGGCGATGCGCGCGGCCGAGCGGAAGCCGAATGTCATTTTGATCATCGCTGGGACTTGGCGCGCGCAGGCGGTTCCGTGGGCGGGTGACACGGATGTCGCGGTGCCGAATCTGGCGCGGTTCGCCGCACAGGGAGTGACCTTCTCGCGCGCGTACGCCGGGTATGCACGCTCCGAACGTTCGCGACTGTGTTTGTTCAAGGGCGTGTTCCCGCATACGCTGGCTATGCCGGATGCGCCGGTCGAAGGGCCGCTGTCTGAACCGCCCACGCTGACGACGGTGCTGCGGGGCGCCGGCTATCGTACCGCTTCATTCGGCACCCGCCAGGCGGATGAGATCGTCGCTTTCGTTCATTCGCAAGGCGACGCGCCGTTTTACGTGGAGTGGTACATGGAGAATGTCGGCAGCGGCTTGATGGAGCGTACCAATCCTGGCGATCTGCATGTGCGCGAGAACGTGCCCGCAGAACTGCAATCGCGCACACGTGAGGACATGGCGGTGTTTTACGCACGGGCTCGTACGCGCGATCGCGATATCGGCGAAGTGTTGGAGGCGTTGGGGCGAACGCTGAAGGGCAATGACAACGGATTGAACGATGACACCATCGTCATCTTCACGTCACTGCATGGCGAGCAATTCGGCTCGCACTCGGGGCAGGGCGATGATTACGTGTACGAGGAAACCATTCGCATTCCCTTGGCCATTCGCTATCCGCGCGTGCTGAAGGGCGGATCGCAAAACGACATTCTCATTTCGCAAGTGGACATTATGCCGACGCTGTTGAAGTGGTGCGGCGCGGCCGTTCCCGATGTCGTCGAGGGACGGGATCTATCGGCGCTGCTGGCGGGAGAGCCCGGGGAGCGGCCCGAGGCGGTCTATGCGGAAGGGCGATTGGGGCAGAAGGACGAGTGGCGCATGCTAGTCCACGGCTACGACAAGCTGGTGGTGGACAAGAACGAGGACGTGACTTATCTGTTCAATCTGGCGGATGACCCTTTTGAGGAGACCAACCTTGCCAACGTCAGCGCGGAACAGTTGAAGCGCGATTCGCTGCTGGCGATCGAGCGGCAGTGGGCGAAGAAACTGGGCGATGGAATGGACGCTTCGGGATTGAAGAAGCGCTAGGGCATCGTCACAGCTTCCCGATGGTCACAGCTTCAGGAGGCGCATCATATTGCCGCCGAGAATCATTTCTTTCTGCGCGTCGGGGATTTCGGCTGCGAGGATCGTGTCGATGGTGTCGGGCCAGACCAGCGGGATATCGGTGCCATAGACGACTTGGGTGGGGCCCATTTCGGCTACCAGGTGGCGGATGCCTTCAGGAGTGAAGACCATGGAATCGGCAAAGATCTGGTCGTGCATATATTCGCGCGGGTGTTTCTTATTTACGCACTTGGCGTTCTGGCGGACGTCGCAGGCTACGTCGGTGCGGCCCAAGTAGGAGGGCAGATAACCGCCGGCGTGGGCGCCGCAGATTTTCAAGCCGGGGAAGCGGTCTAGCGTGCCGTCGAAGATCAGGTGGGTTAAGAAGAGGCCGGTCTCGAGGGGATTGCCGATGATGTTGCCGAGATCGCCGGCGCCGGCGAAGGCATCTTTTTTCGCTACGTTTTCGGCATTGTTGGGGTGCATGAAGACCATCACGCCCAGGTCCTGCACTTTGGCCCAGAAGGGATCGTACTTGGGCAGCGACAGGGGCTCGCCTGCTACGTGGCCGCCGACTGCGACGCCGCGCATTCCTAGATTCTTGACGGCGTGCTCGATTTGTTCCGCGGCTAGATCGGGGAATTGCAGAGCCGGGGAGGTGAAGGCGACGAAGCGGTCGGGGTGGGCAGCGCACCATTTTGACAGGCCTTCGTCTTGCACTTGCACGATTTTGGTGGCCAAGTCGCGCTCGGCGGCGTACCACCAGAAGGTGTTGATGTCGAGCGCTTGCAGGTCGATGCCGCGCTTGTCTAATTCTTGAATGCGGTCCGGTCCGAGGGCACGGCCGCCGCCGCGGGCGAAGCGCTCGAGGGGTGTGCCTTTCACTACGTCGGCTATTTCGGCGATGCCGGCGTGGGCGTGGGCATCGACTACTTTTACGCGTTTCCCGCCGACGCGAACTTCGCGGCGCGCCGCTGTCGCGCTGGCTTGGGGCGCTGCGTTCACGAGCGCGCGGCTGGTGAGAACTGCTCCGGTGACGGTCTGAATGAACTGCCGGCGATTGTGCATGCTCTTCTCCTGATTGGTACGGACCTTGAGAGAATGTACCACTATAGACGCACGCTGCGGAGGCGCAGGGCATTGCCGACTACCGACACCGAACTAAAACTCATGGCGGCGGCGGCGATCATGGGGCTGAGCAGGATTCCGAAGAACGGATACAGAACTCCGGCGGCGAGGGGGACACCGAGGGAGTTGTAGATGAAGGCCCAGAACAGATTCTGCTTGATGTTGCGCATGGTGGCGCGGCTGAGGGCGCGGGCGCGAACAATGCCGCGCAGGTCGCCTTTGACCAGAGTTACGCCTGCGCTTTGCATGGCGACGTCGGTTCCGGTGCCCATGGCGATTCCGACTTGCGCCTGCGCGAGAGCAGGAGCGTCATTGATGCCGTCTCCGGCCATGGCTACGAAGCGGCCTTCCTGCTGCAGGCGTTGAATGTGAGCGCGCTTATCTTGGGGCAGAACTTCTGCAATGACTTCGTCGATGCCGAGCGACTTCGCTACCGCTTCGGCCGTGGTGCGGCTGTCGCCGGTGAGCATGACGATGCGGATTCCTTCGGCGTGGAGCTGGAGAATCGCCTCGGGAGTGGTTTCTTTGATGGGGTCGGCTACGGTGATCGAGCCCGCTAGCTTGCCGTTGACGGCGACGAACATCATGGCGTCCAGGCCCGCCAGATCAACGCTGGAAGTTTCCATCAGCTTGCGGTTTCCCAGGATCACTTGCGCGCCGTCAATGGTTCCGCGGACTCCCATTCCGGGGACGGACTCGAAGTTCGCCGGGGTGGCTAACGTGAGGCCGCGCGCTTCGGCACCTTGCACGACGGCGTTGGCGAGCGGATGTTCGCTGCCGCGTTCGAGACTGGCGGCCAAGCGGAGCACTTCGAGTTCGTCGTGACCGGGGGCGGGCTTCAAGGCAACCAATTTCGGTTTGCCTTCGGTCAAGGTGCCGGTCTTGTCGACTACTAGAGTGTCGACCTTGCGCAGCAACTCGATGGCTTCGGCGTTCTTGAACAGGATGCCGTTGCTGGCGCCTTTGCCCATCGCCACCATGATCGACATGGGGGTGGCGAGGCCCAACGCGCAGGGACACGCGATGATCATCACTGCTACCGCGTTGACGAGGGCATGCGCCAGGCGAGGCTGCGGTCCGGCTATGGCCCACACTAGGAACGTGATCGCGGCTGCGCCGACGACGATGGGCACGAAGTATCCCGCGACCACATCGGCGAACTTCTGGATGGGCGCGCGGCTGCGCTGGGCTTCGGAGACCATGCGCACGATTTGCGCCAGGAGGGTTTCTGAGCCCACGCGGTCGGCGCGCATCACGAGAGATCCGGTGCCGTTGATGGTGGCGCCGGTGAGGCGTGCGCCTGCGGTCTTTTCGACGGGAATGGGCTCGCCGGAGATCATGGATTCGTCGACTGAACTCGAGCCTTCGACCACTACTCCATCGACGGGAATCTTTTCGCCAGGGCGTACGCGGAGCTTGTCGCCGACCTTTACTTGCTCGAGCGGGACGTCCGTTTCGGAGCCGTCTTCGTGCAACAGGCGCGCGGTTTTTGGGGCGAGCCCGAGGAGTGCTCGAATGGCGGTGCCGGTTTGGCTGCGGGCTTTGAGCTCCAAAACTTGGCCTAACAAAACCAGGGTGACGATCACGGCGGCGGCTTCGAAGTACACGTCCGCGCGGCCCAGAAGCGTAGCGGCCAAGCTGTAGACATAGGCGACGCCGGTGCCGAGTCCGATCAACGTGAACATGTTTAGGTTGCGCGTGACGATGGATTGCCAGGCGCGCACGAAGAACGGCCATCCGCCCCACAGGACCACGGGCGTGGAGAGCGCCATTTCGAAGAAGACGAGGCTGCGGCTTTCCGGCATTGCCATGGCGGAGACGAAGACTGGGGCGGTCAGGATCACGCAGATCCACAAGCGGCGCCGCATGTCGATTAGTTCGGGGTTCTCGCCTTCGTCGATCGCGGCGACCATGGGTTCGAGCGCCATGCCGCAGATGGGACAAGTCCCGGGCTTGTCGCGAATGATTTCGGGGTGCATCGGGCAGGTATATTGTGCGGCGATGGGGTGATCGGCGGGCGCCGGCTTCGGCTCGAGATACTTGAGAGGATCGGCGCGGAATTTTTCAAGGCAGCCGGTGGAGCAGAAGTAATACGTCTGGCCTGCGTGCGCGTGGCTGCCGGCGGCGGTATCCGGATTCACTTGCATTCCGCAGACGGGATCTTTGAAGGTGATCGCAGGAGCCGCGGGTTTGCCGATTTGAACTAAATCGGGAACAGCGGGACGCATCACGTACTTTTCTGGATCGGCGCGGAATTTCGTGGCGCAGCCCTTGCCGCAGAAATAGTACGTTTTCCCTGCGTGGGCTTCGCTGCCGGCTGCGGATTCCGGCTCGACGATCATTCCGCAAACTGGATCTTTCATTTTGCGTCGGGGTCCGGCAGCTTCTCACCGGGGCGCAGCAGCGTGGGAGGTTTGCGCGTGGGTTTCGCGTCCTTCTTGTCGTCGCCTTTGCGGTCCGCGGCTTCGGCGGGCGTCATGGTGGCGCGGCGCTCTTCCTTCTCCTTCTTGTCTTTCGCGGCCACGGCGGCGGCGCGGCTGGGCAGATCCGCTTCGTTCAATTCCAGGCTGTCCTGGGTGGTTTCGATGGCGTCGGTGAGTACGAATTCGTAGCGCGCGAAATCTTTGGGTTTCGAATCGCGAATCTTTTCAAGGCGCGCCACCATGTCTTTTTCGGAGGCGGTCAGCGCGGTGATGCCGATGTCGATTTTCAGCTTGCGGCGCAGGGCGTCGTCGGCGACGGTGTCCATGGCTTCGACGATGTGGCCGTAGTCTTCGAGCAGATCGTGAATGAAAGTGGCGCGGCCGGGCTTAGTGCTGGCGATCATTTGCTCGATCTCATCGATGCGCAGCAGGGCCCACTTGGAATACAGTTGCAGGCGCTGGTTGGGCTCCTGCACCTCGCGCAATTGATCGGCTTCGTCGGGCGTGAGGAAATCGCGCTGCTGCGCCGCTAAGGGAAGCGCCAGCAGCATGAGGACGATGGCTTGTCGCATGGGCCCAAGTCTCCTTTCACTTTTTCTTTTTTGCCATGATGTCTTGCAGCAGATCATCGTGGATGGCGGCTATGCGGTCGCGCACTTTTTCGGCAGCGACGCGGTCCTCGAAGCTCATGGACTGGGCCAAGCCTTCGATGCGACGCAAAAGCTGGCGCGTCGAGAGCTCGGCGCGTTTGAAAAACTTGGGGTCGCGACGGGCCTCTTTGCCGGACTGCTGCAGCGAGTCGTAGGCAAGATCGACGGCGGCGCCAACCTCCGTCAGCGAGGTCTGCGTCTTTTCGAGATCGCTCGACTGGTAAGCGGTGCGCGCGGCGTCGAGCGCGGCGCCGGCGTAATCCATGGCCAACTGGCTGCGACGCTCGGGATTCGGCTCCTGCTGGATCGATGCCAGATCCACGGCCCACAGGTTGGCCGTCAAAAGCATGAATAGAACCGCGCACGACTCCCACATCGCTATTGCTTCCTCAATTCGGCTTCGAGGATACGGACCCGTTGCCGCGCCTGAAATTCCTGATCCGGAAATTTTCCCTGACTGATGGCTAGGAATTTATTGTAATTCTCGACGGCCTCCGGGCGCTGGCGCAGACGGTCGTGCGAGAGCGCGCGAAAGAATAGATTGCCAGGGTTCTCGGCGCCCAGCGCGCGAATGCGATCGAAGGCCGCGAGGGCTCGCGAATACTGTTCGCCTAGCACCAGCGCGGCGGAGAGCTCATTCCAGGCGTCTGCGGCGGCGGGCTTTATGCGAGTGGCGGCGCCGAACTGATCCGCGGCTTCGAGGAACTTGCGTTGATCGCGCAGCAGTTTGCCGCAGAACATGCGCAGGTCGAAATCGTTGGGCGAGGTTTGCAGGGCGGGCAGCAGTACGGCCTGCGCTTTATCCATTTGCTTGTTCTGGGCGTAGGCTTGCGCGAGTTCAATGCGGCGCGTATCCGTCGGCATTTTTTCCATCAGGGCTTGGAGAGCTTGGATGGCTTCCGCGGTTTCGCCTTTGTCGGTGAGCAGGACGCCCAGGCGTTCGAGCGCTTCCGGGTTGTCGGGGAACATGCGATAGAAGGTAATGGCTTCGGCGGTGCGTCCTGTCGATTCGTAGAGCTGGGCGAGCGCGACGAAGCCGGCGCGATAGGAGCGGTCGAGCACGAAGGCTTGCTGCACGTGGGGGGCGGCGTCATCGGCGCGTTTTTGACGGATGAGGGACATGGCGAGTCCGGACTCGGCCGCGGCGGAGCGGGGATCGAGCGCAGCCGCAGTGCGGTAGGCGGCTTCGGCTTCGGGGAAATGGGTGGTGTTCAACAGCGCCTGTGCTAGGCCGAGCGCGGGGCGGAACTCTTTCGGTTTTTGTTCGGTAGCGGCTTTGAAATGCGGGACGGCGCCGGCGGGGTCGTTGGTCCGCAGCAACGACAGTCCTAGATTTAACTCGGCTTCGTACAGACCCGGATGCAGTTCGAGCGTGGTCTGGTATTGCGGGATAGCGTCGCGATCGCGGCCCAGCAGACTGAAGGTGAGGGCCAGCTGGAAGTGCGCCGTGTAGTCTTTGGGATCGGCGGCGGTGGCCTGGGTGAAGAGCTGAATCGCGCGATCGTACTGCTTGGCGTCGAGCGCCTTGTTGCCGTCCTCAAGTACGTTCGCGGATTGCGCCAGTAGCGCCAGAAACAGGAACCACATACTCCTGTCTTGATTCTACTTCGTCAGGTAGACGGCGAAGCGCGTGGCGTCGCGGAAGCCTAAGCGGCGGTAGAGGGCGTAGCCGGCTTCCGTCGATTGCAGGATCACGCGCTCGATGCCGGTGCGGCGCTGCATTTCGGCGACAACGGTGCGCACGGTGGCTTCGCCGTAGCCCAAGCGGCGGTAATTGGGATGGGTGGCTAGCGAGTACACGCCGAGGACATCGGCGGCGGCGACGATGGCGCAAATCGCAACTACGCGGCCTTCGGCGCGAGCGATGAAACCTTGATAGTCGCCGTGCCAGGCGTGGTCCTGTCCGTAGACGGCTTGGGCGACGCCGAAGGGGATCTCGAAACAAATGGAGGTGATTTCGGTGAATGCTTTTTGCGAGGCGTGATCGCTGACGGGCTGGACGTCGATGGGGGGCAGGGAAGCGGTGGGCGGCAGCAGGGCCGGGGCGATCATGCCGGGAGGATGCGAGATGGCGCGTAATCCGAAGTCGCCCAGTGTCTGGCGGGAGCGGCGGCGGGTGGCTTGATCGAGCAGGTCTTCGCACACCCACAGCGACCAGCGCGGAGTCTTCTGTTTGAAGTAGTGCGCGAATTCTACTAAGCGCTGCTCTAATGTCAGACCGGCGTGGGACACGCGTCCGTCCATCATGGCGATGTTAAAGACGCCGTAGTCGAGGCCCGAATACATGGCGATGCCGCCGGGCAAAGAAGCGGTTTCGCCAGTGCCGGTGGCGTAGCCGAAGAAGCGCATGGCGGCGCGCAGGTTTTCGTTGATGGTCTGGAAGTCGCTCATGTGGTCAGAGGAGGGTCATGGGGTCGACGTCGATGATCAACGAGGTCGGGTTCCATTTTTCGGCAGAGGCGAAGCGGCGCAGATCGCCTAGGACTTGGTTCAGGCGCTTGCGGGTGGCGGCTTTGAGCAACATTTGAAAACGGTACTCGTTTTTGATGCGCGCCATGGCGGCGGCGGCGGGGCCCATCACGCGGATGCCTTCGGGGGCGGGTTGGAGCACGCGTCCCATAGCGGCGCTGCGCGAGAGCGCTTCTTCCTCGTCGCGGCCTTGAATAATAATGTTCGCCAATGCGGCGAAAGGCGGGTAGTTGAGGGCGCGGCGGAAGTGGATTTCTTTTTCGTAGAAGGCTTGGTAGTCCTGGGCGGCGGCGCATTGGATGGCGTAGTGATCCGGGTTGATGGTTTGGATCAGCACGATTCCGGGAGTCTCGCCGCGGCCAGCGCGTCCGCCGGCTTGGGTCAGTAATTGGAAGGTGCGCTCAGCGGCGCGGAAATCAGGCAGGCCGAGGCCTACGTCGGCGCTGACGATTCCTACCAATGTCACGTTGGGGATGTCGTGGCCTTTGGCGATCATCTGCGTGCCTACCAGGATGTCGTAGTCGCCGTCGCGGAAGCCGGCCAGGATGATTTCGTAGTCGCGCTTGCCGTTGATGGCGTCGCGGTCGAGGCGAGCGATGCGGGCTTTGGGGAACGCGCCGTTCAATTCGGCTTCGACACGCTCGGAGCCGAGGCCCATGAACTGGATGTATTCGCTATCGCATTTGGGGCAGCGCTCGGGAACGCGCTCGGAGTAGTTGCAATAGTGGCACAGCATGCGGCGGTCGCGGCGGTGATAGGTGAGGGTGACGGAGCAGTGAGCGCACTCGACGCGTTCGCCGCAGGCGCGGCACGCAACGAAACTCGAGAAGCCGCGGCGGTTGAGCAGCAGCATGATTGCTCGCCGTTCGCGAGTCGCTCAGTGACGGCGTCGATCAGTGAGCGGGAGAAGGTGGCGTGTTTGCGGGTTTCCAAAAACTCCTGGCGCATGTCGATCAGTTCGACTTGCGGCATAGGGCGGCGCTCGATGCGCTGCGGGAGTTCTAGCAGGGTATATTTGCCGGACTCGGTGTTGTAGCGGGATTCTAGGCTGGGCGTGGCGGAGCCTAGTACCACCACGGCGCCGGCTTGGTGCGCTCGCATGACCGCTACGTCGCGGCCGTGATAGCGCGGAGTTTCTTGTTGCTTATAACTTTGGTCGTGCTCTTCGTCGACGATGATCAGTCCTAGATTGCTGACGGGGGCGAAGACGCCGGAGCGGGTGGCGACTACTACAGCGGCTTCGCCGGAGCGGATGCGGCGCCATTCCTGGGCGCGTTCGTTGTCGTTGAAGGCGGAATGGAGGATGGCCACGCGTTTGGGGAAGCGCTGATAGAACTGGCCTGCTACGGCGGGCGTCAGTCCGATTTCGGGGACTAGCATTAACGCGCTGCGGCCTAACGCTAGAGCTGCTTCAATGGCGTTCAGATAAACTTCGGTCTTGCCGGAGCCGGTGACGCCTTGCAACAGGAAGGTGCGATATTGTTTGCGGTCGAGGGCACCGCGGATGCAATCGAAGGCGGCTTGCTGCTGGGGATTTAAGGCGTGGGGTGTGCGAATGGGGCCGTGGTTTTCGGCCATGGCTTCTACCGTCAAGCGCACCAGTTGCTTTCGCGCTAGGGAGCGGGCGGCGGTGCTGGCTTTGGCTACGAAGCTTTCGACTTCGGCCAGGTTGTGGGAGCCGGGATGGAGTTCTAAATAGGAAAGCAGTTCGCGCTCGGCTTTGGGAAGTTTTTCGGCACGGGTTACGAATTCGATACGCAGGCGCTCGGCGGAGGCGCGCAGAGGGTCGCGCTCGGCGGCTACGTCTTCGGCTTCTACGAAGCCTTTTTTTTCCAGAGATTTCAATACTGCTGCGCCGTTTTGGATTTTCTGCTTTAGATACGATGCCGAGAGGGGGCGCGCGTCCAGCATGCGGAGTGCTGTCGCTGCGGGATCGTCGGCTTGATCGGAGCCAAGATGCAACTGGCGGGCTACGTCGCGGCCGGATTTTGTCAGTGAGTACAATTTCCCGCGGCGGATTTCGCCGGCTAAGGGCGTCATGGCGCGCAGGGTTTCGCCTAGGGGGGCACAGTAGAAGTCGGCGATCCATTTGCCGAGTTGGAGTAATTCGTCGTCGAGGGCGGGTTCTTCGTCCAGCAATCGGAGGATATCGCGTAGTGGGCCCCGGGGAGGGTCGGAGTGCGTTTTTAGCACCAGGCCGGTTAGGGTTCGGGTACCGAACGGCGCTAACACGCGGCAGCCGGGCTGCACGCGGTGGCGCAGGGTCTCGGGCATGCCGTAGGTGAACGACTGGTCGAGCGGCACCGGCAGGCTGACGTCGCAATAGAGGGGGTCGCGGGGCATCTCGCGGGACGTCTCACAGGACATAGGAGGGGCGCTCCTAATAATGTCGCACGAGGGCCAACGTGGACGTTGGCTGCGGGCCGGGAGACCCGCCCTACCTGTTATAATCATTTTCTTGTGGAGGCGTTTGAAACATGCGACTTGCGGTGATTGGTTTACTGGCGTTGGGCGGCTTGGTATGGTCGGCGGATCTCAAAGACACTTACGGCAGTCTTAAAGATGCGTTCGAGATGAAGGACTACGCCAAGGTGAAGGCGTTATCGGCACAGACCGCTAAGGAAGCGCAGGACCTCGCCAAGGAAGCGCAGCCTGGTGACGCCGGCCAGATGGATGCCTGGAAGGGGCGGCAGCAGTTCGCTAAGGAAGCGCAGGAATATGCGGAATATGCGCTCGCGGTTTCCGCCAGTCAGGCAAGTGATCCGGCGATCACCATCGAATTGACGGATGCGCTAATCGCGCAGAATCCGAAGAGCGATCAGATCGATACGGCGGCTCCGCAATATCTGGCGGCGCTCGGCAAACAGGGCGCGGCCAAGGCGGCGGCGGGGGCGAATAAGATCCTAGTGGGGCGGCCCGAGAACGAATACGCGCTGGATACGGTTGCCAGGAACTGGAGCTCGCCGGGTCCCGCGCTCACGGCGGCGAACAGGCTGGTGGGTGTTCTAGGCCGGAAGAAAAAACCGGAAGGCATGAGTGACGCGGACTGGCAGAAGACCAAGAGCGACATGCTGGGCAGCGCCTACGTGTCCGCCGGTGTGCTGCAGGCGGGTGCGAGCCGTTGGGCGGATGCCGATCGCAGCCTGAAGGCGGCTCTTCCGCTGGTAGGCGGGAATTCGACCATGCTGAGTTACACCTACTACTATCTGGGTGTTTCTAACTATCAAATGGGCAAGCTGACGGCGGACAAGTCCAAGATGCTGGCGGGGGTTCAATACACCGAGAAGGCAGTATCGACGGGCGGCCCGATGCAGGGGCAGGCGTCGAATAACGTCGCGATTATGAAGCGAGAGTTGGCGGGCGGACGCTAAGGCGTATTGCGACAAAGTGTCCCTCACAAGGGACACATCGTCTCACTCTTTCGACGAAGTTATTGAAGGCACTACACCGCTAACTGGCACGCAGACTGCATAGGAAGGCGTGTGTCAGCTTTACAGTCCATTTTCCCGATAGGTCGCGCGGCCGGGGTGGAGGCTCCAGCCGTTGCGATCTTTTCCTTTGTGCCAGCAGGCGGATCGGTGCGCCGCCGCAACCATTGCCGTAAGGTGGTCAGGAAGCTCTCGGAGGCTATGGGAGTTTGTTTGACGGCGGAAGGAGACGGCCGGGCCGTCCTGCTGGCAGATTTTTCAGGGACGGAAATGGCGTCCGAGGCATTTGTCACGTGCCTGGATCTGGCGGATGCGAGCGCACAGGAAGCTCGCGAGGCGCTGCGGGTGTCGGAAGCGGCGTTTGTGGTGGCGAGCAGCGATGCGGCTTCGATCGAGGACGCGCGCGCTCAAGCGGCCTGGATGTTGCCTACACTGCGCGGCCAGGGACATGACGTCGCCTGCGGATTATTGCTGGTGCCCGTGTTGGGCGGGCTCCCGCCGGCTGAGGCTGAAAAACGGATCGGCCTTCCGCTGTGCGGTGTTCTCAAGACTGCAAGCCATGTGGCAAGAGTTGCGCGACGGATCGCACTGGATTAGACCAGCTGGACTAATTTAACAAGCTTGCTTAACGAGCTTAGGCCGGTGCGCTGCTATCTTTGCGACTGAGTTCTTCGGAAAGAATAATGGCGTCTGCCAGATCTTTCATGGGACGGCGCAGACGGCGGCTCTCATTGCGCATCCGTAAATAAGCTTCTTCCTCAGATAGCGCGTGGCGTTTTTGCAGAATGCCCTTGGCGCGTTCGACTGACTTGCGCGTTTCGAGCTGCCGCTTCATCTCGGCAGTTTCCTCAGACAAACGTGCGTTCTCTTCTTCGAGCAGGCTCTTGGCGATGGCGCTGCCCATCTGCTCGCCGATGAAGGAAATGGTGGCGATTTCTTCGGGCTCGTGCTCGTGCTTATCGCGATGATGAATGTTGATGACGCCGATGGCTTTGCCCTTGTTGATCACCGGCACGGAAAGAAAGGCCTGATAGGTATCTTCGACCAGTGTCGGGAAGATCTTGGAGCGTGGGTCGGCGGCCGCTTTCGAGCTTAGTGCGACGGGCGACTGATGTTCCGCCACCCAGCCGGTGACGCCTTCACCCATCTTTACGCGCAAATTTCCGAGGTCCGAAATGTGCGGCAGGAGCGAAGCGCGCAGCACAAATTCGCCGCTTTCCGATTCCGCCAGATACACCAGGCAGGCATCGCAACTGGTTACGCGTGCCGCCAGTCCGACAATCTCGCCCAACATCTCGTCTAAAGACAACGGGGAACTGACAATCCCACTGACACGGTGCAGTACCGATGCACTCGAACTCTCCGAACCCATCTCAGTAACCACCATGACTTGAGCGTAAGGCGTCGGGCCGCTGGGGTCCAATCAAAACTTTTGATCGGGTGGATTCATGCGTAGTGGATTGATCCATAAAGATTTCATTAGGAGGCATTTTTTGACCGGGCATTCTGCGGCGGGGTCGCATATAATCAAGGCTGTATGAGACAAGCATGGGTGGCGTCCCGCGCCGGCGACAAAATTCGTACACAGATCCATTATGCCCGACAAGGGCGCATCACCGAAGAAATGGAGTATGTAGCCCGCCGGGAACGCATGGACGCCGAGACCGTCCGCGCCGAAATCGCCCGGGGCCGCATGATTATCCCGGCTAATATCAACCACACCAATCTGGAGCCGATGTGCATCGGCGTCGAGTCAGTTTGCAAGATCAACGCCAATATAGGGAACTCATCGACGACGTCGGATATTAATGGCGAAGTCGAGAAGTTACGCTACTCGATCAAATATGGCGCCGATACGGTGATGGATCTCTCGACCGGCGGCGACATTCCGCGCATCCGCAAAGCCATCATTCAGGAATCGCCGGTGCCGATCGGGACGGTGCCGATTTACGAAGCGCTGGCGCGGGTGCGCCGCGTGGAGGACCTGAACATTCAGGTGATGCTGGAAGTAATTGAGGAACAGGCCCAGCAAGGTGTCGATTACATGACGATCCACGCGGGCGTACTGGTGCAATACATTCCGCTTACAACTCGCCGCGTGACCGGCATTGTCAGCCGCGGCGGGGCGATTCTGGCAGAGTGGATGGTGAAGAACCATAAGCAGAATTTGCTGTATGAATACTTCGAAGACATCTGCAAGATTTTCCAAAAGTACGATGTGAGTTTCTCGCTGGGTGACGGGCTGCGGCCGGGATCGCTCGCGGACGCTAGCGATGCGGCGCAGTTTGCGGAACTGAAGACGCTGGGCGAACTCACGCAGATCGCTTGGAAGCACGATGTGCAGGTCATGGTTGAAGGTCCTGGGCACATTCCGCTGGACCAGATCCAGATGCAGGTAGAGAAAGAAAAGGAGTTGTGCTTCGAGGCGCCGTTCTACACTTTGGGTCCCCTCGTGACGGATTTCGCGCCAGGTTACGATCACATTACATCGGCCATCGGCGCGGCTATGATCGGCTGGCATGGCGCGTCGATGCTGTGCTACGTAACGCCTAAGGAACACCTGGGGCTGCCGAATCTCGAGGACGTGAAGCAGGGGCTGATCGCTTACAAGATCGCTGCACACGCGGCCGATATTGCGCGGCACCGTCCGGGGGCTCGGGATCGTGACGATGCGTTGTCGCGCGCGCGCTTCGCCTTCGACTGGAATAAGCAGTTTGAGTTGTCGCTTGATCCGGAGACGGCGCGTGCTTATCACGACGAGACGCTGCCGGAAGAGGGCTTCAAGGATGCCGCTTTCTGCTCGATGTGCGGTCCGAAGTTCTGCTCGATGAACCACTCGGTGAAGACGCAGGAGTTTACGGAAGCGGACGCTGAGGCAGTCCTGACGCAGATCGCCACAGCGCCGCACTAACGCTCATGGAAGTAGATCGCAAAGCTCTTATTGCCGATCTGGGCGGGGAAGCCAAAGTGGCTTCGATGAACTCGGAGGCCAAGGCCGACGCGCTCGAAGACTTCTTGATGCAGCACCTGAACGAAACCGGCGGCGGAGCTGCCGGTAAGTATCCGACCATGGCGGAAGTGGAAGCGCAGATCGAGACGCGCCGCCATCGCCGCGGGGTGGGGAATTTGTTTCTCTCGCGCGGCGGCAATGTGACACGGCTGCCTGCGATGCCGGCTCAACCAACGCTCGCTGACTTCTTCAAGCTGCGCTTCAAAGTGACGTCGAACCACGTGCTGCAGAGCGCGAATCTGGCGATGAAGAACGGCATGTCGGAGGAGATTATCCTGGCCTGCCTGCTCCACGACACAGCGCAGGAGTTGATCAAGGTGGATCATGGCTGGTGGAGCGCGCAGCTTTACGAGCCGTATGTTTCCGAGAAAGTGGCGTTCGCGATCCGCTATCATCAGGCGCTGCGCTTCTACGAAGACAAGTCGGTGGGGTATGAATATCCCGATCTGTACCGAGTTCTGTTTGGGGAAGACTACAAGCCGGAACCTTATATCGAAGCCGCCTATCAAATGGCGCGGAATCACAAGTGGTACATGGATGCACGCATGGTGACGGTGAACGATTTGTATTCGTTCGAGCCTGGTGTGAATCCGCAGATCGAGCAATTCAGCGACATCATCGGACGCCACTTCAAGCAGCCGAAAGAGGGACTGGGTTTTGATAACAGTCCGGTGGCGCACGTCTGGCGTTCGATCGCCTCGCCGGACCGGCCGCTTTAGTGTGTCATTGAATACATGATGTAGTTGACGCCGATGCGGATCCCGAGCGCGGAGAATCTCTCTTCATAGCGCGGGTCGTCGGCGAACTCCCAGGAATCGCCCACATCTGAATCCACTGTGAGCGCCACCAAGATCCGTCCCTTCGCGTCCGAAATTGCGCGCCACTGCGCGGGACATCCCTGGCATTTCTCATAAGAACCGGTTTCAAGATAGCGCGCGCCGGGCACCTGATAGCGGTTTTGCAGATCGTAAACCGAGTGAAAGATCGGCGAGTCGTCCGGCAGATCGAGGGGGATCAGGTCGGGGAACACGCGGCTCATGCTGGCTTCAAACGTCTTCCATTGGCTGGGGCCCCAGAAATCGTCACCCATGAAGAATCCGCCGCGCAGGATGAAATCGCGCAATTTGGCGGCTTGCGCATCGGTGAGGTCCCACTGTCCTACCTGGACGGCGTAGAGAAACGGAAAGTTATAGACGTCATCGTCGTCGTCAAGACTCACGGGTTGCTCGACAGAGCGCGCGTCGATGCGGGTCAGGCGCCGCAACGCCTGCAGAAAATGGCGGTCGGCGCGGGGATAATCCTGGGTCCATATGGAGCGGCCTTCTTGCCAGCTATTGACGGTGAAGCCTCCGAAACCGAAGCCGCCCTGGCCGGTGTAGGGCGGATACATCAGGCGCGCGAACATGAATTCGGCGGGGTGCTGGTAATCGGGAGGGACGGGGAAATCGTTGTATTCGATCCCGGGATACTCGCGGAACGACCTCTGGAACGCAGCCATGCTGCCGAGGAAGACCAACATGCCTCCCGCCAACAGCCACAGCTTCTTCGACATCCTCACGCGCTATCCAATCAAGCGTAGCAAATGGCGCGAAGAGCCCCAATAAGCCGTTTGATATACTTAGCGGCTGAAAGAGGTTGGGAACATGCGTCTTCATGTGGTTGCGGGCTGGATGGTTGTGGGTTCGGCGATGGCTTTGGCGGCTCCTTGCGAGAGTTTGGCGTCGCTGGCGTTGCCGCATTCAACGATTCTTTGGGCGAAGCCGGTGGGGGCCGGGGAGTTCACGCTGCCGACGCCGGGACGAGGCCCGAATCCCAATGCCGCGTTCAAAAATCTGCCGGTGTTTTGCCGCGTGGCGGCGTCGCTCAAGCCGACTAGCGATTCCGATATCCGCATTGAAGTGTGGCTGCCAATGGCGGGTTGGAACGGGAAATTGCAATCGGTCGGCAACGGCGCTTGGGCGGGCAGCATCAGCTATCCGGCGCTCGCGACTGCGCTGGCCGCGGGGTACGCGGCGGCCAGTACGGACACAGGTCACGAAGGCAACAACCCTGACTTCATCGTGGGGCATCCGGATAAGCTGGCCGATTTCGTTCATCGCAGCGTGCATGAGATGACGGTGGCGGCCAAGGGCGTCGTCAATGGGTTCTATGGCAGCGCGCCTAAGTATTCTTATTGGAATGGATGTTCCACGGGCGGGCGTCAGGCGTTCACCGAGGCGCAGCGTTATCCGGACGATTATGACGGCATCATCGCGGGCGCTCCTGCGGCTTATGTGACGCGTTTGCAGGGCATACAGGTGTGGATTTCGCAGCAGGCCAATCGCAATCCGAACAGCCTGATTCCGGCGGAGAAGTTTTCACTGATCCACAACGCGGTCCTGGCGGCTTGCGATGGGCTCGATGGGGTTAAGGATGGTGTGCTGGAGAACCCGACTAAGTGCAAGTTTGATCCGCAGGTTTTGGCGTGTAAAGAAGGTGACGGCCCTAACTGCTTAAATGCCGAGCAGGTGCGGACCGCGCGCATGATGTACTCGGGTATCGGATCCGGTACGCATTTGAGCGCGGTCGTGATGCCGTCCTTTTTTCCAGGCGTCGAGCCTGGGAGCGAAATGGGTTGGAACATGCTAGCTGGTCCCAAGCCGATGTCGCTCGCGGTCGAGATGTACAAATACGCGGCCTTCAACGGTAACTGGGATATGAAGGACTTCAAAGTCGCAGACATTGTTCGTTTTGAAAAGGAAAAAGGTCCGGCGGTGGACTCGGTTGATCCGAATCTGAACCCGTTCTTCGCGCACAACGGCAAGCTGCTGATGTACCACGGGTGGGCTGATCCGGGAGTGCCACCGCAGGGGACCGTCGATTATTTCAACAGCGTGCGCGAGACAGTCGGAGCGAAGGCGTCCGAGGACATGCGGCTCTTTATGGTCCCCGGTATGGGGCACTGCCGCGGCGGCGATGGCACTGACGAATTCGACGCCGTGAAGGCGCTCGAGCAGTGGGTGGAAAAATCGAAAGCACCCGAGCGCATCGAGGCTTCGCGTATTCGCAACGGCAAAGTGGATCGCACACGGCCGCTATGTGCGTATCCGAAAGTCGCCGTGTACAATGGCACGGGCAGCACCGATGAGAGCGCGAACTTCAGTTGCCAGTAACTACTTGCCGATCATGTGAACCAGGTCGCGGTTGTTCTCCGCGCAGATGAACTCGCGGATTTCTTCGCCGGCCGCGAGATCCGCTACCTGTTTGAAGGTCCAGGGCTGCGCCAGCACGCCGGGGTCGTCGACGGTGACTGTTTTTTCGAGGTGACCCAAGTCGGGGCGCCGGTATTTTTCGATCACGTGCAGTTTATCGGAGTGCGGATGCGCGGGTTGATCCAGCCACACGCCGGGGTTGAAGGTGACGCGGTCGACCACGAGCGTGTCATCTTCCCAGTGGCCGATGGAATCGCCGTACCATAGGTCCGTGTCCGGCTCCTTGGGATGCGCGCTGCGGTCCAAGTGAATTTGGTGGAAGCCGGGGCTCTCATCGTCCGAGATCACCACCAAGGACTGTTTGCTTTGCGCTAATTGGAAGAGCGGGCCGAGGCGCGTTACTGGCGAGGGCAGGCAGCGGGCTTGTGGGCTGTCGATAGCGTTCTTGTCGAGGCGCTCCTTGGCCTTCGCCGCTGCGCCCGGGAGCCATTCTGCTTTGCCGGGGTCCGTCATCACAGGGGACCACCAGACACCGGAGAGGTCGGGTTTACCGTCGACGGTTCGCGGCGTGGGGCCGGAGGGCGGGTTATGACGCTTCCGGTCCGCGGCGATCGCCAGGCCGTCTTCACCCAGAGTGCTGAGCTGCGTGCCTTCTTCTAGCTTGATGTTCAGCTCCAGAGTTTTCGAGGCCGCGACTGTCACTCCTTTTTGCTCGAAGGCCTTCACGCCGGGTACCGCAACCGAGATGTCATACGTGCCGGGTGCGACCTCGGGGATCGTGTATTTGCCGCCGGTTTTGCTCACGGCTTTTACGACTGTTCCGGTTTGCACATTCTTGGCTTGCACGGTGGCGTCTGTTTGCAATCCACCGAAGGGATCGTGAACCACGCCCGAGATGGCGCCGGCGGACTGGCCGAAACATGCTGTAGCGGCGAGGAAAACGACGAGGGAAACGACAGTAAGGTAGCGCATAAACTTGCTCACCAGTATACGACGCTGGGCGGTGGCCAGAAGGCCGTCCCTATTCAGAATCCTCCGGCACAACGCCGTCGTCGAAAAAATGCGTGAGACGCGAATGAGCCCGCATCATTTCTCTTCTGGCGAGCGAGAGCTCGCGGTAGACGTTATTGATGCGCTGGGTGCCGTCAGGTTGCGGAACGGAGCTGGGAATATCGTCCATAATGGCGTGGAAGGCGTCGGTCGCTAAGTGCGCTCGTGCGGTGGCCTCTTTCAACTCGCGCTGCAAGCGGGCGAGGCTATCCTCCGCGGCCGAAGGCTGCTGCTTCGTCCCCAGGCGGTTCGCACAGTCTAGGCAGACAGGCGTGCCGCGATCAAACAACCCAGTCTCTGATTTGCAGTAACCGCACCGCGCCACAAGAAATCTTTCAGCCCAAAGTAATCTACTTAAGTTTACGCCCAAATGTCAAACGGCTAGTGCCTGCCTAATGCCGGATTCTCAGGAGGATAGCGCTTATTTTAGCCCTTGCAGAAGAGCGAATTCCATGCGACAATAGCCGGAGTTTTGACGCGTGGATTCAAGTTGGGGATCAGCCGGAGGGGCTCTCAGCTTGGCGCTATGTGCTCAGAATCAGCGATTGATTCATTCGTCCCGGCTTGCCGGGAATGGAACAGGAGATTCACGTAGTGAGAGAAAAAGGCGTAGTGAAATGGTTTAATGCCGCGAAGGGTTATGGATTTATCCAGCGCTCCAGTGGCGAAGATGTATTTGTCCACTTCTCAGCTGTCCAGATGTCCGGTTACCGGACTTTGGAGGAGGGCTCCGAGGTGGAATTTGAGGTGAAGACCGGGCCCAAAGGGCTGCAGGCCGAGAACGTCAATCGCCCCTAACGCTCTCCGCCGAGCGCCAGGTTTCTACAATTCAATGAGAGGGCCCCGCTTCCGGGGCCTTTTCTATTTTGCAGCGCGCGAATTTTGCACAGCAACCCGCTACAATGGCGGCATGCCGTCCGTGCGGTCCCCTAAAACCCGCAAGCCTCCGGCTCCGCTGGATGTTGCAGGACTGTTGGCGTATTCGGCGCGTGTGCTCACAGCTCGTGCACAGACGACGTCGGAGTTGCGCCAGAAGTTAACGCGGCGTGCGGCGGAACGCAGCGATGTCGACGAGGTCATCCGCCGCTTGAAAGAGAACGGCTACTTGAACGACCAGCGTTTTGCCGAGTCGTTCGCAAATTGGCGTCGTGATAATGAGGGCTTTGGGAAGACCAGGGTTGTCCGCGATCTGATGGCGCGCCGCGTGGCGCCGGAGCTCGCTAAGAAAGCGACCGAGACTGCGTACTCGGGCTCCGATGAAACCGCTCTGATCGAGCAGTTTCTCCAGCGGAAGTTTCGCGGCAAGAATTTAGGCGTGCTGCTGCAGGAGGAAAAGCATCTGGCGTCCGCCTTCCGCCGTCTGCGCACTGCCGGTTTTAGCGCAGGCGGCTCCATCAAGGTCCTAAAGCGCTACGTCGCTGAAGCGGAGCGCTTGGAAGAAATCGACGAAGACGAAGCCGCCGAATAGAAGAAGCTACACCGACAGCAGGCGGTCGAAGAACGAACGATAGCGGCGCAGCGCAACCCGCAGGTCTTCGGTCGAGACGTTGTCGTTTTTATCCCACTCCGCTTCCAGTTTCTGGCGCTCGCTAGCGAAAACTTCGGCCAGCCGTTTAATTGCGCTCGCCACCAGTTCGTCGGCCTGCTCCACTGCTTTCTTGGGCTCGTCGACGAAGCCGATCTGGATCTTCTCCCAGCGCGAGCGGAAGTCCTGGGTATCGTTTGGCGCAAATAAGGGAGCGTTAGGTTCTTCGCGCGCGGCTTGGGGTGTCCCCACAGGCCGGCTGACGGCTTGCGCCAGATCCGCCGTCGATATGTGCTCCCGCGCGTGTTCCTGTTCCATTTCCAGTTCTTGTGGTGTCATTTTCTTACCTCCTCAGGTTTGAGTGCGTGCTGTTCCAGAAGATCGTCAAACAGAGACCGGTAGCTGACCATGGCTTTACGCAGATCTTCGGTGCTGCTCTGGCCTTTGCCGTCGCGAACGGCGATCTCATGAGCGATGCGGTAGTGTTCGACCACGCGCGGGTGATCTACCGAGAGATCGGCCGCATTTTGCTCAAAGTCGCTCACCGGATAACCGCGGCGCTTCATAACATCCTGCACGAGGGTGTCGGCATGTTTCACTGCCGCTCGCGGATCGTCGACGAACAGGGACTGCTCGACGCGCCAATCCTCGGCATAACGCGCGCGTTCGTCGTCACGCAGCGGGCGGATGTGGAACTGGGCGACGCGCTTTTCTCTTTTTTCGAGCTCTGACTCGGCGTGCGAGCGGTCCTTGTGCGCGTCGACGGCTTTATCGTACTCGGGGCCGAACTTGGTGCGCAGATCCTGCGTCTTTTTCTTCTGCAGATACATCCACACGGCTACCCCAATCGCTAGAATGGCGACAACGATCACGATGATCATGGCCGGACTTAGGTCCGTTGAACTCATAATAGGGTCTCCTCTCAAATCACTTTGCGGGAGCCATATTGACTGCCCCCCGCTTGAGAGCAGATCTAAGTCCAAAACCTAAGTAACGCGTTATCGCTATGAAAGGCGCTGCCTGAGCACGATGGTGCTCAGTAATTTTGACGGCCTGTGGTCATTCGGGCAGCAAATGCAAAAATGCGAGTGCATGAATTGCTCTGCCGCCGCCGCTAAAACTTCACCTTCGGCGCTTCCCGAGCCGCGCCTTCCGCCTTGAAGTAGGCGTCGTTGCGATGGAAGCCGAACATCGACGCGGCGATGTTCTTGGGGAAAATCTCGATGTCGGTGTTGTATTGCTGGATCACTTCGTTGTACTTGCGCCGCTCGACGGCGATGCGGTTTTCGGTGCCGGCCAACTCATCCTGCAGGCGCAGGAAGTTTTCATTGGACTTCAGGTTGGGATAATTCTCCACCACCACCAGTAAGCGCGACAGGGCCGAATCGATCTGGCCGTTGGCTGCGATCTTCTCGGCCGGGGTTTTCGCACCACCCAAAGCCGCGCGCGCCTCCGTCACTGCCTGCATTACGGAAAGTTCCTGTTTGGCGAACCCTTTCACGGTCTCGACCAGGTTCGGTATGAGATCGGCGCGGCGCTGCAACGCCACATCTACTTGGGCCCAGGCGCCGTCGACGGCGTTCTTCTCGGTTACCAGTTCATTGCGCGAGCCCACCAAGCTTCCGCCCACGACCAGCACCAGCAATACAATCACGGCGAGTACGCCTAATAACCACTTCATTTGTGATCCTCCATCCGGTCGACATATTCGACCATCCTACGAATGAACTCCAGATACTGCGCAAATACATCGACAGCGTCGCCTACGTCCACCCCGGCTTTGTCCTCACGGAGATCCAGCAACACATCGAAGGGACCCGGCGGAGGCCCCAGGGTCTCCCGCAGCTTGTGAACCACGTCGCGCCTTCCGCCCGCGACCGCGACTCCGCCAGCCAGCAGCGCGTGGCGTCCCAGCGTACAGAAGGTCGGAACCGAGTCGACGCACAACTTGAGCAGCTTCGCCGGGTCCGACAGAACTTGCGCCCCCTGCTGTCTTAAACGAAAAAGTTTGGCGCGAAGTTCATGCTCAACCTGCGTGCGGTAATTTTTTGTGTCGACGTGCAGGTGCGCGATGACATCGATGCCGTGCAGCACCTTGCGATGATCCTGCATGTCGCGGAATTCAATGGGGAAACTGTCGGCGGAGTTGTGGGCTTCCTCCTCCGTCATCAGCAACGGGGAAGGATGGCCTTTCTCCCGCCACCAGCGCATCACCGGTTCGCCCTCGCCCAATTCTTTTGGCCCGATTTCTTTGAGCACGCACAACACGTTGAGATCGGAAAAGTGCGGATTGTGATTGCCGGACGCTCCCGAGCCATAGAGCACCACCGAGACCAGGCGGTCATGGTAGGTGTAGTCCAATTTCGCGACCAGTTCTTTGAGTTCGTCCATATAAGTATGCGGCCCGCTGTTACCAGGAGTGTCACCAGCCGCCGGATGCTCCTCCGCCGCCCGAATCGCCGCCGCCGAAACCACCGAATCCACCGCCTCCGCCACCGCCGCCGCCGAAGCCGCCTCCACCCCAACCGCCGCCGCGACCGCCCATCATATTACCGAGAATCATTCCGGTGAGGAAACCGGTGCCGCTGCCTCCTCGCCCGCCGCGGCCCAGCAGCCATAACAGAAAGAATAAGCCGATAAGGATCAGCGGAAACGGAATCGATGTTCCGCGCGGCTGGCGACCGGTCACGCGTATCGGCTCCGCGCCGCCTAGTTCCACGCCTTTGGATTGCGCGATGATGGTGCCCATCTGCTGCGCCGCGGCGAGAAGCGCGCCGCCGTAGTTGCCTTGCTGCAGGATCGGCCGGATCTGGCGCAGAATGCCGCCGGCCGCGCCGTCGCTGATGATAGGCTCGATTCCGTAACCGATTTCCGCGCGGCTCTTGCGATCCTTGACCGCGAGCAGGATCAGAATCCCTTCGTCCTTGCCCTTTTTGCCAATGCCCCACTGGCGATACAGGCGATTCGCGACATCCTCCACCGGCTCGCCGTCGAGCGTATTGACCAATACGATGGCCATCTGCACGCCGGTGACACGCTCCAAGTTGGCGCAGTAGTCTTCGAGCGTCTGTTTGCTCGCCGCGTCTAGCGTGTTCGAGAAGTCGTTCACGTAGCCGGTCGGCTGGAGTTTCTTAGTGTCGATACCCCAAGCCGTCACCGTCAGTGCCAACAACACTGCGATCTTAAAGAAGGATTTCATGCGAACGGTAGCGGGCGGCGGCTTAGCCCTTCAAGTCCTGGCGGCGGACGCGGAACCCCTCCAGCCGCCCCAACATGGCGACCGCCGTTTGCTTTGGATCGAAGAACTGCTGGGCCAGTTTCTGCACCTGGTCCGCTGTCACTTTTTCGATACTCTCCAACATCTCATCCAGCGAAAAGAAGCGCTGGAAATATAATTCCTGCCGCGCCAGGTTGCCCATGCGGCTGGACGTGGATTCGAGCCCCAGCACGAACGATCCCTTGAGATGATCTTTTGCGCGGCGCAATTCCTCGGGGGTGACCAGGTGATCCGTGATCTCGCGCATTTCATGCACGATGGAATCGATGACTTTACCAGCGGACTTGGGCGATGTCCCCGCGTACACCATCATGCAGCCGGCGTCGTGATACATGGTGAGCTCAGAGTAAACGGTGTACGCCAGCGCCTGCTTCTCGCGGATGTTCTGGAACAAGCGCGAGCTCATGCCGCCGCCCAGAATTGCGTTCAGGATGTAGCAAGCGAAACGATCGCGGTGCGGCATCGCAATCGACGGAACGCCCAAATACAAGTGCACCTGTTCGAGCGAATTCTTCTCGCGAAACACCAGCGGAGCGTGCGCCTGCGGCCGCCCATCGGCCTTAGGCAGCGACTGCGTCTTGAGCGCCCCGAAATGGTCTCCGGCAAGCTGTACCAGTTTCTTGTGTGTAAGGCTTCCGGCCGCGGTGATCAAAATGTTTTTCGGCGTGTAATAGCGCTTATAGTAACGCTCCACGCTATCGCGATCGAAACTGCGGATGGTCTGGCGCGTACCTAGAATCGGACGCCCCAGCGAATGCCCCTTCCAAAAATTGCTGGCGAAGATTTCGTGGATCAGGTACTCCGGGTTATCCACATCCATCTTCAGCTCTTCGAGAATGACGCCTTTTTCCTTCTCGATGTCGCTCTTCTCGAACAGCGGATGCCGCACCAGATCGGAAACGATCCCGAACGCACGCGGCAGATGCTCATCGAGCACCTTGACGTTGTAGCTGACCAGTTCTTTCGAAGTAAAAGCGTCCAGGCCGCCGCCGATCGAATCCACCGAGCGCGCAATCTGCTCGGCCGACTGGTTCTTCGTCCCCTTGAACAGCATGTGCTCGATGAAATGGGAGATGCCGGTTTCTTCGAGCGACTCCTCGCGCGAGCCGGTGCCGATCCAGACTCCCACCGAGACACTACGCACGTGCGGCATGCGCTCCGTAACGACGCGAACGCCGTTCGGCAGCACGGTGCGCTCGATCTCGCGAATTTTGTGGGGGGTCCGGCTGCGGCTGGTCATGTAGGCGTCTTTATTGTACCGCGCGCGTCTGCTCCGGAGCGTGGATGTTATACTGAGCTTATGCGGCAACCCATTGTAGGCATGGAACTTGCCGATATTCAGGCCGCCCTGGGGGCCCTTTCTGACGCCCCGCCCGCATTCCGCGCCCAGCAATTGTATGATGCGGTTTACCGGCAACGGGTCGCAGACGTGGGCGCGATCTCGAACCTCCCTAAACCATTACGAGAGCGCGTGGCCCAAGAGTTCCCTTTGGGGCTACCGGCCGTGGAGCGCCGCTACAATTCGAGCGACGGCACCTGCCGTTACCTGTTGAAATTGCACGACGGAAAGACCGTTGAGACCGTGTGGATGCCGGCTGAGGAAGGCGCCGAGCGGGCGACGATCTGCATTTCGAGCCAAGTCGGCTGCCCCGTCGACTGCAAATTCTGCCTGACGGCGCTGCTCGGGCTGGAGCGCCACCTGACCGCCGGCGAGATCGTCGGCCAAGTGCTGGTAGCCGCCGGAACCGCTCCCGTTGATCGACTCAACATCGTGATGATGGGGCAGGGCGAGCCGCTGCTGAACCTGGCGAACGTGTTAAAAGCCACGCGCCTGCTGATGGACCCCGCCGGTATCGCGCTCTCGCCGCGCCGCATCACGCTCTCGACGGCCGGCATCATTCCCAAGATCGCCGAGCTAGGGCAGGCGCCGCTGCGGCCCAAACTGGCGATCTCACTCAACGCCTCGACCGAAGAACAGCGCCAGGCGCTGATGCCGATCACGCGCAAATATCACTTGAGAGATTTGATGGAAGCTTGCCGAGCCTATCCATTGCGCCCGTGGGAAAAGCTGACCTTCGAATACGTGCTGCTGAAGAACGTGAACGACACCGATGCCGACGCGCGCCGCGTGGTGGAGTTGCTGGCGCGGTTGAACGCGAAGGTGAACCTGATCGCGCTGAACCCAGGCCCCGGCATCCCCTTTGAGACTCCCGACCCCGGACGCGTTGCATCCTTCCAAGCGATCGTGCGGCGCTCGCTGCCGTGTTTCATCCGCAAACCGCGGGGGTTGGACGTCTACGCGGCTTGCGGACAGTTGAAGCGGATGGAGACGGCGGCGCTGACGCAGATTCAGTAGATGAACAGGCACGTGATCGCTAGAATTCGCTTCTGCTAACCTGAAACGCTGAAGTCGATCCTGAGAAAGCGGAGATCAAAGAACCATGAGACGCTACGCAGTGGTTTACGAGAAGGCAGCGTCCAATTGGGCGGCCTACGCTCCCGATCTTCCGGGCTGTATCACCACCGGAGCCACCCCCGAAGAGACCAAGCGCAATATGCGGGAGGCGATGGCGCTGCACCTGGAAGCCATGCGCGAAGTCGGTGAGCCGGTGCCTCCGCCGATCGCGGATGTCGATTTCGTGGAACTCGAAACGGCGGCTTTCTAAGTTCTATTCCGGATTGTGCCAGCCGCCAATGTCCGCCGCCAGTGCGTCCGCTTCCGGAGGGCCCCACGTTCCCGGTTGGTATTCATGCAGCGGCAAGGTCCGGTCCGTCACGCCATCAACGGCGGACCATGCCGTCTCCACCGCGTCTTCGCGCACGAACAGCATGCCATCGCCGCGCATGGCGTCGGTCAATAAGCGTTCGTACGGGCTCACGGCCCCATCGATGTCGAGTTTCATGACCGACAGCTCGTTGGGCATCGGCACCAGATCGTAGCCTGGACGCTTTACGCGGATTCCCATCTTCACGCCAAAATATGGGTCCAGGCGGAAGCATACGTAGTTCGCGCCGAAGGGCACTCTCCAAAGCGGAGATTCGCGGAGACGCACCACCACTTCGGTGGCCTTCACCGGCAGGCATTTCCCGGCTCGAATCAGAAAGGGCACGCCAGACCAGCGCCAGGAGTCCAATTCGAGACGCACGGCGGCATACGTCTCCGCCCGCGAATCCGGCGCTACCCCCGGCTCATTGCGGTAGCCGGCGAACTGCCCGAGCACGGTCGTGGACGGCGTCAGCGGAACAATCGTGCGGAAAACTTTGGCTTGCTCGTCGCGCAGGGCGTCCGGATACAGGCTGGTGGGCGGAGCCATCGCCAGGAACCCGACAACTTGCAGTAGATGGTTCTGCACAACGTCGCGAATCGCGCCTACTTCGTCGTAGAACTTGCCGCGGCCCTGGATGCCGAAGTTCTCAGCCATGGTGATTTGCACGCTGTGGATGTAGCGGCGGTCCCAGACGGGCTCCAGAAACGAATTGGCGAAGCGGAAGAACAGGAGATTTTCCACCGCCTCCTTGCCCAAAAAATGATCGATGCGGAAGATCGACGATTCCGGGAAGACGGAGCTCAGGATGGCGTTCAACTCCCTGGCGGATGCCAAGTCGCGCCCAAACGGTTTTTCGACGACCACGCGCGCGTTCTTCGCGCAGCCCGAGCGTCCCAGCGCTTCGACGACTTCGCCGAACAGGCTGGGCGGGATCGCCAAATAATGCGTGGGGCAACTGCAGTTGCCGAGGCGGTCGCGAAGCTGCTCGAAGGTTTTCGGATCCTCATAATCGCCATCGATATACTGCAGCAGACCGAGCAGCTTCGCGAATGCTGCGTCGTGCAAACCGCCGTTCGCGGTGACACTCGCGCGCGCCCGCTCCTGAAGCTGTTGCAGTGTCCACCCGGCTTTCGCCACGCCGATCACCGGCACATTCAATTCGCCGTGCAGCACCATTTGCTGCAGCGCCGGGAAGATCTGCTTGTAGGCTAAATCGCCAGTTGCGCCGAAAAATACCAGCGCGTCGGAGGAGACGGAGGAATTTGGCACAGCGCTTACGGCTTCCAATCCACGCGAAAAATATTGAATTCGTAGTTGCCCTTGCTCCGGTAGCTGGAGGCGAAGATTAAATACTTGCCGTCCGGCGAGAACTCGGGAAAGGAGGTGAACTTGCCGTAATCGGTGACTTGCTCGAGCCCAGTGCCGTCGGGATTAATCAGGAACAGATCGAAAGAGCCTGAATCGCATTTGTTCTTGTTCGAGGCGAACAGGATCTTCTTGTTATCGGGTGTGAATGTTGGCGCAAAACTGGCGCAGCCGAACTTCGTGATCTGCTTGGCGCTCGATCCGTCGGCGTTCGCGACGAACAACTCCATCTTCATCGGCGTCGTCAGATTTTCTTTCAACAGGTCGCGATACTGGGCGGTTTTCTCAGGCGTATCCGGATGATAGGCGCGCCACACCATCTTGCTGCCATCGTGCGAGAACACGGCGCCGCCATCGTAACCCTCAGTGTTGGTGATGCGCTTCTTGCCGCTGCCGTCCTCGTTCATGGTCCACAACTCAAGATCGCCTGAGGCCAGCGACGTGTAAATCATCTTCTTAGTCTTAAAGTTGATCGTGCCTTCAGCGTCATAGCCGGGAGTATCGGTCAGCTTCTTGATGATCTTGCCTTGGTCCGTCGCGAGATAAATATCGAAGGTCGGGTAGATCGACCACACGTATCCCTTGCTCCGATCCGGCGGCGCGGGACAGGCATCCCCGCCTTCGTGGGTCGAAGCGTAAATGATGTGCTTGTTGTCGCTGGTGAAGTAGCCGCATGTTGTAACGCCCTTGCCGGTCGACACCAGGTGCTGATCGGAGCCATCGGCATTCATGATGTACTCCTGGTCGCAAGTGCGCCCGTCGCGCGTCGATTGAAAAATGATGCGCTTGCTGTCGGGTGACCAGTAGGATTCGCCGTTCGAACCCCCTTCCGTCAGTTGCTTGAGATTCTCGAAATGCGTCGGGAGTTGCTGCGCCAGCAGGGGCAGGGAAATCAGTAGCAGCAGGGTCTTCATAGCGATCATTGTAGACCGTGGCGCTTGGTGGGCGGAAGTGTGCTCCGGCAGATTTATCGCTTCGGGGACTTCGCCGTTGCAGGAACATCCAGCGGCACAGTGATCCCAGCGGGGATGGCCTGAAGGTTAGAAGAATTAGCCGTCCGTTTATGGAAGCGGATCTTTGCGCGGCTGTGATCCGCTCAAGTGGGCGTAGAATCCCAGATCTTCGCCAGAGAACTGCTTCGTCAGCAGCATGATCTGGAAGGTGTGTCCCGCAAAGTGCTCGACCACGTGATAAATCGCTGCCAGCACCGTGCCCTCATAACCCTGCGGACGGATGCGCTCGAGCAGTCGCTCTGCCGGTAGCGCACGGAATAATGTCACCGCCTCTTCGACGGTCGCGCGCAGGCGCGCCAGCAGTTCCTCGGCCCCCAGGCCGCCTTCAGCGGCGAATTCACTGTCTCGCTTGCGATGATCCGCCTGCCCGTCCACACCGTGCAGAATCCATTGCCGGACGTTCCCGTTCAGGTGCAGCAGTAGATTGCCGACAGCATTCGAATTCGCCGCGTTGCGCATCCACAGTTGTTCGGGAGTCAGCATCTCCACGCAAGTCTCGATGCGTCTGATGAGTTGCGTCAGCTTTTCCGCGGAGAAATTTAGGAACTCGGATTCGACGCTCAGCGGTGAGACTCCATGCGCTCGGCCCATGCTAGAAATCGTAGCAATTCGCGCCGGTTGGTCCAAGCGAACCGCCAGAAATCACCGGCGCCGATGCGCTCCGCATGCAGACCGGAATAAGTTTCGATGCGCCATCGCAGATACGGGCTGCGCCAGGGACACAGCCGGTATCCTTTGGATAACCGCCACAAAACACCAAACATTAAAGGGAAACTCGCAGCCTCTGGCCGAGGAGCGCCGCCATCACTTGTTCGCGGAGGCGTTGGCGTAGTAGCCATTCCGGCTGCGCACCACGGGGCGTCCGGGCGCATTCACCGTGACGGTAATTTTGCGGTAGGTGCCATCCAGCGCCGGATTCAACGGTGAATACGCCAGCGTGTATTGATTACGAATCTCGTGCGCGATTTCCGGTACTTCCTTGTCTACTTCTTCGAGGTCCTTCGGATAATAGTCCATCGCTCCCGAAGCCAGCGCCAGATCGTGCAGCGCGTGCCGGGCCTTCTTGGCCTCGCGCGGCTCTTCTTCGCTCAAAATGCCGATCGAGTAAATCAACACGTCGCTTTGCTGGGCTTTGCGCATCAGTTCTTCGAGGTTGATATTGCTGGTATTGTCGTTACCGTCAGTGACGATCACCAGCACCTTCTTGTCCTTCTTGGCTTTGTCTTTCAAGTAATCCATCGACATGCTAATGGCATCGCGCATGGCCGTACCGCCTTTGGTCTCCATGCGGTCAAGGGCTTCTTCCATCTTCTTTATGTCGTTAGTGAAAGGCTGATCGAGGTAAGCGTCGTCGTTGAAGTTCACGATGAACACTTCGTCCTGAGGGTTCGACGCGCGCACCAGATTCAGCGCTGCCGCAGCCACCCGGTTTTTCTTGTCGCGCATACTGCCGCTGTTGTCGATGATGATGCCGAGCGATACCGGCAGATCTTCGCGCCGGAAGATCTTGAGCGGTTGCTCGACGCCGTTTTCCAGCACCTTGAACGCGGGCTCCTGGAGATTGGTCACCAGCTTGTTGTTCTTGTCGATGACGCTGGCGTGCACCACCACCAAGCGGCTGTCGGCCGTAAAAACCGGAATCTCGTCCTGGGGTGTGGCCGCATTTTGCGCGGAGGGGGTAGAGGGAGCAGAGTTTTGGCCTAGCGCCCAAGCTGCCGTCAGCAGCAAGAGGCCGGCCAGGCTATTGCGTAGGAGCATAGTATCCCGTCCGGAACATCGCGTGCAATTGGGGCAGTCCAGTGGTCTTCACAAGTTTCACCTGCACGCGGCGGTATTTTCCATCGCGAGCCGCATTCTTAGGACTGTAGCCCAGCACATACTGATTGCGCAATTCGATTCCTATCTTGGCAGCCACATCCGGCAGCTCCGCCAGGTTATCCACTGCAAAATGACGGCCGCCGGTCTGCTCCGCCATCTCCGCCAGCAAACTCGGCCCACTCATCTCTTCCACCGTCCGGCCCCGCGATGCGATGGGCTCGAAAATCCCGATGGCGTAAATCTGAACATCGGCTTCCCGCACCGCATTCTTTACTTCGGTTTCCGTATAGCGGCTGGAGTTATCGCCGCCATCGGAAATAATTAGGATGGCTTTACGTGGGTTATGCGCCTTTTTCATCTGGTTCATAGCCAGATATACGCCGTCGAGCAGCGCCGTGCGGCCTTTGGCCTGCGTAAATGTAAGACGGTTTTGAACCTCTTCCGTTTCAGTGGTGAAGCTTTGCACCAGCTCCGGCCGGTCGTTGAATACGATCAGGAAAAACTCGTCCTGCGGATTTGCCGTCTTCATAAACTGCGCTACCGCCTGTCTCGACCTTTGCAATTTCGCGCCCATGCTGCCGCTGCTGTCGAACACGATACCTACCGAAAGCGGCGCGTCTTCGCTTGAAAACTGGGTAATCTCCTGATCCACCTTGTCTTCGGACAGCTTAAAGTTTTCTTTGTCGAGGCCAGTTACGAAGCGGCTCATCGGGTCCGTCACCGACACCGGAATCAGCACCAACGTAGTATCGACGCGAATATCGGAGCGCCGGTCGGTAATCGATTCATTGGGATCGGCTGCCGGCGGTTTGGCCCGCGGCGTAATGGAAACAATAGGCTGGGTGGGGTTAACCGGCGCCCGCGCTGCGGAGTCCTGCTGGTAACCCAGCGTGACGACTAGTGGAATCGATACGGCAAAAGCGAGTCCGATCAGGAGACGCATAGTACAACCTGACCTCAGTATATCAGGGCACTCGTCTGGCGGCGTTCAATTTTTTGGAAGTAAATACTGAAAAATGAAAATGCCGGTGAGTACTCGGAGGAAGATACTCACCGGCCGGTTCACTGTTACCCGAAGGCGGCAGTTCACCGAACTTTTGGGTGGGTCACCGAGTAAACGGCAAGCCAGCCCTAGAGAAAGAGACGCGGTGGAACATCGTGAGATGCTCCACAACTGGACAGTCCGATACTATCATCGTAAATATTACTTGTACAGAGGTTGGACCGCTAAATTCCCGCAAATGACGGCAGTTTCTGAAGAGCCGCGGGACTATCTTTCGATAGCTGGCAGAAGTTTTATGGAAATAAGCGGTTCAGCACCGCAGCGAGGCGGTATCCCGCCAGCGCAACTCGTTGACGCGCAATGGACTTCGCTTTTTCTTCGTAACCCGGCGACATAAGCAATGGAAGGTCCTTTGTTCCGGTTTCTAAACCAAAAGTGTAAACCGCGGACTTATCCAATTCGAAACTTTCCGCCATCCAATCTTTTGGATCGAGCGATCCTACATCCCGCGGATTCTCCGCCGTGATCTCGCGCGCGTAGCGGACCACTTCTTCGTAGGGCAAGTCCTTAGGAGCTGCCGCGTTGTCCCACAGCGAATGCAAGTTCGGCCCCCCTTGGACGTACACGAAATTTCCCCCGGCGTCGCCCTTGGGCTGGGATTTCAAGTAGCGGCTGGTGGCGTGCAGCGGCTGATGGGAATCGCCTACCAGGTGCACCAGCCACGGGAGGTCATAGGTAGCCTGCATAGGACTCACCTGGGTCAATTCGCTGAGTAGACGAGGAAGCTCCGTCATCAAATGCGGCGGTTTCTGTTGCACCACGGGAGTCCCGTCCCCGGAAATAGGAATGTCGTAGTAATGCCAGGTGGGATGCCGTTGCATGTCGGGGAAGCCGGGCAGCAGCGGAGTCGGCTGAGAATCCGCGCGGGCTGGATCGTAAAAGCGACTGTCGCTGAGGATTTGATCCGGCCAGGAGGCGGCCCACACAAACGCGTAATGTGAGCGCGCGTCGGGATCCGCGGGGGCATCGCGCGTGATCATGTCGAAATCCGGATGCCGTCGCATCATCTCATCTATACGGAGGCGCGCCTGCGGAGTGAGCCGCTGGTAGGCGATTTCAGCGACGATCCTGTGACCGGAGTAGTTCCACGCCATGGCGGGGAGGGCCAGGGTGAGAATGGCGGTGGCAAAACGGAGCAGGCGCATGGGTTGATCTATATGAGTCCCATTTTATTTGGCGGCGTGCTTGATCAGTTGTTCGGCGTGCTTGAGCGCCTCCGGCGTTACAAGTTCGCCTGAAAGCATGCGTCCGATTTCACGGGTGCGCGCTTTCGCGTCGAGTTCTTCGATGGTCGTGATGGTGCGCCCGCGCTCGGCGTGTTTCTCGACGTAATAATGATGCTCAGCGAAACCCGCGATCTGCGCCAAGTGGGTGACACACAGCACTTGCGCGACGCCCGACAGCTTTTTCAGGCGCCGTCCGACAGATTCCGCGGCGCTGCCACCCACGCCCGCGTCCACTTCATCGAACACCAGCGTTCGGGGGATGGCATTCTTTTCGGCGCGCCCCGGGGCCACGCAAGTCTTGAGCGCCAGGGCCACGCGTGACAACTCGCCGCCCGACGCGATCTTTTCGAGCGGTTTCAATTCTTCGCCGACGTTGGGCGAGATCAGGATCTCCACCGCATCTGCACCGGTAGGCGACCACTCCGCTGCCGAAACCCGAATCTCGACGCGCGTTTTGTCCATAGCCAGCGAAGCCAATTCGCCCTCGACCGCCTTCGCCAGCCGACGCGCGGCGTCTTTACGCAGTTTCGAAAGCTGGACTGCGGCGGATTCATAGGTTGCAGCCAGCGCCGCGACTTCGCGGGTCAACGCCGTCCGCCTCTCGCCGGAGGACTCTACGGCAGCTAAGTTCTGAGCCACGTCGTCGCGAAACGCGATCACTTCCTCGATCGTCGTCCCATACTTGCGGCGCAGCTTTTCGAGAGCCGCCAGCCGCGTTTCGATCTCTTCCAGCCGCACCGGGTCGGCCTCGAGCTTTCCCAGGTAATGACTCAACGAATGCGCCGCTTCATCCACCGCTATCCGCGCGGGCTCCAGTGTGGCCACCACGTCGCGCATGCTTTCGTCGATGCGCCCGAGCTCTTCCAGCCGCTTGACCACTGCGTGCAATTGCGCCGTAACGCTGGCCGGATCTTCGTAAAGTGCAGCGTACGCCGCCCCGGCGGTTTCCTCCAACTTCACCACATTACGCAGCACGCGCCGTTCGTTATCGAGCTGTGCGTCTTCGGCCGCCTGCGGACTCACCGCCTCGATTTCGTTGCGCTGAAAGGTCCACAAATCCGCTTGCCGCAGCTTTTCCTGCGAAGTGCGTTCCAGTTCGGCCAGTTCCTGTGAGGCGGCATTCCAGCGCGCGTACAGCGAGCTGACCTCGGAAACCCGGTCGGCCGCGCCAGCGAAGCCGTCCAGCATTTCCCGCTGGACGCTTCCCGAAAACAACTGCTGCTGATCGTGCTGGCCGTGGATATCGCCCAGGCTGCGCGCGATTTCCTTGAGCAGCGCCGCCGTGACGGGGCGCCCGCCCGCGAACGCCCGCGATTTGCCGTTGGGCAGGATCTCGCGCTCGATGATCAGCTCGCCATCTTCCGGCTCGACGCCCTCCGGAAGCGTTTGCCCGTCCACTTCGAAAATTCCGGCAATGCGCGCCCGCTCAGCCCCGCTGCGCACCATCTCCGCCGCCGCGCGCCCGCCCAGCAGCAGCGCCAGGGCATCCACCACGATGGATTTCCCGCTTCCCGTCTCGCCCGTCAGCAAATTCAGCCCGCGATGGAAACGCACGCGCACTTTTTCGACGACGGCGTAGTTCTCGACGCTGAGTTCCAGCAGCATGGGGCTTCTACCGAATTATAGGCAACTGTTGCACCTTGCCGCCGCAAACATTTCGAATATGTTTTGTTTTACGAGCTCCGGGTCGATTACAATGTGAGTGGATGAACTTCGGCATCATAGCGCAAGTCAATTTCTGGGAGATGGTCAGAAGCTCGGAGCCAATCCCCATCGCGGTGATGGGCGTCCTGCTGCTCTTTTCGCTACTCTCCTGGACCGTCATCTTCTCCAAGTGGTTTACGTTCAGCCGCGCCGCTTCCGCCAACAAGAAATTCCTGCGCGCTTTTCGCAAAGCCGACCGGATGGACGCCATCGCCGCCGCCAGCCAGCAGTTCACCGCCGCTCCGCTGGTTGCCGTGTTCGACTTCGGCTACGGCGAAATCCGCCGCCAGGTAGCTAAACGCGGCAGCATCGGCAACCCGGTGGCGCTCGAGCGCACGCTGCAGTTGGGCATCAGCGAAGAGATCACGAAGCTCGAACGCAACATGAGCTGGCTCGCCACCGCCGCCACCATCTCGCCGTTTGTGGGCTTATTCGGCACCGTCTTCGGCATCATCGAAGCGTTCCAAGCTTTGGGCTTGTCCGGGTCCACCAGCATGCGGACGGTCGCCCCCGGCATCGCCAACGCGCTTTTCGCCACTGCGCTGGGCTTGTTTGCCGCCATCCCCGCGGCTGTCTTTTACAACTATTTCGGGAATAGCATAAAGGTGATGGGCACGCGCATGGAGGATTTTTCGCTCGAGTTCCTGAACGCAGCCGAGCGCATGTTCGAAGGTTAAAACGCTATGGCATTCTCGGTGAGCAACGGCAACGGGTCTCGCAGCGGTCTTGGCCGCCGCCGCTTCGGTGGAGGCAACGGCACACTCTCCGAAATCAACATCGTGCCGCTGGTCGATGTGGTGCTGGTGCTGCTGATCATCTTCATGCTGACCGCGCACGTGATGGAATTCGGTCTCGAAATCAACGTCCCCGAAGTTAGACAGGTCAAGGACACCAATGAGGAACTCCCCGTCATCAGCATCACGCGCAACGGCAAGATGTATCTCAACGAGAAGCCCATCAATCTGAACCAAATCGCAACCGAAGTACCCAAGCGCTTTAAAAACTCTAAAAACGTATACGTGATGGCCGATAAAGCCACGGTGTTTGACCCGATCGCGCAAGTGCTGAGCACGCTCGACCAGGCGCACATCGGAATCAAGATGGTGACCAAGCCGCAGGAGAACGCCGGGCGCTGATGGAGCAGAATTTCCATCCCGATATACTCGACCAGCCCGAGCCGCTTAATCGCGCTTTCCTTGCGGCCCTCACTTTGCATGTAACGCTTCTAGCCGGAATGGGCATCTATAGTTGGGTGGGTTCGCAACACGATTCTTTCGGCGCGCAGAACGCCGGTGGCGGAGCGATTGGGATCGAAGCCGTAAAATCCATTCCGCTGCTGCACACCGGCGAGCAAAATCCGGTCGCCAACGATACCGAGTCGCAGGTTCCGCAGGCGCCGGCCAAGCCGATCGAGCGGGAGAAGGTCGAAAAGGTTTCTCCCAACGCCGTGGCTCTGAAGATGAGGCTGAAGAAGCGCCCGGCGGATGTCGCCAGCGAACACCAGAAATTCCGGCCTTTCAAAGAAATCGACCGCAATCAAGTGTTCGCCACGCAAGCCCCGCAGGTTTCAAATCCGCTGTTCTCGGCGATGCCGGGCTCGGGTCGCATCGGCACCGGAGCCAACACCACACTCGGCACGCGCTTTGCCGGCTACGCGCAGCAGATCCAGGAACTGGTTGCGCAAAAATGGCACACCGGAGACGTCGACGCGCACGTGCAAACTGCGCCGGTGGTGATTGCGTCCTTCGATTTGATGCGCGACGGCCGCATCCGCAATTTGCGAATCGTGCAACAAAGCACCATTTCCGCGCTGGACTATTCCGCGCAACGCGCCATACTGGAAGCAAGCCCCTTTCCTCCGATTCCTGCGGGATTCGACAAGGATTCGGCCCATGTTGAATTCACGTTCGAGTTGAAACGATGAAGACTAAAACAATCGCAAAATTCCTGGCTCCCGTCGTAGTCCTTCTGACCGCCTCGCTACCGGGGTTAGCACAAGGCGATATCGTCGGAAAAATCAGTTCTGCGGAACGTCCCGCCATCGCAGTGGCCGACATGCGCGGCACTGGCGATGCCCAGCGCAACATGGACGTCTTCAATTCGACGCTATGGGACGAACTCTCCAACGCCGGGGTATTGAAAATGGTGGCGAAGAGCGTATACCCGCTCGAAGTCCCGCAGCGCCCACAGGATTTCAAACCGCCCACGGTTCCCGCGAACGCGCGCCGCGGAACGCCCCCTACACGCAACGGCCCCTGGCTGACGGATTGGTCCGGCCCACCAGTTAGCGCTAACTACCTCGCCTTCGGCTACACCGCCGTCCAAGACAACCGCCTGGTCTTATACGGATGGCTCTTCAACACCGGTCAGCAGGACGTGACCAGCGCCCAAGTCATTGGCAAGCTGTACTTCGGCTCGCTCGATGCCGACGGCGCGAAAAAAGTCGCGCGCGATTTCGCCGCCGACATCCTGCAGCAGTTCGGCGCCAAGAGCCTGGCCGGCACTAAGATCTTTTTCGTTTCCGACCGTTCCGGCGCCAAGGAAATCTGGTCGATGGACTACGACGGATCGCACCAGCAGCGCCTGACACAGTACAACTCGACCTCCAGCATGCCCGCCGTTTCGCCCGACGGCAAATTGTTCGCTTTCACTACCTACGCCGGCGGCAACCCGCAAATCCGCATCCACTCGGTTGAGACCGGGCGCCGCATGCCGTTTTACAATCCGGTTTCCTCCGTGGTTGAGACCCCCGAATTCACCCCCGACGGCAAGCAATTGCTCTTCGCCACCGCCCTCAACGGCTGGGTGCAAATCTGCATCGCCGGTACAGACGGCGGCAATTTCCGCCGAATATCCAACGTGCGCGCGATTGAAGTCTCGCCCAAGGTGAACCCCAAAACCGGCAGCGACATGCTGTTTATCTCCGGCCGCGGCGGGCGCCAGCAGCTCTGGCACATGAACCTCGACGGCACGGATATGCAGCAATTCACTACTGGCGAAGGCGACGTCGCCAATCCCGCCTGGAGCCCCAACGGCCAGCAGATCGCCTTTGCCTGGACTCGCGGCTACGAGCCCGGCAATTTCAATATCTTCGTCATGGATGTCGCCACCCGCAAGCCCGTGCAGCTCACCCAAAACAGCGGACGCAACGAGAACCCCTGGTGGGCGCCCGACGGCGTGCACCTGGTGTTCACTTCGAAGCGCGGCAACTCCACCCAGATCTACACCATGCTGGCCGACGGCAGCAATGTGCAGCAACTCACCACACAAGGGAATAACATTCAGCCGGTGTGGGCAAACGGAGTAAACTAATTTGCAGACGTTGTCGGAGCTCCGTTTACGAACTAGTCCGTCGCAAATAAGTAGTCTCAGATTGAGACAAGGAGGCACGTCAAAGCAATGCGAATGAATCAGAGAACACTGAGTGCAGCGGTGTTCGCCGTGGTGTTAATGATGACGGTGACCGCGTGTAAGAAGAAGGTCCCGGCGCCCGCGCCACCGCCGCCGCCGAAGACCGAGGTCGCGCCACCGCCGCCCCCGGCAGCTCCTGCGGCGCGTATCACCAATTTCGGTGCCGAACCGCGCTCTATTCAGCGCGGCCAGTCGGCGACGTTGACCTGGTCGGTAGCTAACGCGACGGATTCCAATATTGATAACGGCATCGGAACAGTGGCGGCCAACGGAATGCGCCAGGTGTTCCCCACCAACACCACCACTTATACATTGACCGCGACTTCCGCCGGTGGCAACGATACGCGCTCGGTGACGGTCGAAGTGACCGCGCCACCCGCGCCGCCGCCACCTCCTCCGCCAGCGCCAAGAGTGTCGGGTATCGACATTTACAACTCCGACATCGCCACGGCCGGAGACGCTCTGTTCGACTACGACAAGAGCGACATCCGCGACGACGCCCGGCAGGTGCTCACCCACGACGCCGATGCGTTGAAGCGTGCCTTTGCCGCAGACCCGTCGTTTAGCGTAGTGCTGGAGGGACACTGCGATGAACGCGGCTCGGCCGAATATAACCTGGGCCTAGGCGACCGCCGCGCCACCGCTGCCAAGGACTTCCTGGTGCAGCTTAGGCGTGCCCGCCGATAAGATCCGCACCATCAGCTATGGTAAGGATCGGCCGGTGTGCACCGATGCCACCGAGGCCTGTTACCAACGCAATCGCCGCGCGCACTTGGCGCCAGGGCAGTAAGTGAAACGGGGGACGGCCGCCGGTCGTCCCCTTTTTGTCATGCCCATTTTTTAAGGAGCTCAGTATGAAGTTTTCCCGAGTGGCTGCGATGGGCTGCTGGCTAACCTTGGTGTTGGCTCCCAGCCTGCTCGCGCAAAAACGCGAGGACATTCTTTCCATCCAGCGCGACGTAGCGCAGCTCCAGGATCAGATCAAACAACTGCAAACCTCGCAGGATCAGAAGATGGCGGCGCTTGAGAGTCTGATCAAGCAGGCGCTCGATCAGTCGAATCAAGCGTCGACGTCGATGACCGCGCTGCAACGTACGCTTACCGATCGTTTGAACGATCAACAGACCAAAGTGGCCGGGCCCATCGCCGTGCTGGGTACCAAAGTGGATCAGTCCGCCGACGAGATGCGCGGCGTGCGCGAGAACCTGGCCGCGTTGTCGAGCCGCCTAGCGAATCTCGACAACAAATTATCCGATATTTCGAGCGCTGTGCGCACGCTTAGCCAGCCCCCGTCCGCGCCTCCGCCGGGAGCGCCTGGTGCTCCGCCGGCGGCTGCGAACGGTGTGGCGCCTCCACCGGGCGTATCCGCCGAGAGCCTATGGTTGAACGCTTTCCGCGATTATTCGAGCGGCAAAGACGAACTCGCCATGAACGAGTTCAACGACTATCTGAAATACTTCTCCACGGCCGAAAACGCCGCCTCGGCGCAATATTATGTCGGCCAGCTTTATAACCGCGCCAAGATGTATGACGACGCCGTGCAAGCTTTCGACGCCGTGCTTGAGCGCTACCCCGACAACCCCAAAACCCCCGACGCCCTTTACGGCAAGGCCGACGCTCTGATGCACGGCGGCCGCCGCACGGAAGCGGCCACGGAGTTTAAAGATTTCTTGGCGCGCTTTCCCACTCACAGCCTGGCGCGCAATGCCCAGGCGCAGCTTCGCGAGCTGGGGACCACCAGCGGCCGCGCCCGCACCGCCACGCAGCCGCAGCAGCACTAGTTCGCGCGCTGGATCAACTCCACCGCGACGCCGTTGGGGTCTTCGACAAACACATTCCGCGACATTCCCATATTCAGCGGCTCTCCGCCGCTGGTGATCACTTTCATCCCCGCAGCCTTCACGCGCTTTAGCAGGGCGTCCACATCGCTCACCCGCAGCGACAACGCAGGCGACCCCGGATCCGGAATCCGCAGCCGGAAAGGCGCGCGGCTGATGTCTTTGAATTCGTAGAACTCAATCCGCGCGGTGCTGCCCGGGACCAGACCAGCGCTCTGCTTCACTTGCCCGCTGCTGGCACCCACCATGTCGAGAATCGCTTTGTTGCCGCCGAACGCCGTGCCGGCCTTTATGTCCATGCCGAGAATGTCGCGATAAAACGCCAGAGTTTTTTCAGTATCGCCCACCGTCAGGCCCATGGTGGCCGTGATCACCATTCCCGCCGGCGCATTTGCCGCGATGGGGTCGGCCTGAACCACTTCGAGGATGTAGCCATCCGGATCGCGCGTGAATACTGAGCGAATCTTGCCCGTCGGTGGACCAATCTTCACCGGCGACCCCGGCAGACTGATAATCGGAGCCCCGGCCTTTTTGAGCGCAGCGAAAGCTGCATCGACATCGCGCACCCGCAGCGCCAAGTCCGCCGCACCCGGATCCCAGTGATTCGGCTGCGCGGGCTTGCGCTCGATGCCAGTGAACTCTGTCAACTCCAGCTCAAACGCAGCCCCTGGAATCTTCAAGGTGGCCACGCGAAACTTCGCGCCCGCCGCGTTCACCAGACTCAACACCTGGGGGATGGCAATCGCCGGCCGCAGCTCCCCATTCATTTCCAATCCAAAAACATCGCGATAGAACGCGACCGATTTCTCCAGGTTCGCCACGCTATGGATGAAGTTCTGCATGCCCACCACCGGCGCCGGAGCATTGGTCTGCGCAAAGACCACGCCCGACAATAAAAAGAGTGCTAAATTTCGCATAGTCCAAATCGTATCAGAGAAATACGCGGTGTGCTAAGATTGACGCTAGACCTTGTCTCGTGGGCCTGTGGCGCAGTTGGGAGCGCGCTTCCATGGCATGGAAGAGGTCAAGGGTTCGAATCCCTTCAGGTCCACCAATCACTTTCTGTCCGACCCGGACACATAGGTAACAGAATGTACCTAAGACATAGGTAACACTTTTGGGCCAAAAGGGTTGGGGAGGGGCTGCAGAGTTTTCTCGTCGAGGTCTATATATCCCAGATCATAATGCATAAAACTGACCAGCCAGATGCCATCGTCGACTTCCTTGATGCCGACGGCCTGGCCGGCCAGGCCGGTGCTTAAGTTGATTTTCTTGCGATAAAGGCACAGGCGGCCGCAGTTGGTGACGACGACGGTCTTGTCGTGAAACGGGTAGCCGCTTCCAACTGCTCCGGCAACCGGTTGGCATAGCGATAGGGCGTGCGAGCCCGGTCCGTCAGACCCTCTAAGCCGCATTCCTTATACCGGTCCAGTATCTTGTAACCGGTTTTGCGCGAGATCCCGAACTCCCGGCAAAGGAAAGCCATGCTTTCCCCCTCTTGCAACCGCATCACGAACCGCATCCTCTCGTCCATAACAGAACTTTCCTTCCATGGCATCCTCCACCTCCCGCCTTCTCAACGGCAAAAAGTGTAACCCATGTCTCCGGTACGTTCTGTTACCTATCTCTCAGGCCGCTCACTCAACTCAACTGTATTCAGTCTATGTTCAGGGGATGGACGCCACCGCCCATCCCTCGCCTCGTGAGCTTCGCTTCAACGCGCTAAACGCCCGCCCTCGCCAAAACCGGCGTAGACCGCCCTGCCGCCCGGATTGCGTCTGTGATTTGCCCGCGATGCGACATCTGATGCAGCGCAATCGTCAATAGCGCCTTCCCGAATGTCGCGAAGTGCGCCTCCAGGCCCTTCGGCTGCCAGGGCGTCGGCTTGTCCAGATCCGCCTCGGTCATCGCTTCGAGAAGCTGCAGATTGCGCCTCCGGAGCTGCACATATTTGTCGCGCACTTGGGCGAACGCCGGGTACCCCGCCGCGTCCGCTGTGGGCACTGTGTCCGGTCCGAAGATCTCGGCCCAGTGCGCCACCGGATTGCCGCCGCCGCCCAGCATCTCCTGCGTTAGCCCCTCGACGAAAGCCAGGTGGCCGACAACCCACAGCGGATGGCATCCGCCATTCTCTGTCGGGAACGTTAATGCGGCATCTTCGATAGTTGTGAGCGATCGCTGCGTGGCCTGGTCGGCCAGATTCAGCGAGTAAAGTATTGCGTCTTTGGTATACATACACTTCTCCTGTTTGTGATTTGCTCCACGGAAGATCCGTGACTTCTTACTTGTCTTCGGGTCGTTCGGACGGGCGGCGCGGGGGAGCGTCGCCTGTCTGAAGGTCGTCTTGCAGGCGGAGCAAACTGTCCGCCCAGTATTCCTGATAGCGGCTCACCCACCTCTCGTAAATCTGGCGGATGGGGACCGCATTCAGCGAGTTCACCCGCTGTCTTCCTTCTTCGCGGGTAAGAATTAAGCCGGCGTCACGAAGTACATCCATGTGCTTCATCACGCCAAAACGCGTCAGATGCGGAAAGGCCTCGACAATCTCCGTGGTCTTGCGCGGCCCCCCGCGCAGCAGGTCCAGAATCGACCGCCGCGTGGGATCGGACAGCGCTTTCCAGACCGGGTCGAGGTCGTTCGTCATCGCTTCGCAGCCGAGGCCGCAGCCTACGAGACATCCTTGCTGATGTTGTCGAGGTAGTGCTTCCAGCCCTTACTGACGCCCTGGCGGTGCGTTTCCTCCAGCAAGCCGATGGACCGGTGACGCAGCGTGACCTTGGTTCCACCCGCAATCTGGTCCAGTTTGATCTCCACATGGTTGAGCGCGGGATAGGACATGAACATGGGTCCGCTCAGTTCTAGTAACACCGGCGGCTTGATCACTTGGACGTGGCCCCACAGATGGCCGACGCCGTTGCCCCGGTCACGAAACCAGCGGCCACCCGGCCATTGCTCCAGAATCATGTTCATGGATTCGCCGTTGGGATTGGTGCTGCCCTCCCCAAAACGGTTCAGGACAGATTTAAAGACGTCGCCGATATCGGCTTTGAGCTCGATCTGCTGGGCGACGTCAAGGGTCATTTCATCGATTTTCATGGCGTTTCTCCTTACGTGATAAAATAGTAACGTAAGTTTATAGTCACGTCAAGAAAAAATTTGCCTGTTGACATCTTCGCCCTTTATTCGCTATTATCAATCAGCGAAGAAATAGCGAAAACGGAGATTCTCCCATGTCATCCTCCCCTCGCGTCGGCACCGCCGGCTGGTCCTATCAACACTGGAACGGTGTGGTCTATCCCAAGACCCACCCTCCAGGGTTTCATTCCCTGGAGTTTCTGGCCCGCCGGCTCAACACGGTCGAAATCAACAGCTCTTTTTATCAGCCGCTCAAGCCTGAAGTGGTGAAATTGTGGATGCGGAAGGTGGAATCGAATCCCCAATTCCAATTCACCGCCAAACTGCATCAACAGTTCACTCACAGCCGGATCCTCGAAGAAACTGAAATCGCCCAATTCAAGGAAGGACTATGGCCGCTCCATCGCGCCCGCAAGCTGGGTGCCGTGTTGATGCAATTCCCCTGGGCCTTCCGCTTCACGCCCGAAAACCGCGAGTTCCTGATCCGCCTGCGCCGCGCGTTCCACGAATTTCCGCTGGTCGCCGAAATGCGCCACAGCAGTTGGCTTGCTGAAGAAGCGATCGGCACGTTCCTCGATTACCACGTCGGGTTCTGCAACATCGATCAGCCTGAATACACTAGCGCCATGCCGCCCACCGCGTATCTCACCAGCGGCATCGGCTACGTGCGCTTGCACGGCCGCAATCCCAAAAATTCCCTGGGAGCTTTCGACCGCCAGTCCCCCGCGCGCCTGCGCCAACACGACTATCTCTACTCGGAAACCGAACTCGAGGAATGGTCCAAGCGCATCGAACGCATCAACCGCTACGCCGAAGCCACCTTCGTGGTGTTCAATAACGATGCCGCCGGTAAGAGCGTCGTGAACGCGCTGCAACTCGAGTCGCTCCTCAACGGCCACCCCGCCGCCGCACCCAAGGAACTGCGCCGCCGCTTCCCGATGGAGCTCGAACGCTTCGATCCGCGCCACTTCGAGCAGCAATGCCTATTCGACGCCGCCTAGTCCTCGAAATCGCTACAGTGGAGGAATGAGGGATTCCGTTCTACCACGTCGACGCCTTTGCCGACAGTCCGTTCGCCGGCAATCCCGCCGCCGTTTGTCCCCTCGAAGAGTGGCTCTCCGACGCGACGTTGCAAGCCATCGCGGCCGAGCATAATCTGTCAGAAACCGCCTTCTACATCGCGCGCGGAACGCACTATGAGCTGCGCTGGTTCACGCCCGAAGTCGAAGTGGATCTCTGCGGACACGCCACCGTCGCCTCGGCGCACGTAATCTTCGATGTGCGTCGCGAAAACAGCGGAACCCGCGTGACGTTTCAATCCAAGAGCGGCGAACTTGGAGTTGATCGCACGCTAGAGCAGGGAAGTCCGCTCTACGCCCTGGACTTCCCCTCGCGCCCGCCCAAGCCTCTCGAAAGTCCAACAGGTCTGGTGGAAGCGCTGGGCGCCAATCCGCGCGAGGTCCTGAAGGCCCGCGATCTTCTGTGCGTGTTTGGCAGCGAAGAGGAAGTCCTCGCGCTGAAGCCCGACTTTGCGAAAATAGCCGCGCTCGACAGCTTCGCCGTAATCGTCACCGCGCCCGGCAAGGATTGCGATTTCGTGTCGCGCTTCTTCGCGCCCGCCAAAGGCATCAACGAAGACCCGGTCACCGGCTCGGCCCACTGCACGCTGATCCCCTATTGGTCCGCGCTCCTGGGCAAAACCGAAATGTTCGCGCGTCAGCGTTCGCGCCGCGGCGGAGAACTATGGTGTCGCGACCGCGGCGACCGCGTCTCGATTGCCGGACGCGCCCTCCTGTATTCGGAAGGCGTCATTGAGCTGGAGTCGTGACGCCGCCCACCACCAACACCGGAGCGTCCACCTGATGCCGCACCGCGTTGATGGTGTTCCCGAACATCAAGTCCTTCACGCCGCGATGCCCGTGGGCGCCCATCACGATTAAATCCGGCTGAATCTCTCGCGCCTTGCGCACAATCGCGTTGGTTGGCGTGAGGCCGTGCTGAATCGTCAGCTCCGCCGCAATTCCCGAATCCGCCAGAGACCGCACGATCGCGCCAAAATATTCTTCACCCGAAATAATTTCTTCGGTCGACGAAAGCGAACCGAACAACTGGCTGGTAACGCCTTCCTCGACGTGCAGCAAATGCAGCGTGGCCCCGTGCGAACGCGCCAGCGCCACCGCATGCGCGATGGCCGCGCGATCGTGTGATGAATGATCCAGCGGCACTAGAATGTTTCGATAATGCGGCACCGGCAAGTCGGCTGCCACCGCCGCCCCCGTGCTGACGGTCTTCGGAACCGGCATCACCGTTCCCGCGAACGTCACCCGAGCCAGCAGCGCTAGCACCGCCGCAATCGGCAGCCCCGCCACCAGTGCGTGCCATGCGCTCTCCGCCATCCACGGGCCGATCGTGGTCGCCACCAGCCATAAATTCAACACAATGATCAGCACCGCCGAGCCCCACGCCAGCACCCGCACCCAGGCACGATTGGCAAACTTCGCCCATGCGCCGCGAGTCGTTCGTAAACCGAATCAGCGGAATTACCGCGAACGGCAACTGCATGCTCAGAATCACCTGGCTCAGGATCAAAAGCTTGTAAGTGCCGTTGTCGCCCAAATAATAAATAGTCAGCACGGCGGGGATGATCGCGATCGCCCGCGTGACCAACCGCCGCAGCCACGGTCGCAACCGCAGACTGAGGAACCCTTCCATCACAATCTGCCCCGCGTACGTTCCGGTAAGGGTCGACGATTGCCCGCTCGCCAGCAGCGCCACCGCGAACAGACTTCCGGCCAGCCCCATTCCTAACAGCGGAGTCAGCAGCAATTGCGCCTGCTCGATCTGCGTCACCAGAATCCCGTGTTTGAAAAACACCGCCGCCGCCAGCACCAGAATCGCCGCGTTGACGATCAGCGCGCCGTTCAGCGCCAGCACCGAGTCGAATAAATTAAAGCGGCAAGCCTCGCGCCGCTCCGCCACCGTTTTTCCCAGCCGCCGCGTCTGCACCAACGCCGAATGCAGGTACAAATTATGCGGCATCACTGTGGCTCCCAGGATGCCGATCGCCACATACAAACTGTCGCTGTTCAGCCGCGGCAGAATGCCCGCCAACATCTCATGCCACACTGGCCGGGCCCATACAAGTTCGACCAGGAAACACCCGGTCACGATGGCGATCAAGCTCAGGATCACCGCCTCAATCAGCCGGATCCCGTAGCGCGAGAGCCACAACACCAGCAGCGTATCGAGCGCCGTGAGCACTACGCCCACCAGCAGCGGCAATCCGAATAACAGCCGTAGCGCAATCGCCGCCCCCAAGACCTCCGCCAGATCGCAAGCCGAGATCGCGATTTCGCACAACACCCACAGCGCATTGCACACGCGCCGCGAATAAGACTCCCGGCAAGCCTGCGCCAAGTCGCGCCCCGCGACGATCCCCAATCGTGCCGCCAGAGTCTGCAGCAGGATCGCCATCAAGTTTGAAACCACCAGCACCCACAGCAGTCGGTAGCCGAATCGCGCGCCGCCTTCCAGATCCGTAGCCCAGTTCCCCGGATCCATGTACCCGACGCTCACCAGGTAAGCCGGCCCCGCAAACGCCAGCATCCTTCGGAAAACAGTGAGATGGGTAGTAGAAACGCTACCGTGAACCTCCGGCAGCGACGCCCCAGCCGTTGATAGCCCCGATTTCATCACGACAGTTAACTATAGTTTACACCAAGTAGGGCGGGCCTCCGGCCCGCTTTTGCGGGAACCCGGCCGCCTCCGGCCTCGTAGAATGATATAGGAGGCCCGATGACCCGCCTATCATTCCTTCCGCCGCTAGCGTTACTGCTTGTATTCACCGCCCACGCCGCCGTCGATCCCGCGCTTCTAAACCTGGCGCCGCCCGAAGCCAAAGTCCTCTACGGGATCCAAGTCCAAGCCACGTTAGCGTCTCCCTTTGGACAGTTCGCGCTCTCCCACTTGCCCGCAAACTCCGTGACCCGCTTCGCCGCCGCCACCGGATTTGAAGTGCAGCGCGATCTCCAAGAACTGATAGTCGCCAGCAACGCCACCGACGGCAGCGACGCCTTGATTCTCGCGCGCGGCACTTTCCCCTCCGACAAGTTCATCGCCCTGGCGTCAGTAACCGGCGCGAGCGTCTACGATTACCACGGCGTATCCGTGATCACCCCACCCGAGCGCAATACCAAAGTTTTCGCGTTCCTCGACCCCACAACGCTCGTGATCGGCACCGAGCCAGCCCTCCGCGACGTCATCGACCGCCGCGCCGCCGGAGCCGTTTTCGCCGGCCCGTTGCTGCAGAAAGCCAAAGACGCCAGCACCGCCGCCGATGCCTGGTTCGCCACCGTCACCCCGCTGGTCGACATGATTCCGCCCACCACCAGCGGGGGCATCTTCAACCCCGCCACGCTCCTGCAAAGCGTGATCGAAACGTCGGCCGGCTTGCATTTCGATAACGTAGGCGTGACTGTGTTCGCCGAAGCCCTGACGCATTCCGACACCGAAGCCCAGGGTTTGGCCGCCGTTTTGCGCTTAGCCGCCGGAATGGTGAAAGGTACCCCCGCCGCCGCATTACAGAATGCCCAAGTGACCGCCGCGGGTCCCGTAACGCGCATTACGCTGAGCGTGGCCGAGCACGATCTGGAACGCTCGTTCCCAGCCACCGCGCCGCGCCGCGCCGCGCGAGCTGCTTTCTAGCGCCCCGCGGTGATGCCCAAACGGCTCTGCAAAATCACCAGCGTCCGCTCCAGCTGTTGAATCCGCGCCGCTTGCTGACCGCTTTGCGCGCGCAGACGCGTGACTTCGTCCTGCAAGGCGTCCCGCTCCACCTTCATCGCGTCCATCTCGCTGGCATCCACGCCTTCCGGAGGCGTACCCAGAAACCGCGACGCCTCTTCCATCCGCCCGCCGCCGGAAGTAGTCACCGCCAGTCGAACTTCCACGTCCCCGCTCCTGCGCATGTACGTGAAATTTCCTTGCGCCAGATCACTCCGATTCAGCGGGATGCTGCGCTTCTCGCCGCCGTCGACGATCTCCAAGGTCCCGGCTGTGGCGCCCGCGATGCTCTGCGAAGCGTGGTTCCAGCTGATCTGCAATTGGCCATCGCGCTCGATCACTCCCAGCGACAACGGCTCCACGTGCAACTGCGGACCCAGAAATCGCAGCCCCACCACTGCCAGCACCAGCGCCGCCGCCACCACCGCGATGATGGCCCACGGAATCTTGCGCCGTGTATTCGGATACGGCGCATATGGCGGAACCGCGCGCGCCGGCTGCCCAAACAGAGGAGCTTCATACTCAATCGGCTCCGGCGGAGCCTCCACCGTCTCTGCCGTTTCCCGCTGCGCGGCATAGCGCGCCGTGGCGATGCGGTCACTTGCCGCGTCCATCAGCGGACGCCGCTCCCGTGGCGGACGATCGAGCATGCCCGCCATGCGATCCGGGAAATTGAATTCCTGATAGCTGCGCTCGCCCTTCACGCTGCCGTCCGGCTCGCGCACGAAAAAACCCGCGCGCATGGTGCCGGTGCGCCCCGGATGCACCACCATCGTGACCTGCCACGGCTCCCGAAAGAAAGAGTTGTAAGTATCCAGATCGGATTGCTGCAAAGTAACATCGCTGCGCGTGTGCGATAAAAACCAGCCCACCACCTGCTGGCCCGCCAGGCGCGAGTCTTCTTTATCCCGCGCCAGTTGCGCCGTCAACGCCGCGCGATCGTTATCGGAAAGATGAAAAGTGGGCCCACGCGCATGTTCGCAGGCGATCTCGCGCATGCCCGTCACTTTTACGATGCGGTCTTCGCGCGTCCCGTAAAGCACGCCGCCCACCTCGATGCCGCCGCGCTGCAGTCGCTGAAAACCGTCCGCCACCACTTGCCGGATTTCCTCGATCACGATCAGCGAATACTCGACGTCCACCGGGCTTTCCGGAACCACCCACGATCCGAATTTCGCGTCGCTCATGTAGTCCGCCCCGGCAAGCGCCCCGGCACAGGCGTGACCACCAACGCCACGCCGTTGGTATTCTCAGTGTCCTGATCGTCCTCGTGCAAGTGATAATAGTACGTCACTACGCCCATGGCGCACGCAATCAGGATGGCGATCGCCAGGCACGCGATGGAGAGACCGTTCCAGGCCCTCTCGCGAGACACCGCCGCGACGGTTCCTAAAACGATCACTAGCGCCAGCGCGAACGTCAGCACCAGCTTGTCGTACCAGGGCATTAAATCCAGGTGATCCTGCCCGCCCACCTGGCCCCAGACCACCGTGATCGCCAGCAGCGCCAACAGGAACTCGCAAACGTAGGCGATGCGCAGCATAGGCAGGTGGCTGTCCGGATTCCCGGCGCTTATGCGACGGCCTTGGCTGCTTCGAGCGCCGCTTCGTAGTTGGGATGATCGCCCACTTCCTTCACATACTCCACATAGCGCAGGTTATTGTTTTTATCCACCACGAAAATCGCCCGGCTGAGAATGCGCAGATCCTTGATCAGCGTGCCATAGGCCTCGCCGAAAGACCCGGTCCGGTGATCGGAAACCATTTTGACGTGGTCCACGCCAAACGCGCCGCACCAGCGCTTCTGCGCGAACGGCAGATCCATGCTGAAGGTGTAGATGCTCACGTTCGGCAGCTTGCCGGTCTCTTCCTCAAAGCGTTTGGTTTGCGCGTCGCACACCGGCGTGTCGAGCGACGGGATCACGCTGAAAATGCGAATGCCGTCGCCGGTAGTCGCCAGGGTGACCGCTTTCAACCCGTTGTCGACTGCCTCAAAATCCGGCGCTTTGTCGCCAACTTTCAATTCCGGCCCGAGAACCGTCAGCGGGTTCCCTCTAAGAGTAGTTGCTCCAGGTCTTTCCATATAGCGGTTATTCTAGCAACTCATCAAGCGCAGTAGCACTGGTCACCGGAAGATTACAGGCGAAATTTTCGCAGACATAAGCGGTGGGCGCGCCGTCGAGCGCCGGCATCGGCCGCCCACTTTGCTCGCCGTGCAGGATCACAGCTCCCGGCAGAAATCGCCGGCGAATCGCCGCCAGCATTTCGAGCATCCCCGGATCGTCGCGCGATCCCGCCAGCACAATCTCCTGCGGACGCCCCAGCGCGAAGGAGTGCGCCACCAGCATCTGCGGCACACCTGTTCCCGCCTCCTCCATGCGCGACGCAAACGCGCGCAGCGTATGCTCGGACGCCGCGCGAAAGTCAGCACGATCCGTCATCCGCGCCAGCCGCAGCAGCAACATCGCCATACCTGAGTTCCCGGACGGCTCAGCTCCGTCGTAGTCGTCCTTCAATCGCAGCAGCGAGCCATCGTCAGTCGTGCTGAAAAAACCACCGTTCTCCGTGTCGGCAAACAGTTCGATAGCCCGCTCCGCCAGCCGCACCGCCCACTCGAAATCCCGCGCTTCGAACTTAGCCTCGTACAAATCCAGCAGCCCCAACCCGCAGAAAGCATAATCGTCGAGAAATCCATCGATAGCCGACTCCCCTCCGCGATGCCGCCGCCGTAGAATCTGCCGCTCGTCATCCCATAAGTGCCGCCGTAGAAAATCCGCCGCCGCGCGCGCCGCCTCAGCGTACCGCGCTTCGTTCAAAATCTGCGCCCCCTTGGCGAACGCCGAAATCATCATGCCGTTCCAGGAAGACAAAACTTTGTCATCGCGCAGCGGACGCGGTCTTCGCGCGCGAATCTCCAGCAGTTTCGCCGAGGCCTGCTGCAACTCGACTCGCGCCGCAGCATCATCCACCGCGTGCGCCTGATACAGAATGTTCGCGCCCCGAAACTCCCCGTGCGGATCTTCCTCCACGTTTCCGCCCGTTTCTACCCCGTAGCGATAGCAGAACATCTCCGCAACGCGCGTCTCCAGTGCCTCCTCGATTTCCTGCTTGCGCCAAATGTAAAACGCGCCCTCGCTCTTCTCTTGCAGATTCGCCGCATCACGAGCGCTATCCGCGTCCTCTGCCGAATAGAACCCGCCGCCCGGGTCCGTCATATCACGCAATAAATAAGTGAAGATGTCACGAGCGGCCGCCGCATACTGCCCATCGCGCGTAGTCTGAAACGCCTCCAGATACGACGCCGCCAGTTGCGCCTGATCGTACAACATCTTTTCAAAGTGCGGCACGAACCAGCGCTCATCGACCGAGTAGCGATGGAAACCCCCGCCGATCTGATCATTCATCCCGCCCTTCACCATCTCCCGCAGCGTAGTCAGTACCATCTCAAGCGCTTCTTCCTGCTTAGTCTCCGCGTAATACCGCAGCAGAAAATTGTGGATGCTAGGACGCGGAAACTTAGGCGCCCGCCCAAACCCGCCCAGCTGCGAATCGAACATTCGCCGGAAGCCCTGGAACGCCCGCTCCAACACTTCACGCCCAGCGCCTTCGGACCTTGCGCCCAGACTCGAGTACTCGCGCAACTGCTCGATCACTTTGTCGCCCGAGTCCTCAATACGCGCACGATCCTGCCGCCACGCTTTCCCAAGTTGCTCCAGCACCGCTTTAAACCCCGGCCGCCCGTAACGGTTGTCTGGAGGAAAATAGGTGCCCCCAAAGAACGGCTTGCGCGCCGGAGTCAGCCACACCGACATCGGCCACCCGCCGCTTCCCGTCGACGCCTGCACGAACAACATGTACATGCGATCCACATCCGGCCGCTCTTCGCGATCCACTTTAATCGCAACGAAGTGCTCGTTCAAAACCTGCGCGATCTCCTCGCTCTCAAACGATTCGCGCTCCATCACGTGACACCAGTGGCAAGTCGAATATCCCACCGACAAAAAGATCGGCTTGTCTTCGCTCTGCGCTTTCGCGAACGCCTCCTCGCCCCAGGGATACCAATCCACTGGATTGTGGGCATGCTGCAAAAGGTAAGGGCTCTTCTCGAGAGCCAGGCGATTGGTGGACGGAGGCGTCGGCACCTCTTTAGCTTAATTCGTAACCGCGCGTCGCCAAGTCCGTCAGGATAACTTCGGAATCTTTGCCATGTGCCGTGAACACATGCTGCACGGATTGGCACACGTGTTCATAACCGCGTTCGTAGAAAACCAAAATCGATGGCCCGGCCCCGCTGAGAGCACACCCCAATAGCCCCTTCATGCGCAGCCCGCAGATCTCGACCAAGCCCGGCACCAACGGTGCGCGATACGGCTGATGCAGCCTGTCCTCCAGCGCCGTAGGAAACGCGTCAGTGACTCCAGTTGCCAGCGCCGTGATCAACAACGCACTGCGTTGAATATTAAAAATGACATCCGCGCGCGAATAACTTTGCGGCAGCACCCGCCGGGCCTCCACCGTCGGCAGCAGAAAATCGGGCACCACCACCGCAATCCCGAACCGCGGATGCAATTCCAGCCGCGCCGCGTGCGTGACATCACTGGCATCCGTCGCGCTCGCCACAATCGACCCGTGAACGCAAGCCGCCACGTTATCCGGATGCCCCTCGATGCGCGCCGCCTCATCCAGAACCCGTCCTCGCGGCCAGCGCAGCCCCAACATCGAACTGGCGATCACCACCCCCGCGGTCAGCGCCGCCGCACTCGAGCCCAACCCCTTGCCCAACGGGATCTGATTGTCGAGCTGCAGCTCAATAGCCGGCATGGTCCGTTGCAAGTCGCTGGCGATCCGCACCGCCGTCTGCCAAATGAGGTTGTCTTCGCCGCTCGAGATCAGCGCTTCATCGCGCCCGCTCACGCGAATACTCAGTTTGTCCGCCGCGCGAAAGCGGCATTCAAGATAAACACCCAAAGCCAGTCCCAGCGCGTCAAAGGCGGGGCCGAGATTAGCGCTGGATGCGGGGACTCGCAGTTTGCGGAAAGCCAAACAGCTATTCTGACACGGAGCCCCCCAATCCGGCTAGAATTGCAGGTATGAGCGCTACCACCACCGCCAATTTAGGCGACAGCAGCTTCGCCCTGCCAGCGTGGAAAACCGCAGTCGGCCACGTCGCCGCGATCTCCGTCGCCATCATTTTCTTAGCCACCGGCATCGCCAAAATGGTGGTCCCGTTTCTGGTGCAGACCATGTTCGAGCAATTGCTGGTGCCCGTCTGGGGCAGCATGCCGCTCGTGATCCTGCTCGGCATCGCCGAGACTCTTGGAGGCATCCTGGTACTGATCCCGCGCTACCGCCGCTGGGGCGCGTGGCTCATCGCATTGATGCTGGTCGCCTTTATGGGCTACATCGGATTGCGTTACCAGGCTCTCGTCGGCCGCGATTGCAGTTGCTTCCCCTGGCTGAAGCGCACCGTCACCCCCGCGCTCTTCGCCGAAGACGGAGCCATGCTGTTAGCCGCGCTGGTGGCCGCGTGGTTTTCGCGCAAGCCCGTGAGCCTGCGCTTCCCGATCATCGCCCTGGTAGTGATCGCCGCATTCGCGGGCGCGAGTCTCGCTTACAACAATATGCACCAGAGCGGCATCCAGGTGCCCCCAACCATTGCCGTCGACGGCCAGCCCTACAACATCCGCCAAGGCAACATCTTCCTTTTCTTCTACGATCCCGCGTGCAGCCATTGCGAAGAAGCCGCGCGCCACATGTCGACCTACAGTTGGAAAAAAGACGTGACCGTGATCGGCTTGCCCACCAACGATCCGCAGTGGGCCGCCTCTTTCTTGCATGACACGAAACTGGTAGCCAAGACCTCCACCGATTCAGCCTTGCTTCGCAAACTATTCGTGTTCACCTCGCCGCCCTACGGCGTGGTGCTCGAAAACGGCCGCGTGAAAAGCATCCTGACGCACTTCGACGCGCCCGAGCCGCAGCCGTCGCTGCAACAATCCGGCTTCGTAGATTAGCGCTCGCCCACTATCGACACGTGGCGGATCTCTATCGATCCCTCCGCCCGCACTTCGCCTGTCGGCCGCTGATAATCGAGAGCAATCGGCATCAGCGCGGCACTCGCCGTAAAATCCATGCCGCCGACGCGCCAGTCATCCGCGCTCTCCACCGCGCCATGCGCCATACCCGCGCGCCATTCGATGCCCGTAGGCGATCCAAATCCGCGCGTTCGCGCCTCCCAATGCAGCGAATACCGCTTGCCGGCCTCCAGCACCACGAATTGCCGCAAGAGTTCGCACGCTTCCGGCTGCCTTCCGGAAAACAAGATGCGATGCGCGCCGTCAAGTGAGATATCTGTGACGCCCGGCGAATGCGGCAAGCGCCAGTCGAAGCCATGCCCGCCCGGTTCCACCGCAAAATCACCGTCGGTGATCAACGCGGTCTGCCGGTGCCCCAGTTGCGTCCACAACTCACGCGCCTCCGTAACCTTTCCTGACTCGATAAGCACGTCGCACGCACTTTCGAGCAGAGGAACGTCCGCCGCCTTCCCCAGCGCCGCCAGTTTCAACGCCACTGGACCTACAGCCTCACGATGTTGCTCCATCACGTACGACAAGTAGGCCGCCAGCACCTCATGCTGCGGCGGAATCGCACGGCGCAACACTTCGTTCGCGTCCTCGCTCACGCGCCAGGATAAATCGAAAGCCAAGCGCCGGTCACCATAAGACATTTCGAGCGCCGCCCGCATCCATTTCCAGAACTCATCCCAACGCTCCCTCCGGAAATAGAAATTAGCCAGTGTCCAGCGCGGCTCGAATTGACGATCCACCCGAGCCGCCTCCAGCAGCCACGTTTCGGCCATCCGAAAATCACCGCGTGTCTCCGCCGCCAGACCTAATCGAATGCGCGGTTCCGAAGACAGCGGATTCACGCGAGCCGCACGCTCCAGCAGCGCTGTCGAATCCACGCCGTCGTATTCCAACTGCAGCGCGCGCAGCAAAAGATAATTGGCGCGATCCGGCAGGATCTCCAGCGCACGCGCCACGCCTGCGGGAGTCTGCTTGCGAAACGCCGCGTCCGCCACCGCGAAGCGGACGGAGTAAAATACAGCGGCCATGAGGATCAACAGCGCGGCAACGGTAACAACACGACTCACGTAATACACCTGAATGACGAATAATTTCTCTTGATGAAGGTGCGAACCAAAAGTATACTCGGATCAGTGCACACCAGAATCTTATTCATGGCCGCGGCGCTGATGCCTCTCAGTTTCGCCGCCACTCCGGGCACGAGCAATCCGACTGCGATCGGCATGGTCACCGCCAGCGGACACTTTATGGTGGACCGCTCCGAAGTCTGGGGCAACGCCACGCTTTTCGACGGGGCTCACATCGACACCAACTCGGCGTCTTCGCAAGCCACACTGCGTAACGGCGTCAAAATTCAATTGGGCTCCGCATCCAGCGCGAGCGTGAACGAAAATCATCTGACACTTACCAAAGGTGTGGGACAAGTAGCCGCGCCGGAGAGTTACGAAGTCAGCGCCGGTCAGCTCTCCATACGCTCGGCCCTGGGCAACAGCCGCGTACGCGTGGCGTTTATCTCCGGAGGCAATCTTGAAGTCACCGCCCTCAGCGGCGCCGCGCGCGTGGCGAACCGCGCCGGCTTGGTGCTCGCCTCCGTGCCCGCGGGTCGCCAGATGACTTTCGCGATGCAAGCCGCTGCCGCCGGAGTGATCACTCGCACCGGATGTTTGCTGTCCAAGGATGGCCGCTTCCTGATACAGGATCAAAACACCCAGGAAGTAATCGAAGTGCGCGGCGATAATCTTGCCATGAACGTCGGCAATCGCGTTGCCGCCACCGGAACCGTAAGCGTCTTGCGCCCCGCGATCGCCATCGCTACCAGCATTCTGAATGCGAACTCCGTCGTTCTGCAGCAAACCGGAGGCTGTTTAAGTGTTGCCGCCGCACTCGATGCCCAAACCGAACCCACCAACGCGGCAGCCACTCCTAGCCAGCCCGCCGCAGCGCCCGCACAAACGCCCGCCGCAACAACCGCCAAAACCGGAATGTCCACGGGAGCGAAAATAGCGATCGTAGCAGTAGTCGCCGGCGGCGGTGCCGGCGCCGCCATCGCTTTATCCGGCAAAAAGGGTTCTACTAGTCCGTAAACTTCAGCCCCGCCGCGCGCCGTAAACCAACGCTCCGTTCGGGCTGCACTAGGTGCAATCCCTCCTCGGAATTTACTAACGCCTTACAGCGAGAACGAAAGTCATCCATTCTGTCCTGTGCCTGCGGAACCACCGCCATCCGCCCGTACACTTCGGCAACCGTGGCCGCGTGCAATTGTAGATCGAATTGGTTCAGAGCGAACACATCGTCGTAAACCGCCGAGCCCCACAATTCCCGGTAGCGCTTTTCGCGATGCGTGGTTTCAACGCGCCTTGCCGTGACATTCTGCCGCGTGTAGTGAAGATTGATTTGTGGAAACGCCGGCCGCAAAAAATATTCCGCGGCCACCAGGCTGGCGTCGAACAGATCCACCACGCCCGGGATCGCCATCTTGCGCACCGCTTCGATCGCGCGGCTCAAGTCTTCTTCCCCCGCAGGTCGCGTGAATCTTCCGGATCTGGCGAGTTGCAGAACTTGTACGTTGCTCACCAAATGCGGCCACTCATCCACCAGGTTCCGCAAAAACCCCGCGACCGAATGAGTGTTTGCCATTTGACATAATGCCCCGCCTGTATTTGTCTTGCGTAAATACGAGTACATCGACTGCAAACGATCCAGCGGATGCCGGATAAAACAGAAGTCAAATATCACCATATTTTTGATATTCGGCAGCGGATATCGTAAATGATGACTCGACACCGCTTTAATATCGCGATGAGCTGATAAAAAGACACTTAGCTCATCGTTATCGAGCTCCGTGTCCGGCGTTAGCCCGTGCAGCGTGGCAAATTCTCCTCCGAATTCCCGCTCCAAAATGGACTCAATAGTGCTCCCTGCATTCTTAAAAAAATGATAGTGGACCACGACGAAACGGGGACGCGGCACTTCGAGTGTAAAGTCGAGGCGCATAAAGCTCAGACGACTCATACCGCCGAAAGATTACGCTGGTCTGCATATGAAAAGTCCGCTCTATAATAGTGTGTGTCTCAAGCCACCAACCGCTTCGTAGAAAAAAACCAGCCGCGTCTTCTCGACGAGCTTAAGACCTTCCTGCGTATTCCCAGCGTAAGCACTTCGCCTGAGCATGTCCCCGATGTCGTGCGCGCCGCGCACTTCGTCGCCGACAGTATGAAGACCGCGGGACTCGAAAATATCGAAGTCATTGCCACCGCGAAGCACCCGCTGGTTTACGCCGACTGGCTGCACGCCCCCGGCAAGCCCACCGTGCTGTGTTATGGCCACTACGACGTGCAGCCCCCCGATCCGCTTGACGAGTGGATCTCGCCGCCCTTTGAGCCCACCGTGCGCGACGGCAATATCTATGCGCGCGGCTCGGCCGACGACAAGGGCCAGATGTACATGCACATCAAAGCCGTCGAAGCGCTGCTTGCCACCACCGGAACCTTACCCGTCAATTTGAAATTCTTGATCGAGGGCGAAGAAGAAGTCGGCGGCGAATCAGTCGCAAAATTCGTCGCCGAAAATCCCGCGCGCCTCAAGGCCGACGTCGCCCTGGTCTCCGACACCGAACTTTTCGCGGAAGGCCTACCGACCTTATGCGTGGGACTGCGGGGCCTCATCTACACCGAGATCGAAGCCCGCGGCCCCTCGCGCGACCTGCATTCGGGAATGTACGGCGGCGCTGCCCCCAACGCCGTGTTCGGGCTGATCGAATTGCTGGCGAAGATGAAAGACGCCAACGGTAGAATTCAAATCCCCGGCATGTACGACGATGTTGCGCCGCCCACACCCGCCGAAAAGCTCAGTTGGGAACATCTGCCCTTCGATGAAAAAGATTTTCTAAAAAACGAAGTCGGCTCGACGCAGCTTACCGGCGAGCCTGGCTATTCCGTTTTCGAACGCACCTGGGCGCGGCCCACGCTCGAAGTCCACGGCATCGCCGGCGGCTTCACCGGAGCCGGCGCCAAAACCGTGATCCCCGCGCGCGCCACCGCCAAAGTCAGCATGCGCATGGTGCCCAATCAGGACCCCGAGAAAATCATCGCGGCTTACAAAAAGTTCGTCGCGGAAAACACCCCCGCCGGAATCCAAACCGAAGTTCGCGTCCTGAGCTGGGGCCCCGCTATCATGGTGAATCCCGATCATCCCGCGATCCACGTAGCCGCGCAGGCCTTTCGCGATATCCTGGGGAAAGAAACGGTTTTTATCCGCAGCGGCGGGTCCATTCCCATCGTGGGAGATTTTGCGAAACACCTGGGGATTCCTACCATCCTCATGGGCTTCGGACTTCCCGACGATGGATTGCACTCGCCCAACGAGAAGTACAAAGTGGCGAACTATTACGCCGGGATCATGACGATTGCCCACTTTTTCGAACAATACGGACAGTGACACGGTTGCGGGGAGCGTGACGCTTCCCAAACCCGCTGCGGCCCCCGGTGCTCACGTGGCGCAAAGCGAAAGCGTAGTCCGCTCGGCTGGCGTGGTTTCCATCGCCGTCCTGATGAGCCGCGTCACCGGACTGCTGCGCGAAAGCGTGATGGCCCGCCTGTTCGGCGCCGGCCTCATCTACGACGCCTTCATGTTGGGCTTCCGCATTCCCAACCTGACCCGCGATCTTTTTGCCGAAGGCGCGCTCTCGAGCGCGTTCGTTCCCACCTTCACCGAATATCTCGCCAATCGCGGCAAGGAAGCCGCCGCTCGTTTAGCGAACCTGGTAGCGACGGCCCTGATTATCGTGGTAAGCGCAGTCTGCGCGCTCGGCGTGATTTTCGCTCCGCAATTGGTCCACATCATGGCGCCCGGGTTCGCCGCGGTCCCCGGTAAATTCGAACTCGCCGTCAGGATGACGCGGACCATGTTCCCGTTCCTTCTGCTGGTCGCGCTCGCCGCGCAAGCCATGGGCGTCCTCAACGCCTCCAATAAATTCGGCGTCCCCGCCCTGGCTTCGACGTTCTTCAACATCGGCTCGGTAGGCTTCGGCGTAGTGCTCGGTATCTGGCTCGGCCCGTCGTTGCACCTGAGTCGCATCGAAGGCATGGCGATCGGCGTAGTGCTCGGCGGCGCTCTGCAACTGATTTGGCAGTTGCCGTCGCTCTATCGCCTGGGATTCCGCTTCCGCGTAGCGTTCGATTGGAATCATCCCGGCCTGGTGCGCATCTTCCGCCTGATGGTCCCTGCGATTCTCGGCAACGCCGCCGTGCAGATCAACGTGATGGTGAACACCAACTTCGCATCCACCATCATCGATCCCGTACGCGGCATGGACGGCCCGGTGAGCTGGCTGAGCTACGCGTTCCGCTTCATGCAGCTTCCCCTCGGCCTCTTCGGAGTCGCCATGGCCTCCGCGACACTGCCGTCGATTTCGCGCAGCGCCGCCGCCGGCAACATGGAAGAATTCCGCCGCACCCTGTCGAAATCCCTGGGCATGGTGTTCCTGCTTACGCTGCCTTCCTCGGTAGGCCTGGCCGTGCTCGGTAAATCCATCATCGGCGCGATCTATCAAGGCGGCCGCTTCCAGCTTTACGACACCCAGCAAACCGCGCTGGCTCTTTCTTTTTACGCGATCGGCTTGGCCGGCTACGCCGCGCTGAAAGTTTTGAACCCTGCCTTCTATGCGCTAGGCGACGCGCGCACCCCCATGCTGGTAAGCCTCGGTTCGATCGTCGTAAATTTCGCGACGGCCGCTACCATGATTCGTTTCGCCGGCCTGGGCCACGCCGGCCTGGCGTTGTCGACTTCCGTAGTCGCGCTCTTCGGCTTCTTCCTGCTGTTCGAAATTCTCCGCCGCCGCATCGGCGGAGTCTACGGCCGCGAGCTAGCTGGTGGAATCGGCAAAGTTTTAATCGCGTCGCTCGTAATGGCCGGAGTGACCGCGCTATCCAGCCACGAAATGGAACGTTGGCTTGGCGTCTCGCAACTCGCGCGCCTGGCCGATCTGGCCGTCTCCATCCCCTTGGGCCTCCTCATCTTCTACGGCATGTGCCGCGCCTTAGGCGTACACGAAGTAGACATGGCTATCCGCGCCTTCACGCGCCCCGTCAGCCGCCGTTTTCAGCGGAAGACGTCGCTCTAATACTCCGCGCTTTTTCTGCCGATAAAACCCCCATGAGCGGTCTGCTTGTCGTGTTTCTGTATTTGCTCGCGACCGATCCCGCAATGGGTCCGACTTCTCGCGATCACCTCCAGCGAGCCACGGAGCTGGTCAACACCGGACGCCCCGAAGAAGCCTTGCCCTATTACGCGCAAGCCATCAAACTGCGTTTGGACAATCCCGACGCCTGGATGGGCCGCGGCCGCGCGCTCGTGACCCTCGGACGCTATCGCGACGCCATCGACGATTTCGACGAGGCCGTACGTCTGGAACCCGCCGCCGTGGAACCGCTGCTCGAGCGCGGCTACGCCTTCGGACAAGCCGGCGATTTCCGCTCCGCGAGCGAGGATCTGACGCGAGTCCTGCGGATCGATCCCGTCAACGCCCCCGCCCTAACCCTGCGCGGCGCGGCTTACGCGAAGCTGGGGTTATCCGCCAAGGCAACCGACGATTTCACGCGCGCCCTGGAATTGACTCCGCTTGACGCACAACTGCATTTAGCCCGCGCCACTTTGTACGCAGCCGACGGTCGCAATCGTGAAGCACTAAACGATCGCGAAGCCGCCGTGCGCCTGCTTCCCAAATCCCCTGAAGCCCTGCTCGCACGTGGCGGAAGCTATCACGCGCTCGGCATGCACGCCCAAGGACTCGCCGATCGCAGCGAAGCCATCCGCCTAAATCCCGCACTCGCCGAAGCCTGGTGCGCCCGTGGCAGCGCCTATTTCCTGCTGGGAGAATTCGCCAAGGCCGCCAGCGATCTCGAACGCGCCCTGCAGCTCAAACCGGATTATCAGGAGGCGCACGATGTATTGGCGAAAGCGCAGCGCGAACTGACGCCGCCTCCCGCTCCCGTCGCCGCCGACCAGGAAGCCGCCCCGGTCGAAGTCGCGGAAGAGACCACACCACCACCGCCCGCGGCACCTGAAACAAAGCCAGCGCCGCTCCCGGCCGATCCCAGAACCGCCGCCCTACACAACCAACGCGGCCGCGAACTCATGTATCAAGGCCACTACCAGCAAGCCGTCGACGAACTCAGCGCCGCGATTGCAGCCCAACCCGATTTCGCGCTAGCCTACAACGCGCGCGGCTTCACCTATTATTTAATGCACGACACCGCGCACGCTCTAGCGGACTTCGACCAAGCCCTCCGCCTCAACCCGACGTACGCCAACGCGCTGCACAATCGCAGTCTCGCGCTCAGCGCGAAGAAATAGCCAGCAGCTTCCCGATCTCCGCCGCCGGCGTGCGCTCGCCCACATAAAAGGTCCCGAACAACGCGTATACGGCGCTCACGTGATCGAAACGCATTTCGTAAATCAGCTTCTTAAACACCAGCGGGTCGTCCGCGAATAAATCCACGCCCCACTCCCAGTCATCGAACCCGATTGAACCCGAAATGATCTGCTTCACTTGTCCCGCATAGCGGCGGCCCACCGCCCCGTGCTCGCTCATCTGCCGCTGGCGCTCGGCCAAGGGCAGCGTGTACCAGTTCTGGTCCTCGCCCCGCCGCCGGTCCATGGGATAGAAGCAAATAAATTTGTGCGCCGGCATCTCCGGAAACAATCGTGGATGCATCGCGGTCCGCTGCCGCGCCAGCGTTTCCTGAATCTCCGCGTTCCACTCGGCAGTGAACGGCTCGATCCCGCGCTCGGCCAGACCTCCGTAAACCTTCGCCGTCGATTCGTACAATCCCAACTCCACAACCGACAAGTACGACGACGCCAGTTCCACGTAATCCCACAGCGCCAGCTTTTGCAAACAGCGCTCTACCTCGCCCAACTGTTCGAAGTTCTGCCGGAAATGCACCAGCAGCACATCGCCCTTGTGTCCCAGCAGTGAGAAGACGGCGCTTCCCGCGCCCTCCATGCTCGCCAACGCCGCCGCGGCTTCGCTCAGAATCTCATCCCGGCGCACCCCCGCCAGTCCCCGCCAATCCGCCCAGCGGACCTTCAGCATCTGGTGCAGCAGACTCGAGCCCTCAAGCGTCAAAGGAACTGCCGGGAGAACCGCCGGCGAATTTTCAAGGTTAGACATCGTTTTCAGAATCGCACGAAAACCCCTTCGCGGCACGCGTGCTAAGATGAGGTTTCATGCACCCAGATACGCGTCTGGTGAGTCAGCTCCAAGCCATTGATTTGCGGATGGCGGAGCTCGAAAAAGAAGTCGCCGCGCTTCCCAAACATATCGCCGTTATCGAGAAGACGCTAGAATCCCATCAGCGCCGCCTCGAAGCCGACCGCGCCGCCCTCACCGCCAATCAGAAGGACCGCAAGAAGCTCGAAGGCGACGTCCAGATGAACGAACAGAAAATCTCGAAGCTGCGAGATCAGATGCTCGGTGCCAAAACCAACGAGCAATACCGCGCGTTTCAGCACGAAATCGAGTACGCGCAGAACGAAATCCGCAAAGCCGAAGACCGTATTCTGGAGCTGATGTCGGAATCGGAATCGCTCGACGTAGCCGTAAAGAAAGCCGAAGCCGCGCTCAAAGAAGAAAAGCAACTGGTCGAGGCCGAGAAGGCCCGCGCTCGCGAACGCACTGCCGCCGACCAAACCCAGCTGAACCAACTGCAAGGGGAACGAACCGCCGCCGCTGCCCAACTACCGAAAGCGACGCTCACCGAATACGAGCGCATCCGCAAAAAATGGCACGGCGTAGTGATCGCGGAAGCCACCAGCGGGCGCTGCGCTGCCTGTCAGATCGTATTGCGTCCGCAATATTTGCAGGATCTGAAAAAAGGTGACCAGCTAATGACGTGCGAAAGCTGCGGCCGCTTCCTTTACTACAACCCGCCCGTGCGCGTCGAAATGACGCCAACCGCGTAACCTACTGAATTACATTCAGCAGCGGAGTGCTACTGGTTTCGGCCACTACCAATTTACGTGGAGGCGCTTGCAATCCCGGCATCGGCTTCCCCGAAAACAGCTTCCTGCAAGGCACTGCCAGCCAGCGCGCCCAACGGTTCGCCCGATTCCTGCGCGCGCTATCGGTAGCGATGCCCGTGCTCGCATACATCTGCCGGTACAACTTGGAAATGAAAATAAAAGCCAGCCGCGCCCGCAAATTCGGCGTGCAATTCGACCGCTTCCAAACCGCCTTCATACTGTAAAAACGATCCCACACGCCCTGCGTCCGCGCCCGCATCTCCTCAGAGTTCATAGTCGGATGCGGCATGAACATCTTCGGCCGCAAATCCGGCGGGATCAGCCAGTAGCGTGTGATCGGAGTCCCCTCCACCATCGGCACATCTTCGCCAAACGCCTTCTCCCAGCGCTCGAAGTCCACAGTTCCGCAAAACGGAGTCAGCATCACGAACTGCGCGAACGTCAACCCCGACTTGTGCGCCAACTCGAGCGTAGCGTCAAACGTGTCGGCCCGGTCCGTCGACAATCCGAAAATGAAAGAGCCCAGCACGTGCACCCCGTGCCGTTGAAACTCCTGTAGTTGATGAACCAGCTTCTCGCCCGAGCAGTTGAAGTCCTTGAAGACCGCCTTCAATCCCTCTGCCGTGACAGCTTCCACACCCACCAGCGCCCCGCGAATATGCGCCGCCTTCATCGCGTCTAAGAACCTTCCGTCCTCGGCCGATTCCATGGTGATCTGCGTGAAGAACGTCAGATCGCTCGGCAACTCCGCCAGGCGCGCCATCAACTCGAAGCGCTCTTCGCGGATCGCGTTCAACTCGTCAACCTTCTGCTGATTCCCCTGCCGCTCCGCGTTTTTGATGTCGGTAAGCGACACCGGGTAGAAGTTATCGTCCGCCAGCGCAATGAAGCGGAATCCCAGCCGGCGCAGCGCCACGATCTCTTCGATCACTACGTCGGACCCGCGCTGCCGCGGCTTCTGGCCGTCCGTCCGCCACACCGAACAGAATGAGCAGTGCTTCGAACACCCCCGCACCGTCTGCACCGACGCCCACATGTAACGGTCCGGCGGCAGCAAATCCCAGCGTGCCGCTTTAAATTGCTCCGCCGCCACCCGTCCGCCTTCGTAGACTTGCTTGGGAGCATCCCGCGCACAATCCCGCAGCGCCTCGCCCCAGGCCAGATCGCCGTCGCCCTTCACCACCGAATGCGCCTGCCCTAATTCCAGCGCCTCATCCGGATAAAGCGACGCGTGAATGCCTCCAAATACCACGTAAGCCCCGCGCTCACGCGCCAGTCGCCCCACGGCATAGCCTCGCAGCGCATTCCCGGTGTGGATGCCGATGCCGACGACGTCGCCGGGGGAAATGCTCTCTGGAAGCAGACTTTCTAAAGTTTCGTCACAAATCTCCGGATCGCCGAATTCGATCGGCGTCGCGGTCGCCAACACGTACAGCCAACGCGGCGTGATGACGGCAGTTCCGAATGCGGAATCGCTGGGGTTGATTAAGTGGATCTTCAAAGGTCCTTTTTTGGGAGCCTTGGCACAGGGAACGGCTCAATGGAGAACATGCCTCCAGCCGCAACCGGATACTCAGTCTCCGGGGTGCCAAGGTCTTAAGTCTATCATCACTCGACACATCAGCTCGACCATTTCGTAATTATGCGAGTACCACCACCTTAGGAGTACTGGATCTTCCGTACGCGGCGATTCAAAATTGCCCTAAAATTCCGAATTTCACGCGTAATAGGGTACTGGCCCGCGCTATAACATTAAGAGAGAAACCGCCCGCCCCCCATCGGAGAGTGAATGAAGAAACAGCCGCGACGGAAGATTCCGGACAGTCAGCTCCAGCAGCTAGTGCGTAGATTGCTGCGCACCAATCAGCCGGATACCGATACCCCGGTTATCATCTCTCCCTTAGAGGGTGAATATTTTTCGTCGGTCGGCCGCTTATTGGAGCGCAGCCATTGCCACGTCTCCGCACTGCTCGATCGCGCCGTTGAACGCGAGCGCGCCGTCACGGTTTTTCTCCCTGAAAACGCCTACGTAGCCGAGGTGATGAAGTGCACCGCCGAAGGCGGACAATTCACCGTCGAGCTGGAGTTGATTCAGTATCAAGAGACCGCGTCTGTGTAGAATAGAGAGAGGCGCGGGAGTAACTCAATGGTAGAGTCACAGCCTTCCAAGCTGTTGGTTGCGAGTTCGATTCTCGTCTCCCGCTCCATTTCAATCGTTGCTGGTTAGCGCGCGCGCCACCGCGAAACCCACGAATCCAGCCACCAATAGCGACATCCCCGGATTCTTTCTCACCACCGTCTGCAGGTCGCTGAAGATCCCCGGGACGTCATTATTTCGCAGATATTTCGCCCCGGAATTCAATTTGTCAGCCGTCCCATGCGCCAGATCGGCCACTTTTTCGCCACTATTGTGCAGGGCCGCTGCGGTCGAGTCCAGACCTCCCGCGGCCGCTACCCGCGTGGCTTCCATCTTTTCGGTCGCGGAACGGCTGAGATCATTGACCTTATCCTTTACTTGGTAGGCAGCGTCAGAAACTTGGTCGGGCAGAGATTTGATGGTCATATAGATACTCCTTTGCAGCTCGACATCCAATGCACGCCCGTTACTTCCAGGCGGGTTCGTTATTCTCTTCGTAATCCCGGAATGCCTTCGTGAGACCTCCCAGCACCTCAGCGGTCACCTCAAAGAGCACACGTGCCCGGGCGTCTTGAATTTTTTCGATGTCTGCCCGGGCATATTTTCCCGCCTCATGCAACATCTGTCGCAGCATGATGCTGTGATGGCGGGGGTCGCTTCCTGCCGCCTTCGATTGATTTGTCGTCTTTTCGCTGGCCATTTCGAGGTCCTCCCGCCTCCCTCAGCGCGTTAGGACACGCTGCTTCGCCGAAGCAGGTGGGAGATCAGGCTTACCAGAAACAGCACGATGAAAACGAAGAAGAAAATTCTCGCAATCTCGGCCGCCGCGAAAGCGACCACGCCAAATCCCAGCAGGCCAGCAATTAACGCTACCACCAGGAACACTAACGCGTAGTACAGCATAGGGACTCCTTTCGGGGTTGTAGAACCCCGTTCCGGAATCTATAGAGCACTTAGCGTACCAGCTTCAAAACCAATCGCTGCGATACGCCACCCACCAGCTAAAGAAACAAATGGGGATGGTCGCGCCCAGCGCCCACCACATCGGCAGCACGACGTCGGCTATCAGCCCCAATATTGTAAAAAGGATCCAGAAAATCTTTCTTTCCACCGCTCTCCTAGCCGCGAATCTCGGCGTGCGTCTGCAGATAACTGAGAACTTGCGCGCGCGAGAGCACTCCTTCCAGCTGACCGTTAGAGACCACCGGAAGCTGATTCAGATCATAACGCCCCATTGCTTCGAGCGCGCTGGTCAGTGACGCGTCCGGAGTGACTGACTGCAAATCCTCCAAAGGCCGCATGATGTCGTGCAAGGTCGTGTAGGGCCATTTCGCCCGGTCAATCGTCTTCACCTCGTGGGACGTCACCAACCCGGTGATTTTGCCCTGATCCACCACCATGAAACAACGCTGTCCCGTGCGCAGCATTTCATGCTCGACGAAATTCTGCACGTTCAGCCAGCCATCGACCGTCGGGCAATCCCGCGTCATGACGTCCGCCACCCTCACGCCCTCGAGTGCATGCGTCAGTCCCACCCTTGAGTAGCTTTCCCGCGCCGCTTGCAGTAGAAACCAGCCGATGAAGGCGATCCACAGGCCTCCCAGCCCGGCACCGGTGAAGTATTGAAAGATGCCCAGCGCGATGAACACGAAAGCCACTGCTTGGCCCACGCGCGCGGCGAGTTGCGTCGAACGGTCCGCATCCCCCGTCCTCCACCAGATCAGCGCCCGCAGCACCCGTCCGCCATCCAGCGGATAGCCCGGAACCAGGTTGAAAGCAGCCAGCGACAGATTAATGTACCCCAGCCAGCGCAGCATGGCCATCCAAGGATTCGACGACGCGTCACCAGCCACGCGTGTGATGCCCAGGCACAACGCACCCAACACCGCGCTGGTGAGCGGCCCCACGAACGCCATCCAGAATTCCACTTTCGCACTCTGCGGATTCTTTTCAATCTGCGAGACCCCGCCCAGAGCAAACAGCGTGATCTCCTTCACCGGCAGTTGGTTCGAAGTCGCCACCAAAGAGTGCGCCAATTCGTGCAGCAGCAGCGACACGAAGAACAGCAGCGCCGTCCCGATCGCCATCGCCAGAATGGTGTTCTCACCCCACGCCGGATTACTCGCGCGAAACTGCGACGAAAGTGAAAATACAATCAGCAGGGCGATCAGAAACCAGCTATAGTGCAGGCCGATCTTGATCCCGAACACGCTGCCGAGTTGGATTTGCGAGCGCACGCTGCTCTGCTTTGACGTTAGCACTGAATCGCCGGCCCTGAACCGCTAGCGATGACCCGGGTAGGATGATAAGGTGCTGTTTGCGCTGCTTGCCAGTGTTCTGTTCGCGCAATCCTCCGCTCCCCCGTCGCGCGAAATCGTCACCATCGATAAGCTCACCGTGCAAGGGACCCGTTTCACGCAACATTCCATCCAGATTCTCACCGGGCTGCGCCCCGGCATACAGATCGACGAACTCGCCGTGCGCCAAGCCATCGCGCGCATGCTCGAATCCGGCTTGATTCGCAGCGTGGACTACAACTACGAATCGCTCGCGGACCCCCGCCGCGTGGTTCTCGAACTCACGGTGGTCGATGAAACCCCGCTGCTGCCCGCCTCGATTGAGATCCCCGGCGTCGATCCCGAAGCCGTCTGGCAGTATCTCGCATCGGTCGACCCGCTCTTCACCCGCGAGCTGCCGCGCACCCAGAAAGCCCTGCGCTTCTACATCCGCGCCATCACGGATTATCTGCGCACCAACAAGCGCCAGGAATCGCTGGTCCCCATAGTCACCGGCGACGACTCCGGCCATCCCAGCGGAATCGTCTTCGCCCCTGCGCCCCCGCGCCCGTCCCCCGGCACACGCCATAACTGAAAAAATTTTGCGCGCCTCCCCCACAGGGGAGTAGGGCGTTCAGAGTGCCTTCGCTGAGTGTGCTAGCGGCACAAAGCTCTTACGCTCAAAGCATGGATATTCTGTGTCGATTAAAACGGTGGAGAGAAACCCGCGGCCAGGACCTGATCGAGTACGCCATGATGGCCGGTTTCATAGCAGTCGCCGCCGGTGCCGTGCTCCCCGGCGTGGGTCCAATCATTAGCGCGATTTTTTCAAAAGTGGCGTTGCAATTGACCAAGGCCAGCACCCAAGGCAGTTAGCCCAACCGCGGCCCCTTGCGCGCAGCGCCCGAGAGGAATATAGTTTCTCCCCCAGGAGGTCATTATGACCAAAACCAATATGGGCCGTATCATTCTGGGTGGCATCGTCGCGGGGATCGTGCTCGATATTCTGGGATACATCGTCGATGGAATCCTGCTCGCTCCGCAATGGACCGCCGGCATGACGGCGCTCGGCAAAAGCGGAGACTTCACGATCAATCAGATCGTGGGCCTCAGCATCTTGGGTCTCGCCAACGGCATCTTCGCGATATGGCTGTATGCCGCCATTCGTCCGCGCTACGGGGCCGGCCCCAAGGCGGCGGTGTGCGCCGGGATCGCCCTGTGGGTCGCCGGAGTGCTCTTGCCCAACATCGGATTCATGGGCGTGAACGGGTTGTTCGCCACCAACCTAACCGTCCTGACCACCGCGGCGGGTATAGTCGAATGCATAGTGGCGGCGTTGGCCGGCGCAGCGGTATACAAAGAAACCACATCTGAACCGGTGCGGTCGACGATGGCGGCGGGCGCTTAACGCCCCGCTTCCATACCCTTCGCTTTGAAGATCGGCGCGGCCGCCGAAGAAGTCAGAAACTGAATCGCCTTTTTCGCGGCCGCCGGATCTTTCGCGTTCGCGCCAACCGACGCTTGAAAGTGTAGATAGTTTTGCAAGTCCCCCGGCAGTGGCCCCAGAATTTGAACTCCCGCCACCAACGGAACCTCGCTGAGCGGCACGATTTCGATTTCGCTGCGCCCTTGCGCCACACTTTCACCGGACTTCTCAGTCCCGCTTTCGAGCGTGGTTTTCGACGCGACGGCCTGCGCGATGCCCAGCCTCTCGAACATTTTGTCGATGGTCGCGCGGCTAGCGCCTTCCTTCACGATTGAGATCGACTTCGCCTTCAGCAGCGTCTGCTTCACCGCATCCGGCGTCGACACATCCGGCTTTGCCGCGCCCGCGCGAATACCGAACCCGACGCCCGTCCGCGCCAGATCCGCCGCCGTTCCCGCCGCGATCTTTCCCGACGTGGTCAAATCCGCAGTGACTTCCGGAGTCAGAATCGCCAGGTCGAACGCCGCGCCCCCAGCGATCTGCCGTTTTAGTCCCGCCGACGCCCCATAAACGATGTTCAAAGGATGCCCGGCAGCATGCTCGATGCTGGGTTTCAAAGCCTCCAGCGCGGCCCTGACGCCATTCGAAGCGAACACCTGAATCGGCGTAGTCTGCGCGACGGCAACGTAAGGGCACAACACAAACAAGGTGGCGGCCAGAATGCGTTTCATGATTTCTCCTCCGACGTATCATACACGAATGCGATTCCTGCTACATTGAAAGCGTGGCATACCCAGAACGATTCCTAATCCCCATGCGGGAAGATCTCACGCGCTTTGGTGTCGAAGAAACGCGCACCCCCGAAGAAGTGGACCAGGTCCTCGCTCCCGGCAGTGGCACCGTGATGATGGTGATCAATTCGGTTTGCGGTTGCGCCGCCGGCAAAGCCCGCCCCGGCATCGGACTCGCCCTGCAACACTCCGTGCGTCCCACTAAAGCCGCCACCGTATTCGCCGGTGGCGATGACGCCGCCGTAGCGCACGTGCGCGCGTTGCTCAAAGATTACCCGCCGTCCTCGCCCTCAGTGGCCATCTTCCAGGACGGCAAACCGGTTTACATGCTTCACCGCAGTGATATCGAGCGGCGCGATGCGACTCAAATCGCGCAGCTGCTCACCAAAGCTTTCGACGAATTCTGCACGCCCGTGTCTCAGGGATAAAACTCCCCAGGGAGGTTCTTCCGGTGTTGCCGTTCGCATGCCGAGCGATGGTCTGGACAGCTGAAAAGCTGGTACCCGCCTCCGCGCGCGAAGAATGGCGCGAAGAACATTCCGGACAACTCTGGCAGTGGACCCTTCGCGCCGCGGCCGCCGGCACCGGCGACAGCCGCTTCGCCCTGCAGTCCCATACCAAGAGAGCCGTTCGCGCTGCTCTAGCCTCGCGCTTCAACTCGGAACAATTTGGACGTCCCGGCGTCTGCCTGGCCATCGGCGCTTCGTTGATCCTGATCCTTGCGATAGCCAGTGGCGGCTTCCCCGTCCTCCGGCATTTCACGCATGGCTTGACCTACAGAGATCCCGACCGCGTAGTAGTGCTCGCCCAAGGCTCCCCCTTCTTCGGGATACGCATGGGTTTCCGCGATCGCGAAACCGCCGTCTTCCGTGCCCGCTCGCATTCCCTCGAAGGTGTGGCCACCTATATGTGGACCAACACTGTGTTCCAGTCGCCACGCGGCCATCGCGAAGTCATCGCCGCTGAAGTCGGTCCGCAATTCTTTAACGTCCTAGGCGTAGGACCCTCGCGCGGCCAAGGCCTCGACGGCCCCGAAACTTTCCTCGCCAGTTACGATTTTTGGAAAGCCGAGCTCGGCGCCGACCCCGCCGCCATCGGCAAGAATTACGAGATCGGCGGCCGCCCCATGCGCCTCACCGGTGTCATGCCGCGCAGCTTCTCCTTCCTCTCGACGCCCATCGCCGTGTGGATCGCCGTTGGCCCCGAGCCCGCCGTCCCCGCCAGCCGCTGGTGGCTCGGCCTGCGCGGAGCCATCGGCCGTTTGCGTCCCGGAGTCTCCCAAGCAGACGCCGAAAAAGAACTGCGAGAAATTCTAGTCAGCGTCAGCCTGGCCCGCCGCAACTTCGTCGTGCGCGCCACTCCCATCGGGGACTTGGTTTACCGTCCAGTCTGGTCCTACGGTTTCGATCTGCTCATGAGTACCTCGCTGATTCTTCTGTGGGCCGGATTCAACGTGTTCCGCGACCGCCGCCGCGGCGCCTCCTGGCACATGGTCTCGCGCTTCTGGGGCTTCTTCGTGCTGAAGACCATGCTCCCGCTGATCGCCCTGTTCTTATTAGTCTTCGAATTCGGCGGCGTAGCCCAGCTTGGCTTCACCGGCGGCGTAGTGCGTCCCGGCACCGGAGCCTTAAGCGCCTGGTTCTTCTACTCCGGCATCGCCGTGATTTTAATCTGGGCCTGGCGCGATCAACCCGGCCGCTGCCGCGTCTGCCTCCAGCCCATGCGCCTGCCTCTGCGCATCGGAGTCCCCGGCCAAGTCCTCTTAGAGACCGCCGGCCAGGAAGTCATGTGCCCGCAAGGCCACGGCTCCGTCTATACGCTAGATTCCGTCCACGGCGCCGACATGTCGGATCGCTGGATGGGTTTTCCCTGACCGCTACCAGCCCGCCTTTTCCATACGTGCCAGAATGATCGCGCTGTAATCATCCATACGCGCCGGATGCCACCTCCGCGGCGCCGGCAAAATCGCCGCCATCCGCGCGGCTTGTTCGCGATCGAGACGCGCAGCGCTGACGTGATAGTGATACCGGGCGCCCTCCTCGATTCCATACACGCCCCCCGGCCCCCACTCCACCACGTTCAAGTAAAGTTCCAACTCCCGCCGCTTCCCCAAAATGCGATCCGCCATCGGAGCCAGCGTATACTCCAACAACTTCCGCAGCGGATTGCGATGCGTAGTAAAGAATAAGTTCTTCACCAACTGCTGCGGAATGCTCGACGCGCCGCGAATGAGCTCGCCCTTCTCTTGACTCTCCTGAGCCACTTTTTCAGTCTCATCCCAATCAATCCCGTGATGCTGATAAAAGCGCCCGTCCTCGGCGGAAATCACCGCATGCTGCAGCTCCGGCGAAATCTTCGACAACGGCACGAACGTCTGCCGCTTGCGATAAGGAGTATGTCGCACCCAGGACTCCACCCGCCGCTGGATCTGCACCCCGGTAGTCGGCGGATTCACCACCCGCAGCGCAAACAGCGCCACCGTCCAAAACAGGTACACCGCGGCGACGGCCGCGAACACGAAGATAAGGATGCGCCGGAACACTTGTCTTTAGTTTCCCGCTACACTGAAGCGAATGTCCAAACAATATCCCAACCCGCCTGCGATGGCGATCGACACCAGCAAGAAATACACCGCCACCTTCAACACCTCAGCCGGCGAAATCGTGTGCGAGCTGTTCCCTAAAGACGCTCCCAAAACCGTCAATAATTTCGTGTTCCTCGCCCGCGATAAATTTTACGACGGCACCGTCTTCCACCGCGTCCTCGGCGATTTCATGATCCAGGGCGGAGACCCCACCGGCACCGGCCGCGGTGGCCCCGGCTACCGCTTCGAAGACGAGTTCAAAGGCAATTCGCAGAAGCATCAGGTAGGATCGCTATCGATGGCCAACGCCGGCCCCGGCACCAACGGCAGCCAGTTCTTCATCACCCACATCGTCACCGATTGGCTCGATGGCAAACACACCGTCTTCGGCAAAGTTCTCAAAGGCCAGGACGTCGTCAACAAAACCAAACAAGGCGACACGCTCACCAGCGTGACCATCACCGAAGAGTAGCTTATGGCGAAGACCATCCTAGTCACCGGAGCCACCGGCACCGTCGGCGGCGACGTCCTGCGCGGCCTGGCCGGACGCAAAGACGTCCAAGTTCGCGCCGCCGTCCGCGATAAAGAAAAATCCGCCGCGCTAGCCGGCCCCAACGTCGAGCTAGTCTGGTTCGACTACACCATGCCCGAAACCCTGGGAGTAGCATCCCGCGGTGCCGACGCCGTCTTCATGGTCCCCCCATTCTCTCCCGACGGCGTAGCCGAATCCTTGGAATTCCTGCAAGCCGCCAGCGAGTCCGGAGTGAAACACATAGTCAAGCTTTCCGTAATCCGCAGCCTAAGCGGCACCACCGTCGGCAAGTGGCACGGAACCATCGATGAAGCCCTAAAGAAGTCCGGCATGGCCTGGACCATCCTGCTTCCCGGCGGCTTCATGCAAAATTTCGTGAATGGCTCCGCCCCTCGCCCCGACGGCAACATGTACCTCCCCGTCGGCAACGCCAAGGTCGCCTACGTCGACACCCGCGACATCGCCGCGATAGCCGTGAAAGCCCTGACCGAGCCCGGCCATGAAAGCAAAGAGTACACCCTAACCGGCCCCGCAGACCTCTCCTACTCCGAAATGGCCGCCATCATGACCGAAGCCTCCGGCCGCCAGATCCGTCACGTAGACGTCCCCCCCGAAGCCGCGCGCCAAGGAATGCTGAGCGCCCACATGCCCGAGTGGATGGCAGATATAATTCTAGAAATCAACGCCTGGGCCAAAGCCTCAAAAGGCGGCGAAATCACAACCACTGTCAAAGACGTCCTAGGCCGCCCCGCCCACACCTTCCGCGAATTCGCCCGCGACTACGCCGACCGCTGGAAAGTTTAGAACCTGGTAGCGATAAAATTAGACCGATGGTTAAAGAGCCAGATCCGTTAACCAACGCCTATTGGAAGACCGAGCGCGCAAAGTTTCACCTGGATAACCTGCGAGAAGAAGTCGCATCCTTCTGCAAGGATTCCCATGCAATCACCGTCCAGGAGGAACCGGAACAGGATCAGGTTCGATATAAGGTCGAGCTTAAGCAGCCCCATGTGTATATTTTTTTGATCCTTGGGGACGCTCTTCAGTGCTTACGAACTGCACTTGATCAAGCTGTCTGGTCCCTGATCCATCATGGGACGGGCGGCGATCCTCAATCCAGTGAATTTCCGGTTTTCGCCGAGCCCCTCAATACCGAAGAGCAGAAAAAATTTAACCGGAAGGTGAAGGGTCTTTCCGACGAAGCTATCGGCTATATTGAATCTATTCAGCCATACAACCGAAGGAATGGGACGGCCCTTAGTTCCAATCCCCTCTGGTGCCTCCACGAGTTGAATCGAATCGACAAACACCGACGAATCTCGGTCAGACCGCAATTCACTATCGCCGGACGGAATCATTTCGGACTCAGCGCGCCTAGAGCAGACTTTGCATCCATGACTTCTGAACGAACCGATTACGGCTACGACATAGTTTGTAAGGGATCGTATAAGCACCACAAGCCAAAGGTGACGTCGTTCGTACAGTTCGGTGAACAGGAATCTGGAACTGTCTGGACAATTGACGAGATCGCACAAATATACAATTTCGTCGCTGACGAAGTTCTGATACGCCTTGCGGGCTTCGCGAACCTCGGAAGTGCGAAGGCGGTTTAGTGGTGCTTCCCATACATCTGCTCGCCAGCTGTCACAGCCAGCGGCAGCCGGTTCTGTGGAGGCGGCAGCGGACAAGTAGCGAAGTCCGTAAACACGCAAGGCGGATTCTCCGCCCGATTGAAATCAATCTCCACCGTCCCCGCCTGCTTCACCCCATCCTTAGGCATCGCCGCGTAAAGAAATCGTGAAGCCCCGTAAGTAGTCTTCCCGCTAGTCTGATCCCTCATCACGAACCACAGCTCGTTATCATCCACCACCGGCTCCAGCCGATACTCCTTGCCCGCGCGTTGAAAGGTCACATACCCCGGACTCTCGTCCGTCTCCTTCACCCCCACCGCCGTATCGAACGTCACCGCATGCGGCTTGTCCCACGGCACGAACTTCGCCTGCACCTTCCACGATGGATCCGGCGGATACCACTTGAGCCCCGTAAACTCGCGCCGCGCCACGCTGTCGTTATCTTTAATACGGACGCCCAGTTTGTCCTCGCGCTTGATGATGAAAAACTTCACCCGCCCCACCGCCAGCCGGTCATAGTGCTCGTCAACATCCGGCTTCAGATCGCGCTCCACCAGCGGCGCTCCATTCATCGTCACCGCCACGCCCTTTTGAGGACGAAATCGCACCTTGCCCGCCTTCACCATGAGCGTCCCCACGTTATCCGGAGCCGACTTGGGCAACTGCACTTCGAAACCCGCATTCGACCCCACCCGGTTCTCGCCTTCCTTCAGCCAGATGAGTCCCACCACGGTCAGCCATCCGTCGTCCGCTTTCAATTTGGCCTCCCGCTTCGCACGCCATTCCGTGAGCGTCCGCGAGTAATCGTCCGCCCCCGCCGCCGTGCCGAAAAGCAAGACCAGAACCGTCAGCCTCGTCCGCATGTCGCGATTGTAACAGACGTATACTTTGGAGAGAGGAACCCCTCCATGCCCTATAAACTCACCGTAAACGGCAAGCCGGTCACAGCCGACGTACCCGCGGATATGCCCCTGTTGTGGGTGCTCCGCGATGTTCTGAACTATAAAGGCACCAAGTTCGGCTGCGGCGCCGGACTCTGCGGAGCCTGCACCGTCCACGTCGGCGGCAAGCCCGTGCGCTCCTGCCAGACGCTGGTCGGCAAAGTCAGCGACGCCGTCACCACCATCGAAGGCCTCTCGCCCGATGGCTCGCATCCCGTGCAGCAAGCCTGGATGGAACTAGACGTCCCCCAGTGCGGTTATTGTCAAGCCGGACAAATGATGTCCGCCTCGGCCTTGCTAGCCGTAAACGCGAAACCCACCGATGCCGATATCGACCGCGCCATGAACGGCAACCTCTGCCGCTGCGGAACCTATTTGAGAATCCGCGCCGCCATCCACAAGGCCGCATCGATTGCATCCACCGGCAACACCGACAAGAAGCCCGTGACCACCGCCCAGGTAGCAAAGTAGGAGCTCATCATGAAATCCACCAATCTCGATCGACGCGCGTTCCTCAAAGTGACCACCGTAGCCGGCGGCGGCATGATGCTCGGCCTGTTCGTCAAGCCCGAGCCCGCCACCGCCCAGAATTTCGGCAAGAGCCCAGCCCCGCTCCCAAGCGCCTATTTCCAAATCGCCGCCAACGGCACCGTCACCATCATTGCCAAGGACCCCGAAGTCGGCCAGGGCATCAAGACCATGCTGCCCATGCTGATCGCCGAAGAACTCGACGTCGATTGGAAGAACGTAAAAATCGTGCAGGCCGATTTCGACGACGACAAATACTCCGGCCAGTTCGCCGGCGGCAGCACCGCCACGCCGATGAATTGGGAGCCCATGCGCCAGGCCGGCGCGGCCGGCCGCGCAATGTTCGTCACCGCCGCCGCTCAAACCTGGAGCGTTCCGGAATCCGGAATCACCACCGCCTCCGGCCAAGTGGTTCATCAGCAAGTCCAACCGCACAGCCGGCTACGGCGAGCTAGCCGCGAAAGCCGCCGCGCTCCCCGTGCCCGATCTCGAAACCGTCAAACTGAAAGACCCGAAAGATTACAAAATCATCGGCACATCGCAGCGCGGCTACGACGTGCCCGACATCGTCACCGGCAAGCCCAGTCTACTCCATCGATTTCACCGTGCCCGGCATGCTGTGGGCCGTCTATGAAAAATGCCCGGTATTCAACGGCAAGGCCGTAAGCGCGAATCTTGACGACATCAAGAAACTCCCCGGCGTGAAGCACGCTTTCTTAGTGCAAGGCAACGTTCCCGACAACGTAGTCCTCGGCTTCGAAGTCCCGCTGGAACCCGGCGTCGCGATCGTCGCCGATTCCTGGTGGCAAGCCCAGAGCGCGCGCAAGCAACTCAAAGTCGTCTGGAACGAAGGCCCCGGCGCCACCCAGAGCAGCACCGAATTCGCGCAGCGCGCCGAGCAGATTTCGAAGAACGCCCCCGCGAATCTGCTGCGCAATGACGGCGACGCCGACGCCGCCCTCAAGAACGCCGCCAAAGTGGTCGAAGCCGCCTACTCCTATCCCTTCATCTCCCACGCCCCGCTAGAACCGCAAAACTGCACAGCGCATTTCAAGGATGGCAAGATCGAAATCTGGTCCAGCAGCCAGATTCCCGGCCGGCGGACGTACACTCGTCGCAACCACTCTCGGCATTCCCCGAAAGCGACGTGCTGATCCACATGCAGCGCGGCGGTGGCGGCTTCGGACGCCGCTCGACCAACGACTACATGGTGGAAGCCGCGTGGATCTCCAAAACCGTCGGCGCGCCCGTGAAGCTGCTCTGGACCCGCGAAGACGACATGCAGCACGACTATCTATCGCTCCGGCGGCTTCCAGTACCTGAAGGCCGGGCTCGACGCCGCCGGCAAAGTCGTCGCCTTGGCACGATCACTTCATCGGCTACGGCGAAGGACAAGCAGTTCGTCTCGGCCGGCGACATCAGCTCCGACGAATTTCCCGCGCGCTTGGTGCCCAACTTCACCCTCGGCTACACACTCATGCCTCTCGGGGTACGACCGGAGCTCTCCGCGCGCCCCGGCTGCAACGCCTACGCCTTCGTCTTCCAGTCGTTCCTCGATGAACTGGCGCACGCCGCCGGCAAGGACCCCGTAGCACTTCCGCTTAGCTCTTCTCGATCAACCGCAAACCGCCGCCACCGACAAAGGCCCGTTCGCGCATGGACTTCAAACCGGCGCGCATGAAGCCGCGTCCTGCAACTAGTCGCCGACAAAGTCCGGCTGGGGCAAGCGCACGCTGCCGCCGGGCCACGCCCTGGGCGTGGCGTTCCACTTCAGCCACTACGGATACTTCGCCGAAGTAGCCGAAGTCAGCGTCGACCGACAACAAGGTGAAAGTCCACAAAGTCTGGATGGCCGCCGATGTCGGAAGGCAGATCATCAACCCCGCCGCCGCCGAAAACATCGTGCAAGGCGGCGATCATCGACGGACTCAGCGAGCTAATGGCCCAGGAAATCACCATCGAAAAAGGCCGCGTCCAACAGAGCAATTATCACCAGCATCAAATGGTGCGCATGGCTCAAGCCCCCGCCGAGATCGAAGTGATCTGGCATATTACCGACAATCCGCCGACAGGCCTGGGCGAGCCCGCACTGCCCCCGATTCTTCCGGCCGTCGCCAACGCCATCTTCGCCGCAACCGGCAAACGCCTGCGCGCCATCCCGCTATCAAAGAGCGGCTATAGCTGGGCGTAACGCCCAGCTTGCATTAGACGCCTTGCATTAGAATAGTACGGTGATCAGCAAAGTCTTTCTAGCATGGTGTGCACTGTACACCTTAGCGTCCGCGCAGCCGCCCTCCGCCGCGGACCTCCAAAACGCCGAACTGCACGTTCTCCCGGTGCAAGGCAATACCTATATGATGGTGGGCCCCGGCGGCAACATCACCATCCAGACCGGCAAGGACGGCGTGCTGCTAGTCGACACCATGTTCGCCCCACTAGCCCAGCGCATCGCCGCCGAAATCAAGAAGCTCAGCGATCTCCCCATCCGCTACATCATCGACACCCACGTGCACGGCGATCATGTCGGCGGCAACGAAGCGCTGCAGAAAATGGGAGCCGCCGGAGCCTCGCCAGTCATGGGCGGCGGTGCAACTGTTATCGCGCATGACAATGTTCTGAACCGCATGACCACCCCAGTGACGGGCGGCCAGGCCCCTCCACCGCAGACCGGCCTGCCCAACGACGAATACGACACCCCCACCAAGGACTTCTTCTTCAATGGCGAAGCTGTGGTGATCTTCCACGAGCCCGCCGCCCACACCGACGGCGACAGCATCGTGTTCTTCCGCCGCTCTGACGTGCTAAGCGTAGGCGATATCTTCACCCCTGAGCGCTATCCGTTTCTCGACCTGGCCCGCGGCGGCAGCATCAAAGGCGAGATCGACGCCTTGAATCACATCCTGCTTCTCACCGTGCCCGAGCATCTGCAGGACGGCGGGACCCGCGTAATCCCCGGCCATGGACGCTTATGCAGCGAAGGCGACGTAGTCGAATATCGCGACATGGTTACCATCGTCCGCGACCGCGTGCAAGACGCCATCAAGCGCGGCCTCAGCCTCGATCAAGTGAAAGCCGCCAGACTAACGCTCGACTACGACCCGCAGTACGGCTCGGGCGACGCCTTCGTCGAGTCCATCTACAAAAGCCTGGGGGGCAAGTAAATGCGAACCCGATTTTGCTTCCTCACACTCATCGCCGTCACGGCCCTGCGAGCCCAACCCCCCGGACCGCCGCAACCCCCGCGACCCGCCAAAGTCGCCGCGCCCGTCGACCTCACCGGCTATTGGGTGTCAGTGATCAGCGAAGACTGGCGCTGGCGCATGGTCACTCCCATCAAAGGAGACTTCGCCAGCATCCCCGTAAACCGCGAAGCGCAAAAAATAGGTAATGCCTGGGACCCCGCGAAAGATGAAGCCGCCGCTCTGCAGTGCAAAGCCTACGGCGCTCCCGCCATCATGCGCGCCCCCGGCCGCGTGCACATCACTTGGCAAGACGACAACACCCTGAAGTTAGAAACCGACGAAGGCACCCAGACCCGGGTATTCCACTTCGCGCCGCCCGGAGGACCGCCGCCGCAAGCCCCGCAGGGCGGGGAAGGCACCTGGCAGGGCTTCTCGGTCGCGAATTGGGAACGCGCCCCCCGTGGCGTCGAGATCCCCGATCCCGTGCCGATTTTTTCCATTCGCCAAGGCGGTCAAGGCCGCTCACTAGAAGTGCTGACCACCAATCTGCGCCCCGGCTATCTGCGCAAAAACGGCGTCCCCTACAGTGCCGCCGCCACCGTGAACGAATATTACGACTATCACAAAGAACGCAACGGCGACGAATGGTTCACCGTCACCACCATCGTCCGCGACCCCCAATACTTAACCGGCCCCTGGATCACCAGCTCGGACTTCAAAAAAGAACCCGACGGCTCCAAGTGGGACCCGTCACCCTGTAAAGCCCGCTAGAAAGAACAAAAATGAAATCCATCCTCGTATTCATAGCCGCAACACTCGCCGCCATCCCCGCTTTCGCGCAAGTAGATTTCACCGGCGAGTGGGCCCCCGCCTATCACGAAGACGGCCCCGAGCGCCTCCCCGGCCCCGAACTCGGCGACTACATGGGCATCCCCTTAAGCGACGCCGGCCGCCTGCGCGCCGACAGCTACGACGCCGATCGCATCTCGGTAGTCACCGAATACCAGTGCCGCCCCCACTCCTCCGATTACGGCATGCGCGGCCTGGGCAATCTGCGCGTCACCCGTGAAATCGAAACCGGCAGCCAGAACCTCGTCGCGTTCCACACCTACATGCCCGCCTGGGGCAGCGTGCGCACCATCTGGATGGACGGCCGCCCGCATCCCCCCGCCTACGCCGAACACACCTTTCAAGGTTTCTCGACAGGAGTGTGGGAAGGCAACATGCTAACCATCAACACCACCCACCTCAAAGCGAATTACCTGCGCCGCAACGGAATCGCCAGCAGCGACAAACGCATCGTCACCGAACATTGGACCCGCCATGGCGACTTCCTAACCGTGATCGTGGTTGTCGAAGACCCCGTCATGCTAACCGAGCCCCTGGTGCGCAGCGAAAACTGGTATCTCGACCCCGGTCAAAAAATCCCGCAGTCTTTCTGCGAATACGCCGCGGAAGTTCCCGCGCCCGTAGGCTCCGTCCCGCATCATCTGATCGGCAAGAACGCCTTCTTGACAGAAGTAGCCGAATGGTACGGCCTGCCCGCCGAAGCCACCCGCGGCGGCGCGAAAACCATGTATCCCGAATATCGCAAAACCATGCCCAAGCCCATCAAACCCGCGCCCGAAAAATGCGAGCGCTTCTGCGTCTGTACCACGCTAGCCGATTGCAATCTAAACCCGACCGCGCAAGGCCCCGCCGGCCCGACCGGTCGGCGCCCTTGAATATACTGGTAGCCGACATGAAATTCACTCGATCAGGAACACTAACGTTTATACTCGCTATCACCGCCGGATTTGCTCAAGCCCAAGTCCCGCCCCAGATTGAATCCGGCCTCCTCAAGATCGGCCAGGTCGTCGACCCAGGCTGCACCGCGCGCCTTTACCGCTCCATGATGCCCGCCAACGACATCAACAGCAGCGCCGCTCCGCTCTACCCCGGCATCACCGTAGCCCGCGACGTTTCCTTCGGCCCCAATCCTAAAGATGTGGTCGATATTTTCACCGGCGACAAAGGCGGTGCGAACCGCACAGTTCTTCTCTACGTCCCCGGCGGCGCCGGCAACAAAATCGAATTGCAAGTGAAGGAAGCCAACGCCTTTTACGACAACATCGGCCGCTGGGCGACAAAGAACGGCATGGTCTTCGTAAACATGCAGCGCCACCCCGGCGCCAATTGGGACGATCCCGCCAAAGACGTCTCCACCATGATCCAGTGGGTCGAAGCCAACATCGCGAAATACAAAGGCAACCCCGATCGCATCTTCGCGTGGGCTCAGTCCGCCGGCAACGGACCGCTAGGAACCTACGTAGGACGCCCCGAACTCTACGGCCCCAAAGGCGTCGGCTTGAAAGGCGTCATCTTCATGTCCGGCCAGTTCAACATTCTGCCGGCCCAACCCGCCGGAGGCCAAGGTGGACGCGGCGGCCCACAAGGAAATGGTCCCGCACCCGGCAGCACCTGCGGCGCCGGCCCCAACAATTCGACCGACGGAGCACTCCCCGGACGCACCGCCGGACAACCCGGTGGACCCAACGCTCCCGGCGGCGGTCGCGGACCACAAGTGGACGCAGCCACGCAACTCACCCGTTCAACCCTGCCCGCCTACAAAGCCACCAAAGTAAAAATCATGCTGGCGACCGCCGAACTCGATCCCGGCATCGAAGGCAAAATGAGCGCCTTCAACCAGGCTTTTCACGATGAACTATGCAAGGAAGGCCCCGACCATTGCCCGACGATGCTGTTCGAAAAAGGCGAGAGCCACATGTCGGAAGTCTTCTCCATCGACACTCCCGACAAGACAGTTTCCGGCCCAATCCTGGCCTGGATCAAAAAAATCAAGTAGCGCTACTTATTGTTTACCGGGCTACTTTGAATTTCCTGCGCCCGCTAGGGCCCTTGTCGTGAGGGACTATCTGTGCGAAGCCTACGAACGGGGGTTGAAAAAACGGTGTGAATAACCGAAACAAGAATGCTTTACTGATTGTTGTTTCATGGGTGGCCGGGTTCTTTTTGATGATCCCTCTCTACCTGATATTTGACGCACTGCATTGGCCGATCTTCAATGGGTGGGCACTCGCGCACGGTACGTTCATCGTCGCATGGCCACTATTAACCCTTGGCGTGTGGCGTGGCATCCGTCGGCCTAAGCAAGAATTTTCAAAGTAGCCCACTACCTACTTACGCGTAGTCACGCCCTCTTTGAGGAGGCGTTCCATCTGTGCGGGGTCCTGATTATTCTCCTCGCACACATATTCCTGAAGCCGCGTGCCCGGCCGCAACATCAGCTTGCTGGTGACTTTCCACGGCTTCGTCAGCGCCTTCGGATCTTCCACCGTAGCTTCGTAATTGATAGTGTTGTAATCCACCCGCGTAAACCGCTCCACCACGTGCATCGCGTCCGTGTGGATGTTCAACCCGGTCGTGATCTCCTTGAACCCGGTGACATCCACCACCAAAGTGTCCCCGTCCCAACGCCCCACAGCGTCGCCCAAGTAACTAGGATCCAGATCCTCAGGATGCTTAGCGTTCAGCGGCACCAGGCGGAACACGTGCCGCGACTCCACCAGAATCACTATCAAATCCGGAGTCTGCACAAACTGCCACGGATACAGTGACCCTTCATTCCCGCCCAGATCCAACTGCGGAATACACCGCGCCACCGGATTATCGAAAGCCCGCTTGTTGAAAGAATCCAAAACCTTCGCCGCCGCCCAAGCCTGATAGGAAGGGCGCTCAGCCTTGCGCACCTGCCGCTGCCCGGGTTCCGCCACGCCCACTCCTTGATTAGCCTCTTCCCAAGTCCCCGGCTTGTCGCTGCCCGGCTGCCACACTCCCGACAAATCCGGCTTGCCATCCGCCGTCCGCGGCGTAGGACGAACCGTCTGCGCCGCGCCCATCACAGCGACCAAAATCAGAATGTAAGTTTTCATGGCGCCACCGGAGGCGTACTCCCGCCATCTCCATTCCCCGCGGGAGGCCCCGATTGCAGCTTCTTCCCCGTATTTGCGAACGTAACCTCGCGCGAGTGCGCCCAATTAGACCCGTCCCGCGCGCGCCAGCCAAACACCGTAACCGTATCCCCCGGCTTCATAGTTTTCCCGCGCTTCCAGCCAACGCGATTGAGCACCGTCGGTGGATAGCCTTCAAATTTCCAGTTGGCCACCTTGCCCTGGGCATCCTTCACATCGATAAAAAAATAGAAATGAGGATTCGTCCACTGCACTTCCGTCACCACGCCCGTCAGCGTGACCGGCTTGTTCCCGTCATACTCCGCGCCGAACGAATGATGCGCCAGCGCCGGCACAGTAGCCAGCAGCGCCGCCGTGAACCCCATGAGCAAGCTCGATTTCATCAGTGCTCCTTCCCGTCCGCTGTCCAGTGTATAACAGGTGCGCGCGCGTGTTAGCATAGCCGCTTGCGACGCTAGTGCCACGGACTCCTTCTGCTGGCAGCCGTCTGCGCCCAAGCCCAGGACCCCTTCGAAATTCACGTTTACGAGTACGAAACCCTCAAGCCCCTCCAGTTCACGCTGGAACAACACCTGAATTACTGGGCCGTCACCTCCGCGCCCTCAGACCAACAACTCCACATGACCTATGAACTCACCGGTGGCATCACCGATCAGATCTCGATAGGCTTCATGCAACTCAACGGCGTCATCCCCGGCCAAGGATTCGAATACGCCGGATGGCGCGTGCTCCCGCACTTCTACGCGCCAAAGTCCTGGCACTTGCCCGTGGACCTAGGCTTCGTAGCCGAGTTCTCCTTCGTGCGCCCCCAGTTCTTGCCCGACACGCGCCATGTAGAACTGCGCCCGATCCTGGAGCGCACCTTTGGCGCCTACCAACTCGACTTCAATCCCGTAGTCGCCCGCGCCCTCCACGGCCCCGGCGTTCACGACGGCTGGACCTTCGAACCCGCAGCCCGCGTAGCCTACGGAGAAAAAACCGCACGCGTTCGTCCTTACCTGGAGTGGTACGCCGAACTCAACCCCGTCGAAGTGCACCAACTCTACCCCGGCGTGGATTTGAATCTCGGCCATAATGTTGTCTGGAGTCTCGGAATCGGCGCCGGCCTAACCTCCGACTCCCCGCGCTTAGTGATCAAATCGCATCTGGAATTCGAATTTGGGAGGCACGATTGAAAGCAGCAGCTATTTTCGCGGTCATATTTGTCAGCGTCGCGAACGCCCAAAACCCGGACGCCGCGTTCCAAAAATGGTGGCCCGGATTCCAGTCCGCCGTAGCGAAGCACGATGCGAAAACCGTAGCGCAAGGCATGCGCTTCCCCCAGCCTTGGGAAAACGGACCCGCCATCCGTGAGATCAAAACCGCCGCCGACCTGACCGCCCGCTTCGACGTCTACCTAACGCCAGAGATCAAGAAAGAAATTGCCGGCAAGAAACCCGAGCGCCTCCCCAACGGCAACTACATCATCATCTGGCACGCCCGCGGCAATGAATACTCCCTGCACTTCACGCCCGCCGGCAGCGCCTTTGCGCTCGATGGCCTAGGCGAAGGCCCGCCCTAGCGCGCCCGCTTCATGCGGTAGTCTTCGACAGCAGGCATCTTCACCACCCGGCACATCTCATGCAGCCGCGACCGCGCCCGCGTCCCGATCATCTCCGCGAGAGTCCGCTCGCGAATCGTTTTCTTTTCGCCACCCGGCATCGTGAAATCCTTGCCGCGTTCGTCGTCGGTCAGATTAGTAGTCGCAATCAGCGGCTTCCGTTGATTGCACCGATGCGTGATGATCGCCGTCACGGTATCTTCCACCCAGTCGGTAACGCGATGCGCGCCCAAATCGTCGAGCAGCAGAACTTCCACGTCCAGCACCGCCCGATAAGCCTCGCGATCCGCCGCCCCCGACGCCGCATCGTAGCCTGAACGAATGCGGTCCAGCAGATTCTGATAATCGAAGAACAAACACTCGTGCCCCTTGTCGAGCAGCGCCCGCATAGCCGCCACGGCCAGATGAGTCTTGCCAGTCCCCGGCTCGCCGATCAGCAGCAACCCCGGCCGCGTCTCCGCCGGAAACTCCCGCGTGAAACTGCGCACCTGCATCAGCACCGTGCCCAGCCCCTGCCGCGCCACCGGATTATCCGCCGGCATCTGAAAATTATCCAGCGAGGCTTCCCTATAATTCGGCGGGATGTTGGAGTTCTCCTTCAGATCGCGCGTGCGCGTAGCCGCCGCGCAAACGCATCGCTCCGCTCCGGAGAGCCCCGCGCGCTCCACAATCTTCCATCCCGTGCCTTCGCACAACGTGCAGGTTTCGGTCATAGTCATTCGATCACCACCAAAATGTCTCCCGCCGAAACCGTCGCGCCCGCCTCCGCCTTCACGGACGCAACGCGTCCAGCTCGGGGGGCCTTCATCTCATTTTGCATCTTCATGGCCTCGACGACAATCATCGGTTCCCCCTCCGTCACCTCCTGCCCGGGTTCGACCAACACCCGCACCACGCGTCCCGGCATCGCAGCAGTGATCGACCGCGGCCCCGAGCTCTCTCCTACGCTCCGCCGCCCGCGCGGCCCACGCGGATCCAGAACTTCAACCTGGTAAACACGCCCGTTAACCGAGACCTCGCCTTCACCCAACACCTGAACCGCGTAACTCCGCCCCTCGATCAATATGGACCACGCACCATCCCCCACCGCCGCCGCCGAGTAATCACGCTCCAACACATCGTAAGCGAAGCGCCCCTCCGCGGTAGTGAGCGTAGCCGCCTTCCCGTCGATGACGATCTCGTATTTCATCGCAACAGTGTTTCCCGCCCCGTCTGCAACCATGCCGACGCGCGCCCACTGGACTTCGCCGCGCCAGTCTTCCGCTGCGCCAGCACCGCCGCCAACGCCGCCACCGCTTCCGCCTCGGGATCCAACGCCAGCGCCCGTCGCCGCGCAAAAAACTCCTCCAGAAACGCCGTAGAAAGCGCCCCCGCCCGAAACCCCGCGTCATCCATGATCTCGCCGAAAAACGCGCGATTAGTCGCAATCCCAGCAATGACGTACTCCGTCAACGCACGCTTCATCCGCGCGACAGCCTCCTCGCGCGACGGCCCCCACACCGCCAACTTCGCCAGCAGCGGATCGTACTCCACCGGCACTTCCCAGCCCTCATAGATCCCGGAATCCAGCCGCACTCCCGGTCCCGCCGGTTCTTTCGAGCCGCGTGATCCGCCCGGGCGAAGGCATAAATTGTCGCTCCGGATCCTCCGCATAAATCCGGCACTCGATTGCCGACCCGGACCACCGCACGTCCTCCTGCCGCACCGTCAGCCGCTCCCCAGCAGCGATGCGCAATTGCCACTGCACTAAATCCAATCCGGTCACTAACTCCGTAACCGGATGCTCCACCTGCAACCGCGTGTTCATCTCCAGGAAATAAAAGTTGCGATCCCGATCCACTAGAAATTCCAACGTCCCGGCATTGTGATAGCCCGCCGCCCGCGCGATCCGCAGCGCGGCTTCTCCCATGCGCTCCCGCAACTCCGGATCTTCCCTCATCAATGGCGACGGACACTCCTCAATCACCTTTTGATGCCGCCGCTGGATGGAACACTCGCGCTCCCCCAAGTGAATCATGTGCCCGTGCCGGTCCCCCAGCACTTGAATCTCGATGTGCCGCGGCTCCAGCACCAGCTTTTCCAGATACACGTCGCCATTGCCAAACGCGCGCGTGGCTTCGCTAGAAGCATCGCGGATGGCCGCTTCCAGATCGCCTTCGCGATCCACCCGCCGCATCCCTTTCCCGCCCCCGCCCGCCGACGCTTTAAGCAACACTGGATAGCCCAGCGTCTCCGCACTCTTCTTAGCACTCTCCAGATTTTCGATAGCCGTTTCAGTACCCGGCACCACCGGAGCCCCCGCCGCGATCGCCAATTTCCGCGCCGCCGTCTTCGAACCCATCTGCCGCACCGCAGCCGCCGGAGGCCCGACGAACACCATCCCCGCCGCCTCGCAAGCCTCCGCGAACTCCGCGTTCTCGCTCAGAAATCCGTATCCCGGATGAATCGCATCCACGCCATGCCGCTGCGCCGCAGCAATGATCCTATCGATGCGCAGATAACTCTCCGACGCCGCTGATGCTCCTAGATGCGCCGCCTCATCCGCCATCTGCACCGCCAGCGATGCGCGATCGGCGTCGGAGTAGACCGCGACGCTCGCCACGCCCGCCTCGCGCAGCGCCCGCATAATGCGCACCGCGATCTCCCCCCGATTAGCCACCAAAACTTTTTTGAACATGATTCCGGCGTGAGCTTCGATTTTAGCAGGGGAGCCGATTTTTACACTATCTTTATACTCCGGGCCCGGATCTTGATGCGGCATTGATGCGCGCCAACTTACGCTAGAACTCGTGAAGCTCGCAGTTCGCGTTTCCGCGCCCATCTCCGCCCCCGAGGTTCTCCGCCCGGAGCTCGAAGTCAACGTGGTCTACACCCGCCTTCCCGGCGCCGCCAAAACCTTGCACACGGCCAGCGGACTCGCTCGCGGCCTCGGCGCGCGCGTTACCGTCCACGTCCCGCAAGTGATTCCCTATCCGCTGGAGCTCAAAGCGCCACCCGTGTCCGTAGCATTCGCCGAGCAGCAACTCTTAGCCCTCGCCGGCGAGCAGCCCGTCGAAACCAATATTCAAATGTACCTGTGCCGCGATCTAACCGAAACCATCCGCCGCGTTCTCAAACCCGATTCCGTCGTAGTCATCGGAGGCCGCAAACGCTGGTGGCCCACTCCCGAGAAAAAACTCGCGGCGATTCTACGGCGTGACGGACATCGCGTGTTACTCACCCATGCAGACTAGTATTCCAACCACTCCCTCCACAACCACCACCAAAGTAGTGGTCGCGACCACCGTCGCCTTGACTTTTATTACCTTCTGGCAAGCCGCCGCCATCGTGCTCAACGATCTCGCCTCGACGATGTTCTACATCGGTGGCATCACCGAGCAAGCCATCGGCAAGCCCGCCCCCTGGATGGTGCTGGGCGTCATGCTGTTCAGCTACGCCGTGCGCTCCGTCTACATGGAAAGCTGCGGCATGTTCGTTCGCGGCGGCGTCTACATCGTAGTCAAAGACAGCATCGGACCCACCGTCGCCAAGCTTTCCGTTTCTTCGCTGGTTGTCGATTATGTCTTACCGGCCCCATCAGTGCCGTCAGCGCCGGCCAATACCTCGGCCGCCTGCTCAACGACATGGCTGAGACGCTGCATCAAACCTGGCGTACCGATCCCAACACTTTCGCCGTCTTCTTCAGCGTCGCCGTCACCGTGTATTTCTGGTACAGCAACATCAAGGGTGTCCCCGAGTCCAGCCACAAAGCCCTGCGAATCATGCAGATCACCACGGTGATGGTGGTCATCATCCTGATCTGGGCGCCCATAACGCTGCTGATGCGCGGCAACGCGAAGCTCCCGCCGCTCCCACGCCGTCGAACCTGCACCTGACCAATGAATCGCTAGGCTGGCTAGCCGGAACCTACTTCGCCAAAATCTCCTTCGTCGTGATCATGGTGTCCATCGGCCATTCGCTACTGGCTATGAGCGGATTTGAAACCCTGGCGCAGGTCTACCGCGAAGTTGCGTATCCCAAACTCAAAAACCTGCGCATCACCGCGAACATCGTCTGCACTTACGCCGTGATCTGCACCGGCATCATCTCGCTGCTCGCCGTGATGATCATTCCCGATTCCACCCGCAGCATGTATTACGACAACATGATCGGCGGCCTGGTGATGAACTTCGCCGGGCCCGAAGCCCTCAAGCTCGTCTTTCACGTCTTCATCGTCATCGTCGGAGTCCTGATTCTGGCCGGCGCCGTCAACACCTCCTTGATCGGCGTAAACGGCGTGTTGAATCGCGTAGCCGAAGACGGCGTCCTGCTCGATTGGTTCCGCAAGCCCCACAAAAAATTCGGCACCACCTACCGCATCCTGAACACCATGGCGATCCTGCAGATCTTAACGATCCTCGCCAGCCGTGGCGACGTCTTCCTGTTAGGAGAAGCCTACGCCTTCGGTGTCGTCTGGAGTTTTGCGCTCAAAGCCCTGGGCGTCCTGGTCCTGCGCTACCAGCGCCACGATCAGGAATACAAAATGGGCTGGAACATCCACATCGCCGGCAAAGAGATCCCCATCGGCCTGGGCCTGACCACATCCACGCTCTTCCTTGTAGCCATCGCCAACCTGTTCTCGAAAAAAATCGCCACCATTTACGGCGTCACCTTCACCATCCTTCTCTATACCCTGTTCATGATTTCCGAGCGCATCAACGCTCGCAAGAAACTGGAACATCGCAGCGATCTCGAAAAGTTCAATCTGGACCACCAGTCCCAAGTTTCCGCCGCAACCTTGCGCGCCCGCCCCGGCTGCGTATTGGTGGCCGTTCGCGATTACCATCGCATGCACCATCTGCAAAAGACGCTCGAGAAAACCAACATGCGCCGTCACGACATCGTCGTGATGACCGTCCGCCAGCTCTCCACCGGCGCCGGCGAATACGAACTCCGTGACGACCAACTTTTTGCCGGCTATGAACAGGAGCTGTTCACGCACGTGGTGACACTCGCCGAAAAAGAAGGGAAGAGTGTGGAGCTGTTAGTCGTCCCCGCCGTAGACCCCTTTGACGCGCTAGTCCAAACCGCCACCAGCCTGCGCGCCTCGAAGCTGGTAGTTGGCGTTTCCCCGCGCATGGAATCCGACGAACTCGCGCACAGGATTGGACTCGCCTGGGAACAGCAGCCCCCTCCCCGCCACCCGTTCTCGCTCGAAATCACCCAGACCGGCCGCCCGTCGACCTATGTCAACCTAGGTCCGCACCCGCCGCGGCTATGGCCCGAAGATGTCGACCTGCTGCACAACATCTGGCGGCGCTTGACCGAACAGGAAGGCGTCGGTTCAAAACTCCACCACCGGGATGTAGTGGGCGTAGCCCTCCAACGCCTGGACGAAGAACTACAAAGCGCTGAACGCCTGCGCATTCTGAAGCAGGTCGAAAGCGCCGTTCATCGCCACGAAGGCGAGATCGAGCTACCCGCTCCCCTGTCAAGCGACGACTGATTGGCCGTCATAATGGAAGCGTGGCCAGCCACGCCGAACCCACGCCCACGGACGACACCGCTGCTGAACTAGCGGAAGGCGAACCCCACCCTCGCGCCCTCCCTGCCTCCTGGCGCGAGTACGCGCTCGCCGTTTTCATCGTGGGTATCGCCACCCTAGCAGCCCTGCTCCTGCGCCCGTACTTAGCCGCGACCAACCTGGCGATGGTTTATCTCCTGGGCGTCGTCGCCGTTGCCACCCGCTGCAACCGCAGCGCCTCCGTGATGGCCTCCTTCCTCAGCGTCGCCGCCTTCGATTTTTTCTGCGTACCGCCGTATTTGACGTTTCAAGTCTCCGAGTACGAATACCTCATCACCTTCGCCGGCATGCTAGCCGTCGCGCTCGTGATCAGCGCCCAAACCTCGCGCATCCGCGCCCAAGCCGCCAGCGCGGTCGATCGCGAATCGCGCACCAAAGCGCTCTACCGCCTCTCCCGCCGCCTCGCCGCGCAAACCCGCGTGTTCGACGCCGCCCTCGCCGCCACCGAAGTAGCCGAACAAGTATTCGGCTCTCATGTCACCATCTTCCTCCCCGAAGACGGCCGCATCTCCTTCCGCAAACGCACCTCCAACCAGTTGCTGATCTCGACCGCCGAAGAAGAAATCGCCCAAGCCGTCTTCGATCACGGGCGCAAAGCCGGGAAGGGAATGGAGCGCTTCCCCGAAGCCTCCGCCACCTACATACCGCTAAAAGGCGTGAGCCGCATCGTAGGCGTAATGGCCATTCTCCCCGGCCCCCGCGGCGAAACGCTAAAGCCCGATCAACACCACCTCCTTGACCTCTTCGCAAACCAAACCGCCCTGGCCATCGAGCGTACACTCAGCCAAAACGCCGCCGACGAAGCCCGCATGCAAATGGAAACCGAAGAAATGCGCAGCTCGCTCCTCAGCGCCGTGTCCCACGATCTGCGGACCCCGCTCGCCTCCATCACCGGCGCCGCCACCACGCTGCGTTCGCAAAGCGACAAGCTGACTCCCGAAGTGCGCGACGAATTACTCGAAAGCATTTCCGAAGAAGCCCTGCGCCTCAGCCGCCTGGTCGGCAATCTGCTGGACATGACGCGCCTCGAATCCGGCGTCGAACTCCGCCGCGATCTCTACCCGCTGGAGGAAATCGTAGGCTCTGCCCTGCAGCGCCTAGAACCGCAGCTAGCCGGCCGTGAGATGTCACTATCGCTGCCCGAAGACCTGCCCCTGGTGAACGTGGATGATGTTCTACTAGGGCAAGTGCTGGTCAATCTCATCGAGAACGCCGCCAAATACAGCCCCCCCGCCAGCCCCATTGAGATCGCCGCCGAAGCCACGCCCGCTGCCGTACAGTTAGAAGTCCGCGACCGCGGCCCAGGATTCGCACCCGGAGAAGAGAAGCGCCTGTTCGAAAAGTTCTACCGCGGAAAATCGGAAGGCGTCCGCGGAGCCGGCTTAGGACTCGCCATCTGCCGCGCCATTGTCACCGCCCACCGCGGCACCATCGAAGCCCTCCACCGCCCCGGCGGCGGCGCCATCTTCCGCATCCGCCTTCCTCTCGATGCACTGATGAAGGTGGATGCTCGTCCATGAAGGCCCTCATCCTGGTCATCGAAGACGACCCGCAAATCCGCCGCTTCCTGCGCGCCACCCTCGCCGCCGAAGAGTATCAGTTTCACGAAGCCGTCACCGCCGCCGAAGGCATCGCCCAAGCCGCCGCCCGCCAGCCCGATCTTGTGCTCCTCGACCTCGGCCTCCCCGATCGCGACGGCCTCGACATCATCCGCGAAATCCGCTCCTGGAGCCAAATGCCCATCGTCGTCCTCTCCGCCCGCGGCCAGGAAAAAGACAAAATCGCTGCGCTCGATCTCGGCGCCGACGATTACGTCGCCAAACCCTTCGCCGTCGGAGAACTGCTGGCCCGCATCCGCGCCGCCCTCCGCCGCGCCGCCCCCCTCACCCCCGACGGAGCCGACGCCATCGTCCGCTTCGGCAACGTCCAAGCCGATTTCGAAAGACGCCTCATCACCGTCGGAGGCCAGGAAGTCCACCTCACCCCCAACGAATACAAACTCCTGCAAGTCCTCATCAAACACGCCGGCCGCGTCGTGACGCAACGCCAGTTGCTCAACGAAGTCTGGGGCCCCCAGCACACCGAACAATCCCAATACCTGCGCGTCTACGTCGCCCAACTCCGCCGCAAACTCGAGCAGGACCCCGCCCGTCCCCGCTACCTCCAAACTGAACCCGGCGTCGGCTACCGTTTGTCTTTTGATCGCTAGTCGTACCCCCTAAAGTCAGCACCGTCATATGACGAATAGATGCCTGATAGTGCGAGTTCCCGCCGTGGGTCATATCACGGAAGTAGGGTCCCCACTAAGAGGTTCGCCTTAGAACGAATGGGAGGGAGGTGGCAGGACCCTAGCGTTTCTTCACTTAGACCGGTTTCATTCGAGGGGGCGGCTGTTAAAATCGGGCTGTCAGATTCAGATCGTATCGTTATATATGCTGTGCTTTTTATGCGGCAAAGAGATCGGGTGGCTACGGACCATGGTCGACCGGCAATATTGCTCGGCCGAACATCGCAAAGAAGCACGCCTGGCCTCCGCCAACGCTCTCCGCGATGAGGAAGAAGATCAGGAAATCTGGTCGGTCGCCAAAACGCGCAAGAAGCATCGCCCAAATAGTTCCAGCCAGACCGCTTCTGTCTTCGCGTTTCTCACGCTGGGCGCACTCCTGGTCGCTATGCTGATGCTTCCCGGCAATTCCGGTTCTCGCGGCAGCTCTTTTCCCTCAGGGCCAGCCGATCCCGGAACCCGCCAAGGTTTAGTCGAGCGCGCTGCCGTTTCCATCGGCGAATTAGTGCGCGATAGCGCCCCCGTCACGCTCCACCAGGACTTCCGCGTCGGCATCTCGGATTGGGCCACGTCCACCCTGCGCACCGCCAATATTGCGCATGTCGATGACCCGCATTGGAAAATCCCCACCGCTCCCACGCTGGTAGCCCCCGGTAGCCTGCGCATCTGGACCCGCACCACCAGTCTGGAAAATTACCAGATGGAATTCCAGGGCCAGATCGAAAAACGCAGCATGAGCTGGGCCTTCCGTGCCACCAACGCTGCGAATTACTACGGCGCGAAGATCGTTATCACAAAACCAGGTCAGGAGCCCAACGCCGGATTAGTGCACTTCGCCATGTTGAACGGCCATGAGTATGACCGCGTGCAGCTTCCGTTGCCCGTCACCCTCGCGCGTGGCGAAAACTATCGCGTACGCGTCTCCGTGCAGGACGATCATTTCATCACCTTCTTGAACGGCCAAGCCATCAGCTCCTGGACCGATCCTCGCCTGAAGCGCGGCGGCGTCGGCTTCTTCGCCGATGACGACGACGAACAGCGCGTCTCCTGGATCAACCTCTCCGAACGCGATAGCTTCATGGGCCGCATGCTCGCCCACTTCTCGCTGTTCGTGATTCCCCAGCCCCGCTAGAGCAGTCCGTTCCGCTCCAGGAGCGCATTCGGATCCGGATCGCGACCCATGAACGACCGGTACAGCACCGCCGGATCCTCGCTATCCCCCCGCGCCAAAATCTTATCGCGGAAATCACGCCCCACCACCGCGCTAAACACCCCTTCCTTGCGGAAGCGCGTGAAGGCATCGGCGTCCAGCACCTCGGCCCACTTATAGGAATAGTAGCCCGCCCCGTATCCCACCGGACTAGAAAACAAGTGCGTAAATCCCGTAATCATCGCGTAGTCCTCCGGCAACGGCGCCGACACGAACGGCACTAACACTCCGCGCGCGAACTTCACCACGTCGCTCTGCCCGTCCCACAAGCGATGCAGCGCCAGATCGACGATCCCAAATCCCAACTGTCGCATCTGCACGTTAGCCCCGCGAAAAGTCTTCGCCCGCTTCATTTTTTGGAACAACTCTTCCGGCAGCCTCTCCCCCGTCTGCCAGTGCCGCGCGAACAGATCCAGTGACTCCCGCTCCCAGCACCAGTTCTCCATAATCTGCGACGGCAGCTCCACGAAATCCCACGGCACGCTTGTCCCCGCCAAGCTACGCACTTCCACCCGGCTCAATAGATGATGCAGCAGATGCCCGAACTCGTGAAAAATAGTTTCCGCCTCGCGATGCGTCAGCAGCGCCGGTTTGCCGTCCACCGGAGGCGTCAAGTTTCCACAGATCAACCCCAGGTGCGGATGCCGCTCACTTGGGTTCCCCGTGATCAACGAATCCATCCAAGCCCCGCCGCGTTTGTTTTCCCGCGGATACCAGTCCGCATAAAACGATCCAAGATTCGCCCCGCTAGCAGCATCGTAGATCGCGTAGCACTTGACCTCCGCATCCCACGCCGGAACGCCCGTCTCCTGCTCCACGCGAATCCCAAAAATGCGCCCGAAGATTTCGAACATCCCCTTCACGACGTTATCCAACGAGAAGTACGGACGCAGCGCTTCCTCATCGAAGTCATACAGCGCCGCCCGCTGCTTCTCCGCCCAATACCCTACGTCCCACGGCTCCAGCGCCTTCCCCGCGAATTTTTCGAGCGCCGCGTTCTCGTCCTTGAATCGCGGCTCGGTCAGCACCCGCAGATCGTCCAGGAACTTCTGCGCCGTGGCGCCCGTGTGCGCCATGCGATCGTCCAACACTAGATCCGCAAAATCGCGGAAGCCCAATAACACCGCCTTCTCGCGCCGTAGATCCAGAATTTTTTTGAGCAGCCCGCGATTGTCGAAAGGCGCCTCGGCCCCGCGCAAATTATAAGCCCGCCAAACCTGTTCGCGAATCGGACCGTCATCCAGATAAGTCATCAGCGCCAGATAACTCGGCCCATGCAGCGTGAACCGCCACCCCGCCTTCCCCTTGGACTCCGCTGAAGCCCTGGCGGCCGCGACCGCAGCCGGCGGCAGCCCCGCCAGCTTCCTCTCGTCCGTCAACACCAACTCATAAGCGTTCGTCGAATCCAAAACGTTCTCAGAGAATTTAGTCGTCGCCTCGGTGAGCGCAACGTCGATCTCCTTCAATCGCGCCTTCCCCGCCGGAGGCAGATCCGCTCCATGCCGCCGGAACGAATCGATGGTCTTGGTCTGATACCGCTTCATCGCCCCCGTCAGCGATTTCCCCTCCGCCGTAGCCGCATAACGCTTGATCGCGTTCCACAAGTCCTCATTCAGCGTCAAGCTCGAATAAAACACGCTGACCTTCGGCTGCACCGCATTGAACGCCGCGCGTAATTCCGGAGTCGTCGCCACGCTCTCCAGATGCCGCACCACGTTCATCGCGTATTCCAGCCGCTCCGTCATGGTGTCGAGAGCATGCAGCGGCTCCGCACTCGCAATCGTCTCCCCCAGCCGCCGGTTTGCATCCGCCAGCAATTCGTCTATAGCCGATTCCACCTGCGACGCCTGGATCTGGTCGAATGGAACTCGAAAAGAAATGTTAAGAAGCGGATTCATGTGTAATCACTTTTAGCGTAGCAGCGGTCAGCAGTAGCCCGAGAACCATCAGCAGCCCGCCCCAAACCAGAATCGCGTTATAGAACAATCCCGCCACCGTCAACGCCGCCCCCGCCAAGCCCAGCGCCGCAGCCGTCCGTAACTGCCAAGCCCGCTGCCGCACCGTTACCGTCGCGAGAACCACGCTGGCCGCCGCCAGGAACACCCACTTGCCGATACTGATCAGCCGCAGCTGGTCCAGCATCGCCGTTGTGACCTGACTCAAACTGAGATTCACAACCCGTAGCGTGATCAGGTTTTCGCGCACATCGTGGAACGCCGCCAGGACCCCCATAATCACCACCAACCAAGCCATGCGCCCGCGTCCACTGCGCCGCAGTGCGAAACCAATCACCAGTGCCAACCCGAAATACCCCGCGATCAATCCAAAGTCGACGTATTGTTTCACCCGCATCACTTCGCGGTCGGGACTAGGCGCATCGCTCAGCACCGCCTCCACGTCATCCGCATTGCGCGCCATCTGCAGCGCCACCACCGGGTCCGCCACCCCCCGCACCGGCAGCGACGCATTCGTGAACGAGGGTCTCCCCGCCAGCACCACCAGGAAGACGATGCACCAGCCCACCAGCCCCCATGCGATCCGTTGCTGCGTTCTAGTGCTCACCGAATCTCGAATGTGAGACTCGCCCAATAACTCTCCCAGTCGGCAGCAGAAGCGTCGGCGCAGCGCTCCATCTTAAGGCTGTGCAGCCGCCACTTCCCGGCCGACGTAAGCGGCACTGTGATTTTTCCCTGGACGTCAGTTCTGCCGATCACCTGAACCTTGCTGCCTCCGGGCCCCGCCCAGGCCGCTTCCAATTGCAGTCCCTCCGCCGGCGCCCCACGAAACAGGACCCGCACCGGCAGCGCATCGCCCGCTTTCAGTTGATACGGATTCTTGTCCGCAACAATCTCGATCGCGTGCCCTACTGCATGACGGTATTCGTCGTCCGGCGTGCCCGCCAGCAGAATCGCTTTCGCGAACTTGCTATACCGCTCACGCCCGGCTTTGGCTGTATCGCCCGACCGCGCACGCGCTTCGATCACCTGCGTCAACCCTTCCTCTTTCAAATAGGCGGTGAATTTATCGGCCTCCAGCATAATAAAGTTCGGAATAGTTCGCACCGTTAGAAGCAGATCGCCGTTACCCGGCACGGTAACGCTCCCTGTAACGCGCCTTCCGTCTACATGTAGATTGAGAACTTTTGCAGCCCCCTGCGCCCCGCGCAGCGAAGCATCCCGCAACCGCTGCAGAGCCGCACTGACCTCGCTGTCGGGAAACGCATCGCCATCATGGACCGCTACCCCGACCGTCTCGCCCCTCGATACGTGAAAGCGCTCCGGCATGAGATAAAGATCGTGCGCCGAAGCGTTTACCATCGCCGCCAACGTCAAAAGTAGAGTCGCGCGCATATGCCTTAGACGGTAACAAAAATTTCCTGTCGATTTCACGCGTCCCCAATCGTCTACATTCTAGAAAAGGAGCAATTCATGCCAAACCCATTCGTACACATCGAGCTGAGCAGCACCGATGTCAGCAAAGCCAAAACCTTTTACACCAGCCTCTTCGACTGGAAGCTTCAGGATATGGACATGCCCGGGATGACCTACACCACCATCGCCCCCGGCGGCGGACCCGGTGGTGGATTGATGCAGCAAATGATCCCCGGCGCCCCCTCGTCCTGGCTGGCGTACGTTCAAGTCGACGATATCGCCGCCTCCACCGCCAAGGCCAAATCGCTGGGAGCCAAAGTCATGCGCGACGTCACCGAAGTCGCCGACATGGGCTGGCTGAGCATCATCGTCGACCCCACCGGCGCGCCCCTGGGACTCTGGAAGCCCAAACCCCGCTAAGCTAAAGCCCGCGCCACATCCGGCGCAAAGTACGTGAGGATGACGCCCGCCCCCGCGCGGCGTATCGATGTGAGCGACTCCATCATCGCGCGGTCCAGATCGATCCACCCGTTCTGCGCCGCCGCATGAATCATCGCGTACTCCCCCGACACCTGGTAGGCGCCGATCGGCACATCAAAACGATCGCGCGCCTGCCGGATCAAATCCAGATAAGGCCCCGCCGGCTTCACCATCAGCATGTCCGCGCCTTCTTCCAGATCCAGTTCCATCTCCAGCATCGCCTCGCGCCCATTCGACGGATCCATCTGATAACTACGCCGGTCGCCAAACTGCGGAGTCGATTCCGCCGCCTCGCGAAACGGCCCATAGAACACTGAAGCAAACTTCGCCGCGTAAGCAAAAATCGGCGTGTTAGAAAACCCGTGCGAGTCGAGCGCCTCGCGAATAAATCCCACCCGCCCGTCCATCATGTCCGACGGAGCCACCATGTCCGCTCCCGCCCGCGCATGCGACACAGCCGTCTTCGCCAGCCACTCAAGGGTAGCGTCATTGTCGACGTCGTTCCCCACGACTTTCCCACAGTGCCCGTGGCTAGTGTATTCGCAATTGCAGACATCCGTCATGACGATCAACTCCGGCACAGCTTTCTTGACAGCCCGCACCGCCTGCTGCGTAATCCCGTCATGAGCGTAAGCCCCCGAAGCCTGGTCATCTTTAGTCTCCGGAATCCCAAACAGCATCACGCCCCCGACGCCCAGCGCGCGCACCGCCTCGCATTCCTTCACCAGCTCGTCGACAGAGAGCTGCGCCTGCCCCGGCATAGAAGAAATCGGGTTGCGTGCGCCTTCACCCGGACAAACAAACAGCGGCAACACCAATTGCGACGGCTCCAAATGCGTTTCTCGAACCAGCCGCCTCATAGACGCCGAAACCCGCAGCCGCCGCGGACGTTGCACCGGAAAAGACATGCTCTCATTATCCAACGCCGCAAAAAATGCGCTTGACAGAAGTTCCGCTAACGCGTATATTTAACCGTGTAGTTATTTAACTATTTAGTTAATTAGAATGCAGCCCGATCACCTCAGCAATACCTTCGCCGCCCTGGCCGATCCCACCCGGCGCGCCATCCTCGCCCGCCTGGCCACCGGCGAAGCCTCCGTCACAGAACTAGCCGAGCCTTTCGCGATGAGCATGCCGGCCGTCTCCAAACACCTCAAAGTTTTGGAACGAGCCGGCTTAATCGCCCGCGGCCGCGAAGCCCAGTGGCGCCCCTGCCGCCTCGACGCCGCCCCGCTCAAAGACGTCGCCGGCTGGATCGAACACTACCGCCGCTTCTGGGATCAAAGCTTCGATCGCCTGGATGCGTACCTGATGGAACTAAAAAAGAAAGAGAAAAAACATGCCCGCAAAAAATAGCCCGGCCCCCGCACAGGAATTACCGATGGAGCGCGAAGTTACCATCACGCGCATATTCGACGCCCCGCGCGCCCTGGTCTTCGAAGCTTGGACCAACCGTCACCACATGGCCCAATGGTTCGGCCCGAAAAATTGGACCAACCCTGTCTGCGAGCTCGATGTGAAGCCAGGCGGTGCCTGGCGCATCGTCATGCGCGCCCCTAACGGTGGCGAATATCCCTGCGGCGGCGTGTATCGCGAAATCCTCGCGCCCGAACGCCTGGTCTTCACCAACAACGCCCTCGACACCGCCAGTAACCTCTTGCTCGAAGGTCTGACCAGCGTGACCTTCGCCGACGAAAACGGCAAAACCAAACTCACTCTCGTCACCCGCGCCAAAGGTTTGGTCCCGCAAGCCCCGTACATGCTCGAAGGCATGGAAGCCGGTTGGTCGCAGAGTCTCGACAAACTTGCCGAGAAATTGACCAGCGCCCGCGAAATCGTAATCACCCGCACCTTCAACGCCCCTCGCGAACTAGTCTTCGCCGCCTGGACCGACCCCGCGCACATCGGCCGCTGGTATGGCCCCAACGGCTTCACCATCACCGTGCACGAAATGGACGTCCGCCCCGGCGGCCACTGGCGCTTCATCATGCACGGCCCCGACGGCACCGATTACCTGAACGAAAATCAATACCTGGAAATCGTCAAACCCGAGCGCCTGGTCTATCTCCACGGTCCCACCCCCAAATTTCAAGCCACCGTGACTTTCGAAGACGACAACGGCAAAACGCGCTTAACGATGCGCACCACGTTTGCCACCGCTGAAGAACGCAATTGGATCGTGAAGACTCACAATGCCATCGAAGGCGGCAATCAAACCCTTGCCCGCCTGGCAGAATTTTTGGAATCAAGTGGATCATGAACCGCGCCCTCTGGATTGTCCAAGCTCTGCTCGCCTTAGTCTTCCTGTTCGCCGGTGGAACTAAGTTAGTCATGCCCGCCGCGCAGTTGACCGCGGGGACGCCGCTTTCGGCCGCCTTCCTCCGTTTCATCGGCGTCGCCGAAATCGCCGGAGCTCTCGGGCTGATTCTCCCCGGCGCACTCCGCATCCGCCCCGGCCTGACGCCGCTGGCTGCCGCCTGCCTGACCATCATAATGATCGGCGCCACCGCCATCACTGTGACGACGATAAGCGCCGCCCTGGCGCTCATCCCCTTCGTTGTCGGCGTCCTCACCGTCTTCGTCTCCTACGCCCGTTGGCGTCTCCACCCGCTAGCTCAGTAAGGTTTTGCCCTGAGTTTGGCCGGGAGCGTGCTCTAAGTCCCGCCGTGCAGTGCAGTACCGAACGGAATCAAAGCTTTACGTGCGTTTTTAGGCAGAATTTACCGGTCTCTACCTGGGAAAATTTACGGAGATCCAGGTGTCCGGTAGAAACCACCAGTTACAGCACGACAGCAGGCGGTACGACGGCTCGTACCGATTGGGGCGCCTCGGATGGCCGGAACGTGCAGCCGGTTCACAACGAGCGCGCCGCTGTAGTCAAAAATTTGCGGGCATCGAATGTCCGGAGGGAATCGAACGAATGAAAAATAGTATTTTGATCGCAGGCAGCCTGGCTTTAAGTCTTCTGGGAACCGGCTGCGCCACCAAGAAATATGTTGCCAAGTCCATCGCGCCGGTAGAACAGCGCGTCTCGACGGCCGAAGCCAAGAACACCGAGCAGGACACCAAGATCACCGCCAACACGTCCCAGATCGACGCCGTGGATAAGGATCTGTCGCGCACCAAAGAGCGCCTCACCGATACCGACGCCAAAGCCGTAGCAGCAGGCAACGCCGCTGCCGCCGCCGATGCCAAAGCGTCCGCCGCCGCCGGCGCGGCCAGCGCCGCCGATGCCAAGGGCCAGCAGGGAATTGAAGCCGGAACCACCGCCGCCAAGAACGTCGATACCCTGCGTGAAGATGTCCGCAACGGCAAGTTTAAGATGACCAAATCCGACACCGTGCTCTTCGGCTTCAACCGCAAGAGCCTCAGCGATGAAGCCAAGGCGCAGCTCGATAGCTTCGTGCAGTCCTTGGATGGAATCAACCGCTACGTCGTCGAGATCCAGGGTTTCACCGACAAAACCGGCTCTTCCGTTTATAACGACGAGTTGAGCCAGGAACGCGCGCAGGCCGTGGCCCGTTACTTGGCCAGCCATAAAGTTCCGCTGCGCAACATCACCATGCTGGGTACCGGCGTGGCTGAAGGAGATCAGAAAACGCGTGAAGAACGGGCGCAAGGCCGCAAGGTCGACGTCCGCATTTACGTTCCGGAGATCTAACGGTTCGCGCGTCGCGCGGGCACTCTTGCCGGCGCGGCGTCCTTCGAGTTGGCCGCCAGCCCCTCCGACCTGACGGCCATCTAGGGCAGGCGCTTGACGAGGTCTTGCGCGAGGAGGTCTGCACGCCTCGCCAGGTTGACTGCGGTCACCAGATCTTGCTCTCGCGCCTGCTCTGCTTGTTTTTGGAAGGTCTGAATCCGCCCCACAATCTGCGCCAGCTCGGGGTTTAGATTCTTCCCCGCGACACTTCCCAGCACTTTCCGCACGCGATCCAAACTCTCATCCAGGCTCCGGTTGTATTCCCGTTGTTGGTCCGCCGTGAAGATCTGCCCCAACTTCGGAATGGTCGCCGGGGGCTCCGTCGGTATCACCGCTGGCGGCGGCGCTGTAGCTCGAACGGGCGGGGGCGTACGCCTCGTCGGCACCGGAGGCGGCGGACCCGCATTCGCCGGCAAACTCTCTGGGAAACCTTCAATCTGCGGCATCTCCGAGTCCAGTTCAACCTGCGGAGCCTCCGGAATCTCCGGCACCACGCTCGCCACGCTAGGCCGCACCGCCGGCGGAGGCGGCACAAACACGCGCGCAGCCGTCTTCTTCTGGAATAAGCACGACGTTGTGCCCAACGACATCGCGAGAATCAATGGAAGTTGCCGCAATCTAGACATGATGAGCCAACGCAGGAAACTGTAGGCGGAAAGTAGTTCCCCGGCCGATCTCGCTGGTAAAGTCGACAGTACCATTATGTAACTGAACGGCCCGGTAAGTAAGGGCCAGTCCGATGCCCGACCCCCGTTCCTTTGTCGTGAAGTACAGTTGAAAAACCTTGTCGCGAACTTCCGGCGGAATCCCCGGCCCGTCGTCCGCCACTTCCGCGACAACCGAGTCCCCCGCGCGCTCCACCTTCAGCCGCAGATGCCCGCCGTTCTTCATCACCTCGAGCGCATTGGTCACCAGATTCAGCAGCGTCTGCTTCAGCAAGTCCGCATCGCCTCGGATCAGCGCCGGTTCCGCGGGAGCTTCAAAATGCATCTCGACCCCGGCCAGCTTAGCCTGCGGCGTCATCAAATGCGCCACTTCCCCTGCCAGCGCCGCCAGATCCACCTCCGCGAACCGCACCTCCAGCGGCCGCGAAAAATCCAGAAACGTCTTCACCACGCGATCCAGCCGCCGGACTTCCTTCGACAACACATCGATCTCCGGAATCATATCCCCGTCCTGGTGGCCTTCCGCATGCGCCCGCAGCAGATCCAGCCGCAGCGCAATTGCGTTCAACGGATTCTTGATCTCATGCGCCACGCCCCCGCTGATGCGGCTGATCGCCGCCAGCCGCGAAGCCACATCGAATTGCGACGCGACGCTGGCAATCTTATCGTCCAGGCTGCGCTTCAGATTGGTGTTGTCCTCGCGCGCTCCGCTGTATTTCTGCCCCAGCAGATTCAGCTTGCTTTCCAGCGCCGCAAATTCCCGCGACTCGTTCTGCGGCCGCCGCCCCTCATCGCCGCTAAAGTTCCCTTGCGCGATGCGATCGATGGTTTCTTCGATGCGCTTCAGCGGACGCAGCGCCCGGCTGGTCGCAAAGCCCGCCAGCAGCAGCGACACCAGCAGCGCGCCCGCCGCCACTTCCGCCACCGTCTTCACCTGCGGCAAAATTGGATCCAGCAAAAATACGCTCGAAGTCACCACCTGGATCGAGAAAATCGGCTGCTGTTCCACGCCCAGCGTGACCACCACCTGGTAATCCGGCCGCCGCACAATCAAATCCGTCAGCCGCCGGTACAAGGATCGGTTGCGCCAATCCGCGAAATTTTCCAGGCGCGCCTGTGCTTGCCCCACGCGTGAGGGATTCGACGACGCCAGAATCACCCCGTCCTGCCCCGCCACATTGATCTCCGCCAGCGCCGCCGAAAGCGCCATGGTGCGGAACAGCATCGCGGCCACCTCGGGATCGCTCGACACAATCGCGCGCCACACTTCTTTGGTTTCGTCGAAACTCGCCGGCGCCGGCGTCTCCCGCGATGGCTTGTCCGCAGGTTGGCTCTCCGGCGAAACGCGATTGATGCGGTCGTTGAGATACGCGTTGACCTGCTGGCTCGCCAGTTGCGCGCGGTCGAGCGCCGTCGCCGATAGTGAATCCACCAGGCTGTTCAAGTACAGCCCGGAGAGCACCACCACCACCACGGTAACCAGCGCGACAGTAAGAAGAATCAGGCGAAGCCGCAGGGACATTGAGCGTCAGGCGGCGCCCGGTGCGTCCTGGGCGCCATACTCCCTTAGTTTATTAAACAGGGTTTTCTGGCTGATGCCCAGGATCTCGGCGGCGCGCGTCTTGTTGTTCTTGGTGTGCTCCAAGGTCAACTCGATTAACGCCCGCTCCGCGAATTCGATGGTCGATCCCACCGGAACCCGCAGCTCACTGCCATTCGACGCCGCGTGGCCGCCCGACGAAGCTGCCGCCGCTGCCGACGCCGGCCGCGCGCCTGCGCCGCTTCCATGGAAAGTGAGCGGAAGGTGTTCCACGCGAATGGTTCCCTCGCTCGCCAAGATAGCCGCGCGCTCAATCACGTTGCGCAGTTCGCGCACGTTCCCCGGCCAGGAATGCGTGCGCAGAATCTCCAGCACCGCCGGCGCCGCTTCCGCGACTTTCGTCGAATGCTTGCGATTCATATCCGCCAGCAGCGCCGCCACCAGATCCGGAACGTCATCCAGCCGGTCGCGCAGCGGCGGCAACGGCACCGGAAACACGTTCAGCCGGTAAAACAAATCCTCGCGGAACTTGCCCTCGCGCATGGCCGTTTCGAGCGGCGAATTGGTGGACGCCACCACCCGCACATCCAGTTGGGTTTCCGTCTTCCCGCCTAGCCGCCGCACCCGCTGGTCTTCGAGCACCCGCAGCAGCTTGGCCTGCGTCCCGAGCGGCATGTCGCCGATTTCGTCCAGCAATACCGTGCCGTTTTGCGCCAGCTCGAAACACCCCGCCCGTCGTTCGAGGGCGCCCGTGAACGCGCCCTTCTCGTGCCCGAACAGCTCGCTCTCGATCAGCGTATCCGGCAGCGCCGCGCAATTAATCGCCACAAACGGCCCGCTCCGCCGCGGACTCAAATTATGAATCGCCCGCGCCGCTAATTCCTTGCCCGTCCCGCTCTCGCCCGTAATCAGCACTGCCGCCCGGCTCGGAGCCACCTGCTGGATCAGCGCGAACACCTCCTGCATTTTAGGCGACCCGCCGGTCATCTCGCCCAGAACGCCGTGGTAGCCCAACTCGCGTTCCAGCCGCTCCGCATGTTCCGCCAGGCCCTGCTGCGCCACAGCACGCTCGATCAACAGCCGCAGCGCCTGCGATTGCACCGGCTTTTCCAGAAACCAGAAGGCCCCCAGATCGTGAATCAGCGACAGAGCGGTTTCCAGGCTCCCGAACGCCGTCTGCACAATCGCCGCCGGTCCGTTTCCTTGTTCCTTCAGCCGCTGCAGCAACTCCTGCCCGGTCATGCGCGGCATATTCAGGTCGGTCACGATCACGTGAGCCCGAAAGCCGGCCAGTTTATCCAGGGCGTCCTGACCATCGGTGGCCGTCTCGACCGAATAGCCCCATAAGGCGATCATGCCGGCTAAGGCCGTCCGCTGGCTTTCTTCATCGTCTACAACCAGGACTCGCGTAGGGGTGTGTTCCGTCTCCATCGTCTTCTTTCTATTCCCGTCTTTCCATTCCTATTGTGACAGCCAGACGCTCCCGATATATAGGAGGCGGCAGAGCGAATAAGTGTTTCTCCAACATGGCCTTTCATGTGCTACAACTCTCCGCAGGGGTGATAAATGTATCGACGAGTGTATTGCATAACGGCGTTTTTTGGGCTTTTGGGCGGCGTGGCCCACGCCCAAACCATGGAACGAAGAGCAAATTTTACTGGTGGCGGCGGCCCTGAGGGCAGGTGCACCATCGAAGTAGTGGTGGACGGAGCGGCCGAAGTGGAAATCCGCGGCGACCGTGCGATCTTGCGCAACGTGTTCGGCCAGCCGCCGCAATGGCGCCGCTTCGAATGCACGTCTCCCATGCCGCCCAATCCGGTGAATTTCCGCTTCCAGGGCGTCGACGGCCGCGGCTCTCAAAAACTGGTCGGCGACCCACGCCGGGGCGGCCCTGCGGTGGTGCGCATTGACGATCCCGACAACGGCTCGGAAGGCTATACCTTCGATATGTTCTGGCAAGGTCAAGGCGGTGGCTATGCGCCCCAGGGCGATCGTGGCCCCGGCCCGGGACCCGATCGTGATCGCGGCCCGGATCGTGATCGCGGTTATCGCGGCCGCATGTCGGTCGACGACGCCGTTCGCGTCTGCCAGGACTCGGTGCGCGCTCAAGCCAATGACCGCCTGCGCGGCGCACCCATCGACTTCCGCCGTACCACCATCGACGATCAACCCGGCCGCCAGGATTGGGTAGTCGGCACCTTCGAAGTTCGCCGCGGCGATGGCCGCCCGGACCTCTTCCGCTTCAGTTGCTCGGTTGATTTCGGCAGCGGACGCGTTCGCTCCGCCGACTTCCAGCGCGCCGACCGCGATCGCCGTTAAAATCGCGACAGCTTGTTAAGGCCGTTGAACGCCGCGGCCTTATAACATTCCGCCAGCGTCGGGTAGTTGAAGACGTTATCGACGAAATAGTCGATAGTGCCCTTCAACACCATCACCGCTTGGCCGATATGCAGCAATTCGCTAGCGCCCTCGCCAATAATGTGGACGCCCAGAATCTCGCGCGTCTCACGATGAAAGATAATCTTCAACCGCCCCGTGGTATCGCCCCGAATCTGCCCGCGTGCGATCTCGCGGTAATAAGCCACGCCCACTTCGTAAGGAGCATCTTCATCCGTCAACTGCTCTTCCGTCTTGCCGATAAAAGAAATCTCCGGAATCGTGTAAATCCCATACGGATAAGTAGCCGGGTTGGTATGCGCCGGACGCTGAAACGCAATCGCCGCGGCCATGCGCCCCTGTTCCATCGATACCGAAGCCAGACTAGGGAATCCAATCACATCGCCCACCGCAAAAATGTGCGGCTGCTGCGTCCGGTAATTGGCATCCACCGGAATGCGCCCGCGCGAATCCGCCACGATGCCGGCCTTATCCAACTCCAGTTCATCGATGTTGCCCTGCCGACCCACAGCGTATAGCAGCGCATCGCCCGATAATCTCTTTTTGCTGTCGAGATACGCCACCACATTGCCGTCGGCAGTTTCTTCGACGCTTGAAACTTCTTCGTTCAGCCGCATGGTCACGCGCTGATCGCGCAAATGATAGGAGAGCGCCTCCACCATTTCCGCATCGGCGAACTCCAGCAAACGCGGCCGCTTTTCAATCAGAATCACGCGCACCCCGAGCGTCGCGAACATGCAAGCGTACTCGACGCCAATCACGCCGCCGCCGACCACAATCAGCGTCCGCGGAATCTCCCGCATATCCAGTACCTGGTCGCTGTTAATGATCGTCCGCCCGTTAATGGGTACCTTCGCGGACGCCGCCGGCTTGGTTCCCGTAGCGATGATAAAAGTTTCCGCCTTGAGATCCGCTACGCCTAGTGTTGACGTAACCCGCACCGTATGCGGATCGAGGAAGGTCGCATATCCCGTCAGCACTTCAATGTTGTTGCGGTTCAACTGCGAGATGGTGACGTCGATTTCGGTGCGGATCACATGCTGCACCCGGAACGCCAGGTCCGCCATCGAAATCTTTTCCTTCACGCGATAGTTCACGCCGTAGACGTTCTGATATTGATATCCAGAAAGATGCAGGACGGCTTCGCGCATGGTCTTGCTGGGGATGGTGCCGGTGTTGATGCATACGCCTCCCATGCATTCCACTTTTTCAACCAGCGCCACCCGCTTGCCGGATTTCGCCGCCTGAATGGCCGCGCGCTGCCCGGCCGGCCCGGAGCCGATGACCACCAAGTCAAAAGTCTGCATAAAACAATCTTACTCCGAAATGTTTCATGACTGACTGAGAGAAAGTGGAAAAACGTAGGAGCAGCGCGGCTGCGATCTATGCGGGATGTACCGAACTCGAATCCGACTTCCGCTAGGGAGTCGCGCGATTATCAGCGCCCAAAAATTGCGCCATTTCCATCCGGTCGGTCGTCGTCATCGCTTGCTGATACTCATCCGGCTTCATGCCCGCCAGCTTGCTTCGTTGCGGTTCCGTCAACTCGGCTTTCATCTTGAGCGCCGTTTCATAACCAATAAATTGCTGGCGGCCGCGCAGGCTTCCGATCTGCTCGTAAAGCCGTTCCACTAATGCGCCTTTGGATGTTCCGACCGTTAGCAGCCCTTCCAACTCCTGGCGCTTGGCCGCAATCTGGCCGGAAATTTCTTTCCCCTTAACGAGCATTTCTTGCTTCAATTGCCGCAATTGAGCGACCTGTTGTACGGAAAGACCCAACTCGGATTGCAACGCCGGCAGCACGAACGGCGTCTTCATGATTTGGTGAATGGCTCCGCCGCCCGCCGCATCTTCATGACGCTGCTGCGCTTGCGCCAACCCTAAAATGCTTAAGAACGCGACTCCCGCAATGAATCGTGTTGTCTTCATGACCGCTCCTGTTCACGAGCGTTGCACGCGTGTGGCCAGGATCACGGCCAGCGCGATCAAATATAGCGCGCCGCCGAATAACAGCGTCGCCTGCAATCCGGTGTAGATGGCAAGCACGATCGCTGCACCTGACCCCAGAACGCTAGCCGCGGCGTTGAGCGACCAGGCCCAGCGCACCGACGGCGAGTGCCGTTCTTCCAGTCGCCGCAAGCCGCTCGGGAAAGGCATGCCCATTAAAAATGCAGCCGGAGCGATGGCCAGCGCCGTGATCAGCATCTTCGCCGGCAGCGGCCACGAAACCGCACCCGCGGTCAACGCCGGAGCCGCGAATGCCAACAGCGCAACCAGCAGCGCGACGCCCGCCAGCACCCGCATCAGCCGCGTGTCGTTGCCCGCGATCACGCGACGGCTCCAGAAGCTACCAGCGCCGGACGCAACCAGCATGGAGAAGACAATCACGGTTAACGCGTAAGTGGGATGCCCCAGCAGCAGTACGAATTTCTGAATCAGCGCGACCTGAATCAAAATATAGCCGGCGCCAAGGCACAGAAAATACATCAAGAACAAAAACACGCCCTCTTGTTTGGGCAGCCGCGTCCCCAGCACCAGCCGCGGCAGAAGCAGGATCAGCAGCGTGGCGCCGATGCTGACGGCGATCAGCGCGAACAACAGCGGAATCGCGCGATTGACTTTGTAATCCGCGCTCGCCGTATTCGCGTTCATGACGAAGTTCCACAGATCGCGCGGCTGCACCGTGTAAAAGAAAAACGGCCGGTCGTCGCTTACCGGAGAAACGTCGTAGCGATAGCTGCGCCAAAACGCCGGCGGATCCGGACTCGTCAACAATTGCGCGAAAGGTGTATTGCGAGCCGTCGCCCGGCAAATATACGGGCTCCAATTTCGTCTCCGAAAGCAACTGTTTCGCGTGCGCGATGTCGGCGTCCGTGAACGGTCGCAGCGAAATCAGAACCGTGTCCTGCGCTCCCCAGCCGTACAATTTCGAAGCATCGTCGCGCACCACCATCACGTGCCGCGCCGGATCGCTCTGGCCCACGCGCGCCAGCGCATCCATCGCCAGCGTGACCAGCCGCAGCGATTCGCGCGGCGGATCGAATCCCCAGCGCGTGAACACCAGCATGCCGTCGGGCGTCAAGTGCGTGAGGTAATCGTAGAAAGCGTCTGTCGTATAAAGATTGTTCTCCGAGAGCGCGAACGCCCCCGCCGCTGTGGACGCCCACGTGTCCACCAAGGTCGCTTGCAGCACCTGATATTTTTCCGTGCTGCGCCGCACGAAGGAGCGGCCGTCCTCGATCACCAGATGAACTTCCGGCCGGAAATACAGGCGATGGCTTTCCTCGGCGAAGCGGTCGCGCATGATTTTGTTGGCGATGATGGGATTAATTTCCACCGCTGTGATGTCGTGGCTGCCCGATGCCAGCGCGCGCGCCACGTCGTAGCCGCCGCCCGCGCCGATCACAAGCGTCTTCGCGCCCGGCCGCAAGTAATACGGGAATCCCGGGCCGTCATGCGAGAGATCGCGGTGCTCTTTTGCGGTGAGGTGATCCCAATCTTTGTCGGCCAGCGCAGTGGCCGCGTCGGCGTCGATCACAATGCTGGTGTAGCCACGATTCGTCGTGACGCCCACGCGCGAGAAGCTGTTCCAGGCCACAAACTTTTCAGGCGGCAGCTTTTCACCCTTGGCTACGCGTACGTCGAGCACATGCATGCGTCCGTTCGCCACCATCAACACCACCAGCAGCAGCGCAACCAGGACCGCTACCGCGCGCCGCCGGAAGTTGCCCGCTTGATGAAACCAGATGGCCGCCGCGATGCCGTAGAATACGCCTGCGGAGATAACAGTGTTGGGTCCGCCAAAAGTATTCAGAAACGGAATCAGCACCAGACATCCGGCAGCCGCGCCTGCCAGGTCGAAAAAATAGGCCCGGTCCACGCGCTCGATGGCTTCGGACATGGCGATCGAGACGACGGTCCCCGCCAGAAAGAACGGCAGCGCGCTGGCGATATAAACCGCCGCCAGCGTGCCATATCCCAATTCGCTGGGGCGCGACAGGATGAACCACAACGATCCCACTACGCACAAGGCATCCGCGAGTCCCAACACGCCGAGCTTCGAGTACAAGCGTCCCGGACGCGCGACGACCACGTAGGAGAACACACCGCCCGAGCCTAGTCCAAAGAGCGCAATCGAAATCGCCAGGAACGCGAAGTGGTAATAAAACACCACTGAGAAAATGCGCGTGAGCGATAGCTCCAGGATCAAGGTCGCGAGGGTGGTGATGCCGAGGCCCAGATATAACTGGTTCCAGCGCACGTGATCGTTAGCGCTGGGGGCTGCGGACGCCGGAGTTGCGGAACTGATGCGGGACAATCCTCTACTTTAGCAATCTGGACTACGCTAGAACTATGAAGTGGACCGCGATTGTCTTCGTTCTTCTCCTGGGGTGCGCCGTGACGGCTCCGGCGCAAGTCAGCCCGCCGGCGACCGCAACCGTCGCCATCAATGGAAAAAAGCTGACCATCTCTTATTCCGCGCCCTCCATGCGCGGCCGCAAAATCATGGGCGCGCTGGTGCCTTACGGGCACTGGTGGCGCACCGGCGCCGATAGCGCAACCACTTTTCAGACGGAAGCGAGTCTGGATATCGGCGGCTTGAAAGTACCGAAGGGCGCGTACACGATTTACACTTTGCCGGGCGCAAAAGAATGGCTCTTGATCATCAATAAGCAGGTGGGCCAGTTCGGAACCGAGTACGATGAGAAGCAAGATTTAGGGCGCGTGAAGATGACCCTCGCGCAAACCCCGGCGCCGGTGGAAAGGTTTAAGATCGAATTGTTGCCGACCGGCGGTAATAAAGGTCTGTTGAAGATGACCTGGGAGCGCACCGAAGTTTCCGTCCCGATTACGGTGCAATAGGAGGCAGTCATGACGCGACGCACATTCTTTCAATGCGGCTTTCTATCCGGCGTGGGCATCGCCGCCGTGGCTGTTCCCGCGCACGCCCAGGCGAGTCCGCCGAAGACCGTGTCGGGAACCGTCGGCGGCAAAGAAATCACCATCAATTACTACTCGCCTTCCATGCGCGGCCGCAGGATCTACGGCGAGCTGGTTCCGTACGACGAAGTGTGGTGCCCCGGCGCGAATTGGGCGACGACGATCACGTCGCTCGGAGGCGGCCTTGAAATCGGCACGATGAAGCTGCCGAAAGGCACCTACGCGATTTGGGTGCTGCCCACCGAAAAGGAGTGGCAGGCTATCCTCAACAGCGACGCCAAAGCGTTTCATCTGGATTACCGCGCGAACAAGGACATCGGCCGCGTGAAGATGAACCTCAAGCCGCTCGACAAGCAGGTGGAATCGCTCACCTTTGAAGTCCGCAGCGACGGCGGCAACAAGGGCACGCTGGCGTTGCTCTGGGAGAAGACGGAAGCGTCGTTTCCGTTTTCTGTGACCGCCTAAACCTAAGCGGAACACCTTAGTTTGTCTCTTCGTAACTGTCCTTAGCGGCTGAGGTAATCCATATATAACGTCCTGCCGATGGAAATCCTGGATGTGGATCAGGTTAACGTCGGGTGTGCTTGTAGCTACGGCGCTGCTGGCCGGGGCGGATATTCACGGCACCATCATTATTGAGCGCAAGCTGACGCGCCGCAACGTCACGGCTTCGGCTGGAATGTATCAGCGCGGCGTGGCGGTTGAACTGGGAGCGGACGGGGAAGAAGACGCGCTGGCGTTTGAGCGCTCGCACGTTGCGATTTATATCGAAGGCGCTCCGACCGCTGACGCGGCACCTGGAGTTGTCAAGGCATCCATCGAGCAGCGCGACCGGCGGTTTGCTCCGGACCTGGTGGTGATTCCGGCGGGCTCCGCTGTTTCCTTCCCGAATTTCGATCCCATCTTCCATAACGTTTTCTCGCTTTCCAAAGTCAAGAGTTTTGACTTGGGCAATTATCCCGACGGGCAATCGCGCACGGTGACGTTTCCGGCGCCCGGATTGGTTGCAGTGTATTGCCATCTGCATTCGAATATGTCGGCCACCATCGTGGTGACTCCGAACCGCTGGGCCGCGAAGGCGGATGGAAAAGGCAGCTTCACGCTGGCGGACCTTCCGGCGGGAACTTACAGCGTGGTTGCCTGGCATAAAACGGCGGGCACCTTTCGCAAGACAATCGTCATCGGCGAAAAGAACGACTTGGACTTGAGCTTTACGCTTCCCTACGTCGGCACCAAAGATAGCGAACCCGTGGCCCATAGGTGAACATGCGGTTTGCGACACGGACGTTCCTCACTTCCTTTGTGCCCTTCGCTGTGTTGCTGGCGGTAAGTTTTTGGGCCATCCGGGTATCCGTGATCGCGACGGTGCGTGACGGTTTGCGGGCTTCGGTGCGCGATAACGAGGTGGCACTGGCGCGCGAGCAGGCGCGCAATCAGGCGCGGGACCGGAAGTGGCTGCAAGGCGTCGCTCAGAGTTCCACCTTGAAGGCGGGGCTGCAATTGCTCTACACGGAACGCGCGGGCGCCGGCGACGTGTCGCACAAATCGGTAGAGGAACAGGCGCATAACGCGGTGTTGGATCTGGCGTATAACACTGCGCAGGATCAGGCGCGCAATACGGTGCAGGATCAGCTCAGCGAGATCTGCGATTCGCTGGGCTTCGATTTCATCATGGTTTCCGGAGTGCATGGCGAACCGCTGGCCGCGGTGGCGCGCTACGCGGGGGGATTTACGCCGGTGAACTTGCTGCGGCTGCAGGCGCCTGAGCAGGGCTTCTTTTCGGTGGATGACCGGCTCTACGAACTGACCTCGGTTCCGGTTGAGGAGGCGGGCTCGCAAGTGGCGACGCTGACCGTCGGTGGGCGCTTCGACATCGCGCGCTTCGGTGTGCCGGCGGTGCTGTTGCACAAAGGCGCAGTGATCGCTACGGCGACGCGCGACGCCGCGACGCCGCAAATCGAGCAGGCGCTAGCGGCGTGCGGCGCAGGGCGCGAGTGCGAACCGCACATTGGGAATCAGACTTACCTGTCGCTGCCGCTCGGATTGACGGCTGCGGCGGGAGCGGACAGCTATATTTTACGTAGCCTGCAAAATGTGGACGCGGCGAGCGCGCCGCTGCAGGCGGTCCTGCGGAAATTGTTCTTGGTGGCGGGGCTGGCGGCGTTGGTCGCCATGTTGGGCATCAGCGCACTTTCGTCGCGCGCCATCGCGCGTCCGCTGGCGGAGGTGGCGGCGCAATTGCGCAGCAGCGCGATGACCGGCGACCTGCCTGAATTTCCCGAGACGCAAGGCGGGGTTCAAGAGATCCGCGATCTCACGCGAGGCTTTAATTATGCGGCGAAGGCGGTTCGCGAGGGGCGCGAGCAGCTCACGCTGGCATACGTGCAGTTCGTGGGATCGCTGGCGCAGGCCCTGGATGCGCGGGACGCTTACACCGCGGGCCACAGCCGACGCGTGAGCGAGTATTCGTGCGCCATCGCCAAGGCTCTGAAGATTTCCGGTCAGGAACTGGAAATTATCAGGACGGGTGCGCTGCTGCACGACTTGGGCAAGATCGGGATCTCCGATTTGGTTTTGCAAAAGCCGGGGCGGTTGACGCCGGAAGAGAACCAGTTGATCCAGCAACATCCCGTCATCGGAAAACGGATTCTCGAAAACGTGCAGGGGCTGGAACCCTATTTGGGCATCGTCGAATTGCATCATGAAAACCTGGATGGCTCGGGCTATCCGCACGGGTTGAAGGGCGAGGACACGCCGCTCGATGCACGCATCGTAAAAGTGGCGGATGCGTATGACGCGATCACTTCGGACCGGCCTTACCGCCGCGGCAAGAGCCACGCCGATGCGATTGCGATTTTGCGAAAAGCTTGCGGGACGGAAATGGATCCGGCGGTGGTGGAGACGTTTGCGGCACTGGGCGATCAGCAGAAGCAGCAGATCGCTTTGGGCGCAGATCAGTCACTGCACAGCCTTTCGCAGGCGGTTGCGGACCCGCAACTGCAGGCGGTGCGGGAAGGCGAAAAAGTATGAGAGTTATCGCACTGTTGTGCGTATTCGGAGCGGTCGCGTGCGCGCAGGAAGCGAATTCCGGATTCGAGCTGCGCACGACGGTGAGCGCGGTGACGGCGGAATCGCAGGAATTGTCGGATGCGCCGCGCGATGGGTCCCGGTGACGGGCGGGGTTCGCGCGATTTTGTATCCGACGTGGAAGCTGAATTCTCATTGGACGATTTCCGGAGCGTATCAGGTAATATCGCGCCCGTATTTCACAGAAGATTTTGAAACGCAGGGCTACGGAGTGAAGGGCGAGCTGCTGCAATTGAATCTCAGCTATGCGCGCTTCTGGGATCACAATCGGTCCGTGGTAGTGCGAGTGGGGCAAATGTCGTCGGCGTTTGGGGCGTTTTTGCAGCGTTATGACTCGACGCAAAATCCGCTAATTGGAATTCCGGCGGCTTACGGGTATTACTACAATCCGGTCACTTTTTTGGGCTTGGTGGGCGCGCAGGTGGATGCGACCGCGGGGAAATTCGACGCGCGGGCGCAGTTCGTGAATTCGTCGCCGGCGAACCGGCGGAGCATTTTCGATAACGACCAATACGGCAACTGGGCGGGCGGAGCGGGCTATACGATCCGGCAGGGATTACGAGTGGGCGGATCGGCTTATTACGGCCCGTATCTGGATCGCAAGTATGCCTTCTTTTTTCCGGGCGAGGCGAATCCCAAAGTTTTGCCGGCGAGCGCGGTGGGGCTGGACGTTGAATGGGGTTGGGGCCATTGGAACGCCTGGGGCGAATGGCAGCGCTTCCAAATGGATTATCGCGTGATTCCCAATTTCACGCAGCACATGGGTTACGCCGAGGTGCGGCGGACCTTGAATCCTCGCTGGTACGCGGCGGCCCGTATCGGGTATCAGCGGTTCAGCGCGGCGCCGGGCGGGCAGAGCTACGAATTCGTGGCGGCGCTTCGTCCCAACACCTATCAGTTGATCAAATTTGGCTACACCGTTCAGCAGGGCGCCGAGTATTCGGGCATGCGCGGAAACATTGCCGCGGTGGAGTTCGTGACTTCGTTCCGGGCGATTTCTTTGGCGAAGGACTGACTTGTGGTTCGACAGTTCTCCTGAATTGGGCTCGCGGATGAAAACCGATAGATGCAGATAAGGCACCTCGAATTTCAAAGATCGTCTCGCGGTGGGCTGCTTTCGCAACCCACCGGAGTGGTAGAGGAAATGGACGGCTTGCCGGTCTAGAAGAAATTACTCCCAAATCAACCGGGTTTCCGCTCTCTCCCACTTCCTCCCGCAGCGATTTTTTACGATCACCAGAGAATCGATTCTCTCCTGTCCCGCCTTTCTCCCAATGTTTCCGGGGGCGGCAAGCCCGCTTTTTTACGACGGGCGCGGATTCCACTAAACCACAACGATCGGCCTGGCCAGGCGCGTACTGCGAGATCAGTATGCACGGGGTTAGGTCTCAGACCGGAAAGTTCAAAGCGGGAAGTGTTTGAATCGCGGGGGAATGGAGCCTTGAGGTTGCTGTGATGCGGGAGTATACTCGGGCTCGTTCGTTCAGAAAAGGAGGCCCACATGGCCGAGAAGGATAATATCCTATTTTCCGAGCAACAGATCGCTGCGTTGAATTCGCGGGATCTGGATCGATACCTGACCAGGATCGACGATTCTTATATCGGGCAATCAGAAACCGCGTCCGGGCCGATACGCGGGCGCGAAGGAGTGCGGCAGAATCTGGAGGGGCTGCTGATGGCGTTCCCGGATCTGCGGATTGAAGTGGAGCAGATTATCGCTAGCGGGGATGCGGTGGTGACGCGGATGCGCGCCACGGGGACCCATGAAGGCAGCTTTGCAGGGATTGCGCCGACGGGCAAGAGCATCAGCATGCAGGCTTGCAGCGTGGTGGAGATTCGCAACGGCAAGGCGGTGCGGGGGCGGCTGTATGCGGATAATGCAACCCTGTTCCAGCAATTGGGGGTGTTGTCGCTGCCGAAGGCGATGTCAGCGGGTTGAGGGCGGTGGGACGGGCGATCTCCGGCGGAGGGAGATCGCCCGATCCCGTTTGGCGGGTGGTTGTGGCGGGCTAGGATTAAGGTCTGGGCTGCTGCTTGCCGCGTTGGGCGAGATAGTGGTGATCGAGAGCTTGCCTTACCAGCGTTTTGATTACGGCCTGGCGGCTGATGTTGAGCTCGCGGGCGGCTTTGTCGAGTTCTTCGAGCATGGCGGCGGTGAGGTCCACGTTCACACGTTGAATGGGTTGAACCATGCGGCCTTGGGTCTTGAAGAAACCGGAGACGTTCTTGCCGCGGTCGGCCAGGCGGGCGATCGCATCGGCGGAAACTGGTTTGGTGGGTTTACGAGTTTTCTTCATATAAACAGGCTTCCTATTCCCCCACTTCCTCGAATCCTACGCCAAGCCTCGGATTCATTTTTAGTGGCTTGCTTGGTATAACTGTTATACCAGATTAAGAATATGTTAGGGAACGATGACCGCGGCGCCGTCTACGGAATCGCTTTTTACAGCGGCTAGGGCTTGGTTGGCTTGCTCCAGCTTGAAGGTGGTTACGTTGGGTTGCAGGGCGATTTCGCTGGAGATGCGGAGGAAGTCGCGGGCGTCGGCGCGGGTCATGTTGGCTACGCTGCGGATTTGGCGTTCTCCCCAGAGCAGGCGATCGTAGTCGAACTGGGGGATGCGATCGAGGTGGATAGCGTTAATGGCAACGATGCCTCCTTTGCGGAGGCTGGAGAGAGCGGCGATGACCACGTCGCCGCTGGGGGCGAAGGTTATGGCGCGGTCTAGTTCTACGGGCGGGCGGGCGGTTTCCGTGCCGACCCATTTGGCTCCGAGCTTGGTGGCGAATTCGCGATGGTTGGCGCCGCGCGTCGAGACGTAGACTTCGCAGTTCCAGGCGTGGAGGACCGCTATTGCCAGATGCGCTGAGGAGCCGAAGCCGTAGAGGCCTACGCGGTCTCCGGGTTCTACGCCGGCTACGCGGAGCGCGCGGAAGCCGATGATTCCTGCGCAGAGGAGCGGGGCGGCGTGGATGTCGTCCAGGTTTGCGGGCAGCGGGAAAACGAAATCGTTGCGGGCTAGGGCGTACTCGGCGTAGCCGCCGTCGACGGTGTAGCCGGTGAAGGTGGGGGCGTCGCAAAGATTTTCTTGGTGCCGGCGGCAGTAGGGGCAAGTGCCGTCGGTGCCGCCGATCCAGGAGACTCCGACGCGGGTGCCGAGGGGTAACTCGGGGGTGGCGCCATCGATTACGTCGCCCACGATTTGGTGGCCGGGAATCACGTTGGGTTTGAGGGCGGGCAATTCGCCTTCGACGATGTGGAGGTCGGTGCGGCAGACTCCGCAGGCGCGGACTTTCAGGAGAACGTGATTGGGTTGAAGCGGGGGAGTGGCGACGGTTCTGATCTGCAGCGGGTGTTTGGGGATATCTAGAACCGCGGCTTGCATGATGGGATTAAACCATAGCCGATGGGGGCGCGGGGTCTTCGGGGCGGCCGGCGGTAGCTAGGGGGATGCGGATCATAGCGAATCCCATGATTAGGAGGACTACGAAGCCTACTGCATACGATGGGTCTTTGAAGATTTCGAGGACGGCGATGTCTTTGAATTTGAAATAGGCGAAGAGGAGGCCTGTCAGGGCTTCGCCAGCGATCAGGCCGCTCGCGATCAGGATGCCTGTGTTTTCTACGCGCGTGGTTTGGGCGGCATTGTGGTTGGCGGCGCGACTGCGGGCGTCCGTGATGTGGCGGATGACTCCGCCGGTGAAAATGGCGCAGGTAGTGGAGAAGGGGAGGTACATGCCGACCGCCACCAGCATGGGGCTGCGGACTTTGAACATGATGAGCACTACGCCGAAGATGGCGCCGCAGACGACCAGGGGCCACGCCATTTCGCCTCCGACGATTCCTTGGGCTAGGGCGGCCATTAAACCGGCCTGCGGGGCGGCTAGTTTGGGGTCGCCAAAGCCGGTGCCTCCGCTTTTGATGTTGCCGATTTGCAGGATGTAGAGCGGGAAGTACATTACCAGGCACGAGATCACTACGGAGATTAGTTCTACGATCTGGATGCTGCGCGGCGTTCCGCCTAGGATGTAGCCGGCTTTGAAATCCTGCATGAGTTCGCCGGCTACTGCTGAGGAGACGCAGACTACGGCAGCTACTCCGAGCACGACTGCTACGCCGCTGGGGCCGGAGACTCCGAGGGACACCATTAATAGTGCGGCGATGATTAGGGTCGAGAGTGTCAGGCCGGAGACGGGGTTGTTGGAGGAGCCGATGACTCCTACTAGATTTCCGGAGACGGTGGCGAAGAAGAAGCCTACGATCAGCATGACCACGGCGGCTACTACGGCGGCTAGGATTTGGCCGGAGATGTAGAAGTAGAGGGCGATCATTAAGAGGAACACTACGCCGATGAGGGACAGCACAGTCTTCGATCCCATGTAGCGTTCGGTGCGGACTAGCGATTCCATGGGTGGAGCGCCGTGGCGGATTTCGGCTAGGGCGCGGCCGAGGCTCGAGGTTAATTTTTTGCCCATGCGGATGAGTGTATAGGCGGCGCCTACCATCATTCCTCCGACTGCTACGGGTCGGATGATGTAGCGCCAGACGGCGGCGGCCAAGGCGGCCCAGTCTCCGTCGACGGATCCGGGGGGAAGGAACTTTTGGAGATTGGGGCCCATGAAGAACATCATCAGCGGGACTAGAACGCCCCAGGCTAGCAGGCTGCCGGAAAAATTTAGGGCGGCTAGTTCCGGGCCGATTACGTAGCCGACTCCGACTAACGCGGGGCTGATGGTGGGGGCGGATACCGTCGATATTGCGCCGGCTTGCAAGATGTTCTGGCTGCCTTGGGGGCCAAGGCGGACGAAGCTTTTGCCGATTTGGCCGATGCGGACGATGAAGTCCTGATCGACGGCGTAGGCTTTGAATTCGCCGAGGGCTTGGATCAGGGTGCCGAAGCCGATGCTCCAGAACAGGTAGCGGGCGGCGTCGGAGCCACTGCGGCCGGCTTTGTGGATTTCCGAGGCTGCTACGGATTCGGGGAAGGGGAGGGTCGGATCTTCTACTAACGCGCGGCGAACTAGGGAGACGAAGAGGACTCCGAGAACGCTGCCTACTAACATCAGCGACGTGGTTTTCCAGTAGGCGTGGGCGGGATCGAATGACGTCCAGGAGCCGGACATGACGAAGGCGGGGATGGTGAAGATGGCGCCGGCGGCTACGGACTCACCTATGGACCCGGCGGTGCGCGCGATGTTTTCTTCGAGGATCGTTCCTTTGAACGCGCGCAGGAAGGCCATGCCGATTACGGCTGCGGGGTAGGTGGCGGCGATGGTTTGTCCGGCGTGGAGTCCGAGGTAAGCGTTGGCGGCTCCGAGGACGACGGACATCACTAAGCCGAGCAACACGGCGCGGAGTGTGAACTCCTTCATGACGGTGCCTTCGGGTACGAAGGGGCGGTGCTGCGGGGGCGCTTGGAGGCTCATAAGGGGGCCGATCGCACGATAATAGCATCCGACGTGGTCGGGGCGTGGTGGTTACAATTAGGTTTCATATGACTTCCCCGAGAGCTGTATGTTTGTTGAGTGGTGGACTGGATTCGTCCACCTGCTTGGCTTTGGCGCGGCGGGAGGGGTACGAGTGTTATGCGTTGTCGTTCGATTACGGGCAGCGGCATCGGGTGGAACTGGACGCGGCTGCGCTTGTGGCGGCGGCGCTGGGGGCGCGGGAGCAGCGGACGGCGGTGATTGATTTGCGGGCGTTTGGCGGGAGTGCTTTGACGGCGGATATTGCTGTGCCGAAGTCGCGTTCAGCGGCGGAGATGGGCGCGGGGATTCCGATTACTTATGTGCCGGCTCGCAACACGATTTTTCTTTCTTATGCGCTGGCTTGGGCGGAGGTGCTGGAGGCTTCCGATATTTTTATCGGGGTGAATGCGCTGGATTATTCGGGGTATCCGGACTGCAGGCCGGAATTTATTCACGCTTTTGAGACGATGGCGAATTTGGCTACTAAGAGCGGCGTCGAGGGGCGCACGCGGGTGGAGATTCATACTCCGCTGATCGCGCTTAGTAAGGCGGATATTGTTAGGCTGGCTGCGGAGCTGGGGTTGGATTTTGGTTTGACTCACAGTTGTTATGATCCTGATGCGCAGGGGCGGCCTTGTGGTGAATGCGATTCTTGTTTGCTGCGCGCTAAGGGATTTGCGGAGGCGGGGATTAGCGATCCGGTGGTTTCTGGGCGATGAAGATTTCGGAGATTTTTTATTCGATTCAGGGCGAGGGGATGCTGGCTGGGGTCCCTAGCGTTTTTGTGCGGACTAGCGGATGTAATTTGCGCTGCACCTGGTGCGATACGCCTTACACTTCCTGGAAACCTGAAGGGGATGATCTGCCGTTGGGGGCGATTCTGGCGGACGTGCGCGGGCGGTGGGCTACCCATGTGGTGGTTACCGGGGGCGAGCCGATGATCCAGCCGGACATCGTGCGGCTTACGGAGCGGCTGCGGGACTTCGGGCTGCATATCACGATTGAAACGGCGGGCACGGTGTATCAGGCGGTGGCTTGCGATTTGATGAGTATCAGCCCGAAGCTGGCGAATTCTACGCCTACGCGGCGGGAGGGCGGGAAGTGGGCTGCGCAACATGACAAGTTGCGGTATCAGCCGGAGGTGCTCACGAGGTTGATGGCGGAATATCCGTATCAATTGAAGTTTGTGGTTTCTGAGGCTGGGGATCTGGTGGAGATTGAGGCGATTCTTCAGGAGACGGGGGCGGATCGTAGTCGTGTGGTGCTGATGCCGGAGGGGATTAGTCCGGAGGCTATTTACGAGAAGTCTAAGTGGCTGGTGGAGATTTGTAAGCGGGAGCGGTTTCGCTATGGGCCGCGGCTGCATATCGATTTGTTTGGGAATCAGAGAGGGGTTTAGTGATTTTAGTCACCGGGGGCTCCGGGTTCATCGGGGGGCATCTGGTGGAGGCGCTGTGTTCTCGCGGGGAACGGGTTCGGTGTCTGGTGCGGCGCAAATTGGCGACGCCGGCTGAGGTGGTATTAGGGGACTTGGTGAGTGGGGCGGGAGTGGAGCAGGCTCTCGAGGGCGTCGATTTGGTGATTCATCTGGCGGGGGTTACTAAGGCTCTCAAGGTTGAGGATTATTATTTGGGGAATGCTCGGGCTACGGAAAAGTTGGCGCTGGCGGTGGCGGCTCGGGGGATACGGATGGTGCATGTCAGTTCGCTGGCGGCGGCGGGGCCTAGTTTGGATGGCACGCCGGTTGGGGAGGACGACGAGGCGCGGCCGCTGACGCATTATGGGAAATCGAAACTCGAAGGGGAGCGGATCGTCCGGAGGCTGGTGCCGGATGCGGTGATTGTGCGGCCGCCGGTGGTTTACGGGCCTCGCGATACGGATGTGTTTCAGGTTTTGAAGCCGTTGAGTCGAGGGTTGGTGGTGCAGATTGGCGGGGGCGAGCGGTGGTTTAGTGCGATCTACGTGGGGGATCTGGTGGAGGGGTTGATTGCGGCTTCGAATGCCACTTTGGCATCGGGCAGGACCTATTTTCTGGCGAACTCGGCGCCGGTTTCCTGGGGGAATTTGAGGGACTCGGCGGCGCGGATTATGGGACGCGGGGCACGGGTGCTACGGGTTCCGCCGGCTATGGCTCACGCTGCGGGGTTGGGGGCGGAGGCGTGGGGGCGGCTGACTGGCAAGGCGGGGATTATTTCGCGCGAGAAGGTTGCGGAGGCGCGGTGCATCTACTGGACTTGCGATACTCGGCGGGCGGCGGCGGAGATTGGGTTTGAGGCGCGTACAACGCTCGATGCGGGACTGGCGCTGACACTCGCGTGGTACCGGGAGGCCGGGTGGCTGAAATATTGAAACCCTCTGCTGAGCAATTTTGGGCTGTCGATAAAGTGATGCTGGCTTATCTGGCGCTTACGGGGGCGCTGATCGTGGGCTTCTGGAATCGCGTGCCGGACGCGGGCTTTTTGTTTGCGGTGCATGTGGCTTGCGCGGTTGCGGTGATGGCGGCCGTCAAGTGGCCGGGCTGGGTGAGCCGGATTTTTCATCATTGGTATCCGCTGCTGTACGTTTCTATTTGCTATCGCGAGATGTCGATTCTGATTCCGGCGATTCGGGGGACGGATGCGGACGCTCAACTAGCCGCGCTGGACTTCCGGATCTGGCACGCCAATCCGACGGTCTGGCTGGAGCGGATGCAGAGCCGGCCCTTCACGGAATTTCTGCAGATCGTTTACACCTTGTTTATTCCGGCGGTACTGTTCGTGGCGTGGCGATTTTGGGCGCGGCGGGAGTATGAAGAGTTCCGGTTCTATGCCTTTATGATCGCTACGGGATTTTTGGCGTCCTACGTCGGGTACTTTCTGGTTCCGGCGCGGGGGCCAAGGTTCGAACTGCGAGATCTGCAGCATGTGCCGTTGCAAGGGATGTTTGTCTTTGGGCTGCTGCAATCGTCACTCGATAAGCTGGAGTCGGCGGCTTACGATTGTTTTCCTAGCGGGCACACCGAAATGGCGATACTGGCCTGGTGGGGGAGCCGGCGGCTTTCGAAACCTTGGTCGTGGGTCTATTTCGTTTACGCGGTCTGCATCATTTTTTCTACGGTTTATCTTCGGTATCATTACACAGTGGATCTTGCTGCGGGAATGCTTCTGGCTGGGGTGTTGATTCTGGCGACGCCGGCCCTGTACCGAGGGTTGTCTTAACGAATGGCGGACTCGCAAAAGATTGACATCGTTGCGGTAGACGGCAAGAGCGCACTGAAGGAATTCATCGAATTTCCTTTTGGGCTGTATCGCGGGAATCCGAATTGGGTGGCTCCGCTGCGGATTGCGGTGAAGGATCTGCTCGACCGGAAGAAGCATCCGTTCTATAAAAATGCCGACGCAGAGTTTTTTTTGGCGCGGCGGGGCGGAAAAACGGTGGGGCGGATCGCGGCGATCATTGATCGTAATCACAACCGGTTTCATAGTGAAAGTGCCGGGTTCTTTGGATTCTTCGAGAGCGTAGACGATTTGGCGGTGGCGCGGGGGTTGCTGCAAAAGGCTCGCGAATGGACTGCCGAACGCGGGGCGCAGTTTTTACGCGGGCCTGTAAACCCTTCCACTAATTACGAATGCGGGGTTTTGGTGGACGGGTTCGATTCCGACCCGAAGGTCATGATGACCTACAATCCTACCTATTATCCGGCGCTGTTGGAGCAGGCGGGGCTGAGGAAAGCGAAAGACTTATACGCTTACGGAGGATTGGCTCCGCAGGTGGACGTCAGGAAGATCGAGCGGGTGGCGAACAAAGCCATGTCGAAGCACGAGTTTCGTATCCGGCCGATCGATGTGAAGAATTTCGATGCTGAGGTGATGCGGGTCTGGGAAATTTACAATTCCGCTTGGAGCGTCAATTGGGGCTTCATCCCGATGAGCCGTGAAGAATTCGTTCTCATGGGCAAGGAAATGAAGCAGATCCTGAAGCCGGAACTGGTTTTGCTGGGCGAGGTAAAGGGGCGCGTGGTGGGGTTTGCGCTGGCGCTGCCGAATGTCAACCGTGCCCTCAAAAAGGCGGAAGGAAGCCTGCTTCCCACGGGACTCCTCAAAATCTTGTACCATCAACGATTGATCAAAGATGTCCGGGTAATCGCCCTGGGGGTTACCGAGGAATACCGCACTACGGGGGTGGCTGCGGGATTTTACGCTACGCTAGTACGTAACGCATTGAAATTGGGATATGACGGCGAGTGTGAAATGTCGTGGATACTGGAAGATAACACTTTGATGAATCGGTCGGCAGAACTGATGGGCGTAAAGCGGTATAAGACGTACCGAATCTACGAATGGAATTGAGATCTATGCGTGCATCGGCTACCGGCAGCACTACCCGGAAAAAGACCAGCGGGTCAAACGATATATTTGAGAAGTGCAGGAACTTTACGCGTCCCAACGATTTGCAGGATGCGGGCCTGTACATGTACTTCGAGGTTTTTGAAGAGCGGAAAGGCTGCGAACCGGGGGAAGTGCGCCTGGGGAACCGGCGGGTGTTGATGTTCGGGTCCAACGACTATTTGGACCTGATTACTCATCCCAAGGTTCTGGAAGCGGCTATCCAGGCAATCAATAAGTACGGGAGCGGGTGTAGCGGGTCGCGGCTGTTGAACGGCACGCTGGATCTGCACGTGAGCCTGGAGCATGAGCTGGCGGCCTTCATGAAGAAGGAAGCGGCGGTCATTTTCGGGACCGGCTTTCAGGCGAATTATGCGGCGCTTTCGGCATTGACCGAAAAGGGCGACGCTATGATTTGCGATCACAACCTGCATGCGAGTCTGGTGGAGGGCGCGCTGCGGTCGCCGGCGCGGACGGCTCGGTTCCGGCATAACGATCTGGAGCACTTTGAGCGGTGCCTGGAGAACTGTCCGCCGGAGGAGCGGATCATGGTGATCACGGAAGGCGTGTTCAGCATGGAAGGGGACATTGCCGATCTCCGAGGTCTTTCTAAGCTGGCTAAGTATTACGGGGCCAGGGTTTATGTCGACGAGGCGCATGGGATTGGGGTGCTGGGGGCTACCGGCGCTGGCGCGGCGGAGCATCTGGGGGTGCTCGACGACGTCGATATTGTGATGGGGACTTTTAGCAAGTCTCTGGCGTCGGTCGGCGGATTTATTGCGGGCGAGCGGGCGGTGGTGGATTATTTGAAGCATACGGCTCGGCCGTTTGTGTTCTCGGCTAGTTTGCCAGCGGCTTCGGTGGCGGCGGCCGCGGCGGCGCTGGAAATCATTCGGAACGAGCCGGAGCGGCGGGAGCATCTGCTGCGGATCGCACAGTTGCTGCGGACGGAATTGCGGTCGCGCGGGTTTGTGGTGCTAGACGGCGAGACGGCGATCGTTCCGGTGGTGATTCAGGACGAGGTTAGTTTGTGCAGGTTGTGCAAGGCGCTGTTGGCGGAGGGGATTTATATTAATCCTGTGCTGCGGCCGGCGGCGGCGCAGAATCTGTTGCGGATTTCCTGCACGGCGGCGCATTCGGAGGCGCACGTCGAGAGGTTGGTTACGACGCTCGAGAGGGTGGCGGATCAACTGGGGATCGAGCGGAGTCCGGCGTAAGTTAAGCGCGGGCGCTCATCGCTGCCATGCGGCGTTCCATTTCCTGCGGCGACACATCTTCCATGTGGGTGGCGATCCACCACTGATTGCCAAACGTGTCGCGCACGCCGGCGCTGCGGTCGCCGTAGAATTGATCGGCGGGCTCGCGAATCGAGGTGGCGCCTGCGGCTACGGCGCTGCGGTAGAGAGTGTCGGTGTCGGGCACATAGAGATGCAGCATCGAGCGCATTTCCTGGCCGGCCGCGACTTGGCCGATCATCACCATGGAATCGCCGATTTTCACTTCGGCGTGGCGGACGGAGCCATCGGGGGCGTCCATACGGAAGTGCACTTGCGCGGCGAAGGCTTGCTGTAGAAAATCTATTAGCTTGGCGGCGTCGGTTACGGTTAGGAACGGGGTGACGGTTCCGAATCCTTTGGGGATAGGTAGGGACATGGGACTGGACTCCTACAGGGCATTGTATATCCGCAGGGCTTTCTTCGCTGTGGTGCTTAGGGGGATCTGGGTCAATTCCTTGACTGTGTGCCAGCGGGATTCGGCGGGGGCGGTGCGGGTGGTGGCTTCTTTCACTGTGAAGCGGTAGTGGCGGTGGGTGATGGTGTGGCGGAACTCGCCTAGCTTGGCGCCTGCGCGGGCTTGGGGCACGTGTTCGGGGAGATCCCAGAAGCCTTTTACGCGGGGGCTGGGGGTTAGTAAGACGCTGCCGTTGCGGTGAATTATTAGCAGGGTGCGTTCCAGCTGTTCTGGTTGGGGCTTCACGCGTTTCAACGGAAGGTCGTTTTGCGTGCCGGCTTGGTGGGCGGTGCAATTAATTGCTACTGGGCATTCGGAACAGTGGGGGGTGCGGGGCAGACAGATGGTGGCGCCTAGTTCCATTACGGCTTGATTCCAACGTGCGGGATCGCGTGGGTCTAGCAGGCGGTCGGCTAGGGGCTGGGCGTCGATGTTTGCGTTGTTGGTCCAGCGGGCTAGGACGCGCTTCACGTTGCCGTCGACTACGGCGTGGGGGAGTCCGAAGGAGATGCTGGCTATGGCAGCGGCGGTGTAGGGGCCGATACCTGCTAGGGTCAGGATGGAATCGTAATCTTCGGGGAAGTTTCCTGACGTTGCGATTTGCTGCGCGGCTTTTTGCAGATTGCGGGCTCGGGAGTAATAGCCTAGACCGGCCCACATCGTTAATAGTTCTGCCTCCGGAGCTGTCGCAAGAGACGCGGGGGTGGGGAAGCGCTTTAGGAAGCGTTCGTAATAGGGGATCACTGCGGCTACGCGGGTCTGCTGCAGCATCACTTCTGAAATCCAGATGGCGTAGGGGTCGCGCGTTTTGCGCCAGGGGAGATCGCGCTTGGCTCGATCGTACCAGAGCGTGAGTTTTTTGCGCAGCGAACGGATGGCGGGTGAAAGCAAACTTCTATAATAAAAGATGGCCTACTACGCTTGAACGACTTTATCTCCATCCGTGGGGCGCGCGTTCATAACCTGAAGAACGTTTCGCTCGATATTCCGCACGACCAGCTCACTGTGATGACGGGCGTGTCAGGCTCCGGGAAATCCTCGCTCGCGTTTGACACGATCTACGCGGAGGGGCAGCGGCGCTATGTGGAATCGCTGTCGGCTTATGCGCGGCAGTTTTTGGAGCGCATGGAGAAGCCGGACGTGGACGAGATTGAGGGGATCGCGCCGCCGGTGGCGATTCGGCAGAAGAACACTACACGGAACCCGCGGTCTACCGTTGCTACGTCGACGGAGTTGTACGATTTCCTGCGGTTGCTATGGGCGCGGGCGGGGCGGACTTATTGCCCGATTGATGGCGTGCTGGTGGAGCGGGATTCCGTCGACCATGTGGCGGCGAAAATGTTGGCGCAGCCGGAGAGTTCGCGTTGGTATGCGCTGTTTTTAATTCCTGCCGGAGACGGATGCGGAGAAGCTGCGCGACAAATTGTTTGATTTGCGCAAGAAGGGGTTCACGCGCCTGTTTCAGGGCGGGAAGGTGTTCGAATTTTCTACGCCGGAATCGCTGCTCGATGTCGATTTTTCGCAAGCGGTGTATGCGCTGGTAGATCGTCTGGCGATCTCGCCGGGGGTGCGGCAGCGGTTGGTGGATACTGTCGAGATTTGTTATCGCGAGGCGGGGGAAGTGATTTTTCTCAAGGCTGGGGAGCCGGGGGAAGTGGAATCGCTGCGCTTCAACGAAAAATTTCAGTGCAAGCTGTGCGGGACGGAGTTCGTCGAAGCGGAGCCTAGCCTGTTTAGTTTTAACAGTCCGTTTGGGGCTTGCAAGCGGTGTCAGGGGTTTGGGAACACGATTGATTACGACATGGATCTGGTGATTCCGGATCGCATGTTGTCGCTGGATAATGGCGCGGTGGATCCTTGGACCAAGCCACAATATTCGGGGTACCTGCCGGATTTTCGCAAGGCAGTGCGCGGGAAGGTGCGGTTCAACGTGCCATTTCGTGAATTGCGCGAGGACGAGAAGGCGCTGGTTTACGAGCATGTGCGGCGCTTCTTCAAGTGGCTGGATACCAAGAAGTACAAAGTGCATGTGCGGGTGTTTATGAGCCGGTATCGCGGGTATACGCGTTGCCCGGATTGCGGCGGGTCGCGACTGCGGCCGGAGGCGCTGTATATTCGCGTGGGCGGGAAGACGATGGCGGAGGTCGTCAAGCTGAATATTGCTGAGGCGGAGGAGTTCTTTCTTCACGCGGAGCTTTCGACGGAAGAGGCCGCGATCGCGGATAAGATTCTGGTGGAGATCCGGCAGCGGTTGAAGTTTCTGAATGATGTCGGGTTGGAATATTTGACACTGGACCGGTTGTCGTCGACGCTGTCGGGTGGAGAAGCTCAGCGCATTCAACTCGCTACCTGCCTGGGGTCGCGCCTGGTGGGGGCTTGCTATGTGCTCGACGAACCGTCGATTGGATTGCATAGCCGGGACACGGGGCGGCTGATCAAGATCTTGCATGAGCTGCGGGATTTGGGAAACACGATTGTTGTGGTGGAGCATGATCCTGAGGTGATGCGGGCGGCGGATCACATTATCGATATGGGTCCGGGCGCGGGGGAGAACGGCGGGCGGGTTATTTTCGAGGGGACATATAAGGAGTTGATGACACCCGGAAATTCGTCGCTGACTTCACGTTACTTGCGCGGGGATTTGCAGACTTCGCATTTTATGAACCGCCGGGTGGCGCATCCGAAACGCGTGGTTCGATTTTTGGGGGCGCAGGCGCATAACTTGAAGGGCATCGACGTCACAATTCCGCTGAACATGATGGTGGCGGTGACGGGGGTTTCGGGGTCCGGCAAATCTACTTTGATGCATGAGGTGATTTATCAGAATTTGACGAAACGGATGAATCGGGAGTCGCCGGTTTCGGCGGATGAGGCGGAGGCTTGGGGGCTGGCGCCGGAGAAGCTTACTTGTCAGAAAGTCGAGAATGCCGATCTGCTGACGGCGGTGGTGCTGGTGGATCAGACGCCGATCGGGCGGACGCCGCGGTCGAATCCGGTGACTTACATCAAGGCGTTCGATTTGATTCGGGATTTGTTTGCTAAGACTCCGGAGGCGGACCGGCGCGGGTATACGGCGGGACATTTCTCCTTCAACATACCGGGTGGGCGCTGCGAGACTTGCCAGGGGGACGGGACGGTCACCGTGGAGATGCAGTTCCTCGCGGACGTCGAACTGGTGTGCGACGACTGCAAGGGGACGCGCTTCAAGCAGACGGTGCTGGATGTGAAATATCGAGGGCTGAACATTCACGAGGTGCTTGCAGCTTACGGTGAAGGAAGCGATTTCATTTTTTGCGGCGACGCCGCGGCTGGTGCAGAAGCTGCAAGTGCTGGATGATGTCGGGCTAGGGTATTTGCGGCTGGGGCAGTCGGCCACAACGCTGTCGGGAGGCGAGGCGCAGCGGGTGAAGCTGGCGGCGCATTTGTCGCAAGTCGACCAGCGAAGGGACGCTGTATATCTTTGACGAGCCCACTACCGGGCTGCATTTCGACGATATCGCGAAGCTGTTGGACGCGTTTGAGCGGCTGCTGCGGCTGGGCGGGAGCATTTTGATCATCGAGCATAACCTGGAAGTGATCCGGCGCGCGGATTGGGTGATCGATCTGGGGCCCGAGGGCGGGGAACGCGGCGGGCGCATTGTGGCGGAGGGACTCCGGAACAAATCGCGGAAGTGGCGGAGTCTTATACTGGCAGATATCTCAAAGCGGAGCTGATTGCCTCTCACACCCCACGTTGAAAAACATTTCCAGTCGTCTGAGGTAGTTCGCGATATTGTGATCGGCATGGCGGACGGGCTCACGGTGCCGTTCGCATTGGCGGCGGGGCTCACGGGGGCGGTGAACGCATCGCACATCATCATCATCGCGGGGCTGGCGGAGATCGCTGCCGGTTCGATCGCGATGGGGCTGGGCGGGTATCTGGCGGCGCGCAGCGATGAAGATCATTACGCGAGCGAGCATAGGCGCGAGGAGCGCGAGATCGTCGAGCGGCTGGATGACGAGCGGGAGGAAGTGCACGAGATTTTGGAGTCGTATGGACTGGAGCGCCAATCGCGCGAGCATGTGCTGGCGGCGTTCGAGCGCAATCCGGCGACTTGGGTGGATTGGATGATGCGCTTCGAGTTGGGGCTCGAAAAGCCGGAGCCGGGGAGGGCGGTTCGCAGTGCGGGGACGATTGCGCTCTCTTACATTGCGGGGGGAATGATTCCGCTGGCTCCTTATTTGATCATTCCGCAGGCGCTGGTGGCGCTGCGCTATTCGGTGGTGGCGACGATCGTCGCGCTGGCGGTGTTCGGGTTCGTGAAGGGGCGCTTCACCGGAGTGTCGCCGTGGAAGAGCGCGTTTCGCACGACGCTTATCGGGGGGCTGGCGGCGGGGGCTGCGTTCTCGATTGCAAAGCTATTTTCGGCGTAGCGGGATCGTAGGGCGCGAGCGTGGCGGAGCTGACGTTGGGGTCTACCATCCAGACGGTGCGTCCCGACATGGACGCGGCGAGCTGGGCGTTTTCGGACTCGCCTAGATCGCGGGCCCATACGTCGCGCGAAGTGGTGAGGTCGGCGCTGTTGTAGATCCATTGATAGAGATTAGCGGGATCGGTTTTGGGCTTCACGAAGATCAGGTGGTAGCCGGGGGTCTTCGCTAGCTCGGCGATGATGCGCGGTTTGTTTTGGTTGCCTTCGACGCGGCAGCACCAGGTTTGGAAGTTTAGTTTCTGGGTGTAGGGGAGTCCGGCTTGTTGCGCTGCGATGCGGAGGGCCAGCACTAGGATCATGGTCGCGGGCAGCAGCGGCAGAATGCGGATGCGCGCGGCTTCAAGGTGGCGGCAGCATTCGACCAGGATCGCGATCAGGACGGCGGCGGCCGGGGCTAAATAGTGGGGCGAGGCTGCGCCTTCGAGAAGAATCGCGAAGATGCCTCCGGTCGCTCCGGCGAAAAGCATTTTTTTGTGGCGCCACACGCTGCCCAGCATGAGCAAGGGGATGGTGAGCACGGGGCCGAAGAAGAAGCGCCAGTATTCTTCTAGGTGCAGCACGAAGTATTCGATGAAGTTGATGGGGTCCGCTACTTTGGCGTGTTCGCCTACTTCGTAGGCGTAGTAGTTGGCCATTTCGAGGTGGCGATTTTCGATGTGAGGGGGCGGGGTCCACGCCAGGGCGACGGGCCAGCCGTAGGTTTTTTGGCTGATTTGATAGGCGGTGACGAAGGGGCTGCCGGTGACGTGCTGGAGGTAGGTTCCCAGTCCAAACAAAGCGAGTCCGCTGAGGGCTAGTGCGGGGAATGCGATCTTGAGAAGTGGCAGGTAGCGCGCGCGGTACTGCCAGGCTAACGCCGCTAAGAAAGGCACGGAGAACGCGAGGCCTTCGAACGGGCGGGTAGTAGCGAGGATCGCCAAGCCTGCTCCTAATGCTGCGCCATCGACGAGAGACGCGCTGCGGCGGAGACGCGCGTAGGCGCCGAAGACCAGTGCGCCGCCGGCGGCGGGGACGAAGCCGCCGTGGTAGGCGTTGATCCAATAACTGGCGATGCTGAAGCGGAGGGCGGCTAGCAAGTACTCCGAAGAGCGCCCAACGGGAGGGCATCCATCCAAGCAGGGCCCAGTAGAGAGCGAGCAGGAAAAATGCGGAACCGGCGAGGACTCCGGCCCAGGCGCTATGGAGCGCGACCATTCCGGCGGCTAGGAAGAGTGCTTGTCCGGGAAAATAATTCGACGCGTAGTGCGGGCGTTGGATGATGTGCAGGCTTTCGAAGTGCTGCCAGAAGGGCGGCGTGGGATTTGCCAGGCGGCCGTGTGCCAGCGTATCGGCTAGCAGCAGGTGGCTGAACTCATCGGTGACTAGCGGGACAGGGACGGGCAGGACCGGAATCAGCGCAAGGCGCAGCGCGGTGATGGCGAACACTAGCGCTACCGCTGTCAGGGCGGGGCGGCGTGTCAGCGTGGGCGACAGGCGCGGCCAATGGGGACGCCAACCTTTGTTCCAGGCCCACCATCCGGCGGCGACCAGCGCCACTTCCAGCAAATTGAAATCCTGGCGCACGCCTTGCCACACGCCGGCGAGGCTCATGATCAGGATTTCGAGCAGCCGCATCTTAATAAGAATCGACTGCCGGGACGCTAATCTTTACCGGTTCCGGCTAGATGCAAGTGCGTTTGCAGCTCTTATGGACCTGCTTGCAGGACTTCCTGGCGGAGCCGCTCTTGGCGCGCGCCATGCAGGAGCTATAGTCGTTCGAGCAACGATCCCCGCAATTGCGCTTGGGGGCGGCTTCGGCAAGCGGCAGGGCGCCCGCCAGCAATAATACGGCGGTCAGAAATCGCACAGTTCGGTTTTTCAATGGTTCCTCCCAGGGCCTGTTCGAACCCTCTCTAACTACCATCGGTCTCGGCGACCAATTTGTCCACAGCAATCCAATAAATTGCTGGTTTGCCATGGCGATCGCTGATAAATACCACGAATTGGCTGTTGGGGGCAAAGGCGGGGGCCACCAGGGCGGGGTCGCTGGCACGATGTTCGGCCAGGGTGAGCTCGCGGCGGGCGGCGCGGATCAGTAACAGCAAGTAGGGCGAGGCTTTGCTGCCGCTGGCGCCGACGTAGACGCTGGCGTCGGTGTTGGCCTGGAAGCGGACAAACTGGCTGGTGGCTGCTACCTGGGCGTCGCGGCCGGGCTGAGGGCCGGTCTCGGGAGTCCATTCGCGGATGCTGGTCAGCTTTTTGTGGTCGGCGGGGCGGCTCAGGTATTCGAGGGCGTGACCGTCGGACGTCCACTGGGCTTGGAGCGTGTCGCCTTCTGCTAGAGGGAGACGGGTGTTCTGCTGGCCGTCGAACTGGATGGTCCAGAGCTCGCCGCGGTTGCGATAGACGAGGGACGTGCCGTGGGGACGCAGCAGTGGGTCGCTCAGTTCGTCCGGCGATTCTACCAGGGTTGTGGCGGTGCCTTGCGGGATGTGGAGCAATTGCAGGCGGTGGCTGGAGGAGCCTTTTTCAACCCACGACGCGTATTGGGCGTCGTCGCTGTAGCTGGCTCCGGGGAGTTTTTCGAAGCCTTCGGGGATGCGATGAATCTCGCGGGTTTTGAGGCCGGAGAAGGTGGTTTCGATGAGATTCGGGCCGTCGAAGTGCCAGAAGCCTTTTTCGTTTTGGAGGAGCGCGAGGGAGGCGGGATCGAGATGCTCGGCTTCGCTGAGTTGGCGGGATTCTTTGCTCTTCAGATCCAGACGGAAGGCTTGCCAGGTGCCGGTGAAATCAGAAGCGTAGAGCAACTGGCGTGCGGTGGCTCCGCGGTTGCCGGGGGCGGGGAGGGCGCTGGTGAAGTGGGGGTCGGTGAGGCGGAGAATGGTGAATTCGGTAGCGGGGTCGGGGTAGCGGACGGCGACGGAAGGGAAGACGTGGCCCTTCGCGGTGGTTTCCGCGGCATACGTGGCGGCGGCTAACGAGGCCAGGAACAAGCGGCGGTCAACCCCTTGCATTCTTCGATCCTAACACTCGGTGGTGACCATCTCGCGGATTCTTGCTAAGTGATGGTCGTCGTGTTCGGCTACGAAGTACAGGTGATCGACCAGGCGCATGGGCTGTTGCAGGCGGGGGTGGGTGATGGTGCGCGTGTAGGTGACGGGCGGTAAAGTTTCGACGCTGTCTAGTAGATGACGGCGGGCGGCGCGGAACCCGGCTAGAATCTCCGCGAGCGAGCGGGTGTTGTGGGCGGCTTCGTTCGTCTTGCGATTGGTGAGGTCGGCTGCGGTGAGGGTTTGGCGATCGGCGGCGAAGTCTTCGAGGCGCGTTTGCCAGAGGGGTTCGAGATCCAGCAGATGGCCGGCGTGCTCCTGGGCGGACCACTTGCCTTCCGGTTTCGTCAGGAGGGCGACGGGGGACGCGCTGCGTAGCATCTCTTCGAGGCGCGCGGGGGTGCTTTGCAGACGAACGATTAAGTTGGGGAGTTGCTCTGTGGGGAAGTCGAATTCGAATTTCCGTTCAAACCACTTCACAATCCCATGCGCTCCAGTTTTCGGTAGAGCGTTTTGCGTTCGATGCCCAGGATTTTGGCGGCGCGGCTTTTGTTGCCGTTGGTAGCGGTGAGCACGCGGCGGATTTGATCGGTCTCCGTATCGGCTAGCGACTCGCTGCCGTGATCGCGGGAGTCCATCTGCTCGATTGCGCCCTGAACTACAGCACCGTCGATGCGGCCGCCGGGCGCGAGGATGGTGAGGCGCTCCATCATGTGCTGGAGCTGGCGGATGTTGCCGGGCCAGCTATAGTCTTCCATGACTTTCATGCCGCTGGCGATGATTTTCGCGTCGAGGTTGTAGCGCTGGTTGTAGCGTTTGAGGAAGTAGTGGACCAGCAACGGAATGTCGCTGGCGCGGTCACACAGCGGAGGGACCGTGAGGCGCACGACGTTGAGGCGATACCACAGGTCTTCGCGGAACTTGCCTTCCTCGACCATCTTCTGTACATCTTTGTTGGTGGCGGCGATGACGCGCACGTCTACTTTTTTGGCGCGCGAGGAGCCTAGCGGACGGACTTCGCGCTCTTGCAGGAAGCGCAGGAGTTTTAGTTGGAAGCCGAGGTCGATGTCGCCGATTTCATCCAGGAAAACGGTGCCACTGTGGGCGGCTTCGAAGACGCCCATGCGGTCACGGTCGGCTCCCGTGTAGGCGCCGCGTAGCGTGCCGAAGAGTTCGCTTTCGAGGAGAGAGGGGGCGATGGCCCCGCAGTCTACCGGGACAAAGGCCTGCTGCGAGCGCTTGCTATTGCGATGGATCATGGCGGCGATTAATTCTTTGCCGGTGCCGGTCTCGCCTTCGATCAGGACCGTCGCGTCGGTGGGCGCTACGCGCGAGAGGGTTTTGTAGATGTCGATCATGCGCGGAGAGCTGCCGATCATCTCTGTATCCGGCAGATCGTCGATCGCTTCGGCTTCTTTTTCGTCCTGCTCGGAATCCAGCGATTTTTCAGCGCGGCGGATGGTATCGATCATCTGCGCCATTTCGAAAGGTTTGGCCAGGTATTCGAAGGCGCCACCGGCGGTGGCGGCCATTACGGTTTCCATGCTGCCGCGGCCGGTCATCAGGATTACGGCGCACAGCGGGTTTTGTTTGCGGGCGGCGTGGAGCACGTCGATGCCGGTGCGTTCGTCCAAATAAATATCGGAAATGACGATGGTGTAGGGTTCGGCGGACAGGCGCTCGATGGCTTCGCGGGTGGAGGCTACGGCGTCGGGCTGATAGCCTTCGAGTTCCAGCACGGTCACCATAGTATTCCGAACCGAGGGGTCATCCTCGACGATCAATAGTTTCTGCAACACTGCTCCTCACGATTGCGCTCTTTAAAACCATGGTAAAACACGAGCCCTTTCCGGGCTCGCTGGTGACTTCCATGCGGCCGCCGTGATGGGTGACGATCTGTTCTACGATCGACAGGCCGATGCCGGTTCCGACTTCTCCCGATTGCTCGGCGCGCTTGGTTCGATAGAATTTCTTGAATATATTCTTGATTTCTTTGGAATCCATGCCAATTCCCTGATCGCGCACGGAAACTCGCAGTTCTTGGCCGTTTCGCTCCGCGAATACTGCTACATGGGTTTCCCCCGGAGAGTATTTTACGGCATTTGTCAGTAAATTGTAGAGCGCGTATTCCATCAATTCGCGATCGCCGGTGAGCGTGCCTTCGACCGCGGTGTCGAGCGACATGGTGATGCGCTTGCGCTGGGCTAGCGGCTCGACGCGCTGCATGCAGGTGCCGACGATTTCGGCGGCTTCGAAGACTTCGCGCTTCAAGTCCATTTGGCCTTCGGCCAGACGCTCGACGTCGAGGAAGGTTTGGATCAGGCGGGCGAGGCGCTTCGATTCCGAGTTGATCATTTCGCTCAACTGTTTTTGCTTGGCTTCGGGGAGCGAATAGTTGGTCATGATTTCGCTCGACCCTTGGATGGCGGTGAGCGGGGTGCGCATTTCGTGCGCGGCCCAGTGAATGGCTTGTTGGTAGCGCGACTTTTCGGATTCGCTGCGGCGCAGTTGGCGGCGGACGAAGAAGTGCTGATAGGTGGCGGCGCCGGCGGTGGAGAGCCACGCTACGGCTGCGGGTCCGAAGAGCGGGAACACTAATCCTTGGCGGAAGAACAGTATGGGCGCGGCGAGCGAGGTGAGGATAATGACGGCGGCGACGGCGTAGGCAGTGTAACCGGAGAGCAGGGCGAAGGTGAGACCGGCGGCGGTGGCGAAGAGGATGGACAGTGCGAGTGGAGCTAGGTCTCCGGAGTGTTGGAGGAAATCGCCGCGGGCCATGGTCTCGAAGGCGTGGGCGTGAACTTCTACGCCGGGGACGTTTTGGCCGTAGGGATTCAGCAGGCGGTCGCGTGCGGCGGAGAGGGCGGTTACTCCCAGGAAAACGGTTTTGCCGCGCAGGAGATTTGCGTTTTCGGCGACGTGTAGGGCGGATATGGTGGGCACTCCACTGGGCAAATAGCGGATCAGCATGGGGCGGCCGGCGTCGGCTCTGGCGGCGGGGATGACGGTGCTGCCGACGGAGACGTCGTCGGGCGATTCGGTGATGGGTTGCGCGCGTGCGATGCGGAAGGCTTCGAGGGCTAGCGCCCAGCGGCGCTGGTGGTTTACGGTTTCTTCGAGCGACACCTCGCGACTGACGCCATCGTAGCGGTCGACTTCAGGATGCACGTGGCCCACGGCTGCGGCGGCGCCGGCGAAGCGCGGTATTGGATCTTCCCATGCGCCGTCGACCAGGTCGCAGGGGAGGATCAGGTTTTTGGTGTGACGCAACGCGGCTTCGAGGCGCGCGTCTTCGGCGTCGTCGCCTTTGTCGGCTAACAGGACATCGAGGGCAACGGCTTGGGGTTGCGCGGCGGCGATCTGGTGTAGGGCTTCGGTGAGGATGGGGCGGATGCTGCGCATTCCGCCGCGGGCGCGCAAAGTTTCTTCGTCGATCGCGACGACTGCCGACTGGGGGGCGGCGTTTTTCGCGGGAGTCATTTGCGTCATCAAGTCATAGGCGTAGTGATCGACGCGGGCGGCTAGCGCGGTCCAACCTGCGAGTGTGCCGGCGGCGAAGCATCCAGCCACCACTGCGATGTATGCGAGATTGCGCTTGCTTGCCAACTCACACAATAGTGTACCGTCCGGCGTATATTAGGTCTCATGCGGCTCCCCCTGGGTTTTGCGGTGGCGATGTTACTGGTTGGATGTACGAAGACTCCTCCACCGTTGGCGGATTCTGAAAAACTCGCGCAGGATTTCATCTACGGGGACTTGGCGTTGTCGCCGGTGAGTGCGACGGCAGCGGGGTATCACGTGCATAACGGGATGACACTCGATGGGATGCTCGATGACTATAGCGCTGCGGGGCTCGAACAACAGCGGCAGTTTTGTACCGACATTCAAAATCGCGCTGGGGTGCTGGACTCGAGCAAACTGGATAAGGAACAGAAGGCGGACCTGGACATTATCACGAGTAACATCGGGCTCTGTCTGCTGGAGCTGAATACGATTCAGAGTTTCAAACATAATCCTACGGTTTATGTGGAGTTGGTCGGCAACGCTTTGTTCACGCCTTATATGCTGAATTACGCCCCGGTGGAGCAGCGCTTCGATCACATCATCAGCCGGCTGGCGAAAGTGCCGGTGCTGTTTGAACAGGCTAAGGCTAATTTGACGGATGCGCCGGAAGTGTGGAATCGTGTGGCGCGCGAGGAGAATGACGGGAATATCGAGTTGATCGATAAGACACTGCGTGCGGCGGTGCCGGAATCGCGCAAGGCCGCTTACGCTGCTGCTGCCGATAAAGCTATCGCGGCGGCGCGGGATTTCAATGCGTTTCTGAAGGACTCGCTCTCGAAGAAAACTTCTGATTGGCGGCTGGGCAAGGAGAAGTACGCGCAGAAGTTCGCTTTGGTATTGGCGTCCGGGCTGACGCCGGAGCAACTGCTGGCGGCGGCCGAGGCGGATTTGAAAACGATGCGCGCGGACATGGCTAAGTTGGCTGCGCCGCAGAGTGTGGAGCAGGCGCTGGAGGCGGCGGCGCGTCAGCACACCACTCGCGACAACTATATTGCCAAGGCCAAGGAGACGCTGGCGCAGGCCACGGCCTTCGTCAAGCAGAAGGACCTTTTGACTTTGCCTGCGCGCGCGAACTTGCAGGTGACGGAGACGCCGGAGTTTCTGCGCGGCATCTATGGCGTGGGTGGATTCAATGCGGCTCCGCCACTCGAACCGCAGTTGGGAGCGTTCTATTGGATTACGCCGATTCCGGCGAGTTGGTCAGCTGCGCGCGCGGAATCGAAGCTGCGCGAGTACAACGATTTCGGGTTGCAGGAGCTCACGATTCACGAGGCCATGCCCGGTCATTACGTGCAATTCGAGTATGCCAATGATGTGCAGCCGGTGTCGCGGCGGTTGTTGCGCTCGCTGTTCTCAAACACGCCGTATGTGGAGGGATGGGGCGTGTATTCGCAGCAGTTGATGTCGGATGCGGGATATCTGGACAACAGCAAGGGGCTACGGCTGACATTCGACAAGCAGATCTTGCGGGTGCTGGCGAATACAATTCTGGACGTGCGGCTGCAGACCATGGGTATGACGGAGAAGCAGGCGATTGATCTGATGATTAAGGACACATATCAGGAAAAAGAAGAGGCTACTGCGAAACTGCAGCGGGCGCAGCTTTCGTCCTGCCAGTTGCCGACTTATTTTGTGGGGTGGAAGGGTTGGCTGAACGTGCGCGCGCACTATAAGGAAAAGAAGGGCGCGGCGTATTCGCTGAAGGAATTCCACGAGGCGGCGTTGAAGGAGAGCGGCGTCTCTTTGCCGGCGTTAGAAGGATTGCTGAACTGATTTCGTGAAGTGCGCGCGGACGATGAAGCGTTCGGGCGCGGCGCCGATGTAGTTGAACGGATAGCAGGTGATCAAAGTGAGGGTGGCGTCTTCGGTCGGGCGAATCACTTCGGTCTGAGTGGGTTGAACGATGGCGGTGGAATCCACGCTGTACTGATAGTCGCCATCGGGGGCTTTGACAGAGATCTGATCGCCTTGGCGGATGTCGCGCAGGCCGCGGAAGAACGTGTCGCGATGGGCGGCCAGCACGAGATTGCCGATCTGGCCCGGGTCGGCTGTTCCACGCAGGTGTCCGACGCCGCGAGCGAGGGTGTCGTCGCTCGTGCCTTCGAACACGATTACGGACATATCCAGGCGGGGGATGTCGATGCGTCCGACTAAGCTGCCTTCGGCGGCGCCCTTGGGTGCGGCGGTTCTGGGGTCAGTTCCGGGGTCACCAGGCAGAACGTGATTAAGGGCCCAGTTGGCTTGGGCCTGGTCATACTGGGCGCGTCCCCAGATGAAGGCGCAGTAGCCGATGGCCAGGCAGCCTACGATCCACAGGCAGGCTTCGATCCAAGCAAAGGCGCGCTTTCTTTTGCTCGTCACTTGCATGGTTTAAGAACGCCGAAGGCTGCGGGCTGTGAGTGCGCCGCCTACGAAGAGGAATCCTAGAAGCGCCATTTCCGGCAGTCTGCTGGCGGTTCCGGGTAAGCCGGCGGGCGGCGGAGCCGGAGTGTTGGGGGGCGCAGGCGCGGCTTCCGTTTGTGGCGCCGCCGGCGGAGGGGCTTGTGCGATCTCTACCGGAGCAGGCTCCGACACGGGAGCAGCGTCCGATGGGACCGGCGCGACGACGTTCGCGGGTGGCGGAGGACTCGCGACAACTTCCGGGGCGGCGGTCAAGTTAGCCTGCCGCGTGACCGCAGCGACTTCCGAGAGGTGTCCCTGAGGATAAACGAATTCCTGGCCGAAGTTGTCGCCGGGATAATACCAGTTCTTAACGGGCTCGGGCTGGCCGGCCTGCGCTTCGTAGAAAGTGATTACGGTCTTATCGCTCACTTCGGCCCGATAGGACGGCACGGCGCTAGCGGTGGCGTAGACGTGATTTTCGCGCTCGTTGGTAAACTGCACGACATGGCGGTCTGCCGGGAGGCTCACCAGCTTCATTACGTATTTGCCGGGCTGTAAGACATAGCCGGGAACTTCCACGGGTTGTGAAAAATTTACGGTGGTTTTCTTGTCCCAGGCGTCGGCATGAACCACTGCGGGCGCGACCAGCAAACTTAGCGTTAGAAGGAAAGGGGTGATACGCTTCACTGAGTGGACCTCCTGTGCATTGGGTGCACGCCGGGTGCCAAATCGAGCGCCGGTAAAAACAGCTAGGCGGGGACCACTTTGCGGCTACGCAGCAAATCGATGACCAGGAGGGCGGCTCCGATGGTGATGGCGCTGTCTGCGATGTTGAAGGCCGGGAACTCGTAGGAGCCGATGAAAACTTGGATGAAATCGGTGACGGAGCCGCGGAAGATGCGGTCCCATAGATTGCCGAAGGCGCCGCCGAATACGAGCGCCAGCGACGTCGACATTAGAGCGCCGGCGTTTTTGGGAAGACGCCAGAGCATCACGCCGACGATAATCATCACCAGCAGGGAGACGCCTACCAATAAGACGGCGCGGACGAGGGGCGGGGCGGAGGCTAGCATGCTGAAGGCGGCTCCGGGGTTCTCGGCGTGGACGATGTTGAAGATGTGCGGTATGACTACGGTGATGTCCCACTCGGCGTAGCTCGAGCGGATGTAGAGCTTGCTCACTCGATCCAGCATCACCACCAGGAAGATGATGATGGCGGATCGCACGCGCAGGGTCATCCCAGCATTTCCTTCAGGGCTATGGCGCAGGACTCGCAGGCGGGGCCGGTGAAGACGGAATACTTCCAGCAGCGGTCGCACTTGGCGCCTCCGGCGCGTTCTACTGTGACTTTTAGATCGTCGCCGGGTTCGAGGACCACTTGCGAGGTGATGAACAGGGCGGGGAGGTCGGCGGCGTAGTCGTCTAGTTGGGCTCCGGCGAGGCGGACTCGCGCTTCTAGCGACGTGCCGATGATCTTCGCCTGGCGCGCTTCCTCTAGGGCTTTCAGGACGACATTGCGGACTTCCAGGAGACGCTCCCAGCGGGCTAGCTTGGCGGCGTCGAGGCCGGACGCTACTTCTTCGGGCTCCGGCAGTAACGCCAGGTGGACACTTTCGGGGGCGCCCGCGGGCTTGCGGGTGTAGCTCCAGACTTCTTCGGTGGTGAACGCCAGTAGCGGGGCGGCCAGACGGGTGAGCGCATAGTGGACCTTGTATAGCGCGGTCTGACCACTGCGGCGGGCGTGGCTCTTGGGAGCGGCGGTGTAGAGGCGGTCTTTCAGGACGTCGAAATAAACGGCGCTTAAATCGGTGGTGGCGAAATCGTAGATGGCGCGGTAGACCTTGTGGAAGGCGTTCTCGCTATAAGAGGCGCGGGCGCGGCGGATCAGGTCTTCGGCTCGTGACAGGATCCAGCGGTCGATTTCTAAGAGCTCGTTGACGGGTACGGCGTCGGCTTCGGGATCGAAATCGTGCAGGTTGCCTAGCGCGTATCGAAATGTGTTGCGCAGTTTCCGGTAGGCTTCGATCAGGCGGCTGACGATGGTGTCGGAGAAGCGGACGTCTTCGGTGAAGTCGACGGATGCGGTCCATAGGCGCAGGAGTTCAGCGCCGTATTTGTTGATGACTTTCTCGACTTCTTCGGCGCCTTTGGATTTGGAGAGCGCGTGGCCTTCGCCGTCGAGGGTCCAGCCGTTGGTGGCGGTAGCGCGGTAGGGGGCTTCTCCACGGAGAGCTACGGCGATCAGCAGGGAACTGTGGAACCAGCCGCGATATTGGTCGCCGCCTTCCAGATACATGTCGGCGGGCCAGGGAAGGTGATTCTCTGGCGTTAACACTGCAAGATGGCTGGCTCCGGAATCGAACCAGACGTCTAAGATGTCGGTCTCTTTGCGGAAAGTCGAGCCGCCGCAGCGCGTGCATTTGGTGCCGGGGCCGACTAATTCGGCGGCGTCGGTCGAATACCAGACATCGGCGGTGTGGATGCGGATGAGGTCGACTACGCGATCTAGAATTTTGCGATCGGTCAGTGGCTCCTGGCAGGCGTCGCAATAGAACACGATGATGGGCACGCCCCAGGCGCGTTGGCGCGAGATGCACCAATCCGGGCGTGTGGCGATCATGTTGCCGATGCGTTCCTCGCCCCACGCCGGGTTCCACTTCACTTTTTTGATCGCTTCGAGGGCTTTCTGCCTGAGGTCGTTGCGATCCATACCGATGAACCATTGCTCGGTCGCGCGGAAGATGGTGGCGTGGTGGCAGCGCCAGCAGTGCGGATAGCTGTGCTCGATCTTGCGCGTCGCCAGTAGTGCGCCTTTGCTCTTCAGGATGTCGATGACGATGGGGTTGCCTTCCCACACGGTCTTGCCTAAGAGTTCTTCTGGTAGCTTGCCGGGTGCGCCTTCGGCTTGGAAAAAGCGTCCTGCGCCGTCGACGGGACAGTATACGGGCAGTCCGTTCTCGACACCGATCACGTAATCTTCCTGGCCGTGGCCGGGAGCCGTGTGCACTGCGCCGGTGCCTTGTTCTAGCGTCACATGTTCGCCCAGCAATCCCATGGAATCGCGTTCCAGGAAGGGGTGACGGAAGACGGTCTTTGCCAGCTTCGAACCTTCGAAGGTCGTTAGGACCTTCGGCGAGTCCCAGGCGCAGGCTTCGGCGGTGGCGTTCAGCAGGTCCTGGGCTACGATGTAAACATCGCCGGCAACGTCCACGGCTGCGTAGGTGTAGCGCGGATGAAAGGCGATGCCGAGGTTCGATGGGATGGTCCAGGGGGTGGTGGTCCAGATCAGTCCCCAGACTTTTTTGCCGGCGAGCGCGGGGTCGATGGCGGCGGGGTCAGTGGTCAGGGCGAAGCGGACCCAGATTGACGGGCTGGTGTGGTTTTCGTACTCGACTTCGGCTTCCGCGAGCGCGGTCCGGTCATGGATGCACCAGTTGACGGGCTTCAAGCCTTTGTAGACGTAGCCTTGGTCCAGAAAATCGACGAACGCGCCGGCGATGACCGCCTCGTATTGCGGCGACATGGTCAGATAGGGGTCCTGCCAGCGGCCGAAGACGCCGAGGCGGATGAAATCTTTGCGCTGCAGGTCTACGTATTTTTCGGCATACTTACGGCACGCGGCGCGGATCTGCGCGGCCGTCATTCCGGCTTTTTTCGAACCTAACTGGCCGTCGACTTTGATTTCGATAGGGAGGCCGTGGCAGTCCCAACCTGGGACGTACGGAGAATCGTAACCATCCATGGTCTTAAGCTTTACGATGAAATCCTTCAAGAGTTTATTGAAGGCGTGGCCGAGGTGGATGTTGCCGTTGGCGTAAGGCGGGCCGTCGTGCAAAATATACGTCGATTGACCGGCGCGGGCTTGCCGAATCTGCTGGTAGATTCCGTTCTTCTCCCATTGTTCCAGTAGTTTAGGTTCAAGCTGCGCGAGGTTGGCCTTCATTGGAAAGGCGGTTTGCGGAAGGTTGACGGTTTTTTTCAGGTCGAGCCTATTCAAAACGGGCTGGTTCAGATCGGGCTTCGCGAGTTCCATCAGATGTCCTCTTATGTTACACCGTAGGACGCGCGCTTCCGCTTACCGCCTTTTGGTCATTGACAGAAATCCGAGATCAGCTTAAGATGCTCTTCACTGTATTCCGGCACTACGTTAGGTAAGGTCCCTGAATGACTTTCCAAGTCGGTGAGAAGGTAGTTTATCCCAACCACGGGGTGGCTACTATCGAGAATATTAGCAGTCGCGCTTTCGCGGGCCAGCAGGAGCGCTTCTATTTGCTTCGACTCTCCGCTGGCAGCCTCACTGTGATGGTCCCCTTTTCGCACGCTGACCATGTCGGCTTGCGTAAGGTGACGCGTAACGGCCAGTTGGCTCGGGTGATTGAATACCTGGGCGAGGGCCGGCGCAAGCGCCAGCTCGACTGGAAGGACCGCTTCAAGGAAAACACCGACAAGATGCAGAAGGGCAACCTTCTGGAGATTGCCGAGGTGTTGAAGAGTCTGCTGGTGCTGCAAGCCGAAAAGCCGCTGTCGTTCCGCGAGAAAAAGATGCTGGATCGCGCGCGGCATATGCTGATTACGGAGCTTTCGACGTCGCGAGGGTGGACGGAAGCTGACGCGGCTAAGGCGCTAGATCAGGCGCTATGCAAAGCGCAACTGCATTTGCCAGAGAAGATCTAACTCGCTCGCGCCCCTATAGAGGAGTCAGCGAGCGTATGGCGCAACTCTCAGTGAACGCGTTCTTTGATGCGTTCGCGGATCACGAGTTCGTCGAAGATCGCCAGCACCTGTTTGCGGTATTGGTACGCGCGCTGGAGCCGGGCTTGCACCGCTAGTTCATTGCGATGGCGCTTCAATAATTTGTCGAGCAGTTTGCGGGGGACGTCAATATCGCGGCGAAGGGTATCGGCGGAGTGGCCGCGCAGAAACAGCCCGTAGAACAGAGCGGCTTCGCGCTGCGGGGCCATCGGATCGATTTCGTCCAGCAGCAAATTACCGGGCGACGGGTTCCGATCGGTCTGGGTCCGGGCGATCATGGTTCCAAAAACGAAGTATAAACGGCTGGCGCTACTGGCGCAATAGGCCGCGCGGAATTAATTCCTCCTAGAGGGCTCCGGGCGGGGTGCCCGGTGAGTGCAATTTCTTCCTCATTTTGACCCACTCTGGAAACACTGGCGGGTTCTCGAGCCAAGTGGTCAGCCACAAAATCATCTCCTCTTTTTCGGAGCGCTTTTCGGGGTTGCGTGCCGCCAGGCGCGCGTGATCCTTGGCGGTGATTACCAGGCGGCGAACGGCCATGCGGTGGGCGGCCTCGCCTTGCTCATATTCTTCGAGCAACTTCAGCAGGCTTGTTTCCAGGTCATCGAAGGTTGCTTGGCGAACACCTTCAACCATGGCGTCGAGGGGCACGCCGCATTCACGTACTAGTTTGCGCAGGTAGCTTTCGGACACCGGGGCTAAGGCAGTGCATAGTTGTGCGAACTCTACTTCGCCAATGCGCGCGGGGTGGTGCTCTTCGAGCCAGCTCGCTAGCTCAGCGGATTTTCCTCTGCGTGGCATGGCGGTAGGCGATCACGGCTTTCTCGTGCTGGGCGATGGTGGTTGAAAACTGGTGGCCTCCGCCGGCGGGCTTGGCGACGAAGTAGAGGAACGGGGTGTCGGCCGGCTCTAACGCGGCGCGTAATGACTCGGCGCCGGGATTCGCGATCGGGCCTGGAGGCAAGCCGGCGTTTTCGTACGTGTTGTAGGGATTCGCGCTGGCTAGATCCGACTTATGAATCGTCCCGTGGTAGCGATTTTCTAGGAGGGCTGCGTAGATGGTGGTGGGATCGCATTGGAGGCGCATGCCTTGCATCAGGCGATTGCGGAAGACGCTGGCGATCATGGGGCGCTCGTCGGGCGTCGCAGTTTCCTTTTCTACTAGCGAGGCTAGAGTTACCGTGCTGCGCGGGTCGGCGTGGTTGCTGGCGGCAAGCTTGGCCCACTGCTTGCGAAATTCGTCGGTCATCATCCTGGTGAGACGCGCGGGGGTGGTGGTGTGCGGCAGACGATAGGTGGAGGGGAAGAGATAACCTTCCAGGGTTTTCGCTTGCGGCGCGAGGTCGCGGATGAGTGAGGGGTCTTCGGCGGCGGCTAGAAAATCGTCGGCGGACATGAGGCCTTCGGTCTCAAGCGACTTCGCGATATCGAAAATGTTGCTGCCTTCGGGCACGGTGAATTCGACGAAATAGATGTCGCCGCGGGCGATGCGGTCGAACACATCTAACGCACTGGCGGGCTTGGCGAAACGGTACTCGCCGGCTTGCAGCTTCGACGATTGTTTGACCAGGCGCAGCAGTTCGAATTCCCAGGAATAGCGGATCACGCCGTCCTTGGTCAGTTCCTGTGCGATCGCCCTGGTGCCGGTACCGCGGGGGATTTCGACAAAGGTTTCCGTTTGGAAACCTTGATAGGGAGTTACGAGAGTTGCTACGGCCAAGCCCGCCAGCGCGCAAATTACGGCGATCAGAAACTTCACGCGAGACCACCTACCGTTCCGCCGGCGTCGAGATAACTCGCGAGTAAAATTACCGCCGCCAAGCGGTCGATGGCTTTCGCACGCTTCTCGATGCTGATGCCGCTTTGCTTCAGTACGCGCTCGGCTTCCTTGCTGGTCAGGCGCTCGTCCCAGAATCGTACCGTTAACCCGGTTCTCTCCATAAATCGTTCGGCGAAGTCGCGCGTGTATACGGCCTGACGGCCTTCGGTGCCTTTCATATTCAGGGGATGCCCCAGCAGAACCAGTTGCACTTCGTGCTTGCGGGCGATGGCTTCGAGCGCGGCGATGTCTTCGCGGATGGTGGTCCGCTGCAGCGTTTCTAAGCCCTGCGCGGAGATCCCTAAGGGGTCACTCAACGCCAATCCGATGCGTTTCTTACCTAGGTCGAGCGCCAAAATCCGCCCAGTCGCTGTATTTTGCTGGAATTCCACGATCTATCCAAATTATAGTGATAGACAAGGATATTCACGGCGCACGTGGTGGTCCAGAACACATCCACGCAGAATACGACGCAGAAGTCGCTTCAGTTGGGCATCGGAATTCTTGCGGCTGCGGCGGCCATCGCGCTGCTGTTTTTCGGACGGGTTTTCTTCATCACGGTGATCATCGCGGCGATGATCGCGTTCCTGCTGGATCCGCTGGTGGTCTTCTTCATGAAGCTGCGCATGCCGCGCGGGCTGGCAAGCTTCGTGGTCTGCACGATCGCACTGGTGGTGTTGTACCTGGCGGGCCTGGGGCTGTATCTGCAAAGCCAGCAGATTGCGGCGGACCTGCCGGCTTACGGCGCGCGCATTAACGAGATGGTGGATTCCGTGGCCACGCGGATGGAGAACGTCGAGAACGGCATTTACCGCAGCTTGGTGCCGCGCCGCTTTCAGCCGCAGCAGGCCGACGCCACGCCCAACGAAACCGTAGAACCTACGGTCCGCGGCAGAAAGAAAAAAGCCGAGCCGCCTCCGCTGCCTCCGGCGGTTCAGGAAGTACACATTCAGCAGGAGCCCACGCCGCTGTTCTCCTACGCCTATAGCTATCTGGCGGAGTATTACGACGCTCTGCTAATGGCGTCATTCGTGCCCTTTCTGGTGTATTTCCTTTTGAGCTGGCGGGATCATATTCGCTCGCGCTATCTGTTGTTGTTCGAGGGCGAAAACCGGCAAGCGGCCGCCGCCACCTGGAAAGGCCTGGGCGACATGGTGCGCGCTTATGTCATCGGAAATTTTATGCTGGGCATTCTGCTCAGCGTCGCGAGCGCGCTGCTGTTTGCTTCGGTGAAGCTGCCATACTGGCTGATCGTGGCGCCGGTGAGCGGCTTTCTCAGTCTGGTTCCTTACATCGGATTGCCGCTGGCGTTGATTCCGCCGGTGGTGGCGGCGCTCCCCGCTTCAAAGGAACCGGCCATGTATTTGTTCCTCACGGTGAGCGTGGCCATGCTGCACTTGCTGGCGTTGAATCTGCTGTATCCCAAATTCGTGGGGGCGCGGGTGCATCTCAACCCATTGGTGGTCACGGTCGCGCTGATGTTCTGGGGGATGTTATGGGGGGCTCTCGGATTGCTGCTGGCCATCCCGCTGACGGCGGCGCTCAAATCGCTATGCGATCATATCCCTACGCTGCAACCTTACGGCCGCTTGCTGGGCGATTGACCCTGGTGTTTTGACGAGTGGTGTATTCACGATGAGCAAAGGATTCTGGATCTTCCTGGTTTTGGGATTGGCCGTGGTGGGCGGCTTGATATTCACCATGTTCACCACCACCGAAGGTGCGCATCTGCGGCTGGAGGGCAAGATCCTGAAAGTGCGCGTGCTGCCGTTGGGGGGCGATGCTTCGCTAGTGGTACTGGATTTTCGCGCGACGAATCCGTCGAACGTGCCCTTCGTGGTGAACTCGGTGACGCTGCACCTGGAACCGGCTACGGGCGAGGCTGTCGATGGGCGCACGGCTTCGAAAATCAATATCGAAAATATCTTTAAGTACGAAAAGCTGCTGGGTCCGAAGTACAACGCCGTTCTTAGCCTGCAGGACCGCATAGCTCCGCATCAGACGGAGGACCTTATGGCCGGGGCGCGCTTTGAACTTCCTGAATCCGCTATCGACGGGCGCAAGATGATCCGCCTGCGACTCGAAGACGTCGATGGCGCTGCGGCAGAGCTTTCCGAAGCGCCGGCGGCATCCTCGCCGCGATGACTCTGCGGGTGAAAGTGATCCCGCGGAGTGCAAAATCCGAAATTGTGGGGGAGATGGCTGACGGCACGCTAAAGATTAAAATTGCAGCGCCGCCGGAGCACGGCAAAGCGAACGAGGCGCTCTGCAATTTCCTGGCGGCACATTTTGGAGTCCGGCGCGGCGGCGTGACGATTGTCAGCGGACACTCCGCCGCGCTAAAGCTGGTGCGCGTGCTTAAGGCTGGACCGTAGCTGGCACTAGCGTGGCGGTGGCAGAGAGCGTCCGCGGCTGGTATTTGAGCACGTAGCTTTGAATTTGTTTCTGGAACCAGCTCATGCCCATGGAGCGCGCTTCGACCAGCGCTTTATCGTTCTTCCAACCGTCGTGCTCGATGCGGTAGCAGGCGATCACGCCTCCGGTGCGATCCGCGCCGCGCTTGCAGTGGACGAATACGGGACCGGCGGAGTTATCTTCGAGGAGCGCGAGCACTTTTTGCACACTCTCGTTGGAGGGCGTGGCCATACCATACATCGGTACGCTGACGTACTTCATCCCAGCGGCGGTGACGATTTTGTTTTCGAGTGACGAACGGTCCCCGGGCTCGCGCAAATCGACTACCACCTTAATGCCGAGTTTATTGAGGTTGCTGAAACCTTCCCGGGTGGGCTGGGCACCGCGGTAAACATGATCGTCGACCTTCTGAAAGTTGCCGACGCCGTCAACGGATGCGGCAAAGAGGGCACTCGAAAATGCCGCGGTGACGAAGAAAGCGGCCCAGCGCCGCGTCGTGGATGATTTCAGGAGTTTCATGCGCACCTCGTTTCACTACTTCAGATGCGGAAATTCAGGCAGCGGTTGCCGCAAGTTTTGCACCGTTGACGGGAATTCACGACCCCTTAGGCTCATGGGTTTGCGGGCCGCTTGAAACATAAGCGAGCCGGCGCGTCTCTCACTATCAGAGCTGGGACTTAGGATTGTCCTCGCATCTCGAATAAAAGGACCCCCTATGAAAAAGCTTATATACGCAACACTCTTGACTGCGGGCGTGATGTTGGCGCAGGACGCAGCCACGCAATCGTCTTCGACTGAAACCAAGACCGAAAGCAAGGATCACGGCAAAGACGTGAAGTCGCAAACTACGACCACGAACAGCGCCGCGGATACCGACGGGAATGCTTCGAAAGACACCACCGTTTCGACCACCAAAACCAAGAAGCATCATGGCAAAGTGAAGTCGACTACGACTACCGATTCAACCTCTAGCGTCGCCCACTAAAGCTGCTGTTTTTCGCGGTTCGCCGGTGAGCTAAAAGCGGTATAGTATTGCTCATGCTTTCCCGACGAACCGCGCTCCTCGCTCCGCTGGCAGCTGCGGCTGCGCCTTTGCGCGCGGCTGGCGGCAAGATGTCGCTGTGCCTTCACCAGAACACGTCGCTCGCGGCGGGATATCGTAAATCGCTCGAGGGCTGGTCGAAGGCGGGAATTAAAAACGTCGAGATCACGGACCGGATGCTCGACGATTTTCTGAAGACCGACACGTTGGCGTCAGCGCGAAGTGTGGTTAAGGATTTGGGGCTGACATTGGTTTCCTGTGCGGCGGTGAGCCCAGACTTGTGGATTCCGGGCGCGACGCAAGTGACCTCGCTTGAAACGTGGAAAAAACGCTGCGAGCAATTCGCTTCGTTTGGAGTCGAGCGGATTTACTGTCCGGCCGTCACTACCCGCAAGGTCACGACGGAAGATTATAAAGGCGCGCCGGATTGTCTTCGGCAGGCTGGCGACGCTGCCAAACAAAACCGTCTGACGGCGATGATCGAGTTCACGCGGAATTCCAGTTTCATCGCAACCTTGACCACCTCGCTTAAATTGATTCGCGAGGCGGCGCATCCCAACGTGCGGCCTATGCTCGACTGCTATCACTTCTGGTCCGGGCTCGGCAAGATGGAGGATTTGGAACTGCTCCATCCGGGGGAGTTGGCTCACGTGCACTTTCAGGATGTGCCGGATATGCCGCGCGAGCTGCTGGACAACACTACGCGGTTCATTCCCGGCGATGGCGTTTCGCCGCTGGTTCCGATTCTGCGCAAGTTGGCGGAGAAGGGCTACTCGGGCGCGCTCTCGGTGGAGTTGTTCCTGCCCGAGTTCCAGCAGGGCGATCCCTATGAAGTCGCGATGAAAATTCGCGAGAAGGCGGAAGCGGTAATGCACAAGGCAAAGGTGGCTTAGCGCATGAAACTCATCGTTTGTTCGCTGCTGGCGGTTTCTGCCTTTGCGCAGAAGCCGACGAATCCCGCGCTGATGATTCCGCAGAGCGCGCCGGAACTCGATTACGTGGCCGTCGCCGATCCGCTGCCTTTGCCGGCCGGCGTGACCATCGGAGCGCCGGCTAGCGTCGGTTTCGATTCCAAGGGCTACATGCTGATGCTCAACCGCGGCCCGCAGGCGTTTGCGGAATTCGACGCTCACGGCAAATTCATTCGCTTGTTTGGCGATGGGCTGCTCAACCGCGCGCACGGGCTGCGCATCGACAAAGCGGACAACTTGTGGGTCACCGACGTCAACGCGCACGTGGTCCTGAAATTGAACCGGCAGGGAGAGGTTCTGTTGACTCTGGGGACCAAAGGAGAGGCAGGCGAATGGAACGAAGCGACCGGATCGCACCGCTTCAATCAGCCTACCGACGTGGCGCTCGGACGCAACGGCGACGTATTTGTGACCCAGGGACACACGCCCGAGGGCGGAGATCCGCGCGTCTTGAAGTTCGACAAGAACGGGAAGTTCATCAAGAGTTGGGGCGGCAAGGGGACGGAGCCGGGTAAATTTGCGGTGGCCCACGGGATCGCGGTCGACGCCAAGGGCCTGCTCTGGGTGGCGGATCGCGAAAATCAACGCATTCAAGTGTTCGATCAGGACGGAAAGTATATCCGCGAAATGAAGTACGCGGGCTTGCCGTGCAGCCTGTCGATCGGCGATCGCTACGTCTACCTGGTGAACGGCTTCGCCGGTCAACTGCTCAGGCTGGATCTGGACGGGAAAGTTCTGGCGGCCGTGGGGAAATCCGGAAAAGGCACGGGCGAATTCGGCGAAGCGCACGCGATTACGGTGGGCCCCAAGGGTGAGATCTGGGTGGCCGATAGCGTCAACAGCGCGGTGCAGAAATTCGTGAAGAAGTAAGCTATTTGCCGGCTGACAGGCTGTCGGTGGCGAGTACGAAATCGGCCACTGGCTCGCCGCCGATTAAGTGTTCCTGGATGATGCGCTCGAGCACTTCGGGCGTTGCCGAGTGATACCAGACGCCTTCGGGATAAACCACGGCGATGGGGCCTTTCGCGCAAATCCGCAGGCAGTTGGCCTTGGTGCGGTACATGCACTGCTCGCCTTCCATCAATCCGGCGGTGACTAAACGCTTCTTTAGAAATTTCCACGACGCTTCGGTGGATTCGACGGGCGCGCACTTGGGGTCGCTTTGCTCGGCGCACAAGATGATATGACGTGTGAGGTGTCCGATACCCAGCGCGCGGGCTTTTTCGCGAGCGCGCTCGAGTTCGTCGGTTTTAGGTTCTTCGGGCTGCATTTGCTGAGTTGAGAATAGCATGCGGAAACATTAACGCTATTGACACGCGGTGTTATCGGAGCGAGAATGCAGTCGGGAAAAGAAGGTGCGTTGAAGAGACCAGATGGCTGCGCCGGCCGCGGCTTAAACGGGAGGTGGCGAAATAGAACCGGACAACATAAGGGGCGGCACAGGCTGAGCGGTTTTGGACGGAGAACTGGTTGAACGTCATCATGAGGTTGTGAGTGAAGCACCTCAACGCGCGGTTCGCGCACGGGACGCCAGCCGGAATCGAGCAGAACTAGCCGCCCCCAACCAAATTTCCCCACCAAATTTCTTTCCGACGGCAGGTTCCCCCTCTTGACAAACGGCTAACTCCAATCCTAGCATTGGGTTTGGGGCGCAGGAGGCGGACTTGATCAAACTCGACATCATTAACGAAGTGGTGAACCGGACGGGCATCACCAAGACCAAGGCCGAGATGGCTGTGGAAACCGTCTTTGAAAGCATGAAGCGCTCCTTGGGGCGCGGTGAGCGAATTGAGCTGCGCGGCTTCGGAATCTTCAACGTGCGCCCGCGCAAGACCGGCATCGGACGCAACCCGCGTACCGGCGCTGAAGTCGCGATCCCTCCGGGCAAGGCAGTGCGCTTTAAGCCCGGCAAGGAATTGCAGGCGCTCGAATAAGCTACCCTGTGTCAACGAACGGCTATCCGCAGCCGAGCGGCGCCTTCGAAAGGAATCTCTTCGAAGCCTTGGATGACGCCGGTCTAGACGAACCGCGGCCTCGCCATCGCTACTGGCTGCACGCTCTTCTGTTTCTGTTGACTCTGCTGAGCACCACGGTAGTGGGGGCGGGTTTTGCGCAAAGTTTCGCCGCCAATCTGCCTTCGAGTTTTAGCGGTGACCTTCAAGGGTATAGGTTCATGTTGCAGCAGCCTTCTTACCTGCTGCAGGGGCTGCCGTTCTCGCTTACATTGTTGGCCATTCTGATGGCCCACGAAATGGGCCACTACATCACAGCGCGGTACTACGGCGTGGATGTCTCGCTGCCGTATTTTCTGCCGGCGCCGACGCTGATCGGCACCATGGGCGCGTTCATCCGTATCCGCTCGGCTATTCATTCCAAGCGCGTGTTGTTCGATATCGGCATCGCGGGGCCGATTGCGGGCTTTGTGGTGCTGCTGGGACCACTGGCGGCGGGGTTGGCGCTATCGAGGGTGTCGCCGGGGGCGGTGCACCGCAGCGATTTGGTTTTCGGCAGTCCGTTGTTGCTGCAGTTGTTTGAGCGGATCGCCTTTCCGGGAGTCGCGCGTGGAGGACATCTACCTGCACCCGGTGGCGCGCGCGGCGTGGGTGGGCTTGCTGGCGACGGCGTTGAACCTGCTGCCCATCGGGCAACTGGACGGCGGTCACATTCTTTACGCCTTCGCGGGTGAGAAAACGCGCTGGCTATCGCGGTTCTTTGTCGCAGTGCTGATTCCCATGGGGATTTTTTTCGCATATAGCTGGCTGCTATGGGCGGTGCTGTGTTCTTTTTTGGGATGCGGCATCCGGTGATTTACGATCCTTATCCCATCGGACGCGCGCGCACTTGGCTGGGCATCGCAGCGCTGATCATTTTGATCCTATCGTTCACTCTGTCGCCTGTCCGCGCGGCCAACGGTTTGTGAAGATTTCGGCCACCATCATCACTTATAACGAGGAGCGGAATCTGCCGCGCGCGATCGAGAGCCTGCGCTGCGCCGATGAGATCGTGGTGATCGACAGCGGGTCGACGGACCGCACCGTGGAGATCGCGCAAAAGCTCGGGGCGCGCGTGGTCGAAAGCGCGTGGCCGGGCTATGCCAAGCAGAAAAACTTCGCCGCTGAGCAAGCCGCGCACGATTGGATTCTTTCGCTCGACGCCGATGAATCTTTGAGCGAGGCGCTCGAGGCGGAGATCTGGCGTGTGAAGAAGCAGGGTGCACAGTACGATGCGTACACCATGCCGCGGCAGGCGCGTTATCTGGGGCGGTGGATTCGGCACTCGGGCTGGTATCCGGACCGCAAGGTGCGGCTCTACCATCGGCGAAAAGCACAGTGGGTGGGCGATTACGTGCATGAGTCGGTGAAAGTGGAGGGCAGCGTCGGGCACCTGGATTCGAACCTGCTGCACTTCACTTGCGATTCGTTGTCGGAGCATTTGCGGACCATGGACCGCTACACGACGCTCGCTGCCGAGCAGTTGATCGAGGCGGGCGAGAAGGTGACCTGGGGGCGTCTGATCTTTGAACCGCCGTGGACGTTCTTCCGCACCTACTTCGTAAAGTTGGGATTTCTGGATGGCGTCGAAGGGCTGGCGATTGCCAACCTGGCGGCGCTCTACAACTTTCTGAAATACGCCAAAGTGCGCTTCATGAGCCCGGGGAGATAGCGTGCGCACATTGCACGTCGACACGGGGCGCGAGCTGCGCGGGGGGCAATGGCAGGCCCTCTATTTGATCGAGCGGCTGAGCGATGCGGTACTGCTGGCGCGGGCGGGGTCGCCGCTCTTCGCAGAGGCAGCGCGGCGCAAGGTGGAGGTTCGTGGGCTCTCGTTTCGAGCGCTGGCGGCGGGCTCGCGGCGGGCCGACTTGGTGCATGTTCATGACGCGCGGGCGCATACCTTGGCGGCGCTGGCTGGCATAGCTCCCTTGATCGTTTCGCGACGAGTGGCTTTTCCGGTGAAGAGCGGATTTCTGTCAGGACGGAAGTATGCGCGGGCGACTTTGTATCTCGCCGTTTCGAACTATGTTGCCGCTCGGTTGAAGGACGCGGGGGTGGCGCGCGATAAGATTCGCGTGGTTTACGATGGGGTCCCGATTCCTGAGCGGGGACGGCCGCAGCCGGGCCGGGTGGTGGCGCTGGCGTCCAAGCCTGTGCAGATTCCGGGCGTTTCTGTCGAACTAACGAGTGATTTATGGCGAGATTTGTCGACGGCTAGCGTGTTCGTCTATAAGAGCGATATGGAAGGGCTGGGGTCGGCTGCACTGGCGGCGATGGCGTCGGGAGTCCCCGTGGTGGCGTCGGCCGTGGGAGGATTGCCCGAGGTGGTTGAGGACGGGAAGACCGGTTTCCTGGTCACCGAGGGCGATTTTCAAAAACCCGTCCAGCGCTTGCTGGACGACGCCGCGTTGGCGGCGGAGATGTCGCGTGCGGGGCGGGAGCGGGCGGAGCGGGAATTTTCAGTCGAAGGAATGGTAGAGAAAACCATGCGGGCTTATCGAGAGGTTTTAGGATGATTCTGGCGCTGCTGGCTTTTGTGGCCGGGCTGCTGATCGGCAGCTTCCTCAACGTCTGCATTTTCCGGCTGCCGCGCGATCTGTCGGTTGCGTCGCCGGCGCGCTCGTTTTGTCCTGAGTGCGAGAAGACCATCGCCTGGTATGACAACATTCCGGTCGTGAGCTATCTGGTGCTGGGCGCGCGCTGCCGTCACTGCAAGGCTCACATTCCGGTGCGTTACTTAATCGTGGAAATCGCGACCGGCGCTGCGTTCGCTTTGTGCGTGGGCAAGTTGGGGTTAACGCTGGCGGCGCTGAAGTATTGTATTTACTCGGCGATCCTGATTGCGTTGATCGCTTCCGATTTCGAGGAGCGGATTTTGCCGGACGAGTTCACGTTGGGCGGCACACTGGTGGGCATAGCCTTCGCTCCGTTCGTGCCCTTGGAACATTATTTCGCCGCGATGTTTATTCCGTTTCAGTGGGGAGAGCGCTGGCAGTCTCTGGGCGAATCGGTATTCGCGGCGGTGGTGGGCAGCGGTTCGATTTGGCTGGTGGGCTGGCTCTACATGAAGATCCGCCATCGCGAGGGGTTGGGCTTCGGCGATGTCAAGATGATCGCGATGATTGGCGCGTTCGTGGGGCTGCGGCTGTCGTTGATGACGCTGATTCTGGCGTCAATCGCGGGGTCTGTGCTGGGTTTGGCCTATATCAAGCTCACGCACAAAGAGGCCGCGACTTATGAGCTGCCGTTCGGGAGCTTTCTGGGCGCGACGGCGCTGATCGTGGCGCTGTGGAACAGCGTGATCGCGGTAGCGAAGTAGCTGCTACCGCGGTGGGTGCAGGAGAACCTTTAAGACGCCCTTGGTGGCGGCGTTTTTGAACGCTTCGGGCGCGCGGTCCAGCGGAAACTCGGCCGAGATCATCGGCGTGACGTCCACTTTCTCGGACGCGAGCAGGCGTATGGCTGGCTCGAAGCGTCCGCAGCGCGAACCGACCAGCGTCATTTCGTTGACGATCACGGGGGCGGTGTCGATGGTGACCAGTCCGTGCACCGTCGATTTCAGGATGATCGTCCCGCGCGGTTCGCACATCGCGACGGCGGAGCGGAGGCCTTCCGCGGAGCCGGTGGCGTCCACCACCCAGCGGTAGGCGCGATCGGGCAGCTTCTTCGGCGTCAACTCTGTGGTCACGCCGGCTTTTTCGACCAGGCGCATCTTGTCGCGATGGCGGCCGAACAGGTGTACGCGCGCGCCGTGGGCTTGCAAGACCTGCGCTACCAGGAGCCCTAATTTTCCGTCGCCGAGCAAGGCTACGCGGTCGCCCTTGGGGATTTTGACCTGATCGAGAATTTCGCAGCGCCGCGGCGACGGGTTCGATGAAGACGGCGTGTTCCGATGATATCGAATCGGGCACGCGGTGCAGGTTATGGATGGGCAGCGTCAGGAATTCGCGGAACGCTCCAGGGTGTTTGACGATGCCGAGGACGGTGCGCGTCGGGCAGTGGCGGCCAAGGCCGCGCGCGCACCAGACGCAGTGTCCACAAGCGAGATTGATTTCGCCGGCCACGCGGCGCCCGATCCACTCTGCGCCGTCGCCGGATACTGCTACCACTTCGCCTACGAACTCATGTCCGGGCGTGCCGGAGAAGCCGTAGTAGCCGCGCTGCAATTCGAGATCGGTGGAACAAATTCCCGCGGCTAGTAGGCGGATGCGAGCGAAGCCTTGGGGTACGCGAGGGAGCGGTTGGCGGCGCACTTCGACGCGGCCGGATTCGAGATGAACGGAAAGCATGCTGGTCTACACTTAAGAATATGTCTTCTAGCGTGCAGGCCGAATTGGCCTGCTTCGAGGCGTCCTGCAGAGAGCGGTTCGCGATTACCGAGGTGCTTTACAACTGTCCGAAATGCGGAGGGTTGCTCGAAGCTACTTACAGCGGTCCGCGGCCGAGTGCGCCGGAGCTGCGCGATTTATTTCGTCAGCGTCGCTTAAGCAACGCGCCTCTGGATACCAGTGGGGTGTGGCGCTATCGCGAGCTGTTTCCGTTTCTTGAATGACAACGCGCATGTGGTGACGCTCAGGGAGGGGAACACGCCGTTGCTGGACGCGCCGCATCGCGGCGCAATATGGCGGACTCGACCGGATCACCTTCAAGCATCAAGGATTCAATCCGACGGGATCGTTCAAGGACAACGGTATGACCTGCGGCGCATCGCAGGCGCGGCGATTGGGGATGCAGCGCGTGGCGTGCGTTTCCACCGGCAACACTTCGGCTTCGATGGCGGCGTACGCGGCGGCGGCGGGGCTGGAGGCGTTGATCTTTCTGCCGCACGGCAATATTTCTTTCGGGAAACTGGCGCAGGCGCTCGAATACGGGGCGCGCACGCTCGAAGTGGAAGCGAACTTCGATCAGATCCTGGCGCTGGTGCGCGTGCTGGCGGAGCGATTGGGAATCTATCTGCTGAACTCCATGAACCCGTTTCGTGTGGAAGGCCAGAAGAGCATCATCTTTGAGATGCTAGACCAGCGCGATTGGAATCCGCCGGATTGGATCGTGCTTCCAGGGGGAAATCTTGGCAACACGTCGGCTTTTGGGAAGGCGCTACGGGAAGCGCACGAACTGGGGCTGATCCAAAAAATGCCGCGGCTGGCGGTGATTCAGGCGGAGGGCGCTGCGCCATTCTATGACCTGTTTCACGAGGGTGGAGAACTGCACGCGGTTACCAACCCTGAGACGCTGGCGACGGCAATTCGCATTGGCGATCCGGTGTCGTGGCCCAAGGCACTGCACGAGGTTCGGTCTTCCTGCGGGACGGTGGAGAAAGTCACGGAGCAGGAGATCGCTGACGCGAAGGCGATGATCGGACGCGCGGGCGTGGGTTGCGAGCCAGCTTCCGCCGCAACTCTCGCGGGAATTCGCAAGCTGACCGCGACCGGCGTGATCAGCAAGAGCGCCGATGTGGTGGCGGTGCTGACGGGTAACGTCCTCAAGGACCCGGATTACATTTACAAGTACCATACCGGAAAACTCGAGACCCCCAGCGGCGCGAAGATTCGCTCGACGTTCGGCAACCAATCGATCGTGGTTCCCAACGATCCCGACCGCATCGCGGCGCTACTCGAGTAGGCTCGCTATAATCGTTTTGTGAAAACGTGCGCTCTGGCGATCGCAGCCCTGTTTCTAGCGGCTTGCTCTAAAAATATTGATAATCCTGAAGCGGTGAAGCAGGGCGTGGTCGATTACCTGAAGCAGCGCGCGCCCACTATGGGCCTGGACATGAGCGCCATGGACGTCAACGTGGGCGCGGTTTCCTTTGAAAAAGATGTCGCGCGGGCCAGCGTTTCGTTCGTTCCCAAGGGCATGCCAGCCGGCAGCGGCGGCATGAATATGGATTACGTGCTGGAGCGCAAGGGCGACAAGTGGGCCGTGAAGGGGCGGCAGGTGAGTCCGGGAAACGCGCACGGCGATCAGCCACTGCCGGGCGGTTTGCCCCCGGGGCATCCTCCCGCGGATAACCAACAATGAAAACGGTGGCGGTGCTCGGCGGAGGTCCGGCGGGTTCGTTCGCTGCGGAGCGGCTGGCGAGCGCGGGGCTGCGCACCATCGTGTTCGACGAAAAACTCGCGTGGGAAAAGCCTTGCGGCGGCGGGCTCACTTACAAGGCGTATCAACAGTATCCGTTTTTGATCGACAACGACACGCCTAAAAAAGTGATTCACGACACCACGCTCGCGGCGCCGAATGCGGGCGAAGTGAAGATGCCGTTGTCGCGGCCGCTGGTGATCTACTCGCGCCTGGATTTGAACCGTATGCTGCTGCTGCGCGCGGAAAAGGCCGGAGCCGCGATCGAAAAAACGCGTGTGCTGAGTATCGAGCGCCGCGAGCGCGGCTGGCGTCTGCGGACCCAAGCGGGCATCGCCGAAGCGGACTTTTGCATTGTCGCTACCGGCGCGCGCAACCCGCTGCGCGAGGTGGGCACGGAGTGGAGCGCGAAAGACACCATGCGCGCGCTGGGTTACTATGTTCCGGCGTCGCGCGATCAAATCGATATTCAATTTCTGCCGCAGCTCGAAGGCTACATTTGGGTGTTTCCGCGCTGCGGGCATCTCTCGGTCGGGCATCTGCGGCAAGGGCGAACCGGCGCAAGCGCTGCGCGTCCGGCTCGAACGTTATATGGACGAGCGCGGCATGGCGTGGCGCGGTTCCAAATTTTACAGCCACATGCTGCCGTCGCTCGAATCGCCGGGATGGAAGAATAATCGCGTGGCGGGCGAGGGCTGGATGGCGGTGGGCGACGCGGGCGGTTTGGTGGATCCGATCACCGGCGAAGGTTTGTACTATGCGATGCGCTCGGGCGACTTGGCAAGCCGCGTGGTAATCGATGACGCGCACGGGATTCTCGAAAAAGCAGCGGCCTATCGAGCCACGTTGGCGCGGGAGTTTGCCGTGGATCTGGAATTCGCCTCCACGCTGGCGCGGCGTTTGTTTCTGGGCACGTTTATGTTCAATTCGGTACCGGCGCGGATGATTCAATTCATGCGGCGCAGCCCGCGGTTTCGCGAGTTGATGCAGGATTTGTTCGCGGGCACGCAACCGTACCTCGAGCTGCGTGGACGGCTGCTTGACAACTTAAGCGGGACGGTGCGCGAAGTGCTTACGAACCTGCTGCTGAACCGTGTGGTCCCGGAGAGCTCGCGCGCCGGGTTATGAAGACGGCGCGATCCGAAGAGTTGTTCGCACGGGCACAGGCGCGCATTCCAGGAGGCGTGAACTCGCCGGTGCGCGCGTTTCGCAGCGTGGGCGGCGTGCCGCGGTTTATCGCACGCGGCGAAGGCTCGCGCATCTTCGATGTCGACGGCAATTCGTACATCGATTACGTGGGCTCCTGGGGGCCGCTGCTGCTGGGACATCGCCCGCAGCCGGTGATGGACGCGTTGTGCGAGGCCATGGAAGCGGGCACTAGCTTTGGTGCACCTACTGAACGCGAAGTCGAGCTGGCCGAGCTGATCACGCAGATCGTGCCGTCGATGGAGATGCTGCGCCTGGTGAATTCGGGCACTGAGGCGACCATGAGCGCGTTGCGCGTGGCGCGCGGGTTCACGGGCCGCGACCTGACGATCAAGTTTGAAGGTTGTTATCACGGGCATGTCGATTCGCTGCTGGTGAAGGCTGGGTCGGGCATGGCGACGCTGGGCATCGCGGATACGGCGGGCGTTCCGAAGGGTTTTGCCGAGACAACAATCGCGCTGCCGTACAATTCGATCGCAGCGGTTGAGAAGGCTTTCACGGAGCGCGGCGCGCAGATTGCGGCGGTGATCGTGGAGCCGGTAGTCGGCAACATGGGTTGCGTCCCCCCAGCGCCGGGATTTCTCGAAGCATTGCGGGAACTTACAACGCGTCACGGCGCGCTGCTGATATTCGACGAAGTGATGACGGGTTTCCGCGTGGCTTCGGGCGGCGCTCAACAGCGCTTCGGGATCAAGCCCGATTTGACCACACTCGGAAAGATCATTGGCGGTGGTTTGCCGATCGCGGCTTACGGAGGGCGCGCCGATATTATGCGCAAGGTCGCGCCGTTGGGGCCGATTTATCAGGCGGGGACGCTTTCAGGCAATCCACTCTCTGTGGCCGCGGGGCTGGCGATGCTGCGTTACTTGGTTGCGCATCCAGAACTATACGAGCAATTAGAAGCTCGCGGAGCTCAGCTTACGGCATGGACTCCGCCGGGCACCACCATCAACCGCGTCGGCGCGATGTTCACATTATTCTTTTCGCCAGATCCCGTCACCGATTGGGAGTCGGCCAAGAAATGCGATACCGAACGCTTTGGGCGGTTCTTCCATTTCATGCTGGAGCGCGGCGTTTACCTGGCGCCTTCGCAATTTGAAGCGGCGTTTTTGTCGACGGCTCACACGGAAGAAGATATCCGCGAGACGGTGGCTGCCGTGCGCGAATTCTTCAACGTTTAGAAAAGATCCAACTCCACCGAAGCTCCCGCACTGCAGCCGAGCAGGGTCGCGGCGGACGCTTGGTTGGCTGCGATTTCAAGATAGCCTGCGCTACCCACGATCACGAACAAATCGCCCACTTCAGTCTCCGCGTAGGTGAGTGCCAAACGCTGAATGTGCTTGGTCCCCGCACGCATTTCGAACGGGCGTGCGGTGATGCCGGCGAAATCGCGAGCCGCGAAATTCGTAATCAGATTGCCGAAGCGATCGATTTTGAGGATAGTGCCGCGCCAGGAGTCCTTGCCTTGTGGAGCAGGCTTGTCACTCCAGCTACGCACGTAGTCGTGGATCAATTTCCCGAAGGCCGCAGGTTTCGCATCCTTCGCAAGATGCGCGGCAGCGGGGGCAAATATGTCGCGTCCGTGAAACGTGCGGCTGATTTCGCGGCGCATGAATTTCGGATTCGAGATGACGCGGACGTTGTGCGCGGCGCCGTCGAACACCAGCGAGAGCACTCCGTTGTCGGGCGCTATGAAGAAGTGGCCGCCGGCTTCCGCCAGGATCGGCCGCCGCGAACTGCCGACGCCGGGGTCCACGACCACCACATGAATCGTCCCCTTGGGAAAGTACGGCCACGCTTCCGTGATGACGAAGGCAGCCTCGGTCACGTTGTAAGGCGCTATGTCATGGCTGATGTCGATGACGCGCGCCTGCGGTGCGATGCCCGCCACCACGCCCTTCATGGTCCCCACAAAGTGGTCAGAAAGCCCGAAATCCGTGGTAAAAGTGATCAGCCGGTTCGCCATGTACTGATAAGATTGTAATGAACACCGTGCCAGCCTATTACTTCGATCACAACGCGACCACTCCGGTATCGCCCGAGGTGTTTCAGGCGATGGCTCCGCTGATGACGCAGGTTTTTGGCAACGCTTCGAGCATTCACCAGTTCGGGCAGGAAGCCCGCGCTGAGTTCGACCGCGCACGCCGCTCGGTGGCGGCTATGCTGGGCGCAAAAGCCGAAGAAATCGTCTTCACAAGCGGCGGCACGGAAGCCGATAACATGGCGATTTTTGGCGCTGTCGGGCATGTCATTACGACCACCGTGGAACATCCGGCCGTGTTGCAAGCGGCAGCCCAGTTGCCTTCCGCGACATTTGTTCCAGTGGACGGCTGCGGCGTAGTGGACCCGGAAGCCGTGCGCGCGGCGATCCGTCGCGACACGAAATTGATTAGCGTGATGCACGTGAATAACGAGCTCGGTGTGTTCCAACCGGTCCGTGAGATTGCGCGAATCGCTCGCGACGCTGGAGTCCTATTCCATTCCGACGGCGTACAGGCCGCGGGTAAACTTCCGCTGGACGTGAAGGAACTGGGCGTCGATTTGTACTCGATCAGCGCTCACAAGATTTACGGCCCCAAGGGCATGGGCGCGCTCTACGTACGCAAGGGCGTGGATGTGCGGCCTCTGCTGTACGGGGGCCCGCACGAGCGTAAAATGCGCGCCGGTACGGAAAACGTCGCAGGAGCGGTGGGCTTCGGACGTGCGGCGGAGTGGGTTATCGAAGAGAGCGCCGCTGAGGTAGCCCGGCAAGCCGCGCTGCGCGATCGTCTGGAGCAGGGAATTCTCGCGCGCGTGGCGGGCGCGCACGTCAACGGCGCGGGCGCTGCGCGGGTCGGCAACACTTCCAACGTTCGTTTCGACGGCATCGATAGCGAGCCGCTGCTGATTGCTCTGGACCTCAAGGGCTTTGCGGTATCGAGCGGGTCTGCCTGTTCGAGCGGCGCTACGGAGCCGTCGCATGTGCTGGCGGCGATCGGGCTCACACGGGAGCAGGCACGGTCGAGCGTGCGTTTTTCGTTGGGGCGGTCGAATACTGTAGATCAAGTCGACGCGTTGATCGATGCCGTGGCGCAAGTGGTCTCGCGTTTGAGAAAGCTGGCGCCGGCTTATGTCTGAGAAGACCATCGCGGTGGCGATGTCCGGCGGCGTCGATAGCTCAGTGGTTGCAGGCATGCTGAACCGTGCCGGCGAGCGCGTCATCGGCATGACCATGCAGTTGTGGAATCAGAAGCGTCTGCCGGAGGTCGCGGCCGAAGGCGCTACTGGGCGCTGCTGCTCGCTCGACGACGTCTACGATGCGCGTCACGTGGCGCAACTTTTGGGCATCCCCTATTACGTCGTGAATTTCGAACAGCGTTTTGAAACACAGGTAGTTAAGCCGTTCATCGACGAATATCTGGCGGGTCGCACGCCTATCCCGTGTACGCTGTGTAACAACTTCATCAAATTCGACCAGTTCCTCGAAATGGCGGAGGGCATCGGAGCGCGCGAAATCGCCACGGGGCACTACGCGCGCATCGCTTGGAACGGTGAAAGCAGGCGCTGGGAGCTACGCCGCAGCGTCGATCGCGCTAAGGATCAGACTTATTTCTTGTGCGGCCTCAAGCAGGAGCAACTCGCTCGCACGCGCTTTCCACTGGGCGGGATGGAGAAGTCGCAGGTGCGGGAACTGGCGCGCGAGCTGGGCATCCCTACCGCCGCCAAGCCTGATAGCCAGGAGATCTGTTTCGTTCCCAACGGCGATTACGCGGGGTTCATCGACAGCTACTTCAAGGAGCAGGGAATCGCTCCAGCGGAAACGCAGGGCGAGATCGTGACTGCCGATGGACGCGTGGTTGGCGAGCATGCAGGTGTGCATCATTTCACCGTGGGTCAGCGGCGCGGGCTGGGCGTGGCCGCCGCGGAACCGCTGTACGTGATTGCGACGGAGCCCGCTGCGAAGCGCGTGATCGTCGGCCGCAATGATGATCTTTTGCAATCGTCGATGGGCGTCAAGGACGTCAACTGGATTTCGATTGCCGCACCAACGGCTCCTCTGCGCGCTGAGGTCAAGATTCGCAACAAGCATGCCGCGGCAGCGGCCACGCTGCATCCGGTGTCGAGCGATGGCACGCGCATCGAAGTCCGTTTCGACGAGCCGCAGCGCGCGGTGACGCCGGGCCAGGGTGCAGTTTTCTATTCCGGCGATCTGGTTCTCGGCGGCGGCTGGATCGAATGAACTGGAGCGGGTGAGCCGGCGTGAAGACGGTGGAATACTGGCTGGCACGCTTCGTGCTGGCGACCTTGTCCTCCACTCCGCTGGCGACGGCCAATACACTGGCTCGCCTTTACGTGCGGCTGCTCGACTTGGCGTTGCCACGCCTCCGCCGCACGGCGCTTAAGAATCTGGAGATGTCGGGATTCGCGGGACGCGAGCGCATCACAACCGGCGTGTTCGATTCTATTGCGAGGCTGGTGGTGAGCTTCGCGCGCTTTCCGCGTATAACGCGCGAGAACGTTCACGAACTGATTCGCTATGAGGGTCTGGGAAATTTTCAGCAGGCGCATCGCTTGGGAAAGGGCGTGCTGGTAGCCACCGGCCACTTCGGAAATTGGGAGCTGAGCGCTTTCGCTCACGCCTATATGACCGCGCCGATGAACATCGTGGTGCGTCCCATCGACAACGCCCGTATCGACGCGTTGGTGGAGCAGCGCCGCGAACTTTCCGGCAATCGCGCGATCGCCAAGAAAGATGCGGCGCGCGGAATCTTGCGGGCGCTCGCGGCGGGCGACGCCGTGGGAGTGTTGATCGATCAGAACACCACCCCCGATCAAGGCGTATTCATCGACTTCTTCGGCGTCAAAGCCTGCGCCGGGACCGCTTTCGTGAAACTGGCGCAGCATAGCGGCGCGGCCGTGGTTCCCGGATATGCACTGTGGTCAGATAAAGAACAGCGCTACGTTTTGCACTTCGAGCCCGCGGTGGAAATGACCGGCGACGTGTTAGAGGATACGCAGCGCGTGCACGCTCGCTTGGAAGCGGCTATCCGCAAACATCCCGAGCAGTGGCTGTGGATTCACCGGCGTTGGAAAACACGGCCGCCGGGGGAAAGGCCGATCTACTGACGATGATCAAGCGAGTGTGTGTGTTTTGCGGATCGAGCCCGGGAGCGCGACCAGCTTACGCCGCGGCGGCGGCTGCGCTGGCGCAGAGCTTAATCGCGCGCGGAATCACCATCGTCTATGGCGGCGGTAACGTCGGCTTGATGGGGATCCTGGCGGACACGGCCCGCGCCGCTGGAGGAGAAGTGATCGGTGTGATTCCGCGCGGGCTGGTGGCCAAAGAAGTGGCGCATACGGAGCTTGCCGATCTGCGCGTGGTGGAATCCATGCATGAGCGCAAGGCGCTGATGGCCGATCTTTCCGACGCCTTTATTGCCATGCCAGGCGGCTATGGAACCTTCGAGGAGTTCTGCGAGATCCTGACCTGGACGCAACTCGGCCTGCAGCGTAAACCCTGCGGGATTTTAAACGTCGAAGGCTACTACGATCACTTGTTGCAAATGTTTGACCATGCGGTGGCCGAGCAGTTCGTCAAGCCCGTGCATCGCGAAATGTTTATCGCGGACACGGCGCCGGTGGCGTTGGTGGAACGTCTGCTGGTTTATCAGGCGCCCTTAGTGGACAAATGGCTCGGCCGCGGGCAGACTTGAAGGGAGAATAAGTGAAAGCTTTAGTGAAGGCACAAGCCGCGCCAGGGCTGTCGATCGAGGATATTCCCCAGCCCACGATCGGCATCAACGACGTGCTGATCCGCGTGCATCGCACCGGCATTTGCGGCACGGACGTGCACATTTACGATTGGGACGAGTGGGCCCGGCAAACCATTCCGGTGCCCATGGCCATCGGTCATGAGTTCGTCGGCGAAATTGTGGAAGTTGGTTCGAACGTTATCGATTTTCATCCCGGTGAACTGGTTTCGGGCGAAGGGCATGTAGTTTGCGGCCGCTGCCGCAATTGCATGGCAGGCAGGCGGCACCTGTGCGCGCATACATCGGGCGTGGGTGTGAACCGTCCCGGCTGTTTCGCCGAGTTTATTTCGCTGCCGATGACAAATGTCTGGCGGCACGATCCAAAAGTGAATCGCGATGCCGCAGCCATCTTCGATCCCTTCGGCAATGCCGTGCACACGGCTTTAAAGTTCGATGTATTGGGCGAAGACGTATTGATCACCGGCGCTGGTCCCATCGGTATTATGGCGGCCGCGGTGGTGCGCCACGCGGGTGCGCGCTACGTGGTGATCACAGATATCAATGAATATCGCCTGGACCTGGCGCGCAAAATGGGCGTGAATCTGGCGCTGAATGTGAAGCAAACGTCGATCGCGGAAGCGCAACAAAAGCTGGGGATGTCAGAAGGTTTCGACGTCGGCCTGGAGATGTCGGGCAACGCCAGCGCCTTTCGCGACATGATCCACAACCTGTCTCACGGAGCGAAGATCGCGATGCTGGGCATTCCCAGCGGAGAAATGTCGATCAACTGGCGCGAAGTGATTTTTAATATGCTCACCATCAAGGGCATCTACGGACGCGAAATGTATGAGACCTGGTACAAGATGACGGTGCTCTTGCAATCGGGCCTCGACATTCTGCCGGTGATCACACATCGCTTCAGCTACCGCGATTACGAAGAGGGCTTCCGCGTGATGCGTTCGGGGCAAAGCGGCAAAGTGATTCTCAATTGGGAGGAGCTGATCTAGCGATGCTGGGGACATATCAAGCCTTCGTCGAATCGCAACTCGAGGAAATTCGCGGCGCGGGATTGTGGAAGCCGGAGCGCGTGCTCCACTCCGCCCAGCGTCCCGACGCCGAACTGCAAGGCGGCGACAAAGTATTGGTGTTGTGCGCGAATAACTATCTGGGCCTGGCGGATGATCCGCGCATCATCGCCGCCGCGCGCAATGCGCTCGATCGCTGGGGCTACGGAATGGCGTCCGTCCGTTTCATTTGCGGGACGCAGGAACAGCACAAGCAATTGGAGCAGGGGATTGCCACGTTCCTAGGGACGGAAGATACCATCCTTTATTCATCGTGTTTCGACGCCAACGGCGGGTTGTTCGAAACGCTGCTGGGAGCGGAGGATGCCGTTATTTCGGACGAGTTGAATCACGCGTCCATCATCGACGGCATCCGGCTGTCGAAAGCGCAGCGCTTCCGTTACAAGAATCGCGATATGGCGGATCTCGAAGAGCAGCTCAAAGCCGCACAGAGCGCCCGCTTCCGCATGATCGCCACCGATGGCGTGTTTTCGATGGACGGCTACATTGCTCCGCTGCGCGAGATTTGCGACTTGGCGGAAAAATATAACGCCCTGGTGATGGTGGACGATTCGCACGCCGTGGGCTTCGTAGGGCAAACCGGCCGCGGCTCGCATGAGCACGCCGGAGTGATGGGGCGCGTGGACATTTTCACCGGCACGCTCGGAAAGGCCTTGGGCGGGGCGAGCGGAGGCTACATCAGTGGTGCCGAGCCATTGATCGCGCTCCTGCGGCAGCGTTCGCGGCCGTATTTGTTTTCGAATTCTGTGCCGCCGTCGATCGTGGCAGCGTCGCTCGAAGCGTTGAAGATTCTCACCGCGTCAAACGAACTGCCGGAACGTCTGCGCAAGAACACGGCGTTCTTCCGCAAGAAGGCCACGGACCTGGGTCTGCAGATTCTGCCGGGCGAGCATCCCATCGTTCCGGTGATGGTGGGCGACGCCGCCAAAGCCGCGCGCATGGCCGAGTATTTGCTCGAGAAGGGCATCTACGTGATCGGCTTCTCGTATCCGGTGGTGCCGATGGGCAAAGCGCGCATTCGCACGCAGGTTTCCGCGGCGCATACCACCGACCAACTCGGCTGGGCTGCGGAGATGTTCGCCGAAGCGGCCGCGAAAGTTCAGTAGCTACTTCTTGAACTTCACGAATCCAAAGGTCAGTTTCTTCTCGACGCCGTCCACACGGTCCAGGCGCACGATCACTTGATCGCCGATGGAGAATTGCCGGCGGTTGCGCACGCCCAGGATCTTGCGGGTGTTTTCACGGTATTCAAAACGATCGCCGGGTAGGGTATCGAGGGGCACCAGTCCTTCGATGAACATATCCTGTAATTCTACGAAGAATCCAAAACGGGTAGTGGAAATGATCAAGGCGTCGAACTCATCGCCGACGCGGTCGATCATGAACTTGACCTTCTTCCATTCGACCAGTTCACGCTCGGCCTCGGCCGCGCGGCGCTCGGATTCTGAGGACTGGTCGGCAATCGCGTGCAGGTCCGCTTGGTACTGCTTGCCGTCCAGATGCGCGCCCAGGATGCGGTGCACGATCAGATCCGGATAGCGGCGGATGGGTGACGTGAAGTGCGTGTAACTGGTGGCGGCCAGCGCAAAGTGCCCCACGTTCACGTCGCTGTAGCGCGCCTGCTTGAGCGACCTCAGCATCAGATAGCTCAAGATACGCTCCTCCGGCTTGCCTTCGATCTTGGCGACCAGTTTCTGATAATTGCGTGAAGTAAGCAGCGGGTTATCGAGCGCCACTACTTCCGTTTTGAACTTCTTCACCGGTGCGGCCCCCGGGGTCAGCGAATACCCAAACTGCGTTGCAACTTCTTCGAATTCGATCACACGCTTGGGGTCAGGGCGATCGTGGATGCGGAAGATCATGGGCTCGCCCGCTGCCTCGATGTGCGCCGCCACGGCCTCATTGGCGGCCAGCATGAACTCTTCGATTAAGCGGTGCGCGATGTTGCGGGGGGCGCGCGTCACGGCCGTCATGGCGCCGAATTCGTCGAATTCCAGCAAGGGCTCTGGCAGATCGAAGTCGATGGACCCGCGGCGCTGCCGCTTCTTATTCAAGAGCAGGGCCAGTTCGCGCATCATCTGGAAACGCGGCACCAGAGGCGCGTAGCGCAAGTTCAACTCCGGGTCGCCTTCGAGCACCTTGTGCACGGCCGTGTAGGTCATGCGTTCGGCACTGCGGATGACACCGCGCGTGAAGTCCTGCGCGACTACATCACCATGGTTATCGATTTCGAGAAGCGCGCTCATCACCAGACGGTCTTCATGCGGACGCAGCGAGCACTGATCCGTTGACAACTCCAGCGGCAGCATCGGCACTGCGCGATCCGGAAAGTAAACGCTCGTCCCGCGAAGAAGAGCTTCACGGTCGATCGGCGTTCCCGGGCGCACGTAGTAACTCACGTCGGCGATATGTACGTGCAACGCCCAGTGACGGTTGGGGAGCCGGTCCACCCACACCGCGTCGTCGAAATCGCGCGCCGTCTCGCCGTCGATAGTTACGATGTCGTACTCGCGGAAATCGCGGCGCTTGGCGATTTCATCCGCAGGAATCGGCCCCGGGATCGCACGCGCCTGCTCCAGCACGTTTTCGGGAAAATGATGCGGGATGTGGTGCGAGCGGATCAGAATCTCGACGTCGATGCCGAAATCATCCGGCCTGCCCAGAACTTCGATGATGCGCCCGGCGGGCCGGTCGCCGTTGTCGCCATAGTCGACGATCTCGGCGGTAACGATCATCCCGTCCAAATCTTCTTCGGAATGCACTTGCACCGCCCGCGCGCCCACACGGTCGACGGACACGCCGCCCGCGGGGATCGCCATGCCTTCCGGGATCTCAATCCACTGGCGAATGCGATCGTCGTGCGGGACCACAAAATTCCCGCGCTTGCGCACGCGAAACTCGCCCACAATGCTCGAATGCGCGCGCTTCACCACCTCTACGATTTCGCCGTGCGCGCGTCCGTCGCGTTCCAGGCGCTTGATGCGGATCGCCACTCGGTCGCCATGCATCGCGCGGTCGGCGTCTTCTTTGCTTAGGTAGACGTCGCCCTTGAGTCCCGGCACCGGCTCTTCGGGAGTCACAAAGCCGTAGCCATCGCGATGCACGCTCAGCCGCCCATGAATCAGGCGCGGCGTTTTCTTCTTCTGCGAGTGGCCCCGCTGGAAGTGACCCTTCGGATGTGACGGCACGATCCATTTTATAGTGAGAAAGCATATGGACCTCAAAACCGTCCGCCTGGTGATCCCCGAAAACGGCAACATCATCCTGGGCCACAGCCACTTCATCAAGACCGTCGAGGATCTCTACGAGGCCATCGTCAACACCGTTCCGCAGATGAAATTCGGCATCGCGTTTAACGAAGCTTCCGGTGCGTGCCTCATCCGCGTCGACGGCAACGATACCGAGCTCGAAGGTATCGCCGCCGAAAATGCGCAGGCCCTCGCCGCCGGACACGCCTTCGTAATCGCCTTGCGCAACGGTTATCCCATTAATATTCTGGGCCGAATCCGCGAGATTCCGGAAGTCTGCAACATTTTCTGCGCCACCGCGAACCCCGTCGAAGTGATCCTGGCCGAGACCGAACAGGGGCGGGGAATTCTCGGCGTCATCGACGGCGCTTCACCCAAAGGAATCGAATCCGCCAACGACCGCGAATGGCGCCACGGGCTGCTGCGCAAGATCGGATATAAGCGCTAAACCCAGCAAAACAGCAGTTTTTGCCCATCGATACCCGCGTTTTTTCTTTGACTCGCCAAGGGTTTGGTGGCATACTACTGCCGTATTGGAGTGTCAGGTTTGAGTCTCCGTCTGCTCTTCGGTCCAACCGTTCCGTCCCGCCCCGGTGTCTCTCTGCTGCAGCCTCCAGTTACAAGGAGGAGCGTAAAGTGAAGAAGCTTTTCGTAGGGAATCTTCCGTACACAGCGAACGAAACGGACGTGCAAAATTTCTTTGCCGATCAAGGAGTTGCCGTCGATTCCATCACTGTCATGCGGGACCGTTTCACGGGTCAGGCCCGCGGCTTCGGGTTCGCCGAAATTAACGACGATGCAGCGGCCGCGCAGGCGGTTGAGTCCTGCCACGGCAAGGAACTGATGGGCCGAACTCTGGTAGTGAATGAAGCCCGACCGATGGCACCCCGCGACGGCGGCGGCGTCGGAGCCGGACGCCCGCAACGCCGCGAGCGCTACTAATTCACGCAGCGTTCGTTTTAAACGCCTGTGCACGCGTGGTGTGCCCTATGAGGGTGCCCTATGATGGTGGGGATGACCGATAAGGCACACTGGCTGGCCGCCGCCCGCAGCGCCATGCAAACCGAAGCCGAAGCCGTCCTGGCCGCCTCCGCGCGCCTGGGAGACAGCCTTTTGAACGCCGTGGACTTGATCTTGGGCCGCGCCGGAAAAGTAGTGGTAACCGGCATGGGCAAGTCCGGCCATGTGGGTCGCAAGATCGCCGCCACTCTCCAAAGCACGGGCACGCCCGCCGTCTTCCTGCACCCCACCGAAGCCGGGCATGGCGACTTGGGGCTGTGCCAAGCTGGCGACACCATAGTAATGATTTCAAAGAGCGGATCGACCGCCGAGTTGCTTGATCTGATAGCCCCCCTGCGCGAATTCGACGTGCGCTTCATCGGCATTCTGGGCAGCGTGCGCTCGCCTCTTGCCGGAGAAATGGATGTGGTTCTCGACGCCTCCGTGCAACGAGAAGCCGACCCGGAAGGCTATACGCCCACCGCCAGCACCATGGTCGCGCTGTCACTCGGACACGCTCTGGCAGTAGCTTTAATGCAAGCCCGCGGCTTCACCGCCGAGCACTTTCGCCGCTTTCATCCGTCCGGCCAATTGGGACACAACCTGCGCTTGCGTGTGCGCGACGTCATGCACTCGGGCGGGGAAGTCGCCTGGACAAAGGCCGCTGACTCACTGAAACATGTAGTCATCGAAATGTCGCAGCGCCCGCTCGGCGCAGCCTGCGTAGTGGCCGAAGATCGCCGCTTGCTGGGATTGATCACCGACGGCGACGTCCGCCGCGCTCTGCGCAATCATGACGACATCCGCCCGCTGCGCGCCTCCGACGTCATGACCGCTTCGCCGGTGCACATCGGCCCCGACGCCCTGGTTCACGAAGCCCTGTGCCTGATGGAGGACCGGCCCTCGCAGATTTACGTTCTGCCCGTACTCGACCCCGCGACCAACGTGTGCCAAGGCCTGATCCGCCTTCATGATATCTATCAGGCACGACCCGTCGACTGAGCCGCTCTAAAGTTCTCCGTACGTCCTGCCGATCTCGAACAGATGAGAAGTATCTCCATTCTGTTGCTATCGTCCGTCGTCGCCATAGCCGGATCGGGAGGCGGCCCCGCCGTCTATGTAGTCGGCAACCTGGACGGCGTTTCCCCCGGCGCCGAAGGCATCCTGGTGTTGGAGCAAGAGCAAGCTGTCTTCCGTTCCGGCAAGACCGTGTTGCCGATGCCCTACGCCGACATACACAACGTGGAATTGGGCACCAAAGTAGTCCCGCCTTCCGCTCCTCTCTATAAGGTTTGGCAACTGCACAAACGCCTCCTGGCGGAACACCCCGCGCAGCGGATGGTCAACTTCGAGTTCACCGATAAAGACGGCAAAGACCAGAGCATGACGCTGGAGTTCGGCGAGTCCGCCGCCAACGAAACCTTGGCCGAGATCGAAATCCATCAAGGCAAACGCATCGCGCCCAAGCGCGCCACCAACGGCGACCCCTGGTGGGGCGACAGCGTCTGGAAGACTACGGGTAATAACAACACCGTAAGCCCCGAAGATCTCGGAAACGCGCCCGCTAAATAGCAGCCGTCCGCGGCGCCTATGTTATTCTGAGACCGGTTCCGCGCACACATGCGTTTTCGTACTGTACTGGCTATCGGCGTGATGGGGTTGGCCGCCCTCGGCGTGCTGTGGGCGCAAAAACCCTTCCGCGAATGGCCCGCCATCGAGTACTCGAATTTCCCGATCCCGCCCGACGCCAACCGTCCCGCTGAGTGGACCCGCGCGCGCCTGCGCTATCCCGACATCACCGGCTACAGCCTCCACAGCACTGGGCGATTCCTCAACTTCGCCGGCTACTGGACCATGGACTACCCCCGCTCAGACCGGCACTTATTAGAAGGAGTCCGCCGCCTGACTCGCATCGACTCGCGTTCGACCGAACAAGTGGTGGAACTCGACGGCAGCGGTGAAGTGAACAACTGGCCCATGCTCTACGGCGTCGAAGTAGGGCATTGGGCGCTGCCCGATGACCAAGCCGAGCAGCTCCGCGATTTCCTGCTGCGCGGCGGCTTCTTCATGTGCGACGACTTCCACGGCACCGAGCCCTACCGCGGCGTGCGCGAGTGGGACACCTTCGTAGCCAGCATGAGCCGAGTGTTCCCCGACCGCCCCATCGAAGACATCCCCGACAACGATCCGATCTTCCACACCATCTATGATCTGCAAGACCGCTTCCAAGTCCCCGGCGCCCAGTTCATTGAGACCGGCCTGACCTACGAAGCCGGTGCCACCGGCATGCAGCCCCACTGGCGTTGCATCCGCGATAACAAAGGCCGCATCATGGTCGCGATCTGCCACAACATGGATCTGGGCGATGCCTGGGAACACTCCGACAACCCGATGTATCCCGAGAAATACGCCTCGCTCGCCTACCGCATCGGAATGAATTATTTCATTTACGATTTGACGCACTGATGTGCACCTTTAAAGAACGGGCAGAGACCGGAGTCTGAAATAGGCGACCGAGGGATATATGTACACCGTTGACAAATTGGATCGAGTAGTGGAAGTCCAAGATGCTCCCTGCCCTGACAGCGGTGCACCGCTACCATTTGTCATTGGTGGCGAGTTGGAACTATTCCTGGCTTACCTAACCTCGGAGCCGGGCGAGCGCTTTAGCTCAGAGGTCAAAATGATGAGCGCCGATTCATCTGGAAACGTTGCTTTAGTGGAGTTCACCCGACCGATCGCTCACATGTTCGGTCCGCCCAACGATGAGACGTTTCTTAGCCACCCTTTAGCGACCCGAGGTCTGAGTCTTTACGGTGTCTTTGAAGTAATTGACTCTTCTTGGATCCGTCAGTTAGCCAGAATGAACAAGGCAGGGCAAGGGTGGAGCCCGTACGATGAGATGCGTCACTTCATTTTTTCGTTCCACGACTCGACCTTCGAGTGCATCGCCAAATCTCTGGCGGCCAATCGGAAGAAGGGTTCCCTTAGAGAGGTGATGATGCAAAAACTTCAAAGCCGAGAACGGTCAGCTACCCCGATCTGAGTCGAACCTTCTCTCATACCGCACATCCTGCATGGTGAAGCCCAGATCTGCCACGACATGCTCGAAGGAAATACCCTCGCCGCCTTTTTCGAAATAGTCGCGCGAGGCTGCGACCGCACAGCGATCCTCGTCGGTCAACTCGTCATCATCATCTTCGTCCAAGATGACTTCGAGCAGACTCCGCACGACCCTCAACTTTTCAGGCGACAACTGTTCGAGAAGCGCTTGCGCTTGTTGGCGTTCCTGCGTAAGATCGCTCGCCATGAAAAAGACTCTTGCCTCATTCTACTCCCCGCGCCCGTTCACGCTTTCGGCAGTCGCCCGCTCCAACCCCCTGTGCTATCCTGAAGCCGATCTTAAAGAGCCCGAATGCGTCTGCGCTCGTTTCTTTTGCTCGTTTTCTGTGCGATTACCGGCTGGGGCGTGCTGCGGGCGCAACGACCCTTCAAAGATTACCCCGGCGTCGAGTACGAGAACTTTCCACTCCCTCCCGACTGGCAGCAAACCACCGAATGGACCCGAGCACGCCTGCGCTATCCCGTCCTATCCTCGCCCCCCACGGAGTCCCCGACGGCAATCGCCGCTGGACCGTCGACTACCCGCGCTCTGACCGCCATTTGCTACAGGGTATCCGGCGTTTAACCCGTATAGATACCCGCTCGGTCGAACAAATTGTCGATCTCGACGGCGAAGACGACGTCTATAACTGGCCCTCGCTCTACGCAGTAGAAGTCGGCTATTGGAACCTGACCGACCAGCAAGCGCACCAACTGCGCGAGTTTCTGCTGCGCGGCGGCATGCTCATGGTTGACGACTTCCACGGAACCATCGAGTGGAATAACTTCATCGCCGGCATCAATAAAGTCTTCCCCGACAGAACTATCGTCGATCTTGATAACAAAGACCCCATCTTCCACGTCATATATGATCTAGACGATCGTTTTCAAGTTCCGGGGATGCAGTACGTATTCACCAGGTCGTTGTTTGAGTACGACGGCTTTGAAGCCAAGTGGCGTGGCATCTACGACGACAAGGGAAGGCTGCTGGTGGTCATCTGTCATAATATGGATCTCGGTGACGCCTGGGAGAATTCAGATGACCCCCGGTATCCGGAAAAGTTTGCCTCGTTGGCTTACCGCATCGCTGTGAATTATTGGACTTACGACTTGACGCATTAGGGAGACATGTTCCAACTGCTCTTTAAGTATCCGCAGGCAGTCTTCTCGCGCGGCACCTTCGTGCTGCTGGGAGGCTGGCCGATCTGGCTGCTGGTGGTCGCGATTCTGGCCGCCGCGGCCGGATTGGGATACCTGGTATGGAACCGCACCGGCGGACGCATGGCCGGCGTCAAATCGGTAACCGTCTGGCTGCTGCAGACTTTGCTGGCTGCCGTGCTCTTGACCATGTTGTGGCATCCCGCCCTGAGCGTCGCCACGCTGCGTCCGCAACAGAATATTGTAGCCGTCGTCGTCGACGATTCATCCAGCATGGCGCAACCCGACGAAGCCGGGGGAGCCACCCGTCGTGCCGCCGCCGAGAGCGTTCTCAACTCCGGCCTGCTCAATGCTTTAAAGGATAAATTTCAGGTACGGCTTTACCGCCTGGGCGACCACCTCGATCGCTTCGATAAGCTCGATCAGCTCACCTCATCAATCCCCGCCACCCATATCGGCGAAGGCCTGAAGCAAGTGATTGCCGACGCCGCCAGCCTCCCCATTGGAGCCGTGGTCCTGGCGAGCGATGGCGCCGACAATTCCGGCGGTGTCGACCTCGAAACGATTTCGGAAATCCGCCGCCAGCGCATCCCCATCCACACCATCGGATTCGGCAAGGAGCACGCCACCCGCGACGTCGAAATTACCGACGTGCAAGTGCCCGCCCGCGCGCTTCCCGATTCGCGGTTGTCCGCCATCGTCAGTTTCCATCAGAACGGGTATTCCGGGGAAAAGGCCAAGCTCACCGTCAAGGAAGGCGGCAAGATCCTGGCGCAGCAGATGGTCACGCTCAAGAAGGATGGTCAGGAGCAGAGCCAAACCTTGCTGTTCAACGCCGGCACCGCAGGCGTGAAGTCCGTCGAAACATCCATCGAGCCGCTTCCAGGCGAGGAAAGCACCAAGAACAATTTAGTGACTCGTCTGGTCAACGTCGACGCGCGCAAGCCCCGCATCCTATATCTCGAAGGCGAGCCGCGCTGGGAATTCAAGTTCCTCCGCCGCGCCGTCGAAGACGACCGGACGATTGATCTGGTGACGATTCTCCGCACCACCCAGAACAAAATCTACCGCCAAGGCCTGGCGAATCCCGATGAACTCAAGGACGGTTTCCCCACCAAAGTGGAAGAACTATTCGCCTTCGACGGCATCATCATCGGCAGCGTCGACGCGCCCTATCTCACTCCGGGCCAACAAACACTACTCAAAGACTTTGTCGACCGGCGCGGCGGCGGCATCTTGTTCCTCGGCGGCAAAGACGCCCTGTCAGACGGTGGCTGGAAGCAATCCGCAGATGTGGAACTGTTGCCCACCATTCTTCCCGACCGCAAGAACACTTTCGTCCGCGTGGGCGCCAACGTCGAACTGACCGCGCCCGGCCGCGACAGCCTGATCACGCGCCTTGAAGAAGACCCCGCCAAGAACGTCGAACGCTGGCAGAAGCTTCCTTATGTAATGAACTTCCAGGACGCCGGCCAGCCCAAGCCCGGAGCCGTGGTTCTGGTCGATGCCAAGCCCACCACCGGTGGTCGCGTCCCGCTCTTGGTCACGCAAAATTTCGGCCGCGGCCGCACCGCGATTTTCGCGACGGGCGGAAGCTGGCGCTGGCAGATGCTGCAGCCGCTCGCTGACAAGAGTCACGAAATGTTTTATCAGCAGTTGCTGCGCTGGCTGGTTTCGGACACGCCGCGCAAGGTCACCACCTCGACGCCCAAGCAGTTAATCTCCGACGACTCCCACGTCAGCCTGCGCGCCGAAGTGCGCGACCGCACCTATCTGCCCGCCTCCGACGCCAAAGCCGAAGCGCACATTCTAGGACCGGACGGCATCGCTGAGTCCATCGAAATGCGGCCCGATCCCATCGAGTCCGGCGTCTACACCGCCGACTGGACCACGCCCAAACCCGGATCGTATTTAGTCGAAGTAACCGCCTCGCGCGGGACGGAAGAGTTAGGCCGCGACACCATGACGTTCCGCCGCGAAGACGGCGTCGCTGAGAATTTCCACATCCAGCAAAATCGCGAATTGCTCGAAAAGTTGTCCTCCGAAACCGGAGGTCGTTACTACACGCCGCAAGATGCGCAAAAATTAGGTAAGGACATTAGCTACTCGGAAGCCGGCATCACCGTACGCGAGACCCGCGACTTGTGGGACATGCCCATCGTCTTCCTGGTGCTGCTGTGCCTGCGCGCGGGAGAATGGCTGCTGCGCAGAAAGTGGGGTGTGATTTGAAGAAGCTAGCTTACGCCGCCGCGCTGCTGGTTGCGTCCAGCGCCCTACGAGCCGAAACCTATTACGTCACCATCGCCGGCCTCGGCGGTGAACCGGAATACGAACAGCGCTTTGCCGGCTGGGCTTCCGATCTCGACAAAATTTTCAAGAGCGAGCCCGGCTCGCAAGTAATAACGATGTCCGGCGCCCAAGCCACACGCGCCAACATCCAAGCGAAGCTGGGCGATCTCGCGAAGCAAACCAAACCCGACGATCACCTGGTGCTGCTGCTGATCGGCCATGGCAGCTACGACGAGTCGGATTATAAGTTCAACATCCCCGGCCCCGACATCACCGCCACCGAACTTGCGTCACTGCTCGACAAGATTCCCGCGCAGCAAGCCATCATTGACATGACCAGCGCCAGCGGCGGAGCGATTCCGATTCTGCAAAAATCCAAACGCGTCCTGATCACCGCCACCAAAGCCGGCACCGAGAAAAACGCCACCGTCTTCCCGCGCTACTTCATCGAAGGCTTGCGCGATCCCGCCGCCGACGCCGACAAGAACGAAGTGATCACCGTGCTCGAAGCCTTCCGCTACGCCGAAGCGAAAACCGCCAAGTTCTATGACGAACTGAAGCGCCTCTCCACCGAGCATCCATTAATAGAGGATGTCGGCAAGGGCGAAGGCGTGAAAGCGCCCTCCGTCGAAAACGGCGAAGGCATGATCGCCGGCAGGTTCGCGCTATTGCACACCGGATCCGCGGTCGCCATGGCCAAGGACCCCGAAAAGCTGAAGCTGCTCAAAGAAAAAGAAGGCATCGAAGAGAAGATCGACGAACTGAAATACCGCAAGGCGTCGATGGCAGTTGCCGAGTATCGCCAGGAGTTAACCAAGTTGTTAGTCGATCTGGCGAAGACCCAGGAGGCGCTCGACAAATGAAACGCCTGCTGCCGTTGCTTCTTCTGTCACTGCCCGCGCTAGCGCAGGCCCCCGCCACACCTCCAGACGCTCTTCAGTGCGAAGCCCTGCGCCACAAAGGCGACCCCAACGCCCGCGCCTGTTATCAACGCTTGACCCGCGCCCTCGACCCGGCCGTCCAAGCCGAAGGCTTCTGGGGCATGGGCGATTACAAATCCGCCAACGACGCCTTCCGCGCCGCCACTAAGCTCCGCGACAAAGACCCCGCGCCGCGCGTGCGTTGGGGCCGCATGTATCTGGATCACTGGCAAGCCTCCGAAGCGCAGGACCTCTTCCAGGAAGCCATCAAGATCAAGGAAGACTACGCTCCCGCGCTCTTAGGCATGGCGCTGGTATCCGGCGAACAGTTCGAAGGCCAGGCCATTAGTTTCGCCGAGAAAGCCCTGAAGGCCGATCCCAAAGCTTACGAAGCCTACGAAGTGATCGCGCGCGTGCACCTCGAAGACGGCAATCCACCCAAAGCCGCCGAGGCCGCGCATAAGGCTCTCGACATTTATCCGGAAGCGCTCGACGCCATGGCCGTGCTCGGCACCATGGACCTGCTCGACGACAAAGGCACGTCCCCCTGGTTGACGAAAGTCCTCGCGATCAATCCGCACTACGGCAACGCCTACGCCATCGCCGGACACTTTTTCATCATCAATCGCCGCTACGAAGAAGGCATCGCGCAATATCGCAAAGCTCTCGAACTCGATCCTGACCTGAACAGCGCGCGCTCTGAGATGGGCGTAAATATGATGCGCCTGGGCCAGGAAGACGAAGCCCGCAAGCAACTCGAACAAGCCTACAACGCTGGCTATCAGAACCCGGAGACCGTGAACTCCCTGCGCCTGCTCGATAGCTATAAAAACTACGACACCTTCCGCACCCCCACCACCATCCTGCGCCTGAACAAAAAAGAATCCGCGCTGCTAGACCCCTATTTTCAAGAAGAATTCGATCGCGCGCTCGCCACCTACGAAAAGAAGTACCACTACAAGCTGACGCGCCCGGTGCAGATCGAAGCCTATCCTAATCACGACGACTTCGCCGTCCGCACTCTCGGCATGCCCGGACTCGGTGCGTTAGGCGTCACCTTCGGCTACGTAGTCGCCATGGATTCCCCCAGCGCGCGCCCGCCCGGCCAGTGGCATTGGGCCAGCACCATGTGGCACGAATTGAGCCATGTTTATGCGCTCGAAATGACCAACCACCGCGTCCCCCGCTGGTTCACGGAAGGTCTCGCGGTATACGAAGAGACCGCCGCGTCTCCCGATTGGGGCGATCGCCTCGACCCCGGCGCGATCAACGCCATCAAAGGCAAAAAGCTGCTGCCCGTCGCCGATCTGGACCGCGGCTTCATGCATCCCACCTACAGCGATCAGGTCACCGTATCGTATTTCCAGGGCGGCAAGATCTGCAGCTACATCGCCCAGGAGTGGGGCTACGATAAGCTGATCGCCATGCTCCACGACTTCGGCGACAAGCTCTCCACACCCGAAGTAATCGAAAAAGAATTGCACATGAAGCCCGAGGAGTTCGACAAAAAATTCCTCGCCTGGCTGGAGCCGCAAACTCAGAAGACCGTCGACAACTTCGACGAATGGCGCAAGCGCGTGCGCGTGCTCTCGGGACTAATCAAGGACAAGAAGTGGGACGACGCCATCAAAGAAGGCGAAGCCATCCGCGACATGTACACCGAGTACGTGGAGAAGGGAAGCGTCTACGAATTCCTCTCCCAAGCCTGGCTCGCCAAAGGCGACAGGCTCAAAGCCATGGCGGAGCTGGAGCGTTACTCCAAAGTCGGCGGCCGCGATCCCGAAACTCTCAAGCAGCTTTCTGAACTCCTCTTAGAACAAGGACGCAAGAAAGACGCCGCCGCCGTGCTCGAACGCCTGAACTTAATCTATCTAGCCGACGGAGATGCCCACAGCCGCCTGGGCGCGATCAGCCTCGATCTCGGCAACGCCAAAGTTGCTGCCCGCGAATATCAAGCCGTGCTCAACCTGAAGCCGACTGACCCCGCCGCCGCGCACCTGGGACTCGCCGTGGCTTACAAAATGGAAAACCGTTTAGACGACGCGCGTGAAGAAGTGATATCCTCGCTCGAAGCCGCGCCCGGTTTTAAACCGGCACAAAAACTTTTGTTAGAACTGAGTGGGAAAGAATAAAACCCAAATGTCCACACCCGCAGAAAACATGACAGACGCCGCCGGTTTGCAGGAACGGATCGCGCGTTTCCAGAAGGCTCAAGAAGCCATCATTTCCCAGGTTCGCAGGGTGATCGTGGGACAGGAAGAGGTCATCGATCAGGTGATGGTCGCGCTGTTTGTCGGCGGACACTGCCTGATCACTGGGCTGCCCGGCACCGCGAAAACGCTGCTGGTGCGCACGCTCGCGTCGGCGCTCGGCCTCGAATTTCGCCGCATCCAATTTACGCCTGACCTGATGCCGTCCGACATCACCGGCACCGACATCATCGAAGAAGATCCCACCACCGGCCGCCGCACTTGGACCTTCGTCCCCGGCCCCATCTTCTCGAACGTGCTGCTGGCCGATGAAATCAACCGCACGCCTCCCAAGACCCAATCGGCCTTGCTTGAAGCCATGCAGGAGCGTTCCTGCACGGTGCGCGGCAATCAGTACATCATCAAGGCGCCATTCTTTGTTTTGGCCACGCAGAATCCTATCGAGTTAGAAGGCACCTATCCGCTGCCCGAAGCCCAGCTCGACCGCTTCATCTTTAACGTGCTACTCGATTACCTCTCGGCCGACCACGAACTCAAGGTGCTGGACCTCACCACCACCACCCACATCGCGCAAGCCGAGGCCGTCACCACCGCCGAAGAAATTCTCGACTTCCAGCAAGTAGTCCGCATGGTCCCTATCGCCGATTCCATCGCGCGCTACGCCGTGAACCTGGTGCGCGCCACTCGCGCCACCGATCCCTCTGCGCCCGATTTCGTCAAGAAGTACGTCAACTTCGGAGCCAGTGTCCGCGCCGCGCAATTCTTAGTACTGGCGTCCAAAGCCCGGGCGTTGATGAAGCGTCGCTATCACGTCACTTATGAGGATGTCACCGTCCTCATGAAGCCCATCCTGCGCCATCGCATTCTGCTGAACTTCCAAGCCGAGTCCGACCACCTGACGCAAGACGACATCTTGAGCAAATTGCTGGAGGCCATGCCCGCGCCTAGAGAATAGGCGCGCGGGCGCTCCCGAATGTTGCAGCGTTTTCTAGACCCGACCACCCTCGCCGGCATCTCCGGCTTGGACTTGGTAGCACGCACCGTAGTCGATGGCTTCGTCGCTGGGCTCCATCGCTCGCCGGACTTTGGCTTCAGCCAGGAATTCGCCGAGTACCGCGCCTACACACCCGGCGACGACCTGCGGCACGTCGATTGGAACGTCTTCGCACGTACCGAACGCGCTTACCTCAAACGTTATCGCGGCGAGACCAATTGCCAGTTAACCATCCTCCTCGATTGCAGCCGCTCGATGAAGTTCACCTCGCACAAAATCGATAAGCTGGAATACTCGCGCTATCTAACCGCTTCGCTCTGTTACCTGGCAAAGATGCAGCGTGATGCCGCGGGCCTGATCATATTCGACGACGAAGTGCGCAACTTCATCCCGCCCTCGACGCGCCAGGGGCAACTAGCGCGCCTGCTGCACGCCGTGGAAAAAGCCGAAGTCGGCAACCGCACCGATTACGAAAAACCCTTCTCCCACGTGCGCGAATTTCTCCACCGCCGCGGCCTCATCGCCGTGGTTTCCGATTTCTGGGAGCCGCCCGAGCAAGTCATCAAAACCATCGCCCCGCTGCGCTTCCACGGCAACGAAGTGGTCCTGTTCCATATTCTCGATCCCGAAGAAATCCGTCCGAAGTTCCGCGACCCGGCCTTGCTCGAAGACCTCGAATCCGGTGCGACGCTCGAAGTCTCTCCCGAATACGCGTCCAAAGAATACCCCGCGAAGATCGACGCGCACCTCGAAGAAATTCGCTCTAAAGCCAAAGGCGCCGGCCTGGATTATTTCCTGATCGACACCGGCCGCCCGCTCGACGCTGCGTTGCGTGAGTACCTCGCCATCCGTAGGGGGCGCATGTAAATGGGTTTCTTCACTCCCTGGTTTTTAGCGGGAGCCGTAGCAGTAGGATTGCCCATCTGGCTGCACTTGCTGAAGCGCCACAAAACCGATCCCAAACTTTTCCCCTCGCTGATGTTCTTCGAATATCGCGAGACCAGTTCGGTAAAGCACCGCCGCCTGGATCACATTCTATTGTTCGTTCTGCGAACCCTGATGATCCTGCTGCTGGCGTTGCTCTTCGCCAGTCCCTTCATCCGCCGCTCCGCCGCCGCGTCCGACGGAAAGAAGCTGACCGTAGTAGCGATCGACCGTTCCTTCAGCATGCGCGACGGCGACCGCCTCACGCGCGCCAAAGAGCAAGCCCAGCAGGTGCTCGCGAATCTCAAGCCCGGCGACCAAGCCCAAGTCATCGCGCTCGCGGGACAGGTCCAGTCTTTGACTCAAGTTGTGAACGACCCCGGCGCCCTGCGCGCCGCCGTGGCCGCCGTGCAGCCGGGCGATAGCCGCGCCTCCTATGGTGAACTGGCCCGCTACCTGCGCACGCTGAGCGAAGGCCAGAAAATGCCGCTCGAAGTCCACCTTGTAAGCGACATGCAAAAATCCGCCATGCCCCCCGGGTTCACTGATCTGCGCCTGGCGCCCAGCACCACGCTCATCTTCCATCAAGTGGGCACCCCCGAAAAAAATTGGACCGTCGAAAACGTAGTCGCCCCGCGCCGCGTCTTCGATCCCAAGCGTGTCAAGATCCAAGCCACCGTTGCCGGCTTCGGCACTCCCGCTGCCAAGCGCAACGTGACGCTGTTACTCAACGGCCGCGAGCTGCAAAGCAAAACTGTGGACGTTCCCGAGAATGGCCGCGCGCAAGTGGAATTCCTGGGTCTCGAAGCCCCCTACGGTTTCAGCAAAGGCGAAGTCCGCATCGACGCCGCCGATTCGCTCCCCGGCGATGACCACTATTTCTTCTCCACCGAACGCACCGATCCACGCAAGGTCCTGTTCATCGACGATGGCCGCCGCCCCCGCGCCGAGCTCTACTTCCGGACCGCTCTCGATTCCTCCGGCGACGGCGGATTCCAAATGGACACTCAACGTCCCGAAGCCGCGGTCGCCGCTAATTTCTCAAGCTTCGCGTTCGTAGTCCTGAACGATCCCTCCAGCGTCCCGCAGAATCTCGAAAGCGCGCTCGAACATTACGTGAGCGCCGGTGGATCGCTGCTGGTAGCCCTAGGCCCCGGTTCTGCCGTGCTCCCGCGCGTTCCCGTCCTTGACGAAGCCATCCAAGCGTCGAGCTACGCCGGCCGCGACGGCGACCTGTTTCTGACCGTGACCGACATCGACGCCGGCCACCCCGCCCTGCGCAGCGTCGACCGTTTTAACGGCGTCAAGTTTTATCAAGCCATCCATGTGACCGCCACGAAGTCGCGTGTGCTAGCCAAGCTGAACGATGGCACGCCGCTCGTCCTCGAACGCAGCATCGGCGAAGGCAAAGTGTTAGCCTTCACCTCGACCTTTGACAACGTCTTGAACGATCTCCCCATTCACGCCTCCTGGGTCCCGTTCGTGGCCCAGACCGCGCTCTACCTGGGCGGCGGCGGAGCCGAACAGCCCGTGAATGTCCCCGTCGATTCCTATGTCGAACTGCGAACCGGCGAAGGCAAAGGCGCCGCCGCCGAAGTTCTCGATCCCGACGGCAAGCGCATCTTTCGCTCGAAGACGCCGTCAAGGCCCGCAACTTCGCGCTCGACCGCGAAGGCTTTTACGAAATCAAAACCGCCGCCGGCCGCCGCAGCCTGATCGCGGTCCACGCCGATCGCCGCGAGTCCGATCTGGCGACCATCCCGCCCGAGACTTTGGACCTGTGGAAAGGCACCGGCAGCACCGATTCCACGCCCTCGCGGCGGTGACCCCCGGCGCACCGACGCGGCCGATAAACCGTGGGGTCTATGGCCCTATATTTTATTGTTATTGTTAGGAGTAGCGGTAGCCGAATCGGTGGTCGCGGATGGATTTCTGCGGCCCTCGGCGCCGCAACGGGAAGAGTTGAAGAGGGAGGCGGCATGAACACGCGCGACCAACTGAATCAGTATCTGCAAGGTCTCGAGAAGCGCATGCGCTGGCTGGCGGTGTCGAAAGGCGCTGCGGTCGCCGCAGGTGTAGCGTTGGGCGCGACCCTCGCGCTGGTGCTGATCACCAACGCGCTGGCATTTTCCTCCACCAGCATGACCGTCGCGCGCGTGGTCCTGTTTGTCGCACTCGCCGCCGCCGTAGGTTTTGCGCTGGTGATCCCGCTGATGCATCTGAATCGCCGCAAAGCCGCCGGACGCGCGGAAACTTCATTCCCCGAATTCCAGGAACGCCTGCTGACTTATGTGGAACGCAGCGAGAAGCGCGATCCCATGCTGGATCTGCTGGCCATGGACACGATGTCGGTCGCCGCAAAAACCCAGCCCGAACGCGTAGCCCCGCGCAAGTCGATTTTCGCGCTGGCGACTTCGGCGGGGCCGCCGGGCGCGGTGTTGCTGTGGCTGATCCTGGCCGGTCCCGGATTCCTCGGCTACGGCGCATCGCTCTTATGGGCCGGAGCGCCCAAAGCCGGCGCCGGTGAAGTTCTACGACATTACCGTCCAGCCCGGCAACAAGCTGATCCGCCGCAAGTCGGATCAAGTGGTCACCGCGCAGCTCACTTTTGAAGCTCCGCAGGTCCGCCTGTTCGCAAAATACTCCAGCACCGCCAAGTGGGAAGAAGCGCAGATGGTGCCGCGCAACGGCACTGCCTACGAATTTCTATTTGCCGGCTTGCCTGAGCCGGTGGAATACTACGTCGAAGCCTCCGGCGTGAAATCGCAAACCTATAAGCTCGACGTAGTCGACCTGCCCGGCATCAAGCACATCAAAGTCACCTATCATTTCCCGAGTTGGTTGGGAACGAAAGATGTCGTTGAAGATCCCGGCGGCGACCTGCGCGCGGTCACTGGCACCACCGCCGAACTCACCGTCACCACCGACCGTCCGCTTACAAACGGCTTGATCGAAGTCGACGATGGCTCGCACATCGCGCTGGAATCACACGGCGACGGCACGCTCACCGCGCAAGTCCCCATCCAGAAGGACGGTGTCTTCCATTTCGCCGCCAAAGAACAGGGCGAAAGCGTTCGCCTGAGCGAGGACTATTTCGTCGAAGCCCGCGTGGACGACGCGCCTACCGTGAAGATCACGCATCCTGGCTCCGATGCCCGCGTCAACCCGATTGAAGAGGTGGGAGTCGCGGTCGAGGCTAGTGACGACTTCGCTCTTCAGGGCGTTGAGCTGCATTACTCCGTCAACGGCGGCGCGGAAAAAATAGTTCACCATGCCCAATTCCAGGGCGTGCAGAACGCCTCCGGCAAGACGCTGATCGCGCTCGAAGATTACAAAATGCAGCCCGGCGACGTGATCGCCATGTACGCCACCGCCAAGGACGCGCGCGTCACTTCGCGCACCGACATGCTGTTTGTCGAAGCCCAGCCCTTTGAACGCAACTATACCCAGTCGCAGCAGCAGGGCGGCGGAGGGGAGGCGGCGGCAGGAGACGATGGCAGCGAGATTTCGCAGCGGCAGAAAGAAATCATCGCCGCCACCTGGAACGAACTGCGCGGCAACGCCAAAGACAAAGCCGCCGAGAACGCGCGCTTTCTGGCCGAAGTGCAGACCAAGTTGAAGGAACAGGCGCAGTCCCTGGCGCAGCGTTCGCGCAGCCGCGAGTTGGCGGGGCCAATCAGGAATTTCAGAATTTCGTGAAGGATCTTGAAGCCGCCGCGGCCGAAATGGACCCCGGCGTCCGAGAAGCTCAAGGGACAGAACTGGAAAGACGCGCTGGTCCCGAGCAACGGCCCTGCAGCATCTGCTGCGCGCCGAAGCCACTTTCCGCGACATTCAGGTTGCCTTTGGCGGCGGGGGTGGCGGCGGCGGCGGGCAGAACGCCGGCCGCGATCTCTCCAGCATGTTCGACCTGGAACTCGATCGCGAAAAGAATCAATATGAAACCGGCCAGCGCAGCGGCAATTCCGCCGAGCAGCGCCAGAAAGAAGCCGACGAAGCGCTGCAGCGCCTGAGCGACCTCGCGCGCCGCCAGAAAGAATTAGCCCAGCAGCAGAATCAGAGCAAGCAGCAGTCCTTCGAACAACGCTGGCAGCAAGAAATGTTGCGCCGCGAAGCCGAAGAACTGCGCAAGCAGATGGAGCAGTTGCAGCAGCAAGGGCAACAAGGCCAGCAAGGACAGCAGTCACAATCGCAATCGGGACAATCGGGTCAGTCCGGACAATCCGGCCAGCAAGGCGGCCAGCAGCAGAGCCGCAATCAGCAGCGCCAGCAAAATCAGCAGAACCAACAGCAATTGCAGCAGGCGCTCGACCGCCTCAATCAAGCCTTGAACGATATGCGTTCCGCGCAGAATTCCGCGCAGCAACCCGGCCAACAGGGTTCTGCCGGAGCCCAAGCCGAAGCCCGCCGCGCCGCCGAACGTCTGGCCGAAGCCCAGCGCATGATGAACGGCATGCGCCAGCAGCAGGCGTCTTCGCAGGTGGACGAACTGTCGCAGCGGGCCGACAACCTGAAGGATCAACAAAAAGACTTCGAGCAGCGCCTGAAGCAAGCCTTCGGTGACGGCCAGAACGGACGCAACGGGACGCAACAGCGCCCCGGTCTCACCCAGCAGCGCCAGCTCGCCGACGAGAAAGACAAGATGGCGCAGGCCGTCGACCAGCTCGAGCGCGACATGCAGAAATCCGCGCGCGATCTCGCCGGGACGCAACCCGCCGCCTCCGCCCGCGTGCGCGATGGCCTCAGCGACATCCAGCAGAACGAAACCAAGATGCGCATGCAGTATTCCGCGCGCTACATTCGCGAAGGCCAGGGCCAGTTGATGGTGCCGCGCGAAGCCCCCATTACGCAATCGCTCGAACAACTCAGCCGCGATCTCAAAGCCGCGCAAGCCGCCGTCAATCCCAACGCCCAACCCGGCGGTGACAAGAACCCCGGCATGGAGCAGGAACTCGCGCGCCTCGAACGCCTGCGCAGCCAGATGCAGGAGATGCAGCAGCGCGCCCAGCAAAACGGCCAAGGGAAACAAGGTGGTCAAGGCCAAGGTCAGGGTCAAGGGCAAGGTCAAGGACAACAGGGCGGTCAAGGCCAAGACGGCCAAGGCCAGGGACAAGGCCAGCAAGGCGGCGGCCAGCAGGGCGGCAGCGCACAAGGTGGTGCGCGCAATGGCGGCGGACGCCTGGGCGGTGGTTTCGGCAACGGCTTCGGCCGCTTCCAGCCTGAAGGTATCTACGAACCCAATGGCGGCCCCGGCCCTCTTGAGCCCGGCAATCTGGTCCGCGACGCGCAAGCGCAAATGAACGATCTGCGCGACCGCGTACAGGGCGACCCCGATTTAACCCGTGACGTCCAGGACCTCAGCCGCGACCTCTCGCGCCTCAGCGTCGGCAACACCGCGTCCGATGAACTCGAAGCCCGCATCGCCCGCGAAATTCTGCCGAAACTCGAGGCGCTCGAAGTCCAGTTGCGCCGTTCCGCGGCCGAAACCGAGTCCGGCCAAGTGCGCAGCGGCGGCGCCGACCGCGTAGCCCCCGGCTACACCGACGCCGTCGCCGAGTACTTCCGCAAACTTAGCAAAGGCCGATAATCACCTGCTATTCTGGGATTTCGATCCGAGAGGCAGGTGAATTACGATTGGCTGAAGTACACGTCCAGGATGGAGAAAACCTGGAGAGCGCGCTTCGCCGTTTCAAGCGTAAGGTGCAAACCGAGGACATCATCAAGGAAACCAAGCGCCATTCCTTCTACTTGAAACCCGGCGAAAAGAAGCGCACCAAAGAAGCGCTAGCGCGCAAACGCAACCATAAAAAGCGGACCCGCGATACCGACTAGTCCGTTCCTCACTAGCAAAAAAGTAGGGCAGGCCGCTATCCGACCTGCCCTTTATTTTTCGGATCAGCCTATCGTCACGGATCGATAGGCCCGGCCACGGTCACTGTAGTTTGCGCCGACGCCGTCTGCCCGTTCGCCGCCGTTGCGGTGCAGTTATAAGTGGTGGTCTGAATCACATGCGTCGATTCCACCGCCGTAGGCGTCGTGAACACAATCCCGTTCACGTTCACCGACACAGCGCCCTTAGTCTCGCATACCAGAACCACCGGTGCCCCCGACGTAGTGCTCGAAGGTGTCGCCGTAAACGAGATAATTTGCACCGACGTAACCACCGTCAGCGTGGTGTTCGCCGAAACCGTCCCATTGGCGTTCGAAGCCGTGATGGTATAGCTGGTAGTCGCCGCCGGCGAAATCGAGTGCGTGCCGGTAAGCCCCACTGTCCCGATCGTGCTGACGGTCACCGTGGTAGCGTTCTGCACCACCCAGGAGAGCACTGAGTTCGCCCCGTAGTCGATTGTAGCCGGCGTCGGCGCGAAGCTGACGATCACCGGCAACCCGCTGCCGCTGGCCCCGTTCACGGTCACGGTAGCATTGGCCGTCGCCGTCTGTGTCCCGTGCGTGGCGGTCAAAGTGTAAGTGGTGGTAGTCGCCGGTGTCACCGCCTGCGAACCCGTCAGCGCCACGGTTCCGAGACTGGTGATGGTCACCGTGTCCGCGTTCGAAACCTGCCAGCTCAACGTCGACGACTGTCCGGCATTGATGCTGGTCGGATTCGCCGTGAAAGCCACGATCAGCGGAGCCGTTGCAGCCGGAGTCCCCGCCGTGATGCTCACCCGCGCGCTACCCTGCGCGCCGTAAGGATCCTTCACCGTCAGCCGGAAGCTATAATTCTGCCCCGCCGCCGCCGCGAAAGTAGTAATCGCTGCGGTAGACGCCGAAAGCGTCACCCCTGGTCCCGCTTCCTGGGTCCACTGATAAGTGATGGGATCGCCATCCGGATCATACGAAGCCGACCCGTTCAACGTCACCGTCTGCGCCCCCGGCAGAATCTGGTTCGGCCCCGCGTCAGCCACCGGAGCCGCATTGCCCTTACGCACCGTGCGCGTCAACACTTCATAGCGCACGCGTGGAATCTGCACCGGCACCGGGTGCGGAGAATCCAGGTAGTCTTTCGGCCGTGTCGGACTGCCGAACTGTACACCCGCCACCACGCGCCCATTGTTGTTGGGACCGAGCAGCGTCTCGTTCATCCCGCCCTCGAGAGTGAACGCGATCTTATTGCTCACCGGGAAAATGAAGCGCAGCGTTCCACCCAGTCGGTCACCAGCTGTAGTGCTGCGCAGATAACCCAGATTCCCCTCCGCATAGTTCTTGCCGAACAGTGGGAACGTCCCGCTCAATCCCGCCTGATCGACTACGCGCAGGTAAGTCTCGGTGAACAGGTTGTTCATGATCGCGCCCGCAGGCGTGACCACGTTGACACTATTCACCAGCGCGTCATCCAGAAACGCCTTGGTGCCGAAAACGCCGACTTTGCCCCACTTAAACAGGTATTCCAGGGTCACCGCGCCCTCGCCCAGCGTGCCTCCGGTTTGATCGCCCGTCAGATTGACATGCTTGAAGCTCGAGAACAGCCCGGCCTGGAAGCGCCCGATACGGTCGACCAGCCCCATATCGAACTGCCCCTCGCGCTGGCCCTTGTTATAGAAGTACTCGCCCTCTGACTGGAACGCGTAGTTGTTGCCGAACGGCGCAAAGTAGCGCCCTTTGCCCGTGAAGGTCACATCGCCGTTGCTGTCAGCGCCGACGTTCATGCCCAACAACTGGAACTTCGGAGGCGTCTTTTTATCGATCGCATCCGTCACCGCCTTGGCCACCTCCTCGCTAGTCGGCGGCGCCGCTGCCGGAGGTGGAGGCGGCTGATTCACGCGCCCGGCGAGCGTATCCTGATTCGCCCGCAGCCGAGCTACTTCGTCCGCCAGTTTCTTATTCTGATCCGCCAGATCCATCAGCATGCGCTCGATGGCGTCGAGCTTATCCAGCCTCTTCAGCACCTCGCCGCAGCAATCCGCCAACCCCGCTGTCGAAGGAGCCGGCTGAATCGCGCGAATCGCATCGCCCGCCCCGCCCGCGCCCACCGTTCGACCCTGGTCATCCAGCACCGTCAGCGCCACGCGCCGGTTCATCCAGCGCGCTTCATCGGTGCGTACAAACGCGCTCTTCTCGCCGGCATACTTGGGGTCCAGCTTGCCGCGCGAGCTGACTTCGATCTGCCCGCCGCGCGCGCCATACTTCACCAGGAAATCGCGTACCGCACTCGCCCGCGCCAGGCCCAGCTTGTTGTTGTAGCTGCTGTCGCCAATGGTGTCGGTATGCCCCTCAATCTTGACTTTGTATCCCGGATTCTTCTGCAGCAGCTCGCTCAGCCGCAGCAGACTCGGAATCCATCCACCAACACCGATGAATTGTAGTCGAAGTTAATCTCTTCCCAATCGTCTTTCGTAGCTTGGGTATCAATTCCTTGCCCGAACAAACTGGCTGCAAATACAGACACCGCTAGCATAGCGGCGAATCGTTGGAACATAGGTATCCCTCCTGTTACCTCTCCTCGAAATCGACCGTCATCTGCAAATAACGGTCGAGCTTCCAGCTCTTGACAGATACTTTGCAGATACACGAGACCATGAACACGTTTCGTCAGTCTGCGGCGATTTCACTAGCCCAGCTTGCCCCTACCTCCGTGCACCCCCCATAATGAATGCGGGCCTGCCGGACGGGCAGCCGCTGGCCGGCTCGGGGAAACCTGAAGCGGGCGGGAGGAAAGTCCGGTCTCCACAGGACAACATGCCGGCTAACGGCCGGGGGGCTCGCTCAAAGCGGGTTTTACGGAAAGTGCCACAGAAAACTATACCGCCGGGCAGGCAACTGCCAGGTAAGGGTGAAAAGGTGCGGTAAGAGCGCACCGCGGCCGCAGTAATGCGCGCCGGCAGGGCAAACCCCATGCGGAGCAAGACCAAATAGGGGAGCAGGAGCGGTCCGCTCCGTTAGGACTTCCGGGTAGGTCGCTGGAGCCGGGGAGAGATCCCCGGCCAAGAGGAATGGCTGCCACTCTTCGGCAACGAAGGGTACAGAAACCGGCTTACAGTCCGGCAGGCCCAACCAACTTTGCCGATTCGACGATCACCTTCTACAATGAAGGTGATGAAAAAGAAGGAATCCAAGACCTTTATCCTATTCGGTCTTCTACGAACAAGCTCCTGAAGGCGGATACGTGGCATTCGTTCCGGCACTCCCCGGTTGCCACACCCAAGGCGAGACCCTGGAAGAGACGGAACGCAACGTCAAAGAGGCCATCGCAGTTTATCTGGAGAGTCTGGCAGCCCACGGAGATCCCATCCCGGTAGAGGGGCCCTCGTTCCAGGGCCGCGTGACGGTTCCCGCCTGATGAATGTCTAAGCCGCCGTCTCTGACCGCGCGAAAAGTTGTCAGGGCGTTAAAGCGCGCTGGATTCATTGAGGATCGGCAGAAAGGCAGCCACTTGATCTTGATCCAACCCGCCACCAAGGCTAGAACCGTGGTGCCAATGCACTCGGGGAAAACCATCAAAGAACCCTTGCTTCGAGGCATCCTTAGGGATGCAACCTTTCGACGGACGAGTTTATCGAATTGTTGTAGCTTACGCGAGATCTCGCGCGAAGTGCTCGATTCGGTGGCGGAAATATACTTCCTGGATCGGCACCTCGGCATCGCTTCCCGGACCGGCCTTCGTGTGCTCGACGTGGGAGCCGGCTACGGACGCCTCGCGCACCGCATGCTGGGTGCGCTTCCCGGCCTGGAGCGTTACTTTTGTACAGACGCCGTTGCAATTTCAACTTTTGTCAGCGATTACTATTTGCGCTTCCGCGGTGTTGAGAAAGCGCGGGTCATTCCTCTGGACGAGATTGACAAGACGCTTCGCGAGCATCCTGTCGATCTTGCAATCAACATTCACAGTTTTTCCGAATGCCGGACCCAGGCGATCGACTGGTGGGCCCGCTTGCTCAGCGAACATCGCGTAAAGAATTTGATGATCGCTCCCAACGGAGAAGGGGAGCGATTACAGCACTTACTTACCAATGACGGCCAGGATTTCCTTCCGATTTTCGAGCGTTATGGGTATCGAACTGTCCTGAAGGAGCCAAAATTCGCCGACCCCGTGGTCCAGGAATGGGGACTGATGCCGACTTGGTATCATCTGTTGGAATTGCGCGCTTAAAAAACGCCGGTCCCAAACCCGTCCGCACGCCCATGTAAGACTCATCAGCCAGATCCTTACATGGGCCAAGCGTGTCGTGCGCATGCAGATCGCAGAATTGCTGACCGGCGTCGACCCCGGGCATCTACGCCTACAAAAATTCCGAAGGCCGTCTGGAAATGAGCATCTGCTCACGCATCCGCCCCCTCGCGGAGGACGCGGCCTTAGTGGAGATTTGCGTCGAAACCCCCGGTATTGAGATCCAGCGTCCCGAGCGCCTGGGTCCCCTTGGAGTCATACACCACGGTTGGCCGCTAGTCCTGGAACCGTCGTCAACCGCTCAGAACTGATATTCTGCCGGAGTAATGCCCTTCGCGCGCAGATACATCTCCGCCGACGCGCGATGATGCGTAGTGTGGTCGAACGTCGCCATCACTAATTCCAGCCCAGTCATCTTGCCGTCCTCACTGGTGTAAGTCTTCGCCAAATCCGCAGCCGTCAGTTTTGAAACGGTCGCAATCGCGCCGTCGAAAGAGTGCCCCACAAACGCGATCACATCCTTCTTGCTCATCGAAGCCGGCTTGCTCGGAGTCGGCTTCTGCCCGCTGAACGGAGCCAAAAACTCCCCCAGCGCCTGCGACAGATGCACCATCTGCCCCGCGAAACTCATCTGCGGTGGCGTCAGCTTGAAATCGTAGGTCGCCTCCGGCATCTGCTCGGCCACCTTCAACGTGAACGCGCGCGAAGTCTTCAAATGCGCCAGCAGCATCGCCGGAACATCGCTCTGCGCGAAAGTGGGCACGGCGAACGCCGCTATCAAAGCCAAAGTGAAACAAGTTTTAAATCGCATAAACAATTGTAGGGCCGACGTCCACGTCCGCGCCGGACCTCCGGTCCGGCTGCTAGCCTGTTAGGACCAGCCCATGATCACCAATCCAGAAACCAGCACGCGTATCGACGAAATCGCGGACGGCATCTATCGCATCTGCACCCCGCTCGACGTAATTCCCGGAGGCTTCACCTTCAATTCTTATCTACTCGCCGCCGACGAACCTCTCCTGTTCCACACCGGCTTCCGCAAGCTATTCCCGATCACGCTAGAAGCGATAGCGAAAGTGATGCCAGTAGAGAAACTACGCTGGATCGGCGGCTCGCATTTCGAAAGCGACGAGTACGGCGCCCTGAACGAACTCCTCGCAGCCGCCCCCCAAGCCACAGCATTCGGAAGCGAACTCGGGGTGCTGACGTCCCTGAATGACTTCGCCGTCCGCCCCGCCCGCGCCCTGGCTGACGGCGAAGAGTTTTCCCTCGGCAGCCGCCGCATGAAGTGGCTCTACACCCCGCACGTTCCGCACGGCTGGGATTGCGGCGCTCTCTTCGACGTGTCCACCCAAACGCTGCTCTGCGGCGATCTCTTCACGCAAGCCGGAGCCAACCTGCTGCCCGTCACCGAATCGGAAATCCTAACCGCCAGCGAAGGAATGCGCGGCATGCTGGATTACTACGCGCACTCGACCAGCACCTCCGCGATCCTCGAACGCTTGGCCAGCCTCCAGCCGTCGCTCCTCGCCTGCCAGCACGGCAGCGCCTATCGAGGCGATGGCGCCGCGCTCCTCCGTGAACTAGCCGCCACAATCTAGGCAGCCGCCGGCAAACAAATTTCTAAACACGCCCCGCCCTGCGGACGATTGCTAGCCGCGATCGTTCCGCCATGTTGCGTAATAATCCCCTCCGCCACCGTCAACCCCAGCCCCGTCCCGTGAGCATCCAGCCGCGTCGTCACAAACGCATCGAAGATGTCCGGCAGTACATACGCCGGAATCCCTTGCCCGTTGTCTTCCACCGTCAGCACGATCGCCGCCCGTCCATCCCGCTGCTCGCGCTTGCTCCGCACCTCGATCCGCCCGGCCCCCTCCCCGCCAATCGCATTCAACGCATTGCGCAGCAAATTGACGAATACTTGAAGCAACCGGTCCGGATTCCCAACCACGCTGTGTTCCGAGCTTGCATGATTCACGAAATCCACGTGCGACGACTTCTCATCGATCGCCACCAGCGCCCATGCCTCCTCGATCAGCGGCCGCAGCGCCGTCGCTTCCATCTGCGTCTTGCGCACCCGCGAAAAATCCACCAGGCTCTCGCTGATCCGCCGCAGTCGTTGCGTCACCCGCTGCATCCGCGCCAGCCGCTCCTGCGTATGCGAATCCTGATTGGTCTCGATCAGCTTTTCAATAGACCCCGCCAGCACCGCCAGCGGCGTATTTAACTCATGCGCCACGCTGGCCGACAGTAATCCCAAACTCACCAACCTGTCCTGCTCTTCAATCCTCCGCAGCGCCGCCGCCAGTTCGTCCTCGCGCCGCCGCAACGCCTCCACCGTATCGTTGCGCGAGCGCATAATCTGCCCGATCTCATCCTCCAAGATCTCCGACTCCGGGATCAGCTCCCCCTCCCGGTCCCCCGCCTGTGTAGCCGAATCCGCGCTCAACATCCGCCCCAGCGGCCGATAAACATACCGCGGCATGATCACCGACTCCAGTAGAATCACCGCCAACATATAGAGGATGCCCAGCACCAGGAACAACCGGACTTTCGCCTGCGTCAACGCCGACCGCTGGGATTGCCGTGCCGCCTGCGCACTCGCCCCCGGGTGCTCCAAAACCATCTGGTGCATCCCCGTATCCGTAACCAACTGCTCATATAACGGGATCAGGGTGAAATAAGCCGTGGTGGTCAAAACCAGGAAAAACAGGTTATGCAGCACCATCAGCTTCGGCCGAACCTTCAGGTTCCCGAACAACTTCCCGACAGTCTCAATTTTCCTGCTAAACAAGAATTTTTACTCCGGTTGCGCAACGGATGCCGTTATGGTAGAAATATTGTTGGCCCCCACGATTAAACGTAGTTCGAACCAAGGCATTTGAGAGCCGGAGATCAACACTCGCAATGGCTGTTATCTTTCCGAAGTCTTCTGACATCATTCTAAAAATCGCAGGTATCGTAGTCGGCATAGGCGCCGTGCTGGGCGCCGCCGCTTATACCTATTACACCTACCCGACGGTAATCGATACAGGATACCAGCCGGTCCAGCCCGTGCCCTACAGCCACAAGCTGCACGCCGGCCAGCTTGGACTCGACTGCTACTACTGCCATTCCACCGTTTATAAAGCCGCCTTCGCCGCAGTACCAGCTACCAGTACCTGCATGAACTGCCACACCCAGGTGAAGAAGGACAGCCCGCGCCTCGAACCCGTGCGCCAAAGCTTCGCCACCGGCAACCCGGTCCCGTGGGTGCAAATCCATCGCCTACCCGACTACGTCTATTTTAATCACTCGGCGCACCTCTCAGCCGGCGTAAGCTGCGTGAGCTGCCACGGCCGCATAGACCAGATGATCGAAGTCCATCAGGAGAAGCCGCTCAATATGGCCATGTGCCTCGAGTGCCACCGCGACCCCGCGCCCAACATTCGCCCCGCGAATCTGGTCACTAAGCTCGACTGGGTTCCCGACCGCGACCCCAGAGAAATCGGCGCGGAAATCGTCGCCCAGAAGCATTTAGATCCCCCGACAAATTGCTCAGGGTGCCACCGATGAGCCTGATTAATATCCAAACCCCGAACGTCACCGGGAAAAAGTATTGGCGCAGCCTCAACCAGCTAGCCGATACCAAAGAATTCCACGATTGGGTCCACCACGAATTCCCCGCGAACGCCACCGAAATGCTGGACGGCAATTCCCGCCGAACAGTGTTGAAGTTGATGGCCGCGTCCTTCGGGCTAGCCGGCTTGGCAGCCTGTAACCGTCCCGTAGAACACATCCTCCCCAACTCGGTGGGAACCGAAGCCGACATCTATCTCCCCGGCGAACCGTTCCACTTCGCGACGGTCATGAGCATCGGCGGCCACGTAACCGGCCTGCTGGTAGAAACCCACGACGGCCGTCCGACGAAAATTGAAGGCAACCCCGACCATCCCCACAGCCTGGGAGCCGCCACCGCCATCCAGCAAGCAATCGTGCTGGGGATGTACGATCCCGACCGCTCCGCAAAAGTTCTTCAAGGCGGCAAAGAATCGACGTGGCCCGCCCTGGAATCCGCCGTACAAAAACTCTCGCTAGGCGACGGCACAGGTCTGCGTTTCCTGAGCGGCTTTATTTCATCCCCCTCGCTAGACGCGCAACGCACCACGATCCTGAAGAAGTTTCCGAAAGCCAAGTGGGTGGAATACGAAGCCCTCTCGCGCGATAACGAACTAGCCGGAGCCAACATGGCCTTCGGCCAGCCGCTTTACTCGCACCCCAAGTGGGATAAAGCCAAAGTGATCGTCTCGCTGGATCACGACTTCCTGAACCTCGACGCCCCCACCCCGTTCTTCACGCTGGCATTCTCCAAGCGCCGCCGCGTAGGCTCCGAAGATGATCTCGATAAGATGAATCGCTTGTACGCCGTCGAGAGCCAGTTCTCGCTCACCGGCGCCAACGCCGACCATCGCCTGCGTATGAAGGGCTCCGACGTCCTCCCGTTCGCGACCGACTTAGCCGCAGCATTAGGCGCCATGCCCGGCCTGAACGTAGTCAACAACGGTGGCGCCGACAAGCGTGCGAAATTCCTAGCCGCCGTAGTGAAAGATCTGAAAGCCGCCGGCCCCGAAGCGCTAGTAGTAGCCGGCCCCCGCCAACCCGCCAGCGTAAACGCGCTCGTAGCGTTGATCAACGAAAAGCTAGGCAGCGCCTGCGTAACCTACACGAAGCCGGTGATCGATAAATCCACCTCCGGCGTCGACGCCCTCAAAACTCTAGCGGGCGAAATGTCCGCCGGCCAAGTTTCCACGCTCGTCATCCTCAGCGGCAACCCCGTCTACTCCGCCCCCGCCGACCTCCAATTCCCCGTTGCCCTCTCGAAAGTAGCGACGTCCATCCACCTGGGCGCCGAAGACGACGAAACTGCCGCCGCCGCCACCTGGCACATTCCCGAAGCCCACCTCCTCGAATCCTGGGGCGACGAAGCCAGCTCCGAAGGAGCCGCCGCGATCCAGCAGCCCATGATTGAGCCCATGTACGGTGGAAAAACCCCCGTCGAAATCGTCAACTGGGTAACCACCGGCAAATTCACCAAATCCCACGACATCGTCAAGCCTTTCTGGCTAGCTCAGTTCACGTCTGGTAAAGAGGGCGACAAAGAACAAGCCTGGCGCAAAGCTCTGCACGACGGCGTAGTAGCCGCATCCAAAACAGTCGACCCCATCAAAGTCACAGTCGACTCCAAGAAATTAGCCACCGCCCTAGCCGCCGAAACTAAAGCTGCTTCGACCGGAATCGAAGTCGGCTTCTACCCCAGTTCGTCAACCTGGGACGGCCGCTACGCCAATAACGGCTGGCTACAGGAAGCACCGGATCCTATCTCGAAATTGGTCTGGGGCAACGCCGCCATGATTTCTCCCAAATTGGCGCGCGACCAGAAACTCACCGACGGCGACATCATCTCGCTCACTCGCGGCAACGTCAAATTGGAAGTCCCCGTAATGATCCAGCCCGGCCACGCCGACGATGCCGTGTCGATCGCCCTGGGCTATGGCCGCGAAAAATGCGGACGCGTCGGCAAAGACGTCGGCGCGAACGCCAACCTCATTCGCACTACCGACGGCTTCTACTTCGCGTCCGGTTTTACTCTGACAGCGACGGGTAAGCGTGAAACTCTCGCTTCCACCCAGGAGCGCGGCACGGTCGATGACCAGACCGCTCCACTCTTTAAAGACCGCGTGAGCGGAGAGAACCAGAACGGCCGCCCGCTGGCTCGCGAAGTTTCGATCGACGAATACAAAAAGAATCCGAAATCCATCGAAGAGATGTCGGAAGTCCCCGTCATCCACTCCATCTACCCTGAGTTCACCTACGACAAAGGCAACCAGTGGGGCATGGCCATCGACCTCACCTCCTGCACCGGCTGCAACGCTTGCGTACTCGCTTGTCAGGCGGAGAACAACACGCCGGTCGTCGGCAAAGATCAAGTCCTGCGCGGCCGCGAAATGCACTGGATCCGTATGGATCGTTACTACTCCGGTGACGAGAATGACCCCGAAATAATCGAACAGCCCATCCCCTGCATGCAGTGCGAAAACGCTCCCTGCGAAAACGTCTGCCCGGTGCAGGCCACCTCGCACAGCCCGGAAGGCCTCAACGACATGGCGTACAACCGCTGCGTCGGCACCCGCTATTGCTCCAACAACTGCCCCTTCAAGGTGCGCCACTTCAACTTCCTCAACTTCCACAAGCACGAACCCGAACTTGTCGGCTTGGTCTACAACCCCGACGTCAGCGTGCGTATGCGCGGCGTCATGGAAAAGTGCACCTACTGCGTGCAGCGCATCGAAGAAACCAAAATCAAAGCCAAGCGTGACGGCCGCCGCGAAATCAAGGACGGCGAAATCAAAACCGCTTGCCAGCAAACTTGTCCCGCCGAGGCAATCGTGTTCGGAAATATCAACGACCCCAATAGCCGAGTAGCCAAATTGAAGAAGCAGGAACGCAATTACGCCATGCTGGCCGAACTCGGCATCAAGCCTAGAACTACCTACCTGGCGAAATTGCGCAATCCCAACCCGGAGTTAACTGCATGAGCGCGGTCCTGCAAGATCCGCAATTGATGGAAGTCAATCCGCCCTTAGTGCGGAGCGAAGACTATCACGACTTAACTGAACAAATCAGCACCATCGTCGAAGGCGACGTCGTTAAGACGCCGCTGAAGTACTGGATCACGCTAGCCATCACCGCTTCCGTCACCGGAATTCTCGGTCTGATGCTGGTCTACCTGGTCTCGACCGGCATCGGCGTGTGGGGCAACAACCGCCCCATCGGTTGGGCTTGGGACATCACCAACTTCGTCTTCTGGATCGGTATCGGCCACGCCGGCACCCTGATCTCGGCGATCTTGTTCCTGTTCCGCCAAAAGTGGAGAACCTCCATCAACCGCTCCGCCGAAGCCATGACGCTCTTTGCCGTCATGTGCGCCGGCATCTTCCCCTTGTTCCACACAGGTCGCCCGTGGCGCGCCTACTGGCTCTTCCCGATTCCTAACACCGATCTCAACCTGTGGCAGAACTTCCGCAGCCCACTGATCTGGGACGTGTTCGCTGTCTCCACTTACTTCACCGTCTCATTACTCTTCTGGTTCACCGGCTTGGTCCCCGATCTAGCCACGCTCCGCGACCGCACCACCAATAAGATCAAGCAGTGGGTTTTCGGCGCGTTGAGCCTCGGCTGGCGCGGTTCCGCCCGCCACTGGAGCAACTACGAAAAAGCCTACCTGATCCTGGCCGCCATTTCGACGCCGCTAGTGCTCAGCGTCCATAGCATCGTGAGTTTCGACTTCGCAACGTCCGTCATCCCCGGCTGGCACACCACTATCTTCCCGCCCTACTTCGTCGCCGGCGCCATCTTCTCTGGATTCGCCTGCGTGATGACGCTCCTGCTGATCGCCCGCTGGACTCTGAACCTGCAGAACCTGATCACCATGAAGCACCTCGAAAACATGAACAAGATCATCCTGGTGACTGGTTCGGTAGTCAGCTACGCCTACGCCACCGAATTCTTCATCGCCTGGTACAGCGGCAACATCTACGAGCGCTTCACCTTCCTCAACCGTGCCTTCGGACCCTACTGGTGGGCCGCCTGGTCCATGTACACCTGCAATCTGATCATCCCGCAGGTCTTCTGGTTTAAGAGCATGCGCAACAACCTGTGGGTCATGTTCATCGTCTCCATCACCACCAACATCGGCATGTGGTTTGAGCGCTTCGTCATCATCGCCACCAGCCTCACGCGTGACTTCCTGCCGACCTCCTGGGGCTACTTCCACCCCACCTACGTCGACATGCTCACCTTCGCCGGCACCATCGGTTTGTTCCTGACTCTGTTCCTGATCTTCGCGCGCTTCCTGCCAATGATCGCTATCTCGGAAGTGAAAGGTGTGCTTGCCGTCCAGAAACACCAATTCACTGAGGAGGAGGTGGTGGTGCATGACCTTAGATGAACTAAAAGATAAAATCGGCATCGGCGACGACAAAGTCTACGCCGCCATGGGCGCCTTCGATAATCCCGAAGACCTGGTCGATGCAGGCCGAAAAATCCGCGAGATGGGTTATACCAAGCTCGACGCCATGTCGCCTTTTCCCGTTCACGGCATCGACGACGCCATCGGCGTTCCGCCGTCGAAACTCGGCTGGCTGGTTATCTGGTTTTCCGCCCTGGGCGCCCTCACCGCAGTTACGCTCCTGTGGTACGTGGGTGCCGTCAACTACCGTCTGGTGATCGGCGGCAAACCGTTTTTCGACTTCTCCTATTCGATTCCGATCGCCTTCGAGCTGACCGTCTTGTTCTCCGCCTTCGCCAGTTTCCTAGGCATGTGGGCCATCAACGGACTCCCGCGCCTCTACCATCCCTCGTTCAATTATTCGCAAGCCCACCGCGCCTCCGACGACCTGTTCATATTAGTGATCGAAGCCAACGACCCCAAGTTCAACCCCCAGCAAGCCGCCGAACACCTGCGCAGCGTCGGCGCCGGCGACGTGGAGGTAGTAGAAGGATGAAGCTCTCGTACCTTTCCGCTGTAGTATCCAGTGTTGTCCCCGTGCTGCTCCTGAGCGCTTGCTCCAGCGTCCAGCGCGACACCCCCATCCAGGTCTGGGACGACATGAAGCACCAGCAAAAGTTCAAAGCGCAAGCCCCCGTAGTCGGCATCTTCGCCGACGGCCGCTCCAACCGCCTGCTGCCCGACGACACCGTTTCCCGCGACGGCTATCGCGACGATTCGCCCTACAACACCGGCCTCGATAACGGCATGTACGTCGGCAAGAACCCCGTGCCGGTAACGCTCGAGCTCCTCGAGCAAGGTCAGACTAAGTTCAACATCTACTGCTCGCCCTGCCACGATCAAACCGGCATGGGACACGGCATCGTGCCCACCCACGTCCCCACCTGGCAGCCCTCGAATTTAACCGAAGATCGCGTCGTGCAATTCGCCGACGGCGACATCTTCAACGTCATCACCAACGGACGCCGCACCATGCCGTCCTATCAATATCAAGTCGTGATTGCCGACCGCTGGGCCATCATCGCCTATGTGCGAGCCCTGCAACGCGCCGCTCACTCCAAACCCGATGAAGTACCGGCGGGAACCACCATCGCCGCTCTGAAATAACGCCATGAGCCAAACCCATTCACACGCCGCTCCCGTCGCCGATAACTACCAGCTCGAAATCAGCCGCTGGAATACCGGACGCAACGTCCTGGTGTTCGCCGCCCTGCTCGGCATCATCGGCTGCATCGCCGGCTACTTCACGAACCCTGCGCGCCTCTTCCAGTCCTACATGGTGGCCTTCGCCTTCACCACGCTGATCGGCTTGGGCGCTTTCTTCTTCGTCATGGTGCAGTTCCTTACCGGCTCCGCCTGGAGCGTGAGCATGCGCCGCATCATGGAAAATATCATGATCACGCTGCCCGTCGGCCTGATCCTGTTCATTCCCATCGCCATCGGCCTCGATCAAATCTATCCCTGGACCAATCAGGCCGCCGTCGCCGCCAACGCCGTCCTCAAAGCTAAGTCCGGCTTCCTCACCCCGAATTTCTTCATCACCCGCACCGTAATTTATTTCTTCCTGTGGTCTCTGTGGATCGGCTCCATCTATCACCAATCCACCAAACAGGACACCTCGCACTCCGTCAAGCAAATGTACATCGCTTCTCGCTGGAGCGCGCCCGGCCTGTTCCTCGCCGTCGCCATCGGCACCCTGGCCTGCTACGACTGGCTGATGTCGCTCGAACCCAAATGGTATTCGACCATCTTCGGATTGGTCATGCTCTCCGGCGGCGCCCTGTCTTTCTTCTCCGTAGTCACCCTGGTTTGCCTGGGCTTTCGCCGCGCCGGCCTCCTCAAGAACTCCATCACGGTCGAGCATTACCATGACCTGGGCAAGTGGCTCCTCGCCATGACCGCCTTCTACACCTACGTCGCCTTTGCCCAATACTTCCTGATCTGGTATTCCAATATTCCGGAAGAAACCATCTGGTACCGCCACCGCATGGTGGGAGCGTGGCTGCCGATTAGTTTGGCGATGCCGTTCCTGCGCTTTTTGATTCCGTTCCCGATCCTGCTGTGCCGCCCCGCCAAGCGCAACCTGACGCTCCTCGGCATCATGGCCGCGTACAGCCTGATCGTCGAATACATCGATCTCTACTGGATCGTCATGCCGACTTATTACAAGAACGGCCCCCAGCCCCATTGGCTGGATCTGGCGACCCTCGTAACTACCGTCAGCATCTGCGGTCTGATGTTCTGGAGCCGCTTCAAGAAACACAAAATGGTGCCTGTCGGCGACCTGCGCCTGGAACAGAGCCTGCATTTTGAGAACGCTTAAAGGAGGATCACGATGAGCCATTCGGATGAAGAATACGACCACCCGATCGCACACCACGATCCTAAGGAAGGCTTCGACACCAGCGAGCCTAATACCCCGGCCATCTGGCTGTTCACCGTCGGCAGCATCATCGGACTGGTTCTGGTGATCGTCGCCGTGCAGGGCTATTACGAAGAGATTTACAAGGAAGCCGTCAACGAACGCGTCCTCACCGTGCCCAGTGAGACGCTCCAGGAAGTGCGCAATCGCGACGCCTGGAACCTCAACCACTACATGTACGGCGACCTCGATAAATCCAGTAACCGCGTCCGCATGCCCATCGACAAGGCCATGCAGGCTTTCGCGACAGAAGCCGCGGCCGGAAAGTTGTTCTATCCGGCCAAGGATACGCCGATTAAGAAAGAGGAGCCGGATGCAGCCGCGGCTCCCGCTGGCGCCACTCCCGCCGGCGCAGCACCGGCTGCGGCGCCCGCAGCGAAAGCCGCGGCGCCCGCCAACAAGCAGTAAAGAGGTAGTTATGAAATTGCGTCAGATTTCGACCTTCGTTGTGCTCGCGCTAGCGGCTCTCCCGCTCGCCGCGCAATACCGTTTGTCTAAAATCGGCGACGCCTCGACGCTCCCCGCCAACGTCCGCCCGCGCCAGCTCGAAGGCGTCGGCATCGACGAGCATCTGGGCGCCAGCGTGGACTTGAACCTGACCTTCATTGCCGAAAACGGCTACCCGGTCAGGCTCGGCGATTATTTCCACCAGGGCCGTCCCGTCATTCTCAACCTGGTGTATTACAACTGCCCCATGCTATGCACCCTGATCCTCAACGGGCAGACCGAAGCCATGCGCGAGATTCCCTGGACGCCCGGCAAGGAATACGAAATCGTCACCATCAGCATCGATCCGCGCGAATCTTTTGCTGACGCGCAGAAGAAAAAAGCCGTCTACATGGGCAGCTTCGACCGTCCCGCTCCCGGCTGGCATTTTCTGGCTGATCACGACGGCAACGTGCAGCGCCTGGCCAAACAAGTGGGCTTCAATTATAAGTACGATCCCCGCCAGGAACAGTACGCGCACGCCGCCGCCATCATGGTTTTGACGCCCGAGGGCCGCATGGCCCGCTATCTCTACGGCATCCGCTTCAGTCCGCGCGACCTGCGCTTTGCGTTGGCCGAAGCCTCCGAGGGCCGCAGCACCATGGCGCTCGAAAAGATTTTGCTGTTCTGCTATCACTACGACCCCAAAGCCGGTGCCTACGTTTGGTTTGCTCTGAATATCATGCGCGGCGGCGGCATTTTGACCATTTTTCTCATCACATTTTTTATCTGGCGGCTGTTCCGCGCAGAGCGTAAACGAGCCTCAGCCCGGCTCAAGGAAGGTTTTGCATAATGGAGTGGCTTCGTAGGCTGCTATTACCCGTCGATCAAGGCTCGGAGTTCGCCAAGCACATCGACTTCATGTACATGGCCATCTTCTGGCTAAGCGTGGTCATGTTCCTGGGGCTCATGATCCCCATGTGTTATTTCGCCTGGCGCTACCGCTATAAGCCCGGTCGCGTGACCCCGCACCAAACCCACAGCACGGTTATGGAAGTCACCTGGACCGTGGTGCCGCTGTTGCTATGCGTCGGCCTCTTCTTCTGGGGCATCATCGGCTACATGCAGTTCGCCGTCGGGCCCGGTGAATCCATGGAAATCCAGGTCACCGCCAAGCAATGGCTGTGGCAGTTCGAATTCCCCGACGGCACGAGAGCCGTCAATGAATTGCACGTGCCCGTCAATAAGTCCATCCATCTGGTGATGACCAGCGAAGACGTGCTGCACGATTTCTATATCCCCGACATGCGCGTCAAACGCGACATCGTCCCCGGCCGCTACACCGAATACTGGTTTACGCCCGAGACCGTCGGCGAGCATGTTTCCACCTGCGCCGAGTACTGCGGCAAAGGCCACTCGGATATGAAAGCTAAAGTCTTCGTCGATACCCCCGTGGCCTTCGCCAAGTGGATGGAAACCGGCGGCGACGAATGGATGCATCATACCCCTGAGGAATGGGGCCGCATTCAGTACGAACAAAAAGGCTGCCAGACCTGCCACAGCGTCGACGGCAGCAAGAGCAAAGGGCCCACCTGGAAAGGCATCTGGGGCAAACCGGTCAAGCTGAATAACGGTACCAGCGTCCTGGTCGACGAAGCCTATGTGCGCGAGTCCATGATGCAGCCGCAAGCCAAGATCGTCGAAGGCTTCGAGCCCATCATGCCCACTTTCCAGGGCTTATTACGCGAAAATGAAATTCGTGGCTTGGTGGCTTACATAAAGTCCTTGCAATAAAGGTCATAAATATGGAACGTACACTCACATCGGGCGGGATCTTAGCGGACCGGCCGCGGCCCGCCAAAAATTATCTCAACGAAACCAAAGGCATCAAGAGCTGGTTGTTGACTGTCGATCACAAACGCATCGGCATCATGTACCTGGGCGCGGTCTGCACGGCGTTTCTGATGGGCGGCATCTTTGCCTTGTTAGTCCGTCTGTCGCTGCTGAATCCTCAGCACACTTTGTTCGGCAAGCACTGGGTAACGGCGGAAATGTACAACCGCTTTTTCACCCTGCACGGCGCCATCATGGTGTTCCTGTTTATCATTCCCGCGATTCCGGCATCGCTCGCCAACTTCGTTCTGCCCATGATGCTAGGCGCCAAAGACGTCGCTTTCCCGCGCATCAACCTGATGAGTTTTTATCTGTGGTGCACCGGCGCAACCATGGCTATCGGCTCCATGGTGATCGGCGCAGTCGATACCGGCTGGACTTTCTACACCCCCTATTCCACCACCACCGATGGCGCCGTCGGCTTGATGACCATGGCGGTCTTCATCCTGGGCTTCTCCTCCATCTTTACCGGCTTGAACTTCATCGCCACCACGCATAAGCTGCGCGCCCCCGGCATGGGCTGGTTCGACATGCCCCTCTTTGTCTGGGGCATCTACGCCACTGCCGTCATCCAAATCCTGGCAACCCCGGTCTTGGCGATCACGTTAGTCCTGCTGCTCATCGAACGCGTCTTCCAAATCGGCATCTTCGATTCCCGCATCGGCGGCGACCCGGTTTTGTTCCAGCACTTCTTCTGGTTCTATTCGCACCCCGCCGTCTACATCATGATTCTGCCGGGCATGGCCATCATCAGCGAAATCATCCCGACTTTCTGCCGTAAAACCATCTTCGGCTACCGCGCCATTGCCTACTCCAGCGTGTCGCTCGCATTGCTCAGCTTCATCGTGTGGGGCCATCACATGTTCGTAGCCGGCGAAAGCGATCTCGCCAACGTAATCTTCTCAGCCCTCACATTTTTAGTCGCCATCCCCTCCGGCGTCAAAATGTTCAACTGGCTCACCACCATGTATAAGGGCAACATCAGTTTCGAAACGCCCATGCTCTACGCCATGTCGTTCCTGTTCCTGTTCGCCATCGGCGGCCTCACCGGTATCTTCTTCTCGACGCTCGCCGTCGACATCCACTTGACCGACACTTATTTCGTAGTCGCCCACTTCCATTACGTAATGATGGGCGGCACCGTCATCGCTTTCTTGGGCGGCCTCCACTACTGGTGGCCCAAGATGACCGGCCGCATGTATTCGGAAAAATGGGGACGCATCGGCTGCGCCCTGGTCTTCATCGGCTTTAATATGACCTTCGGCTCCCAGTTCATCATGGGCGGACAGGGGATGCCCCGCCGTTATTTTAATTATCTTGACCAGTTCCAACCCATCCACGCTTTCTCGACGTACGGAAGCTGGGTTCTCGGCTCTGGCTTATTCCTGACCGCGATCTCGCTGCTGGCGTCGCTTAAAGTTGGCAAACTCGCGCCCGACAATCCCTGGGGCGGCACCACTCTCGAGTGGGAATCCTCCTCGCCCCCAGTCACGCATAATTTTGAAGAGCAGCCGGTTCTCGAACACGAACCGTATGACTACCGCCATAGGACGGTAACGCACGTATGAGCACAACCACGGTTGATGTCCATCAAGACCCGCACGGCCATGATGGTGAACATAATCCGCATCATCAGCATCACTTCACCACCATGGAGCAGCAGTTCGATACCAGCAAGATTGGTATGTGGCTGTTCCTGGCTACTGAAGTCCTGACCTTCGGCGCCTTGTTCGCCGGCTTCGGCTTGATGCAGAACAAGTATCCGCGGGAGTTCGTGGCAGCCCACGAAGAATTGAAGCGCTGGGCCGGTTCCACCAACACTGTGGTGCTGTTGATCTCGAGCTTCACAGCCGTCATGGCGGTGCTCATGGCGCGCACCAACCAGGGCAAGAAATGCGCGATGTTCCTGTGGATGACCGTCGGCTGCGCCGGAATCTTCATGTGTATCAAAGCCTACGAGTATTCGGTCGATTTTTCAGAAGGCCTGTTTCCGGGCAAATTCTATAGCCACCATGGCGATTTAATCGCCGGCAGCCACGGCTACGCCACGTTCTTCAGTTTCTATTTCATGATGACCGGCCTGCATGGCCTGCACGTCCTGATCGGCATGTTCCTGATGAGCTGGCTCGCCATCCGCGCCAAACGCGGCGAGTTCTCCGACAAATATTACACGCCTGTCGACTTAGTTGCCCTCTTCTGGCACTTGGTCGACTTGATCTGGATCTACCTGTTCCCGCTGTACTACTTAATCACATGAGCACCCACATCGAGCACGCCGAAAATCCCAAAGTCGAAACCGCCAAGTACGTGGCCACGCTGGTCGCGCTTCTCATTCTTACCGCCATCACCGTAGGCGCGTCGTACATTAATTTTGGCTCCGGCAACATCGTCATCGCGCTCACTATCGCCACCATCAAGGCCAGCATCGTCGCGCTGATCTTCATGCACCTGCTGCACGACAAGCCAGTGAACGGCGTCATCGCCATAGCCGGCTTCGTGTTCCTGGGCATCTTCCTGATGTTCGACTTCATCGACGTCGACAGCCGCACCAACCCGCAGCCCACCAACCTGCATATGCCCCCGGCCATCGCTGCGCCCGCCGCTGGAGTCCCCGCGACCCCGGCCCCCGCCGCTGACCAAAGAAAAGAGTAGGCAATCATCCGCCCAGCCTCCAGCGACGCCGACTTCGCGCAAGCCCGCGTCTTGTTTGAAGAATACGCCGCCGCGCTTTCGATCGACCTCTGCTTCCAAGGCTTCGCCCTGGAGCTAGCGGCGCTTCCCAAAATGTACGGCCCACCTAGCGGCGCACTCCTCCTGGCCGAAATCGACGCCGCACCCGCCGGCTGTGTAGCCGTCCGCAATCTAGACGCCGCCACGTGCGAATTAAAACGCCTCTACGTCCGCCCCCAGCATCGCGGCCACAATCTGGGACGCCTCCTGGCCGAAGCCGCCCTCGAAACCGCGCGCGCCCTTGGCTACGCACGCATCCGCCTCGATACGCTCCCCGAAATGCAGCCAGCCCAGCGCCTCTACGAATCCCTGGGCTTCGACGACATCCCCCCCTACTACGGCGACCCCATCGAAGGCCAGCGCTTCATGGAAGCGCGACTCAATTAAATGTCAGAACCCCTCCACCCCGCTGAAGTCCGCGTCCTCGGAGCGCTCCTAGAAAAAGAAATCACCACTCCCGAATACTACCCGCTCACCGTCAACGCCCTAGTCAACGCCTGCAACCAAAAATCCAATCGCGACCCCGTAGTCAACTTCACCGAAGAAGTGGTCCAGCAAGCCCTAGCCCTCCTCCGCCACAAAGGCCTCGCCGTCCGCATCAGCGGCTCCGGCCACCGCGTGGAAAAATACGGCCACCTGCTAGGCGAAAAACTAAACCTAGGCCGCCGCGAATCCGCCCTGCTCTGCATGCTAATGCTGCGCGGCCCCCAAACCGTAGGCGAACTTCGCGGCCGCACCGAGCGCATGTACGAATTCACCGAACTAGCCGACGTCGAACACTGCCTCGAATCTCTCTCCACCCGCCAGCCCGACCCGTTAGTAGCCCCCATGCCCCGCGGCCGCTGGGCCCACCTTCTAAGTGGCACCCCCGATCCCACCGAAGAACCCCCGGCCTCTTCGACGCCAACCACCGACGTAGAAAACCGCCTGTCCGCCCTGGAACGCGAAGTAGCCGACCTGAAACAAATGTTAGAAAGTTTCCGCCGCCAATTCGAGTAAGATCGAAGTTAATGCACCGGCCCCCAGTAAAAGTAAAACGCGTCGACGAGTGCGACTCCCTTAGCGACCTCATCACCCACTGCTTCCCCGCATTCGGCGGAGCCTTCCTCCGCCGCATCTACACCATTCTCGATCACGCCATCGGCCAAGGCTGCCCCCTGACCATCGCCGTCGCCGGACCCGTCACGGTCTCCGGCCAACACCAAGCCTGGCTGATCCCGCTGCTGGAAACCGGCTGGGTAGCATATCTCTCGACCACCGACGCCGTCTGCTATCACGACGGCCATCGCTCGCTCGACGCCCACCGCGACCCCATCTTCGAAGTGCCCATCTGGGGCGACGACGGCGCGCTGCGCGACGAGCGCACCATTCGCGTCACCGACATGGCCTTCGACGAAGACGTCCTGCTCGATCAGGACCGCTTCCTGACCGCCGTGCTCCCGCGCCCCGAATTCCAGCGAAGATGACCGGCACCGAACTGCGCTACCGCCTGGGAGCCTTCTATACACAGCAAGAGCGCGCCAACGGCGTCGCCCACGGCCTGCTCTCCACCTGCCACCGCCTGGCCATTCCGGTCTTCGTGGGCGCCCCCGGCGACGGCAGCATCTTCCTGAATTCGATGAAGCTGTGGGCCATGAGACAGGCCGGCCTGATCGACTCCGATAAGTTCGATCTGGACCTGCACGCCGAGGTCTTCGAAGCCTGCGCCTATCATCGCTGGGGCCTGTTCGACAATCCCGCCCATGCGCTGGCGACGCTGATTCTGGGCGGCGGCGTGCCGAAGAATTACAATCTGCAGCCCGAGCCGGCGCTGGGACAGATCCTGGGAATTCCGAATGTTCGCGGCTACAATTTCGATGTGCAGATCGTGACCGCGCCGGTGACCGACGGATCGCTGTCCTCCTGTCCTCCGGCGGAAGCCGTCACCTGGGGCAAGGTGGATAAGGACACCTATCAGCAAGCCACGGAAAGCATGCAGGCGGACTATTCGATGCTGATGCCGTTCCTGGTGAAGGCCCTGCTGGACAATCGCAAGCGCTATGCCCAGCAAGCTGCGGAAATCGGCGAAGAGAAGCTATTCGAGCAAACTCCCCAAGCCCGCGGCTATCTCCGCCCTGCCCGGGCTACCGCCTGTTCGACCAGCGCGAAGAACTAGTCCGCCGCCTCACCGAGGACGTCAAAGCAAACAAGGACTGGCTCCTGGAAACCCTGCAATATCCCCTAGCCGTCCGCCAATAGAGTCAGAGGACCGCGAGCCGCCGGTCGAGCGTCCACAGGTCCACGGACGAGAGCAGCGCAGCGGTGAGTAAATGAGCGTCGATCCAACCGATGCCCACGCCGAACAGCCGTCTGGATTCGATCGACTGTAACACCAGACGATCCGGTGCCTGCGGGATGCGCGGCAAACGCGCGAGCAGACGCAGCGTGTGAACGCGTCTTGGTAGGTTGCCGCACGCTAATTCGCCGAGAACCATCGCATGGGTCGCTACCTCGTCTTCCTCCAAGAGATCGCGCAAACGCGGGTTGCCTTTACGGAAATGGTCGATCCATACGGAAGTGTCGACCAGCGTCATGACGGGATTAGCGCCGTGCTCCGGCGGTCGCTGTGCGGCGGCGGGCGATAGGGCGGAGTTTGGGCGCGGTGCCTCCCAGAGCGGCGAGGGCTCTAGCGCTTTCGCGCGTGATGAGTTTTCTTATTCTAAGCCGCGGTGCAGCAGGGCGGTCTTCTCTTTTATTCCGATGATGCGACGGGCTTCTTCGAGTAAAGTGTCGTCAAGGTTTAGCGTCGTTCGCATATGCATTAGTATGTATGAATGATGCATACAATGCAACCGGGTTAAGAGCGGGGAGCAGAACTCAGACAGCCCCGAAGGTTCAGTTTGCGAC
>CAVPZQ010000011.1:0-487402 GCA_963710155.1 Bryobacterales bacterium | reverse complement strand
AAGCGCCGCGGGAGTCACGCGCTTTGCGAGAGGGTGGCACCAGAAGCGGCTATCGTTCGCGTACTCCGGAAAAACATCGCGCAGTTTGGGTATGACCTGCTCGGCGAACAAGCGCGTCGAGTGCTGCACCTTATCCTTGGGCATGTCGCCCATTTGCATCAAGCAAAACACATTGCCGACGCGCAGACCTTTAATCAGGTCTTCCATACGCTGGCGCACCGTCTCCGGGCCGCCGGCGATGACGCGGCCGCTTTCGATCAGCTCGCCCCAAGGGACTTCCTCGAAGATCTTAGTAGGCGCGTACTGATTCAAAATGCCCTTCTGCATGGTCTTGATGGTGCGATAGCCGGGAGCGTCGGCGAAGCCTGGGAACACATGCAGGCAGCGGTTGTAAAAGTAGTGAGCGTGTTTGGCGTAGAGGCGCTCGGCGTCAGCATCGGTATCGGCAACGCAGATGAACTGCGCGAAACCGGCGCGGTAGGGCGAGGTATCGGGCGCATTCTTTTCGGCGACACGATTCCAGTAGCCATCCATGAGCGCCTTGCCGCGCAGGTAGCCGCCGAAGCTCAGATAGGAATACGAATAGGTGTTATCGATGCAGAAATCGTAGGTTTCGAGCGACCCTCCGCCGGGAATGTGTATGGGCGGATGCGGCTTCTGTATGGGGCGCGGCCACACGTTGACGTAGCGCAGCTTGGTGTAGCGGCCGTTGAAGGCGAAGGGCTCGGGCTCGCGCCAGGCGCGCATGATCAGGTCGTGGGCCTCGGCGTACTTTTCGCGGGTGAGTCCGGGAATAGTGCCGTAGCAATAGTTGGTGTCCATCGACGTGCCGACGGGGAAGCCGGCCACCAAACGTCCGCCCGAGATGCAATCCAGCATGGCGAACTCTTCGGCCACGCGCGTGGGCGGATTATAGAGTGCGATGGAGTTGCCCAGCACGACGATCGCGGCGTCCTGCGTGCGGCGCGCGAGCGATGCCGCGATCAGATTCGGCGAAGGCATGATGCCGTAGCCGTTCTGGTGATGTTCGTTGACGCCGATGCCGTCGAAGCCCACCTGGGCGGCGTATTCCAGACAATCGAGGTGGTCGTTATAGACCGTGTGAGAACGCTCGGGATCGAAATAACGGGACGGGATGTCGACCCACACGGAACGATTCTTCTCGCGAAAATCGTCGGGCAAGTGAGGCCACGGCATCAGGTTGAACCAGGTAAATTTCATGCTTGCGCCTCCCGGCTTGGGCCAGTATACATCGGGCGCGGCAACGCGGTCAGGCCGTGCTGCGGACGTGCTCTTTCCACACCTTCACGAACAACGGGAAGGCTTGCGGCTTGCGGTTCCCGACCAGCATGCGCACTACCTCGACTCCAGCCCAGCCGAAGTAGATCCAGGTGATCACGGGCTCGGTGGCGGAGCTGAAGAACGGAATCGCGAACAGGACGCCGAGCACCATGGCCTCCCACCAGGCTAGTTCCATATTCAGCAGGAACACCAAGGCGATAGTGGCTTGGCCCAGCGTTAGCCACAGTTCCATCTGCTGTTTGGCGTCGAAGGTGATGGGCGCCACAGCGCCGAAGCTGATCGAATAGACGATGGGCAGCATGGCGGTGAGCAAGGTCCATTGATTGATGTTGCTCGAGACCATGTTCATCAGGGCCATGGGGGCGCGCTCGGAGCGGCGGGCCCAGTAAAGCGTCGACAGCATTTCGGGAAACTCGCTGACCAGCGGGGCGATCCATTGCACGAAGACGAAGGACGGAACCCCCGCGAGCGTGGCCAGCGCCAGCAGACTCGCCAGGAACGGCTCGGCACTGAAGTAAATGAGCGCGCCTCCGCCGACGAACAGCGCTCCGATGGCGAAGATGCGAGCGATCGGCGGGCGGTTACGATGGTGCGGGGGATGATCTCCAAGTCTTCGATGGTTTCGTGATCTTCAGAAGGGAGCTTTCTGAAGAATCCATAGTAGGCGGCGTAGATAACGATCAGGACCGCGCCGTCGTACACTGTGAGTGAACCCTTGATCGCAATCACCGGAATATAGAGTAGCGGCATCAGCAGCGCCATCACTTCGACGGAGTGATGCTCTTCAGCACGATTGAGGCGCAGCGGCCGACCGGTGGCGCGGCGATGTGAAAACGCGGCGGTTAGGTAAATCGCCGGCCAACCGAGCCCCGTCAGCAACCGCAGCGCACCGGTCAGGTTCGCCAGCAGCAGGTGCGTCTGCTGGTGCCAGGCGAGCACCGCTTCGACTGCGAACTCGGGCAGGGTCTGCATCCACGCGAGCATGGCCAGCGCGAACCCTTGCGCCACGAAATACTGCGCGGATTCGGCAGCCCAGGCGATCATCAGCGCGGAGAGCAGGATGAGCCGGAGCGGTCCACAGGACCGTGGTGGCGCTGGTTTCCTTCAACGGAGCGGCGACGAAAAGGAAGAAAAGAAATAGGGGATAGACGGCCTGGGGCAACACGCCCATGGTACAACGAACGTATGCCCGGATTTCGCGTGGAAACGCCGCAGCGCGCCTATGATGCCATCGTCGAGCGAGGCTCGCTGGCGCGCGTTGCGGAGTTTTTGCCGGCGCGGGCGGGCAAAATTTTTGTCGTGACCACCGCGGATGTTTGGGATCTTCCACGGCGCGAGGGTCGAGCAGGCGCTGGCGGGGCGGCGCGCACCAGGTGCTGTTCTTCCCGGGCGGCGAGCCACGCAAGAAGATGGCTGAAGTGGAGGCGCTGGCCGAGCAGATGATCGCCGGCGGCGGAGACCGCTCCAGCGTAGTGGTGGCGTTCGGCGGCGGCATCGTGACCGACTCGCCGGATTCCTGGCGGCGGTGTTCATGCGCGGCATTCCGGTGATCCAGATCCCGACGACGCTGCTGGCGCAGGTGGACGCAGCGGTGGGTGGAAAGACCGGCGTGAATTTGGTGTCGGGCAAAAATCTGGTGGGCAGTTTTCATCAGCCGCTGGTAGTGCTGATCGATCCCGACGTACTGAAACTCTGCCCGAGCGCGAGTACCGCGCCGGACTGTACGAAATCATCAAGTGCGGCGTGATTCGCGACGCCGAGTTGTTCCGCGTGCTGGCGGAAGGCGCCGACCGCGTGTTTGCTCAGGAGCCCGAGACGGTGGATCGCATTATCGCCGATGCGGTGCGCATCAAGGCTGAAGTGGTGACCGCGGACGAGCGCGAAGGCGATCTGCGGCGCATCCTGAACTTCGGGCACACCGTGGGACACGCGCTCGAAGCCGATACGCAGTATCAACGCTTCCTGCATGGCGAAGCCGTGGCTTTCGGCATGCACGCGGCGACGGCGTTGGCGGAGCGCGTGGTCGACCTCGCGCCGTCCGACGCGGCACGGATTCATGCCGTGATTCGCAGCTATGGACCGATCCCGACGCTTTCGGCATCTCCGCGTCGAGTCTGTTTGCGCGGCTGGCGGCGGACAAGAAGACGGTGCAGGGGAAAGTCCACTTCGTGCTGCCGGTGAAGATCGGCGATGTGAAGATTGTCACCGGCGTTGACGACCGCGCGGTGATGGACGCTATTGAAGTGGCGCTGCATCATGACCCCGGCGACGGGCACCACGCCCAAGGGGATCACCAGCGAAGAAGCGGCATCGCGCTGGGTGCGCGGGATGTTCGGGCGCGTGGCCGGGCGCTATGACCTGCTGAATCATTTGCTCTCCTTCAATTTGGACAAACGTTGGCGCGCGCGCATCGTGAAGCGCGTGGCCGATGTGCTGGCGCGGCCGGACGCGAAGGTTCTGGATCTGTGCTGCGGTACTGGCGACGTGTTGTTGTCGCTCGAGCAGCGCGGCGGCGGTGCGGCGATTTATGGCAAGCGACTTCTGCCATCCCATGCTGATCGAGGCCCGGCGCAAGGTTGCGGCGCACAAGCTGCGCTCGCCGCTGTTCGAAGCCGATGCGCTCGCGCTCCCGCTGGCGTCCGATTCGCTCGAATTGATTACGGTCGCGTTCGGCTTCCGCAATCTCACCAACTATCGCCATGGACTCGACGAACTCGCACGCGTGCTGAAACCGGGCGGCACTCTGGCGATCTTGGAATTTTCGCAACCCACCAATCGCGCCTTTGCCGGGCTGTACGGATTCTTCTCCACGCGCGTGCTGCCGTTTGTAGGAGGGATGATCTCGGGCTCGCGTGACGCATATTCGTATCTGCCGGAATCGATCAAGAAGTTCCCCGGCGCCGAAGGCCTCGCGCAACAAATGCGAGCCGTCGGCTTCGGCAGCGTCGAGTTCGAGCGCCTCACCTTCGGCGCAGTGGCGCTGCATTTAGGGAAAAAGGAGTCCAGTGTCCGACCTGCGGGCGCTCCTTAAGAAGCACTGGGGCTATTCCGAATTTCGCGCGCGCCAGGAAGCCATCGTCGAGGCCATCCTGGGCGGGCGCGACGTCGCCGTGGTGATGCCCACGGGAGGCGGGAAATCGCTATGCTACCAGCTCCCCGCTGTGGTTCTGCAGCGGACCGCAGTGGTGGTGAGCCCGCTGATCGCCTTGATGCAGGACCAGGCCGCCAGCATGCGTGAAATCGGCGTCAACGCGGCCTTCCTCAACAGCACGCTCGATTACGAAGGCGCCCGCGATGTGCGGCGTCAGGCCGAGTCGGGAGCGTTGCAGTTGTTGTACGTGTCGCCCGAACGCATCGTGCAGGAAAACATGCTGAGTTGGCTGAAGCAAGTGCCGCTGGCCTTCTTCGCCATCGACGAAGCCCACTGCATTTCCGAATGGGGCCACGAGTTCCGCCCTGAATACCGCCAGCTCGGAATTCTGCGGGAGCGCTTCCCGATGGTGCCTATTGCCGCTTTCACCGCCAGCGCCACGCGCATCGTCCGCCATGACATTCTGGCGCAATTGGGGCTGCGCGATCCGGCACTGTCGGTGAGCAGCTTCTATCGTCCCAATCTGCGTTACATCGTGCACGAGTGCGCCCCGCGGCAGCAGGACGCCATGCTCGACGCCGCGCTCGATTGGTATCAGGAAGGCAACGTGATCCTCTACGCGCCGACGATTAAAGCGGTAGAATCCATCGCGGAACGCCTCGGCAAGCAAGGCGTTCCCATCGTCCCGTATCACGGCAAAATGGACACGGCGCAGCGCCAGCGGAATCAGGAACTGTGGATGTCCAGCGAAAAGCGCGTGCTGGTGGGGACGCTCGCGTTCGGCTTGGGAATCAACCAGCCCGCGACCCGCGCGGTGATTCATCTGGCACTGCCCAAATCCATCGAACAGTTTTATCAGGAAGCCGGCCGCGCGGGCCGAGACGGCGAACCGGCCGATTGCGTCCTGCTCTGGCAGAAGCGCGACATTGGCCTGCTCACGCATTTCGTCCAGCAATTGCAGGATCCCGCCGAACGCGAGCGCGCCTGGCAGCGCTATCACACACTCCGCCGCTTCGTAGAACAGCCGCGCTGCCGTCATCGCCAGATCTGTCTGCACTTCGGTGAGACGCCGAAGTGGGAAACATGCGGGTCGTGCGATGTCTGCGGCGTGACGCTCGAGTGGACCACGAAAAAGTACACGCCAGCTCCGCGTGTGAAAGGCGCGAAAGCGGCTGCGGCCGTGACGCTGCCTGCGGCAGACGCGCCTTCAGACTCACTCCGCGAGAAGCTGCGCGCGTGGCGGCGCGATCTGGCCAAGCAGCAGTCGGTGCCCGCGTACGTCATCCTGCACGACGCCACGCTCGACGCCCTGTGCCGCCAGCGCCCGCGCAATCTGAATGAGCTGCTCGAAGTCCCCGGCATCGGCGAACGCAAAGCCGAGCGCTTCGGCACAAAAATTCTGGAGCTAATTGCAGGCCATTAGTTAGGTGTATTCTCGACATGAGCAGGTAGGCTTCCCGTGAAAGGCGCCTTTCTCTTTTTTATCGCGCTCCGGCTGGCGGTTGCCGCTCCGCAATCCGCGCCCGACCAGCAGCTTTGCACGATCAAAGGCATGGTCACCGATGCGCTCACTCACCAAGGATTACGCAAGGCGTATCTGAGTTTGAGCGGCGAGTACCCAGCAGTTACCGATGACCGCGGCGGATTCACCATCGAGAACGTCAAGCCGGGAATGTACGTTCTAACCGCGGAACACCAGGGTTATCTCGATGGACAATACGGCGAGGCCGACGGCGCGGAGGTCCAGCTTAAATTGGCTCCGGGACAGACCCTGACGGACATCAATGTCAAGCTGACGCCGCAAGCCGTGATCTCCGGCCGAGTGGTGGATGAAGACGGCGAAGTTTGGACGCACGCACAAGTAAATCTGCTGCGCTTTAAACGAGCCCTCGGCCAGTCGAAAATGGAGACCTTCGCGGGTAACGACTTGGACGATCGAGGGGAATTTCGTATTGGCGGAATCCCCCCCGGAAAGTACTACCTAGTCGCGCAGCCGGAAGCGGGTTGGGAAGCGCGTTATCAATTGCTTCCGTCGCGGCGACAGCCCACCTGGTATCCCGGTTCGCTTGACCTCGAAGGTGCGACCCCCATCATTTTGGCGGCGGGAAACCAAGTCACAGGTTTGGAAATCCGAATACGTCGCGGCAGCGTTCATGGGGTACGCGGAATTCTGCTCGGCATCGAAAACATCCCTTCTCCTGAGGGGCCCCAACTATACGCGCAGCGGAGGATTAGCGTGGAGTCCACAGGCGCGACAGCTAATGGAACGCGTGCTGTCATCCGTTCAAACGGTTCTTTTGAGATTTCAGGGTTGCCGTCTGGAACATATGAGATCCGTGTCACGCAGGGATTCCTTCCCGTCAACCTGGGATCGACGAAGGTTCAGGTAGACGACCGGGACATCGACGATGCGACCATCCAGCTCACTCCTCCACAGCGCCTGACAGGAATAATCCGTTTCGCCGAGGAAGGTTCGAACAAGCTTTTGGGGATTCCAATCGAACTCGATCCGCTTCGCCCGGCCCGCAACTCGTCTACAACTTCGCGCGCCGACGGTAGTTTCGAGTTCCCGCCGCTGGGGGCGGAACGATATCGGGTGAACGTCGTAAGGAACGGGGTCTATCTGAAAGAGATTCGCTACGGTGATGTCGTGTCAACCGATGGCACCATCACTGTGACCGGCGCGGGAGGCAGCCTGCAATTAGTCTTGAGTACACGAGTCGCCCATTTAACGGGACGAATGAACTCGACTGCGGTTGGCGCGCCCCGCATCGTGTTGATCCCGGCTGGCGCAGCGGACGAAGTTCGGCAGGCCACCCTCGATCAAACCGGCGCGTACTCCTTCGGGGACCTGCGCCCGGGAGCCTATAAGCTGTTCGCCTTCGAAGGCGCGCCCGACGGCGTGTGGGAAGACCCCGACTTCATGAAAGAATTCTCCGCAGCCGGAGTGGAGATTCACTTGGACGAGGGCGAGAACAAGAACGCAGACGTCCCGCTGATCCCCCGGTCCGAGCTCGCCCCAGTTCTGAAAAAGTTGGGTCTCGAGTAAGCGCTGCTAGAATCGCTTGCGGAACAAGAAATCGATCCCAAACAGCCCGTTGCTATCGCGCACCGCCACGGCGGACCACTGTTTGCTGAAATCCCACTGGATGCGCACGGTCTGTTCCTGGGTGCGGTTCAGGTTGGTGATATAGGTCAGAGTGATGTCGCGCGAGATCTGCTGCTCCAGCGTCAAGCGCGCGGCTGGCAGGTTGTCGGTGGCGTCAATGGTGGGGTCGATCTTGACGCGGCTCGCGCCGAAGAAGCGCTGCAGGCGATTCGAAAGCTGCTCGGAAACAGCCTCTCCCAAAATACTGCCGGCGCTGCCGAAGGACGCAGCGGAAGTCGCGATTTGTCCGCCCACTTGGTTCGACGTAGGATCGCGGCCCACCGCGAGCAGTGCGATGATTTCGTTCGATTGCAGCGGCGGATCGGAGCTGTAATTGACAGCCAAGCGTTGCGGCGAGCCCGTCACGGTAACCGTCACCGTGATGCCGCGCGTGCGGGTTTCGAGATCCAGGTCAAGCGTGGGCTCGATCTTCACCGGATTCAGGAAGCGGATATCGCCGCGGTTCACGGTGTAACGATTGCCGAAAATCTCGATTTCACCGCTGTTTACAGTGATGGTCCCCAGCAGCGCCGGGTTCAGAGGCGTGCCGCGCAGGCGCAGGTCCACTTCCGTTTTCACGTTACGCGTCAGAGAGGTTTCGAGCTCGAACAGCGGAGCGCTTTGTAGACGCACGTCGAAGCGCATGCCGCGCAGATATTCGCTAGGGCTGGGCGGCGCGGGTGAAGGCTTGGACGCTTCCGCCAACAGCCGCGCCAGATCCGCTCCGGCAGCGATGGCGGCGCGGTTGAGGGTCACGGTACCCGAAAGCGTGCTCGCCTCTGAGGTCCCGTTGAGCGACAGTTGCGCGTTGGACGTGAAGCTTACGTCTTCGGGATAGCGCACGCGTACCTGCCGCACGTCGGCCTGCAGGCGGTAAATCAAGAGATCGCCGAATTCCAAAAACCCGTGGAAGGCGACGTTGCCGCCGCCGGTCTCAGCCGTCAGTTTGTCGATAGTGGCGCGATTGCGGTCGAACAGAATGGTCCCGCTGGCGTTGTCAACGCCATTGGGCACGTCGTTCATATACAGCGACGCATTGGCGAATTCCAGGCGTCCGTTCATCTGCGGATTGCGCAGCGATCCGCGTAGAGTGGCGTTGACGTTAGCGGTGCCTTTCGCCAGCAAATCCGCGTTAAGAAGCTGCAGAATACCCAGATTCACGTTGCCATTCACGGCCAGATTCGCGCTGCCGGCGTCGTTGAAGGGAACCACGCCGGTGACGTCGAGGTTGGTATCGCGCGCGGTCAAATGCGCCGAGGCGATCTTGGCCTGCTGCGCCGTGACTGACACCAGAATGGGCTGCGTATTGCGAATCTGCACATCCTGCGCCTGCACGTCCAGACGCAGCGCCTGCTGCGCTTTGGCATTGAGCTGCAAGGTATCGATCTTCACGTCCGCCTGAAAATTTCGCGGGGTCCGCAGCGCGACGGTGAAAGAGGCGCCGCCTTCGAAGAAACCTTCGAACGGAGGCATCGCGGTTTTCTCGGCAGCGGTCCCGCGCAGCATCACCAGGTCATGCAGCGTGGCCACTGTCAGCCGTGAGAACTTGAGAGTGCCGGAGCCCGGAAAATCGCCATCCAGGCGCCACTTTCCCTGCCCTTCGAGCGCGGTGTCCGCGAACCTGCGCTTTCGCTTGCAGCGCCAGCTCACTGCCGGTGGTGGCGGCGATCAGGCTGACGTCGCCGAGCTTTTGCTTATCCAGTGTAACGTTGCGCGACGATGCTTCCCCGCTCACCGAACGCAACAGTAGCGCACCGCGGTCGATGCGCAGATCGAGCGCGGCCTTGGCGTCAAGGCGCGCTTCGGCCCCGGGTTCCAGTTGACGCAACGCCGCCACGCGCGAGGCGGTGATGGCTTGCGCGGTGGCGTCAATGTGCAGATCGCCGTTGTGGATGTCACCGGCCTGCTGATTGTAGGCACCGGCGAATAGCAGCTTGCCCGTGCCGAGATCCGCTTGACCACTGTTGAAGCTTATCGCCTGCGCGGTGTAACGCAAATTCGCCCGCACGCGCTCAAACTTTTCGCCCAGCGCCGTGGCCTGAGTCGCATCGAGTGCGATATCCGCTTCCGGGTTGCGTGCCGAGCCGGAGAGTTTGACGGTGGCCGACGCCAGCGCATCCGCATCGACGCTGGCCACGGTCGCAATCCCGAATTCACGCGCCACCGGCGCCAGCGCGCAGATTCTTGACGCTCAGTTGCGCGGTGAGTGGACCATCCAGAAAATCGCCGGCCGCCGCGGCGCCCACCACGGCATCCCCCGTCACTTGTGTTTGTGCGCGCGCGAGCATCAAACGGCGCAGAGCAATGGCTTGGGCGGAGGCCTGCACGTCGGCGGTGAAGCGATCGAACACGTGACCTTCTATGCTGGCGTTGGTGACCGTCACTTGCCCTTGAAACTGCGGAGCGTCGAGACGTCCGCTCACCAGACCCGCCACCGCCGCCTCGCCCTGCCTGCGCGGATCGAGCTTAAGCGGCAGCGTCGCCGGCGGATGATCGCTCAACATTGCGAGCGCCGGCAGCAGGTCGTCAAGATTGGTGGAGCGGGCGCGAACATCCAGAGTTCTGGCCCAGCGTGCCGGATAAATTCAGGCTGGTAGCGGGCGTCGCAATGCGCGACTCGCCGAAGTTCACCGTGCCCGCGCGCTGGTCGTAATGCAGGTCAAGCTGGCCTGTGATCTGGCCTTGAATCGCCGCCGTCGTCTCCACCACGGCGCGGCGCTCCCCAAGGACCGCGTCCACCTCCAGGGCTCCCGAGAGCGATCCATTCCAGGGAAGCGGGTGCGGAGTCAACGTAGCCGCGGCCTTGCGCACATCCAGACCGTCGAAGTTTCCGTCGAAATGGAAATCCTTCCAATGTTCCAGCTCCGCCTGCCCTGTGATATTCGTGCCCAACAGCGTCCCTCGCAGACCACGCAGGGTGAGACGGTCGGGGTTCAGATTCGCCGCGGCGCTCAAGGTGGCGTTCTCGATGCGCACGCGATCCTGCGAATAACCCAAGCCACGGGCGTCGATCCTACCCGCCAGCTCATAGTCGAAGGTGTTGGCGAAGGAGAAATTCAAATCGCCGTCGAAGTTGGCCGTGCCGGTCGACGCCACCGGCAGCGAGAACAGCGACACCGCGTCACGCACCGCGAATGCGGCCTTGGCCTTGAACACGCCGCGCGGCGCTTTCAAATTGGTCAGCTCGCCTGACAGATCGATGCGCGAGCTTCCTAGCGCGATATTGACGGAAGACAGCGCCAGGCGCGTGGCATCCAGCGTAAACGCAGCGGCCAAGCCGGCCTCCGCCGGGGCCATGATGTTCGATGCAATGTGCAAACGCCGCGACGCCAGGTTGCCGCGATAGCGGGCAGCCGTTGCGTCCCGGGTCATCTGTACTCGCAAATCCTCGCCGTTGAAGCTCAGCGGAACTTGGCGGATATCGATATCCGCCAAACCGTTGGTCACCGAATAGCGGTGCACCTTGAGATTTACAAAGTCCTCGGCCCAACTCTTGCCGCTTTTAGGGCCGGCCGGCGCGGGTAGGTTATTCGACCCATCGGGATAAATCACGATGCGCAGCCGGGGCTGGTCGACGTTTACCGAATCGAGGTCGACCTTGCGCTCCAGCATCGAAATCACGCGCAAGCCCACGCTCACCGATTCGACGCGCAGCAGCGGCGTCTCGGATTCGGGCTCTGTGCCGTGCAGCACGAATGGCGAAATCTTCGCCGTCAGCGTCTCCCATTTGAATGAAAAATTACCGACCTCGACGTGCCCGCCGGTGGCCGCTTCGATTTCGGTCACGATCCGCTCGCGGACCAACTCGCGGAACCAGCCGCTGCGCACGACCAGCAACGCGGCGACGGCGAGGATCACCAGCAAAATCGCGGTGACCACTAGGATCTGGCCCGTCAAGTGGCGTGCGCGGGTCATCTGAAAGGCCCCCTCGCGATAGACGATTGCTGTCTCGCCTCGCCTTGTCTCCAACCATCCGTCGAGCGCCTGCATGGTCTGTTGATCAGTGAGCAGCTTTTCAATGTCGCCGCGGCTGGCCTCGAAGCTCTGCGGCGGCGCCAGTTTGTTGTAGTACGCCAGCAGCGCTTCCTCGGACACTTGCACCTCGGGGCTGAAACGCAAATCGGTGTAGCGCAGCATGCGCAATCCCGCCAGCAACTGCTCCGACAATTCTGCTTCGCTGATCTGCGCCTGGGCCAGCGCAGCGCGATAAGCCTGATCCGTGGCGTAGCGAGCCTTGATGGGCATCAGCAATCCGGCCACCTCTGCGGCGGGCGGCGGAGGCACACGCGTCGCCGTCGCGTCTTCCAACACCAGGTACTGATCCACCAGGCGCTCGGCCGCTTGGCGCTTTTGCTGCGCACCGAAAACGGGCGCCCTGCCATCGATGAACGCCGAGATACGCATGTCCTGCAGGATGTCACGCTCCGAGATGACGTGCCGGCCCACCGTGACCGCGATGCGATCGAGCGTCTCCGCGCGCACGCAAATGGCAGCCAGCAGTAAAGCCAGAAGCTTCATCAGAACGTCTGCCCCAGCGAGAAGTGGAATTGAAAGACGTTGATGCGCTGCGGCACGCCCACGCAAAAAGGCGGATTCGGAGGCGTCGTTAAATTGGGGTTACACGTGCAGCAATTGATCGCGGGTCCCGCTGAATCCCACAAAACGCGGCGAATTCGGGCTGTAACTCAGATCCACGCGAATGGGCCCCACCGGCGTCTTGTAACGAATCCCAAAGCCCACCGCCTGCACCATATAGTTGAAATCCTGATTCGAATTCTGGTGGTAGCGAAAGCTGATCTGGTCGATGCTCGAATAAACGTTACCCATATCGTGAAATAGCACGCCTCCTACATTTTCGCCGAACAGCGGGAAGCGCAGCTCCGTCGAATGGAACAGGAACGCGTTGCCCCCCAAAGGAAAGCCGGTCTCGGGGTCGCGGGGCCCGGCCTGGTTGTCCGGGAAGGCGCGCTGCGAAGAAGCACCGCCCGCGAAGAAGCGTTCTCCCAGCGGAATTTCGGCCAAGCCGCCAAGGCGTTGGATGTAGCCGAACTGCACAGTGCGCGCGAGCACCAAGTCGCGGCCGATGGGATGATAGGTGGAATTGCGAAACACCAGTCGGGTGTAATCGGTTTGTGAGCCGAACTGCGGCAGGGCGATACCCACGTCCACGGTGTTATAGATGCCGCGGTGCGAATCGGTGGGATTGTCGCGGCGGTCATTGATGAACGACATGGATAGCAATCCCACACGCACCGGCTGCGACAGCAAAGGAACCAGCAGCGGCTCGATCTCCAGATTGCTGACGGTGACTTTGCGATACGCAAAACGGTACTGCAAGCTGTTGGCGCGCGACAGGCGCTGCGCCAACTGGATCGCAGACTCCATGCGCTGCGCCGCAAACGTGCGCACGTCGTGGGACCGGTCGTAGAGCCCGGAAACCGTGAGCGTCAGATTCTCGTGGCCCATGAACTCCGGCATCAGATAGCTGAGTACGCCGCGTTGCTCGAGCGTCGACGCCAGCGTTTGCAGGCTGAGCGTGCGCGCCCGGCCTAGGAAATTCAGGCGGCTGATGCCGGAGGAAATGCGCGGGCTGAAGCCGGTGGTGCCCGCCGGACTGTCGAAATGTTCCACGCCACCGCCGATCCGCGCCAGCTCCGCCCCGATGCCGACATTGAAGGAATATTTGGCGGCCTCGTCTAACTGGAACAAGACATACTTCCTTTCTTCCTGGCCGTCGGGATCCTGCAGCGCCGTCTGCACTTTGGAAAAAATGCCCAGGTTATACAGCTTCTGCTGCGTTTCCGCAATGCGGCCTTGCGAGATCGGATCGCCCGGCCGAATCAGGATACGGCTGGAGACCACATTGGGCCGCGTGGTTACCAGGCCGCGCACCAGAACGGCGCGAACAAACTGCCGTTCGCCCGGCTTGATGTTGTAGTGCAGATCCGCGTGGTTCGGAGTTCCGGCGGGCGTCTGCGACCAGTCAAACGTTGCATCCGGGTAGCCGCTATCGAAAAAGTAGCTCAGGATCGCATCGCGGTCGGCCGCAATATTCGCCTCGCTAAACGGCTGCCCTGCCGCCGATTGAATGATTTGCAGCAAATGAGCGGTGTCCTCGGGCGAAGCGCCTTCGATGTGAAGCTCGCTCACGGTCCACAGCACGCCCTCTTCGATCTCGTAACGCACCCCCAGTTCGTCGGTGCGGCCGCGGTAGTCGTCGAGCGTGGTGGCCGCCACTTGGACATCGCGGAACCCGTTCGAGCGATACAGGTCAAGAATCGCGTCGCGATCGTTGTCGCGCAATTTTTGCGAGTAGCGCCCGTAGCGATCGCGCAGCTTGCCGGCCTCGCGCACCGCCAGCCGCTCGCGAACGGTAGCGGTGTCGAAGAAATGATTGCCAGTGATCTCGACCCCCACCAGCCGGTGGCGGGCATTGCGCGTCACCGCGTAAGTGATCCGCTGCACCCCCGGCGTGGGCGACTGCTCGTCGAAATCCACCGCGGCATCAAAGTATCCCTGCGATTGGAAATAATCCACCAGATTGCGCGTGCCTTCAAGCAACAGGCCACGGTCGACGGCGCGCTCCTGATAGATGGGGATCAACTGGCGCAGCTTCCCCTGCGAGACTTTGGCGCCGCTGGTGCGGACTTCCACCAAGGGTCCGTTATCAATCACAAGAGTGGGCGTGACCGTGTTGGTTTTATCGTGATAATCCAGGCGGTCCAGCGTAACCTTCACCTCCAACCGGTTCTGACCCTGAAAATCCTTCCGTACTCGCTCTATGCCGGTCTCAACCCGGTCCTCGGTAGCGTAACTCCAACCGGGAAGCTGGATGAAGAGGATGCCGCGCCGGTAGCGAGTGGCGCGGATGATTTTTTCCATGGGCCGCTCGAACTTGCCGGCAAGATTCACGCCGTCAAAGCGCGCGCGCGGCCCCGCATTCAACTGGAAGCGGACCCCCACTTCCTCGGTAGACGGATTACGGGCCAGATCGTAGCGGATGGTAGCGCGATGCAAACCGTTGGCGCGCAGCCGCTCCTGCAGGTTGTCGATCGACTGTTTCAGTTGCGATTCATCGAACGGAGCGCCCAGTTCGAGCTTGGTCGCCGTCAGAAGCTGGTTGCGATTGGGTGGATCGGCGACTCCCTGGAAGGTAACCCCGCCACGAAATAGCTCAGTTGCGTCGCAACGCGTAGCGCCACGCCGTCGCCCATCGGCTCCGCGTCAATGGCGACGTCAGCAAAGCGCCCGGTATCGAATAGCTTTTGCAGGGACTGGCGGACGTCCGCTTGGTGCAGCGGGCTGCCCACGCGCAGCGGCAGCAGGCGGTCCAGTTCGTCGCGCGGTAGTGGCTGGTTGGGAGGGTCGAAATCGATCCGTTGGATCGTGCGGCCTTCCACGTTCTGAGCCGGGGCGATCTGCGTATTCCGACCCAACGCCGCTACGGCGCCGAGCAGCAGCGGCAGGAACATCAACACCGGCGGACGCACGTTCCTCAATGATAACGTAGGTCTCGATGGGCCGAACTGCTGCGCGGAGGGCGCTGGGGTGCTGCTGCTACCATCAGTATGAGGCCCACAGAGCCTTCCGACTGTTTGATGCGCCCCGCCGAATCCCGTTACTCTCGCCAGATCCGCTTCGCGCCGTTGGGTGCGGAAGGCCAAGCCAAGATTCGCGCCGCGAGCGTGGCCATCGTCGGCTGCGGTGCGCTCGGTACCGTGCAAGCCGAAGCCATGACTCGCGCCGGAGTGGGTCGCCTGCGTATCATCGATCGAGACTTCGTCGAGTGGTCCAACTTACAGCGCCAGTTTTTATTTGACGAAGCCGACGCCGCCGAGGCCCTGCCGAAAGCCGTAGCCGCCGCGCGCCGTTTGGCGCGAGTGAACTCGGAAGTGAAGGTCGAGCCCATGGTCGCCGATCTCACCGCCGCCAACGTCGAAGATCTGTTTGAGGACATCGACCTAATCCTCGACGGCACCGACAATTTTGAGACTCGTTTTCTGATCAATGACGCCGCTGTCGATCGCGAAATCCCGTGGATCTACGGCGCGGCAGTCGGCAGTTACGGCATCAAGTTGGCCATCGTCCCCGGTAAGACCGCGTGTTTCCGCTGCGTCTATCCCGAGCCTCCACAAGGCGCGCAACCAACCTGCGAAACCGAAGGCGTGCTGGCCCCGGTCACGGCCACCATCGCCTCGCTGCAAGTCGCGGATGCCTTGAAGATCCTGGCGATTGGCAGCGATGCCGTAACAGCGCGCCTCACCACCATCGACGTATGGACCGGAACCATCCGCCAACTCGCTCCTCCCACGCGCGATGCCAAGTGCCCGTGTTGTGTGCGCCGCGAGTTGGTGTATCTCGACGGTTCCCGGCGCGCGCCCATCAGCCTCTGCGGACGTAACGCCGTGCAGATTCACGAGCGCTCCCGCCCCGTGGATCTCCCTGCGCTGGCCGAGCGCCTGGGTACAGTGGCGACGGTACGCTCCAACGAATTCGCGCTGCGCGTCGCGCTCGATCCCTACGAACTCACCGTCTTCCCCGACGGTCGCGCCATTATCAAAGGCACCACCGACGTCGGAATCGCCCGCAGCCTATACGCCCGCTACATAGGGGCTTAGGTTTTATCGGACATCCCTTTTCCGTAGACCTGATCGATAGACAGGTACATGCGGTTATTAGGGTTGTGGTTGGCCGTCGCGCTAGGATTGGCAGGCGAGTCCGTTAGTCCGCTCTTCTTCATTCAAGACGCGCCCGGCCGTTACCTGATCCGGGTCCCTGGCATGACGGCGGTCTTCACCCCCCAAGGCGCCGAGTTTCAAGCGGTTCACACGACGTTCCTGGGCGCTAACAGCGCACCGGATCTGCACGGCCTCAATCCCATGGGCAGCGCGAATTTTCTCGTCGGCCAAGACCCGAGCCAGTGGCGGACCGGTTTGCCAACTCTCCAGAAGATTCTCTACACCAATCTCTATTCAGGAATCGACCTGCTCTATTCCGGCACAAACGGTCGCGTTAAATCCGAATACATGCTCGCCCCAGGCGCGCGACCCGGCGACATCCGCGTCGAATACTCGGCCGGCCTGTCGATCGATGCCAGGGGCCGCTTGCATGCCGCGGACTTGATCGAAGATGCTCCGGAAATCTACCAGGACACGCCCGCGGGCCGGATCAGCGTCGCGGGCCGCTATCGCCTGCTCGACGCCCACACCGCCGGCTTCGACGTGGACACGTATGACACATCGCTCCCGCTAGTAATCGATCCCGTAATCTCCTACGCGACCTACATGGGCGGCACGGGACTGGGAGCCGTAACCGGCGTGGCGATCGACGGCGCCGGCAATTTGTACGCCGCCGGCTGGACCGAAGCGCTCAACTTCCCCATCGTCTTAGCCGCGCAAGCCGCTAGCGGAGGCAGCGTCGACGCCTTCATCGTGAAGCTAAATCCCACCGGCACTGCCCTGCTCTATGCGACTTACATCGGCGGGTCGGGCGATGACCGCGCCGCGGCGATCGCGGTGAATGCCAGCGGACAAGCCTATGTCACGGGGTCGACAGCGTCCCCTAACTTCCCCCTGCTGCTGCCGCTGCGAACCACTTTGGGAGGAGCGAAAACCGCCTTTGTACTCGAATTGAATGCGACCGGTAATCAGCTGCTGTATAGCACGTACCTGGGAGGAACCAATTACGACATAGGCACCGCAATTGCCGTCGACACGGCGGGAAACGCCTACGTCGCAGGGGACACGCTATCGACAAACTTCCCGGTATTGGGCGGAGTCCAAGCCGTCTCCGGCGGCGGCACCGACGTCTTCGTCAGCAAACTCACCGCGGCGGGAGCTCTTTCCTACAGCACCTACCTGGGCGGCGCCGCGAACGAGCATGCCGGCGGAATCGCAGTGGATGCAAGCGGCGCCGCGTACGTCGCAGGCGGGACCACTTCCACCAATTTCCCGCTCTCTGGCGCCATCCAGGCCACCAACCACGGCGCGCAGGACGCGTTCGTCACTAAGCTGAGCGCCACCGGAGCCGCACTCTCCTACAGCACCTACCTCGGCGGCAGCGGCGCGGTCGCCTCCGAACAGGCCAATGGGATCGCGGTCGACGCCAGCGGTAACGCCTATGTGGCCGGCGTCACCAACTCGTTAGATTTTCCGGTCACCGCCGGCGTCCTGCAAACTCAATTCAAAGGTGTCTCGGACGCCTTCGCGGCGAAGATCAATCCCACTGGCAGCGCGCTGGTCTATAGCACCTACTTGGGCGGCTCCGATCTCGACTGGGGCTCCGCCATCGGCATCGACGGCAGCGGCAACGCGTACGTCGCGGGCTACACCTCCTCGGGGGACTTTCCGCAAAGCAACCCCGTACAAGCAGGCTTCGGAGGTTTATATGACGCCTTCGTTTCGAAATTGAACGCGACCGGCAACGCCTTGGGTTTCTCCACCTGGTTTGGAGGCGCCGGCTCCGACATCGCGAACGCCCTGGCAGTCGACTCGGGCGGCAACATGTACCTCGGCGGCCAGACCAACTCCGTGAACCTGCCCCTGGTGAGCGCGATTCAATCGGCCAACACCGGAGGCAGCGTCGGCTGGCTGACCCGTATCGGCGTCACCGCTCCGCCGCCGCAGATCCCCGCCGCTGTATCGGTGACGCCCGCTTCCGGCAGCGGAAACGCCGTGGTGTTCTCGGCGCAATATTCCGACACCGGTGGCGCAGCGGCGCTCACCACCGTGTCGTTGCTGGTGAGCAGCAGCGTCTCCACATCAGTAGCCTGCTACGTCACCTATGTGGGAGGCGTGCTCAGCCTGGCCAACGATAATCCCGCCACCGGGTCGCAGGTCGTGACCTTCGGCGGCGGCAGCCAGCAGAACAGCCAGTGCATCGTCAACGGAGCGGGCAGTTCCGTCAGCCTCGCGGGCAGCACCTTGACCCTCAATCTTTCGCTGACCTTCCTGCCAGGATTCGCCGGCGTGAAGACCACCTATTTGTACGCTGCCGACGCGGGCGCCAACACGGGCTGGGTCGCGCGCGGGGCCTGGACCGTGGTCATCCCGCCGCCGCAGCCCTCCGCCGATTCCGTGTCGCCCAACGGCTCGAGCGGCGGCAGCCAGACTTTTACCTTCGTGTTCTCCGATTCACAGAACGCTACCAATCTGATCGGCATGGCCATGCTCTTCAACACCACCAGCGCCAGCGTTACCAACGCCTGCGACATTGTCTACGACCGCAACGCCGGAACCGTAGCCCTGACCTGGGACAGCGGCGCCGGCTCCGATCCCAAAGCTCTCGGCTCCCCCGTGGTCTTGAAGAACAGCCAGTGCCAGGTAGGCGCCGCAACGGCAGCCGCTTCCGGGCTCTCGCAAATCATCACGCTCTCCATCACCTTCACCGCAACCTTCAGCGGGACCAAGAACATCTACATGTTCGGCTCCGATGCCGGCTTGAACACCGGCTGGGTGCTCCGCGGCACCTACCTGGTGGCCGCCGGCGGACTGCCCGTGGCAAACTCGGTAGTCCCCACCAGCGGCTCGGGGCCCGCACAGCGCTTCAGCTTCACCGCTTCCGATCAAGGAGGCTCCGGTTTCATCACCGGCATGGCCATGCTGCTGTCGACATCGCTCAGTACCACCAGCGCCTGCAGCATGGTGTACGACCGCACGCGCAACGTGGTGTCGTTAGCCTTCGACAATCCCGCCAATGGCGCGGCGCCCGTGACACCCGGATCGCCCACCATCGTCTCGAACGGCCAGTGCAGCTTGAACGGAGCCAACACCACGATTGTGATCGGCGTCACCTCCATCGTCGTCACCGTGGACCTGACTTTCAACGCCGATTGGTTCGGCGCGAAGAACAGCTACTTGCTGGCTTCGGAAACCGTCGTCAACTCAGGCTTTGTCACCGTAGGCGGCTGGACCGTCACCGGAGGCGCGCCCACCGCCGATTCCGTGTCGCCCGCGTCGGGAACCGGCACGTCCCCCAACTTCACCTTCACCGTGAGCGATTCCACGTCGCAATTGAACATCACCGGCATGTCGATGTTGATCACGTCAGGCGCGCCCACCTCCCTGGCCAACACCTGCTATCTGGTTTACAACCGCGTCACCGCCACCATCGGCCTTTACGACAACACCGGCACCATACTCAGCACCAAGCCCATCGGTTCCTCAGCGAATCTGTTCAACACGCAATGCGCCGTGGGCTTCACCGTGATGGTCAACTCCGGCAATTCCGTGTCTTTCACAATCAACACCGTGTTCCTCACGTTCAGCGGAGCCAAGACCGTCTACCTGCAAGCCAACGAGCCCAATACCAACTCCGGCTGGGTGCAGCGCGGCGCCTGGACGGTACCATGAAGACACATGTCCGTCTACGAAGACCGCAAACAAGCTCTCGAAGAATATGAGTTCCGCATGGGCCTCGAACGCGGTCGCCTGGCGGTGACCATGGACCTGCTCACCGACGCCCTGGTGCTGGTCGGACAGCACGGAGTCTACTGCCAGAGCGCCCGCCAGCCCGGCAAACCCGCCATGGACGTCCAGATCATCAGCCAATGTTTAACCGACGCCAAAGAGCTGATCACCACCGTCATGACTGAAATTCAGCGCAAGAAATCAGAGGCTTTTTAGAAACGGATTGCGCTCTTTTTCGCGCCCGATGGTAGTGTTCGCCCCGTGCCCCGGGATCACCACCGTTTCCTCCGGCAACTGCAGCAGCTTGTCCTCGATCGAGCGCAGAATCTGCCGCGGAATCCCGCCCGGTAGATCCGTACGTCCGATGCTGTCGCGAAACAGCGTATCGCCGGCAATGAGTTTGCTCTCCGCCGGAATCCATAGCGAAATACTGCCCTGTGTGTGGCCCGGCGTGTGCAGCACGCGGAACTCAGCTGGACCCAGCGTGAGCACATCGCCATCCCGCGCCGCAGCGTCGATCGCGGTCCTCGTAGGCGGCTCCATACCCAGCCAGGACGCCTGCACGTCCAGCTGATCATAAAGCTCCTGGTCATCCGAATTCATACGAACTGGAGCGCCGGTGGCTGCTTTCAACTTCGCAGCGCCGCCTATGTGGTCGATATGCGCGTGCGTGATCACAATCTGTTTCACGTGCAGCGCATGCTTCTCCAGAATCGCCAGGATGTCGTCAATATTGTCGCCCGGATCGATCACGATAGCCTCGTGCGATTGCTCGTCGCCGAAGATCGAACAATTGCATTCCAGCATGCCCACCGGCAGGATTTCATGGATCATTTTTCGCCTCAGTATACAGTAGAAGTATGGATGGATTGCGCGAAAGCGCCGCTTGGCTGGACCTCTCGGCGCGCGGCAAGATCCGCGTGACGGGCGAGGACCGCGCGCGCTTGCTCCACGCCATGACCACGCAGGACGTGCAGGCGCTCACCCCCGGCCAAGGCTGCTATGCTTTTTTCCTAAACGCGCAAGGCCGCATCTTGGGCGACGTCAACATTTTCTGCCGCGAAGATTCTTTCCTGCTCGACACCGAGCCGGAAACGCGCCAGAAACTATACGACCACATCGATCGCTACATCATCGCCGACGACGTCACGCTTGAAGACGTCACCGGCGAGATGTCCACCATCGCCATCGAAGGCCCGCAGTCGGCGGCCGTTCTCGAGCGCCTCGGCGCACCGATTCCTGAAGCGGACTACGCCACGCGTACCTGGGACGGAAGCATCGTCGCCCGCGTGAGTTCCACCGGAAACGGCGGCTACTCCCTCTTCATGCTGCCAACGAAGAAACCGGAACTAGTGGCGGCACTCGCGGCCGCAGGTATCGCTGAAGGAACTCCGCATGACGCGCGCATAATTCGCCTCGAGCACGGCAAACCGCGTTACGGCGAAGAAATCACCGAACGCTATCTAGTCCAGGAAACCGCACAACTCAACGCTGTCAGTTTCAGCAAAGGCTGCTACCTAGGACAGGAAATCGTAGAGCGCGTCCGCAGCCGCGCGCAAATCCACCGCGTGCTACGCCGTCTGACCATCGACGCCACCGAGCCGCCGCCCGCCGGCACTAAGCTAAAATCCGGTGACGCCGACTTCGGGGAAATCGCCAGCGCCATATTCTCGCCAGCACTCGGCAAAGTGGCCGCCCTGGCGTACGTCCGCACCCAGTTCGCCGAACCCGGCACCGAAATGCGCCTAGGGGACGCGCGCGTGGTCGTGCTCTAGGCGTGAGGTCGCCGCGTCTTCGAGCGGAAACACGTAAGTCTCGCCCGCCATATTCACGATCAGCTTTCCGGTCCCCAGCGGCTTCCCCTGGTTGGGATAAAACACCGCGCCATCCGTCGATTGCCCCGGCGCAAGCTTGGTTGTCACCAGCGCGATCGCCGAAGCCGCCGCCGCAGCCTTTAGTTTCGACGACCCCAGATCGGCAAACGCATTCTGCCGCCGCGACTCGTAGCCGTTCGTCGAATGTATCTGCGCGTTATTGAACAAACTGGCCTCGTACGCCGCGATCAGCTTGATCACATCCCCGCGCCCGCCCTTCTCAATCATGGTATTCACCACCGTCCTGGCGGCCAGGGCCTGAACCATCTGGCCGTCAGGTTTCTCAAAGCTGCAGTCCTCCGGTTTCACCGTCCAGGAAATCGAAGAGCCGTTGGAGACGGCCACCTGCACAATGGCGTAGTCGCGAATGTGCGTAGGCAGCAGCGAGAACATCACCGTGACGCCGCCCCGCGTCATGGCTTTATACTTCAGCCCAGCCGATTCAAAATCGATAATCGCCTGGGCACGCCCCGCGATGCTCAAGACCGCAGTCATTACGAGCGCACGCAGGATCATCACGCTTCCATCATATGACTTTCGCTCGGGCGCTACGGCTTCTTGAAATACCACAGCCAGAAATACTGGGTGTCCGCGCCGTGCCGGTAGCGCGGCTCGAAGCCATTGCGCTCGGCCATCGCGCAGGCCTCCTGATCGGAGAACGATACGCCATTCCAGGTGTCATCGGGGCGGTTCTCCAGCGGGAAACCCTGCACTTGAAACTTAAACAGCGCGCCCGGCCGCAGCAGCCGGTGAACTTCGTTCACGTAACTCTCGATCACCTCGCGGCTGGGGATGTGCTGGAACACGATGTTCGAATACGCAAAGTCGAACTCGCGCTTCCAACTGTCCGGCGCCAGGCGCCCCAGCCAGCGCGGCAACCGGAACGCCTTATCGCCCGGATTCCGTGCAAATGACGGCACCACCGCCAGGTCGTATCCATTGTTCTGGTAAACGTAGGCGTGAGGCTTGTCGGCCAGCGCCTGCCGCGCACGGGCAATCATTTCGCCGCTGACATCCACGGCGCGCACTTCGCCGAACAGGTTGGCCAGCGCTCGCGTCAGCCGCCCGGCCCCGCAGCCGATCTCCAGAACCCGCATGTCCTTGGGATCTTTGCCCTGGCAGATATTAGTCATGTCGGTGAGAATGTCGTCGGCAATGGCCTGCTCACCGGAAGCAAAGAATTCTTCGTCGGACCAATTGGTGTTGCCCGTGGCCACGTAATAACGGGCGTTTTCACGCGCGCGCTCGTCCCAATCGCGCTGCATTTTTTCCAACTGTTGGGACCGGCTTAAGGATTCGGAACGTCCGAAGTTCACTCTTCCATAATATGCCGAATGCTTGAGGAGGGGCCCCGGCCGGAACCTCCGATCTCCGGCCGGGTGTGAAGGACTCAGTGGTGGGAGGTCATGGATGAGAAAGCACCACCGAACCCTTCGAAGGCAATGTCAGCGTGGCCGCGAGCCGCTTGGCCGGCGCGAAGGTGAGCGACACACCGTTGGCGAGATTCACGCCGGAGAGCGTCGCCAGCGCCGCGCTCTTATCGAAGACCATACCGGGCTTCGGGATCTCCACGAGTGTCGCAGGCGAGGCCATCATAGCCGCCGTTTCGCCGGAAGCCGCATTGTGGATCATAATGACGCCGCCCGAGATCGGTTCGACGGTGTAGACGCCGGCCGGAAAGCTCTTGCCCGCAGCCTCGAAAGCGAAAGGCACTTCAGCCGAGAAACTCTCCGCGTGAACGGCCGTTGCCATTGCGCCCATCAATCCCAACGCCAGCGTGAAATGCATCCAGTTGTTCTTCATGTATTTGGTTTTCATTTGTAAACTCCTTTGGAAATTTGTAAGAAAGAGAAGTGAGCATGCACATGCGAGTGGCATGCGCCCGTAAACTTCAGCTAGGAATGCAAAGGTCTGCAGGGACAGGTAAAAAGGTACGACGGGGATAAAACGTGGACGAAAGCAACCCGCTTCCGTAATTACAATTTCACTATAAATGAAAACAGCGGGAGCCGCAAATCAATAATTGTGATGATACGGATACGGAATAACTTTAGAGTAATTCCCTTAATACGCTTGTAACAAAAGGGGGGAGTTGGTGGACGGCGGGGGGTTCGAACCCCCGACCCCCGCATTGCGAACGCGGTGCTCTCCCAACTGAGCTAGCCGCCCACACGAGCAATCACATTCAATATACCATGTGAACAGTGCGCAACTCTGTCATCAATTATTCACTTGCGGTGCTGGACGAATCGAAGGACACTGAAGTTTCATGGCAACTGTGAGAGCCAACGAGACCGCACCGGTGCGCGAACCGGCTGACCGCTGGTCGATCGCCGAAGCGGGCGAGTTGTACGATGTCGCCAGCTGGGGCAAGGGCTATTTCTCGGTAGAACCCAACGGCCACGTATGGGTGCGTCCCGACAAAGACCCCGCGCGCGGCATCGATCTCAAAGAGCTGGTCGACAACCTGCAATTGCGCGGCATCTCGCTGCCCATCCTCATCCGCTTCGGCGAAATTCTGAAGCACCGCCTAGGCGAGGTGCACCAGGCCTTCCAGAACGCTATCGCCGAGCACAATTACAAGTCGACCTACTGCTGCGTCTATCCCATCAAGGTGAATCAGCAGCGCCAGGTGGTAGAGGAAGTCTTCGAATACGGCCGCAAATACAAGTTCGGCCTCGAAGCCGGTTCGAAGCCGGAACTGCTCGCCGTACTGGCAATTGCCGATAACGACACGCCTATCATCTGCAACGGCTTCAAGGACGACGAATATATCGAGATGGTGATGCTGGCTAAAAAGATCGGCCGCCAGATCATCCCCGTGGTGGAGAAATACACCGAGCTCGACCTGATCCTGAAACATTCGGCGCGCGTCGGCGTGCGCCCGGTGATCGGCCTGCGCATCAAACTCGCGAGCCGCGGCTCGGGACGCTGGAAGTCATCCGGCGGCTATCGCTCGAAGTTTGGACTTACCGTAACCGAAGCCCTACGAGCCCTCGAACAGTTGAAAGCTCTGGGAATGGAAGATTGCCTGCAGCTTTTGCATTTCCACCTGGGAAGCCAGATCACCAACATCCGCCAGATTAAAGCCGCGGTGATCGAAGCCGCGCGCGCCTACGTCGAAATGCGCCGCGCCGGCGCGGGCTTGAATTATCTGGACGTCGGCGGCGGCCTGGGCATCGACTACGATGGTTCGCAAACCGATTTCGAATCGAGCGTCAATTACACGCTGCAGGAATACGCCAACGACATCGTGTATCACATCCAAAGCGTGTGCGATGAAGCCGAAGTGCCGCACCCGACCATCGTCTCTGAGAGCGGACGCGCGGTGGTCGCCTATCACAGCGTGCTGGTCTTCAACGTCCTGGGCGTAACCGGATTCGGCGAAGAAGAAACGCTGCCCGAATTTTCCGACGACGTCGAGCAGCCCTTGCTCGACCTGAAAGACACGCTGCGCGGCCTGAGCTCCAAGAATCTGCTGGAAAGTTTTCACGACGCCCAGCAAGCGCTCGACTCCGCACTCAACCTGTTCAGCCTGGGCTATTTGCCGCTGCAACAGCGAAGCTGGGCCGAGAGCATCTATTGGGTGATCTGCCGCCGCATTCAAAAGATGGCCAAAGAGCTAGACGATTTCCCGGAAGAGCTGGAGGGCCTGGATTCACTGCTCTCCGACACCTATTTCTGCAACTTCTCGCTGTTCCAAAGCATGCCCGACAGTTGGGCCGTGAAGCAATTGTTCCCCATCATGCCCATCCACCGCCTGAACGAGGAGCCCTCGCATCACGGAATTTTGGGCGATATCTCCTGCGACTCCGACGGCAAAGTCGACCAGTTCATAGACCGCCGCGACGTGAAGAAAACTCTGCCGCTGCATACCTTCAACGGCGAGCCCTACATCCTCGCGACGTTTCTAGTCGGCGCCTATCAAGAGATCCTCGGCGACCTGCACAACCTCTTCGGCGACACCAACGCCGTCCACGTCCAACTCGACGAAAAGGGTGCCGTAGTCATCGACGCGCTCGATCCGCGGCGACACTGTACGCGAGGTCCTCGACTACGTGCAGTTCAAATCCACCACGCTAGCCGAACAGTTCCGCCGCGACGTCGAAACCGCCGTGCGCGAAGGCCGCATCGGCTACGAAGAGTCCGGTTTGCTGCTGCGCTTCTACGAAGACGGCTTGAACGGCTACACCTATCTAGAGCAGTAGCTTCTCGCGGCGCAAGTCTTCCAGCAGATCCGCGCCTGCATTTCGTGGATACCCGAAATCCCAAAACGCATCGTCCGGACCGCTCTCCCAAACGCGCTGGTCGGTCGCAATCAGCAGTTCCTGCAACCGCTGATCAAGCGCATGCACCTCCGCGTCGTCCGCTTTCGCAAGCTCGATAATTCCGCGCACGTCCAGATCATTGCGGTAATCTTCGATGCCGAGCGAATACCCGCGCTCCACTTGCTCGACGAATTCGCGCCAGCGCCGTAGCAGTCCCGCGCGCCCGTCGCGCACCACATGCTGCGGGTACCCGTTCTCGCTCAAATAATGCCGCACCTGCGCTTCCGTCATACTCAATTCGCCCCACGTCTCGCTGCCTGTCGGTGGAAATAACGCTCGCCCGTGTTGGGGATGAAGAAGGTGCGGATCGTCCGGTCGGGATTGTAAGCGCCAAAAGCCCCGCTCTTGCGATCGAATCGAGAGATGATGCCATCCCGCGTGCGAGCTTCGAGGATCGGGCCGCCGGCAGGCGCGTCGCGCAGCGCCTGTGCGCGCGCTAAATAGTCCTGCGAAGAAATGTTGCCGAATTCGGGACCGTGCTTGGCGAAGTGCTCCTCGAACAGCCGCCGCGAACGGAACCCCGGACCCGCTGCCATCAACAGCAGCGCGCCCACCAACAGAGCCACCGAAATACGTAAAGCTTTAGCCATCGCTAGAATATAGTTTCCCATGCCCCCCGTCGCGAAAATCGTTCCACACTCGATGACCGTCCACGGCGACACCCGCATCGACAACTATTTTTGGCTGCGTGATCGCAAAGATCCCGACACCATCGCCTATCTCGAAGCGGAGAACCGTTACACCAAAGAGAAGCTGCAACACACCGAAGCCTTGCAGGCCGCACTCTACGCCGAAATGCTCGGACGCATCCAGCAAACGGACCTGAGCGTTCCCGTGAAGCGCGACGACTACTTTTACTACACCCGCACCGAAGAAGGAAAACAGTACGCCATCCACTGCCGCAAAAGAGGTACAGGCCCCGAAGAAATCCTGCTCGATGGCAACCTGCTCGCCGAAGGCCACAAATATTTCCGCCTGGGCGCCTTCATCGCCAGCCCCAACCATCGACTCCTCGCCTACTCTGTCGATTTTGAAGGCGACGAAAAATACACCGTTCGCGTGAAGAATCTCGACACCGGCGACTTGTTCACTGACGAAATTCCGAATACGTCATCCACGCTCGAATGGGCCGCCGATAACGCGACGTTCTTCTACTCGACGCTTGACGAAGCCCTGCGCCCCTACAGGGTCTTCCGCCACGCCCTCGGCGCGAAGGAAGACGCGCTGATCCATCACGAGCCCGACGAGCGCTTCACCGTCGACCTGTCGAGCACCCGCAGCCGCGCCTACATCTTCATCAACATCAACAGCTCGCTGACGTCCGAAATTCGCTACCTCCGCAAAGATCAGCCCACCGGAGACTTCCGCATACTGCTCCCACGCGTCTACGAAACCGAGTACGACGCCACCCACCGCGGCGATTCGTTCTTCATCCGCACCAACGACGGCGCCAAAGGATTCCGCGTCGTCGAAGCCCCCATAACCGACCCCTCCAAAGCCAACTGGAAAGAAATCATCCCCGGCCGCGATGGCATCACCATCGAGAGCGTCAGCGCGTTCGCGGACTACCTGGTCACCGAAGAGCGCCATCGCGGCCTCACCCAGATTTACATCCGCGACATGCGTACGGGTGCGCAACATTCCATCGAATTCCCCGAGCCCGTCTATACCGCCGAACTCGGCGCCAATGCCGAGTTCAACACCAAACTCCTGCGCTTCCACTACACCTCGTTAGTTACCCCGGCTTCGATCTATGACTACGACATGGAAACCCGCGAACGCGAGTTGAAGAAACAACAGCAAGTTCTCGGAGGCTACGACCCGCGGCAGTATCAGTCCGAACGCATCTACGCTGGCGAGGTTCCCGTCTCGCTGGTTTACAAAAAAGGTTTCGTGCGCGACGGCCGCGCCCCCATGCTGCTCTACGGCTACGGCTCCTACGGCATCAGCATAGATCCGTCCTTCAGTTCGGATCGCCTCAGCCTGCTCGACCGCGGCTTCGTCTACGCCATCGCCCACATCCGCGGCGGCATGGACCTCGGCAAACCCTGGCACGAAGCCGGCCGCCTGCTGCAGAAGAAAAACACCTTCACCGATTTCATCGCCGCCGCCGAAAAACTGATCGCGGAAAAATACACCTCGCCCGCGAGACTCGCCATCATGGGCCGCAGCGCGGGCGGACTCCTCATGGGCGCGGTGGTGAACCTCCGCCCCGATCTGTTCGCCGCCGTAGTCGCCGGCGTCCCCTTTGTCGATTCGCTCAACACTGCTCTCGACGCCTCGCTGCCCCTCACCGTCGGCGAGTACGAAGAATTTGGCGACCCCAGCAAACCCGAGTTCTACGAGTACATGAAATTCTATGCGCCCTACGAAAACGTATCCGCGCAAGCCTACCCCGCGATGTTCATCACGGGCGGCTTGAACGATCCGCGCGTGTCATATTGGGAACCGGCTAAGTGGGTGGCGAAGCTCCGAGCCCTGAAGACCAACGATCGCCCGCTGTTGCTCAAGACCAACATGGGCAGCGGCCACTTCGGCGCCTCCGGCCGCTACGAATACCTCAAAGAAACCGCCATCGAATACGCGTTCTTGCTGGACGTTTTATGCTGAACGTATATGACTCCGCAGCCACCCGCGCAAACTAAGATTCAGCTCACCAACACTCCTGACTATCGTGAGCACTATGCGAACAGCGTGCAAGTGCGCGTCAGTCTGTGGGATTTCTTCCTGCTCTTCGGCACCATGAATCAATCGGCCCCCGACGCGGTAACCATCCACAATTTCGAAGGAGTTTATTTGAGCCCGCAACAGGCCAAGGCTCTCGCGAACGTGCTTAACCAGAACGTCTCGCAGTACGAATCGACTTTCGGTGAGATCAAATTAGAACCCAAACAACCAGGTTCAATTCAATAAGTCCGATACAGTAACTGCTTACTAATCGAGCGCCTCGCGCACCGTCCCCATCAGCGCCCCCAGCGTGAAAGGCTTCTGCAGGAAGCGCGCGCCCGGCGGGAACGCGCCCGCGCGTACCTCGTCATCGTCGGTGAAGCCGGAAATGTAAACCACCTTCAGCCCCGGCCGCGTTTCCAGCAACTGCGTAGCGAGTTGGCGGCCGTTACGGTCCGGCAGCATCACGTCTGTGAGTAATAGTTGGATCGGCCCACCGTGCGCCGCCGCTGCGGCCACCGCTTCCGCGACGCTCCCCGCTTCGAGCACGCGGTAGCGCTCGCGCCGCAGGATCTTGACAATCAGCGCGCGGATGCCCGCTTCGTCATCCACTACCAGTATGGTTTCGCGCAGCGCTTCGGCTGAGGTAGCTGCTGTCTTGGGCTGCACCACCTCCGCTTGCGCCTGTGCCAGCGGCAAATACATCGTGAAGGTAGAACCCAGCGTGGCGTCGCTCGCAAAGCCCAAATCCCCGCCCCACTCCTTGACCAGCGCATACGCACGAGCCAGCGCCGCGCCCACCGGCTTGTCGGTTTCCTTATGTAAGAAGGATTCGAAGATCGCCTTGCGTCTTTCCGGATCCATCCCGCGCCCGGGAATCGCCAGAGTCAAGCGCGCGTAAGTTCCGGGTGCGAGCGTTGCCCCCACCACTTGTTCCGTAATCGCCGCCGTATCGCACGCGATGGTCGCGCGCGCCCGCTGCTCCTTCACCGCCGATACCAACGCGGCGAGAATCTCTTCGAGCTGCTTTCGATTCGCGCTGGCCCACACCGGTTTCGCGGCCCGTATCTCGACCGAAGCCTCCGCCAGACTGGCCAGCACACTCGACAGATCCACACGCTCCGGGGCACCCGCCTGCTTGCGAGTGAACTCGAGCAACTGCGCGGTCAAATTGCTGATGCGCTCGGTCGCCGCCAGTATTTCTTCCAGTTCCCCACGGCGCGGGTCGTTCGGCGCCAGCGGCCGCAAGATCTCTTCCGCATATCCGGAAATGATCATCAACGGATTGTTCAAATCATGCGCCAGCCGCGCCGAAAGCCCATGCAGAGCCGCATTCCGCTCGGCCGTAATCTGCATTTGCTCGATCTGCCGGCGCTGCCCAATTACCGTCAGGATCCCCGTGAGCACCCCGGCCCCAGCCAAGCGCACCGTCTCCCGGCACCATGCCGGCTGGCCCGCAGCCGTCACCATACGGAACTCCGCACTCACCTCGTGCGCTTGCTGAATAGCAGTCCGATAAAGCGCCAGCACCGCGTCGCGGTCTTCCTGATGAATCCGCTGCGCAAAGAAGTTGGGTGTCTTCAGCCAATGCGCCGCCGCATAGCCCAGCAATTGTTCCGCCCCGCCGCTGACGGCCGTAAACTGGAGTCCAGCCGCGTCCGCGCGCCAAACCAGCGCGGGCACGTTCTCAAAAGCCGAAGCCGCTGGCGGCGCCACGGCAGCACCGGCGCCCGGCACCCCCGTCAGGTCCTCCACTACCAGCAGCGTTTCCATTTCCATCTCTTCGTCCCAGTTGCGAAGAGGAAGAATTGCCACCCGCCAAAGTTTTCCACCGTGTGCAACCTGCAATGTCGGCTGCGCGATTCCATGGACCATCGCGTTCCGGATATTTTCAATCAACGGATCCGACGGCAAAAGCTGCTCAATGCTCTTCCCGCGCAGATCCTCGCCACGAACCCCGAACGCCTGCCGGAACGCACGATTGCTCGAAACGATAGACCGTTTCGCAGACAGCACCACCAGTCCCACCGGCAGCGTCGAAATCAAGTCCTGGTAATAGCGCCGCTGGCTCTCCACCAGCGCCAAGAGCTTGGCGACCTCTTTCCCCTTCCACGGTTCGAAGTCGGTGCGATCCATTAAAAAGACAGAATTCCTTAGCTGCTAGTGTGTTCTGGGGACCGCGGTCGAACAAGGTACTTTGGATGGGCGCGTAATGGTACTGGGGGGAGTACTTACTGAACCGCTTACGGCTGTTGAGGAGTCTCTGCGACAGATCCGCCTAAACCGGCGTATGTTTCTTTCACCTTAACCACCTTGTCACCAGTGAAGGTCACAAACGTAACGCGGCCGGGAGGTTCGCCGTAGATCCAATCCTCGTAGTCGGTTCCTTCTTTCGATTCGCGGGTCTTGCGCAGCGGCCGCCCCACCGCTAGAATCACCTGATCGCGATTCATTCCCTCAATCGCCTTCTTGGCCTTGACGGCTTCTTTGATGGGCTCGGGAAGAGTATCGACGTAGTTTTCGGTGACCGTGGATTTTTCGAAATCGAGTACCGGCAGCAGCATTTTCTTGATGTCGGCTGAGGTAGTCTCACCGATCGGACCGCCAAAGGTCAGCGCAACCGTAGTGCCGCCCGGTGCGTTGGTGGCCGATCCGGTAACCGGACTGGTCGAGTTGCCCATGCCAATCTGCACGTGGTCGAGGAAGCGTTTGCCGCTCTTCATGCCGCCGTTTAGTTCGAGAACGATGCGGTCCTTATCGATCTCGACGCGCGTGACCTGGATCAGATCGCCGACGCGTCCCGCGGGGCCTGACTCTTTGACGGCGGCATTCCAGACATCGTGATCCCAAGTGCCGTCGCTGGAAATTTCCAAAGCCTTCTTCGACTTTGGCAGCACAATTTTGATCTTGGCGTATTCGGAGCTGAGCCCGCGCAGAATCTCGATGCGCTGGTCCTCAGTGAGCTTCTTCGCATCGGCGTGCAAGCGGGCCGCTGCCACGGACAAGATCACAACCAGCGCGAGCCGTCGCATACTCACCCCCGCCCCGGGATCAAACGGTACAGTGCGAAGAACAACCCGGCCACCACGCCCGTCGTGAACAAGCCGCCCTCCAGGCCGTACAATCCCCCGCTCCAGAGAACTCCGGTTTTCCAGTGCAGTTCATACCCGGTCACACTTATTGTAAACCCGCTGAGATTCTCTCCCAGGAAGGGCATGGCCACGTTCCAGCCGTAGTGCATTCCAATCGGCAGCCACAAAGCACGCGTGCGCAGATAGGCGCAGCCCAGCAGCACGCCCCAGGCCATGGTGTTGATCACAGCCAGGAAGGTGACGTTCTGGTTTCCCATATGCATCAGTCCGAAAAGGATGCCAACAGGCAGCACCGTCGCGAACTCGCCCATATGACGCACCAAGTGCTGGAACGCGTAGCCGTGGAATATCAGCTCTTCGCCGACCGATCCGAATAGCAGTACGATCGCCAGCAGGGGAATGCCGGCCCACGCCCGTGGCGCAGCGGGAACGGCGTCGAAGCGAGCCATGCCTGCCAGCAGCGCGACCATCATGATCGCGATCGCGCCTCCGGCCCCGCAAGCGATGCCGGTGACGAACTCGGGCAGCGACGAAGGCTCCCAGGCCAGCCCGAAATCCGCAAGCTGTCCGCGCTCCCACCCCCGAGCCACCACCGCATTCGCCAGCGCCCCGGTCGCAAACGCGGAAAGCGCCGAAACCACCAGCAGTCCTCCGAACGGCTGCATCAGTCCAGGAAAGATGAACTGCCCCAAAACCGCCAGCAGGACGAACACGCCGACGCGCACCAGCAAACGCAGCCGTTCCGGATCGAACTTGGCAGGATTCGTCTGCGCCGGAGCATTCATCGCGGATGCACCTCGCGCCGCAGCAGGATGACCATCAGCGCGGAGATCGCCACCGACAATTCCACGCCGCGTAGCGGGACCTCAGGGAGACGCTGCGCTTGGAATAAGAACAGGAGCAGCAGTCCTAAGAAGATCGCGCGCATCCCGTAGCGCGCCGCGCCCGCCGAAAACCGCAGCGTCATCCAACCCGCCAGCAACGCCAGAGCGATCGACGCAAAGAGCCCCAGCAGCGCTGCTTCTGCAAGCACATCCAACTCCGGCAGCAGCAACCGGCCGCCGCTGATGCTCACCGTGACAACGCCGGCAACCAGCATGATAACCGCCAGCCCCTCGCCATACCCAACCGCCTTAGCGGTTCGCCAAAACGCATCCCGCAGTGTCTGCGGCCGGCCTTTGGAGAAGGCCACAGCCGCCGCCGGAGCCGCAAATAATACACCTAGACAGGCATATGCCGATATCATGACCGGGTCCAGAAAACTGATCCCCTTGCGCAGCGGGAGCAGGACCCCGAAAATAGCAATTAGAACGAGATGGAGGAGAACGACTCGCAGAAACGGCTCCGTCAACACATGGTACCAACCCCCCTAAATGGCGGCTAGGTATAAATTGCCTAGGGTCCCCCAGCTAAACAATTGCGGGTGGTGCGACGATAAAGCAAGTAGACATGATGGATAGGCGCATTGAACCCCGATTACTTTGTGCGGACCTGGTGGACGTCCAGTGGAAGGACCAAACCGGCCGCGTGCGGCGCAGTGTGGCTAATCTTGAAGACATATCGCTCTCGGGCGCGTGTCTGCAGGTGGAACGCCCGGTTCCGCTCGGGACCCCCTACCGCATCACCTACCCGAAGGGCGTGCTCTCCGGCAAAGTGAAATACTGCGTGTTCCGCGAAATCGGCTACTTCCTGGGTATCGAATTCGAAGCCGGCAGCCGCTGGTCGCGCAACGATTTCCGCCCGCAGCATCTCCTCGACCCGCGCCGCCTGGTCAACCGCGCCGCCAACCGCACCAAAGACGACGCCGCTCCGGCGCCGGAATCCGCCGCTTAGTTACTTCTTTGCGGCGACCTCGGTCACTGTGCCCCAGGTGAACTCCACGAACTTGTAGAGCGACGATTCCTCCAGTCGCTCGACGTCGCTGTGCCAGCTGTAGCTCGTGCGGTCCAGGTCCGACACCGGCGGATCGATCCCATAACACTGCACTCCCTTCGCGCGAAGTTGAGCGCAATCGGTGGCGGCCGTCAGCATCACCGGCAGTGTGGTCGAGCCGGGGTATAGCCGCTTGCTCACCGCTTCGAGCGCGTGGAACATGTCGTTGTCGATGCGCGATGGCGGTGTCGGGACCCGGTTGCCCGTGGGAATCCGTTCGACGCGGATGGTCGGGTCGCCGATGATGCGCGCCATCTCTTGGGAGAACTTCTCCACGTCTTCATCCGGCAGCACCCGGACGTCGATGTTGGCTTCCGCCTCGGACGGGATGACATTGGTCTGAAAACCCGCCTTCAAGACAGTCGGCGTGACCGAAGTGCGCAGCATCGAGTAATGCTCGGGTTCGTTCTCAGCCAGATAGCGTTGGATCGTGGCGGATTTCTGCGGGTCCGTCAGCCCGTTATAGCGAGCGGCCTTTTCTGGCGGACTAATGGTCGCCAGACGCTCGAAGTACGTGCGGGTGGTATCGTTTAGGCGCATGGGAGTCTCCCAGGCGCCCAGTTTAGCCACCGCCGTCGACAGGTGCACCACCGGGTTGTCGACGCGCGGGATCGACCCGTGGCCCGACGTACCCTCAACTACCAAACGAACCCAGCGCGGGACTTTCTCGGCTGTCGCAACCCGAACTTCGGTCACGCGGCCATTCTCCAGGCGCGTGCGGCCGCCCTCGTTGAGGGCAAACTCGGCGTCAATCTCGCTAAAATGCTGATTCACCATGAAATCGATGCCCAGACTGGTGGTTTCCTCGCCGGCTTCGGCCAGGAAAATGACGTCGCGGTCGAGCACCACTCCGCTGCGCTTCAGCAGCAGCATCACCATCAGATCCGCAGTCAGCTTGTCCTTGTCGTCAGAGGTGCCGCGGCCCCATACGTAGCCATCTTTGAGGACCGCGCCGAAGGGGTCCACCGGCCACTTGGGCCGCTGCACGCCGACGACGTCGGTATGGGCCATCAGCAGAATCGGCCGCTTCGTGCCGTTGCCTTTCAGCCTCGCCACCAGGTTGGCGCGCGTCGGCTCGGAAGCAAACGTCTTGGTTGGGATGCCTTCGGCCTCCAGCACCTGCTTCAAGTAATCGACCGCCTTGGTCTCGTTGCCGGGCGGATCGGAGGTGTCGATCTGCACCAGCGCACGGTAGTGCCGCAGCGTCTCAGCCTTCTGCTGGTCCCACTGGATCACTTTTGTCTGCGCGACCGCGGACACCGCCCATACGATCAGGACGAACCGCTTCATTTCTTGCTCGCGGCAGCTTCGGTGACCGCGTTCCAGGTGAATTCGACAAAGTTATAGAGCGAGGGTTCGGCCAATCGTTCGACGTCGCCGTGAGCGCCGTAGTTGGCGTTGTCCTCTTCGCTCGAATACGGTCCGATGCCGTAGCTCTGGACGCCTTTATTGCGCAATTGCGCTTTGTCGCTCGCGCCGGTCGACATCGTCGGAAGAACCGTGGACCCGGGATACATCTTGTGGCTCACTTGCTCCAGAATCCGGTACATTTCGGTGTCGAGACTCGACGCCGGAGAGAAGGGGCGCGTCGCGGGCAGCGGCACGATCTTCACTTCCGGGTCGCCGATGATCTTTTGCATTTCGCTGTAGAACTGCGTAATGTTTTCATCGGGCAGCGCGCGGATATCGAGAGTGGCTTCGGCTTCAGACGGAATCACGTTGGGGCCGACGCCGGCCTTCATCATGGTCGGCACCACCGAGGTGCGTAGCATGGAATATCGTCCCGGCTCATTAGCCGCCAGGTAGCGCTGGGCGGCAGCGGCGCGTTGCGGATTCAGCAGGCTGTTATAGCGCGCGGCCTGATCGGGCTGGCTGATGGTCGCTAGCTTCTCGAAATACGTCCGCGTGGTGTCGTTCAAGCGCATCGGCGTTTCCCAGCGGCCCACTTTCTCGACGGCGGCTCCCAGATGGATCAGCGCGTTGTCCAGGCGCGGCACAGAACCGTGTCCGGAAGTACCGTTAGCCACCAGGCGGACCCGTGCCGGGACCTTCTCGGCCGTTCCGATGTTCACAACCGTGACACGCTTCCCGTCAAAGCTCGAACCACCGCCTTCCGTCAGCGAGAACTCAGCGTCGATATCTTCAAAATGCTGATTGACCATGAAATTGATGCCGACGCCGGTGGTGTCAGCTTCCTCCCCGGATTCGGCCAGAAAGATCACGTCCCGATCCAGCGGCACGCCGCTGCGTTTCAGCAGCAGCATCACCATCAGGTTGGCCGCCAGGATGGGCTTGTCGTCGCGGCTGCCGCGTCCCCAAATGTAGCCGTCCTTCATAATGGCGCCAAAGGGATCCACCGGCCATTTCTCGCGCTGCACGCCCACTACATCGGTATGAGCCAGGATTAAGAGCGGACGCTTGGTGCCATTGCCCTTCAACCGGGCCACCAGATTAGCGCGGTTAGGATCTTGCGCAAAGGTCTTGGTCGCAATGCCTTCAGATTCCAGAACTTTCTTCAGGTACTCGACGACCTTGGTTTCATTTCCCGGCGGGCTGGTGTCGATTTGCACCAAATTCCGGTAGTGTTGCAGAATTTCGGCCTTTTGCTGGCCCCAATCGACGGCGGCGGTCTGGGCGAAGGCGGCAGAAGCCAAGCAAAGGATCAGAACGTATTGTTTCAAGTCGGTTGCTCCTATATCAAAAGAGTATGACGCCAGGACCGCAAACGGGCGGAGTTTGGGTCCAGTTCGCCATAGTACCCCCTGCGCCGGTGGTCCTATTCTTAGGCCCTGTTTTATCACATATACTGAAATCAAGTTTATGGCCTCGGCTGTCGACCACCTTACCGAACAGCGAACGGAGCCCTTGTCGCGCCCGATCCCGTGGGTGACATTGGCCTGGTTCAGCGTGCTGCTGATCCTGGCTTATCTGCCGGTAGTGATCCACTTAGTGGAGCAGTGGAGTACCGATGAGGACGTGGGCCACGGCTTCTTTGTGATCCCGGTGGCCGCGTTTATCGCGTGGCAGCGGCGCCAGCAAATTCTGGCTCTCCATTACCAGCCCGCCTGGTGGGGTTTAGGTGTTATGGCGTGGGCTGCTTTCCAAGGTTACATCGGCACCCTGGGCGCGGAACTATTCTTGCAGCGGACCTCGCTGCTGATCGCGTTGGTTGGGTTGCTGCTGGTAACGGGCGGCACGAAGTTAGTGAGGGAGCTGGCGTTCCCCCTGCTGCTGCTGCCGTTCATGATTCCTATCCCGACCGTCATTTACAATCAGATTACTTTTCCGCTACAACTCTTCGCGAGCCAGGTGGCGGAGTTCAACTTAGGTCTGGTGGGAATCCCGGTGCTGCGCGACGGCAACATCCTGGAACTGGCCAGCCAGAAGCTCTCGGTAGTCGAAGCATGCAGCGGCATTCGCAGTCTGCTGTCGCTTTCCTTCTTGTCGCTGGTCTACGCGTATTTCTTCGACAAACGCGTATGGATGCGCTGGGTATTACTAGCTGCCACCATACCGGTGGCGATCATCGCCAACGCCGGGCGCGTCACCATCACGGGAATCCTCAGTGAGATCAATCCCGAACTGGCGCGCGGCTTCTTCCATAGCCTGGAAGGCTGGATCATTTTCATAATAGCCCTGGTATTGCTGGGTGGTCTGCACCTGTTGATTTGCCGCTTTACGAGAAAGCGTCCGCTGGAGGCTACCGTTGCTTAAATTTCTGAAGTCGCCGCCCGTGATGGCCGCTACGCTCCTGATTGTTTTGCAGGGTGCGCTAATTTATAGCGCGGTGCGTCCGGAAGCGATTCCGGCGGGACGCCCCTTGTCTACGCTCCCGGCGACGTTGGGTTCCTGGAAGTTGCTACAGGAAGGTGTCATCGACGACGAGACCCGGGATATATTGAAGGCCGACGATCTGCTCAACCGCTTTTACTCGTCAGGCAACCAGGGAGCGAACCTGTTTGTGGCCGCCTTCCGCTCGCAGCGCAACGGAAAGGCTCCGCATTCTCCCAAAAACTGTCTTCCCGGCAGCGGTTGGACGCCGCTGAATTCGGGAACCGTGGCCATTGACGTGGGACGCGCCATGCCCATCGTGGTGAACCGCTACGTGGTCGCGCATGGCGACGACCGCAGCTTGGTGCTGTATTGGTATCAGTCGCGCGACCGTGCCATCGCCAGCGAGTACACTGCGAAGTTCTGGGTGGTGGCGGACGCTATGCGCCTGAATCGCACGGATACGGCGCTGGTCCGCGTAGTGGTACCCATCGTGAATCGCGATGAAGACGCCGCCACCAAATCGGCCACCGACTTTGTGAAGGCATTCTACGGGACCCTGCGCGAATACCTGCCTTCCTAAAGCACACTCTGAGTGAAATGTACTTTCAGCAGTTTTACTTGACCTGCCTGTCGCACGCTTCTTACCTGCTGGGGTCTGAGGGTGTGGCCTGCGTGGTGGACCCACAGCGCGACGTCTCGCTCTATCTGGACGAAGCCCGTGCGCAGGGGCTCAAGATCGAGCACATCATTGAAACCCACCTGCACGCCGATTTCGTCAGCGGCCACGTGGAGCTGGCAGCCAAGACCGGCGCGAAGATCTATCTGGGCGCGGCGGCGGATTCGCCCCTGCAGCATGTAGCGGTGCACGACGGCGACGAAATTCGCTTTGGACGCGTGATTCTGAAATTCCTGGAGACGCCGGGGCATACGGTGGAGAGCGTTTCCGTGGTGGTGACGGATCTCGACCGCGGCGAGAAACCCTGGGCGGTTCTGACCGGCGACACGCTGTTCATCGGCGACGTGGGCCGTCCCGATCTTTCGGGCGATAAAACGCCGCAAGAGCTCGCCGCGATGCTCTACGACAGTCTGCATCAGAAACTGGAGCCGCTGGGCGATGACGTCGAAGTGTATCCGGCGCACGGGGCCGGCTCGCTCTGCGGCAAGCAAATGCGGCCGGAGCGGCAATCGACCATCGGCAAAGAGCGCGCGTTGAATTATGCGCTGCGAGCTTCGAGCAAGGAAGAGTTCGTGCGCCTCTTGACGGCGGAGCTGCCCGACCGGCCGGAGTACTTCGCGCAAGACGCCGAGATTAACCGCACCGGCGCGATCCCCCTGGAATTTCTGCTGGAAATGGAAGCGCTGACAGCGGCGCAGGTACTCGAGCGGCAGAAGGCTGGCGATTTCGTGCTGGATACCAGGCCCGCGATGGAGTTCGGCAGCGGACACGTCCCGGGCTCCGTGAACATTCCGCTGGCTGGTCAGTTTGCGGGATCAGCCGGAGCGCTGCTGGGTCTGGAGCACGACGTCATTCTTATTGCCGAAGACCAAGCTGCGGTAGAAGAATCGCGCACCCGCCTGGCCCGCGTGGGTTTCGAGCGCGTGGCCGGATACGTTGACGGCGGCATGCCGCGCTGGGTGGCCGACCAGATGCCTACCGCGCAGATCATGCAAATCACGGCGGCGGAACTGAAGCGGGAGCTCGACCAGGAGCCGGGTTCGATTCAGATCGTCGACGTTCGCCGCAAACCGGAATGGGACCAGGGCCACATCGCCGGCGCCCTGCACAAGCCCCTCGACAGGGTCGCCAAAATGCTGGGCGATCTGGACCACGCGAAGCCGATCGTAGTGCACTGCAAAGGCGGCTACCGCAGCGCCATCGCATGCAGCTTGATACAGCGCGCGGGATTTGCAAACGTCACCAACCTGATTGGCGGGCTGGATGCCTGGCAAGCGACGGGCCTGGCCGTCAGTGCCTAGCCTTTACTCGCGGCCTTAGCCGACGCAGCCACACCCGTTCGCCCAAGTTTGCGCTGCTGGCGTTGCAAGGCCAGTAACTCGCGGCGGCGGCGGGACTTCACGTGGCTATCCACGCTGCCCCAGAACTTACGGAAGTAATCGGCGGCGGAGACTAACGCGAATAGCACCACCGCCCACATCGCGATCAGTCCCAACTGATCGAGTTGCGGCCAGCGGATGCCGGCGATGACCAACGCGATCGCCACCACCTGCGCCACCATTTTGGTTTTACCGAGGTCGCTGGCTTCGATGGTGTAGCCGCCCGCTGCGGCGATCGACCGCAATCCGGATACCGCGAATTCGCGGCCGATAATCAGGATCACCATCCACGCCGGGACGCGGTGCACGTCCACCAGCGAAACCAGGGCGGCCGACACCAGCAGCTTGTCGGCAATGGGATCGAGCAGCGTGCCGACGGTGGTGATTTGCCCCCAGCGGCGCGCCAGATAACCGTCGAGCAAGTCGGTCGCGGCGGCGGCCAGGAAGATCAGCAGCGCGAAGGTTTCGCGCGTGATCGCCAGCGGCCCCGTCAAGGCGGCTAAATAGGGTTCGACGAACCCCCCTCCGAGCAGCGCTGCCACTAGCAGCGGGACGAAGAAAATCCGCAAAAGTGTGAGCAGATTCGGCCCGTTCATTCGTTGCTTCTCATGATAGCCTACGCCACCAGATATTTTGCCAGGCGGCGGCGGATGGATTCGGGGGTCTCGGCCTGGATCACGCAATCGTCGCCCGCGTAGCGCGTGGAGAGTACACGCGCGCGCTCATGCAGTGTGTGAATCGGACCGCCTTCGCCGGCGGGGATGCGGAAGGTACACTCGGTGACGGCGTCGAGCGCCAGGGTCTCGTCGATCTTTTTAAGCAGCGCATCGAAGCCAGCTCCGGTGCGCGCGGAGATAGCCACGGCACCCGCGGGCTGGTGGTCGGGGTCTTCGAGGATGCGGCGGGCCAGCGATTGAGCGTCGGGCTCGCCGGGAATTTGATCGATTTTGTTCAACACCAGAATCTGCAGGGTGGTGTCGGCGCCGATTTCCTGCAGCGTAGCCATCACGTGCGCGGTGTGTTCGGCGGCTTCGGGGGAGCTGGCGTCGACCACGTGCAGCAGCAGTTCCGCTTCGATCACCTCTTCGAGCGTCGCGCGGAAAGCCTTCACCAGCGTGGTGGGCAGATTGCGAATGAAGCCGACGGTGTCGCTCACCAGCACGCGGCGGCGCGAGGGCAGCGTGATGTGGCGCACCGTGGGATCGAGTGTGGCGAACATCTTGGCGTCGGCCAGCACTTCGGCACCGGTGAGGCGGTTAAACAAGGACGATTTGCCGGCGTTGGTGTAGCCGACCAGCGCGATGGTCGCGAGCGGCACGTCCTGCCGCTGCTGGCGCTGCGTAGTGCGCGCGCCGCGAACCCGTTCGAGTCCGCGCTCGATCGCGTGGATGCGCTGGTGAATGCGGCGGCGGTCGGTTTCGAGTTTGGTCTCGCCAGGCCCGCGCGAGCCGATCCCCGCGCCGAGCCTCGACATAGCCGCGCCGTGTCCCGTCAAGCGCGGCAGCAGGTAGTTTAACTGTGCCAGCTCTACTTGCAACTGACCTTCTCGGGTGCGCGCACGTCGCGCAAAGATATCGAGGATGAGTTGCGTGCGATCCAGCACCTTCACATCCAGGGCTTTTTCTAAATTGCGCTGCTGTGTGGGCGTCAGCTCGCGATCGAAGATCACCACATCCGCGCCGTGCAGGTGAATCAGCGCCTTGAGCTCGTCCACTTTGCCGGAGCCCACCTGCGTGGCCGAATCCACTTTCGCGCGCGACTGAATCTGGCTCTCGGCCACGCGCACTCCCGCGGTTGCGGCCAGCGATGCCAATTCCGCCAGCGAATCTTCAGCGCTCGATTGCGCGGATTCGCCGCCGGACGACTTGCGCTGCGCCCCGCGGCCCGTCAGGTGCAGACCGACCAGGATCGCAACTTCTTCGACGGCTGACAAAGTCTTGCTTTAGTGATGCTCTTCGACGGCCGGAGCGCCGGGCGCAACATGCGTGCCTGCGGTAGCGGCGTTCGATTGCGGAGCCGAATGATACGGCCGCGAAACCACCACGGTGGAAATGGCGTGTTTGAAAATCAGTTGTTCCTGACTGTTGGTTTCGAGTACGACGGAGTACTTATCAAAGCTCTTAATCCGGCCGGAAAGCTTCACGCCGCTCATCAGGTAAATTGTCAGAAACGTTTTGTCTTTGCGCGCGTTGTTTAGAAATGCTTCTTGTATGTTTTGCGCTTGTTTTTCCATGGAAAGATCCTCGGTTTTCAAACCTCACGGGACCCTGGTAAGCCACCTGTCCAGGCGAACTTTATCCGTGCTCTTCATCATATCGTAATGCGGCGCTGCCTTATCCTGGGGTCAGCGTGCAAGATCGTATGAAGGTGGTCATCACCGGAGGATCGGGCTTTATCGGGCGCGCCATTGCGGAGCGCCTCCGTGTGGGCGGCCACACCGTCACCGCGGTTTCGCTGCGCACTCCGCCTGGCCCCGCATTCTTCACGGGATGCGACGCTGTGGTGCACCTCGCGGGTGAACCTGTCGCCCAGCGCTGGACCGGCGCGGCGAAACAACGCATTATGGACAGCCGCGTCCAAGGCACGCGAACGCTGATAGCCGCGCTTCGGCAACATCCTCCCCCGGTGCTGGTGAGCGCTTCCGCGATCGGCTACTACGGCTCGCGCGGCGATGAAATCCTCACCGAAGATTCGCAGCCGGGCGCCGATTTCCTAGGGCAAGTCGCCGTCGCCTGGGAGCAAGAGGCGCGCGCCGCTGAACAGTTCGGCGTGCGCGTTGTCACTCCGCGCATCGGCGCGGTGTTGGGACGCGGAGGCGGCGCGCTTCCCAAGATGGCTCTCCCGTTTCGCTTCGGAGTGGGCGGGCGCTTAGGAAATGGCAAACAGTGGACCTCATGGATTCACCTGGACGATCTGATCGCGCTGGTGGAATTTTCGATCATGACCACCGCCGTTCGCGGCGCCGTGAATGCTGTCGCTCCGAATCCCGTGACCAACGCCGACTTTACGCGCGCGTTGGCGGCGGCCCTTCATCGTCCCGCGATTTTTCCCGTCCCCGCGGCAGTTCTCAAACTCGTGTTGGGTGAAATGTCACAGGTGGTTCTAGCCAGCCAGCGCGTGATCCCGGAAGCGGCTTTGCGTGCCGGTTTTCAATTTCGTTTTACGGAAGTAGGCGACGCTCTACGGCAAATTTTCGCGGCCTGAAGCAGCGGCATTGGGTTCCCACAACACTTCCGGGACACCCAAAACGTGATTCACCCAGCGGCTCCACACGAACATGGCATCGCTCAGACGGTTCAAGTACGGAATCACTTCCGGCGGCACGGATTCTTCGCGCGCCATCGCCACTACCAGCCGCTCAACGCGGCGGCAGACCGTCCGGGTCACGTGCAGTTCGGCGTTCAGGCGAGTCCCTCCCGGCAGAACGAAACTACGCAGCGCCGGCAGGTTCGCGTTCATGGAATCGATTTCCCGCTCCAGTTGCGCGATCTCGGTGGCAGTCACGCGCGGCTGATGCGGATGCACGTCGGCAGGTTCCGTCGCCAAAATCGACCCTAGGTTGAATAACTCGTGCTGAACGCGACGCAGAATCGCGGCCAGCGGCGCCAGTCTCGAATCTTCCGCGCAGGACACAGCCGCCAACCCGACGAAGGCGTTTAATTCATCTACGGTGCCGTACGCCTCAATGCGCGGCGTGTCTTTGGGGACTCGCTGCCCGCCCACCAATCCCGTTTCGCCGCCGTCCCCGCGCTTGGTGTAAATGCGGTTGAGCGCAATGCGCGGTTCGTCGAATCGTTCAGGCACTCTTCCATAAAAACACAAATCGGGAGGCGACCTCCGAGGGTACACCTCCCGTACGGCAGCAAGGAACTCGCGTTTACTTCTCCACGATTTCGGGCTTCATTGGTCCCAGAGCCCCCAACAAATCGCCCTTCTCCTTCTCCCCGACCTTAAATTTATCAAGCGCGCCCACAAGGTCTTCCACCAGCGCCTCGAACTGCGGCCCAGTAATCCCCATGCCCATGTGCGCGGTCTTCATATCCTTGCCCATGTACTTGCAAGGGCCGCCGCTGGCCTGGCAGATTTGATCCACCAGCTTCATCTTGAACGACGCCATACGCTGCGGGTCGGCGGCCGCGGCAGCAAAATAGCTATTGATACGGGTATCGGCGGCCACGCGGCCGACAAATTCATCCACCACGGCGGTGATGGCTTTCTTGCCACCTAGGCGGTCATACAAAGTCTTTTCTTTGGCCTGCGCCACCGGCAGCAGCGTACACGCGGGCCAGAGCGGCAAGCCCAGTCCAGTTTCGAATCGTCTTCATCATTTAGGTTCCCTCTCCTTCGTTGGTGTATACGCAAGCGGCGGGATTTTGGATTTGCTAAGGTCACAAGTGAAATGTCTTCCTCGGAACTTCAATATCAGTCCGGCTTCGGCAACGAATTCGCGACGGAAGCGCTGGCGGGCGCGCTGCCACGCGAGCAAAACTCCCCGCAAAAGAACCCCTTCGGCCTGTATGGGGAGCAGTTGACCGGCAGCGCCTTCACCGCCGCGCGGGGCGTAACGCGCTGGTCCTGGACCTACCGCATCCGTCCCTCTGTTCTGCATGAACCTTTTCGTGAAATGACAGCGGGACTCTTGCGCAGCGGACCTTTCAACGACGCAGCTCCGAATCCCAACCAAACGCGTTGGGCACCGCTGCCGGTGCCTGCCAAAGCCACCGATTTTCTGGACGGCATCGTCACCATGGGCGGCAACGGAGACCCGGCCTTACAGACCGGCGTCGGCATTCACCTCTACGCCGCGAACGCCTCCATGCAGGATCGTTTTTTTTATAACGCCGATGGCGAGATGCTAATCGTGCCGCAATTGGGGAAACTGCGCTTTCATACCGAGATGGGAATTTTGGAAGTGACTCCCGGCGAGATCTGTGTGATCCCGCGCGGCGTCCGCTTCCGCGTGGAATTGCTGGAGCCAGCGGCGCGCGGCTACATTGCTGAAAACTACGGCCAGTATTTGCGATTGCCGGAGCTCGGCGTCATCGGCACCTCCGGCCTGGCGAACTCCCGCGATTTTTTGGCGCCTGTGGCCTCCTACGAAGATCGTGAAGGCGATTTCCGCTTGGTGGTCAAATTCGGCGGTAGTTTATGGGAGGCCGAGATCGATCATTCACCACTGGATGTCGTCGCTTGGCATGGGAATTTAACGCCATATAAATATGATTTGGCAAAATTTAATTGCATCAATACGGTCACTTGGGATCATCCCGACCCGTCTATTTATTGCGCGCTGCTGTCGCCGTCCGCAATTCCGGGCACCGCCAACATGGAGTTCTCCGTCTTCGGCCCACGCTGGAGTGTGGCGGACCACACCTTCCGCCCGCCTCCCTTCCATCGCAACATCGCCAGCGAATTTATGGGCTTGATTTACGGGCAATACATCGGCAAAACGGAAGGCTTCGTGCCGGGCTGTGCGAGTCTACACAACTGCATGAGTGGACACGGACCCGATGCCGAAGCTTTCGAGCGCGGCGTTTCCGCGCAGCCCAAACCGGAGTTCCTCGGCAACACCATGGCCTTCATGTTCGAGACGCAACTGCAAATCCGGCTGACGCAATTCGCGCTCCAAACCGATTTGGTGGAGCGCAGCTATTACACCCACTGGCAAGGCATCAAGAAGCAGTTCAAAGCAAGCTAAGAGGAGAAACAAAATGAGACGTAGTGTCGCAAGTGCGGCCGGACTGCTTTTCTGCGCGGCGAGTTTTTTATCCGCGCAAGACGGCGAGGGTTGGTATAAGCAAGGCTGCGCTTCCTGTCATGATGGCGGCTTGGATCGTGCGCCCAGCCGTGAGGCCTTTAAACAAATGAGTCCAGCGGGCGTTTTGGCGGCCATGGAGACTGGGCCTATGATTTCGATGGCGGTCCGTTTTTCGCAGGCGCAGCGGCGCGCCATCGCGGAATATTTAACCGGCAAATCGTTCGGCGATCCCATCGAAATCGCAGCCTCGCCGAAAGCCATGTGCGCGAATAGTCCTGGTACCTTTTCGCTGCCGGCAACGGGGCCCACGTGGAATGGCTGGGGCATGAATACTTCGAACACGCGCTTTCAGGAGGCGGCCGCCGCTGGTTTCACCGCCGCACAAGTGCCGCGGCTGAAGCTAAAGTGGGCCTTCGGGTTCCCCGGCGAACTGACGCGCATGGGAGCGCCTAACCTGGCGGGCGGGCGCGTTTTCGTAGGCAGCGCGGACGGTAAAGTGTATTCGCTCGATGCGAAGAGCGGTTGCGTATACTGGGCCATTGACGCGGGTTCGGGAGTGCGCTCGGCGATCACCATCGCCCAAATCAAGACGGATTCCGGAACGCGCTACGCCGCTCTGTTCGGGGACGGCCGCGCTTTCGCGCATGCCGTCGACGCCGCCACCGGGCAGGAAATCTGGAAAACGAAAGTGGACGATTACCCGGTGGCGGGGATCACTGGCGGCCTGGTGTTCTATCGCAATCGAGTGTATGTTCCGGTGAAGTCGGGCGAAGAAGCCGCTGGCGGATCGCCCAAGTATGAATGTTGCCGCTTCCGTGGATCGCTGGTGGCGCTGGATGCATCCACCGGAAAGCAGATCTGGAAAACCTACACCATCGAAGAACCCAAGAAGACCAAGGTCAATAAAATCGGCACGCAATTGTGGGGGCCTTCGGGCGCGCCGATCTGGAGCACGCCAGCCATCGATCCACGGCGCAACACTGTTTATGTCACGACGGGTGACAATTACAGCGATCCTAGCTCGACCATGAGCGATGCGTTCATCGCCATGGATGCGGACACCGGCAAAATTCTGTGGTCGCGGCAGATGACGGCGAACGATGCTTACACATCCGCTTGCCGCATGCCGGATAAGACCAATTGCCCGGAGGTGAACGGTCCCGATTTCGATTTCGGCGCGTCGCCGATTCTGGTGACGCTGGGCAACGGCAAGCGGCTGGTGGTGGCGGGGCAGAAATCCGGCATCGTCCATGCGATCGATCCCGATCAGGGTGGTGAACTCGTATGGTCAACGCGCGTGGGCATCGGCGGCACCATGGGCGGCGTGCAGTGGGGTTCGGCCGCGGATGCGAACAATATTTACGTGGCGAATTCCGATATTCTGCGCGTCATGCTGCCCTACGCGAATAACACCGACGCCGATCCCAAGCGCGGCGGCGGCATGTACGCGCTGCGGCTCGAAACTGGGAAACAGGTGTGGTTCACGCCGCCTGTCGAGTGCGGAGAAAAGAAGCGTTGCAGCCCGGCGCAATCGCAAGCGGTGACGGCGATTCCCGGCGTGGCGTTCTCAGGCTCCGTCGATGGGCACTTGCGCGCTTACGATGCGGCGAACGGCAAAATCGTGTGGGACGTCGATACCGCCATCGACTATAAAACCGCCAACGGTGTGAAGGCGCACGGCGGATCACTCGATGGTGCGGGCCCCGTAATCGGCGGCGGAATGCTGTTCGTCAATTCGGGATATTCGTCGGCCGGCGGAATGCCCGGCAACGTGCTGCTGGCGTTTTCGGTGGACGGTGCATGAAACCGGCGGCGCTGCTGGCATTGACAGCAGGAGCCCTCTGCGCGCAGACCGTGCAAGTGTATTCAGAATTCGCGCAGCTCAATGACGCGGGCGAGGTAGTGGCGCCCGCGAACCCTCGTGAGATTCTATCGCCGGCGGTCGCGCGCGACGCTTTCAGCTCGTTTCAGATTGCGATCCAGGTTCCCAAGGGCACGAGGTTCCTGGTGTATGTGGGTCAGAATCCGAATGACGCCGCGAAGGTGACGCTGTACCGCCGCCGCGCCGGCAAACTCGAGCCCGTCGAATTGCCGTACTCCGGAGAATCGTCGCAGGTCTTGTGGATGGATTTATGGTTCGACGCGAACGCTCCGGTGCGCCGCGTGAAAATCGAGCCTCAGGTGGAAGTGGGTGGCGACTGGGTGACCTACCCGATGGAAGTGCGCGTGATGGAACCGATCGTGCCAGCCTCCGTGGTTACCACGAAGGGAGGCACGACCCCGTTCGAAGTCATGCGCGCATTTCTATGCGGGACCAAGGTGAGACCGGTGGCAGGTGAGGACCCCGTCGGCGCGGAACTGATCTTTCGCAACGTTCAAGACGATGTGACTCTAGCGGCCCTGGGTTCCGAGGCGCTTCGCGATGAAATGAAAAAGGCCATGGGCGGATGCAACGCCAACCCGCCCGCCGACCCCGAATTCTACCTGCGCCTCCGCGACCATTTATTCACGCCGCTGTGGAAAAAGGTGCGCTGAAGCGCGCCGCCGCGCTAAACTTGTTATTCGCCCCCGAACGGAGAGATGGCCGAGTGGTTGAAGGCGCACGCTTGGAAAGCGTGTTTAGGGGAAACTCTAACGAGGGTTCGAATCCCTCTCTCTCCGCCACCAATCCTACTTGTCGGCCATGACCCAGGAAGCATCCTTGCGGAATGCCGTCAGGGCACCCGCGGTTACCGCCGTGTCCATGCCCAGGTCCTTTTGATAAACGACATCGCGTGGAGTGACGATGAAAGTCATCACTCCGCTCGACCGGTACTCCGCCGGATACGCGATGAGAGTGAACCTTCCGCTGCCGTTCGCCTGCGAGACCACACGGAAATAATAGCCGTGGAATCGCACCGGGGCCGTGATGGAAGCTTCCTTGGTGAGCGCCACTAGGCTCTGCGGGAGGGTCTCCGAGGTGTTCGCGTTCTTGCGCGCCGCAACGAAAGCGTGGCAAGTGGCAATGGCGCGCTCCTCGTTGTCGCCGATGCGGCGGTAGAGCACCTCTTTCTTCCCGGTCTCGGTATCGAAGCGCCAGGAACCGTTGTTGGCCAGTAGAGGAATCGGGAAGGGCCAATTTTCCGCGCCAATGTAGAGCGTCACCGAGCCGTCGGTTTCCCGGCCCAGGCGGTGCATCTCTCTGTACTTTTCGACGAACTGATCGCGCTCAGTCTTGTCCTGGTCGGCGTCTGCGGTCGAAGCAAGTTCGCTCGCTCCACCCAGGATCTTCGCGATCTCACCGGTGTCGCCGTGCTTGACGGCTTGATACAGTTCGTGCGCAGCCTTGCCGGCACTGGGGAAGGATTCCGTCGACGCCGTTTGTTGGGCGAAGCCAGACATTGCGAAAATCGCGAACGGAAGCACTACCGTCTTAAAAGTATTTGGTAAAGACATAATGATTTTTCCTCAATCGCTCCCACTACCTGTGTCCGCCGCCGCCGCGAGATCCGCCACCGCCACCACGAGCACCCCCGCCGCCGCCGAAGCTGGCGCGCCCACGGCTCGCGGTGCCGCGCATATCGCCGCCCGCACGGACTCCGCTAAAGGCGCCGGAACGCATACCTTCGTTCGGGCGGGCATTCTGCCCCGCCCTCCCTAGATTCGATCCGTTACGTACGTTAGCGCCGCCGCTAAAACCCTGGTTGGTGGCGCCACGGAAGCCAGTGCGGCCGCCATTGAAGTTCCGACCTCCAACGCCGAAGGCACCGCGATTGACAATCACGTTGCTGTGCGAAAAATAGGGCCGCCGCCCAAACTCCACGCCGCCGCCACGCCAGTTATACCCCCAGTGATTCCAGCCCCAGCCATAACCGCCGTAAAAGCCAATCGGGAAGCCGATACCAAACGCAAATCCGGGCCCGTCTAAATACAGTCCGGGGTAGGGATACCATCCGGGCCATGGCGCGAGCGGATCTCCATAGGCCAGCCACGGATCGTATTCCGGCACATAAACAGTATCGGGAGAGGCTGGCTGAATTTCAATGTCCGGACCCTGGCTGGTCACCCTCTGTTGGGGACCGGACCTGAGCGTTCCCGCTTGCTGCGCCCTTTGGCGCATGGTCTGGATGGCGTTGTTCACGTCTTGCGGCTGGTTAACGTAGGCGTCGCCCAGCTCAGAAGTCCAGGCCAAGTTCTGCCGCATGTTCTGCAGCACTCCCCCAAAACCGGTGAGCGCTTTTACGCTGGGGTCCCAGGGCTGCGTGTTCACTTGTTGGGCAAGTTGCGGGCCCTGTAGTCCCCGGTTCTGGTCCAGGAATTTCGCGGCCTCGAGAATCTGGTCGGGATAAGTGGCCGCCGGCAAGATCTGCGCGATCATCGAGTCGGGATAAAGCGCGATCGGCGCCACCAGTTGCTGTAACTGCTCTGGGCTTTGTTGCGCGGCTTGCGGAGGCTCCGGCGGGGGCGCCGGATCGTCCTGTGCGAAACTCGCTCCCACGCCGAACATCAAGCACACGGCAAGCGCCGCCGTCTTGGCTGTATAAGACCATCTCATAACCACTCTCCAATCATTCCCTTGCAGTAAGTGCATGCCGAGGGCCATAACGGCAAACTCGGTCCCATCGAGAATGTGGGGGACTGGTTACAGGTTAATGCCCGGCGGGAGCAGAATATATCCCTTCCCGCCGGGATGTTTGAGTAAATATTACTACTTCAGCGAGTCTATCTGCCGGCGTCGGGCAGTGCGTTCCAAGCGGACATGCTGACGTCGAGACCGGGGAACGCCACTTTCGCGAACGGCCAACTGGTTTTGATCCACTCGCGAACTTTGGCTTCGAGCTGCGGTTGCAGGTTCTCTTTCGCGGCGCGCTCAGTCATCAGGAAGCGCACGGTGGCATCGTAGCCCTGCTTCTTGCTGGGATTCACGTAGACACAGGCGATTTCCTCGGTGCCGTCGGCTGAGAGAATCCCGTAGGCAAACGACGTGGCGTGCTGGAACTCCCAGCGATGGCGCTTGAGCTCGCCGTAGTCTTCGTCGGTAGTGATGGTGGCCGGGGTCGTGCGGCCGACAGTGTGCATCAAGGCTCCGAAATCTTCTTTCAGGATCTCGGGTTCGAGGATGTTCCAGGTGTAGTCGCCGATGGTGGGGGGCGGCGGGACCATGAACGTATCGGGAACGAACTTCACCTTCGCGGTAGCGTAGGCATTATTCGTGGTGGGCGAAGCCACCACCAGCATCGGGCTGCATTTCGACGATCCGGTGACGCAGACCGAATAGTGTATCCAGCGCGGTTCGGTAGCGGCCAGCGTGGCGACCATTTCATCGCCGCTGGGCGCGAACGTGTTCTCGGCAGCCTTGCCGTTCAGGTTGGTCTTCAAAGTGAAGCTCGACCCGGCTTTCGGATTCACCAGCTTCATGTGGAATTTGACGGGCTCGCCGGGAATGAAGGTGGCCATGTCCTCCACCAACAGATCGGTTTTGCCGTCGCCATCCAGATCCACCTGCTGAGCATCGTCGGTCCAAGAATGCGGCGCGGCGCTGATGGCTTTCTGCGGAAGGAAACGCCATACTTTGCCTTCTTTGCCGTTCGATAACCACACGTAACCGTGACCGATCCGCATGGCATCGCCGCCGGGGCCGACCAACTGCGCGGTGACTTTGTTACTAGCCGGATCGATGCGCGAAACCGGTATAGACTTCTGCGTGACCCACAGAGCGCCTTCACCCGTCGCGATATCACCGCCGGTGCCGGGGACGCCGGCATCGATGGTCGCGACCACTTTCATGGTTCGCGGATCGATCTTCGTGACTGTTCCGCTTCCCTGATTGAGCGTCCACACGAAACCTTCGCCCGCCGCCATGAAGCGCGGGTTCGGCCCCACCGGGATTTCTGCAATCACTTTGTTCGTGGCCGGATGAATGACGCTGACCACGCTCTTGGCGGTGCTCGAAACCCACACCAGGTTGTAGCCGTAGACTGCCGTGAAGGAATCCTGCGGCACCGTGATCTCGGCGATCACTTTGTTGGTGGCGGGATCAATGCGCGATACGATCCCTTTCGGATCGCTCGGCATCCACGCGGAACCCGCGCCGAAGGCGATGCCGCCCTCGGTGTTGGCCGGACCCACGGGAACCTTCGCCAGCACTTCGTTGGTCTTCAGATCGATGCGATAGATAACGTGCTCATCGCAGCTCGGCGACCACAGCGTTCCCGCCGCGACCGCAAAGCCGGAGCACGGTTTCGGCACCGGCACGGCCGCCAGCACCTGATCCGTTTTCGGATCCATGCGGAACACCATATTGGTGCCGCGGCTGTTGGTCCACACCGAGTCCTCGGTGATCGCCAGCCAATCGGGGCCGCCTTTAATTCCGTTGGCCTCGATTTTATATTGCGCGTCCGGGATCAGGAATGACATGGGCGCTTGCACCCCTGGCACTCCCGGTTTTTGTTTGGCTGGCGAACCGGTGGGTTGCTGCCCAAAGGCAGAACAACCCACCGCCAGCATTCCGGCGATCAGGTACCGGGTGCTAGGCCACGATGTCATGGATGACCTCCCCGGCCGTGTCGGTCAAGCGGAAATCACGCCCGCTGTAGGGGTACGTGAGTTTCAGGTGATCGATGCCGAGCAGATACAAAATGGTGGCGTGCAGATCATGCACGTGAGTCGGTTTCTCCACGGCTTTGTAGCCGAAGTCATCAGTCGCGCCGTGGGTGATGCCGCCCTTGATGCCGCCGCCAGCCATCCATAACGAAAATCCGTAGTGATTGTGATCGCGGCCGTTGACCACGCCGCCGCCCACCATTTCGTTAGCGGTTTGGATCGCAGGCGTGCGCCCGAATTCCGTGCCGCCGATCACCAGTGTGTCTTCGAGCATGCCGCGCTGCTTCAGATCCTTGACCACGGCCGCGAACGGCTGATCGGAATCCTTCGCGAGGCGGCGATACGACAGGATGTCGGTGTGCGCATCCCACGGGTCGCCCTTGCTGTAGTACACCTGCACCATGCGCACGCCCTTTTCAGCCAGGCGCACGGCCATCAGGCAACCGAGAGCGGTGCTGCCGGGTCCGTACATATCGAGGATGGCCTTGCTCTCCTTGCTGACGTCGAACACTTCGGGCGCTTCCGTCTGCATGGCGAACGCGGTCTCCATGGTTTTGATGGAGGCTTCGAGCTGCGAATCCTTCTCGCCGACTTTTGCGAGATTCAATTCGTTCAGTTTTTTCAAGTAAGCCAGATCGCGGCGCTGGATGGCGGCGTCGACGTCCGAGTTGGTCACGTTGGGGATGACTTTGGCGGCTTCGAAGGGCTCGCCTTCAATCCACTCGTTCTTGACGTAGGTGCCCTGATAGATGGCCGGCAGGAACGCCGAGCTCCACAGCGGACTGCCGATGGTGATAGGCTGCGACGGGCACAGTACCACGTAACCCGGCAGATTCGAATTCTCGCTGCCCAGCCCGTAAGTGATCCAGGACCCCATCGACGGACGCCCGATGATATTGGCGCCCGTGTTCATGAGCGTGATCGACGGCTCGTGATTCGGAATATCGGCGTACATCGAGCGGATGACGCAGATGTCTTCCGATATGCCGCCGACATTAGGCCACAGCTCGCTGACCTCGGTGTCGGCTTTGCCGTAGCGCTTGAACTCGAACGGCGATTTCATCAGGTTGCCGGTTTTGCGCTGGGTAAGGATCGCGCCGCCCGGCATCGGCTGGCCGTCGTACTTTGTCAGCATCGGCTTGGGATCGAAAGTGTCGACATGCGACATGCCGCCATTTGAAAACAGGAAAATGACGCGCTTGGCGCGAGGCTTGAAATCCAGTTTCTTCAGCATGCCAGGAGTGCCGCCAGCTGGCTCGGCGGCCTTCATTGAAGTACTGATCATGTTGGCGAAGGCCAACATCCCGAAGCCCCCGCCCACCTGGGCGAGAGCTTCACGGCGCGTAAACGGACGAGGTGTGTGATTGCAAGACATTCTTTTTCTCCTAGTTCAGGAACAAAAATTCATTCGAGCTGAGCAGGGCCCAGCACAGGGCTTCAAGCGGTGTCTCCACCTTCTTCGCGGCCTTGGCGCCGGGGCAGGCGCAGGCATCGAAGACATGGAATCCTTGGTCGCGTCGCCGTCAGGTTTCGCGGCGAAGGCCACCGCCTGATAAACGACATCGGCCCGTGCAGCAGGCTCGGTGGTCGCGGGTGCGGGCTCTTTAAGGAGAGCTACGGAGAAGCTCAGTTCGTCGACCGACGGTTCACGTTGGTAAACGATCTCGAAGGCTTTGCGCACCTGAGCTTCCTCGTCTCCGGCTGCCTTCACGCGTTCGGCCAGCGCCGCTCGGCCTGCTTGTGGACGAACTCGTTATTCAGGAAGTACAGACGTTGCAGCGCAACGTTGGTGGTGTAGCGCCGCTCGGCGGAAAGCGTCGGTAGCGGGTAGTCGAACAGGATCTGGAATTCGTTGGGGAACACGCGGCTGACTGCGCCGTACATTCCGCGGCGCACCATCTTGGCGTCCATCTCTTGGCTGGGGCCGCCGATCTTGGCCATATCCAGCTTGCCGGAGGCGGAGAGCAGGCCGTCCCAGATTCCCTCGGCTTCCAGACGCCGCCGGTTGGCGCGCCAGTAGAAGCCGGTTGTCCTGATCCTTGGCGAGATTGATTTCGGACAGGCGCGGAGCTGAGCTGGATACGTGCGCGACATCACGATTTCTTTGATCAGCTTCTTCAGCGACATGCCTTCGTCGACGAATTTCGAAGTGAGATATTCGAGCAGTTCCGGATTGGTGGGCCGTTCGCCGGCGAACCCGAAGTTGTTGGGCGTGTCGACGATGCCGGTGCCCATGTTCCAGCGCCAGATGCGATTGACAAACACGCGCATCGCTGAGGGGCTGTTTCACGATGTCTTCGGCCAGTTCCATGCGGCCGCTGCCCTTGGTGAAAGGCTTAGGCTCGCCGTCGGAAAGGACTTGCAGGAACGCCCGCGGCGCGTCCTCGCCGAATGCGTAGGGATTGCCGCGCACGAAGATTTTCAGATCGGACGGTTCCTTCGTGTCCGCCAGACCTGCCGCAATCGGATACTCCGGCGGCATGGCTTTCTTAAAGGCTTCGTTCTCCGCCTTCATGCGGTCGATGTGCGCCGCGAAATCCGGGCTCAGACGGCGTTGCAGCGCCCAGTCAGTGAGCTTGAACAGCCCAGGTGTCTTCTTTTCCTCGGCGTTCTCGTTGATCGGCGATTCCGAGAGATCCTTCTCGAACATGTCGGTCCACATGTAGCTCGCTTCGCGATCCATGCCCTTCAAATCGATCTGATGCTGGATCAACTTGCGCTTGATGCCGTTCGGCAGAGGATCGAACTTCTCGTTCGGATCTTTAATCTTGGCGAGTTGCTCTTCGTTCTCGGCCTTGATCTTGGCATGCTCTTTGTCGATCTCGACGGCCTTCATATAGAAGGTGTGCGCCAGAGTCTTGGCCTGATCGGCGTCGCCGCCGCTGGCCATCATCTTCTGCCACGGGATCAGGAAGCTATAGTTGGTCGGCTTCTTTTTGAGGAACTTGCTCCAGCGCTCCAGACATCTCGGGATCGAGCTTGTATTTGTCGGCGATGCTAGCGACGGTCGCATACTTCTCGGTACCGACGCGCCATGCGGCCACCATGTATTCCTCGGTTTCAGAGAACAATACCTGGGCCTGCAAAGCAGAAAGCTGATCCTGAAATTCCTTCAGCTTTTTGTCTTTCTCTTCGAGCTCTTTCTTCTGCGCATCGTAGGCGTCCGAGATTTCCTTGGGGACCAGCGGATACGCGTGATAGTTGGTGCTGGCAAAGACGCCCGCCATGCGGTAGTAGTCTTTCTGGGGAATCGGATCGTACTTATGATCGTGGCAGCGGGCGCAGCCGACAGTCAGACCCAGCAGCGCCTTCGAAGTGGCGTCTACCTTATCGTTCCATTCATCGGCGCGTTCGATCGCGGCCGGGCTGTCATTCATCTGCCACATGCCCAGGCCATTCAAGCCCAAGGCCGGGAATCATTTTGTCGCGAACTTTCTCGTCCATCAGATCGCCCGCCAGTTGCGCTTTGACGAAAGTGTCCTAGGGCATGTCAGTGTTAAACGCGTTGATCACCCAGTCACGGTAGGTGTAGGCCGACTTGTACTGCTCCTTGTGCATGTCTTTCTGAGCGATGCGGTAGTCGTCTTCGGCGTAGCGCGTGACGTCCAACCAGTGGCGCGCCCACAGTTCACCGAAGTGCTGCGAAGCCATCAACCTGTCAACGACCTTTTCATACGCGTTGGGCGACTTGTCAGCTTCGAAGGCCTTCACTTCGTCGTAGGTGGGCATCAGCCCGGTAAGCGTGTAAGTGACGCGCCGCAGCAAAGTCCGGCGGTCAGCGCCGGCTACCGGCTTCAACCCGTCCTTTTCCAGCTTCGCGAGCACGAACTTATCGATGTTGTTCGCGGGCCACGCAGCGTCCTTGGTCTTGGGCGGCTCGGGCTTCGCGAGCGGCTGGAAGGACCAGAAGTGCTTCTGTTCTGGCCGGATCACGTAAGCTCCGCCCTGCGCCGAAACCTTCTCCGTCGGCCATACCGCGCCGTCCTTCACCCAAGCGGTCAGATCCGTGATCTGCGCCTCGGTCAAATGCCCGTTCTTAGGCATTTTGATCTCGCTGGTCTGGCGGATCGCCGTGACCATCATGCTCTTTTCAGGCGCGCCCGGCACCACAGCGGGTCCGGACTTTCCACCCTTGAGCAAGCCATCGAGCGAGTCCAGACGCAACCCGCCCATCTGTGAATTGGTGTGGCAGGCGAAGCAATTCTGCGCCAGCACCGGCCGCACACGGTTCTCAAAAAAGTCTTTTTGCTCCTGCGTAGGCGCGGGCGCCTGCGCTAGGAGCGTTAACGGCAAACAAGAAATCCCAAGCAGAAATAATTTCATCTTTTCCTCTTTCTTGCAATCTCCACCACGACGAAGTGGGGGAGCGGAACAGACAGGGTTCCGCTTGGGGGTTTTGACTAAAATTCCAACCGCAAACCAAACTGCATCACGCGTCCCGGTTGCGCGTATTGGTACTCGCCGAAGGTGGAACTATTTGACGCATCCAGAACCGGATCGTAGAAATTCACATTATTAAAGGCGTTGAATGCTTCACCGCGCAACTGCAGCCGCATATTTTCCCAGGGCAACTGGAAGGATTTAGCAACGGCGATATCGGTATTCAGCAAGCCCGCTAAGCGAATCGCCGCGCGCGTTCCCACAGAGCCGGCATACATCGGCAGCCAGTTGGATGCCGCCGTGGTCGAGGCGAACACGCTGGGATTGCCCTTCTGGTCATATGTTGTCGTTCCAAAGGTGTAGGGCGCAATGGGATACGCCACCGCACCGAACGAGAAGTTGGTGGGGTAGACGCCTCCATAAAATACGGAAGAAGGTAGTCCCGACCGATAGCGCTCAATCACCGAGATCTGCCAGCCGCCAACGATTTGATTCATTACTGGGCCGGCGTTCTTGAGCAGCATCTTCCCTTTGCCGAAGGGCAGTTCGTAAAGAACGTTCGCGTTGATGTTATGGCGCGCGTCGAAGTCTGACGAACCGCGATAAGCGGTGTTGCTGTACGGATCGAGCATGATGCCGCCGTAGGTGCCGGCGCCCGATTCAGCCCCGCCGCCGCGATCGATCGAGTGCGACAGAGTGTAATTGAAGTCGAAGGATACGCCCTTGCTTAGTGCCTTGCGAAGCGTAACGGTCGCGCCGTGATAAGACGCAGCGCCGTTGTTGTTCCAGGCGCTGATGCCGCTGGCCTGCGGAGTATAGAAGGTCCAGCAATGTCCGCTCAGGCAATTGGGGAACGATTTACCGTTCACCGTGGTGAGGCGGTCCGCTTGGTTCAGGGTATCGGTGTCGCTCAAAGCGTTCACGTCTTCCATCAGGTACAGATAGTTCGCCGTCGCGCTTCCCGGGAAATACAGGTTCTTGGCGTTGGCGAAGTATTTCTCGATGAAAGGATTGGTGGGAACAATAGTGGGATTGGCCTTGATCTCATTGCCCACCTGGTTCGTCAGATTAGGGTTATTGTTGGCAAGCTGCAGATACAAGCTGCGCATCGCGCCCTCGGCCTGGGCCAAGGATTGGCCGCTGGATGGATCCGTGAAATTCCAAGCGACGCCGCCGACGTCCTGCTGCATCAGCAAGCTATGGGAAAGGCGGCCCTGGTAACCGATTTCCAAGGTCATACCACCCTTCATGGGCCGCGCGATGGAAGCGTTCATCACGTAGGCGTAGGGCGTCTTTAGATCGGATTCAATTCCGACATAAGTACCGCCGACGAACGCAACGTTCGCGGGCGTGTAGGGGAAGGTATGCACGGAAGCGGCCGGCAGCGCCGGTAGCGTTCCGTTATAGCGTGGGCTGGTGGAGAACGTGAAGGAACCTAACACATCGTTTTCCGTCAAGCCAAAGGGATTCTGGTTATCGTACTGCACCACCATGTCGCTGCCGAAGCGATCGTAAGCGATACTGGCGCCGGCGCGGAACACGCCGCCCTTACCCAGAATCTTGCTTCCCAGACCCGAATCCGATTGCGGACTGTAAGCAATCGCCAGCCGCGGGGCGAAGTTTTTATTCTGGCGGCTAAACCAACCGGCGGTACCACCGTTGGCTGGTCCCACCAGACCATACGAATTCTCCGCGTTCGCCAGTGCATAGGACGGGATACCGTCCAAAGCTCCGCCTACGCGCTGCGCCCAGAAGTTCTGCAAGGAAAACGTCGGAGCAACCTCCAGCCCATTGGTTTCCCACGGCGGAGTGTCGTTTTCGTAGCGCAATCCATACGTGAACGTGAGGCCGGGCTTTATGCGCCAACTATCAGCCAGATAGCCCGCGTATTCATTGGTAGCGAAATCTCGGATTCTAGGCACGCCCAGCGCCAGCGCATTCCCGCTTTGGTTGTAGGAATAGTTGACGCTACCGGTGGTGATCACGCCCATCAGGGCGGTGCCGGCGGACTCCAGCGCTTGGGTATTCGCGACGGTCGAGTTCAGCCCGTTCGCGGCGAGATAGTTCTGCGTATCAGCCAGGAAGTCAGATCCCAGACCGGTCAAATTGCTGCGGTTGGCGGAGTAAGTCGCCCACGCGTTGGCGTAGTTGGTGTAGCCATTCCGAACAAAGCGAATGTTCACGCCTGCAGTGATGGTGTGAGCCCTTTGGTCCAGGTGTAATCGTTGTTGATGTTGTAAGTGGGCGAAATGCGGATGTAGGCACGGTTGGTGTAATTCACCGGCGAATCAATATTGTTAATAGTGAAAGCCGAGCCCGAAGGACCCGTTTGGTTGAGACCGATACGAGTCAATCCAAACGAAGCCACATTCACCATGGTGGGCGACAGCACGACCGTGTAGAGCGCGGAAATACCGCGGCTATTGTTGAGCTGCACATTGTTGATCGGCTGGCCCGGGAATGACTGGGGAGTGAGTACCTGATTGTTACCAGCCAGGGATCCACGCAGCGAGAGGATCTGCTTACCCGCCGTATCCAGATGGAAGTCCATCTTTCCCACGTAGGCATTGTTGGTCAGATTGTCGGGCGCGTTGAAGCGGTATCCGACAAAGTTCAGTCCGCCGTCGTACCCCGCGGAGGGAGCATTGCCGATGGGATATTGGTTGAGTAAGCTCAGAACCGTCGGGCTTACACCGAGATGCTGTGGGTCAATCGCCAGTAGCTGTGCGGGTGAGAGCGTTTCAACACTGCCGCCGCTGTTGGCGAACGTCAAGATTCCCTGGCGCATGGCTACAGAAGGCACGTGCCCGAGTTCGCTCACCGCCGTGCGGTCCAAGCGCTTTTCATAGTTGAAAAAGAAAAATACCCGGTCCTTCTTGATAGGGCCGCCCACAGAGAATCCGTACTGATTGCGGTTCAGAGGCTGGCGCGCGACGCCGGCCTGATTATTGAACCAGTTATTGGCGGAAAAAATGGTGTTACGGTTGAACTCATAGAGTGAACCGTGGAAGCGATTGGTTCCACTCTTGGTGACCAGCGTAACCTGGCCGCCGGAGCTGCGCCCTTGCTCGGCGCCTTCGCCACCGACGGTGACGCGGAACTCCTGCACGGAGTCGAGCGGCACCGGCAACGCAGCGTTGAATCCAGAAGCGCGATCGAGTCCCTGGCCGTTAAATCCCGGCAGGGCAAGATTGCTGCCGCGGCCGAGCACGCCCAAGCCGGCGTTTTGGTTATCGTTGGCATCGACGCCGTCAAGCGTGACGTTGTTCTGATCGCGCCGCGAGCCCAGCACTTCGCCGGTTTGCGTTACGCCAGGCTGCAGGCTTAACAATTCCACGACGTTGCGGGTCTGCAAAGGAAGCTCCCGCACTTGAGTCTGATTGAAAGCGTTGCCGATCGCCGCGTCCACCGTATTGAGTGTGACTACTTCGGCCTCTACGTTGACGCTGGTAGCCACCGAGGCCAGCTGCAAAGCCACGTTCAGCGTGGCCGGCGTATTCACCAGAAGCTGGACGTCTTTCTCGGTAGAAATCGAGAATCCTGGTTTTTCGATACTCAGCACATAAGCACCCGGAGGCACTTGCAGAAACTGGTAAGCGCCGGTGGCGTCGGTTACCACGCTCCGCTTAAAACCGGTCTGATCGTTTTGTAAAGTTGCGTTGGCCGAATCGACGGCACCACCCTGCGTGTCGCTCACGATACCGCGAAGCGAAGTGGTTGCCTGTCCCCAGACGGCCGATAAACTGGCGTAAGTCAGCAGCGCCACGAAGGCGGCGGACCGGATTGAGCGTGTAATAAAGGACATTCCGCAAGACTCCTGATCTTGTTTGAGATTGAGCGAATGACCAACCTGGATCGGTTCTTGGGCAGAGCGGAGCCCGTTACGGCAGCGATTCGGTACTTGCATTACAACGTCAGGCCGAAACCTGCGAATGCGTAGACAAGGTACTGAATCGGGTTGCGCTAACTGAGCGCCGACGCGACCGCGAGGCCGCAGAGAAAACTACAAGGAAGGATCAAAACTCACGGCGAGGTGCGTTTTACAAAGAGTAGCATGCTTGGCGCACTACGGCAAGCGCCAAGGGCAAAAAATTCCCCGCGCTCCCTCCCGGTTCTACGCCGGTTCCACCCCCCTACCGCCCGGCTACTTGGATGTGTATAATGCTCGTGGGTTTGCGCCATGTACGCGCGTTTATTGGCAACGCTTTGCCTGCTCCCGGTGAGCACTTTTTTCGCCCAGGCGGACTCCGCTGTCCCCACGGGTGCCATGCTCGAGGTGTATGTAAAAGGCCAGGAAGCGAGTACGCCCGATGTGCTGCGAGCCATGAACCGCGAATTAGAGGCTCTCTTGTTGCCGGCCGGGTTCCGCGTGATCTGGCGCGGCGCCGGCGATCCGCCCTCGACCTCGGGAGCCGAACATCTGGTCATGGTGGAATTGCGCGGCGTCTGCATGGCCCAGTTCTCCCGCATGGCGTCCACGCCTTTGTCCTCCCCCTTGCCGCTGGCCTCCAGTTCCGTTGCCGACGGCCGCGTGCTTCCCTTCAGTTGGCTGGATTGCACTGCTTTGAACCGTTTCCTCGCGCCCGTGGTCTCCAGTCCTTCCCGAGCCCAACAAGATGACCTGTACGGAAGGTCCATGGCGCGCCTGCTGGCGCATGAGTTTTACCACATCCTGGCCCAGACCGACGATCACGCAACCGGCGGCATCGCCAAAGCCCGTTTCAGCACCGCGGACCTGCTGGCCGATCATTTCGATTTCGAAGCGTCTGCTCTCGAAAGACTGCGCCCGCCCGCGACGGTCGCCGGTTCAGTGGTCTCCGACGACACTTCGGCCGCCGGCCGCTAACCTTCAGCGCACCGCGTGAACCGCGTCCTCAGCCTCCGGCAAATTGTGCGATACCCGCTCCAACTTGCGCACCAGATCCGGAATCTCGTCTTCATCGCAGGCATCAGGAAGCTCCAGATCGATGGCCACGCGTGAACCGGAATCGGGCGTCTCCTTCGCCAGCACAATCACGCGCGAGCCCAGAAACAAAGCCTCGTGAGTATTATGCGTGACGAATACAATAGTGGTTCCCGTCTCCTGCCATAGATCGCGGATCAGCCGCTGCATTCCCTTGCGCGTCCCTGGATCGAGTGCGCTGAAGGCCTCGTCCATCAATAGAATCCGCGGCTTCGTGAGCAGGGCTTGCGCGATCGCCACTCGCTGCTGCATGCCGCCCGACAGTTGGTCCGGATACTTGGCCGCGTCGGTTTCGCGCAGCCCGATGCGCCGCAGATAATCCATGGCCTGCGCGCGAAATTCTCGCCGCCGCCGGAAATAACGCGGCGTAAAGCATTCGAACAGGCCGAACTCGCTGCACTCCGCCCCAAAGGTGATGTTATCCAGCACCGTTTTGTCCGGAAACAGCGAATACTTCTGCGGAACGTAGCCGCGCGTGCGGTCGGGCTGGTGGTGTTCGATGCCGTCAATCAGAATGCGGCCCCCACTTGGTTGCTCCGAACCTAACAACAATCGCAACAGTGTAGACTTGCCGCAGCCCGTCTGCCCCAGCAGACAAATAAATTCGCCCTCTTCAAATTGCAGACTGATGCCGTCCAACACCGGCTTGGGCGGCTTTCCATAAACCACGCGGACGTTGGTGATGTCAATGAGGGCCATGCAATTTACGCCTCATGAAACCAGGGATGCAGCTTGCGATTGATCCAGCGCATGCTGAAGTCGACCAAAAATAGCAGCAGCGCCACCCATAGAACATAAGGAATGATCACGTCCATCCCCATGTGCCGGCGCAGCAGTGCGATGCGATAGGCCAGGCCATCCGTCGAAGCGATCATCTCTCCCGCGAACAGAAAGAGCATGACCGATTTCAAGTTCAGGCGGATGCTGTTCAACACCCTCGGCCAGATCTGCTTCAGGACCACGCGATACGCCACATCGAAATCGCTCGCGCCCAATGTGAAAGCCTTCACCACCTGCTCGCCAGGCACGCCGCGCGTAAGGTTGAAGGTGTCGAGAAGAATGGTGGGAGTCACGCCAATCACAATCAGCATGATCTTCGAAAGTTCGTCGATCCCGAAGGCGATGAATAGAATCGGCAGCAGCGACAGTGCAATGATCTTGTCGAAAAACAGCACAAACCGTAGCAAAAACGCCCCAAAGTACGGGAACAGCCCCATGTGCAAGCCAATCAGGACGGCGGGAAACAGCAGCGCCATGCTGTAGATAAACCGCAGCCCGGTGGCCCTCGTATCCTTCCACAACATGCTGTGGCGAATGGTTTCAATCCAGGACGCGCCATCGGGCAAAGGCTCGTCGTCTTCCGCCGGACGCAGCACCGCGTCACGCATCCCGGTGAACATTTGTGCGATGGTCGGAGTCACACGGTCTTCCGGATTCTCACGATGTCGCGCGCCCGAAGTATAAAAATACAGGCACACCCCCGCCACAAACAGGAACCACGACAAAATCAGCGTCGTGTGGCGTCCGGGCTTGGCGTGTATGGCGAAAACTCCGGCAGACATTGCGCTACAGCTTTCCCTCCGCCGCCATTTTCATGTATGACAGCTCAAAACGGAACCGTACACGATCGGCTTTGCCCTGCACGGTCCCGTCGGGATACGCGATCGCAACCTCATCCACGCTCTTGGTATTCGACCCCAGCAGCCCGTGATCGAAACAGAACTGCCGCACCAGCGCCATCTTCTCCTTGAGATTCGCCGACGCGCCAAACTCCATCGCCGACTGCGGCGTATAGAACATCTTGGTGGTGCTCAACTGTTCCTTGTAAGACGCCAGCGTATCCTGCGAGCCGCCGGCAATCGCGGTCAGAACCTTGTCCGCCTCCGGACCCGACGCCGACATCCGCGCCATCATTTCGTACCACGCGCCCGCCAGTGCCTTGGCGAAACGCTGCCCCGAGCCGTCGGGCCGGTTCAAAATCTCCGTGCGCACGACGGTCAGATCCAAAATCTCACCCGGAATCTGCGAAGAATTAAACAGCGACGTAATGCCCTTCTGCTTGACGATCTGCGACACCAGCGGCTTCCATGTCACCGTCGCCGAAGCACTGGTGTCGCTCAAAAACGCCGTGGCGATGTCGGAATCGGAAGTATTGATCAGCCGCACTTGCTTGATGTGATCCCGCATCCCGTTCAAGGTCATCGCACGGTCGAGCAAATACTCGGACACCGTCTTCTGCACCAGCAGCAGCTTCTTCCCCGGCAGGTCTTTCATCTGCAAACCATTACGCACCAGCAGCGCGTCGTTGCCATTCGAATAATCGCCAATGATGATCGCTGTGGTGGGAACACCCGACGCCGCCGGCATGTCGAGCGCCTCCATGTTGGTCATGGTGCAGGCGTCGATATTCTTCGCGACAAAAGCGTCGAGCGAAGGCGCGTAATCGAAGCGCTGGATCTTAATGGTGATGCCGTATTTATCGGCCCACTTGCGCATGATGCCGGATTGCATCAGGTAGTGATACGGAGTCCACCCCGCATACACAGACCAGCCCACCGTAAAGCTAGGCTTGGTGCCCGGAGTCTCGGCCGCGAGAAAACTGGCCACCGCAAGAAAAATAGAAAGAATACGCAGCATTGTCACCACCAGATATTTTTATGAGCGCGTGGCGACAGGGCCGGTTTTGATTCTTCGAGGGGATGATTCGGGTGGCAACGGAGCCACCGCCAATCTAAGTTCCGATTATACACTCGCTGGCAACGATTGACTGGCGAGAAACGCGCGCCAGCCGCCGAATTGCGTGATTTCCAAGGCGTCCCGTAAACCGTACGGTTCGCAAATAAAACACTTCACGACCTCACCATCTTCAAGGGTGGCGCTGCCGATTCCCAGCGGCGGAGGCACCCCCGCCACAAAACTTCCAAACTCGTTCTCCGGCACCGCCCACACTTCAACCTCAATGCCGGGGCCTTGATATCCTTCTTCGCGCACCAGCCCAGGCTTCGGCGGCTGCGTCCCCGGCAGCGCATAAAACCGGTAGCACGGCAAAGTTTTGGTCGACCTCAACAAGCGCGCGTGCCGATCCGTAAGTTGCCGGTTCAGCGGCTGCCCCGACAAATGGGCGCCCACTACCGCCACCGCAATGCATCCCGGCGGACACGCTCCCAGTTCGACCGCGGGCCCGGCGACATCCGTGTGCGCCCGATGAAACCGATCCGCCACCGCCAGCAGCGCTTCATCGCTGAACGCCGGACCGATGAAAGTAATGCCGAAGGGGAGCCCGTCGGAGCGGAATCCCCCTGGCGCCGCCACTGCTGCCTGATCCAGCAGGTTGACGAAGTTCGTGTAGTAACCCAGATTGCTGTTGCGCCGCACCGGATCGCTAGCAATTTCCTCATGCGTATAAATGGTGGGCGCCGACGGCACCACCAGCACATCCATGCGCGACCATTCGCGTTCGGAGTCGCGCCGAAATGCCCGCAGCCGGTATTCCGCTTCGAAAGTATCGACGGCCGAATACTTCCGAGCTCCAGCGATGATGCCCCGCACTACCGGATTGATTTGGTCTGCCTGCGACTCGAAAAACGCTTGAATCGCCGCTAACCTTTCAGCCACCCACGGCCCCGTGTACAACAATTCCGCCGCCGCGCGGAAAATCGAAAAATCGATTTCGACCCGCGTGCCGCCCATTTGCTCCAAACGCGCCACCGCAGCCTGAAACATCCCCGCGTATTCCTGATCGCCGAAAAACTCAAGCTGGTAAGGAGCCGGCACGCCAAAGCGGAAACTCCCGCCGGCCCATGGCGACGCGCTAGCTCCCGGACCCGGCACGCGCGAATAAGGATCGCGCGGATCGCAGCCCTTGGCTACCTTCCACACCGTTTGCGCGTCGTTAGAGTTCGTAGCAAAAATCGAAACACAATCGAGCGACCGGCACGCCGGCACTACGCCCGCCGCGCTCAGCAACCCTCGCGACGGTTTCAACCCGACCAGATTATTGAATGCCGCCGGAATGCGCCCCGACCCAGCCGTGTCCGTCCCCAACGAAAAACTGACGAGCTCTTTCGCCACCGCCACCGCCGAGCCCGAACTCGATCCGCCCGAAATATAGCGCGCATCGAACACGCTCGAACATGCTCCATAGGGCGAGCGCGTCCCCACCAGTCCCGTAGCGAATTGATCGAGATTGGTTTTGCAGATCACGATAGCACCCCCGGCGAGCAACTTCTCGACAACAGTCGCGCTGCGCTGAGGCGTGTAAGCATAAGCCGGACACCCTGCCGTAGTCGGCACGCCGGCCAAATCGATATTGTCTTTAATCGCGAAGGGAACCCCGTAGAGCGGCAGCGCCGCTGCGGCCGGATCGCTCTCTAACTCCCGTGCCCGCGCCAGCGCCCTTTCGCGAGGAATCAGCGAAATCCACACAGGCTGCGTCTCGCGCCCGACGCGATCGTAGATTTCGGCGATCACGTCCGACGGCGTGGCCTGCCCCTCGCGATACAGATTGCGCAGAGTGCTGATCGCCAGCTTCACGACCCCACCTCCTGCCGCAGCGTAACCAAATTCTGCCCCGCTAATACCATCGCGCCTTTGACGCAGTTCAGAACTTCGATGACGCCCGCAATGGGAGCCGCCACCGCAATCTCCATCTTCATCGCTTCGAGCACGATCAGCTTCTCTCCGGCCATCACGTGCTGACCGAGTTCCACCGCGACTTTCCAAACACTAGCCGTAGTAGGAGACCGCACCGCCCGGCACCCTTCCGGCATGGCCGCTTCGCTTTCAACCGTGAACTCGTCCGCTTCCGGCGATTCAAACTGATCCGCCCCGGCCAGCGCCCAACGTTCGCGTTCAGCCAAAAACGCTGCCTGCTGGCACCGCTTAAAGTCCGCCGCACTGCCGCTGATGGACGCTAGAAATTCGTGATACTCCTTCAGACGGAATTGCTGAGGCTCCATCTTCAGCGAATATTTGCCGTGTGGAAATGCATCGCGGATTTCCACCAGCTCATCCGCAGTCACCGGGAAAAAACGAATTTGATCGAAGGAGCGCAGCAGCCACGGCGTCCCCGGCTGAAACTCCGCCGTCGAATGGAACGTGTTCCACATCTGCAGCGTACGCCCGACAAATTGATAACCCCCTGGCCCTTCCATGCCGTAAACGCACAGATAAGCCCCGCCAATACCCACCGCGTTTTCCGGAGTCCAAGTGCGCGCCGGATTGTACTTGGTAGTCACCAGCCGGTGCCGCGGATCGATCGGCGTGGCCACCGGCGCTCCCAAATAAACATCGCCCAACCCGAGCGTCAGATAGCTAGCATTGAACACGATGCGATGCACATCGTCGATCGAATTCAGCCCGTTGATCCGCCGGATAAATTCAATATTGCTGGGACACCAAGGCGCGTCCGGCCGCACCGACTGCATATATTTCGCGATCGCCAGTTGCGTAGCCGGATCGTCCCAGGACAGCGGCAAATGCACCACCCGCGACGGGAGCACTAAGTTATCGAGGTCCGGGATCTGCTCCTCGCAAGCGTCCAGCGCCTCCAATAAGTGGTCGCGGCTCAGCACCCGCCCGTCGTAATGAACCTGTAGCGATCGCACGCCGGGCGTAATGTCCAAGATCCCCGGCAAGATCGCCGCGCGCAGTCGCTCCTCTAAAGCGTGCACCCGCGACCGCAGATTCAAGTCGAGCACGTTCGGCCCGTATTCAATCAATAAATGACGGTCGCCACCCGCTCGGCACACAATGGCAGGCGCACCTTCTCCCGACGCCTCGCGCCGCGACAGAACCGCCGGTTCGCGCACGCCCTTAACAGGCAGCGCCGGCAGGTTGCCCGCCAAATCGGCAATCGCAAGCTCCATCTGCTCTTCCATCGCCGCCGCCTGGCTCCGCGAAATCGCGCGGAAACGGATCAGATCCCCAGGCTTGAGCTGTCCCATCTTCCACAACTCCGCCTGCACGATGGTCGCGGGACAAACGAATCCTCCCAGGCTCGGTCCATCCGGCCCTAGAATCACCGGCATGTCACCAGTGAAATCCACAGTCCCGATAGCGTAAGCGTTGTCGTGGATGTTCGATGGATGCAGCCCGGCTTCGCCGCCATCCGGCCTTGCCCACGCGGGCTTGGGGCCGATCAGCCGGATCCCCGTGCGGTCCGAATGATGATGCACCTTCCACGCCGTCGAGAAAAACATCTCGATGTCTTCCCGCGTGAAGAAATCAGGAGCGCCATGCGGCCCGTACAGCACCCCGATCTCCCATTCCTTTGAATATTGCGGAACCAGTTCAGCAGGCGCCTTCCGCGTGCAACAAAATGGCGGCCCGTCTTCCGTGATTCCAACTACATCCCCGGCGCGCAGCACCCGCCCTGCGTGCCCGCCAAAACCGCCCAGGATAAAAGTGCTGCGGCTTTCCAGATATTCCGGTACATCCACGCCGCCGGAGATCGCCAGATACGCACGGCTCCCTGCGCCTTGCGACGTTGTCATCTCGAGCGTCGAGCCAGCCGACACTTGAATAGATCGCCACAACGGAACGCGAGTGCCATCCAGACGCGCGCCGAAATCCGCGCCTGTCAACGCAATGACGGTATCGCTCGCGAAACGCAGCGTAGGGCCGGTGACCGCGATCTCAAGCCCAGCCACCGAATCCAAATTTCCTACCAACCGGTTAGCAATGCGAAACGCCAGCGCATCCATCGGACCCGACGGCGGCACGCCCACATGCCAGTAACCCGACCGCCCCGGATAATCCTGCACCGTCGTCTGCGTGCCCGGTTCGATGACATCGATCGCGCTGCGCTGATACTCAAACGCTTCGAGAAAAGAAGTCGTGATCCCGCCCGCTTCAAACCCCGGATCGGCCGTGACTTGCCGCAAATACGAGAGATTCGTCTCGATCCCCGCGATGGTGCAGCGTTTCAGCGCGCAACGCAGGTGAACCAACGCCGCCGCCCGGTCCGCTCCGTCGACCACGATCTTCGCGAGCATCGGATCGTAGAACGGCGTGACCTCCGTCCCCGCCTCCACCCACGTTTCAACCCGCGCCTGACTCGGCCACTCCACATGCGAGAGCCTTCCCGAACTAGGCTGAAAATTCTTAGCCGGGTTCTCCGCATACACCCGCACCTGAATGGAACACCCCGCGGGCCGGATGTACGCCTGGCTCAGATCCGGCAGTTCGCCCGCCGCCTGCTGCACCATCCACTCCACAAGGTCAATGCCCGTGACCTGCTCGGTAACGCCATGCTCCACCTGCAGCCGCGTGTTGACTTCGAGGAAGTAGAAATCCTCCGTCTTGTTGTCGTAAATAAACTCGACAGTTCCGGCGGATTGATAGCCCACTGCCTTGCCCAGCCCCACCGCCGCAGCGAACATTTTCTCGCGCAGGCTTTGACGCAGCCCCGGCGCTGGCGTCTCCTCGATCACTTTCTGATTGCGCCGCTGGGGCGAACAGTCGCGTTCTCCGAGCGCGATGACCGTCCCCTCCCCATCGCCGAAAATCTGCACCTCGATATGGCGCGCGGAGACGACGAATTTCTCCAGGAACAGCTCGCTGCTGCCAAAACTCGAACGGCTCAGCGATTCCACCGCCTCGTAATATTCCGCGAGCTCTTCCGGAGTCCGGCACAAACGCATGCCGATTCCGCCGCCGCCCGCCGTGCTCTTGAGCATCACCGGATAGCCGATTTGCTCGGCCGCTTCCACCGCTTCCTCCGCGCCCGCCAGCAATCCCGTGCCCGGTAGCAGCGGAACGCCGCACTCCTGCGCCATCGCCCGCGCCGTGTGCTTCAACCCAAACACCCGCATCTGCTCCGGCGTGGGACCGATGAACACCACCCCACTATCCGCGCAAACCTGAGCAAAAGCCGCGTTTTCGCTCAAGAATCCGTAGCCGGGATGAATGGCCTCCGCACCCGATTTTCGCGCCGCTTCGAGAATCGCGCCCACCGACAGATAGCTTTGCGTCGCCGGCGGCGGACCGATCAGCAGCGCTTCGTCGGCCTGCTGCACATGCAAGGAGTGCCGGTCGGCTTCCGAGTAAACGGCCACCGAGCCAATACCCATATTCCGCAAGGTCCTAATAATGCGGCACGCAATCGCCCCGCGATTTGCGATCAGGACCTTGCGGAACATCAATTTTCCTGTCCATCCCAGATCAGCACTTCAATCGGTGTGGGGTTATAGGCGTTGCAGGGATTGTTAAGTTGCGGGCAATTGCTGATCAGAGCGAGAACATCCATCTCCGCCCTCAGTTCGACGTACTTCCCGGGCGCCGAGACTCCGTCTTCGAAGTTCAGCTCACCCTCCGGCGTCACCGGCACATTCATGAAAAAATTAATGTTGCTGGTGATATCGCGCTTGTCCATGCCGTGCTCCCATTCGACAATCGCCTTCAGAAAGCTCTGGCGGCAGGCGTGCATGTACCGTTTTTCAAGAGCGTAGCGCACCATGTTACTTTCCGCGGCGCACGCTCCTCCCAGCGTGTCGTGCCGCCCGCAAGTGTCCGCGACGATGGTCATCATCACGTTGCCCGCCGTCGACATCAGCCGCGTTCCAGTCGTGAGATAAATGTTGCGCTGGTTGCGAATCGTGTCTTGCGCCGAGTAGCGGTCGCTGTAATCGTGCGCGTTATAAAACAGCGTGTCCACCGCCTGATTCCCCTCCAGATCGACGATCCGGAAGTGCGCCCCGCGCGGAATTTCGTGGATCCACGATTCCCCCGCCGGGACCACAAAACGGTAGCTAGCGTTCGCCGCCTCGCGTTCGCTCTCTACCAGAAAGGCGCTCATACGAAGTACCTTTCGGTGAGAGCGAACCCGCGCAGATTTTCCGGACGAAAGCGCCGGCAGGGGTCGGTGGGCGCCACCGGGCGCGCTTTGCGCACCGACAGCCGCACCGGCTTGGGCTCGTACTTGAGATTGGAATCGAGTGGATGCTGGCAGGTATTCAGGATCACCAGCACGTTCATCTCGGCGCGCAACTCCACATGCGAGCGCGACATGGAATTGCGCGGATGAAACGCCATCCCTCCGTCTTCGTCCACCGTGACGCGGCTGAAGAAATTCACATTTGCGGTCAAGTCGCGCGGACCCAGCCCCCACTTTTCCATCTCCACCAGGAAGCTGTCCCGCCCGTTGCGGTGAAAGTGGTTGCGGTATTGCTGATAGGGCGCCGCTCCGTACTTGCACGCCACCGACTGGGCGTTGGAACATCCGCCCAGCGGGTCGTGCCAGCCAACTGTGTCTTCGGTGATGGAACACAGAATCCTACCCATATCCGAATACAGCACGCACCCCTTCGTCAGGCGCGCTACGTGCTGCGCTTTTAAGGTGTCCGGCAAATTAAAGCGCTCGGCAGGACACTCAAAGTTGTAGAAGATCGCGCCGACATTGGCGCCACCCTCCATATCGGTGATCAGCAACGAGGTGCCACGCTTCAGTACATGCGACCAAGCGGCCCCCGGCTCCACCGTCTCCTCCCAAAGGACGGACGATTCGCTCATGGCTACACTTCTCCCTTTTCGAATGCATACAAGGATTCAACGCCCCCCGAAGAGGGCGTCACAGTTTTAAGGAAACTGCTAAAAGGTAGATGGGGGACCGCAGCAAACGTCCATCGCGGTCAGGCGTAAAAACACGTGTATTGCAATATGCGCACGTGCAGTACGGCCTGGAGCCGCAATTAACATGCTGCTAGTATGGCAGAGAGTTGCGCGATCCGATAGAAGAAAGTTTTTATTGTCCCCATAACCGTTATTGCTGAAACAGCCGGATTATCGTACTGTCCCGGTGGTAGCGGGCCCCGGCCACTCGGCGAACGCGAGGCGAACGAAGGCGTGAGGCTGAACCCGTTGTTTTTCGCCCGCCGCCTGATATAGTGGGTTCCTATGCGTATCAAAAGCCTAGTCGCTCTCGCCGTCATTTCCATCGCCCCGCTCGCGGCGCAGCTGGCCTCGCCCAACGCCTCGGGCGTCGCCATTGGACACGTTCACCTGAATGTGAAAGACATCGATGCCCAGCAGCGCTTCTGGACGCAGCTAGGCGGCACGCCCGTCGACCGGGACAAACTTCAGATGATGCAATTCCCCGGGATCTACATCGTTCTGCGCAAGCAGGATCCGACTGCGGGCACCGTTGGATCGGTGATCAACCACTTCGGACTTCACGTGAAAAACCTCAACGACTTCATGCCAAAGTGGAAGGCCGCCGGCATTCCCATCGAGCCCGGCAATAATCCCAAACAGATGTTCCTCACCGGGCCCGACGACGTGCGCGTCGAGATCATCGAAGACTCCACCATCGCGACACCCGTCGCCATGCATCACATTCATATGTTCCTGCCCGATCCCTTGGCCGCGCAGGCCTGGTACGGCAAAAACTTTGGAGCCGTCGCCGGCAAACGCGGTATGTTCGATACCGCCACCGTCCCCGGCGCCGAGTTCACGTTCACCAAGAATGACATGCCGCAAGCGCCAACCAAAGGCCGCTCCGTCGATCACATCGGTTTCGAAGTGAAGAACATCGACCAGTTCGTCAAGACCCTGGAGGCCGCCGGAATCCACACCGAAGCGCCCATCCGCAACAGCGCCAACGCAGCGAAACTGCGCATCGCCTACATCACCGATCCCTGGGGCACCTACATCGAGCTGACAGAAGGCCTGACCCCGCCGGCCGCGCAATCCGCCAGTCGCTAGGCATTTTACGGTGAGTTCCCAGGCCCTTCCGCTCGCCAGCCAGTCCGCTCCGGTGGCGCTCACGCCGCGGAAAATGTTCTGGCTGGTGGTGTTGCTGGGAGCTTTAGCCGCACTCGGCCCGTTTTCGATCGACACCTATCTCCCGGCGTTTCCCGCCATCGCCCAAACCTACAACACCACCGTAGGCGCGGTCGAAATTACCCTGGCCGTGTACTTCGTCGGGCTTTCCTTCGGCCAATTATTTTACGGACCCTTCGCCGATACGCTAGGGCGCAAGCCTCCGCTGTATGTCGGCTTGGTGATGTACGTCCTGGCTTCGACCGGCTGCGTGTTCGCCCCCAACATCGCCACATTGACGGTGTTCCGATTCATCCAGGCAATCGGCGGTTGTTCCGCCATGCTCATCTCGCGGACGGTGGTGCGGGATTATTTCCCACCGCGCGAAGCCGCCCGGATATTTTCGTTTTTGATGCTCGTCGTCGGCGTCTCACCCATGGTCGCGCCCATGATCGGCGGATGGCTGGTAGTGCACATGGGCTGGCGCTCCAACTTCTGGATGGTGAGCACCATGGGCACCATCATCTTAATCTGCGTAGCCGTGTTCCTAAAGGAGAGCCTCACTCCCGAGAAACGCCAGCCCGGCAGCCTCCCGAAAACGCTGCGTCTGTACGGAAGCCTGCTGCGCGACCCCATCTTTATGGTCTACGCGCTCTCCGGAGCCTTCATCGCCGCCGGCATGTTTGCCTACCTGGAAGGCTCGCCGCTGGTCTTCATCGAGCTCAACCACGTAAGCGCCGACCACTTCGGTTACTTCTTTGGAGCCATCGCCGTGGGCCTAGTGCTGGCCTCACAGTTGAACGGATTCCTGGTCCGCCGCATTCATCCACACAACATTTTCCGGGTAGTGCTGATGGTAGCCGCCGCTGCTGGCATCGTGCTCTTCATTACAGCGAAAACCGGCGCCGGCGGATTCCCCGGCATTCTGATCCCGCTCTTCGTGTTCGTCAGTTGCAACGGCTTCTCGTTCCCGAACGCCACCGCGCTAGCGCTAGCGCCGCACGGCAAAGTAGCCGGAAGCGCCGCCGCGATGCTGGGCTGCATCCAATTCGCGCTGGGCGGGTTGGGCGGATCGCTGGTGAGTTACTTGGATAACGGCACTGCAATGCCCATGGTGGGCGTGATCACAGTAGCCGGCATCCTGGCACTCTTGATCAACCTGATCTTCGCTCCGAAAGAAGCCCAGCACATGAACTAAACTTCAGCGTGCGCGATGATCGCGATCTGACCCGCGTCCGCCTGCCGCATCACTTCCTCCCGATCCAGTAATAACGTCCGTCCCGCATCAATCGACAGCGCCGTAGTCCTCGTCTCGCGCATCACCGCGATCGTTTGCGGACCCACCACCGGCACATCGTAAAGCAAATGTCTCCGCCGCCGCGAGCCTTTGACCAACCGCAGCGGCTTGCCTTCCACCAACGCCGCGGCCCGCCGCAACATCGCGTCCGTGCCTTCCATCGCCTCCACTGCCACACAAGCCCTCTCCGCAATCGCCACGCTCTGCCCAATGTCGTGTTCCGATAGCGCAGCAGCGATGCGGCGCCCATACTCAACATCGCGCTCCTCATCCGTCGACAGCTTCCGCCGCGTGAGCACCCCTGCCGGAGCCAGCAGATCCTTCAGCAGCAGCGTCGAATCCACCAACTCGACGCCTTCGTCCCTCAGAACTTTCATCACGCCGCCGATCAACCCCTCGGTATTCTTCGTCTCAATCGAAGCCAGCAACTTCACCAACTTCAAATCCGGCACGATGGAAGAAAAAATCTTGGCGTGCTTCACCTGCCCGCACATCATCACCTGCGTGATCCCTTCGCGATGACAGATGTCGATCAGCTTGCTCAGCGCACCCAGCGAAATCCAATGACAGCGCGCAGCCAGCGACTCAATCTCCGCCGACGCCTCTTCCTTAATACCGATGGCGATCACTTCGATCCCAGCCTTCTGAGCGGCTTCGAGCGCCAATACTGGGAACCGGCCATTGCCCGCGATGAGCCCGTAAGGCATGGCTATTTGATGAATCCGCGCGTTGACGCAGCGATGAATTGCAGCAATTCGTCGACCTCAGCCGTGCCGCCGACCTCCGCCTGAATCTTCTCCAGCGCCTGCGAAGTATTCAGTTTCGAACGCGACAGCAGACGAAACGCTTTATGCAGCGCCTCAATGCTCTCCGCCGAGAATCCGCGCCGCTCCAGACCCGTCTTATTTTCGCCGTATACTTTCACTTCGCGGTTCGCGGAAGTAGTCGAAAACGGCAGCACATCCTGCGTGACCACGCTATAACCGCCGATCATCGAATGCCGTCCAATGCGGCAGAACTGGTGAATCGCACTGCCCGCGCCCACCACTGACCAATCCTCAATCGCCACATGCCCGCCGACGGTCGCCGCGTGCGATAGCACACAGTGGCTGCCCAGCCGCACATCATGCGCGATATGGACCTGCACCATCAGAAGATTATCATCGCCGATGGTTGTGACCATCCCGCCGCCCTCAGTCCCCCGGTGGATCGTAACGAACTCGCGAATCTTGTTACGATTCCCGATGCGTGTGCAGGACCGCTCCCCGTGATACTTCAAATCCTGTGGCGCGACCCCCACCGTTGAGTACGGAAAGAAAACATTGTCCTCGCCGATGGCCAGCGGCCCTTCCATGACCACGTGCGCTTTCACCACCGTGCGCGCGCCGATCTCGACGTTCGCACCAAGGACGCAATACGGTCCGATCTCAGCCGACTCCGCGATTTTCGCCGTGGAATCGACAATTGCTGTCGGATGTATCGACATCGCTATTGACGGTCAGCCAGCACACAAAGAATTTCAGCTTCGGCCACCACCACGCCGTCGACCGTAGCCGTCCCCGACACTTTAGCCATGGTCGCCCGGCTGCGCAGCACCTTCATCTCCATGCGCAGTTGATCGCCCGGGCGCACCGGCTTGCGGAACTTCGCTCCATCCACGCCCGCCAGCAGCACCAGCTTGTTTTTGCGATCCGGAATGCCGCTGAGCACCAGGACGCCAGCCACCTGCGCCATAGCTTCGATGATCAGCACCCCCGGCATCACCGGATAATCCGGAAAATGCCCCGCAAAGAAGGGCTCATTGAAGGTCACATTCTTGATGCCGACGACGCGTTCCGTTTCGAGTTCCTCAATGCGGTCCACCAGCAGAAACGGATAGCGGTGCGGCAAAATCTCGCGGATGGCGTCGATGTCCAAAGCGCGTGTAGAAACAGTGGTGGACATGCGAATTCTGAATTATAGCAGGCGCTATCCTACGAACGATGGGCATCTCCCAAAAACACGTCATCGCCACCATACGCCAGTTCGTCGAATGCGAATCGCCCAGCGACAGCCCCGCCGGCATCAAGCGCTTTGTCGACCTCTTCGCCGCAACTGTAAAAGACATCGCACGCGTGAAAATGTACCCCGGCAAACATCTGCGCTGCGAGTTCCTGCTGCCCGGCTCCAAAAAATCAGGACAGATTCTGGCGCTCGGCCATTCCGATACCGTCTGGCCCATCGGTACCCTCCGCAGCATGCCCTTCCGCGAGTCGCAAGGCCGCTTGTGGGGCCCTGGCGTGTTCGACATGAAAGCGGGTCTCGTGTTTTTTATCTACGCGATGCGCGCTCTGCGGGAACAAGACCTCCCCATATCCCGCAAAGTGATCTTGCAAGTCAATTCGGACGAAGAAGTCGGCAGTCCGTCCTCGCGTCCACTCACGGAAGAAGCCGCCCGCGCCAGCGCCGCTGTCCTGGTTCTCGAACCCAGCCAAGGGCTCGACGGCAAACTCAAAACCTCGCGCAAAGGTGTCGGCGACTACACCGTAACCGTCCACGGCCGCGCCGCCCACGCCGGACTCGACTTCGCGAGCGGCGCCAGCGCCATCGTCGAAATGTCGCGCCAGATTCAAAAAATCGCCACTTTTTCGCGCCTCGACCGCGGGATCACCGTCAGCCCCGGCGTGATCCACGGCGGCACCCGCAGCAACGTGATCGCCGCAGAATGCCAGGTCGAAATCGACGTCCGCATCCCCAAAGCATCCGGCGCACGCTACCTCGAACGCCAGTTTGCGTCACTCAAACCCTTCGACAAACGCTGCTCGATCAGCGTAACCGGCGGCATGAACCGTCCGCCCTTGGAACGCACCGCCGGCGTGCGGTCACTGTTCCGAAAAGCCCAAATACTGGCAGCGGAGCTGGGCGTCGAACTGAAGGAATCCTCCGCCGGCGGCGGTTCCGACGGCAACTTCACCGCGGCGCTCGGCATCCCCACCCTCGACGGCCTGGGAGCAGTCGGCGAAGGCGCCCACGCCGTCACTGAGAGCATCTTGATCAACCGAATAACCGACCGCATTGTGCTTTTAAGTAAACTTGTGGCGGCCCTTTAGCGTCTATTTGTTATCCTGACATTAAGGCTTCCAATCAATCTATGCGCCTCAGCCGGTGGCTGATTCTCGCCGCCCTCCTCGCGATCGTCGCGTTCGTTGGCCAAACTTACCTCAAGCGCCAGCAGGCGCTTGCCCGCGATACGCCGCCCGCCCCGCCGCCCCTCGAAACCGGAATCAACGGACGCGCCAGTGACTGGGTCTACACCCAAAGCGACGGTGAACGCCCCCGCGTGACCATCCGCGCCAAAAGCTTCCGCCAAGTGCAGGCGCCCTCCGTAATGGAGCTGAATGGTGTCGAATTGCAACTGTTTCATAAAGAAGGCGCGCAATACGATCTGGTCCGCAGTGCGCAAGCGCAATTCGACATCGTCGCCAAGAGTCTGTATTCCGACGGCCAAGTGGACATCATCATGCCGACGGCGAACAAGAAAAACGCCACTGACGATCCGCTGACCCAAGGCCGCATCGTGAAGATCCACACCTCCGGCGTGCATTTTGCCAGCGATACCGGCAAAGCCTCAACCGACCGCGAGGCCAAGTTCGAATTCGAGCAAGGCTACGGCTCCGCCATGGGCGTCGACTACGATCCCAACTCGCGCGAATTGCACCTGCGCAGTAAAGTGGTGCTCCACTGGATGGGCAAAGGCCCGGGCTCAAAGCCCATGCTGATCGAAGCCGGCGAAGCGTATTACCGCGAGGCCGAGTCCAAGGTTTTCCTGCTGCCCTGGTCGAAGTTGACGCGCGAAAATCTGCACATGGAGGGCGCGGCCGCCATCGTGACGCTGGATAAGGGCGTCATCAAAGAGGTGTTCTCCCAGTCCGCTCATGGCGTCGAGGAAAATCCCGGGCGCAAGGTCGAGTTCGGGGCCGAAATCCTGATGCTGACTTTCGGCCAGGACATGATCATCCAGGAGATCAAAGGCCAGCAAAACGGCAAGCTGGTCTCGACCGCCAACGCCATGCGCACCACCGTAACCGGCGATACGATCGACCTGCAATTCGATCCCACGAAGAAGGACAGCACTCTAACCCATGCTCTAGCGATGAAGCAGGCGGTGGCCGAAGCAGTGCCTTTGCCGCGTCCCGGCGAAATGCTGGGTGACACGCGCATCCTGCACAGCGAAGTGATCCACCTGAACATGCGTCCCGGTGGACGCGAAATCGATACCGTCGAAACCGACGGCGCCGGCACCATCGACTTTCTGCCCAATCGCATCGGCCAGCCCAAGCGCTTCGTGAAGGGCGACCATATCTGGATCGCCTACGGGCCCGATAACCGCATCCAGTCCTTCAGAACCATCAATGCGTTCACCCGCACCGACAAACCGGGTGTGCCCGCTCCGCCGCCCGATGCTGACGCAGAGTAAGGAGCTGCTCGCCACCTTCGATCCCAAGACCAGTGAACTGGCACGTCTGGAACAAAAGACCGACTTCCGCTACGAAGAAGGCACCCGCCGCGCCACCGCCGATCACGCCACACTCGAACAGGCCAAGGACCTGATCACGCTCGAAGGCTCGGCGCGCACCTTCGATCCTACGGGCTCAGCCTCCGCCGATCGCCTGGTCATGGATCAGAAATCCGGAGATTTCGTCGCCGATGGCCGCGTCGCTACCACCCGCTTGCCGGACGACAAGGCGTCGTCCTCCGCGCTACTCTCCACCTCTGACGTTATGCAAGGCCGTGCCCAGCATATGACTTCGGCCGAGCATAACCGGAAGCTGCACTATGAGGGCAACGCCGTAGTGTGGCAGGGCCCCAACCGCGTCGAAGCCGACCGCATCGACATCAACCGCATGACCCAGGCCTTCGAAGCGCACGGGAAAGTGGTGAGCCAGTTCGCCGATAAATCGTCTGACGATAAGACCGCCGACAAAGGCGCCCCCGGTAAGGCCGCGGATAACAAGGCCGCAAACGACAAGGCCGCGAACGACAAGGCCGCAAACGACAAGCCCAAGCCCCCCTCCGCGCCCATCTTCACCGTAGTCCGCGCACCGGACCTGGTTTATTCGGATGACACGCGCCTGGCCCATTACCAAGGCGGCGCCGCCATGGTCCGTCCCGGCCTCACCGTGAACGGCAAGGAACTGAAAGCCTACTTAAATGACAAGGACTCATCGAGCACTCTCGACAAAGCCTTCGCCGATGGCGAGGTGAAAATTGTCAGTACCGCTGACAAGCGCACCCGCACCGGCACCGGAGAACATGGTGAGTACTACACCACCGAACAAAAGGTGATCATGAATGGCGGCGAACCGCTCCTGGTCGACAGCATAAAGGGGCAAACTCGCGGCAAACAATTGACCTGGTGGTCCAACAATGATAGGCTGCTGGTGAACGGCGTTGAAAATCGCCCCGCCGACACGCTGTTCCGCAAAAAATAAGCAGGCCAGTGCATACCCTTCAGACGACCGAGCTTAGCAAGTCCTATCGCGGACGTAAGGTTGTGGACAACGTTTCGGTGCGTGTGAAGCAGGGCGAAGTCGTGGGTCTTCTGGGGCCCAATGGCGCCGGCAAGACTACTTCGTTTTACATGATCGTGGGGCTGATCACGCCGGATTCCGGCCGCGTGCTGCTCGACGACAACGATTTGACGCAACTGGCCATGTACCAGCGCGCGCGCAAGGGCATCAGCTATCTGCCGCAGGAAGCGTCGGTCTTCCGCAAGCTCTCGGTCGAAGACAACCTGATGGCGATTCTGCAAACCCTGCGCCTCAGCCGGCGCGAGCGCCTGGATCGCATGGACCGCTTGATCGAACAACTGGGCCTGGAGCAGGTTCGCAAGAGTAAAGGCTACGTGCTCTCCGGCGGTGAGCGCCGCCGTGTGGAGATCGCGCGCAGCCTGGTAATCCAGCCCAGCTTTCTGCTGCTGGACGAGCCGTTCTCCGGCATCGATCCCATTCAGGTGCTGGAATTGCAGAAGATCATTTTCGATCTCAAGAATTCGGGCATCGGCATCCTGATGACGGATCACAACGTGCGTGAGACATTGGCCGTCACCGACCGCGCCTACATCATCAACAACGGGCGCATCTTCCGCTCCGGCTCTCCTGAATCGTTAGGCAACGATCCCGAAGTCCGCCGGGTGTATCTGGGCGAGCACTTCAGCATGGGGATCGAAACCACGCGCACGCAGCGCCCCGATTAAAAGTACAACTGAGTGGAGGATTAAGCAGCAGCGCCGGCGGCGGCTTGCTGGCCCATGGCGTTCGCGAAGTGCGCAACCACCATCGACATTTCTTCCAGCGCCTTGCGAGCGGCGGATGGCGAGAACGCGCCGGTGACGCTATAAGAAGCGCGCATCACGCGGTAGTTAATCGCCAGCATGGTCTGTTCAAGCGAGGAGCCTTCAAAGGAAGCATCGCCGGCCGCCTTCATCAAACCATTCAGCACCGCGTAATCGCGGTCGAGGGCATCGCGCAGCGTATCCAGATTGCCCGCGCTGGCCCGCAACTGAGCTTGCACGTCCAGGAAGCCGAGTTGATTCGCCATCACTACCTGGCCGGCAAAGTCCCGCGTGGTCTTCGCACTCAAGATCAGCAGGCAGGTGTAACGGAACCAGTATCCGAACAACAGCACTGAGCTAACGGTGATGATTATCGTCGTGACGAGTTCAATCATTTCGTTCCCAGCCCCGGATGCTTTGGCGTCTCTTTCAATCTAGATGAAGAATAGCACCGGACCTTCCTGGGTTCAATGCTTTTGAGGCCTTCTAAGGTCATTTTGTCTCAGCAGTGTAAGGCTTACCTAAATCGAAGGTCATATCGGGAGGAGCCTCCGGATGTAGCTTCAAGTGTTCCCGGTAGAGCCCGGCATAACTAACGGTCAAGAACTGCGCAGCAGCGAAACCCAAGCGGGCCGCAGTATTATCGATCCACGCCTGCGGGCCTTCGAGCTCCAGATATGCGCCGATGGGAGTCTCATCGATGGTGATGAGGCCGGGTTCTCCGTAGGCCTTGAACATGGTGCGGTACTTCTCATAACGGAAGCCGGGATGGTACCCCAGGCGCTCGAGTACCAGCGTAAACGCATTGGGATCGGAAACGTCGAACTCAATTTCCTCGCGGCTCTTGTAAATTTCACGGCTGGCGCATCCTTTATATGTCACCATGGCGCGCTGGCCCTCTTCGGCCGACGAAAGCTTGCGCATCCGCAAGACCTGATCGGATTGCCGCAAGGCCCCTGAGGCCAAGTCGAACAGCTGGTCCGCTTCGAGCGTCCGCGGCGACGAAAGGCTGTAGCCGTGGCGCTCGATCAGAGCTCGCGCTTCTTCCGCGGAGCCTTGCCACGACAGCTTGATTTCAGTTTCAGTCACCTATGTAGTGATGATACGATGAGGCAACGCGCGCCCGTAGCTCAGCTGGATAGAGCGATAAACTTTCGCATCAGTAGGCCGGGTGTTCGAGTCGCTCCGGGCGCAGCACCCGTCTTACGGCTGTCTGCGACCACTCCGCTCATCACCGGAACATTTCGGTATACACTGAGTGAAAATATGCGGATTAAATTCGACCGGAATTTTTTGCGCCTTGCGGTCTTAATTCTTGCGGCTATTCCGGCAGCCGCACAAAATGTCACGGTTTATAACAGTTTCCTGCCGGGACAAACCTACGAGTGCTGCGGCGGGCAGTGGGTCGCGGGTTCAGCAGCGGCCCCTACGGCGGGGCTCGCCGGAACGGCCCTGGCAGCGGGAACTTTTACGCCGTCCGGCACTTTTAATCTAACTCAAATCGACATCGCGCTCACCTTCGAACAAGCGGAGCTTGGATCTCCCTCGGGCGCCGTCACTCTCAGCCTGAATCAAGACGCTGCCGGCGTCCCCGGCGCGGTGATCGAGACCTGGACAGGGATTGTCGTTCCGTCACAAATGGGCGGAACATCCTCTCTGATACAGACGGTTCATCCTGTTTCTACCGTGCCGCTGCTGGCTGGACATCCGTATTGGATTATCGCTTCGCCGGCCCTCCCCAAAAGCCTCTTAGTCTGGAATGTGGACAATGTGGAGGGGAAAGGAGCGCCCAGCACCATGGCGTACAACTACGGCTTTGGCTGGGTCGTCACGAACGTCCCCAACGCCGCCCTCGCTTTTGACGTGGAAGGAACACCCACGGACCAGTGGTTCACCGATGCCCTGCGAATTCCGCAGATCGTGGATGGCGGCGGTTGGAAAACGCGTTTCGTCATCACCAATACCGATAAAGTCCCGGTGACCTTTCATTTCAATTTCTGGGGGCAGGACGGCAACGCTCTGCCGTTTCCCGTTCTGAACGGAACGGCGGGAACTCTGTCGGGGACTTTAACGCCCGGCGGTACGTTTTTCGCGGAGAGTCCCGGCACTTCGTCGGCGTTGCAGCAGGGGTGGGCCGAGATCGCGAGCAGCGGAAAAATCGGCGTGCGGGCGAACTATCAATTCAGCGTCGGCGGCTTGCGCGATTCCTTAGGGACTGAAGTTGCCGCGCCGTCCACCGCCGGCGTCTCCATGCCGTTCGATAACACGCAAGGGAATGCGACCGCCATCGCGGTGGCCAACACCAATCCCATCCAGCCGCTCACCGTATCGATGTTGTTTGTGACCGACGGCGGCGTGCAGTCCACCGTTTCGCTCCTGCTTCAGCCCCATACCCAGCAGACTTTCGTGTCCGCGGCGATGCATCCGGCCATCGCGGATGCGCGCGGATTGCTCACCTTCAGCGCAGCGACCGCGGATACGTCTGTTGTGGGATTGCAGTTCACCGCGGCCGGGCAGTTCACGTGGGCGGGAGCTTTTCAATAGGCCTTTTTGCCGCTTCGCGCAGCTTTTTGTTTTCCTGTTGCAACTCTCCACGCGGCGCTCGAACGGCGCGAGCGCGAGGATTCCCCGTCCCTAGCCGCGTGTACTTGATTTCAGTTTCAGTCACCCGTGTAGGGATGATACGATGAGGCAACGCGCGCCCGTAGCTCAGCTGGATAGAGCGACTGACTTCGAATCAGTAGGCCGGGGGTTCGAGTCCCTCCGGGCGCACCACTGGCTAGCGGCTTAGTGGCGACAAAATTGCACTAAGATTCGGGCGCTTCTGGCTTTGCCGCTGCGGCAAACCTTGGAGGATCTCAGTTTGCTGCTTCCGCTCGCCACTTACCGATTGCAGCTCCGGCCTGAATTTAACTTTGAGGCCGCCAGCGGAGTCATCGACTACCTGCGCGAGCTGGGAATCTCGCATGTCTATTGTTCGCCATACTTGCAGGCAGCTCCCGGGAGCACTCACGGCTATGACACCGTCGACTACCATCAGGTGAGCCAGGAACTGGGTGGCGAGGAAGGGCGCAAAAAGTTAGTCCAGAAACTCGCCGACTCCGGCCTTGGTCAGGTGCTCGACATCGTCCCCAATCATATGGCGATCACCGGACACTACAACCAGTGGTGGTGGGACACACTCGAAAACGGACAAGCCAGCCGCTACGCGCCGTATTTCGACATCGATTGGAACGCACCCGAGGAGAAGTTGCGCAATAAAGTGTTACTGCCGATCCTCGAAGATCATTCGGGCCGAGTCATCGAAGCCGGCAATTTAACATTACAGAGGAATGACGGGAGTTTTGTACTCCGCTACGGCGACCACACCTTTCCCGTCGCGCCCGAATCCGTTTCGGAGCTGCTCGAGAGTTGCGCCCAACGCGCCGGTAGCGCGGAATTCAGTTTCCTCGCGGACGCACTCGCTTATCTGCGGCAGTCCGTCGCCGAAACCAACTGGGCAGGCCTGAACGCCCATCATCGCAACAAGGAAACGATCCGGCGCCTGCTGGCGCGGTTATGTTCGGAGCAGCCTGAGATCGCCGACGCGATCGACGCGTGTGTGGCGGCTCTGAACGCCGATTTCGATCGTCTGGACGCCCTTTTGATGCGGCAGAACTACCGGTTGTCCCGTTGGCGCACGGCGGCCACTGAGATGGTGTACCGGCGTTTTTTCGATATCAATTCCCTGGTAGGCGTGCGCGTTGAAAACGAGTTCGTCTTCGCCGATACTCACGCGTTAATCCTTCAATGGCTGCGGGCCGGTCAGTTGGACGGAGTTCGCGTGGACCATGCTGACGGCCTTCGCGACCCGGCTCAATATTTCCGCCGGCTGCGCAGCGCGGCGCCCCAGGCCTGGGTGGTGGCCGAAAAGATTCTTCAGCCGGAAGAATCCCTTCCGGACGATTGGGCCATCGCGGGCACCACCGGCTACGATTTCCTCAATCTGGCCGGCGGCCTCTTCGTGGACCCCCACGGCGAAGCCCCGCTGAACGAGTTGTACCGCGAATTCACCGGCGAACCCGTGGACTTCGCCGCGCTGGTGTATGAGAAGAAGTCGCAAGTCCTGCGCGACATTCTAGGCGGCGACGTCAACCGCCTCACCGCACTCCTGGTGCAGATTTGCGAGGAGCATCGTAATTATCGCGACTATACGCGTCATGAGCTGCACGAAGCAATTCGAGCTGTACTCGCCTGCTTTCCCGTTTATCGAACCTACGTGCGAGCGGAGTCGGGGCAGGTGTCACCGGCCGACTCCCAAACCATTTCGCGCGCGCTCGACGCAGCCCGCGCGTTGCGCGCCGATCTCGATGAGCGGCTGATCGATTTTCTGCGCGACATTCTGACGCTTCGAGTGCGCGGTGCAGTCGAGGACGAATTCGTCATGGCCTTCCAGCAACTCACGGCGGCCACTATGGCGAAGGGGGTGGAGGACACCGCCTTCTACAATTATTTCCGGCTCATTTCGTTGAATGAGGTCGGTGGGAATCCGGCGCGGTTTGGCGTCTCCGTCGAGGAGTTTCATAAGTGGTGTTCGGAGACTCAAGCGCGGCACCCATTCACCATGCTTTGCACCTCCACTCACGATACGAAACGCGGGGAGGATGTGCGCTCGCGAATCAGCGCGCTTTCCGAGATGGCGCCGGCGTGGGCCGAAGCCGTGACGCGCTGGTCGGCGGCCAATGCGCAGTATCGCACCGGCGATGTGCCGGATCGGAAAGCGGAGTATTTGCTGTATCAGACGCTGGTGGGCGCTTGGCCGATTTCCGTCGAGCGCGCGGTCGAATACATGCGAAAGGCCGCTCGAGAAGGAAAGGAACGTACGTCATGGGTCGAGCCCAACGCAGCGTACGAGGAAGCTCTTGAAAAATTTATCGCATCCGTGTTGGGCGATGCCGCCTTCGTGGCGGATTTCCAAGCCTTCGTGGCACTCTTGCTTCCAGGCGCTCAAGCGAGCTCGCTTGCCTTAGCCTTATTGAAATTGACCGCGCCGGGTGTCCCTGATTTGTATCAGGGCTGCGAACTCTGGGATCTCAGCCTGGTGGATCCCGACAATCGCAGACCGGTGGACTTCGCTTTGCGGCGTCGTCTGTTGTCCGACGTCGATCAACTCACCGCGGAGCAAATCATGGCGCGCGCCTGCGAAGGTTTGCCCAAACTCTGGACCGTCCGGCAAGCCTTGCGAGCCAGGGCCGCGCATCCAAAATGCTTCGGAGCCGAAGGAGCGTATAGCGCTCTGTGGGCAACCGGTCCCAGAGCCGGATCTCTAGTGGCGTTCCGGCGAGGCGAGGATGTGATCACCGTCGTACCGCGGCTTCTGCTCGGCGCCGGTAGCTGGGAAGAAAGCAGTTTGGAACTGCCGCCAGGAACCTGGGAAAACCAGTTCACGGGCGAACGGATCGGGGAAGGCAAGGCGGAGATGAGCGCGCTCTTGAGCCGATTCCCGGTAGCGCTTCTGACCCGGGTACAATCCGCATGACCTCGTTCCGGGTTTGGGCGCCGCTCGCCGAAAAGGTTCAGTTGCTCCTCGACGGTTCCTTAGTTCCCATGAACCCGGAACAAAATGGATACTGGCGCGGCGATTGTACGGATGCCGGCCACGGCATGGACTACGCCTTCGTGCTCGACGGCGGCGATCCGCTGCCCGATCCACGGTCGCCATGGCAACCTTATGGCGTCCACGGGCGCTCGCGTGTAGTGGACCATTCCAGATTCCAATGGAGCGATGCAGGATGGCGTCCGCCCATGCTTTCTTCCGCCGTCATTTACGAACTGCATATCGGAACTTTCACTCCGCAAGGAACTTTCGATAGCGCAGTGGAGCGTCTCGCATATTTGCAGCAACTCGGCATTACCCACGTGGAACTGATGCCGGTCGCGGAATTTTCGGGAGCGTGGGGCTGGGGTTACGACGGCGCTGATTTATTCGCGCCGCATCACGCGTATGGCGGTCCCGAAGGTCTGAAGCGCTTCGTCGATGCCTGCCACGCGGCGGGCCTCGCGGTGCTGCTGGATGTGGTCTACAACCATCTCGGCCCGTCCGGGAATTACCTCGGCCGCTTCGGCCCTTACTTCACGACGCGCTACAGCACTCCCTGGGGATCCGCCGTCAATCTGGACGGCGCAGGCAGCAGTGAGGTCCGCCGTTTTCTCTGCCACAACGCTTTGATGTGGCTGCGCGATTACCATTTCGACGGACTGCGCATTGACGCGATCCATGCCTTCTTTGACCGCTCTGCCGTTCCGTTCCTCGAACAGCTTGCGGGCGAAGTGAAGGAGTTAGAAGCGCATCTGGGCCGCAGCCTGGTCCTGATCGCCGAGAGCGACCTGAACGATCCCCGTGTGGTGACACCCACTGAGGCCGGGGGCTATGGAATCGACGCGCAATGGAGCGATGATTTTCATCACGCCCTGCATAGCGTATTGACGGGTGAACGCGCCGGTTATTATCAGGACTTCGGCACGCTGGGCGATGTGGGCCGCGCCCTCGAAAACGCATTTGTCTTCGATGGAAGGCACTCTCGCTTTCGCGGGCGCCCGCACGGACGAAAGCCGGAAGGCCTTCCCGGCTGGCGGTTTCTCGGATACCTGCAGACGCACGATCAAGTCGGCAATCGCGCCCAAGGCGAGCGGAGCAGTCGTCTGATGAACCTGGGGAGGCTCAAGATCGGTGCCGCTGTCGTGTTATGCGCTCCCTTCATTCCGATGCTGTTTCAAGGAGAAGAGTTCGCAGCGGACACCCCTTTTCACTACTTCACAAATCACGAAGAGCCGGAACTTGCCCAAGCAGTCTCGGAAGGGCGGCGCCAGGAATTTGCGGCATTCGGGTGGAAGGCAGCGGATATTCCCGATCCGCAGGACCCGGAGACGTTCGCGCGGTCAAAACTAAATTGGACAGAACTGGAACGGGAGCCCCATGCAAGCCTGCTGGCATGGCACAAGCAATTGATCGCGCTGCGGCGTACCGCCCCTGAATTCACCGATGGACGGCTGGATCGGGTGGACGTGCGGTTCTCAGAGTGCGAGCAGTGGTTGGCTTTTCGCCGCGGCGGGTACGTCATTGCGCTGAATCTTTCGCAAGAAACGCGCACGGTGACTCTGGCATCTCCTGGCACAATAGTTCTCGCTTCCGAGGCTGACTGCGTCATCCATGAAACCGGCGTCGAATTGCAGCCCGATTCGGTGGCAATTCTACGAGTCACTCACGACGGAAGGGACGTCTAGCAACGATGGCAAGGGCGATTCTTCCCGGCAAACCCTATCCTCAGGGCGCCACCTGGGACGGAACAGGAGTCAATTTTTCGATCTACAGCGAGGACGCCACGGCGGTGGAGCTGTGCCTCTTCGACGATCCCGCAAGCGGAGTGTGCAGAACCATCGCCATTCGAGAATCTACCGGCAAGGTCTGGCACTGCTACGTACCTGGGATTCGACCGGGCCACTATTATGGCTTCCGTATACACGGTCCTTACGATCCGGAACAAGGACTTCGTTTCAACCCCACCAAACTTTTAATCGATCCGTATGCGAAAGCCTTGGCGGGCTCCGTGGATTGGAGTGCCCCTGTCTTCGGCTACGAACTCGGAAAACCCGAAGAGGATCTGCAGCCGGACCAACGCGACGACGCCGTCGCCGTACCCAAGGGCGTGGTTACCGTTTCCAGCTTCGATTGGGAAAACGATCGGCCCCCACTCACGGCGCTCCATGATTCGGTGCTCTATGAGGTCCACGTGAAGGGCCTCACAGCCCGGCATCCACAAGTGCCGGAGGAGATTCGCGGGACCTACGCCGCGCTCACACATCCCTCCATCCTCACTTATCTGAAGAATCTCGGGATCACGGCCGTGGAGCTTATGCCCGTGCATGCGTTTCTGGATGACAAAGTTCTGCTCGATAAAGGCCTGCGCAACTATTGGGGTTATAACAGCATCAGTTTTTTCGCACCGGAAGCGCGGTATTCAAGCAGCGGCGGTCAAGGGCAACAAGTGGGCGAATTCAAGGCGATGGTGAAAGGACTGCATCGGGCCGGCATCGAAGTCATCCTCGATGTCGTTTACAATCACACAGCGGAAGGCAACCAACTGGGACCCACTCTGAGTTTTCGGGGCGTGGACAATCGAACCTACTATCGCCTGATGGCGGAGCAGCCGCGTTACTACATGGACTACACGGGAACCGGCAACACACTGAACGTGCGCCATCCGCAGGTGTTGAAACTGATTATGGATAGCCTACGCTATTGGATCCTGGAAATGCACGTGGACGGGTTCCGCTTCGATCTCGCCGCGGCTCTTGCGCGGGAACTGCACGCAGTGGACCGGCTCTCCTCTTTCTTCGACATCATCAATCAGGACCCGGTGATCTCGCAGGTCAAGCTGATCGCCGAACCATGGGACGTGGGCGAGGGCGGTTACCAAGTGGGCAAATTTCCGGCCTTATGGGCCGAGTGGAACGGCCGTTATCGCGACGCGGTACGGCGCTACTGGAAGGGAGATGACGGACAACTGGCGGAACTGGGCTACCGTCTCACCGGAAGCAGCGATTTATACCAATGCGATAGCCGCCACCCCACCGCCAGCGTCAACTTCGTCACCGCCCACGACGGTTTCACCTTGCATGATTTGGTGGCGTACAACGAGAAACATAACGAGGCCAACGGGGAGGATAACCGGGACGGCACGAATGACAATCACTCGTGGAACTGCGGAGCGGAAGGGCCCACCGACGACCGGGAAGTCCTGGAACTTCGGGAACGCCAGAAACGAAATTTCCTGGCGAGCCTTCTGCTTTCGCAAGGAATCCCCATGATTTGCGGAGGCGACGAAGTCGGCCGCACGCAGAATGGCAATAACAATGCCTACGCGCAGGATAATGAGACCAGCTGGTTCGATTGGGACCTTGACCCCGCGCGCCGCAGCTTGCTGCACTTCGCCAGCCGCATGATCGAGTTGCGCAAGAGTCATCCGAACCTGCACCGTAGAAAGTTTTTTCAGGACCGGCGCATAGATCCCGAAGCTCCGGATCGCTTGGTGAACGGCGCTTCGGAAGGGGATATTCTATGGCTCCGGCCCGACGGGAAAGAAATGAGTCAAGAGGAGTGGCATGCGGGCTGGGTCCGTTGTGTGGGCATGTTGCTCAACGGCCGTACCTTGGACGATGTGAACGCTGTCGGCGAGCCGATCTGCGACGACACGTTCCTGATCCTATGCAATCCTCATTACGAAATGATCCGCTTTTCGCTTCCTCCGCTGAAATCCGGGAAAATCTGGGAACTGTACCTTGACACCCGGCAGCTTTTGGTTGCGAAGAAGCGTAAAAGCCGAAAACTCTATTCCGTCATGCAACGTTCGCTGGTGGTGCTCGTGGAATCCTCGCAATCGCCGCAGCCGCTTCCCACTGGGAACACTACACCAGCGCTTGCCCGCGTGTGACGCACTCCCACGCGAACAAATACATTCCCGACGACCAGGCTTGGTCCTGAGCGCCCATCGGGTCACCGGTTTCGCCATGGTGCCACTCGTTAAAATGACCGCATTGGTTTAACTGGGCGAGATTCCGCAACGCCAGCTCAGCGGCCTCCGCCCGGCCCGCTTTCACCAGCGCAGCGACGTAGAATCCGCCCAGAAAAGGCCACACACCGCCATTGTGGTAATGATGTGGAGCGTTGAGTGACCCATAGTAGTCGCGCCAGTCCGCGTCGCCCGGCCGCACCACCGGAGTCAGGCTGCGAAGCGGCCAGATATCCATTGAGTGTCGCGAGATGAAATCCAAAATGATATCGCTCTGCTGCTGATCGGCAACCCCTGCAAGAATGGCCATGAGGTTCCCGAAAGAATCGAACCACTCGCCCAGGCTGCGAAATCCGAGGTAGGGCAAATAATATTGCTCCCCGCTCAGATAGCGCTTCACGGGCAGCTCCCGCGTGCGCCCCATCGAATCCCGCAGAGGCGTGCCCTCCGTGCTGAATGTATGTGACATGGGCCGTTCGATATTCCCATCGCCCGCATACCAAAAATAGGTATTGATGCGGCCGGCGACCAACTCGGCCCGGTGGCGGAGATGATCGGCTTCGTCGCCGCTAAAAAGTTCCGCGGCACGGCGCAGCGCCATCACGTAAAGGCAATTGAGGTACAAACCTTTACCGCGCGTGCAGAAGAGATCCTGCCAGTCCGAGCTTTCCTGCATGCTGAGCAAGCCACTTTGATCGACGTTCTGGTATTCATACCAGCAAAGAACCTCACGCACCACATCCAGGTCCGGCGTCAAAAACGTGCTGGCGACGATCCACCACAATCCTCCGTCGGCATAGGCGCGGAAATTGGGACGGAGCGTTACGCAATCGACGTTGTTGGGAATGGCTCCGCGCGGCCCGCGGTGGTCCCGCAGAAGGGAGAGACTCGCCTGGCTAGCTTCTTGGATCTGGTTATCCTGGACGAAACGAGCGCCTAGCGAAGCGATCATGCTGTCGCGCGCCCAGATTTGGTGGTGTCCCAAAGGACGGCCGGATGCCTTCAGCCCCCACTGGCAGCAACACCTGCGTAAAGATTCGACGGCGTCGCCGCGGGTCGCATCTACCTGGCTCAAGTAACATTCTACCTACAAATGGCCGACCGGCTCCTTCAGGTTCGGCGTAGATGCTTTGCTGGTCTCACGCTCCAGAGATCTGCTCACTAGGTCTTTGGACCCTAGACCGACGGCCAGAGCCAATGCCAGGACAATTCCGCCAAACAGAATGCCGAATGCCAGACGGATGATGCCGCCTCCGATACCCAGACGCTCGATCGCAATGGTCACGGCGAGAACCGTCACCAGCCATTTCACGCCAACGCTCAGGAGCCGCGCGTATTGCAAGTTCATATTGACGGCCCCGATCAGCACGCTGCGCGCGAGAAATCTGGCGATGATGCTGCCCGCCACGAAAACCACAATCGCCGCTACCACGTCAGGCAGATAGGTAAACAGGCGTATTACGAATTGGGAAGGGAGCGCCCCATCGAAGGCCGAGATGCCGATCAGGAATCCCATGAGGATGATGATCCAGGCAATCGCGCGAGTCACCAGCAGCGTAGGGCTCGAGGAGGGCGACCATTCCGCCACAGCCGGGAAGCCCCATTGCGCGACCCTCCGGTCGAACTCGAAACCGGCGAGCGACCGCCGCAGAATAGCCGACAGTGCCCACGCGATCAATCCAGCGACCAATAGCGCCGTCACCAGCGCTACAATGCCGGGCACCAGGCTCGCCAACTGGCTTAACATTTTGGTCATCGAAAGCTTGAGTGCTTGTCCAACTTGATCCCACATATCCCCTCCTCAACATCACGGGTTAAAACGATCGGGCCATCGCCAACGGGAAACCAAATAAGATTTGTTATCTTCATATGCCTTGGATAGGCGTTCTATACGCGAATCGACCTCCGCCGCACCGGCGGTTTGCATTTCCAGCGCGTAGGAAGCGATCCATCCTAGATAAAGCGGCGTAATCGATCGCAGAAGGTGATCGCGGCTGATCGTCCTCAGCCGGTGTCCGAGCGCGAAATCGTACACGATTCGAACCCACAGATGGTCGGGTATCCGGAACTTATCCTCTGGCAGCCGCGACAACCTTTTCAACTCCAGCAAGGTCGTGGGAGGCAGAATCAGGCCCCAAACATCCTGCAGGTTTTGCGCTCCCAACTGAAACGATTCAATCATGCCGTGTACGTCCACGGTTCCGGTGTCTGGCGGCGAAGCTTCGGGCGAGCCGAATCTGGGCAAAATCTTCGAGCCTCGAATGCTTTGCCAGTGGGCGGCCCGCCCCTCCATTTCGAGAAATGTAGCTCCCAGAACTTCCGCCAGTAGGGTGCTCAAGTTCCCCCAGTCCGTAGGACGTTGTGTGCGGACGCCCAAATGCGTTTCGCACACCTGAAAGCCGCCGACCGCGGCAGTGGAAGCAATCTCTACCAGAATATTGTGATCGGACCCACCGCGCCGGGCGGAATCCTCACCGAGAATCCGCTGCAGAAGCTTTCCCGAGACGCCGAAATCAGGACCCATGGGATTTTCAAGCTGTTCGCCGTAAAGCGCCCGATGCAGCGGAGAAAGTACGTTCCTATTGAGGAGACCCTCCATCTTCTGCCGCGTATAGCAGGGCGCAACGAAATCGAATCCCAGATCCACCACCGGCTGGACCAGACGGTAAATCCATTCGCGAGTCGCCTGATGGTCCCCGGAGGCAATTACAGCGCACGCACGCACCCCGAGTTTGCTGCCGACGGCGAAGACCCGCCGGTAGGCATTGGAAATGCTTTGCACCGGTGTTTCGCCCGACGCGGGAAGCGGCAGGCTACAAGAAGACACGATCGGAGAGCGCTCGTCGCCGGTAACCGTGGGGGTGGTGTCTGCCGGGCTATGGCTCCCGTTATTGCAGACCACGATGGCCCGCAGGGGCATAGACAATTCCGCCAGAGCGTCGCGCGTCATCGCGACCGCGCTGCTGCCATCCTCCTGATGCTCCAGGTCGAAAATGCCGATGACGAGGTCAGCGCTGCCGACTCGTTCGATCTGTTCTAGCTCCGGCTGCGAGATGGCGTCCAGTTCCATTCACGTCCTCCGGCTTCGAGCGGAAGCGACAAGAGACCTAATAAAGGAACGCGCACCCAAGTGGGGCGATTATTCAGTTCGTAGGAGAGTTCGTACAGGGCCTTGTCCAGCAAAAAGACCGCCAGCAGTCTTCGAAAGCCATCGTCCGCTGCCGGAAGAAACGCCGCGTCCTGAGCAGTATTGCGGTAGGCGCGCAGAAATTCTCCTCCCATCGACCGTTCCCAAAGCCGTGCCCAAGGCGCGAGAGTCTCCCAATCCTCAGGACGGCGTGCGGTGTGGGCTATCAAACCGCTATACGCCGCGTAACTCAAGGAGCGGAGCATACCGGCTACGTCTTTCATGGGAGACAGCTTGGCGCGACGCTCCGCAATGGGGCGCGCAGGCTCGCCTTCGAAGTCGAGGATCACATAGTCCGTTTTCACCTGCAACACCTGACCTAGATGATAATCTCCGTGGATGCGAATGCGTTGCCCTAGCGTACCGTCCTCCGCGGCGAGCCTGAAGCTGTTGAGAATCTGGCTCCGTCGACTCAACACCAGGCCGGCCAAGTCGACGAATTCATCCGCTAAGCCAGCGACGCTATCTTTCAACAGGTCCAGCACGCGGACCGCCTCCTTGCGAAGACCCGCGACCAGGGTCTGCACATCGCTGGCGGCCAAGTTTTCCGGCGTGAAGGAAGGGTCTTCGCTAGAGGAAGCCAGGGCCAGGTGCAAGTAGGCTGTCCTCTTGCCCAGCATGGCGGCTGAGTCGAGAGCGATCCCCACATGCTCTCGCGCCAGTTGCGAGGGTTCCTGTGCCGCAAGATCCATCAGTTCGGCGGCCGCGGCGTTTCCTCCTTCCGGCCATGCGGCGCTGGCGCAGTTCTCGTAGTAGCGGGACAGTTCTTCGAGAGTCAGCGTCCAACCGTCTCCCTGATTTGCCACGAAACCCTGCAGCATCGCCAAGGTTGCCGGTTCTCCTTCTGCAGGCGCGTACTCAATGGTGCCGGCAAAGGGCGGTATGCCGTCGAAATGGGCCTTCTCTGTCAGGTACCGTCCAATTTCGCAGTCGGGATTTAATCCCCGCTGCTGACGGCGAAATAACTTCAGGATCAACTGCCCATCGTAAAGCAGCGAAGTATTGCTCTGTTCGGCTGACGTGCGCCGCACTGCCAGGGGGACGTCCGCAGGGCCGCGGAGAGCTGCAAATTCGGCGCCCGGCACGCCGCGGATCAAACCGTTCCGAGACGGCGCTTGTTTCGAATGTTCGATGAAGGAAAGGAGCGCGGCGCAAGCACGATCGTCGTAGCTGGCGTCATGCAAAAAACCAGAGCCTCTGCTGGAGATAGCGGAAGAAACGATAGCGTTAGGAAATGTCTCATGCAGCTGGTCCGCGTCCTTGCCGAAAGACAACGCAAGCGGAAGGAAGTACGTATCCGGTTCTCCTTTTTCATATTGCGCTTCGACCAGCGCTAATACAGCATTTGAATCCGGCAACGCCAGCCAATCCGCGATTCTGGTGGAGCGGAGGCGTCGCGCCTTCCCGCCGAACCATCTTTGTTTCGAAATATACTCCGGCAGCAGCACGGATTCCAAGCGATTTCGTCCCGCGCCTTCGAGCAAACGTTCCCAGCTATCCGCCACCAGTGGCGACGAGTCCAATTGGCTGGAGGCTTCGGTCTCTTTGGACTCGCCGTGCAACTCCAGCCAGAAGAAGGCGTACGGCCCGAGCGTCAGCCGGTAAGGTTGCTTACCGATCGCCGGGAAGTCGACGTAGCCCAGCATTTCGACCGGTATCACGCCCTCCAGCTGCGGCAAGTCCAGGTCCACCGGCTGCGCAAATCGCGAGAGGTTGGCTACACACAAGACCCGCTGGTCATCATAGCGCCGCAGGTACGCCAGCACTTTCCGGTTTGACGGATTCAAGAATTCGAGCGTCCCGCGGCCAAATACCGGAAACAGTTTGCGCAGGGCAATCATATTGCGCATCCAGCTCAATAGCGACGATGGATCGCCCTGTTGCGCCTCTACGTTCACCGCTTCGTACCCCAACACCGGGTCCATGATCACGGGACTGTAAAGTCTGGCAGGCAGGGCTCGCGAAAAACCGGCGTTGCGATCCGCGTTCCACTGCATCGGCGTGCGCACGCCGTTCCGGTCGCCGAGATAGATGTTATCGCCCATGCCGATTTCATCGCCGTAGTATAGGACCGGGGTTCCTGGAAACGAGAACAGCAAACTATTCAGAAGTTCGATGCGGCGCCGGTTATTGTCCATCAAAGTCGCCAGACGCCGCCTGATGCCGAGATTGATACGCATACGAGAGTCGCCGCTATACGCCAGATACATGTAATCGCGCTCGTCATTGGTGACCATCTCGAGCGTCAACTCATCGTGGTTTCGCAGAAACAGCGCCCACTGGCAGCTGACCGGAATCTCGGGAGTCTGCGCCATGATGTCTGTAATCGGGAGCCGGTCCTCCTGGCGGAGCGCCATATAGATGCGGGGCATCAGCGGGAAGTGAAATGCCATATGGCATTCATCGCCCTCTCCGAAGTAGGGGCGAACGTCGGTGGGCCACTGGTTCGCTTCGGCCAGGATCATGCGGCCTTCATAGCCGTCGTCGATTTCCTGCCGCAGCTTCTTCACCACTACGTGGGTCTCAGGAAGGTTTTCGCAACTGGTCCCTTCGCGTTCCACCAGATAGGGAATCGCGTCCACACGCAGCGCGTCCACGCCCAAGTCCAGCCAGTAGCGCATGACATTGAGCATCTCCTCGACGACTTTGGGATTGTCGTAATTGAGATCCGGCTGGTGCGAGAAAAAGCGATGCCAGAAATACGCCTGCGCCACCGGGTCCCAGGTCCAGTTCGATTTTTCCGTGTCGGTGAAGATGATCCGGGCGCCGCTATACATCTGATCGCTGTCGCTCCACACGTAGTAGTCGCGTTCCGGCGATCCCTTCGGAGCCCGCCGCGCACGCTGAAACCATGCGTGCTGATCGGACGTATGATTCATCACCAGTTCGATCATCACTTGCAAGCCGCGGTCGTGCGCCGCCGCCAGAAAGGTTTTAAAGTCCTCGATGGTTCCATACATGGGATGGACGTTCAGGTAGTCGGAAATATCATAGCCGTCGTCCTTGAGCGGAGATGGAAAGAAGGGCAGCAACCATAAACAGGTAACGCCCAAGTCCTGAAGATAATCGAGTTTCTGCAGCAGGCCCGGGAGATCGCCGATCCCATCCTCGTTGCTGTCGAAAAATGCGCGGACGTGCAACTCGTAGAGGACCGCGTCTTTGTACCACAGCGGGTCCGTGGTGATTCCAGGCTTTTTCATGCGCGCCCTGCCGGTTTGAAGACCACGATGCCTAACGGAGGAAGCGTTAAATTCAATGAATACGGCCGTCCGTGGATCGGTAAAGGAGTGGTGGCCACGCCTCCCTCGTTTCCTTGACCGCTGCCGCCGTAGAGCGGCGCGTCGCTGTTCAACACCTCCCGCCAATCGGAACCAGACGGCACACCCACACGATAATTGTGCCTCGGCACTGGCGTGAAATTGCAAACAAAGAGCGCGACGTCTGCGGGATTCCGGCCCTTTCTGAGGAAGCAAACCACGCTGCGCTGGGAATCGCTGCAATCCACCCACTCAAAGCCGGAAGAATCGAAGTCGGCTTCAAAGAGCGAAGGCTGACCTCGATAGAACGTGTTCAGATCGCGAACCCACCGCTGCAGTCCGCTGTGGAAGGGAGCTTCTAGCAGGTGCCAATCTAGGCTGGCGTCGTGGTTCCACTCCGCCCACTGGCCGAACTCGTCTCCCATGAAGAGGAGCTTCTTACCTGGGTGGCCGAACATGTAGCCATAGAGAAGCCGCAAGTTCGCGAACTTCTGCCACTCATCGCCCGGCATTTTGGCGATCATCGAGCCTTTGCCGTACACCACTTCATCGTGCGAGAGAGGCAGGACGAAATTTTCAGAGAATGCATACACCAGGCTGAAGGTGATTTTGTTTTGAAGAAAGCTGCGAAAGACCGGATCCTTCGACATGTATTCCAGCATGTCGTGCATCCAGCCCATATTCCACTTAAGACCGAAACCGAGGCCGCCCCGATAGACCGGCCGCGATACCATCGGCCACGCGGTCGATTCCTCGGCCACCATCATCACGTCCGGATACGCGCCATAGACGTGCTCGTTTACTCGCCGCAAAAAGTCCACCGCATCCAGGTTTTCCTTGCCGCCATAACGATTCGGAATCCATTGACCGTCTTTCCGGCCATAGTCCAGATACAGCATGGAAGCGACCGCGTCGACGCGCAGACCGTCGACGTGATACTTATCAAACCAAAACAACGCGTTCCCGATCAAAAAACTCTGCACCTCGCGGCGGCCGTAATTGAAAACCAAGGTATTCCAATCCGGCTGCTCACCCTGGCGCGGGTCGGCGTGTTCGTAGAGATGCGTACCGTCGAAATAGCCGAGGCCGGCTGCGTCTTTCGGAAAGTGCGCGGGAACCCAGTCGAGAATGACGCCTATTCCGCGTTGATGCAGGCAATCCACCAGAAACATGAAGTCAGTGGGCGTCCCGAAGCGGCTGGTGGGCGCGAAATACCCGATCGTTTCGTAACCCCAGGACCCGTCGAAGGGGTGCTCGGTAACCGGAAGAAATTCGACATGAGTGAAACCCGCATCATGTACGTAGTCGCCCAACTGAACCGCCATCTCGCGGTAAGTAAGCGAGCGATTCCCCACTTCAGGTACGCGCCTCCAGGACGCCAGGTGCACCTCGTAAATTGAAATCGGCGAGTCCAGGGAATTCTTTTTCTTGCGGCTCGCCATCCAGTCATCGTCCCCCCACGAATAGCCGGACAGGTCCCATACGCGAGAGGCCGTGTGCGGTCTCACTTCGGCGGCATAACCGTAGGGGTCGGCTTTATCCACCTGATAATTGTTTTGCCGTGAATCGATATGGTATTTATACAGCGCGCCGTTTCCGATATCGGGAATGAAGGTCTCCCACATTCCCGCTACGGCCCTCGATTGCATGGGATGAGAGCGCGGATCCCACGCGTTGTGGTCTCCCACTACCGACACGCGCGCTGCGTTGGGCGCCCATACCGCGAAGTGCACGCCGCGGCGGCCATCCACTTCGCCTGGATGCGCGCCGAGTTTCTCGTAGGCGCGAAGATGCGTGCCCTCACCGAAGAGATAGAGGTCGTAGTCGGTCAGCCAAAGCGTTTGCGCCGAAGCTCCCATGTCCCGCCTAGAAGTAGTAATCGAAGTCCCTTTCGGTTCGCACCAATTTGCGCACTTTCATGATATGCGCCGGCAGACTCTCCGGCGTCAATTCAAAATAATTGCGGGCGCCGCGCCAGAGAAAACGGCCGTCACTGAGCAAATCATGCGCCTGAAATGCGCGCCGGGGATCCAGGCCGAGCGAGGCCAGATCGAGGTCTATCCAGCCGGTCTGTTTATGAAACGGGTCCAGATTGCACAGGACGATTACGATGTCGGAAAAGTCGTTGGTGGCCTTGCTATAGCAGATGACCGCGGCGTTATCAGTGTCATGAAAAAGCAAATTCGCGTCGCTTTGCAAGGCCGGATTCTCGCGGCGAATCCGGTTGATGCGGGCGATGAAATCCTTCAGGCTCGAAGGGCTCTCCCAGTCCCAATGCTTCAATTCGTATTTCTCGGAGTCGAGGTATTCTTCGCTTCCGGTCTCCCGCGCGGTACCTTCGCAGAGCTCAAATGCCGGGCCGTAGATCCCGTAGTTCGCTCCCATGGTCGCGGCCAGAAGGAAGCGGATCATAAACGCCGCCCGCCCTCCCGTCTGCAGGAACTCCGGGAGAATATCGGGCGTATTCGGCCAAAGATTCGGCCGAAAGAATTCGCGCACTCCGCTTTTCGCCAGGTCCTGAAAATAGTTTGTAAGCTCAGGCTTGGTGTTACGCCAGGTGAAATAGGTATAAGACTGAGAAAATCCAGCCTTGGCGAGACTGTACATTAGCTTCGGACGCGTAAACGCTTCCGCCAGAAACAAAACTTCCGGGTGCTGGTCTTTAACCTCTCCGATCATCCATTGCCAGAAGGGCAACGCTTTGGTGTGCGGATTATCCACCCGGAAGGTGCTGACGCCGTGTCCGATCCAAAACAGGACGACGCGCTTTAGCTCCTTCCACAACTCCCGCCACTGCGGCGTCTCAAAATCGAGCGGGAAAATGTCTTGATATTTTTTCGGCGGATTTTCGGCATACTGAATCGTCCCATCGGGACGTTTGCGAAACCATTCCGGGTGTTGCCGCACATACGGGTGATCGGGCGAGCACTGGAAAGCCAAATCGAGCGCGATCTCCATTTTGTGATCCTTGGCCTTTGCGACCAGCCGATCGAAATCATCCAGCGTTCCTAGCTTTGGGTCCACACTGGTATGTCCGCCCTCTTCGGATCCGATGGCCCAAGGGCTGCCGACATCGTCCGCTCCCGCGGCGGTTTCGTTGTTCTTGCCTTTGCGAGCGGTGTGGCCTATGGGATGGATGGGCGGAAGGTACAAGACGTCAAAACCCATCGCAGCGACATACGGAAGCCGAGCTTCACAATCGCGGAGCGTTCCAGGACGGCCCGGCTCGGATGCGCAGGAGCGAGGAAACATCTCGTACCAGGCGGAAAAGCCGGCACGCTCGCGGTCGACCACGACGCACAGTTCTTTCGCGTACCGGGCGGCGAACTGGCGGTCCGGATATCGCTGGACAATGGCTGCGATTTCATCGTCCAGAACAGCGCGCCTGCCGCTCTCCGGACTCCGCTCATCGCGCAAGATGCGGATCAAGTCACGAAGACTGGGAGCGTCGTCAGCCGCGGCGCGCGACGCCGCTTCTTCCACTATGAAGGCGCCTATTTGGAACTCAGCGCGGTTATCCTGACCGGACTCGATCCGTTTGATCATGGCATTTCGCCAGGTTCCGAAGCGATCGATCCAGCCTTCTATCGTGTAATAGTATTTCCCCACCTTGGAGGCAAGAAAATCCCCGCTCCAACGGTCAATGCCCACCGGCTTCATCCAGGAGCGCCGCCAAACATCTTCCCGTTCGTAGCGGTACAGTATTTCCCCTCCGACCAACGCATGACCATCGGTAAAGATGTCCGCCTCCACGACCACCAACTCCCCGACTATACGCTTGGCTGGAACCGCACCGCAGTCAATTTCGGGTCGAACTCCTTCCACAAGAACCCGTACCCGCCCTTCCGGTGGGAGCATCCTTCCTGATCAGCAGGTTTGAGACCAAAGGCCGGTTCCGTGACTTGGACAAGAAGGTCTTCTCCTTGTATTCCCCCCTGGCGCCGAACGTCGCGCCAATCTTCGTTCACGTGGGCTTTTTTGCGGCCTCGCGCAGCTTTTCGTTTTCGAGTTCCAGCTCTTCCAAACGGCGCTCGAAAGGCGCCAACGCTTCCTGAATCTGCGCGGCAGTGAAACGCGGCGTGATGTGCTGCGGACAGTTCCAATCGAAGGCTTCGACGCGGATCACGTACACGCGCTCGATCACCGCTTTGTAATCCGGCTCGCGCAGACGTTCGATCCATTCTCGCGCGGCTTCGCCTTCGAAAATCTCAGCGCGGCCCAGGATTTTCAAGCGCGCCTGGCGTGGATAATCGACCATGATCAGAGCGATCCGGCTGTCGGTGCCCAGGTTTCCGGTGCTGATGAATTGCTTGTTGCCGCGGAAATCGGCGAAGGCGATGGTGTGATCGTCGATGACTTTGAGAAAACCCCTGGGCCCGCCGCGGTGCTGGATATACGGCCATCCGCTGGAACCTACCGTCGCCAGATAAAAGCTGTCGCGGTCCTCAATGAACGCGGATTCATCCGGGCCCAGCAGATCGCGCGAAGGATGGCCCGCCTCCAGCCGCGCATACTGGCGGCGGCTGCCGTATTTTTCCTGCAGCGCTTTGATCAGCGGAGTGAAAACCAGAGATCCGAAATTGTGCGCCATACCATCAGCATCGCTCCACGTGAGAGATATTGGGGTACGGAGGAAACGCGATGAGTCGGCTGCTGTCAGTCAACATAGGACTTCCGCAGGATATTACCTGGCGGGGACAAACCGTCCGTAGCGCGATTTGGAAACAGCCCGTCGAAGGCCGGCGCATGGCCGCGCGCCTGAATATCGCGGGAGACGGGCAAGGAGATCTTGCTGGACACGGCGGTGAGAATCGCGCGGTGATGGTGTATCAGATGGATTCCTACCATTACTGGGAAGCGCAACTCAGCCGCCACGATTTCTCATTCGGCCAATTTGGCGAAAATTTCACGGTCGTGGGCCTGCCCGATGACGAAGTGTGCATCGGCGATCGCTACCGCATCGGCGGCGCGCTCTTCGAAGTCACGCAGCCACGCGTCACTTGCTATCGCGTGGGCATCCGTATGAACGAGCCGGCCATGCCTTCGCTGCTGGTGTCCCATCACCGCCCGGGATTTTACTTCCGCGTGCTGGAGGAAGGCGAGGTGGGCGCGGGCGATGAAATCACCAAGGTCGCCGACGAGCCAGAGCGCATCACCGTAGCCGACATCGATGCTCTGCTCTATTTGCCCGGCCACCCACGCGATCAACTGCAGAGTGCTGTGCGCATCCCGGCGCTCAGCGCAGGATGGAAGACTTCGCTGCATGCGCTGGCCGCTCAACGCTCCTCTCGTCCGGTGTGGTGGCTGTACGGTGCGCGCAACCGCAGCGAACATCCCTTCGCTCAGGAATCGCGGGAGCTTTTACAAGCGCTCGCTCGCGGTCAAAGCCATGTGGTTTACAGCCGACCCACGCCGGATGACCAACTCGGCCGCGATTACGACTCGCCCGGACACCTGGACGTGGCGTTGGTCGAACGTCTCCGAATCGCTCGCAATGCCGAGTTCTACCTGTGCGGACCGGCTCCCTTCCTGCGCAGCTTCACGGTAGGCCTGAAAACCCGGGGCGCGGACTCAGCCCGCATCTATGAGGAAATCTTTGGACCGGAGGAATCGATCACGCCAGGCATCGCGCCGTCCTCCGGTTCTGTACCGCATGTTCCCGCGGGACCTCCGGGTCACGGCCCGCAGATTTCATTCACGCGCAGCGGCTTAACGGCGCCGTGGGACGCGCGCTTCCCCAGCCTGCTGGATTTCGCGGAAGCTTGCGACGTGCCCGTACGCTGGTCGTGTCGCACCGGCGTCTGCCACACGTGCGAATCCGCTTTGATCGGCGGTGCGGTGGACTATCAGCCCGAGCCCCTCGAACCACCAGCGCAAGGCAATGTGTTGATTTGCTGCTCACAGCCGAGCGGCGATGTCGAGATCGATCTTTAGTTGGACGCCAAGGATGCCAGCGTCTCGGCCAGGATCAGTGCGCCCTGCGCGATGGCTTCGGGCGAAGAATACTCGTCCGGCCGATGACTGAAGCCGCCGCGTGAAGGTATAAAAAGCATGCCCGTCGGCGCCACCGACGACATGAATAACGAGTCGTGATACGCGCGGCTGATCATGCGCTGATAGGTTGCGCGGTGCGTGTTGCAAGCGAGCTCCAGCGCGTCGACGACCGTCGCGGCACACTGCGCGGGAGCATCCGCGTTGATCATTTCCGTGCGAGCAGTGACTTCTCTGCGCGCGGCAATGGCTTCGGTAGCCTCCGTGATCTTGCGCAGCACGACGTCGCGGCGCGCGAGGTCGATATCGCGCACATCTACTTCAAGCCGCACACGGCTGGCGATACTGTTCACCGCACCCGGGAAGACGTCGCACACTCCAGTGGTGGCCACGGTATCGACGCTGCCACTCGATTTCGCGGCGGATTCGATCGCGAGCGCGATTTCGGCGGCGGCCAGAAACGCGTCGTGGCGTTCGGGCATCAGAACCGCTCCGGCGTGGCCGCCTTCGCCTTCGATCCAGATGCGCAAGCTCGCCGGCGCTGCGATGGCCGTGACGATGCCGATTTCAAGCTGCTTCTTTTCGAGGATCGGCCCCTGCTCGATATGTAGTTCGACGAACGCCGAATAAAAGCCCATGGGCAGCTTGACTGCGGAGAGCGGCCCCGTGAACTGCGCCGCCGCGCGAGCTTCGTTCAGCGACAGACCTTCTTTATCTTTGAGCGATTCGCCCGTTGCCGCATCCAGCACACCGGCCACTAGACGGCTTCCCAAGCATCCAATGCCGAAGCGAGTAGGTTCTTCGGCCGTGAAGATCACTAACTCGATGGAGCGCCGCGGCCGATACCCGCTGCGCACAAGTGCCCTGATCGCCTCCAGGCCGCCGAGCACTCCGACGGTTCCGTCGTACATGCCAGCATTGGGAATGGCGTCGATGTGCGAACCCGTGCCCACCGCGGCGAGATCCGGTTCTGTACCAACCCAGCGCGCGAAAGTGTTCCCGACGGGATCTTCGCGCACCGCGAGCCCTGCGTCGACGCATAATTGCTTCATGAAAGCGCGCGCTCGAAGGTCAGCTTCGGTAAATAGAACGCGCGTGACCACCGGCGCGGGCGCCGCGGAGATGGCGCTGAGCTCCTGCAACTCGCGCGTGAGCCGCCGCTGATCGACCTCGATTTTCACGGATGCCGGTTCCAATCTTTATAGATCAGATATTTCGCCGGCGTCTTTCCCAGCGCGCCGAACCATTGCGGGCAATAAGGCGCCATCCAAATAAAATCTCCGGCTGTCACCGGATACCATTGTTTGCCAAGCCGGTAAATGCCCCCGCCTGCCAGCATCAGCAAACCATGCTCCATGACATGAATTTCCACCATCGGCAAGTTCGCGCCAGGTTGGAAGGTCATCACGTTAACGGCGAAATCAAAGCTAGGGCCAGCGGGAATTAACGATTGTACTTGCACGGCATCGTCGCCGAGCAAAGGTTGCGATTGGATTTGACCGTCACGGCCTGCAAAATATTTGGGCGCCGCCAACCCCGCGAAAGGCACGTAGGTTTTTTCAATGACGACGGCGCGCGACGGCCGCGAAGCCCGCAGAGTTTGACCCTGTCCCGCAGGAAAGTAAGCGAAACCACCGGGGCTGAGGCGTTCGCCGGGAGTCTCGATCTCGCCCTCGATCACATACACGAAGCGTTGCAGCGCACTCGGTTGCATGCTGCCTTGCGCTTCAAACTCCGCCGTATATTGGGTAAACTTGGCGCCGGCGGCTGGCGCGATGTGAACCACTGCTGTAACTTTGTCCATCCCCGGCAAAGGCGCACGCACAAACGTATCCGGCGTTTGCAAAAGATGATCGTGACGATAAGCGCTGCGTGTGTGTCCAAGATCGTGCATGGTGTCCTTAGGAGGGCCGAACCAACACACCGCTGCTTTGCGCAGTGATGGCTCCATCCCGAAAAATAGTTTCCCCGCGCCGCAGCGTCCGTCGCACCACGCCGCGGAACGTTGACCCGACATACGGGCTTAGAGCGTGCCGCTGATGCAGGTCGCGATCGCTCAGCGTGTGTGCTTCACGCAAATCGACTAGCGTTAAGTCGGCGTCATTGCCCGGCGTGATCTCCCCCTTGCGAGCGATTCGGAACCGCCGCGCTGGAGTGGCCGCGGTCAAGGCGACGATGCGTTCCAGAGGCAATCCGCGCTCGCAGTGTCCGCGCTCGAGCAAAACCGCCAAGGTGGATTGCACTCCCGCGATGCCTCCCCAGACTTTCATCATTGCGCCCGTCTTCATTTCCGGCGGCGCGGGAGAGTGATCGGACGCCACAATATCAATCGTGCCGTTCAACAATGTTCCCCACAGATCACGATGCTGCGCGGAGTCGCGAAGAGGCGGCGCGCATTTCGCAATGGCCCCCAGCCGTTCCAGATCTTCTTCGGTAAAAAACAAATAGTGCGCGCAGGTCTCGATCGAAACGTCCACCCCGCGCGCCTTGGCTTCGGCCGCCGCCACCACGCCGCGGCCTGAGCTGATATGCACGATGTGGAGTTTCGCGCCCGCTTCCCGCGCGAACAGCGTCGCGCGCTGAATGGCTTCCACCTCGGCGATTACCGGACGCGATTCGAGAAAATCACGCGCGCCCGTTCGGCCCTGCTCCGCCATCGCTCGCGACAAAGCTTGCGTGATCTCTTGATTCTCCGCGTGCACTGACACCGGCAGATTTAACCGCGCCGCTTCCGCGAGGCCCTTCCACAGAGTGAAATCGTCCGCGCGAGGAAACTCCGGCAACCCCGAGTCGCACATAAATGCTTTAAACCCCACCACGCCCCGGCCAGCAAGCTCTGCCATTTCGCCGACGTTGCCCGGCACTAATCCACCCCACAATCCAAAGTCGGTGATGGATGACGCTTCGAGCGCGGCGCGCTTACGATCGAACTCGCGGGCGTTTACGGTACACGGCGTCGAGTTCAACGGCATGTCGAAGAACACCGCGCCGCCGCCAGCAGCCAGCGCTCTGCTCCCGGTGGCCGCGCCTTCCCATTCAGTGCGCCCCGGTTCGTTGAAGTGCAGATGGACATCGATCACAGCCGGAAAGACGTGGAGCCCGTGCGCGTCAATCTCGTCCTTCGCTCCCGGAAGATCGGGACCAATCGTTTGAATCACGCCGCCTTCGATAGCAACGTCAGTGCGCAGTAAGCCGCCCGTCGTGACAATCGTTCCGCCGCGAACGATCAGCTCAGCCATGCAGGCGCTCCAATTGTTCGAGGAAATGCTCACCCGTTGCAAGCGCCGCCGCCACATCTTGCGCCAACACCGATTCATCAGGATGATGGCTGATCCCGCCCGGACTCCTGAGGAACAACATCGCCACGGGCATCTGCTTGGCCATGATCATCGCGTCATGGCCCGCGCCGCTGGGCATTCGATGATCGGAATATCCACCCGCACGCACAGCCTGCGCGAGAACTTCCGTGAGGCCCGCATCCATCGGCGCCGCCGGCTGATCGAGACGAAGTTCAGACGTGAAAGTAAGCCCGCGCCGCGCGGCGATCTGCTGCGCACAATCGAGTAAATGAGCGACCGCCCCCGCGCGAACAGCATCATCGACGTGACGAACATCCAGACTCATGGCGGTGGAACCTGCGATCACATTGCCCGCTCCGGGACGCGCGTCGATCCTGCCGACAGTGGCCACCAAATCGCGGCCCGCAACAGCTTCGCGCTCCACCGCGCCGATCCATTCAGCCGCTCCCGCAAGCGCGTCGTGGCGCAGATTCATCGGCGTCGTACCCGCATGATTGGCGTGCCCCTCGAAGCGAACATCCAAACGGGTCTGCCCCGCAATCGCCGTAACCACACCCAGCGAAAGATTCAAACTTTCGAGCACTGGGCCTTGCTCAATGTGAAATTCAAGATAGCCCAGTGTCCGGCCGGTAACGCGTGCTTCGCCGATCTTCGATGGATCCAACCCATAAGCGCGGATCGCGTCGCCGGCCAAAGCTGCGAGCGCGTCGTCGATATCGCCAATCAGCGCGCGGCTCCCGATGAACGGCACGCCGAAGCGGACACCTTCCTCTTCGGAAAAGCCCACCACCTCAATAGCGAAAGGAAATCGCCGCCCGATGAGCAACTCCACCAATTCAACGCCCAGCACCACGCCGAGGATGCCATCGTAAGCTCCCGCGTGCGGCACCGTATCCAGATGCGATCCGATGATCAACCGCGGCGCATCCTCCTTCGCGCCCGCATAATAGCCGCGGATATTCCCGACCGCGTCAATACTCACCGTCATGCCCGCGTGGTGCATCCAAGTGCGCAGATCGGCATGGACGCCGCGCATCGCATCGGAAAGAAACGTGCGCGTGATGAAGCCCGGCTCTTCCGTGTGCTTGGCAAGCTTCCGGCACCGCTCGATGATTTGAAAAGCTGGTCTCACGATCCCCGGTATGTGCTGTAACCGAATGGTGAGAGCAGCAGCGGCACATGATAGTTGCGATTGAGCTCAGCCACTCCGAAGCGGACAATCACTTGATCCAGGAAAGCGGGTTCGCCCGTCGCCAGTCCAGCACTCCGTAAATAATCGCCCGCGTGAAATACCAGTTCGTAGATACCGAGTTCGAGCAGGTCCCCCGAAATCAGCGGCGCGGCAATTCTACCGTCGCTGTTGGTCACGCCCATCGCCACACGACGGCGCGCGCCGTCCTCTATCCGGTGCAGCTCAATCCTCACACCCTTCGCCGGAATGCCGCGGGCGATATCAAGAACGTGCGTAGACAAGTGAGCCATCGCTGTTATCTTCGCAAACGCAGCCCCAGGCAGCCATACGGCGGACGCGCGTCGGTGTAGATCCCCAGTTCCTCGCCGCGTTCGACCACCGTATCCCAGGTGCGGTTTTCCGCTTCCAGATGAACCTCGCCGATGGCCGGAATCTCCGCCAGCATTTTGGTGCCGATCTGATAGATAACCTCCTGGATACTGCCCGATTCGAAGCCTTCAAACACTTGGTGCACCATCGCGCGCACACTCGCGGGAATTTTCCCTCCGCTGAACGCCGCGCCCGCGTCGGCGTTAGTGTAGTTCCATTCCAGATCGAGCGCCATGCGCAGTGGACGGTTTTTGATGTCCGGCAGCGTAGTGTACTCGTCGCGAACAAATCCGTGAAAAGCGCTGCCGCCCAAGCGCAACAGCCGGAATCCGTGGATGCCCGACATCATTTCAACCGTGCCGGTCTGGTTCATTTCCAGGCGAGCGGTGCAATATTCCGGCCCCGCGGGAGTGAACGCGGCGCTCCCGGGCTGCAACGCAGTGTGCGGAATTTCCGTGGCGCAAATCTGCAAACCTTCTACTTGCGGATAGATCCCAAGAAACTTAGTTGCTAGAAAATGACAATAACTTTCTAGATCCGGACCTGTATAATTTAACGTCTCGCGCTGGATGAAATTCTTCATCGAGTCGGTGGCGATCAGGCCCGTGTTGTCGCCCTTGGTGTAAGTCGCCCAGAAGGCGTCGCCGTACAATAACATCTTTACCGACGCGCCGAAAACCGGAGCCTGCTGATCCGCAGTCACGCCGTCGCGGTTCAGGCGATAAGCGATCACGTCGCCCTTGCCGTAATAATTTCGTTTCCAGCCGCTGGCAAATTGCTCCACCGTGACACTCCTAACTCAAAATACTTTCGATCCGGAATCTAGCGATCCGGTACACCTGCGCCAGCGCCACCCGGTATTCCTCATCGCGCGAAGACTCCACGCGGCGGTCGAGCGCATCCAGAATATCGTGCTTGCTACTGCCCTTCACCGCGAACAAGAACGGAAATCCAAACTTATCACGATAGGCCTTGTTCAGCGCAAGAAGGCGCTCGAATTCCGCGGGAGTAAGTTGATCGAGCCCCGCTCCCGCCTGCTCCGCCGCCGACGCGTCACTCACCCGCGCCCGCGTCCCCAGATCGGGATGCGCCCGCAGCAACACCAACTGTTCTTCCGCGGAAGCGTGTTCCACCTGATCCACCATCGCTCCATGCAGCGCGTCGGCACTCGGGAAAGGACGCGCCACCAAAGCACGTTCGGCCACCCACGGCGAATGCTCGAAGACCCAACCAACCGTCTCGACAAACTGCGCACGATCCAGAGCGTTCAGAGCTTCAATGGTCATGCAGGCGAACGATACACGGCCGCGCCTTCCACGCGAACCTCACGGACGCTCTCTGCGCCGCCGAGCGTAAACAGCGCCGCGAGAATTCGATCCGCGTCGCCGGCCTGTTCAATCACCGCAGCCAGCGGACTGCCCTCGGGGGGCCGCAAATACACCAAATCCGCCGCCTTCCCAGGACTGAAATCCCCGATTTCTTCGTCGAGACCCAGCGCCTCCGCCCCCGCGCGCGTGGCCAAGTAGAGCAGATGTCCCGGGCTCAGCAACACGCCATCCGCCGCGAGCCTCTGCAGCAAGTACGCCTGCAGCCCTTCCTTCAACATGCCGAATCCGGTGCCCCCGCCCACGTCCGTGCCGAGCGCGCACGTGACGCCCGCAGCAATGTGTCGCCGCAACGGAAACAGTCCGCTGCCGAGCGCCGCGTTGCTGCAGGGGCAGTGCGAAATCGCAGTGCCGCTGGCAGCCAGGCGCTCCACCTCGGAGTCGCTCGGATGAACGTTGTGCGCCATCACCGCACCGCGCCCGCCGAGCTGAAAGCGCTCATAGACATTTAAATAATCGGAAGCCCACGGAAACAGTTGCGCCACTTCCGCGATCTCCTGCCGGTTCTCGTTCAAGTGAGTTTGAAAGCGGACGCCGGGGTTTTCGCGCAGCAGCGTTTGGCAGACTTCGAGCATCGCTTCGGACGCCGACAAAGCAAAGCGCGGCGTCACCGCATAGAGCAGGCGCCCCTTTCCGTGAAAGCGCCGGATCAATTCAGTGGACCCGCGGTAGGCGTCAGCGGATAGCTGATGCAATTCCGGACGAAGTCTGCGGTCAGAGAGCACCATCCCGCTCACAATGCGCAGGCCGGATTTCTCAGCCGCTTCAAACAGCGAAGCCGTCGCCCCCGCGAAGTGCGCGCCGAACACCAGAGCTGTCGTCGTTCCATGCGCCGCTAGCGCGTTCACGAATGCGCGTGCCGTTTGACACGCATAGGCAGGCTCAGCCATGCGCGCTTCTTCGGGAAGCGCGACGTATTCCAGCCAGTCGAGCAACTGCCGTCCCAGTCCGCCCAACACATGCAGTTGCGGGAAATGAATGTGTGTGTCGACGAACCCGGGCAGCAGAAATCCGCCGCGCAGATCGGTGGTCGGGGCGTCTGGATGAGCCGCGTGAATCTCACCGTACTCGCCGCACGCAACTACTTTGCCGTCGCGGACCAACAACCCGCCGTCCGCGTACGATTCCAGACCTTTGTCGTAACGGAACGGATTGCGCGGCGTGTGAAACAAATGAGCCCGCAGTAATTCCCCGCGGCCGGAAGGGCTCATGGACGCAGGACTCCATGTTCTGCCAGGCTCTCCTTGCGAGCACGCCGGACGGCAAAGAACACGCGCTCCGGTGTGGCCGGGACTGCGAGCCGCTCGTCTCCGCCCTTGCCGAATGCCGCGACCGCATCGAGAATCGCGTGCCGCACCGAAATCGCCAGCATCAGCGGCGGCTCGCCCACCGCCTTGCTCCCGAAAACCACGCCCGGTTCGGCGGCGCGCTCCAGAAAGTTTACGTGAAACACCGGCGGCATTTCAGACCATGAGGGCAACTTATATGTCGATGCTCCGGCCGTTGCGACGCGCCCCTTCGCATCCCACAGCAACTCTTCAATAGTCATCCAGCCCGCGCCTTGAATGAATCCGCCTTCAATCTGCCCACGGTCGACGATGGGCGAGACTGAGGTGCCCGCGTCTTCCAGAATATCGGTGCGCAGCAGCCAAGTGTCTCCGGTAAACGCGTCCACTTCGACTTCGGAAACCGCCGCGCCATAAACGAAATAGTGGAACGGCCGCCCGCGCAGCGTGGCCGCGTCGTAATGAATCTCGGGCGTTTTGTAATAGCCCTCGGCGAATAGTGACACTCGCTGGCGATACGCCGCATCACACACCTGACGAAACGTGATCGGCTCCTCCACCGATCCCTCGGCGTACACTTGTCCAGCGGAGAAACGCACCGATCCCGCTTCACACTGGAGCAATCCCGCCGCCACGGCCCGCAGCCGCTCCTGTAACTGAATGCAAGCGTCCCACACCGCGGCGCCATTCAGATCCGTGCTCGCCGACGCCGCCGTTGCCGACGTATTCGGTACTTTGTCGGTGCGCGTAGGCATCACGCGAATCGCTTCCGGCAGGACGCCGAGGCCCTCCGCCGCGATCTGCTGCATCTTCGTATGCAGCCCTTGCCCCATCTCCGTACCGCCGTGATTCACCTGCACGCTGCCATCGCGATACACCAACACCAGCGCGCCGCCCTGATTGAACAACGTGGCCGTAAACGAGATCCCGAATTTTACGGGAGTCATCGCCAGTCCACGCTTGCGCTGCGGATGATGGGCGTTGAATTCATCGATGGCTCTGCGGCGTTCCACGAAGGCGCTGGATTTTTGCAGCTGCGTCCAAATGGTCTGGATGCGGCCCGCGTCTTTCACCGCCTGGCCGTAATGCGTGACGTCACCCTCGCGATAAAAGTTGCGCTCGCGCACCACTTCCGGCGGCAGCGACAACCGGCGCGCCGCCTGCTCCAGGATGTCTTCGATGACTAGCATCCCCTGCGGCCCGCCAAATCCGCGGAACGCGGTTTGCGAAGTTTTATGCGTCAGGCAAACGTATCCCGTTAAATCCGCGGCCGGCAACAGGTAAGCGTTGTCGGCGTGAAACAGCGCGCGGGCCAGCACCGGATCCGATAGATCCAAACTCCACCCGCCATCGGAATAGAGCGCCATGCGCACACCTTCCAGCCGCCCGTCACTCGTGAACCCCGCGGAATAGCGCGCCAGAAACGGATGTCGTTTCCCAGTGAGCGCCATATCGAGAGCACGCGTCAAGCGCACCCGCACCGGACGTTTGGTTTTCCACGCACCGAGCGCGGCAATCGCCGCCCACGGATTCGCCTGCACTTCTTTGCCGCCAAACGCCCCGCCCATACGCAAGCACTGGACCGTCACCCGATGCCGCGCGAAGCCCAAAACCCGCGCCACCACTTCCTGCGTTTCGCTGGGATGCTGCGTCGAGCACTCCACCGCAACGCCGCCACTCTCGTCGATCCACGAAATCGCGCATTGCGTTTCGAGATAAAAGTGTTCCTGCCCGCCGATGGAGAGTTCGCCTGAAACCGGCACCTCGCTGCGCTCGATCACCGACGGATCGCCGCGCGTAATGCGCACCGGCCCCGAGTGAAAACTCGACGCCGCGATGGCATCTTCGATCGTGAGCACCGGAGGCAGTTCTTCATATTCCGCGATCACCCGGGCCGCACCCCGCCGCGCCGCTTCCAGCGTTTCACCCAAAACCCAGGCAACGGGCTGCGAGTGAAACATCACCTCGCGCGGAAACAGCGGCTCGTCGTGGCGCGCTGAACCAGTGTCATTTTCGCCAGGAAGATCGGCGCCGGTGAGCACCGTGTAAACTCCCTGCACCTCAAGCGCAGGCGATGCATCCAAGCGCAGCAGTAGAGCATGCGTGTGCGGAGCCATCACCGGCCAAGCATGCAAAATCCGCGGAAACCGCTGGCACAAATCGTCGGTGTAGAGTGCCCCACCGGATACGTGCCCGGCGGCGCTCTCATGCGGAACTGGCATGCCGGCGATTTTCACGCAGCCGCCTCCTGCCGTTCCCACCAGAATTTTTCCACCAGACTTTTGGCCACTTCCAAACGATATTCGGCTGACCCACGATGATCGCCAAGCGGTTTGAGCGTACGCTCCAGAGCCGCCTGCACGCGCTCGACGGAAGCCTGATTCCAGCGCTCGCCCAGCACCGCCTCTTCCGCCGCGTGAACGCGCAGGGGAACCGCCGCCACACCGCCGAACGCGAACACCGCACGCATCACGCGACCCGCGCCGTCCTGATCCATGGAGAACGCCGCCGCCACCGTACTGATGTCATCCACCCTCCGCTTGGCCGCTTTGTAAAACTGGATCGCCGACGCGAATGGCTTCGGAATTTCAATCGCCGTCAGCAATTCGCCCGGTGCGAGCGCAGTCTGCCGGTACCCGGTGAAGAACGACGACAGCGGAAGCGTGCGTTTTCCCCCAGCCCCCGCCACCTGCACCGAAGCATTCAACGCCAGCAATAGCGGAGCCGAATCGCCGATAGGAGACGCCGTCGCCAGATTCCCGCCCAGCGTCGCGCGATTCCGAATCGGTGGCGAAGCGAACAATTCCAACCACTCGTCAAACACCGGCGGCGCGCCCGTCCAGCGCAACGCAATCTCGGTCAAGGAAAGCCCCGCGCCGATCCGCACTGCGTCGCTGGTTTCGGAGAACTCGCGCAACTCCGCCACGCCTTCGAGACTCACCAGCCGCGGCCAGCGTCGAAAGCGAAGATTCGATTCCACGCCCATATCGGTCGCGCCCGAAATCCAGCGCGCCTCCGGATGCGCCCGCGCAATGGCGAAGCATTCCTCCAGCGTACCCGGCCGCTCGAACACCGCGTCTTCCGCGCGATACGCCACCGGGTCCAGGCGGGGCGCCGGCTGCGACAACCGTTCGCGCAACGCTCCCTCGGGCGCAGCGCCCAGCGACAGCGCCGCATCGCGGATCGGACGATATCCAGTACAGCGGCACAGATTGCCGCCGAGCCGCTTAGGATCGCATGCGCCCACGCGCCCCGGCCGGTACTGCTCCGCGAACATGCTCATGACGAAACCGGGCGTGCAGTATCCGCACTGCGACCCGCCCGCCGCGGCCATGGCCTTCTGCACTTCAGCGAGTTCCCCACGCGCCGCCAGCGCTTCCACCGTATAAATCTCGCGATCCGCCGCCATGGGAGCCAGCATCAGACAACTATTCACCGCGCGATAGGCGCACCCTCCCGCGTGATCCTCCAGCATCACCACCGTACAAGCGCCGCACTCCCCCTCCGCGCAGCCTTCTTTAGCCCCCGTCAACCCCTGGTCGCGCAAAAAATCGAGAAGAGTCGCGTGGACGTTGTGGCCGATCGAGACACTCCGCCCATTCAGCAAAACGGTGGGCGATTTGTTGATTGCGCTGTTCACCATGCGTGTCGCAAAACCGCAGGTGGGCGACGTGGACCCACATAGGGCGTATACGATTAGAAGTCTAACATAGCCCTTTTTTCCTCGGGTTTTGCCTCCAGCTAACCCTTACCGCGGAAAATAAACACCAGATCGATGATTAAAATCACAATAATCACCAACTCCATCACGAAGGCCCGGCCTTCATGGAACTGGTCCATCATGAACTCATACAGCTCGCCCGCGGTATGCAGTTTGCTCTCAACCAGCCTGCGATAATCTTCCACTCCCAAGCGGGCCGACGCCAAACGGTACAGGCGCGCCGAAAACATATCGCTCAGGAATTTGATCGAAGTATCCACGCGCTCCGTCAGCTCGCGAATATCCAAACGGATCTTGTTCAGGTGCTGGGCCTGTGACGCCAGCCGCCAACGCGCGAACGCACCGGCTTTTTTCTCGAGCGATTTGTACACGCCTTCCAGCAGAGTGCTCAATACCTGATCGTAATAACGAAACTCCAGCAACTGAGTGTTGGCATATTCCAGCAACTGAATTGTCGACGCGGCGCCCTCCGCAGTGTCGTGAATAAAGGCCGCCGTCCACCCCACCACCAGCAGATCTTCCGGATAGTAGGACATCCGTGACCCGAGAATCTCGCTAGTTTCTCCCGGCGACAACTCCGCCAGTTCGCCGCGCACGATCTTTGCGATTTCCTTGCCGTGCCTGTCGATCAGTTCCGCAGCCTGCGCGCCGGTGTTCTTCAGATGGATGATGTAATAATCCTCGTTGAGCCACGGTTCGTGCGGGTTCACGAGCGCGGCCTGCACTCTCTTTATGCAATCGCGCACAGTGCTTAGGGCGCGGGCCTCTAGCTCTGGAGCGTCGATCCAGCGGCTGGAAAGGTCCACCAATTGAGACCAATCCACCTCGAAGGGCAGCTCCAGCTTGATGCTCACCACCCCGTATTCGTAATAGTTCAACTCGCCCTGCAGCCGGCTGCCGCTTTCGAGCGTGATCGGTTCCAGCCGCTGCACCACCGGCGGGCGTTCAAAGCGCACATATTCGGGAGACGGATGGCGAAAGCTGGGTTCGCGGCGCGGCTCTACGCGCAGCAGCCCGCGCAGAGTTTCCAGGCGGATCTCTTCGCAGATGTCGTAGAGAAACAGAATCCAGAAGGAGCCGGAAAGACGATCGCCTGCCACGCGTGACGATTATACTCGGGCGCGGGGGCACCTTGCGATGCCCAGCCGCGCCCCTGAAGCGATCCCGCCGTTAGAACTGGTATGCCAGCGAGATATTAATAACGTGCGCCGTGCCCGACTGCCCTTTGACCTCACGCGTAGGAACATTATTGACGAAGGAGACAGTCTGGAAGTCCCAGTAGCTCCACTCAAACGCCGCCGTCACCTCATTGGTGATCTTGCGGAAATAGCTGGCCCACAAGAATGAGTTCTTGGCGCGCGTAGTGCCCGGCTCCAGATTGCTGTTCTTGGGATCGTCAGTGCCGGCGCCGAAATACAGCGTGTCCTTGCCGCCATTCATGGGAACGATCGCCTCCAGCCATCCGCCGCCATCGCCAATCCCCTGAATGTGCGTCAGCGTGGGAATATTGCCGATCGCCGCCGCGCCCTGGAAAATGCCGCCTTGGAAAGGAATCAAATTGCGTCCCGCATAGCCTTCCCCGCGGATGATCAAGTGCGGATCAAGCGGCAGCCGCATGTCGATAGCCACGGCCCACGATTGCAGATTGTGGTCCACTCCCACTTTTTCTTGCCCGAAGTGTCCCGAGACGCCGAACGTCGCCGTAGTTTGGCGCAAGTGTGGCGACAGCGCGACGCGCCCCTGATAGAACGGTTGCGATGAACGCTCGCCCAAGCCGGACGAACCCAAATCGATCACGCTGCCCGACACCGGCGCCGCCTCCAGCCGGGTGTCTCCGAATTGCGGCCGCAGAACGCCTAACTGGACCAGCAGTCCGGTACCGCCCAGGCTGCTGCTCCAGTCCATGCGAGCCTGCGGGAACCACCCCCACAGGTCGCCCGCCGTCGCGCCCAACGGAACACCGACGTGCGAGAGCGAAACCGGATCGAGCGGCGCCAGAATCATTTTGTCCTGCCCGAAAACGAACTTCAGATGGCGGTGCTCCAATTGAAAATAGCCCATGCGGATGCGCGGCTGGTTGAAGACACGATTCTGCGGCGAAAAGTATCCGCCGTCGCGCGCCGAAGAAATCAATCTCAAACAACGCCGACGGATTCCATCCGTTTTCAGACGGCTTCGCCGGATTCAGCGTAAAGCCCAGAATGCTCTGCCGCATGGTGAAAATCAGATCGTGATTGTCGCCCGCCCGGCCGACGCTGCCGTCCGGATAGGTAACCGCGGCGGCGCCATTGGGAGCAGCCCACAGCGGCACTTCCTGCCCGATCGCGCTGGCCGTCGAGATCGACGAATTAAACAAGATGGTTCCGTAGAAACGCACCTTCATCGGCCCAAGATCGGTTTCAAGTTTGCCCGCCTGCCCGCGCGGCAGGCCCGGATAACTGGGCCTGGTGCCGATGGTGCTGGCCGCCGCCGGCGTTTCGGAAACTTCCTGGCAGGACGCCAACGGTGTGCACGCCGCAGCCGCGAATAGAGACACTACCCACCAACGATTTCTCAAATAACAGCTCATTGAAACACCCCTCCCCCTGGAACTATGCGCTTCCAGTTTTGTAGGTTTTGACAGGAAGAGGGTTAAGAACTTGTAAACAACTTGTAAAATGCGAATGCGAAGTCTACAGGAAAGCAGGCAGCGGCAGTCCGGCGAAGTTCACCAGATTCGGGAAGACCGTGCCCAGTTTGGCGGGATCGACGCCGAACCAGTTGGCGAGCGTCGCGCCGTACTGGTCGATGCTGGTGGTGGGAATCCACACGCCGCGATTGTTCGCGTCATCAGGACCTTGCAGGACCTGCGTCGGGAAGGTGCCGTAGACGTCGCCGCCTTTGACGGAGTCTCCCATGATGAAGTGATGGCTGCCCCAAGCGTGGTCCGTGCCCAGAGTCGCGCCGCCGCTCGGCTGCAAGGTGCGTCCGAAATCGGATTCGGTGAAGGAGACCACATTCTGGCTCACGCTCATTTCGACGGTCGAGTTGTAGAAAGCATTCAGCGCCTGGCTGACTTGCGCGAGCCCTGTGCCCTGATCATTCAATTCCAGATCGTGCGTGTCGAAACCACCCAGATACGCAAAGAAAATTTGCCGGTTCACTCCGAGTGACGCGCGGACGTTAATGATCTTGGCAATCTGCGCCATCTGCTGACCGAGCGATGTGTTCGGGAACACCGTCGTCAATGCAGTGCCGCCCGCCAGCGCTTTATTCAGCACGGTGGCTTGGTTGATTCCGTTCGAGCCGATCGCGTTCGAGGCCTGCACCAGCGTCAATCCGTTATCGAAGCTCAACAAGTTTTGCAGTGCCGTCAAGCGCGCCTGCGAAGCCGCGCTGGCCGAGAATCCCTGCAGCCCCAGAACCTGCCCCGCCGTGACCGTGGCCGGATTGGTCTGGGTTCCGGTAGCGAAGAGCGCATTGCCGCCCACCGACACGATGGTAGGAAAGCCCGTGGTGTTGCAGCCCTGCATGGCATCCGCCAGCCGTCCGCCCCAACCCGTGGTCGCGAAGCCCTGCGCCACCGAAGTCTGCAGCTCGGTTTGCTGATCCAGGTGCGAAAACAAATTTAGCGGGATGGCCTTCGATTGCGTCAAGTAATCGCTTTGCGTCAGCGGGGTCACCAGGCTGCCAACGTTAGTCAGCACCGCGACATTTTTCTTAGTGTTGTAGAGATTCGCCAGTTCGAGCAGTCCCGGATGCAGCCCGTACTCATCGCCTTTAGAAGTGTTGATCGAATTCAGGCTCGCCTGCGGCAGCGCCAGCCCCGCGCGCACCGCCGCGTATTTGGCGTAAGAGTTGTTCGCGTTGCTGGCCGGCGTCGAAATTGGAACGACGGTATTATTGCAGTCATTACCGCCGAACAGGAACACGCACACCAGCGCCTTGTAATCGGAAGGACAAGCGGTGGCGGCCAGCGCGTTCACTTGGCTCAAACGTCCCGCCACGCTAGCGGCGCCGATCGCAGCCAGTGTGCGAGCACTCAACGCCAGGAACTGTCTTCTGGATGGAATCTGCATGGGATTAGTGCTCCACATTGTAATAAGACGATGAGACCGTGAGATAAACCGCGGCCTGTGCGCGCGCCTTATACACCGCCGTACTCGTTCCCGTAATCGCATTGACCGCCGCCAGTATCTGCGTCTGCATGGTGGCCGGCATCTCGCCGTACATGAAGGCGTTGTTCACCGCATCCACTAGCGCTTGTGGAGTCGCGCCCAGATCCATCAACGCCGTCCAATCAATCACCGCACCGTTGCCCAGCCCGCCGTAGACAAACGTGTTGACCATATTGGCCCGTCCCACCGCAGCCGAAGGAGTCTGCAATTGGAACTCCGGACCCAGCAGCGCCGCGCCCCCGGTGAAGTCCGTGGGAATGCTGAACCCCGGTGCGAAATAACTGAACACCGTCGGCGGCGCGAATACCGTCTGCCCCAAGTTGGTCGCTTGGCCAGTCAGATTGTTCGTATCGTTCACCATCGCGCCCAGTCCGCGCAGGACCGACGCCACCGCAAACACCGGCTCGCGCAAGTGTCCGCTGGTATCGGGAGGCGTCAGCGCCGGACCATCGTCGCCGTCGCGCGCCTCAGGATCGAGCAAAATCGCCTTGACCACCGCCCACATATCGCCGCGCACTCCCGCCCCGTCGTCGTTAAACACGGCCGAGATCCGGCTTACGTAAGCGGGCGAAGGGTTGCTCGTCACCAAATGCTGGATCAATTGCTTGCCGATGAACGGCGCGACATTCGGATGATTGAAAATGTCGTCGAGCGCCGCCTTCAAATCGGATTCCGCCGTCCCGCCCGCCGGCACCGCCAGCCCGTTCAGCAAGGTCTTAGATGTGGTGTCGTGGTTCGCCTCATAAGCAACCATGGGCCCGATGTAGTAAGCCGGATTGTGTTTCTGCAGCGTGGCTCCCGGCTTGGTGGGATACGTCCACCCGGTATAAACCTTGGCGAAATTCTGAATCGTAGTCTGATCGTAGGTGGGAATCGGATTGCCGCTCGCATCTAGTTGCAGACTGCCATCCTGATTGAGCTGCGACAAGCCAATGGTGAACAACTGCATCAGCTCGCGCGCGTAATTCTCGTTGGCCCGAGTGTCGGTAGCAGGATTGGCCTTGTCGTTGTTCCGCATGTCCAGGTATTCGCCCATGGTGGGATTCAACGTGACGTCCTCCATCAACTGCCGGAAGTTTACGAAGGCATCCTTTTTCAAAAGCTGTAAATAAGGAACCAATTGCGTGGGCGTATTTTCTTCCACCGCCGAAGCGACAAACATCTGGCTCAGCGCGAATGCCACTCGCTGACGAAGCTGATCCTGCCCATGCACCGCGTTCACGAAAAAGCGCGCCTGCACCTGCCCCAGCCCGAAGCCGGTAGTGCTGGGGTCCGGATAAGGTGAAATCGGAGCCGCGAGTTGCTCGTTCAAATAAGTCTGCAACCCCACCGCCTGCACCTGCGCGATCGATACCGCGTCCGGCCCGAAAGCCGCTTGATCCAGAAAACGCGCCGCGACGTTGTGCGCTACGCGATGCCCGGACACCGGCGGCCCCACCAGCACACTCACGACATCCACAGAGGTTGCCGTGCCCGGGTCCGGATTCGTAACCGTGACTGAAACCTGACTGCCGGACTGCGCCCCCGTAGCCGTCCCGCTAGCCGTCAGCCGAGTTGCAGATACATATGTTGTTACCAGCGGCACCCCGCCGAACAACACCTGCGCCCCAGGCACGAACCCGCTGCCATTGACCGTCAAGGTGAAAGCGCCCACAGCAACATTCGCGGGACTCGCCGAAGCCACCGTCGGATACGGATTCAGCAGCGTCACGATAGCAGTCGCCGAAGCCGTCGGCGCGGCCGTGCTGGTCACCGTCACAATCACCGTTGCCGTGCTCGGAATCGCCGCTGGCGGAGTATAGCGGCCACCCGCGCTGATGGTTCCCGGAGAGCCCGTGGCGCCCGCCGGCAACGCAACCGTCCAGCCGGCAGTAGTGGGCGTCGTCCCCGTGACCTTGTCACTAAATTGAAAAAATGTTCCCAAATGCACGGAGACAGCCGTCGGGGTGACGGTAATCGTTTGCGCGTAGGCCGGCGCCAAAAGGCTCAAGGCCGCAAATATCACCCGAATCGCATTTCCCCGCATTCGTCGCCCTCCAGCGGCTAACTGATCTTACTACCGATCCAGACGAGAACGCTCCCACTAAGTTGACAAGTAAATACCTTAGTACTCCGCCCCAACGCGCTGTTATCCTTAAAGAATTAGATGCTGCGAGTTCGCTTTGCTCCTTCGCCGACGGGCTATCTGCACATCGGCAGCGCGAGAACCTTCATTTTCAATTGGCTGTACGCCCGGCATAACCAGGGCGTCATGATCCTGCGCATCGACGACACCGACGTCGAACGCAATACCCAGACCTCACTCGATTCCATCTTTGATGGATTGAAGTGGCTGGACTTGGGCTGGGACGAATTCTACCGCCAATCCGAGCGTTTGGACCTGCACCGCCAACTCGCCAACGAGATTCTTGCGAAAGGCCTGGCCTATCGCGACTTCACGCCTCTCGAAGCCGAGACCGAAGAGAAAACGCACGGCGAGGGCCACTGGCTCTTCCATCCCGCGATGCGCGAGCTCTCGCAGGAGGAAAGCGACCGCCGCGCCGCCGCCGGCGAACCGTTCGTCGTGCGCTACCGCGTGCCGCGCGAATCGCGCGAGGCCGTCACGTTCACAGATCTGGTTTACGGAGAACAATCCAAAGCCACCGCCGACATCGAAGACTTTGCCCTGCTGCGCAGCAACACCCTGCCGACCTATCACATGGCCTCCTGCGCCGACGACGCCGACCTGCGCATCAGCCACATCATCCGCGGCCAGGATCACCTTACCAACACTTTCAAACACGTGCTGATCTTCGAAGCGCTAGGAGTGAATCCGCCGCAGTTCGCGCATCTGCCCTTGTTGATCGCTCCCGATGGCTCGAAGCTGTCGAAACGTAAACATGGTCCGGTAGTCAGCGTCACCACCTATCGCGATGGCGGTTTTCTCCCGCACACCTACATTAATTTCCTGTGCCTGCTAGGCTGGTCGCCGAAAAACGATCGCGAAGTGATGTCGCTCCAAGAGCTCACAGGCGCTTTCACTCTAGAAGGCGTCAACCGCTCCAACGCCACCGTGAACTTCACGGAAGAAGATCCCTACGATCCCAAGGCCGTGTGGCTCAATGCCGAGCATCTTCGCGCGTTACCAGTGGAAGAGCTATCGGCCCTGCTTCTGCCGTTCGCCCAAGCAGCCGGGTTCGACGCCGACCCCGCCAAAATGCTGGCGATCACGCCGCTGATCCGCGAGCGCATCCGCACCCTGCGCGAGGTCGCCACCACCGCCGATTTCTTCTTCGCCAAGGAACTGCCACCCTACGACAGCATGGAACTGATTCCGCAAAAAGGCGATGCCCGCTTAGCTCTGGCGGTTCTCGAAAAAGCCGGCGAGATTCTGAAAACCGCCGAGTTTAATCACGACGGCCTGGACGCCGCCCTGCGCGCGGGCGCCGCCGAATTGAAAGTCAAAACCGGCCAAATGTTCCAGCCCATTCGCGTGGCCGTGTGCGGCCGCAAAGTGGCGCCGCCGCTATTTGAAACGCTGGTGGTGCTGGGCCGCGAGACCTGCCTCCACCGCATCGGGCGCGCTCTCGAGCAACTGCCCGCCGGAGAAATATCATGAGCGAAAGTACTTCCACCCCAGCCGCGACGGCTGCGTCCAACTTCGTCCGCGACATCATTCAGGAAGACCTGAAGACCAATAAATACGGGGGCCGCGTGTATACGCGCTTCCCTCCCGAACCCAACGGATACCTGCACGTCGGCCACGCCAAAGCCATTCATCTGGACTTCGGCTTGGCCAAAGAATTCGGCGGCCAGTGCAACCTGCGCTTCGACGACACCAATCCGTCGAAGGAAGAAACCGAGTACGTCGAGGGCATCATCGAAGACGTGAAGTGGCTGGGCGGCGACTTCGGGGACCGCATCTTTTACGCCTCCGAGTATTTCGGCCAGCTTTACGAATGGGCCGTGCAATTGATCAAGGCCGGCAAGGCCTACGTCTGCGATCTCACCGGCGAGCAAGTGCGCGAACAGCGCGGCACTCTCACGGAGCCCGGCAAAGAAAGCCCCTATCGCAACCGCTCCGTAGAAGAAAATCTGGATCTGTTCGCCCGCATGAAGGCGGGCGAATTCCCCGACGCAGCCCGCACCGTGCGCGCCAAGATCGACATGGCGTCGAAGAATCTCAACCTGCGCGACCCCATCATGTACCGCATCCTGCACGCCGAGCATCACCGCACCGGCAAGGAATGGTGCATTTACCCGATGTACGATTACGCACACGGCCAATCGGATTCGATCGAGGGCATCACGCATTCCATGTGCACTCTGGAATTCGAAGACCACCGCCCGCTCTACGATTGGTTCATAGATCAGCTCGGCATCCATCATCCGCAGCAGATCGAATTTGACCGCTTGAACCTCACCTACACCATGATGAGCAAGCGCAAGCTGCTCAAACTGGTGCGGGAGAAATATGTGAACGGCTGGGACGATCCACGCATGCCCACCATTTCCGGCATGCGCCGCCGTGGCTACACGCCCGAATCTCTGCGGAATTTCTGCAGCCGCCTGGGCGTGTCGAAAACCAACGGCATCACGGAATTGTCGCTGCTCGAATACTGCGTTCGCGAAGATCTGAACCAGCGCGCGCTGCGCGTCATGGCCGTGCTCAATCCGCTGCGCGTCGTAATCGACAATTATCCCGACGGCCAAGTGGAACAAATGGAAGCCATCAATAATCCGGAAGATCCGGGCGACGGCGCGCGCCATGTGCCGTTCTCGAAAGTCCTCTACATCGAGCAAGACGACTTCCGCGAAGATCCACCCAAACAGTTTTACCGCCTCTCGCCTGGCCGCGAAGTGCGCCTGCGTTACGGCTATTTCGTCACCTGCACCAGTGTCGTCAAGAACGAGAAAGGCGAACTGGTAGAGGTGCATTGCACGTACGATCCCGAAACCCGTGGCGGCAACTCTCCGCCCGACGGACGCAAAGTGAAATCGACCATTCATTGGGTCTCGGCCGAACACGCTATCAACGCCGAAGTCCGCCTATACGAAACGCTGTTCACCAAAGAAGATCCGGACGACGTCCCCGAAGGCCACGAGTTCACCGAAAATCTAAATCCGCAGTCGATCACAAAGCTGACAGGATGCAAGCTCGAACCCAGCCTGGCCGCAGCCGCTCCCGGCGCGCGCTATCAATTCGAGCGCCTGGGCTACTTCTGCGTCGACCGCGACTCCACCGCGCAGACTCCGGTGTTCAACCGGACTGTCACCTTGAAAGACACCTGGGCCAAGATCGAGAAAAAGAAATAGAACATGATTATCCTCGGACTGGGCGGCCTGCAAGGCGGCGGCGCGTGCGCCGTACTCAAAGACGGATCGATCGTTGCCGCCATCGAAGAATCGAAACTCACCCGCGGCGCGCACGGCGGTGTCCCCCAAGCCGCGGTGGCCGAATGCCTGCGCTTGGCCGGTATCGATCGCGACGCCGTCGATTGCGTAGCCGTAGTGCGCCCCGTCGACCCGTCCTTGCACTTCTCCTTGCGCGAATTATTCCCGAAGGCCGAAGTCGCCGTCGTCGAGCATCACCTGGCCCACGCAGCGTCGGCCTTCTTCGCCTCCCCCTTTGAAAGCGCCACAGTGCTGACGCTCGATCACACTGGCGACTTCTGCTGCGGTGCACGTTGGAACGCACAAGGCAACCAACTTCAGCTCGAAAAAGAGTGGCAGTATCCGGATTCACTAGCCTGGCTCTACAGCGCCGTGACTGAACTACTAGGCTTCCACGCCGGCGCCGACGAACATAAAGTCCAGTGGCTCTCCGCCTCCGGCGACGACCGCTTCCTTAAGCTGTTTCACGAAATCGCCGCAGCCAGCGGACGCCTGGACGCCACTTTCTTCGACGGCCATCGCACCGCCAGCGGCGGCTTCAGCGCCAAATTCTTCGATCGCCTGGGACTGGACGACGGCGCCCCAATCCCCGCGTCGCTCGCCCCCGCCATAGCGCACGGCCTGCAACGCGCCGTCGAAGACACCGTATTAGCCATGGCCGGCGAAGGCGAAAACTTGTGCTTAGCCGGAGGCCTGTTCTACAACGCCCTATTAGTAGAATTCCTCGAACGCAGCGGCCGCTGGAAAAATGTGTTCGTCCAACCCGCCGCCGGCAACTCCGGAACCGCGCTCGGCGGAGCCTTCCATGTCTGGCACCAGCGCCAAGGCCACACGCAACGCTCTGGCGCAATGTCGCTATTGTTAGGCCCCAGCTACGGCCGCGAAGAAATCAAGAAGGTGTTGGAAAATTGCAAACTGCGCTTTCAGTTTTTGCGTTCGACCGACGACGTGCTAGCCAAAGCCGTCCGCATGCTGGGAGAACGCAAGATCGTAGCCTGGATGCAAGGCCGCATGGAATTCGGCCCGCGCGCGCTAGGCAATCGCAGCATCCTGGCCTCGCCGCTAGACCCCTACTCGACCGAAAACCTGAACGTCTTCATCAAGCACCGCGAACCCTTCCGCAAATTCGCCGCGTCCGTCCCCGCCGAGCGAGCGTCCGAATACTTCGAAGTCGGCCCCAACGCGAGCAATCTAGCCACAGTAGGCCGCGTAAAACCCCAGCATCGCAAAACGTTTGAAACCGCGATCCTAGGCGAAGACATAGTGCGCGTTCACGCCGTAGCCGAGTCCGACAACCCCCTCTACCACCGCCTATTGCACGAAGCCGGCAAAGCCACCGGACTTCCAGTGCTCTACAACACCAGCTTCAATTTGTTCGGCGACCCGCTAGTCTCCACCCCCCGCGACGCCGTCCGCAGCTTCTACTCGTCGGGGATTGATGCCCTGTTTGTGGGCAGCTTCGTAATAGAAAAATAGGGACGGAGCCTGATTTCGCGTCAATCTCCGTTAGCGTCCGCCAAGGAAACCGAAATCTGGCTCCGTCCCTATTTTTCTATTTTCTAGCGAGCACGACTAGCAGCCGCCGGAACCGCCGTCGGTGCAGGTGCCGGCGGTGGTGTCGCCGCCACCACATCCCCCCGCGTCAATCCCAAAGCCTTCCGCAGTTCCACATCCAGCTTCTTGAAAGTCTCCGGATTATCCTTCAAAAACTGCCGAGCATTCTCCCGGCCCTGCCCAATGCGCTCACCCTTATAGCTATACCAAGCCCCACTCTTCTCCACCAGATTCTGCGCGACGCCGAGATCGATCAGATCCCCTTCTTTCGAAATCCCCTCGCCGTAGATAATATCGAACTCCGCCTCACGAAACGGCGGCGCCATCTTGTTCTTCACGATCTTGACCTTCGTGCGGTTCCCCGTCACCACATCGCCGTCCTTGATAGCCGCGATGCGCCGGATATCCGCGCGAATACTAGAATAAAACTTCAACGCGCGCCCGCCCGTGGTAGTCTCCGGGTTCCCAAACATCACGCCGATCTTCTCGCGAATCTGGTTGATGAAAATCAAACAAGTATTCGACTTAGAAACGATGCCGGTAAGCTTGCGCATGGCCTGCGACATCAGCCGCGCGTGCACGCCCATGAAACTGTCGCCCATTTCGCCGTCAAGCTCGGCCTTAGGAACCAGCGCCGCCACCGAATCCACCACCAGCACGTCGATAGACCCGGAAGTAATCAGCGCGTTGGTAATTTCAAGCGCCTGCTCGCCATAATCCGGCTGTGAAACCAGCAGATTGTCCACATCCACGCCCAGCTTGCGCGCGTACGCCGGATCGAGCGCATGTTCGACGTCGATATACGCCGCCATCCCGCCAATCTTCTGCGCTTCCGCGACTACCTGCAAAGCAATGGTAGTCTTACCCGACGATTCCGGCCCGAAAATCTCCGAAATGCGCCCGCGTGGAAACCCGCCAATCCCCAGCGCGAAGTCGACCGAAATCGACCCTGTGGAAATCGAAGGCACAGCCTGCACCGGCTGTCCGCCCAAGCGGATCACCGAGCCTTTGCCGAACTGTTTTTCGATCTGGCTGAGCGTTGCTCCCAGCGCGCGCGCGCGTTCTTTTTCGTCCATGTGAAAACCTGCTTCTCTCGGGGAATTCCATTATAGCGCGAGCGTAGTGCGCCTCCCGTCCAGACTGTATCCCGTTTGCGGCACGCCACGTGCACTTCGCTGAAGTGTTCCGCGGAAAAAAATTCGGCAAACGATTGTTTGCAGACTTTTATCCCGAAAGTCACTTGTGGCGGCTTGACTCAGCCTTGTTGCAGAAAGGGTCACTGGACTTTTTATGCGAATTGTTTTAATTTTCGTTCTTTTGTTTATTGTGCTGGGAATTATTTTGATACCGTATGCTGGCTTGGACGGCGACGAATTGCTGTTCGCCAGGCCTTTTTTCGGTCAGTCCGATGGTGCTACCCATATGCTGCACGTGTTCCACTATCCACCCGGGCCCATGGTGATGTCGTACGTCGGCGCGCTGAAGACGTTTTTATATTGGCCATTATTTTTGTTTTTCCGGCCGAGTGTGTATCTGGTTCGCCTCCCCATGGTCCTGGTGGGGGCCGCCACTATCGTGATTTTCTACAAATGGGCCGGTATATTCGCAGGACCGCGAGGCGCGCTGCTGGCCGCGGTATTGCTGGCCACCGACCCCATTTTTCTGCTCAGCGATACTTTCGATTGGGGCCCGGTGGCGTTGCAACATTTGCTGCTGGTCTCCGGATGCCTATTGATCGCCCGCGGGCGCCTGACCTGGGGCGCCTTCCTGTTTGGCTTGGCGCTCTGGAATAAGGCCGTTTTCGCCTGGACCCTCGGAGGTCTGTTGCTGGCCGTGTTATTTGTCTACCCGTCCGCAGTTCGAGCGGTCCTCGCCGATCGCCGTCGCTGGTTCAGCGCCGTATTGGCTTTTGCTATGGGCGTTCTCCCGTTGCTGATTTATAACGCGCAGCACAGCAATACAACGCTGGGCGAAAACGCTCATTTCTCCTGGGAGAATTTCCCCGTGAAGTACCGGGAATTGACCATTGCTGTGGATGGCTCGGGATTGCAGGGATATTTGGTCGCCACCGAATCGCGCGAAAATCCCCGGCAGCCAACATCCCTGGTCGGCCGCAGCGCCGCGTGGATCCGGGAGCGAACGGGCCCGCACAATGAGAACCTGATGCCCTACGCGATTTTACTGGCGGTTCCCCTGGCGCTCTTCTATTGGAGAGCGCCAGAATCCCGTGCAGCCTTGTTTGCATTGGTATGCGGCGCTACCATTTTTGGGGCGATGGCCATTACGCGCAACGCAGGCATGGCGATTCACCACACCGTACTGCTTTGGCCCATGCCTCATCTACTGGTGGGCGCCGCGTTTGGCTCGCTCCCCTGGCGTTGGCTGCGCGTGGGCCTAGTGTCCCTGCTGGTGGCTGCAAATCTATTGGTCATCAATCAATACGTCGTTCAGTTTGAACGAAATGGTTCGGAGGGATATTTTACGGATGCCTTGAATCCCCTCGCGGCATCGCTTTCCGGCGCGCCGGGCGATACCGTCTACTTCATTGACTTGGGAATCTGGGAAGGCGCTAGCATTCTGCAGCGGCGCAAAATCGATTTGCGCGAATCCTACGCGGCGCTCATCCCGGCCCAGCCGGATGCGGACCAGCGCCGCGAAATTGACGCCACGATCGCGGACTCTCGCGCGCTCTTCGTGGACCATGTTCCGTCGCGCGAAGTCTTCCGTGGAGTGGACGAGCACCTGGAAACGATCGCACGTTCGGAAGGATACAAAAAAGTACCGGCCGCCACTATCGCAGATCGCAACGGGCGGCCGGTGTTCGAAATGTTCCGCCTGCGGCAGAGCCGTTATGACGATGATGCGGCGCGGGTGCCCTAAACGGGTGCCCTAAATACGAAGAGCCGGACCTTGCGGCCCGGCCCTCGTTAATATCAGCGCACCTGATGTTTCAGGCTACCTTCTCCGCTCTGCTATGGGCCAGGATGTCGTTCATCTGGTCCTTCACGTGAAGTTTCAACTTCTTGATGCGATGCTCCTCTACCTCGTCCTCAGGGGTCACATGAGGTTTCGCTTCAATAGCATCCAGCTGCCGTTCGTACTCGGCGTGCTGCGCGGCCAACTGGCGGAATTCCTCGCTGGTCGCCATCAAATGCGCTTTCAATTCTGTGAGTGCTTGCTCCATCGAACGCCCTCCTAATAGGGTTTAAATACCTCGGCGCACCATGACAATATCATGAATCAAACTTCATGACAATACCCGGTTCGGGTGGATCGCGATAGTAAGCTTCCCGCCTTCCCGCCACTCGAAAACCGGCCTTCTGATAGAGCCCGATGGCCCCTTCGTTAGACGCGCGAACCTCTAAAAACCACTGCGTTTTTTCGCGCCGCAACTCCGCCTGCAGCAACGCGCGCGCCACTCCGCGCCGGCGTTGCGTCGGGTCGACGGCGAGATTGAGAATCTCGCGTTCGCCTGGCGCAGTTTGGCGTGAGACTAGAAACCCAACGGCATTTGGATCGGTCGCCACCACACATTCGTAAGTCGAGATAACTGGCCGGATCCCATTGCGACGCTTCCGGTGACCGCGCCTGGATCTCCGCGATCGCCACCAGATCTTCGACGGTAGCCGCGCGCACGATCATCGCGTCGTTACCCGTGTGGTCGACCGCAGAATCGCAATGCCCGCCAGCGGCATCACGGACAGGGAAACGCACACCGCCGTGAATCCGAAGTGATCCACCATCGCGCCGATCAGCGGCGACAGCACCGTCTGCATCAGCCCATAGGACGCGGTCAGAATCGACACCGCGAAAGCCGCGTGACGCGCGCCGAAAAAATCGATGGGCATGGCGTAGAGGTTGGTCGAAATCGCCAGGCACCAAAAGAAGCTGAAGCTGATCAAAGCCGCCGCCAGCGCGGGCGTGGGCATCAACGGAACGGCAGCCGTCAACAGCATCACCGCCGCCGCCAGCCAGCAAATGCGCAGCCGCACGCGCAGCACGTCTATCCCTCCGCGAATCGCCCGGAACGCCATCCACCCGCCTGCGAAGCCGCCCAGCGTGGCGAATACCGGCGGAATCCACGCGAAGTTTTCGTTCGCTTGAATCTCAGTCAAGTGATGTTGCTCGACAAAATATACGGTGGTCCAATTCGTCCAAAGTGTATACAGCGTCATCACCAGCGCGTTCGCCGCCGCCAGCCCCCAGATGCGCCTATCTCGCAAAATTTTGCTGATGCCGCTGGGCGGCCCCGAGACCTCCGCCTTAGGCACGGCAATTCTCTTCGCCGTAACCCACCACACCGGAATCCACAGGAATCCCAACGCCCCGCACACCACAAACACGCTGCGCCAGCCATACGCCGGAGCCATCACCGCCACCATCAGCGGCGCCGCGATGCTGCCCACCGTGATGCCCACCTGATTCAGCGCCGTGCCGAACGCCAGTTCGCGCGGCTGTAAATACACCCCGTTCGCTTTCCCCGCGCAAGGAATCCCCGCCGCCTCGCCAATACCGAGCACGGTGCGCGATGCCAACAATCCCGCGAACGAACGCGTCAGCCCCGTCGCCATCCCCGCCGCTGACCACACCGCCATCGACACCGTGATCCCCGCATTCAAGCCCACGCGATCGATAAACCAGCCCGCCAGCGGAGCCATCACTGCGTAGACAATCGAGAACACCGAAATCACGCCGCCGTATTGCGCGTTCGAAAGATGAAACTCGCTCTTAAGCGTAGGTGCCAGCGCCGCCAGCAGCAGCCGGTCCAGATAATTCAGCGCGGTGGCGATAACGAAAATGCTGAGGACCACCCACCGCAGCCGGCTCGCCATCAGGGAAACTTGACCGTCACGATGTCGCCCATCGTCGACAGCCTGGCGTCAGCTTTTCCGTCGTGCTGGACTTCGATCTTGCGCGCCGGCTTCTGCACGCCGCAAGCAAACTCGGCCTGGCTCGAGTCAGCCGCAACCGTGAGCTGCTTGGGATTGCGAATCAGCAGGCGAATGGGAAAGCCTGCTTGCTGGATGGTCAAACGCATCTGTCCGCCGTTGAGGCACTCGACGCGCGTGAGCGTGCCGGAAACTTTCTGCCCCGTCGGATCGCCGTACCACGGCACCGCGCCCTTCACGTTTCCGTTGTTGGCAGCCATGCGCTGGTTCGCGGCCTGCTCCACCGCGCGAATCTCGGCCGCGGCGTTGTCTTTCACGCGCTGCAGATCGCGCGCCTCATCTTCCTGTTGCCGCCGCTTCTCGGAAGCCTCAAATTCGGCCCGATTCTCCTCCAGGGCGAGTTTGGCGCGATGAATCTGCTCCTTCTCGAGGGGAGTGCCGGCGGCGCGCTCCGCCGCAGTCCAGGATTTTTCAGCGTCCGCGTACAAGTTAGCGGCGGCCTGCGCGGTAGCCAGCGTCTGCCAGTAAACGGCGTTGCGCGGAGCGAGCGATGCTGCCATCTTCAGCCGTGCGATCTTGCGCCCCGCATCGGTTTCGAGTGCCGCGATCTTGAACTGCGGCTCCGCCCATTTAGGATTCGCTCGAATCGCCAGCTCCAGCGAAGGCATCGTATTCGTCGCCAGCAGCCCCCGCGGACTGTCCGGAGGAAAGTTTTTCCCGCCCGCCGCCAGCTCCGCCAGCAGCGCATCCACCATAGCGCGATCCAGATTCTTCTCGATGAAGTCTTTACTAGGGCTCAACGCCTTCCCGGTCACCGGCGCGGCTTCGAATTTGCCGGCCTTCAGGTAAGCGTCCACCTGCGCCGCCAGCTTCGCCGCGTTCATGTCGAAAGCATTGCGCGCGGCCTGGTCTTCTTCGCCCGCGTTCTGCATGTTGTTGATGTAGGTGCGCAGCTTGCCGCTATATTCCGGCTGCGTCTCCAGCATTTGCAACTTGGCCCAGCCGCGCAAGCGGTCGCCAGTGATGTCGCCGAGCGGCGCGCCGATCTTCACCCGCGTCGCATTTACTTCAATGGTCGAAAACAGATCGCACAATCCGCTTTCGATATCCTCCGGCATGCGTCCCGCATTGTCTTCGAGCAGCCATTGCGTGATCGCGCGCAGCAGATCCCGCGGCAGCGCCGTATCCGCCGTCCACGCCGCGAGCGTAGCGGAACCGCCATCGACAAGCGGCTGCGGCAGCGCGTGCGCCCCGTATTCTTTCTGGTTCGCAAACAGCACCAGATCTATGGGCCAGACCGTGGTCAGCTCGGTCTTGCCCAGCAGCGCACCCAGCACATAACGGATTTGCTCCAGTTGCGTGAGCCGTTCGCGCGCCTTGCTGTCCCCCGCATCGCTGAATACGTGCAGCGGGCCTGAACGGTATTCCACCCAGTCCGCCGCAAAGGCGGGCGCGGCCAGCAAAGCAAGTGTGAGAATACGCCGGAACACCTGCTTATATCATCACAAAAATAAAAACGGCGCCCCAGGATGACAAATGTTTGCCACCCGGATCGCCGTCTGTTCCACGATGCCGTTCTAGAACGAAATGCGCGCGCTAACCTGCAACTGCCGCGCACCAACCAAACCATTGCTGGTGGTGGTGGGCGTCAGGAACGTCGCCACCGGTAACAGCGTAGTCCCCGATAGCGAGTACTGCGTGGTATTCACTGCCAGAATGTTGGTGTGGTTCAAGAGATTGAAAGCCTCCCCCACCAAAGACAGCTTGAAGCGTTCCTTAACCGTGAACTCCCGGCTGACGCGAGTGTCGATATCCCAATAACCGGGACCAGCATAGAAATTGCGCGGCACACTCGGATCCTCATACGTCGAGGGCGCAGTGCCGGAATTGTTCACCATGCCGCCAGTGAGACCACCATCGATCGCCCCGGCAGGAGTACCAGAGATCAGGCCCGTAATCGGCTGGCCGCTAGCCGCGGTGAAGATGCTCGAGAGCACCCATCCGTTGACGATCAGCTTGGCGGGTTTATTCGTCCAGTGCTGCGCGAACTGAGGCTGCCACACAAAGTTGGCTGAAAAACGATGGCGTTGATCCAGATCGGAAAGCCCCCACATCCCTTTTTGATTGTAGGGATCGATGGTGTAGTCGGTTCCGTTGAAGGTCCCGAACTGCCCGCCTACCTGCCCATCGTCCTCAGCTTTGCTGAGCGTGTAATTGATCGCGAACTCCACCCCGTGCTGGAAGTGCTTACGAACGTTCAGGACGAAGCTATCGTAAAGCGAGTTCACCACACTGCGGCCGGTGAGAATCGGGCCCGTCGCATTCAGGCGGTTGGCGCTGGTGTAGAACGGAACCGTGAAAGTGGAGCCACCCGGATAGGTATAGGTCTTGGTAGCAGTGGTCTCGCCCAGGTTGCCGTCGGTGAATACCGGCAGATGCAGCGCCCGGCTAAACACCCAAGAACCGGAAATGCCGATGTTGCCAGGCAGTTGCTGATCGATGGTCACATCGGCTTCGTGAACCAGCGGATTCACCCAGCCCGGGTCCTGGCCGCGCGTCGTGGCCGTATTCGCCGACAACGTGATGGGCTTCACCACCGGCGTCAAGGCACCCGCAAACGGAGCCACCGGCGCACCGCCCGGCGGCGTAAAGATCACGTTCGGAAACGCCAGCGTGGGGCAGGAAGTAACGGTGCAGTTATAAGTCTGCTGGAAACTGCCGTTCTCAACGCGCGTGGCGTAGTACGTGCTGTTGCTGGTCTTGCCATAGAACATGCCGTAGCCCGCGCGCAGCACCGTGCCCTTGTGAAGCTCCCAGGCCATGCCCAAGCGCGGCTGGAATTGATTCTTGGGGACGTTAATCGTCGAAGTATAAAGCGTTGTCAGCGGCGTGGCCAGGTTCGGCTTAGGCGGCGCCGGAATCAGGAAGACATCGTAGCGGACACCAAGGTTCAGAGTGATGTTCGGCCGCACCTTCCAGCTATCTTCCACGAATCCCGCGACGTCGTTGTTATAAAAATCGTCCTTGCCGACGCCCGTCACCGGGTCCGTCACCTGGACGAAGGTGCTCCAGTGCCGTCCCGTGAGGCCGTCACCGAGATTGATACCCTGCACATCGGCCGCCCAGTTATCGAACGCCGTGGCCGCCGCGCCGTTGTAGTTATAAACGCCGCCGCCCTGGAACAGATTGATCAGCAACTCGTGAATCACGTTGATATCCACGCCGGCCTTGAAGGTGTGCGTATTCACGGTCTTCGAGAGTACGTCCGAGAATTCCATACGATGCTCATTGGGGAACGCCGGCCTCGGCAGTGCGTTGGGCAAGCCGTAAGCCATCACGTTCGCGACAGTCACGCTGGGTGCGGTGCCGTTGGCGCCGATGATTTCCAGATCCTGCGACCACTGGAAGCGGAAGCTATTGATCATGGTCGGACTGATCGTCGAATCCCAGTTGGCGACGAAAATGCGCTCATGGGTCACGGCCGTGCCGTTCGCCGAATTGGAATTGTTGTTCGAAGTGGTCGCGGTGTTGTAGGAGTTGGGCGACTTGAAATCATCCAGATTGAACGACGCGCTCACGCGGTTGGCGGGAGTGAACTGATAATCCAGCTTGCCGAAACCAACGTCCTCATTCTGAAACCGCGGGTAGGCGCCCAGCAGAGAATTCAAGTAAGTCTTCCCCGCCGCGCACGCCGCCGCCGGCAGCAGCCCGCAACTCAAGGTCGGGATGACAGAGGTGCTGGTAAAGCTGATGGGATTGACCTTGCGCGAACCATCATAAGTGAAGAAGTAAAATAGCTTGTCCTTAATCACCGGCCCGCCCACGCTGCCTCCGAACTGCTGTTGCTGGTGCACCGGTTGGGTGTAGATGCCCTTGGACTTCTGAATCGGGTCGAGAGCGTTCCAGGTGGGATAGCGCAAAAAGTAGAACAAATCGCCGTGTAGCGCATTGGTACCCGACTTCGTCACCGCGTTGACGATGCCGCCCGCCGCCTGCCCCAGCTCCGCGCTATAGTTGCTCGAAGTCACCTGGAATTCCTGAATGGAATCCATGCTGTAAATGTAAGGAATGGTCGTGCGGCCTTTGGTTTCCGAGAAGAAGGCCTGGCTGTTATTAGTGCCGTCAACGGCGCTGTTATTATACAGTCCCGAAATCCCGCGATAAGACACCAACCCGGTGGAACCGTCGTTCGTGACGTTGGCGCCCAAAAGGGCGAAACTTTCCCAGCGCCGGCCGGCCAGCGGCAGGTTCTGTTGCTGGGTTAAATCGATCACCTCGGACATGTCCGTCTTTTGCGTGTCAACCACCGACGTCTCACCGGTCACAGTGACGGTCTCGGTGGTGCTTGCCAATGGCAGCGGAACGTCAACCGTCAAGGTTTGGCCCACCTGCAGCGTAAGATTCTGCCGCAAAATCTTGCCAAAGCCAGCTTTGTTGGCCGTAATCTCGTAGCTTCCAGGCTGCATGAACGGCGCCACGTAAAGCCCTGCGCTGTTGGTCACTAGCGACAGCGTCGCCCCCGTATTGATGTTGTGCACCGCTACTGCGGCCCCCGGCACTGCGCCGCCGTTGGGGTCGGTTACGGTCCCGGTAATGGTGCCGGCGCCGAAGTTCTGCGCCACCAAGGCGCTGGAAAATAACACCATTGCCGCGATCCCCAGCCACGCGGAAAACACATATCCTCGGATGATCATTCGTTTTTTCATAGAATTGGAACCGTCCTTTTAGCGAACGTTTTTAAACCACGCCCAAGACTGACGTGTTCTTAGGACTGAACTGGACACCCTACTAAACTTATTTCTAAGGATAAGCAATTCGGGGATGCGATGCAAATGAATTCTTGATCTCAAAAAGCAGCCCCTGCACGGAAAAATGGTCTTTCGGTGGGCCACTGTGACACTCTATTAGTTCGGGTCTTCATTCATGCCGGATACCTCCTTTTCCAAAGACAAGATGAAAATCGTTCTGCTCGAAGGCGTTCACGCGAGCGCAGTCGACGCCTTTCGCGCAGACGGCTACTCCAACGTCGACCTGCACCAGAAAGCTCTGCCGGAACCGCAATTGATCGAAGCCGCGCGCGACGCCTATATCGTCGGCATCCGCTCCGCCACGCAGTTGACGCGCGGCGTGCTCGAAGGATCGCGCCACCTCACCGCCATCGGCTGCTTTTGCATTGGTACGAACCAGGTTGACCTGGGAGCTGCTCAAGACCGCGGTATCCCGGTCTTCAACGCGCCGTTCTCGAACACCCGCAGTGTGGCCGAGCTGGTGCTGGCCGAAATCGTGCTGCTGATGCGCGGCATCCCCGGGCGCAACGCCGCCGCCCATCGCGGCGAATGGATTAAGACCGCCGCCGGCTCCCGCGAAGCGCGCGGCAAAACGCTAGGCATCGTCGGCTACGGGCACATCGGCACGCAAGTGGGCGTGCTGGCCGAAGCCCTCGGCATGCAAGTGGTGTTCTATGACATCGAGATGAAACTGGCACTCGGCAACGCGCGCGCCCTGCCTACGCTCGAAGCGCTGCTCGAAGCCGCCGACGTCGTGACGCTCCATGTGCCCGAAACCGCGGAAACCACCAGCCTGATTGACGCCGCCGCCATCGCCCGCATGAAAAAAGGCGCGAGTCTCATCAACGCCTCGCGCGGACACGTCGTCGATATCGACGCACTGGTGTGCGCTCTCGACTCGAAACACTTGAGCGGCGCCGCCATCGATGTCTTCCCCAAAGAGCCCAAGAGCAACACCGACGCTTTTGTCTCCCCCCTGCGCGGCCGCGACAACGTGATCCTCACGCCGCACGTCGGCGGCAGCACGCAGGAAGCCCAGCACGACATCGGACTCGAAGTGTCCAGCAAGCTGCTCAAGTACAGCAACAACGGCTCGACCCTGGGGGCCGTCAACTTTCCCGAAGTTTCGCTGCCCGCCTACCCCGGCCAGCATCGCCTGCTGCACATCCACCGCAATCAACCCGGCGTGTTGTCGGAAGTGAATAAGATTTTCTCCGAAAAGCACATTAACATTACCGGCCAGTTTTTGCAGACGAATCCCAAAATCGGTTACGTCGTGATCGACATCGAAGCCCCCGACCGCGCCGTTTCGATGGCCTTGCGCAAACGCCTGGATCAAGTGCCCGGCACCATCCGCACCCGAATTCTTTATTAGGCGCTCTAGTTCCGCCCCGTGTGCGGCGCAATCACATGCACCACCCAGTACGGAGTAGCCGTCAAAGGATCCGGCGCGAACCACCCGCCGCCGTCCGCATTGAGGAACTCAAAGAAATATTGCAGATCCCAATTGCCCGTGATTTCCCGCCCAGGAATGATGAAAGTGAGTTCAGCTTTCGCCGCCTGCTCGATCACCTGCGTAGCAGCCGCCGGATCGGTAGGACGGAAATGCAGTCGCACCGCGGTCACGTTTTTCGTCTGCGCCAGATGCAGCGTCAACGTCAGCGGCTGCTCTGAGGGAGCCGACACCGGCGGCATGTGATTCCACCCAGGAGGCATTCCTCTCGCCGGATTCCGCAGCGTCGAAGCAGACCGCAGTTGCCCCGCCTGTTCCCGCGCGAGCTCCGCCAGCAATCGCAGATCTGCATCGGTGGTATCCCCCACTTGTGCGGCCGCAGCGTCCAGCCGCTCGGCGATTTCAGACGGCGTAAACTTCGCGGACCCGCCGCGTGCCGTTTCCCCCGCCGCCGCAACATAATCTGAACCGCCCAAATTCGACTGCTGCGCCGCCGCGATCCACAACCCGACTTCCCGCGCCGCCCTGTACTCAGGTTTGCTCTTCGGATCGTAGCTCAGCCGCCCCATCACTTCGTAGAAAACCGGATGCGCCTCCGCATTCGCCGCATCGATCGGCGGCGTCACTTCGAAACTCGGAGGCCAAGCCGCCGCCGGACGCAACACCGGCACCCCCTCGGCAAGCGCCGCTTGCAGAACCGCCGGCTCGGCCGTAGCGCCGTCCAGATCCAGCGTGACCCGCCGCCCCGCCACCCGCAGCGCCGAAAACACCGCGGCCTGCGCGCTCGCGTCTTCGACTGCCACACCGCGAATCGACGGACAAACAATCAGCGCATGCGCCAACTCCTCCGCAGTGACCCCGCCGCCAATCCCCAGCGTGAAATCGATTCCATAGTCGGCCGCCGTGCGCGACAGAAACTGCACAAGCCGGTAGGGCGCTTCGATCCGCGAGAAAGCCACATGCACCCGGTTGAAGCGATTCCGCGCCAACATCCGGAAATACGAGTTCCAAAATTCCTCGGACGCCTGCTCCAGTTCCGGCGTCATAGCAATCCGCACCCCGCGCAGCGAAGCCGCCGGATTGCCAATGGTTTTCGTGAAGTGCCCCGAATCGCGAATCTGCTCGGCCGCTTCGAGCAACCCGTACATCAAGCCGCGCAAATCTCCGCCGGTGATATGCGCTCCGCCCATGCTGTAAGGATCGATGCGAAACGTCTCGGGCGCATCCAGGCTCAGTTCAACCTGGTTCTTCCACTTGAGCTTGCGCTGCGCCATCGCGGCGTCGAGTTCCGCCTGTCCGAACTCCGCCGGACCCGCAGCCGCCGCCACTGCGAACAACAACAGGCTAGTCAATAACCGCACTCCACCCCCTTCGCGATAAATCGAAATAGATCACCGCCCCGCCCGCCAGTCCGCAGGCCAGCAGCACGACTCCCAACCCGGTTTCATGCAGCAGGATTTTTCCCGTGCCGAACAACACTCCATAAATCAACACCAATCCCGCCACCCAATCCATTGCATTGCGCCCCAGATCACTCACCGGCTTTACATCCGGCGCCAGCTTCGCAATCGGTTTCCATCCCGCAAGCGACGGCCGCGTCCGCCGGTAAAACGCCACCAGCACCTCGCGCGGCTCCGCAGGAGTGAGGAACGTCGCTGCCACCCACACCACCGTCGTGACACCCACCGTGATAATCATGATCCAAGCGAAGCTACGTGGGTCGTCAGAATCCATATGCAAAACGCCCTGTAATGTGATCGACGTAATAAACGCCGCGACCATTGCCGATACCTCGCTCCATGCGTTGATGCGCCACCAATACCAGCGCAATAATAGGACGCTCCCCGTTCCCGCACCGGTTACCAACAGCATCTTCCAAGCGCCGGCGATCGAATCCAGATAAAACGTAACCACTGCGGATACAATCGTCAGCAGCACCGTGGCCACTTTAGATGCATTCACATAATGATGCGGCGACGCGTCCGGTTTCAGGAAGCGCCGATAGAAATCGTTCACCAGATAGCTGGCACCCCAATTGAGCTGCGTGGCAATGGTCGACATGTAAGCCGCCGCGAACGCCGCCACCATCAGTCCGCGCAGCGACGGCGGCAGATCCGCGATCATCACGCGAATGTAGCCCGTCTCCGGATCCTTCAACCCCGGAAACAGAATCAACGACGCCAGCGCGACCAATATCCAAGGCCACGGCCGCACGGCGTAATGCGCCACGTTGAACCACAGCGTAGCCAGCAATGAATTCTTCTCATCCTTAGCGCAGAACATACGCTGCGCGATGTAGCCGCCCCCACCCGGCTCCGCCCCTGGATACCAAGTGGCCCACCAGTTCATCGAAATATAAACGAAGAAAGTGATCAGCGGCATCCAAGCCGAATTCAGGTCGGGCACGAAACTCAGCACTGAGCCTTGCCCGCCGCGCGTAGCATCGACAGCCGTGAGTTTGACCTTCATCGCATCGATCCCGCCGACCGCGTTGACCGCATACACCGCCAACACAATCACCATCCCCATCTTGATGACGAACTGAAACACGTCCGTGACCAGCACGCCCCACAATCCTGAGAGCGTCGAAATCGATGAGGTGATCGCGACCATCCCCAGCACGATCATCAGCGCCTGCAGTTTTGTCACGCCCAAGATCAGCGTGAGAATATCCACCATCGCCTTGTTCACCCAACCAAGGATGATGCAGTTGATCGGTATCGCCAGATACAATGCGCGAAACCCGCGCAAAAACGCCGCCGGCTTGCCCGCGTAGCGAATTTCCGCGAACTCGATGTCCGTCATCACCCCCGACCGCCGCCATAACCGCGCGTAAAAAAATACGGTAAGCAGCCCGCTAGCCGCCATGTTCCACCACAGCCAGTTGCCCGCGATCCCGCCCTTCGCGACCATTCCCGTGACCGCCAACGGAGTATCGGCCGCAAACGTAGTGGCGACCATAGAAGTCCCCGCCAGCCACCAGGGAATGTTGCGCCCGGAGAGGAAGAACTCATCCATGCTCTTCCCCGCGCGGGATTTGTAGTACAGCCCGATCGACAGGTTGAACAAGAAGTACAGCGCGACTACTGCCCAGTCAAGGAAGGAGAGCTGCAAGCAGGCATTATAGCTTTTAGCAGGTATTGCAAAAATGCAATACTAACTGTGGAGCTATTCAGACCCACGGCCTCGAAACCCCCAAAACGCCCCGGCGAGAGTTAGATCTGGCGCTCGAACGAGCCAAGGAGCTAAACCCATGACCCGAATTCGCGTAGACGATTTGCACAAGAACTGGATAAAGGACCCCAAATACCGGCGTGAGTATGAGGCGCTGGAAAAGGAGTTCTCCCTGGTGTCCGCCCTGATCGAAGCCCGCACCCGCGCCGGACTAACCCAGGAACAGTTAGCGCGCCGAATGAAAACAACCCAGGCCGTGATCGCGAGGCTCGAAGGTGGCGGTAGCAAGCCCTCCACCCGCACGCTAGAGCGTTACGCGGAAGCCACCAAATCTCGCTTGCGGATCACCTTCGAGCCGGAGGCGCACGGCCTTAACGCCCTTTGCGGGATTCGAATTTTCGAATCCATTCGGGAATCATCTTGCGAACTTCTTCGAGAGGAACAGTACGGCCTTCATCAGCAGCTTTGATTCCACGATCGATGGCAGCGAGTGTTTCTTCGTCCGCTTCAAACTCTTCCACGTCATTCACCCTAGCGGCAATCGGCTTAATGCGCAACTGAGGCAAGCCACCTCATTGCTTATTTCCCCGTATCTCAGGCATGGCCAGCTTCTCGATGTCACAAAAGATCACGGGTTGAGTCATAGGCGCCAAAGGCACCACATAATATCGATTGTCGTACCAGTATGAGTGGAATTGAAGCCGACCTGGGCTTATATCGCGGAACAGAACAGAGAGCGCAATCTTCTTGGTTCCAGTTTTAACATCATAAATGTCTATAAAGTAGGTTCCTTCGATGCGTGGACCAAAATTGAACGGCCCTGGCGCCCCTTCGATACCGTTATAACTAGCAATTGCTACAAATCGGGTGCCAGGAGATTCCTTTACGGAAATATCTGTACTGACTAGTATATGTTCCCCAGTTAGTGGGAATCGCATTCCCTTAAACACCACAGCTTTACCTTCTGATCGCACCGGGCCTTGATTGACCTCATCGAATCTCGCCAACGGTTCCGCCATTTCCCATATGCCAGGGGGCGCGTCGGTTACTTTGGGCTGACGTGTGGAAAGATCGACGAAAAACCGGGTTGGACTCTCAGGCTGGGCTGTGGAACTTCCACTTCCAGAATTCGTTGAGAGCCCCATCAGGAGGACGCTGTTTCGATTCCTCAATCGGCGAATTTGCAGGAAGCCTGGATCGCCAAAGTCAGGCCAAACCAGCGGATTCAGAGCAGACGGCTTTTCCCACATTCTCGGCAAAGGAATGATAGAACATGCCTGGCTCCCAAGGACGATTCCAGCTTTTGTCCATTCCTCCGCGGCATTCGCCGTAATGACGGAAAGGAAAACGACAGCAGCTATATAGCGTTTCATTATGAAACAACTTAATCGGCTACAAGTGTATAAAAGTTCAATCGGCCCACGTTGCGACCGATAGAGGGACAGTCCCAACCAAAGCCGCGAGATTTACTACCGTCTCACCAACCACTTAGCACTTTAACGTTCCCTTTCATCCACAACCATGCCCTAAGCTTGCCTACGTGAGAGCCCGTCCCACCCACCCGGGGCTAAGGGCCACGTGAGCGGAATTCTAGACTCTTTCGCAAAGCGTAACAGGGGTGTGGTAGTAGCGGAGCACTGGAACTCCGTCCCGCGCGCGGTAGGTGGTCTCTCCTAGATCGCCGGGCTTCTCCCTTAAAGGGAAGTCTCACGGGTTAATGCCGGCTAGAGGGGCCCCGAAGGATAAGTAGTAAGAAGGATGGAAGCGAAAACGAAAACGGCACGGCATACGAAAAACCGATCTTGGTAGAGTAGTGTCTTGCGCCACGTTTTCACCCGCGCCATTCCTCCGTTTACGCGCGTGCTCCTCGTCGAGAGCGGCTCGCGCGCCGTGTTCGATCGCCTGATCCCGCAGTTCAACGATATCTATGGCGACGCCATGGAACTCGACTTGGTCACCTGCCATGAGAACACGCCCCTCGGTTTCCGCGGCCGTGTCTTCCGCGTGCAGGACTACTCCGGCCCCGCCGCGCGCGGACGCCTCTACCAGGAATTAAGAGCGCGCGAATATACCGTGGTGGGCATCCTGTGTTCGAACGAGTCCATCATGACGAAATGGAAATGGATGCTGGCGGCTCGCCTGCCCGCGAAACTTTTCGTCATCAACGAATTCGCCGGATTTCTTTTTGTCGACTACGGCCACTGGCCGAACATTCTGGAATTCCTGCGCGTCCGCCTGGGGCTGAGCGGTTCGGCCATCGCGCCGGCCTTGGGGCGTCTGCTATTATTCCCGTTTTCACTGGCGTTTTTGCTACTTTTTGCCGCTGTAGTGCATACTAGACGAAGGATCAGACTCTCATGAAAGCTGTTTTTATCGAACAACACGGCGACGCCGGCGCTTTACACTACGGCGATTTCGCTAAACCCGCACCCGCGGCCGGCCAGGTGCTGGTGAAGGTCGCCGCGGCGGGTGTGAATTTTATCGACACCTATCAGCGTTCCGGCCTCTATAAGATTCCGCTCCCCGCCGTGCTGGGCATGGAAGGAGCGGGCACCGTCGAAACTCTCGGTGAAGGCGTCAACGGATTGCGAGCCGGCGATCACGTCGCTTGGGCCATGTCGCGCGGCAGCTACGCCGAATACGCCGTAGTGCCTGCGCACTTTTTGGTGAAGGTTCCAGTGGGACTGGACCTGCGCCAAGCCGCCGCCGCCATGCTGCAAGGCATGACCGCGCACTACCTCACGCATTCGACGTTCCCCATCGAGCCCGGCCATACCGCGCTGGTGCACGCCGCCGCCGGAGGTACGGGACGCCTGCTCTCGCAAATGATCAAAATGCGCGGCGGACGCGTGATCGGCACCGCCGGCACTCGCGAAAAAGCCGAGGTCGCGCGCGCGGCCGGCGCCGGCGACGTGATTCTCTATCGCGAGCAGGATGTGGTCGCCGAAGTGAAGCGTCTGACGGAAGGCAAAGGCGTCGACGTGGTTTACGACGGCGTCGGCGAGGCTACCTTCATGCAGAGTATTGACTGCCTGAAGCCGCGCGGCATGATGGCTTTGTTCGGACAGTCGAGCGGACCCGTGAAGCCCGTCGATCCCGCACTGTTGCAAAACAAAGGGTCGCTGTTTCTGACCCGCCCGACGCTCGGCAACTATGCATCGCCCGACGAAATCAAGTGGCGCTCCAGCGATGTGCTGGGCTGGATTCTCAATAAGAAACTGGACCTTCTGGTCGAGCGTGTTTACCCGTTGGAGGACGCCGCCCAGGCACACACCGATCTTGAAAGCCGCAAGACCATGGGGAAGCTCGTCCTCACGATCTGATGGTCACGATGGCTTGGGCCTCGGCTGACAAGCCTTGGCCTACCGGACCCACGCCCTCAGCGGTTTTAAACTTCACCGACACGCGGTCGACGGGCAGCGCCAGCGCACGCGCCAGGGACTCGCGAATCGCCTCGCGATAATTCTTGAGCTTGGGTTTTTCCAGGATTACCGTGGTATCGACGTTCACCAACGTAAAGCCGTTCTGACTCAACAGCGCAACCGCGTGCTCCAGAAAACGTGCGCTGGCCGCGCCTTTCCACTGCGGATCGGTATCCGGAAAATGCATGCCGATGTCGCCTAGCGCGGCCGCACCGAGCAGCGCATCGGTCACGGCGTGCAGCAGGATGTCAGCGTCGGAGTGCCCGTCGAGTCCAAACTCCGAAGGAATGGTCACGCCTCCGATGATCAGCGGACGCCCGGGCGCGATGCGGTGAACGTCCCATCCCAGGCCGGTGCGAAACTCGCTCTCACTCACGATGCGGTCTGCCGCTCGGCTTCTTCAGAAAGGAACAGCCGCGCCAGCTCCATGTCGGTGGGACGCGTGATCTTGATGTTGCGGTCGCTGCCCTGCACCACGCTCACTTCCACTTCTTCCAGCCGCTCCACTAAGCTCGATTCGTCGGTGCCAGTGAAGCCATCGCGGCGCGCGCTTTCAAACGCGCGCTTCAGCAGATCGAAGCGGAACACTTGCGGTGTCTGCGCCAGCACCAGGTGCTCGCGCGGCAGCGTGTCGCGAATCTTGTTTTTGTGAACCCGCTTGACGGTGTCCACGGGCACGATGCCCACGATCGCCGCGCCGGTGTGGGCGGCCTCTGCAATCACTTTTTCCACCAGCTCGGAATCGATGAACGGCCGCACCGCGTCGTGCACCGCGACTAAATTCGTATCGGGCGCAAGCGTCGCCAGCGCGTTTTCGACCGACTGCTGGCGGCTATCCCCGCCCTCGACGAAGCGCACCGGCTTGGGCAGATGCAGTTGTTGGATCAGGCCGCGAGCCCACTCCAGATCCTCGCCACGCAGGGCGACGACAATCTCAGTGACGGAGGGGCAATGAGCGAACTTACGGGTGGTGTGCACCAGAATCGGTGCGCCTTCCAGCAGCATGAATTGCTTGCGGCTGGTGCCCGACTTTTCCCGGCCCATGCGCGTTCCCAGACCCGCGGCGGGAAGGATGACGGAGACTTTCATGGTCGTGTTTACGATTGTAACTGTTGGGACGGCTTAGGAGCCTGCCCCGGTTACCGAAATCTGCTCGGGCAGCGTGCGCTCTTTGACCGGGCCGCCATTGTCTTTGGCCGCCCCGGCGTGATTCGGGGTGCCGTGGACCGCATGCACTCGATCGTCGAAGCGGCCGAAAATCATCTTGCCGGCGGTGGTCTGGAGCACGCTGGTGACAGCAATATCAATGGTTTTCGAGATCATCTTGCGCGCGTTGTCCACCACCACCATGGTGCCGTCGTCGAGATACGCCACGCCCTGGTTATATTCTTTACCTTCTTTGAGAATGAAAACGCGCATGAGCTCGCCGGGGAGCACTACCGGCTTCAGCGCGTTCGCCAGCTCATTGATGTTCAGCACTTCCACGCCGTGCAGTTGCGCCACCTTGTTCAGGTTGAAATCGTTGGTGACGATCTTGCACGCGTAGACCTTGGCCAGCTCGATCAGCTTCATGTCAACTTCGCGCACATTCGGGAAGTCCTCCTCGACGATCTGGATGGTCAACTGCGGCATTTTCTGGATGCGCTGCAGGACGTCGAGCCCGCGCCGCCCGCGGTTGCGCTTCATCGAATCGGAGGAATCGGCCACCAACTGCAGTTCATGCAGCACGAACTGCGGAATGACCAGCGCTCCGTCGACGAAACCGGTTTCGACGATGTCGGCGATGCGTCCGTCGATGATGACGCTAGTGTCCAGTATTTTGAAGGAGTGTTTGGACCCGGCTTCGCCGCCGAACAGTCCGCCCAGCGCCGCCAGATTGAGCATGTCGCCCTTGGCCGCGCCGACCACCAATCCGCAGTATGTCATCCATGCCAGCAAGGCCACTTCGACGAACGGAATAGTGGTTTTGTTGCCGGGAACGGCGTGCTCGATGACCAGCGAAATCAGGTAAGCGCCCAGGATTCCCAGGACGCTGCCGAACGCAGCGCCGATCAGCCGTTTCAAACTGACTTGACGAATGCGGAACTCGAACAGCACTACGCCGCCGCCCACGAGAGCGCCCACCGCTGCCGCAACTGGGCCGTCCAGATTAAAAGGATGAAGGAAAAACGCCGCGCAGCTGAGCACGGCGACAAAAAGAGTACGAATGACAAGCAGGTCGATCACAAGAATTGGCCTCCCCCGTCCGGCCCGCTTCCCCTGCAAAGCGCGGCGCCCGTTGGCTTTCTTAGGGAGATCAGTATAGCACTGAAAGGCGCTCGCCTAAAGGCGCACGTCAAGCGTCGGGTTGGGACGTGAGTATCGCGGAGCCAACTCGGGTACTAAAGGGCCTTCGCCAGTTCTTCAGCAAAGGCGCTTTGCGGACCGCCGTTCATGCCCTGCCGGCGCATTCCGCCACCGCCTGCCGGTTTCCTGGCACGACGCGGCGGACGATCGCCCATCGCACCTTGACCCTGCGGTCCGGCAGCCGGCGCGCCGCCGGAAGCGGACGGTCCACTACTCGGACGTCCACCCGGAGGTCCCGTTCCTGGGCCGCTCTGGCCTTTCGGCTTGGGAGGCTGGGCGGGATTGGCACGCAGCAAGCGATCCTCAAGGGGCGCCCGGTCGAAGCGGCGAATGATGGAGTTCATTTCCTCGGCATTCGGTGCGTCGATAAACGCGAAGCCCTTGGACTCCTGCGTTTCGGGATTGCGGATTACTTTAATTGCGTCCGCGACCAGGTTCTCGGCGGTGAGCCAGCCCTTGATATCGTCCGCGGTTACCCAAGCGGGCAAATTGCCCAGGAATACGGTAAAACTCATTCGGTGATTGTCTTCAACTCCGTTGGTGGGGGTTTGCTTCGAGGAGATTATCCATGAAAGCAATCCCATGCTACCACAAACGTCAAGTGCACAAATAGCCCGCTTTGGCAAGTCCGCGCAGAAAAGGCATACTGGTACCCATGAATCGATTTTTGATGGTGATCGTGCTGGCGCTGATGAGCGCTGTTTGGATGCCGGCTGAGACTTCGCGTTCCGCCGACGAAGGCGCGATCAAAGCGCAGCTCTACGGCTACGCCGCCGCTCGCACCCAAGGCGAAGGGCACGCCCAGGCCTTGTTTTATACGGAGGATGGCGACGAATGGGGCTCCGGCGCGCGCGAGATGACCAAGGGCCGGGCGGCCATCGAGAAAACTTTGAGCTCTCCGCCGAATCCCAACCGCGTCTTCCGGGTGGAACCCATCAATTACAGTTTTCTAGGCGACGATGTCGCGCTGGTGGACGCTACTTATGGCGGCGTGGAGCCCGCAGGTCACGCCCTCTACGTGATGGTGAAGCGCGACGGCAAGTGGCTGATCCGTTCGGCGCGGATTATGCGCTTCCCGCCTGCGAAGTAGAACCGAGCAACATTTCGAGCGACAACGCGTGCATGTCCTGGACTAAAACGTCGGGCGCGTGCAGCGCCAATTCCGCAATTCCGATCAGTCCGGTGCCGACCGCGACGGAGCGCACGCCGTGGGCCTTGGCCGCGCGAATGTCGTTGGGATGATCGCCGATGAGCGCCACTGGACTGGTGCGATCGATCCAGCCCTCGCGGCGCGCGTGGCGCAGAGCGATCCCCACCAAGTCTGCGCGATCGTGCGCCATCTCGGCAAACGCTCCGAAGCGCAGGTAACGGCGGAGCCCGGCGCGTTCCATCTTGGTCCAGCCGATGCGCGTGAGGTTTCCCGTAACGAGTCCCGCCGGAACGCCGCGCCGCCATAGCCTATAGAGCAACATCCGCGCGCCCGGACAAACCTTGCGACGCAGATCGGGACACGTGCGCAGGTAGGAGCGCTGCGCGCACTCCACGATCGCGGGCATATGCCGGCGTATGAGCGCAGCCGACGCGCCTTCGCGGTGTAGCATCGCAGTGAGGATGTCGCGATCCAGCATACCGGCGATGGGGACGCCTTCGGTGGTCGTTACGATGCCGGTGATTTTCTTGACAGCCGCGGCGAGAGCGTCACGATGATGCGGACCCGCGCGACGCAGCAGGGTGCCATCGATATCGAAAAGGACCAGGGCTTTGGGCGGAGCTACTGCCATGCAGCGTGTCCGGACGTTTCCACACGCCGGACTTTCACTTTCACCTCGACGCGCGATCCCAGCCGATTGATGATCGAGATGAGGCGATCCACATTTCGGCGGCCAGGATCGCCTTGAACTGTTCGATATCCGCGTTCTCCCGTCCTAGGTCACGGAACACGTTCCCGCTGCCGCGCGTCACTTGCAGGCTTTTCGTTTTCATCGAAACACTCCTTCAATCTTCGCAAACCATCCTCAACTTCAGTATCAGTTCAGCAGCTAGGGAACAGAAATGCTGTCCGTGGTGTCTCAACAAGAATGCGGTTATTGTTGCTCTGTGTCTTCCCGTTATTAAACGCATGCGGGCCGCGCTTGGTGCTCGATACGCGCCAGATGTCGAGCGCTGAGATGCTTGCACAGGCCAACGTGGTTTTCATCGGTGTAATCCAGAAACAGCAATTCGAATCCATACCGTACATTGAGTGGAATGTCCCCGACTACAATCCCGCCAAAGCCAAACTCTGGCGAGTTCTGAGACGGGAGGTTCTAGTCGAAATGGTCTTGCGCGGTACCGAATCCCGGAGGGCGATCAACGTTTACGAGATCGTCAGTACGCTAGGCCTCTCTGGAGACGGCAATTCTACCCAAGATGGCGAACGCGATCTGTTTTTAGTTCGATTCGAAAACGGCCGCTATCACGTAGTCCACGATGGCGGGCGCACTATTTTCCCGATTACCAGCGGTCCTCATTCCCGCCTGCCACTCGATGAGTCACGCTCCCTCTGGGAAAGGATGGCCTTGATGAATTGGTGGATCGAGCGCACAGATGATGCGGTACGAATAAAATACCCATATTTTCACTATGACGACCCCGGCTGGGCCCTTGGTCTATGGAGAACGCTTAAGCTCGAACGCGGACCGGCTCGCCACCCCAGCCGCGGCGTGCGCGTGCCAGCCTGTCGTGAACTTTTGCTGCTAGGCGGGTGGGGACAGGATGAGTGCTGGGAGACCTTATCGGACAACGACAAGTCCCATCTTTCGGACGGCGGATACTCATGTTGTTCTGCCGCTGAGATCGCCGTGAACCGGCGTCAACTCACGGAACGCAACGCTTCGTGGTGGTGGCTAAGATATAGGGACCACGAAAATCGGCGCTTGCTCACGGCAGTCAACAATCGGGAACTGCGGGCAGAAATATGTCGCCTATATGTCCACGAGTATCCTGGCGATCAGGACACGGGATGCCGCGCAGATCAGCCACCTGCAACCATCGTGAGCGAAAACGGTGATCTGCCGCTGATCGGGGCTTGGCCGCATTGAGGCTTGTGCGGGCTGATCCAGTATTCCTTTTTCCAACGGCTGCTAGAATAACGATGAATGCAAGTCCTGCAAGCTGGCCCGCATAAATTGTTGCTGCTGGAACTCGACCGGGAGTTCATCGAGAACATTGCGCGGCAGGCTGGGTTTGAGTTTCGCTTCGAGGAAGAGTCGCGGCGCGTGCTGCTGGACTTGAACGCCGAGAGCCGGCAGGCTCCGCTGCTGCTGTTCGACGCGGCCGATCCGGCCAACCTGGGGTGGTTTTCGCGCTGCCAGTTTTATGTCGACGGTACCAGCGGGGCGGTGCTGCAGACTCCTATCCAACTCGCCAATCAACGCGACCGTAGCGGGCGGGCGCTGCCATATTCGGTGCGGCTGCAGATCAATAAAGAACTGCCGGCTTCGTTCCGGCTGCCGAACAAGGCTCCGGTGACCGAGCAGACGGTGTATTCGGTGCTCTTCAATTTCTTGAACGCGCTGCTGAATACCGGAGTTGGGGTGTGCGGCGGGCCGGTGGTGCAGGCACTCGCGGGGCGCACGGAGCCGCAGGGGAATCGGAATTAATTATGGCCACGCTGGGATTCATTGAGTACGCCGACGCGCCGCCCGACGTGAAGGCCGTCTACGACGACATCATGGCCTCGCGGCAGACGGATTACATCAATAATTTCTGGAAGGCGCTGGCGCATGATCCGGCCACCCTGCGGCGGACCTGGGAATCGATCAAGCAGATCATGGCACCGGGAGCGCTCGATTCGGTCACGAAGGAAATGGTTTATCTGGCGGTTTCGACCAGTAATCAATGCGGCTATTGCATTGCGTCGCACACCGCCGCGGCCCGCAAGGCGGGCATGTCGGACGCGCAGTTCGCGGAACTGATGGCCATAGTGGGCATGGCGAACGAGACCAATCGCCTGGTCACGGGTTATCAAGTGGAGATCGACGAGCGCTACCGCACCTGAATTTTCACAATGCCTAACGTTACTTATATCTCGCATACCGGCGAGACCACTACAATCGATGTGCCCGTGGGCACGACTGTCATGGAGAACGCCATCAAGAACGGCATCGACGGGATCGTTGCCGAGTGCGGCGGCGCAATGCTATGCGCCACCTGTCACGTTTACGTCGATCCGGCGTTCGTCGATCTGCTCGATCCGATCGGCGAGGAGCAGGACGAAATGCTGGGCGCGACGGCGGCCGAACGCAAGCCCAACAGCCGCTTGAGCTGCCAGATTCGTATGAAGCCGCAGTTGGCGGGGCTGATCGTGCGCATGCCTGAGCGGCAAACGTAAACGGCCATGCAGCCCGGCGTGGTGATCGTGGGCGGGGGGCAGGCGGGGCTCGAAGCCGCCGCTGCGCTGCGCACTCTGGGGTACGACGGCACGGTGACGCTGATTTGCGAGGAAGCGCACGCGCCTTATCAGCGGCCTCCGCTGTCCAAGAGTTTTCTCACTGGCAAGCAGGAAGCGGACGGCGTATTTCTGCGCGCACGGCTTACTACGAGAAGCATCGCATCGATCTGGTTCTCGGCGATCGGGTTACGGAGATCAATCGCGGCGGACGGCTGGTGCATGTGGCTGGAGGCGGAACGATTGCTTACGAGCAATTGATTCTGGCGGTGGGGGCTCGCAATCGGCTCTTGCCGGTGCCGGGCGCGGAGAACGTGTTGTATCTGCGCTCGCTCGATGAGGCGGTGACGCTGCGGCAGCGGTTGGCGGAGGCGCGTCGGGGCGTAGTGGTCATCGGGGGGGGATTCATCGGACTCGAAGTGGCGGCGGCGGGTCGCGCGGCAGGGAAGCCGGTGACGGTGATCGAGGCGGCTTCGCGGTTGATGGCGCGCGCTGTTTCGCCGCTGCTGTCGGATTTTTTTGGGGACGTGCACCGCGGTCAAGGGGTGGACGTGCTGCTGAATTGCACGGTGGTGGAGGTGCTCACGGACGCGGTGATCGCCAGCGGCGGACGGCGCATTGAAGCGGATGTGGTGGTGGCGGGGATTGGAGTTGTCCCGAACGTGGAACTGGCGCGCGCGGCGGGGCTCGAGGTGGATGACGGCATTACGGTGGATGAATTTCTGCGGACTAGCGATCTGAATATTTTCGCGATCGGGGATTGCGCGCATCATCCCAACGCTTACGCCGGCGGGCGCGCGCGGCTGGAGTCGGTGCAGAACGCGGTTGATCAAGCCAAGTGCGTGGCACGCGCGATCATGGGGAATTCGGCGCCCTACCGCGATGTTCCGTGGTTCTGGACCGATCAATATGAGATTCGTTTCCAGATGGCGGGATTGGCGGCTGGATACGATCAATCCGTGCTGCGCGGTAGCATCGAAGATCGCAAGTTTTCGCTGTTTTATTTCAGGCAGGGGCGCTTGTTGGCGGTCGATTCGGTTAATCGTCTCGGCGACCACGTTACCGCGCGAAAAATGCTAGGGGCGGGAACGACGCTTACTCCGGGGCAGGCGGGCGATGAGGCGGTCGACTTAAAGAAACTGATACTGCTCGATCAGGCCTAACAAGGGTTCGGCGTAGTCAAGGAACGCGCTCGTGACATCGTTGCCGGCGGCGTTTCGCCACTCCGCGGGGAAGGCGCGTTCCGTGGAGGCTACGGCTGCGAGCGGCGCCGTTCCGTAGCGCACCGAGTAGAGGCTGCCGGGCTCGCGTTCGATAGTGATCATCACGCCGGTTTGACCATGGATTGCCGCACGCACGGCGGCTTCGCCGGCCATGCGGGCTTCGTCCCAATCGAGTTGCGAAAAATACGCGGCGCCGGAGCGCGCGAGCAACCCGGGCTTCTCGCTGCGGGCGCGCAGGTTGAGTTTCTCTGTCACCAGCATTGCTAAGCGATGCGCCAGGTTCATGGCGAGAGGGCGTGCGGAACTGGGTCGCACATCGGCTCCGAACGGTTGTCCGGATTCGTCGAGTTGTCCTTCGCACACGGCCACCACGCAGCGGCCCAGGCGGCGATAAGCGCGGTCGACGTCGTCGAGTAATTGGGCTAGCGGCAGGCGTGTTTCGGGGAAATAAATCAAGTGCGGGGCGTCGCCGGGATCGCGTCGCGCTAGGGCGGTGGCGGCGACCAACCATCCGCTGTTGCGTCCCAGGACTTCGATGAATTCGACTTGGCCGGGCAGGGCGCGGTTGTCGGCTGCGATATCGCGCGCGGCGCAGGCGAAGAAGCGGGCGGCGGTGGCGTAGCCGGGCGTGTGATCGGTGAGCGTGAGATCGTTGTCGATGGTTTTGGGAATGCCGATGACTTGGATACCGCTGCATTCGGCGATGCGGGCGGCGGCTCCCATGCTGCCGTTACCGCCGGTGTAGAACAGATATTCGACACCGCGGGAGACCAGAACTTTTAGAATCGCCGCGAGGGTTTCTTCGTCGACATAACGGCGCGACGTTCCTAGCGCTGACGAAGGCGTGTGCGGAATGGCGTCCACTGCGAGCAGATCGACGAAGTCCTGGTTGAGGATGCCGTCGATTCCGAAGCGGGCTCCCAGGAGTTGCGTGATGCGCGGATGGCGGCGCGTTTCCTCCACTACTCCGAGCAGGCTGGCGTTGACGACGGGCGTCGGTCCGCCGCTGTGCAACACGATTCCAACGCTCATAAGTTCATGCTAGCGTGGCAGTATGAAACTCGCCGCCGCTTTGCTTGTGTTCAGTTTTAGCGCGGGAGCCGCGGAGATCCCCAAGGGTACGCACGTGCTGCTACGCATGATGAATTCGATCAGCACGCGCACGGCGGCGGAAGGCAATCAGGTGTATTTGCAAACCGCTACACCGGTGGCCGTGAACAACCAGATTGTGATTCCGCCGGGTACCTATGTGCAGGGATCGGTTTCGCATTCGAAGCGCAGCGGACGCGTGAAGGGGCGCGCGGAGTTAGGCATACGGCTCGAGACCATGACCTTCGCCGGGGGAAAAATGGTGAAGATTTCGCCGCGCCTGAGCGAGGTCGATTCGGGCGAATCCGGACAAAAAGTAGACGACTCAGAGAGTCAAGTGAAGGCGGCGGGCACGCGCGGTAAAGACGCCGGGCAAGTGGCGATTCTCGCGGGGACGGGGGCGGCGATCGGTGGGATCGCGGACCGTAGTTTCAAAGGCGCCGGCATCGGCGGCGGCGTAGGAACGGCGGTGGGGCTGGCCCGCGTGCTGTTGACACGTGGAAACGAAGTGGAATTGCGCCAGGGGACGACGCTCGACGTGGTGTTCGATCGGGACGTCGTAATCGAGTAGCGCGTCAGCCGCCGCTTTTGCGCGTCAGCCGCCAGTTTTGGACGACCGGCGGCCGCCGTTTTCGCCGGGCAGGACCACGCGGCTGCCGGGCGCTAAGCGTAACTGGCCTTGCGTGACGACGGTGTCGCCTTCAGAGAGCCCTTTGTCGACCACCAGCTCGGTCTCGCGGCGCAGGCCGATGGTGATGGGACGAACTTCGGCGACACGGTCGGCGTTGACCAAGTAGACGTAGTTGCCGTCCTGGCCGGTCTGCATGGCTTGGTTCGGAATCACCAGCGCGTTCGACTGGGTGGACATTTTCAAAGTGACGTTGGCGTATTCGCCGGGCCACAGTTTGCGGTTGGCGTTGGGGAAGGTGCCTTTTAGCTTGATGGTCCCAGTGGTGGTGTCGACATTGTTATCGATGAACGTCAGCAGGCCATGTTCGGGGGTGGCCAGATCGTCCTGGCCGGCGGCTTCGACAGGAAGACGCGTGCCCGCCATGTAGCGCTGGATTTCGGCGAGGCGGTTTTCGGGCACCGAGAAAGTCACGTAAATGGGCTGCACTTGCGCGATGGACAGCACTTCCGTCTGATTCGCCGTAACGATGTTGCCGGCTTTCACGGTGACGTTGCCGGCGCGGCCGTCGAGCGTGGCGAAGATGGTGGTGAAGCTCAACTGCAGCTTGATCTGCGCCAGGTTTGCGGTGTCGGATTGAATCTGCGCTTGCGCGCTTTCGATGGCGGCCTTATCGGCGAGCACTAGTTGCGTAAGCGCGTCGGCGCTGGAGGCGAAGCGGTCACGATCGTCGCGCGAAACCACGCCCTGCGTGAACAAAGCCACATAGCGGTCGGCTGCTTCGCGCGCGTATTTTTCGTTGGCGACGTCGCGCGCCAGATTGGCTTGCGCCTGGCCTAGCTGCGCGCGGTCGCGCGACAGTGTGGCTTCGCCCTGCGCGACTTGCGCCTCAAAAGGACGCGGGTCGATCTGAAATAACTTCTGGTTCTTGGCAACGTATTGCCCATCTTCGATGAAGACTTCCGCAATCTGTCCGCTGACTTGCGGGCGCACGGAAACGGTGGATAGCGGCTCGACGTTGCCCACGGCGGTCAGGTCAATAGGCACGGCCTTGCGAACCACTTTGGCTACTTCGACCGGTACCGGACCTCCATCGCCGCCGCGTCCGCCTTTGCCCTTCCCTTTCTTGCCGCCGTCGGCCGCGACTTCGTCACTTTTGCCGCAGCCCTGCAGCAGCAGCGACGCGCACACCAGAGCCAATAGACCGAATGCGGCCAGCCACACACTTCTGCGGGGAAAAATATTTGGGTTCACGCGATTAGACAGCCTTTATGGGGCAACCACCCGACGCTCCAGATTACCATAAAGACTCGATTCCGGATGGCCAAGGGCACGCTATGCTAAAAGGCAGGGCTTCTGTTTTATGCCGCTTTCCCGCTTTCACCCCGTAGTTCAAAAATGGTTCACACAGCAGTTCGCCGGCGTTACTGAGCCGCAGCGGTTAGGCTGGCCCGTGATTCAATCGGGCGAGGATGTTTTGATTTCCGCGCCCACCGGATCGGGCAAAACGCTGGCGGCGTTCTTGCACGCTCTGGATGAATTGGTGCGCAGTGCGGCCGAGGGCGAATTGGCCGATGAGACGCGCATCCTGTATGTGTCTCCGCTAAAGGCGCTGAGCAACGACGTGCGCGTGAACCTGGAGATTCCGCTGGCGGGGATCGCGGAGCTGGCTCGCGCGGACGGCGCGGCACTGCCGGAAATTCGAGTGGCCGTGCGGACGGGCGACACCCCCATGGCGGAGCGCGCGTTGATGACGCGCAAGGCGCCGCACATATTTGTTACAACCCCGGAGTCCTTGTTCATTTTGCTGACGGCGGAAAAGTCGCGGCAGATGCTGCGTTCGGTGCGCACGTTGATCGTGGACGAAATTCATGCGGTGGCGGGGTCGAAGCGCGGATCGCATCTGGCGTTGTCGATGGCGCGACTGGAGGCGCTGGCCGAGGGGCGGGTGCAGAAGATCGGGTTGTCGGCGACGGTGAGTCCCATTGAAGAGGTGGGGCGGTTTTTGAGTGAGCGCGCGCACATCATTCAAGTGGGGCGGCGGCGCGATATGGATGTCGCTGTCGAGGTGCCGCGCGATGAACTGGGGGCGGTGGCGTCGAACGAAATGTGGTCTGAGATTTATGACCGCACGGCGGCGCTGGTGGCGGAGCATCGAACCACGCTGGTTTTCGTCAACACGCGGCGGCAAGCGGAACGCGTGGCGCATGCTCTGGGAGAACGCATGGGCGAGGGCGCGGTGCTGCCGCATCACGGGAGTTTGTCGCGCCGGCTGCGTCTCGAAGCGGAGCAGCGGCTGAAGAGCGGGGATCTGCGCGCGGTGGTGGCGACGGCGTCGCTTGAATTGGGAATCGACATCGGCACGGTGGACCTGGTGTGCCAGATGGGCTCGCCGCGGTCGATTGCGGTTGCTCTGCAACGCATCGGACGCGCGGGGCACTGGGTGGGCGCCAAACCCAAGGGCAGAATTTTCGCAACCACTCGCGATGAGTTGATTGAAAGCGCGGCGGTGATTCGTTCGATCAAGCGAGGCGAGTTGGATCGGCTGGAGATTCCGCGCGCGCCGCTGGATATTCTGGCGCAGCAGATCGTGGCGATGGCGGCTTGCGATGACTGGGGCGAAGACGAGTTGTTCGCGTTTGTGCGGCGGGCTTATCCGTATCGGGATTTGTTGCAGCGGGATTTCGATGCGGTGGTCGAGATGCTTTCCGAAGGCATGGCGACGTCGCGAGGGCGGCGCGGGGCGTTTCTGCATCGCGATCAGGTGAATCACCGGCTTCGCGGGCGGCGCGGGGCTCGGCTGATGGCGATCACGAATGGCGGCGCGATTCCGGATAGCGCGCAGTATCAGGTGGTGGCGGAACCCGAAGGCACCAATGTCGGTACGGTGGACGAGGATTTCGCGGTTGAGTCTCTGGCGGGCGATGTGTTTCTGCTGGGCACTACCTCATGGCGGATTAAGCGCGTCGAGACGGGGCGGGTTCGGGTGGAGGATGCGCACGGGGCGGCGCCGTCGATTCCTTTCTGGCGTGGCGAGGCGCCGGGGCGGACGCGGGAGTTGTCGCAGGCCGTTTCGGAGCTGCGCGTGGAGTTGGTCCAGCGCGAGGACGCACTCGAACTGCTGATGTCGGAATGCGGCTTGGATCGGTTGGGCGCGGAGCAGGCGGTCGAGTACGTCCGCGCGGGGCTCGGGCGCTGGGCGCGGTGCCTAGCGAAGACACGGTGGTGGCGGAACGATTCTTCGATGAAGCCGGTGGAATGCAGATGATCGTGCATGCGCCGTTCGGGTCACGCATTAATCGGGCGTGGGGGCTGGCGCTGCGGAAGCGGTTCTGCCGGGCGTTCAACTTTGAGTTGCAGGCGGCGGCTACGGATAACGGATTGGTGTTGTCGTTGAGCGATCAGCATTCGTTTCCGCTGGAAGTGATCTTCAGCTACCTGCGGCCGGATACGGTGACTAAAGTTTTGACGGATGCGCTGCTGGCGGCTCCCATGTTCGGGGCGCGCTGGAAATGGAATGCGTCGCGGGCGCTGGCGGTGCCGCGATTTTTGGGCGGGCGCAAAGTGCCGCCGCCGATTCAGCGCATGCGCGCGGATGATTTGCTGGCGGCGGTTTTTCCGGATCAGGCGGCTTGCGCGGAGAACCTGGAAGGCGAGATTCGCATTCCGGATCATCCGCTGGTGAACGAGACCATTGATAACTGTCTGCACGAGGCGATGGATCTGGATGGGCTGATTGCGATCCTGCATCGCATGGAAGAAGGGACGCTGCGTACGGTGGCGGTGGATACGCCGGAGCCGTCCGTTTTCTCGCACGAAATTCTGAATGCGAATCCATACGCGTTTTTGGATGACGCGCCGCTTGAAGAGCGGCGAACGCGCGCGGTGCAATTGCGGCGGGGATTGCCGCCGGCGGATGCCAGTGGCATTGGGGCGCTGGATCCGGCGGCGATCGCGGAGGTGTCGGAACAATCGTGGCCGGTGGTTCGCGATGCCGATGAATTACACGATGCTCTGCTGACGCTGGTGGTGTTGCCTCCGGTTGTGGAATGGCGCGGCTATTATGACGAACTGGCGCGGGCGGGGCGCGCGTCTACCGTTGGCGGACATTGGGTGGCGACGGAGCGGCTGGATCGGGTCGATGATGTGCTGGCGATCTTGCGGGGGTGGGCGGATTCGATTGGTCCGTTCACAGCGACGGGGTTGGCGGAGCGGCTGAGTTTGCCGTTGAGCGACGTCGAGATTGCGCTGGCGCAACTCGAAGGCGAAGGTCAAATTCTGCGTGGGAATTTCACCGGCCGGGATCACGAGTTTTGTCATCGGCGGATTCTGGCGCGGATTCACCGGCAGACGCTGGGACGTTTGCGGCGCGAGATTGAGCCGGTGAGCTCGGCGGACTTCATGCGGTTCCTTTGCCGCTGGCAGCATCTGAGTCCGGGGGCGAAGCTGCATGGCGTCGATGGGCTGTATCAAGTCCTGAAACAACTCCAGGGCTACGAAATTTCGGCTGCCGCTTGGGAATCGACGGTGCTGCCGGGGCGCGTGCATAAGTACGATCCCGAGTGGCTGGATAGGTTGTGCCTGGCGGGCGAGGTGATGTGGGGAAGGCTGTCGCCGCATCCATCGCTCGAAGCGCTGGGTAGCCGCAAGGTGCGGCCAACGCGAGTGGCTCCGCTGGGAATATTTCTGCGCGAGGATGCCGCGCGCTTGCTGCCGGCGCCGGGGGAAGTCGAGCAGAGCTGGTCGCACGCGGCGAAGGATGTGCTGGCCGCGCTCGAGCAACGCGGAGCTTCGTTCTTTCACGATATCGTGCGCGCCACGGGGCGTCTGGCTAGCGAAGTGGAAGACGGGTTGTGGGAGCTGGTGGCGGGCGGGCGCGTGACCGCGGACGGGTTTGAGAATCTGCGGGCGTTGATCGATCCCAAGCGGCGGCGCGGCGAAGGGCGGGCGCGGATGGCGCGTCCCCGACATGCTACGGGGCGCTGGGCGATTCTCGAAACGGGGGCGTCGGGAACCGATGTCGAGTTCTACGCGCGGGTGCTGCTCGATCGCTGGGGCGTGGTGTTCCGCGATGTGCTGGCGCGCGAAACGCTGGCGCCGGCATGGCGGAGTCTGCTGGTGGTGCTGCGGCAGTGGGAGGCTCGCGGCGAGGTGCGCGGCGGGAGGTTTGTCGCGGGCTTCTCGGGCGAACAGTTCGCGCGGCCGGAGGCGGTCGAGTTGCTGCGCGATCTGCGCCGCCATGGCGGATTGGGCGAGGAGATGGAGATTGCGCTGGCCGATCCTCTGAATCTGACAGGCGTGATTTTGCCGGGACCGCGTACGAGTGCGTTGGCGCAGGGCGTGTTGCGCTTGCGCGATGGCGTGCAGCAGGACGAGCCGACAGCGATGCCGGGGATTTCGATTTCGGCTTAGCGCGCGGAGATGGACCGAGGATTGCATCGGGTCAAACATGGAATGGAAACCGGGCGGGGTTAGCGACGACGTTGAGGATCGGCGGGGTGACGGCGGGGGCGGTGGATTCGGCGGCTATGGGCCGCATTTCGGAATCGGCGGGACGTTGTTGCTGCTGGTTCTTAGCTTGCTGTTTCATCGCAACCTGTTCACGCTGTTCTCGGGCGGCGGGTCCACGGCGGACCGGCCGGCTTATTCCGCGCCGGATAACGCGGCGCAGAGCACCGAGGTTCAGTTCGTATCCTTTGTGCTCGACGATGTGCAGGGGACGTGGCAGAATTTACTTCCAGCGCAGGGGAATCGGCAATACCGCCACGCCAAGCTGGTGCTGTTCCGCGATTCGATTGACTCGGCGTGCGGGGAGGCGCAGAGCTCGACGGGGCCATTCTATTGTCCAGGCGATGAGAAAGTTTATCTGGATCTGGGATTTTTCGATGAGCTGAAGAGCCGGTTTGGGGCTCCGGGCGAGTTTGCGCAGGCTTACGTGATCGCGCATGAGATCGGGCATCACGTGCAGAAGCTGTTGGGGATCGAGGGCAAGGTGCAGCAGCTGCGCGAGAACAATCCGGCGCAGGCGAATCCGTTGTCGGTGAGCTTGGAGCTGCAGGCGGATTGCTTCGCGGGAGTGTGGGCCAAGACTACGGAGCAGCGGAAGATTATCGATGAGAGTGACGTGGAGGCTGGGCTGCGGGCGGCGGCGTCGGTGGGGGACGATCGCTTACAGAAGATGGCTACTGGGCATGTGAGCCCGGAAAACTTCACGCATGGAACGTCGGCACAGAGGACACATTGGTTTCAGGCGGGATTGAATTCTGGGGAAATTTCGGCTTGCAACACCTTCGCATCGCGTTAATAAAAAATCGGGTCAGTAAAGGGGGCCTGATCCCCCCCTCCATTCCGATCCGTTAATTAACGTCCGGCATCTTGCGGCTGAGCGGCGTCCGGAGTGGGCTTCTGTTCCTGACGGCTCTCCAGCGGGCCGCGTGTTTCTTCGTACGGGCGCAGGCTTTGGAAAATCTTCTCGGCCTGAGTGGCATTCGCTTCCACGGCTAACATGTGGTTGTGAAAGTTGTCATTGTAAACCGGACCATTGTTCTCAACGGGACGGCCCTTTGCATTCAATGCCTGGATAGCGCTGGTGGTATTCGCGGCCATCGTCTGCAGAATTGGAATCGCGTTATTTAAGGCGCGTTCCTCGGTTGGCGTCAGCGGATTTTCCTGCAACTTACGCAGGTCCTGTCCGATGCGGTTGGTTTCGTCGCGAATGGCTTGCAGATGTTCTGCGTTCCAATCGTAACCGGTTTCCCGGTAAATTGTGTTTACAGCGTCAGCGTGGGTTTTGACCGCAGAGGTCGTGCTCTGCAAGTCCTCGAAAGTGGTTTTGCTGGCAGCGAGGGACAAGCCCGCGGTTGCCAACGCAATCACTCCCATTGAGATGCTTTTCATAAGCATGGTTTATTCTCCTTGATGAGACTCGCCTGGGAGCGATTCCGCCTACTTGGGCGCAATGCCGACCGGGGCATGTTCAGAGCAACGTGGCTCCACCTGCTTTGATGCTAGCGCAAATAGCCGCGTTACAAGTAAATGACGGGCGCTGCGACAACAGGCTTGAACCCTAGGACCTGCTTAAGGTACGCTGGCAGGGGACTAAAGGGATCTGAAAAGGAGACGAAGCATGCGTAGTATCAGGCTGTTAGCGGCCGTGGCGGTGTTGCTGGCATCGATGGCGTTGGCTCAGGATAAGGGTGGCAAGAAAGGCGGCGGGATTCAGCTTCCGCCGATGATTCACGTCACCATTGCGGATTTCGCGGACGGTGGGAGGATTCCGAACAAGTACACTTGCGCGGCGAGTCCTATGAGTCCGTCGCCTGCGATTAGCTGGTCCGGCGCACCGGCAAATACGCAGAGCTACGTGGTGATTCTGCATGATCCTGATCCGGTGTTGGGCGGGTCGGCTACCAACGACGTGCTGCATTGGGCCATCTTCGACATTCCAGGCGATGCCAAGGGATTACAGGAGGGGGTCAAGGGCGGCGAGCAACCGGATGGCTCGAAGCAGGTCAATAACATTACCGGCAAGGCGATGTATCTGGGGCCGTGCGCGCCTCCGGGACACGGCGACCACCACTATACGTTTGAGATATTCGCGCTGAATGCCAAGCTGGGTTTGCCGGCGTCTACTTCGCGGGCGGACTTGATGGCGGCGATGAACGGCAAGGTGGTCGCGAAGGGCGTTTACATCGGGATCTTCGGGCAGAAATAACTTACAAGCTGGCGCCGTGGGATTCGAGGAAATCGACCATGGCCTGGCGTCCGTTGGCTAGCGCGAGATCGAGGGGGCGCTGCTGATTTTCGGCGCGCACGTTGACATCGGCTCCGGCTTCCGCGAGCAGGCGCGCGAATTCGATGTCGCCGCCTTGCGCCACCGAGTGCAGCGGGGTGAAGCCGCCGCCTTGGCGGGCGTTGACGTCGGCTCCGGCGTCGATCAATAGCTTCGCCACGGCCTGCGCGCGGCCCGCGGCGGCGGCGTGGAGTGCCATGTTGCGCGAGGCATTCGTCGAGCTCGCGTTCACTTGCGCTCCCTTGTTCAAGAGCATTTGGGCGACGTCAGCGTGGCCGAAGTGCGCCGCCAGATGCAGCGGGAACCAGCCGTCGGGACTGACGGCGGTGACCAGGGAGCGATTGGCGGTTAGTAATTTTTCGATTTCCGGAGTGTCACCGAAGAGCGTGGCGGCGAAGATGGCCAGCGTGGGATCAGAGGCGACCAGGGCGTTGGCACGCTCGCGATCGCCGGCTCGAAAGGCTTCGTAGAGTTGTTGCATAGAGCGTTTGGGCGCGTGGTGGTTGAACGGCCACCTTCATTTTCACGAAACAACGCGATCGCTATTTCGTATCCACTTTGACCACTTGAATGACCATGCTCTTCGGAACCAGCATTTGATGCGCAACGCCAGCCGGAATATGAAACACATCGCCCGGAGCCATCGGATGGCGCTCGCCGCCCGTCACGGATGTCCCGCGAATTTCCCCCGGGGCCGTGGTCTTGCCATCCGCCATGCTTCCGCCCACGATCAATGTGCCCGCGCCCGAGACCACCGTGATGACATCCACCTGCTTCTGGTGCACCTCCACCGCCCCATCCCCCTCGCGGCGGACGATGAGCAGCCCATGATTGCCCCACGTTCCAGCGCGATCGAGTCCAGCCTTATTCGCGTCCAGTTTGGTCGCTTTGGCGCGAGCCTGAATGTCGGCGGCTTTGTACATAGCGAATCCATCGGGGTCGGCAGCGAAGGCGGCCCCCGTGAGCGACAGAGCAAGAAGAATGGGCAGTAGTTTCATGGGTCGGATGGTAACAGACGGCGCTCCGCGTTTCAATCGGCAACCTGCGGCATCTAGCGGCATCTCACTGAGGAGTTGTCCTCGGCGAGTTCGGAGTTATAAAGCAGGACACTGATTTTCCCCAGTATCAGGCCGTTGAACCAAAGTCTGGGAGCTAACCAATCAACCTTCCTGCCTTCGAAACTGACGGAATCGTCCGAGACCGTCGGCTTCTGCCATTTCCATTCTTCACCATGTTTAGTCAAGATATGCAGGTACTCCGTTCCTTTCGGACCAACATCCTTCACGTCAAGCCACGAGCTTCTTGCACTGAAGACAGTATCGCGCGTGTCAGCATAAAGACTGTCATCGGATACACGCAGCACGTCTGTGCGCCTTATGACACGTTCTTTTCCCGAATCGCCAATAACAATTGCTTGGTCGTTTGCCGAAACAAGACTGCCGCTTTCACAACGACCATCGCGGAGAACCACTGCGTAGAACCGGTCGCGCGTGACCCGCCTTATATTGCTCCATCCATCCTCCACGTCCGCGGCGCACAGCGATCCGGCCAACGAAAACGCTAGCGCTGCAATGACGGCTGCTCTCATCCGAACTCCCTCACCGCACAAAATAATCCGCCTTCCCCATCGCCGCGGGTACCGCCACATCGAAAAACCCGATCATCATCTCTTCCCAGCTCTGCTGCCCGTACCGCACTTCCGCCGAGGGGTCGGGGTTCCGTGGATTATTCGCCGAATTATCGAACCACCCCACCCACTCGAGCCGCGTCCCCTTCTTCAGCGCCAGCGGCTGCGCCAGCCGGTAGGAAAGCTGCCAATAAAAGTTGTAATTCGACACCTTCAGCAGCGTCTCCGGCTGCCCGTTGTCGTGGATGCGCGTGTACTCAAAGGCCTTGCCACGCAAATGCATGTGCGGAAAAAATCCCAGCAGCAGCGCATCGTTCGGCAGGGTGCCCCACGCCGTCACGCGATACTCGCGCTCGCCCGGCGGAATTACGAAACGCTCGTTATCCATCTGCAGCGTCAGCACCGCTTTTTCCGGCGGCGTCTTCGCAAACACCAGCCCCACACTGGTCCGATCCATCGTCTGCTTCCCGTTTGGCGTGTAGTGAATCTCAAACATTAAATCGGACCCGGCCTTCACCCGCTTCGCCATCCCCTGCGGCCACACCTCCGGCGCGCTTCCTGGCGCCCACACTGTCAATATGTCGGACTTCGTCGGGCCGCCCGTCCACGTCGACCCCGGCTCGCGAATGTACACCACCACGTGATGCACGACCGCGCGATTTCCCGGCCGCGCCTCTACACCTTGAATCCAGCGGTCCTCGCGAAACCCTGTGGGAGCCGCGAAATACTGGTACTCGACCGCCCCCCGGGCGGGAACTTCGAAGGAGCGCGGCATCTCGATCACCTGATCCGGCACGCCCAGATTCCACCCGTCCGCCCACTCGCGCGCCGGCGGAGCATCTTTCGGATTCCCTTCCGCCGCGCCCGTAGCGGCCCAAGCGGCCAGCGTCTCCATCTCCGCGGCCGTCAGGGACCTGTCATTGGAAAATTTCCCGCAACAAGGATCAGCGAACCAGGGAGGCATCTTGCGCACCCGTGTGGCCTCGCGCATCGCCTTCGCCCACGGCCGCGCGTCGCGATAAGTGACCAGCGCCATCGGGGCCATTTCCCCCGCACGATGACACTCCTGGCAGCGATTTTGCAGGATCGGCAGAACGTCGCGATAGAAGGTCGGCGGCCCCGCCAGCACCGGCATTGCAGCTAAAATCCAAGCCCACCGCACATTCCCGAGTATACTGCCGGTAAGCATGACTCACGTCTTGATCCTGGGCTGCGGCTTCACCGGGCAACGAGTCGCCCGCCGTTTCCTAAGCCGCGGCGCGAGGGTCACCGTCACCACGCGCGAGCCGGCGCGCCTGGAGTCTCTCGCGGAACAGGGTGCTCGCGTGATCACACTCGACGATCTGGCTGCAAATCTTCACACGGGAGTCCGCGTACTCCACTCGATCCCGCCTCTTGCTGAGTTCAATCCGCTCGATGCGCTAGGCAGCGCACCGGCACGCGTGGTGTATTTATCCACCACCGCCGTCTATGGAACAGCAACACACGTGGACTCGACCACGCCGGTCGACGAGCGTTCGAATCGCGCCGGCGCACGTCTGGCAGTCGAGCGCGCTGTAACAGCCGGCCCCTGGTCCTCGCTGATGCTGCGCCCCGCCGCCATCTACGGCCCCGGCCGCGGCGTTCAAGAATCGCTCCCGCGCGGCGCCTATCACGCGGGAGACAATTTCGTCAGCCGCATTCACGTCGACGACCTAGCTGCCCACGCCGAAGCCGCCCTGCTCTCGGATCTAGAAGGCGCGTACCCGGTGGCCGATGACGAGCCCTGCACTAGCCGCGAAATCGCTGAATTCTGCGCTCGCCTGTTGTGTCTCCCTGGTGTGCCTGAGCCCGCGCCCGGGATGCAGCTACGCACTACTTCGAACCGACGCGTCGACGGCTCTGCGATTCGCCGGGCTCTCGGCATCGCTTTGCTGTATCCCAGTTACCGGACCGGCATCCCTGCGTCGCTAAAACTCGGAGCCCAGTGAAACTCGCCGCCAATCTCGCGCAGACAAATCCGGTCCTCGCCCGCCGCGCTGAGCAGTCGTTCCATCGGTTCCGCCACGGGCTCGCTGCTTAACGCGAAGGTCCGGTGATGAACCGGCAGAATGAAATCCGCGCCAACATCGTCGGCCATGCGCACCGCCTGTTCCGGAGTGCAATGCATCCGAATCCACGGATTATAAGCCCCAATCGGCATGATCGCTAGATCCACCGCTTTCGAGGTCCGTACCTTCTTAAACAGATCCGTGTAAGCCGTGTCCCCGCCGAAGACCACACGATAGCGGCCGGCCTCAATCACATAACCGTTGTAGGACCGCTGCGTGTCATTCCGCATCCGCGCGCCCCAATGATTGACTTCGAACGCGCGGACAGTAGCCGGACCGACGCGCATACTTTTCCCCCAACCCAATTCGTGGACCGCGCCGTAGCGTTTCACGCGCAACAGATCGCTGGTGTTTACCGCCGTAATCACCGTAGTCGCGCGCCCTTCCAGCTTGCGCAGGCTGGGCAGATCGAAGTGATCCATGTGCGCGTGCGAAAGCAGAATCAAATCCGGCCGCGGGATTTCCGCGAGAGGGAGCGCCGGCTCCACTAGCCGCTTCAGCCCTAACGTGACCGGCCCCAGCCCAATGCCGATGCGATTGCTGAAAACCGGATCGGTGACAACGATGAATCCGTCGATGCTGATCACGACGGTGCTGTGGCCGATCCAGGCCGCATGCAATCCCGTTCGCGGCCACCGATCGAAGCCCGGCCGCAGCGGCGCTGTCTCCACCTCACGCTTCATATCCTTGGAAACACGCCGCCAAAACTCCGGCGCATAACGAAAAGCAAACGCAGCTAAATTCCCCACACTCCATTAGACGCAATCCCCAACGCGCAGATTCGTTTTTCTCACTTGTAAGCAAAGCGCGACCCTGGCGGGAAGCGTAATCCGAATCGCTCGGCTAGTGTTTCGAGCACGGCCTCGTCATCCCGCAGCGCGATTTCCGAGACCCCATCCGGACGCTGTTCCGTCAGTTGCCGGTTCACCAGCGTCAGCCGCACATCCTTGCCCGGACGCTGCACCACCAGCCGGTTCACAAAAGGAGATTGCGGAAAAGTCGACGTGAAATAATTCGAAACCTCGTAGTCAACGGCGTGCTGTTCTTCGAGGGTGAAGCTGTAAAGATCGAACCAGCCTTCGGGCCGCCGTGATTGGAGCACATGCAATCCGTCCTCAGGAATCACGCGGTATTGCCAGCCGAAGTGCCGATTCGATTCGCTTGAATCGAGCCGGACCGGTAGGAGCAAGCCTTCGCCGCCAAACCCGACATCGGCGAGCCAGCGCTCATTCTCGACATCGACCGCGAGCAACATGTGGCTGCGCGGCCGGATTTCCGCCGCTCCCATCCGCACTCGCGCCGCGAGTCTGATCACGCGAAAACCAATCGCTTCCTTCACCGCAGCGAAAAGCGTGTTCTGTTCAAAACAATAGCCGCCGCGACGCGCATCAATCAGCTTCGCAGTAAGGCTTTCTAGATCCAACCGAATTGGCCGCCCTAATAAAATGTCGAGATTTTCAAACGGGATATGCGTCGCATGCGCCAGGTGCACATCGCGCAATGTAGCGAGCGTAGGCGTGAATTCGCCGGCGTATTCAATGCGGGCCGCGTATGCCTGCAAATCCACCGCCATTAGCGAGCGGCCGCGACCGCCTGCACGTCGGTCGCCGGGACCTTGCGCATCTGAAATGGAGCGCTCTTTACGATGCCCAAAATCACCGCCGAGAAACGGTAATCGCTCTTCGCGCCATCGCGCACGATCCCGCGCACCACCGGCATGTCGTAGTAATCGAGCCCGCGCCCCAGCGCATACGTCATCATTTTTTCGGTCACGGTCTGTACGAATTGCTGCGGATGCTCTAGGAGCGCCTTGCGCAGGTCCACCACTCCCGTCACTGGCGTGCCGTCCGCCAGCTGCCCCGACGCATCGATCGGCCCGGCCGGCTCCTTCGTGCGCCACTGCCCGATCGCGTCGAAGTTTTCGAGCGATAGACCCAGCGGGTCCATGACTTTGTGACACGTCGCGCAACTCGGATTCGCGCGATGCTGTTCCATCAACTGACGCAGCGAAAGCTGCTTGCCGTCGCCGTTTTCCTTGAGCGCGGGCACGTTCGGAGGCGGCGATGGCGGCGGCGTCCCCAGAATATTTTCCAGAATCCACTTGCCACGCAACACCGCGGATGTGCGATTCGGATAGGAGGTCACCGTCAGGACGCTCCCTTGCCCTAGCAGTCCCCAACGATGTTCGTCCGTCAGCGTGACGCGCCGGAACTGGCTGCCGTACACGTTAGGAATGCCATAATGCCTGGCTAATCTTTCATTGACGAAAGTGTAATTCGCATTGAGCAGATCCAGCACACTGCGATCCTCGCGCAACGTGCTTTCAAAAAACAATTCCGTCTCGTGACGCATCGCCTGGCGCAGGTTATCGTCGAAGTTCGGGAACGTCGCCACGTCCGGAGCCGCGCTTTGCAAATTGCGCAAAAACAGCCACTGGCTGGCGAAATTCTTCACCAGCGATTCTGACTTTGGATCCGCCAGCATGCGCTTGACTTGCGCTTCCAGTACCGCCGGATCCTTCAACTTCCCCTGCGCCGCGAGATTGATCAACGCCTCATCCGGAATGCTGCTCCACAAAAAGAACGACAGCCGCGACGCCAGTTCCAGATCGTTAATCCGATGGGCCGCTCCTACTGCTACCCCCGCGTCCGACTCCGCGCGGAAAATAAATTTGGGATTCGCCAGAATCAACCGCAGCGCGTTCTCAATGCCGTTGTCAAAGTTCCCTGCATTGCGCCCCGCTTGATAAAAATTGAGCAAGCTCTCCAGATCCGCATCCGTAACCGGCCGGCGATAAGCCCGCCGCGCCAGCGCCGACAAAATTTGCTTCGCGCACGCAACATCGTCCTTGCCCGCCGTCGGCCGGCACACGAAAATCTTGCGCCTGCTAGGGGTATCGCCCGGCCCTTTCGCAGAAAATGGACCCGCAATCGCCACGCGATCGATCTGCGGCAGCCCGTTCATATTTTGCAAGTCCAAATCACGCGTGAACGGCTCCAGCGGCTCGTCCGACTCCGCTAGATTCTTCTGCGCAAACGTCACTCCCACCGCGTGCGGGCCGGCCTTCACCGGAATCCGCGCCTTCAGGCGCGCGTCAATCGTCTCGCCCGCGACACCAAGATTGGTGTCCATCATGAGGTTGTCGTCCGGGCCGCCCACGCGCGTCGAAAAAACGCGTTCGCCGTCAACCGTGATCTCGACGCGATGCGGAAATTCCAGGCCCGTCATGTAACCGACAATGTTGCGCAGTAGCGAAATGCTGAAATCGTAGTCGCCATCCAGCGGGAAATTATGGTGGATCAACGCCCCGCCGCGCGTCCCCAGCGGCAGCCCATCGATGTGGCCTTCCTGCGCCAGATCCGGCGGTATGCGATAAGTCTGCGCCACCGGCGGCGTGTTCGGATCGCCCACCGCCAGGCTCGCTACCTTGCGCGACGCGGCTAAGTATTGCTCCAGGAGCAGCGGCGAAACCTTCAGCACGTCGGCGATGTTGTCGAACCCGTTGCTCTCGTCATCACCTGGCAGCAATTCGTTGACGTCGATGTCGAGCGCCAGCAGATCGCGGACTGCGTTGGCGTATTCAGTGCGATTCAGGCGGTGGAGCGCCGTGCGCCCCGGATTCACGCTGCCCGCCGCCGCGCGGTCGAGCGAAGTCTCGAGCCAAGACGCCAAACCCTGCAGCGTATCTTTGTCGGGACGCGGCATCCCCGCCGGCGGCATGGTCCCGCCGTGGATTTTGCGGACCACTTTTTCCCACACCTCGGCGCCGTCGCCGACGCGGTCTAAATCCATTTTGTCGAGCGTCAGATTCGCGGTTTTAAGCCGCTGGTTGTGGCACACCACGCAATATTGATCCAGCAATTTACGTTGGACCGCGCTCGAGGAAACCTGCGCTGCGGCATGCGCAACGAAAACCGCAGCCAGCAGCGGAAGAATCTTGCGGTTCATCGACTACAGGATATCTCACCCGCACAATTTGACGCCGTTTGGCCGCTGATTCGCGCCGCTCTCCGGTAAACTAAACAGACGTGACACGATCTTATCTAACCCTAATAATTCTTGCCGCCGGATTGGCCCACTCTCAATCGCCCAAGGCCTCCGAATGGCCGATGTACAACCGCGATCTCGCCGGCACGCGCTATTCGCCGCTTACGCAGATCAACACTAAGAACGTAGCGAATTTGAAACAAGTGTGGTCCTTCCAATTAAAAGCCGACGCTAACAAGCCCGGCCCGCAATCGGAAGCCACGCCCATCATGGTCAACGACGTGATGTATCTCCCCGCCGGTAACCGCATCGTCGCGCTGAAACCGGAAACCGGCGAGCTTCTCTGGCAATACGTGATTGCCGAAGGCGTGCCGCAGCGCCGCGGCGTCACCTATTGGCCCGGCGATCAGAACAATCCAGCGCGTATTTTCTTTACTAGCGGTCGGAAGCTGGTGGGCTTGAATGCCACGACCGGCAAGATCGATCCCGGCTTCGGCAACGAAGGCTCGGTCGATACCGTGGTTCCGTATCAATCCGCGCCGACGATTTACAAAAACATGCTGTTCATCGGCGCCAACGTGCCTGAGCAGCCCGCCACCGGCCCTCCTGGCGATACGCGCGCCTACGATGCGCGCACTGGCGCGAAGATGTGGGAATTTCATTCCGTGCCGCGCACCGGTGAAACCGGCAACGAGACCTGGGCCGCCGACGCCTGGAAGGACCGCACCGGCGCCAACAACTGGGGCTTCTCGATGACCGTCGACGAAGCGCGCGGCATTTTGTACACCACTTACGGCAGCCCGGCCAGCGACTTCTATGGCGGCGATCGCAAGGGCAATGACTTGTTCGGCAACTCCGTCGTCGCCCTGGACGCCGCGAGCGGAAAGATGAAGTGGTATTTCCAGGCCGTGCACCATGACATGTGGGACTTCGATCTCCCGCCCGCGCCCGGGCTGATGGACGTGGTGATCAACGGCAAGAAGACGCCGATTCTGGCGCAGACCGGCAAGGTCGGCTACATGTACATCTTGAATCGCGAAACCGGCAAGCCCATTTTCGGCATCGAGAGAAAGCGGTTCCGCAGAGCAACGTGCCCGGCGAATTTGCGTCACCACGCAGCCCATCCCCGTGAAGCCCCCGCCCTTCGGCCGCATGAGTTTCAAGCCCGAAGATCTGGTCACCGCCGACGACACCAACGCCGAACACGCCGCCGCTTGCAAAGATTTGATGGAGCGCAGCGGCGGCCTGCATAACGAAGGTCCGTTTACGACGTGGGTTTATCGTGCGCCAGGCGCGCCCCCGGTGTCGAGCGTCATCTTCCCTGGCGCCATCGGCGGCACCAATTGGGCGGCACCGCGTCCGATCCCAAGCTCGGCTACGTGTTCACCTTCACCAACGAATACGGCAGCATCGGCTGGATCGAGAAGAAGCCCGAAGGCTCGGTAGGTGCCCTACGATCAGGCCAGCGTCGAAGGCAATCCCTTCAACTCGAAATTCTGGGCGAGGAAAACCGATGCGAACGGCCGAGTGATGGGCGCGAGCAGCTGGCCCTGCCAGAAACCGCCATGGGGCCGCCTCACCGCGGTGAACGCCAAGACTGGCGAGTTCGCCTGGCAAGTGCGCTTGGGAGTCACCGACGAACTCCCCGAAGGCAAGCGCAACACCGGCCGCATCGGCTTCGGTGGACCCATCGTGACCGCCGGCGGCTTGGTCTTCATCGGAGCGACCAACGACAAACGCTTCCGAGCCGTCGACTCCCGCACGGGGAAAATGCTGTGGGAGACCAGCTCGAATACAGCGCGATCTCCGTGCCCATGACGTATCAAGGCAAGGACGGCAAGCAATACGTGGCGGTAGTGGCAGGCAACGGGGGCGCGGGCGTTACCGATCCCGATAACCGCGGCACGGAATCGCCGTAGTGTTCGCCGTGAAGTAACCAAACTATTTGAGAGACAATCCGGTTCCGAGTTGCACTCATTTGTTGAACCAGGATTGCCATGAAAGTCCGTGATCTCGTCAAATTGATCGAAGGTGACGGTTGGCGGCAGGTGCGGATGCGCGGCAGTCATCGCCAATACAAACATGAGACAAAGAAGGGTTTGGTCACGATCCCCGGCCATCCCAGCGATGATGTGCATCCTGATACTCTGAAAAGTGTCCTGGTCCAAGCGGACCTCAAAAAGAATCCGTAGATATGAGAAAATACGCCATCGTCATTGAGCAAGGCGAGAATAACCTTTCTGCCTACGTTCCGGATCTCCCGGGCTGCATCACAACCGGCCGCACCATTGAGGAAATCGACCGCAATATCCGGGAAGCGATCGAGCTCCACTTAGAAGGGTTGCGCGAGGAAGGTGAACCCATCCCCGAGCCTCACACCGCCGTCGCTTACATCGAACTGCAAGGCGTAGCCTGAGATCTTTTACTTCCCCACCATATGTTCCACGTTGCGTGAATTTTCGCAAACGGTTTCGATGAGCTCGGTATCCGGGACCAGACCTAAGTTGAGCTTCGCAGTCCACGGTTTGGTGTAGGCCTTCGGGTCGTCAATCGTGATCGTGAGTTCCATGTTGCCGATATTGAGCCGCCGGAAGCGTTCGATCACGTGCAGAGCCTGCGTCTGCGGACGCCCCTTCTCGGTGTCGAGCCAACCGCGGTCGTTGAATCCGATGCTATCGACAACCATTGTGTCGCCTTCCCACTTGCCCACCGAGTAGCCTTTCCAGGCGGGCTGCGGGTCCTTCGGCAATGGACGGCCGTCCGTGAAAATTTCGCGGAAGACGTCGTTGGTGGAAGTTTCGTAAAGCACAATCAGCTCACGCGGCAGTTGAACTATTTTGTAAGGGTGGTCGCCATGTGTATCGACGCGCGGAACCCCAGGCGGCATGCACTGCGCTAGCGGATCGTCTTTATGGACGCGGTCCTCACGTTTCTCGGCGAGCGCTTTCGCCCACGGCTGATACGGGACTTCTGCCGGCTTCGAGTCAGCCGCCAGATCGAGAAAATGACTAATGCCGGCGGTCGGAATCCAAATGCCTGAGAGATCAGGCTTGCCATCCGCGGTTTTCGGCGTAGGCGCTGTGAGGTCGGGCTTGCCGTCGCGTGTTCGCGGCAGGCCGGCGGTGGGATAGTTAAACCATTGGGCGGACAGCGACGCCGCCAGAGCGAGCGCAATAATGAAGGTCCGCGAGATCGTGATCATGCCCAAACAGTATATGCAAAAAAGTTGTCCGCGTACACGCGAACGCCACGAGGCGTGAAATAATACTCCCATGTCGCGATTCCTAAAATGGTTGGCTCTGAGCCTCGGCGGCGGAGCATTTTTGCTGGCGCAGACGCCGCCTAGCGCCGTTAATCCTGTGGTCAAGCGAATCGTGGACGAAATTTCGCAGGAGCGTATCACCACGAATCTCAAGAAGTTCGAAGGCTTCGGCACGCGTTACGTCATGTCGAGCGATGACGATCCGGTGCACGGGATCGGCGCGGCCAAGCGCTGGATTTACGGCGAATTTAAAAGCTACAGCCCGAAACTCGAAGTGAGCTACCAGACCTTTCGCGTGCGCAAAGGCGCGCGGCGCGGACAAGTGCTGCGTGAGGTGGAGCTCGCCAACGTCGTCGCGACGCTGCCCGGCACCGTCGATCGCGACCGCTATGTGCTTGTGACCGCGCACTACGACACCGTGAATCTGCATCGCAAACCGCAGTTCACCGACACCGGGCGCGTGGCGGATCTGGTGAAGCGCGGCATGGAGGAAGCCGAAGCCCAGCGCGTGATCCAGCTATTTCCCACTATCGACACCATCGGCGATGTCGACAATGAAGCCACCGCGGCGGAGACCATTTCGCCGGGCGTTACCGATGACGGCAGCGGCACGGCGGCCGTGCTGGAACTGGCACGCGTGATGTCGCAATATCAATTTAAAAAGACGCTGGTGTTCATGGCGTTCGCAGGCGAAGAAATCGGTCTCGAAGGCAGCAAGGCTTATGCCGCGATGGCCAAGCAGAAGGGCATGCAGATTGAGGCGGTGCTGAACAACGACATCATCGGCAGCGATACTGCGGGCAACGGGCGCATCAACAATTCCACCCTGCGCGTGTTCTCCGACGGCCCGGAAGACTCGCCGGGGCGCGCGCTGCTGCGCTATACCAAGCTGCTGGCGGAGCGTTACGTGCCATCGATGCACGTCGAGATGGTATTTCACGCGGACCGTTTCAATCGCGGCGGCGATCACACTAGTTTTGTCACCCAGGGTTACGCGGCGGTGCGTCTCACCACGCCCAATGAAAACTACGGAAACCAACACACTGCGACCGATACGTTCGCGAACACGTCGCCGTCGTACACCACACGCGTCGCTCGCATGAACGCGGCGGCACTGGCGAGTCTGGCGCTCGCGCCCCCGCCGCCGGTGGTGAATTACACTTTTCAATCGGGCGAGCGCAAAGGCGATCGTTCACCCATGTTGGGCCGCGGCAAATCTGGTTACGACGCCGCGCTGCGCTGGCAGCCCAGCACCGCGCCCGACATCGCCGGCTATGCGGTTGTGATCCGCGCGACTACGGCGCCCGATTGGGAGCGTGAAATCTGGGTGGGCAACGTGACGAGTTACACCATGCCGGATGTGTCGATCGATGATATCGTGATCGGTGTCAAGGCTGTCGATCGCGACGGCAACCAGAGTTTAGTTTCCGCTTATCTGGAACCTGTGATACAGCAGTTGACGGCGCCACCGGCGAGTCCCAAAGAATAGGAGCGAGCGATGAAATTATTTGTGACAGGTATCCTTGCGTCTGCCATGTTGTGGGCGCAGGCGCCCGCGGGTGATGTCGTCGGCGTGGGCAACTTCGCGCACATCGTGCAGAATCTGGACAAATCGCTGGAGTTTTATCACGATGTCCTGGGATTGGAAGTGGCCGTCAACCAGCCCTTCGCTCCCAACCCTGCGATCGCCAAGCTGGGCAATACACTCGGCGGACAATCGCGTTATGTGGCGCTCAAAGTCCCGGGCTCCGAAATCGGCGTTGAGCTGATCGAATACAAAGACATCGAGCGCAAGCCGCAGCATCCGCATTTTTACGATCCTGGCGCGGCGAACTTGGCCTTACGCGTGCGCGATTTGGACGCGGTCTTCGCGAAGCTCCAGAAATTCGGCGCGACGGTGATCACTGCTGCAGGCAAGCCCGTGACCATCAACAACACGGTTCACGTGGTGTTCGTGCAGGACCCTGACGGCTTCGTGGTGGAACTGGGCCAAGGCACGCCGCGCCCCGATTCAACGGTGCCTACGACGAGTAACGTATTCGGCGGCTCCTTCGAGTTGTCGGTAATCAGCAGCGAAGAGAGCGTAAAGTTCTACAACGATCTCTTGGGCTTCAACATGAAGCTAGGCGCGGAATTCAATACCAATAAGTTGATGGCGGAGACCGCGGGCGCGCCCGGCGCGAGCTTCCGCCAGAGCCGCGCGATGATCCCGGGCACCTCTGTGTCGATGACGCTGATTGAGTTTAAAGACATCGATCGTAAGGCTCTCAAGGGTCGCGTGCAGGATCCCGGGACGGCGATTCTCCAACTGCGCGTGCACGACGTCACCGCGCTCACCAAAAAACTAAAGGCCGCTGGCGTTCCGGTCGTGACCACTGGCGGCGAGCCCGTCGACGTGGGTCCGGGCTTGAAAATCGCTATCGTCCGCGATCCTAATAATTTGATGCTGGAATTGTTGCAGGCGCGCGCGAAGTAGCTATGGCTGAACGGACACTTTCACTTTGCCGGTGCTCCAGCAGCACTGGAACCCCGCGCCGCCTTCGCCGGAATAATCGTTGGCGGTGACGTTCAAGATGTATTCTCCGGGCGCGCTGAAGGTGACATTTGTGGTGGCCTTGCCGTTGAACGCGGCGCTCGAACCGGGCCACTCCATCTTCACGGCGGGCGGCCGATCGTTACTGAACTTCACGGCCCCGGGCGCACGGTAAGGAATCCATTTCAAAGTCACGGGAGTGCCCATGGTGCTCGGCCGCGCGCCTGACGACGACGTGAACTTGGCGTCGTCCGAAACCCATACGTTAAGCGCCAACGGAACCCCCACCTTCGCGCTGGTCGTGGTGGTGATGCCTTGCGGACCTTGCGCGGACGCGCCGCCTTCGTCGAAACTGATCGACGGCGGTGTGTTGCCCACCGAAGCTTCGATGAACGGCGAGATTTCATAAGTGACGTTGAGACTCGCCGGAATCACCGTAGTTTTTCCGTTAGCCACCAGCGTCCAGGTGATTTTGCCGTCTCCGAAATCGGCCGGCACCTTCACCGTGAACAGCCCCCAGGCACGCCCCGGCAGGAAATGGGTAGGCTGCCCGCGATCCGGACCGCCCGGCTCGATGCGGTTCGCAGGCCCGATCGGCAGGTCGATTTCCTGCTTTTGATTGCGGTTGTAGTATCCCAGCAGAAGACTGAAAGTCCCGTCGGGATTCTTGAACCAGCCCTCGAAAGCTCCGGTGACGCTGTTGCCGGCCTCGCGCGCCGGCTCGATAGGGAGCGATTGCGCGCAGGCCAAGGTGGCAACGATCAGACTACTTGCTAGGAGACGCATCCGCCGCTTGCAAATTCCCTTTGCGCTTCGCCACGTAGGCATTGTATTCGTCATCGCTTAAATAAGTGACGTTCATCCACGCGTGGCCCATTTCGTCGACGGTGCGGTCGCCGTAACCCACCCATTGATCGGGATCGGGGTTGTTGGGATTGGCGCGCGTGTTGTCATACCACGCGGTGACGTGGATCATCGTGCCTTTGGGCAGCACGGGAGCCGCGTCGTCGGCGTAAATATAGTTGGTCATCCAATTGAAATTGAAATTGCCGACGTGGCTGATCAATCTGCGTGCCGCCGTCGGGCAGAATCGCTTCGACGGTCATGGCCTTGCCGCGCAGATGCATGTGCGGCTGAAAATTTTCGAGCATCGCGGGGCGCGTCAGCACTGTGTAATTGTCTGACTGGCCTATCGTATTCGGCGCGATGTCGATATTTCGTCCCGAACGCGTGCGCGCGCTGCCCGTAGTCTGGAAGCTGCGCAACGCTTGGAACGACGTCAGGTAGCTGCGATGCTTGGGCTCCTGCCCCTTGGGATAAAGCCAAATGCCCAACTCTACGTTGTCGCGAATCTCCTCGCCGACCGCGTGAATGTGCACGTCCCAGGAAATTTGCGCGCCCGGCAGAATCAGCTTCCCGCTGTCGGGACGATACAGGTCATAGCCTTTGCCGATGGCCCATTCCATGAAGAACGCGCGAGCGCCGAAATCGGAATCGCCTGAATTCGGCGCCAGGCTCGAAGGATCGTCCTGTACCAGATACGCCACCGCATGATGCGTGATCTTGCGGCCGGCGAGCGTTCCGGGGCGGACCTCAACGGCGCGCACCCAGCGCGGCTCGGTGATAGGAATATTCGAAGTGGGCCGCCACCAGACGTCCTGATGATGCGCCGCCATGGTGTACGGTTCGGACTTGATCACCAGATCCGGCTCACCCAATTCCTTAGCGGCTTTCCATTCGTTCTCGGCGGGCCATTGGATGGCGGCGGGCATGTCCTTTGCATCGCCCAACGGCGCGCCGGAGTCGACCCAAGTGGCGACGGTCGCGATCTGTTCGTCCGTCAGCGAAATATCGTTCTTGAATTTCTGCACGCCCACGGTTTTATCGATGTGCCAGGGCGGCATTTGCCGCGTGATCACGCGCTGCTTGATGGCCTTGGCCCAGGGCCGCGTCTCTTCATAGGACACCAGCGACATGGGCGCCATGGCGCCTTTGTGATGGCACTCCTGGCAGCGCGCCTGTAAAATCGGCGCGACATCCTTGGCGAAAGTCACCGTTTTAGCAGCCGGCGCCGAGCCCGTGGCTACAGCCGCATCGGCGGCGTAGAGCGAGGCGGACAGCGTCAGAAAAGCAGCGAAGGCGAGTGTAGTTGCTAAGGCTACCGGGGATTTAGCAGGCGTCATAACGCGCTCCTTCTGCACAGCACTAAGCGAGAAACAGTGTAGCCGGGTGGAGGGAGGGTGTCAAAGGGGGTCGCCCGCCGAGATCCGCAGATCTTATAATTTTAAGGATGGTTCAAAATCCATCCACTCAAAGGAGGTTGTATGCGTAGATATCTGGGAATCGGATTGCTGCTTTCACTTTTTGCCGGGTTGTCACTGGCGGCGGACGATGTGGCCAGCGCCGTGGCAGGCACGGTGAAGTCGGTCGACAAAGGCACGAAGACAGCAGTCGTCAAAACCTCCGAGGGCACCGAACACACCTTTCACTTCGTGGATCGAACCGTCGAGCATGGCGCGGAAGCCACCGCCAAAGGAAGCAAGGATGCGTTTCAGGGCGTGAAGGAAGGCGACAACGTCGTTGTGCACTACACCGTGAAGGGCAGCGAGAAGACCGCCGAAGAAGTGGATCACGTCGGCAAAGACGGCCTGAAAACCAGTGTGGTGGTCATCAAGAGCGTGGACCACGGCGCCAAAACCGTCACCGTGAAGACCGCTCAGGGCGGCGAGGAAATCTATCATATGGCCGATGGCGCGGCGCGCGAGAGCGGCAAGGGCCTGGAAAAAGCCGGCAAAGTGACGGTGTACTACACCGAAGACGCCGGAAAAAAGGTCGCCCACTTTTTCAAGTAGGGAATCGCTTCACTGCACGAGCGCGGGCAGCGACGTGAATGTGTGCGCGGCCGGGATGCGGATGCCCAGGACCCCGATCTGGCCGCCCGCCGGGGTGTCGAACTCGAGCGTCCCGCGAATATTCGCAGTGGCCGGGTATTTGTCGCTGCCCAGCGTGAACGCCAGGTGCCCGTTGGCCGCCAGACTCAGCGTATCGCTGCCGATTTGCGCGCCGCTGTCGTCGCGGATCACCACCGGAACACTCGCCGCCTGCGTCGAAACGCTGTTAATCGCGATCCCTGTTGCGGTGCCCCCGGTGTTATCGAAGGCTACCAGGTACCCGGTGGCGTTGCGGCTTTCGAGGGGCACTACCGCCTCCTGGCCATTGGGGTTGTAGCGGAAGATCACAAAGCCGCTCACGTTCCCCGCCGTGATGAGTTGCGCGGAGCCGACCGTCGGAGCGGGATCCGATAACGGACCCGCGCTCTGCACCAACAACGTCGCCCCGGCCGCCAGTGTTTGATCTACAGAGGACGCCACCGTCGTCGCTCCACTCCCCGATTGCGGAAACGAAAGCGGCAGAGGCAACGCGGTGCCGGTGACGTCCGCAAAAAACTTCAAGTGGATCGCCGAAGCGCTGGCGCCTGCGTTCACCAGTACAAACGTCGTCTGCCAGCCGTTGCCTGTCGCGATATGAGCGATGCTGCCGCCGCCTGGTCCCACGTTCGTCAATGCAGGGATGGTAGTCAACGCATTGTTGGGCGGCGTGAAGCGGATCCCTAGCACGCTGATCTGGCCGCCGCTGGGCGTGTCGAATTCAACAGTGCCTTGCCGTGCCGCGGTCACCGGAAATTGAATGGATAAGACAAAAGCCGTGTGCCCGCTGCCACCGAGCGCCAGCGTCCCCGTGCCGATGACCGCGCCGCTGCCGTCGCGCAGCACCACTCCCACATTGCCGGCTTGGGTAGAGACGTTTTCGACGGCCACCCCAAGCGTCACTCCGCTGGTATTGTCGAATGCCAGTAAATAGGAGGGCGCGTTGCGGGTCTCCAGCGGCACCACCGCCTCTTGCGCCGTCGGGATCTGATGGAAAATCGCGAACCCGTCCACGTCGCCGCTGGCCGCGAGCTGCGCCGACCCCACTTGCACCGGCGGCGTCTGCGGACCTGCCGTTTCGACAATCAGCGATGCGTTGGCGGAAATGCTTTGGCTCAAAGACGCGGTGGGCGCCGGCTCCGCGCTCGATTGCTGCTGCGGAAGAGCCAGCGGTAGAGTCAGCGGACCGTCTCCACTCGCGTCCGCCGGATCGCCAAAGAAACTCAGTTGCGCGCCAGCGGCCGCCCCCTGCTTGTTCACAAGCGTGAAGGTGGTGGTCCAGTTTTCCTCCGCCGCGATGTGCGGCATGGAGCCGACAAAACTCGGCCCCGCGGCGATGGCAGGATCGATGGGCACGAAGTACATTCGCGTCAGGCTCGAAGACGCCGCGTCCGTCACTTGCACCGTGAAACTCAACTCCCCCGCCGCCGTGGGAATGCCGCTGATCACGCCCGCACTCGAGAGCGACAATCCGGAAGGCATCGCGCCCGCAAGCAGAGACCACGTGTATGGCGGCGTCCCGCCGCCCACGATGAAAGTCTGCGAGTACGGCGTTCCCACGTGCCCCACGGGCAAGATCGGCGGAGTAACGATCAACAGCGGCGGAGTGGTCGGAAAAGTCACCAGCACCGGCACACCATTGGACGGCGCCAGTCCCGGATTCTGTACCCTCACGTCATAAGAGGTCGTCGTCGTGAACAGGGACGCAGGCACAAACGCTGTGAGCTGGGTGGCGCTGATGAAGGTCGTTGACAGCGCCGCGCCATCCCATTCCACCACCGCGTCCGCCAGGAAGCCCGTGCCGTTTACCGTCATCTCGAAAGACAGTCCGCCCGGCACCACATTTGGCGTCACGCTAGTGACGCTCAGCGCTACCGTAGGCACTCCCAAAAATCCGGCGCCGCCGCCCGTGCCGAACCCTCCTACCACCCAAAGGTTGTTGTTGATTCCGAAAAGCTGCTCTAAAGGTTGCCCGTTGAAATCAATGGTGGTGTAGGCGCCGGCACTGAGCACGAAACCGTGATTCGATAAGTACCCGAAGACAGGCGCTTGGTTGTACCCCACAATTTGCCCGTTGTCATTTATCCCCGACGCCTGCGCCATGGTTGAGCCCGTCGGACCGGGAATGATCGAGTAAACATTGCCGATGAGCAGAAATCCTGTTGCGCTCCCGAAATTTCCTACGATTTGGCCGTTGACATTAACGCCGGTGGGCGTTGCCGGCTGCCCCGCGTCGGGAAGCTTGCTGTAGTTGCCTCCCACCAGTAGATAATTGAACGGGCTGCCTATTCCGGGCGTGCATGTGCCGACAATCTTCCCGTCGTTACTGATCGCCAGAGCGACATTGACCGGACATCCCGGATAACCCACATCGCTGTAAACGCCTCCGCTGAGCAGGAAAGCCGCTGCCTGGCCGGAAGGGCTGTCGCTGCCCACGATTTGTCCGCTGTTATTAATTCCATAGGCCACCACAGCAGTGGATCCGGAGCGGCCCGTAATCACCGTGTAAGTCCCGCTTTTGAGGACAAACCCCTGTGGCGGCTGCAGGCCGTTCTGATAGTAGCCCACCACATCGCCGTTATCGTTGATGCCTTGCGGCTGCGTGTATGGCATGTGCGGAAAATTAATCGGCGTGAAATTATAATCCGCTTTTGCACGAAACAATAGTGCGGAAAATAGGAGCAAAAAGACTAACGATTTCATCTGCATCGGCGTCGAAGATATTTAGTATAGTGCAGCGGGTTCCGCCGCTTCTCGACGCGGATCAAATCCATCCCCGTGATCTACGCCCGTCCTACCAGGACGTCGGCGAGGTGCTGGTAAATACACCCGTCGGGCTTACATGAAATCCCAATAGATTGACCGCCGATCCTGAGGTGGTGATTTTGAGCGTCCCATAGCGCCCGATTACCTGCGGATATTTTTGCGTGAGCGTGATGGCGCTGTGCTGGGTGTGCGCCAACGTGAAAGAATCCGTCAGCAGCGTGGCGCCGCTGGTGTCGTAAAACGTGAGGAACACCGAAATGTCCTGCGAGGTCGACGGATTCACCAGTGCAATGCCGGAGGTGTAGCCGTTGGTGTGGTCAAACGGCAGCACCCATTGCGGCGTCGCTGAAAAATCCACGGGCTCAGACGCTTCGCTGGGGCGGGAAACCGTCGGCGGCCGCTGGAAAATCACGGTGCCGGCGACGGTGGCTCCAGGCGCGATCGCGGCGCTAAGCTGTTCGACAAAAACCGTCTCCAGCAACGCCCATCCCTGCGCGAGCGAGGTTTGCGAGCCCGCGGTCTGAATGGTCACGCTGCCGTGGGCCGGAATCGCCCCATAGATCACGGGGCCGGTCAAGATGTTCGTCTGCAGCGACAGCGGCGCCCCGGTGTCGTCAAAGAAACTGAGCTTATAGAGGGACGGCGAGGCGTCGATATTGTTCAGTGAAATGATGGTCTGCCATCCGGCACCATCCACCACCTGTGAGATGACCCCAGGCTGGCCCGACGTCGTCGATTGCTGCCCGTAAACAACGCTTGCCGCGAGCGCCAAGAGGAAAAGTGTGCTTTTCATAGCGGCAGCATATCACTGCATGCAGCCCGCTGGACCGCCGTGAAACGCCTAAAACTCGGCCCTAAACCGCCTTAAGAATGCCTACATCCCCGCCAGGCGCAGCATCCGCGCAGGCTCCTCGCCCAGCCACTCCGGATGTGCCGCGGTCGAGTCAAAAATAGAAGTGGTCTTGAACAGTTCGTACTCGCCGCCCACCGCCAGCTTGGCAGTCTTTGCGCGCAAGCGCGCGGCCTGCGGCTTGGTGAGCGGCTTGAAAGTAGCAGCGGCTTTGAGCGCCTGCTTCAGGATCTTCATGCTGTCGATTCCCGTGATCACCACCGACGTCGGCAGGCTCAATGCGTAATGCAGGCACTCCACCGGAGTCACGGCGCCGCTCTTCAGAATCACGCCGTTGCCCATGCTCTTCATCCCCAGAACCCCGATCCGCGCCGCGACCAGTTCCGGCAGCACTTTCTGTTCGAAACTGCGGAAATGAGTGTCCATCAAATTCAAGGGCATTTGCACGGTGTCGAAGCGAAAACCATGCCGCTTGGCGGTTTCGAGCATATACAGATGGACACCCGGGTCTTTGTGTCCCGTGAAGCCGATGAAGCGAATCTTGCCCGCCTTGCGCGCCGCGACAAAAGCCTCCATCGCCCCACCCGCCGAGAAAATTCGATCGACATCGTCGTAGCGGATCACCTCATGATGCTGCAGTAGATCGATTTCATCCATGCGCAGCCGCTTGAGCGACTCATCCAGTTGCCGCGCCGCCTCTTTCTTTGTCCGCCCATCCACCTTCGTCATGACGAACGCCCGCGAGCGATGGCCCTCCTGCAGCGCCTTGCCCAGGCGCTTTTCGCTTTCGCCCTCCCGGTAATCCCAGGAATTGTCCATGAACGTCAAGCCGCCATCAAGAGCCGTCCGCACCAGCCGCACCGCCTCCGCGCTGGAGAGTTGCGGGCTTCCCAGATGGAAGCCCCCCAAACCCACAGCAGAAACCTGAACACCGGTGCGGCCCAACGCGCGATAGAGCATATTCATAGGTTACGGCTTAGGCAGCGCCTGCGCCGCCGCCAAGTGCGCGCGCAGCGTAGGTAAAGTTTGCCGCGCCCAATTCTTCACGTCCGGGTCACTTCCGGAGTTAGCTTCTTTTTCAAACGCCGCGATGTCTTTGTCGTGATCCACCACCGCCGCCCGCGCAAATTCGCGGTCGAAATCAGCCCCGTTCTTCGCGGCGAGCGGCATGGAGTAAACCATTCTCGCATCGTCCGGCGGCAGGGTCATGCCCTTGCGCTTCGCCAAGGCCTCCAGTTCGCGATTCCCCTTGCTGTGGTCGTCGATCAGCCGTTGCGACAGATTCTTCACCGCTTCGCTCTGGCCCTTCTCCATCCCCAGCTGTCCCATTTGAACTTCCATCATCCCGCCTTTGGCGGCGTCCTGAATGAACTTCTGGTCCTGCGCATTCAAGGTCTGCGCCTGCGCCGCCGGGACATTCCATAAAACCACCGCCGCGACGGCCCCCGCCAGTTTTACGTAGGTGAACATAGAAACTCCTTCGGCGGTTAGAGTGTCGCCGTGCAAAGCCTGTTTCTGATACCGCTGAAATAGAAACGCCGACGCGTCGCACAAAGACGGCGCGCCGGCTGGAATCGTTTGGTTTTACAGCTTCCTGCTTAGTGCCGTTCGGCGGGCACCGTGTTCAAGGAAGCAATCAGTGCCCGGCCTTCCGGCGTCGGACGGGCATTTCCGTTCACAACCTCTTTGGTGCTGAGCGGCATGCCGTACATGGCTTCGTTCTCTTCCCGGTCCGGACGCATGGTGGTGCCCTTGAGCGAGATGCCCGCGAACACGCCGCGCGAACGGGACCACGACAACATCTCGGCCGTGAGCTTCGCGTCCGTCTGCGCGGAACTATCGCGGCCGACCGGACCCGCCGCCACTTCACCCTCAGCGCCGACTGTAAACTTATCGCCCATCAGGCGCTCGGCTCCGCGGTGGTTCATCACCAGCATAATAACGTCGGTTTCAGAACCGCCGATCTGAAAGCCCACGCTGCCGCCTTCTACGCGGATCGCAGCCGGTGCGGACCAACCCCGCGCCCTGTCATCACGGCAGGTGATAAAACCCTTGCCGAACTGGCCGCCCACGATAAAAGCTCCTTTTTTGAGACCGGGAACGACCACGGCGCATTGGGCTTTCTCCACCAAATCGTGGGGAATGCCTCTATCACCTGCGTTCATGAGCTCGGAAAAAACGGTGGACGCCTCGGTTAGGCGCTCGGCGGCTTGTCTTCGTTCCTTGTCACCTGGGGCAGCGAAGAGGCAGGCCGTCATGGTCAAAAATCCTAAGGTTTTACGCATGTCGGAAATCTCCTTATATTTATCTATAGCAATTGTTTTGCCGCGATTTTAACCCCCCTGCCTACAACGAAGCTTTCAGGGATGCGGGCGCACAAGCGCGCATAATTTGCGTTCCCCGCAATTTTGACCTGCGCTTACGGCAGCTTTGTCAGTTTCACGGGCTGCGTCAAAGAAGCGATGCGGAGTTTGTGATGTGCCGCCAGCGCCGCCAGATCCTGCGCATCCAAGGATTGCGAACAATCCAGATCCAGCCCGTACATCAATGACAACGTGTTGGAACTGTGCCGCAGCCCCAGCATGTGTCCGATCTCATGCACCGAGATGCGATAGAGTTCCGTCGCGCTCAACGGGACCGCGGGATTGAACACGATCCACCCCTGAAAGCCCATGCGGTCAGGAAATTGCGAACGGGCCGCCATGTTTTCGGGCTCCGGTTCGAACAAATCACGCTGCCCGTCCACCAGCTCCATGGAACAGTTCTTAGTGTCGTCCTCGTGCCACTCCAGATCCAAAATCGTCGCCCAGAAGTCCAGAGCAGACTTGAATCCCTCGGCCAGCGCCGGATTGGAAGTCGCTAGCCGAACCCCCAAATTCATCGGTCCGTGCTTGAGCAGTTCAGTGTGGCGCCCGCAGACAGGATAGTTCGCGGTCCAGTTGGCGACCGGCTCGGCGTCGGCCAGCGCGCAGATTCCCAAGAAGATCCACAGAAAAAACAGGGACGCCGGCGGCCGCCTCATCTCAATAGGCTAGCGCGGTCGCCGGCGCCCTACAATTGGAAAGCGCCCGAACGGTAGCGGAAAATTACCCTAGGCTGCTAGTTCGCGGTCGCCTTTTGATCCTTCACCTGTACTTCGTTGACCACCTGCGCCACGTTGGGGACCTGCGCCGCGACTTTCGCCACTTGGGCGCGCTTGGCTTGCGAATCCACTTCACCCTTCAGGACCACCACGCGGTTCTTTACGTCGTATTTCAGGTTCGTATCCAGACGGCTGGCCACCAGTGCGGCGTCCAGATTCTTCTCGATCCCTTTATCCAGATCCGAGTTCACCGTCTTCGCCTCTTTCTCGACACCCGGCGGAATCACCGCCACCTGATTCGCCACCACCTGTCCGCCGGAGACGGATTGCGCGATCGACTGCGCCTGGCTCTTGGCATCGTCGTTCGCCACATGGCCGCCCAGCGTGACCACTCCGTTATCGCGGTCGTCGCTCACCGACACATCCTTTAAACCTGACTGATCGAGCGATTGCCGCACCGCGCCCGACACGTCCGGCGATTTGGTCGACGTACGCGCACACCCCGTTAAAGCGCAGAAAGCCAGCCCTGCACCAATCATGGAAGACACTGCAAATGTTTTCATAACGACACCCCTTTTTTCTAGCGAACGTGATTGAACAAGAACCAAAGGACGATCAGACCTGTAGGAACTCCCAACAACCAGGCGCCGAAGTATTTCATAACTTGATCTCCTAGCCGGATACTTGCAATCCAAGTTCCGCGATCAAAGGGCTTGTTTTTCAGTAATTTAGATTTCTTCGATGCTTCCGCGGGGATGCACAACTTGCGCGTTTACGTTTGTTGTAACCTCGCCGCTTGCAACCACCTCTATACACGTTTCAGGGCGGAGTGCCCTGGATACATCACAACCGCATCATGGAGATTTAACGGCATGCCCCCTAGCAAAACTGCGAAAAAACCCGAATCCAACGTGCTCCTCGAAACCCTGGTTGCCTTTAAAAAAGGCGACTTTTCGGTCCGCATGCCGGTAGATCTGGTGGGCATGGATGGCAAAGTCGCCGACGCTCTGAACGACATCCTCGAACTAAACGAAAAGATGGCCGAAGCGCTCGACCGCATCAGTCGCTCGGTCGGCAAAGAGGGCAAAATCGCCCAGCGGGCCTCCATCGGCTCCGCCAGCGGCGGATGGGCGGCTTGTATTGACTCCGTCAATAGCTTGATAGGCGATCTGGTGCAGCCCTCGACTGAAGTCGCGCGCGTCATCGGCGCCGTGGCCAAAGGCGATCTCTCGCAAACCATGTCGCTCGATGTCGACGGCCGTCCGCTGCGTGGAGAATTCCTGCACACGGCGCGCGTCGTCAACACCATGGTGGATCAGCTCAACTCCTTCGCGTCCGAAGCCACCCGCGTGGCGCGCGAAGTGGGTACCGAAGGCAAACTCGGTGGGCAGGCGGTTGTGACCGGCGTCGCGGGCACCTGGAAAGATCTGACAGAGAGTGTGAACTCGATGGCCAGCAACCTGACCAATCAGGTTCGCAACATCGCCGGCGTGACGACGGCAGTAGCTAAAGGCGATTTGACCACGCGCATCACGGTCGACGCCCGCGGTGAAATCTTAGAGCTGAAGAACACTATCAACACGATGGTGGATCAGCTCAGCTCGTTCGCCGCCGAAGTCACGCGCGTTGCCCGCGAAGTCGGAACCGACGGACGCCTGGGTGGACAAGCGGAAGTCCGCGGCGTGGCCGGTGTGTGGAAAGATCTCACGGATTCCGTCAACTCGATGGCCGGTAACTTAACCAACCAGGTCCGCAACATCGCCGAAGTTACCACCGCCGTAGCCAAGGGCGATCTCTCGACGCGCATCACCGTAGACGCGCGCGGCGAAATTCTGCAGTTGAAGAACACCATTAATACGATGGTCGATCAGTTAAGCTCCTTCGCAGCCGAAGTCACGCGCGTAGCCCGCGAAGTGGGAACCGAAGGCCTGCTGGGCGGCGAAGCAGACGTCCCCGGAGTCGGCGGCACCTGGAAAGATCTGACGGACTCCGTCAATTCGATGGCCGGCAACCTTACTGCGCAGGTTCGCAACATCGCCGAAGTCACCACCGCGGTGGCAAAGGGTGATTTGTCACGCAAGATCACTGTAACCGTGCGCGGCGAAATCCTGGAACTGAAGAACACCATTAATACGATGGTCGATCAGCTCAGCTCCTTCGCATCGGAGGTCACGCGCGTGGCGCGCGAGGTGGGTACCGAAGGCAAACTCGGTGGACAGGCCAAGGTGGAAGGCGTCGCCGGAACCTGGCGCGATCTCACGGACAGCGTGAACTTCATGGCCGGCAACCTGACTTCGCAAGTCCGCAACATCGCGCAGGTGACTACTGGCGTGGCAAAGGGCGATCTCTCGACCAAGATCACCGTTGACGCGCGCGGGGAAATCTTGGAACTGAAGAACACCATCAACACGATGGTCGATCAGCTCAATTCATTTGCATCGGAAGTGACGCGCGTGGCGCGCGAGGTGGGAACGGAAGGAAAACTCGGCGGACAAGCGCAAGTGAAAGGCGTCGGCGGAGTCTGGAAAGATCTGACGGACTCGGTCAATTCCATGGCCGGCAACCTGACTAACCAAGTTCGCAACATCGCCGAAGTGACGACGGCCGTGGCCCGCGGCGATCTCTCGACAAAAATCACCGTGGACGTGCAAGGCGAAATCCTGGCGCTGAAAAATACCATTAATACGATGGTGGATCAGCTCAATTCGTTCGCATCTGAAGTCACGCGTGTAGCCCGCGAAGTGGGTACCGACGGAAAACTTGGCGGCCAGGCCCAGGTGAAAGGCGTCGGCGGCGTGTGGAAGGATCTCACGGACTCCGTGAACTCCATGGCCGGAAACTTGACGGCGCAAGTCCGCAATATTGCCGAGGTCACCACTGCCGTCGCCACGGGTGACTTGTCGCGCAAGATCACAGTGGACGTGCGCGGTGAAATTCTGGAACTCAAGAACACTATTAATACGATGGTCGATCAGCTCAACGCCTTCGCCGGCGAAGTGACGCGCGTGGCGCGTGAAGTCGGCACCGAAGGCAAGCTCGGCGGCCAAGCCGAAGTGAAAGGCGTCGGCGGCGTTTGGAAAGATCTCACCGACAGCGTCAACTTCATGGCCGGCAACCTGACCTCACAAGTCCGCAACATTGCGCAAGTGACTACCGCTGTGGCGAAAGGCGATCTCTCTACCAAAATCACCGTCGACGCGCGCGGCGAAATTCTCGAGCTGAAAAACACGATCAACACCATGGTCGATCAGCTTAACGCTTTCGCCGGCGAAGTCACGCGCGTCGCCCGCGAAGTTGGTACCGAAGGCAAACTCGGCGGCCAGGCCGATGTGCACGACGTAGCCGGTACCTGGAAAGATCTGACGGACTCAGTTAACTCGATGGCGAGCAATCTTACCAGTCAGGTGCGAAACATCGCCGAAGTCACGACCGCCGTCGCGAAAGGCGATCTTTCGCGCAAAATCACGGTCGATGTCCGCGGCGAAATTCTGGAGCTCAAGAACACCATCAACACGATGGTGGATCAGCTCAACGCTTTCGCCGGCGAAGTGACGCGCGTCGCGCGCGAAGTCGGTACCGAAGGCAAGCTCGGCGGACAGGCCGAAGTGAAAGGCGTCGGCGGCGTCTGGAAAGATCTCACCGACTCCGTCAACTTCATGGCGGGCAACCTGACCTCGCAAGTCCGCAACATTGCGCAGGTGACCACCGGCGTGGCGAAGGGCGATCTGTCGACCAAAATCACCGTGGATGCCCGCGGCGAAATTCTGGAGTTGAAGAACACCATCAACACCATGGTCGATCAGCTCAACGCCTTCGCATCTGAAGTGACGCGCGTCGCCCGCGAGGTGGGTACCGAAGGCAAACTCGGCGGCCAGGCCGACGTCCGCGGAGTCGCCGGCACCTGGAAAGATTTGACGGACTCGGTCAATTACATGGCCAGCAACCTGACCAACCAGGTCCGCAACATCGCCGGCGTAACCACCGCGGTGGCCCGCGGCGATTTAACCACCATCATCACCGTCGACGCCCGCGGTGAAATTCTGGCGCTCAAGAACACCATCAATACGATGGTCGATCAGCTCAGCTCCTTCGCATCTGAAGTCACGCGCGTGGCCCGCGAAGTCGGCACCGAAGGCAAGCTCGGCGGACAGGCCGAAGTGAAAGGCGTCGCCGGTACCTGGAAAGATCTCACCGACAACGTCAACTTCATGGCCGGCAACCTGACTAACCAAGTCCGCAACATCGCTGAAGTGACCACAGCGGTGGCGCGCGGCGATCTGTCGCGCAAAATCACCGTCGACGTGCGCGGTGAAATTCTGGAGCTGAAGAACACCATTAATACAATGGTGGATCAGCTCAGCTCCTTCGCATCGGAAGTGACGCGCGTCGCCCGCGAAGTCGGAACTGAAGGAAAACTTGGCGGACAGGCCGATGTGCGAGGCGTCGCCGGTACGTGGAAAGATTTGACCGACAGCGTGAATTCGATGGCCGGCAACCTCACCGCGCAAGTCCGCAATATCGCGCAGGTGACCACCGCAGTCGCCAACGGCAACCTCTCGCGGAAAATCACCGTCGACGTGCAAGGCGAAATTCTGGAGCTGAAAGACACCATCAATACGATGGTCGATCAGCTAAATTCCTTTGCCAGCGAAGTCACCCGCGTGGCGCGCGAGGTCGGTACCGACGGCAAGCTCGGAGGCCAGGCTGAAGTGAAAGGCGTGGCCGGAACCTGGAAAGATTTGACCGACAACGTGAACTTCATGGCTGCCAACCTGACTACTCAGGTGCGCGGCATCGCCAAGGTCGTCACCGCCGTCGCCAACGGCGATCTGAAGCGAAAACTGATTCTCGAAACTAAAGGCGAAATCGCCGAGCTCGCCGACACCATCAACGGCATGATCGACACGCTGGCCACCTTCGCCGATCAGGTGACCACGGTCGCGCGCGAAGTCGGTATCGAAGGTAAGCTCGGCGGCCAAGCGCGCGTCCCCGGCGCCGCCGGGATCTGGCGCGATCTTACCGACAACGTCAACCAGCTGGCTGCGAATCTGACCACGCAAGTCCGTGCGATTGCCGAAGTCGCGACAGCCGTGACTAAAGGCGATCTCACGCGTTCCATCGCCGTCGAAGCGCAAGGAGAAGTCGCTTCGCTCAAAGACAACCTGAACGAGATGATCGTCAACCTGGCCGCCACCACCCGCAAAAACAACGAGCAGGATTGGCTGAAGACCAACATCGCGAAGTTCACCGGCATGATGCAAGGGCAGCGCGACCTCCTCACTGTCGCGCAGCTGCTGCTCTCCGAACTGACCCCGCTGATCGGCGCGCAACACGGGACCTTCTATATCACCGACACTGTCGACGAAACCCCGGTGCTCTCGCTACTTACCGGTTACGCGATCGGCCACGAGGACGATGTGCCCAAGCGCTTCAAGATCGGCCAGGGCTTAGTCGGCCAATGCGCCCGCGAAAAAGAACGCATTTTAGTCCGTGATGTTCCGGGCGACTACGTGAAAATTAACTCGAGCTTAGGCGGCAGCACTCCTTTAAGCATCGTGGTCCTGCCCGTACTCTTCGAAGGAGACGTGAAAGCCGCCATCGAACTTGCCTCCTTCGGGCAATTCAATGACGTCCACTTAGCGTTCCTCGATCAGCTAACCCAATCCATCGGCATCGTGCTCAACACCATTGCCGCCACCATGCGGACCGAGCAGCTCCTGCAACAGAGTCAGGCTCTCGCCGAAGAGTTGCGCAGCCAGCAGCTCCAACTCCGCACCACCAACGCCGAGCTGCAAGAGAAAGCCCAACTTCTCGCTGAGCAGAAGACCGAAGTCGAAACCAAAAACCTGGAGGTCGAGCAAGCCAAGAAGGCGCTCGAAGAAAAAGCCGAACAGCTTTCACTGACCTCCAAGTACAAGAGCGAATTCCTGGCTAACATGAGCCATGAGCTGCGGACGCCGCTCAACAACCTGCTCATTCTTGCCCGCATGCTGTCTGAGAACTCGGACAAGAACCTGACCACCAAGCAAGTCAAGTTCGCCGAAACCATCCACACTTCCGGAACCGACCTGCTGGCCCTCATCAGCGACATTCTGGATCTCAGCAAGATCGAGTCCGGCAAGATGGATCTCGACATCGGCGGCGTGCGCTTCACCGAACTGCAAGACTACTGCGGGAAGACTTTCCGCCACGTAGCGGAAGGCAAGGGGCTGGACTTCGGCATCGAACTCGGCAGCGCCGTCACCAGCGAGATCATGCACACCGACGCCAAGCGCCTGCAGCAGGTTTTGAAAAACCTGCTGTCGAACGCCTTGAAATTCACCGAGCATGGCGCCGTGAAACTCACCATCGACAAGGCCGCCAGTGGTTGGAGCCTGGGCCATTCCATTCTCGGCCGCGCCAAATCAGTGATCGCATTCACTGTCACAGACAGCGGCATTGGCATCCAAGCCGACAAACAGCGCATCATCTTTGAAGCCTTCCAGCAAGCCGACGGCACTACCAGCCGTAAGTACGGCGGAACGGGCCTTGGCCTATCGATCAGCCGCGAGTTAGCGCGACTGCTCGGTGGCGAAATTCGTTTGCAGAGCGCCCCGGGCGTCGGCAGCACCTTCACTTTGTATCTGCCGCAGACCTACGTCGCGCCCGCGCAAGCGCCCAAGAGCGAAGCGCTCAAGATCACGCCCATCCAGCTCGATCAAGTCGCCGGCGCGCCCGATGCCGAGGTCGATCTCATCCTCACCTCGCCGCTGGAGCATGAAGAACTTACGGAAGAACTGGTTCTTGACGACGATCGCAACCTCATCCAGGCCGGCGACTCCGTGCTGCTCATTGTTGAAGACGACCTCACCTTCGCCCGCATTCTGGTCGACCTGGCTCACGATCATCATCTAAAAGCCTTGGTTGCTCTGCGCGGCAGCAGCGCCATGACGCTGGCGCGCGAGTTCAAGCCCGGGGCCATCACGCTCGATATCACTTTGCCCGACGTCGCGGGCTGGACCATTCTCGACCGCTTGAAGCATGATCCCGCTACCCGCCATATCCCCGTCCACATCATCTCCGGCGACGAAGATCGCCGCCGCGGCCTGGCACTTGGTGCCATGAGCTACCTCGAAAAAGCCGTCGCTAAAGACTCGTTGGTCGAAGCCTTCGCGGCCATCGAAGAGTCCGCGCAAAAACGCGTAAAGAAGCTGTTGGTGGTTTGTCCCGATGCCAGCGAGCGCGATAGTATCATCGATCTGGTGGCCGCTTCCGACCTCGAAGTCATTCAGGTGGAAACCGCCGGCGAAGCGCTAGCAGTCGTCAAACAGCAATACCTCGACGGCATCATTGTGCACCTGCAGATGGACGGGATCGAACCGCTGCAGCTGGTGGAAGAAATCCAAAACCAGCTAGCCCCGCATGTACCGCCCATCATCTTGATGGCGACGCGCACGTTCTCGGCGCGCGAAGAGCAGGAACTGGCGCATGCGGCGCGCATCAGCGTAGTGAAGCGCGCGAATACGCTGGAGCGCGTGCTCGACGATACCGTGTTGCTGCTACACCGCGCCGAAGGCGACCTCACCGAAGAGCAATGCCGCATCCTCGAAAACCTGCGCAAGACCGATCCCACCTTGGTCGGCAAAACCGTCCTGGTGGTCGATGACGACGTGCGCAATATTTTTGCGCTCGCCAGCCTCCTCGAAGAACACAATATGAAAGTGGTCCACGCCGAAAACGGGCGCGCCGGCATCGAACTCCTCAAGGGCCGCCCTGAAATCGACCTGGTCCTGATGGACATCATGATGCCCGAAATGGACGGCTACGAAACCATGAGCACCATCCGCCAGATTCCCGAATTCCGCACGCTTCCCATCGTCGCCTTGACCGCTAAAGCCATGAAAGGCGACCGCGCTAAGTGCCTGGAGGCGGGAGCCTCCGACTACATCACCAAGCCCGTCGATATCGAGCAACTATTCTCGGTACTCCGCGTCTGTATGGGAAGCGATCAGTTCGAAGCCAGCCAAATGGTGGCGCCGGGTGCGTAAAACTTTGCCCAAAAATACTTTGAGATGATAGGAACTGCAGTGGCAGCAGAGAGTCCAGCACTCCAAGGGCGCGCGCCGGACAGGGCAAAGATCCTGCTGGTGGACGATACGCCGGAGAACCTCATTTCCTTGGAGGCTGCGCTCGAAGGATTGGGCCAGGATCTGGTGCTCGCCTCTTCCGGAATGCAAGCGCTGCGCCACCTGCTTGAAGACGACTTCGCGGCCGTTCTGCTGGACGTGAAGATGCCGGAGATGGACGGCTTTCAAACCGCCGAACTGATCCGCGCGCGTAGACGCTCGCGCCACACGCCCATTCTTTTTCTCACGGGCTACAAAAGCGACGAGCAGCTCTTCCGCGGCTACGACCTGGGCGCCGTGGATTTTCTCTTCAAGCCTATCGTTCCCGAAATTCTGCGCTCCAAAGTCAAGGTGTTCGTCGAACTGAGCCGCAACAACGCCCTGCTGCAGCGCCAGGCCGAAGTGCTCAGCAAGGCCGAGCAAAAATTTCGCTCGCTGCTCGAAGCCGCCCCCGACGCCATGGCCGTGGTCGATGGCGCAGGCCACATCGTTTTGGTAAACGCGCAAGTGGAAAAAGTTTTTGGCTATCGGCGCCAGGAACTGTTGGGGAAACCCATCGGAGTTCTGGTCCCGGAGCGTTTCCGCGAACGCCACCTGAAGCATCGCGCCAACTTCTTCGAAGAGCCCCGCAACCGCCCCATGGGCACCGGCCTAGAATTATTCGGCGTCCGCAAAGACGGGACCGAATTCCCGGTTGAAATCAGCTTGAGTCCGCTCGATACGGAAGAAGGCCTGCTGGTCACCGCCGCCATCCGCGACGTGACGCAGCGCAAGAAAGCCGATCAGGAAATCCGCGACCTCAACGCCAGCCTGGAACAGCGCGTCGCCGAGCGCACCGCGGAGCTGCTTGAATCGAACGAAGCCCTGCGCAAATCCAACGACGATCTGAACCAGTTCGCTTACGCCGCCAGCCACGATCTGCAGGAACCATTGCGTCTGGTCGCGCTTTATAGCCAGATCCTGCAGAAAAAGCACGTCGGCCAGCTCGACACGCAAGCCGAGCAGTACATTTCCTACGTCATCAGCGGAGCCCACCGCATGGAGACTCTGTTGCGGGATCTGCTGGCCTACTCGCAAGTGGGATCCTCGGGCGAAGGCCCGGCCGCCCCCGTTGTTTGCACCGAGGCTCTCAGCAAAGCGCTGCTCAACTTGCAGGCCAGCATCGATCAAACCCAGGTAAAGATCACATGGAACGGTCTGCCCACCATCCGCGCGCACGAAATCCGCCTGGTGCAGCTGCTGCAAAACCTGGTCGGTAACGCCATCAAATACCGCCGCACAGAGGAAGAAGAGCCCGCCGTGCACGTCGACGCCGAACGCCGCCCCGGCGCCTGGCTCTTCTCCGTGAAAGACAACGGCATCGGCATCAAGGCCGAATATGCCGAACAGATCTTCGGTATTTTTAAACGCCTGCACGGCGCCAGCTACCCCGGAACCGGAATCGGCCTGGCGATCTGTGAAAGAATTGTGAAGAGCTACGGCGGCCAGATCTGGGTCGAATCCACGCTGGGCCAAGGCTCTACTTTCTATTTCACTGTGCCGGACCGTTCCGAATGATCACCAAAAACCAAGGACAGGGGGTCGCCCCGCAAGAGTCGTCCCCGGACCGCGAATCGGTTCGCGATTTCATCTCCATGGCGGCCCATGATTTGCGCGAACCGCTGCGCGCCATTCGACTGGGCGCGCGCCTGCTGGGAGCCGAAGGCGGGGAACGTTCAGAAGAAAACGCCTCTCAAGGCGCCCGCTACCTCTTGGATGGAGCCCAGCGCCTGGAGACTTTGATTCGCGACATCGCCGACTATTGCTACGAAGAAGTACGCGAGCCCGAGTTACGCGAGACCGATCTCGAGTGCGTCTTCCTCGAAGCTAAAAATGAACTCGCTGGCGAAATTAAGAGTAGCGGCGCCAAGATCACGCACGATCCGCTGCCGGCGTTGCAGGCGAATCCGGCCTCTCTCACTGCGGTATTCCGCTGCCTGCTCAGCAATGCTTGCAAGTTCTACCGCGAGGCGGCTCCGGTGATTCACGTGGCAGCCTCTCAGGACGCCGGCGAATGGATCTTCTCGGTGCGCGACAACGGCATCGGTTTCGACCCCGCCTACAGCACGCGGGTCTTCCGCCCGTTTGAACGCCTCAACGGCAAACAATACCCGGGCAGCGGCTTGGGGTTAACCCTCGCCAGAAAAGCCATCGAGCAGCACGGCGGGCGCATCTGGGCCGAGTCAAGCCCCGGAAGCGGCACTACCGTTCGGTTCACGATTCCGGTGTAGCAGGTCCCGCACATACGGCCCCAACTTCATGAATTCGTCCAGCCTGGACGGCTTGCGGAAGTATCCGGTCGCATTCAAAAACGCCGCTTGCGCCTTATCTTTTTGCGAATCCGAGGAAGTCAGTATCACCACCGGAACCTGACCGCAGGTCGGGCTTTGCCGCACGCGCTCCAGGATCTGCCCCCCGGTCTTCTTCGGGAGATTGAGGTCCAGCAAAAACAGGTGGGGACGATTCAAAGTAACGTCCCGGTCCATCGTCTCAATAAAATCTACTCCTTGTTCGCCGTCGTCAAATACCTGGAGCTCGAAATCCAGACCGGATTGCTCCAATGCCTCACGCACCAGAAGAACGTCTGGTTCAGCATCCTCGACTAATACAATGTGAAAGCGGAGACCGCTCATGTTTTTCCTTCTTGCATCTGGATCACCAGAAGCATTATCCATTCTGCGAAGCCGCTTCGGCGCTCTCTGAAGCCGAGCCGGCATCCGCTTTCGCAAATTCCGACAGCCGTTTATACAAGGTTCGCAAGCTGATTCCCAGGATCTCCGCCGTCCGCATCCTATTGTTATTGGTGTGCTTTAAGGTCAGGCGGATATACGCTTCTTCCATTTCCTGCAGCGGTCTGCCCGGTTCAAAGGTAAGCGCCGCGGACACCGGCGGCGGAGCTTGCACCGCCGTCTGCATCTTCCGCGGAAGATGGAAGCCTGGAGGGAAATGATGCACGGACAGCGCACCTTCGCGAGCGATAATTACCGCCCGCTCCAGCATGTTGCGCAGCTCGCGGATATTGCCCGGCCAAGAATAGCTCATCAGCATGCCTAGCGCTTCCGGGTCGATGTGGGTCACGCGGCAATCGTTGCGCTGGTTCAAAATGCGGATCAGCGCCTCTGAAATCCCGAGGATGTCTTCCTTGCGATGGCGCAGCGGCGGCAGCAGAATATTAAAGACGTTCAGCCGGTAATACAGATCCTCGCGCAATTGTTTTTTCTCGAGCGCCTCATCGAGCGGACGGTTGGTGGCGGCCAGCACGCGGACGTCGACCGAGATCTCACCCTGTGCGCCCAGCCGCCGCACTTTCGAATCCTCCAGGACTCGCAGCAGCTTGGCCTGCATCGGCATCGGCATTTCCGCGATCTCGTCGAGGAACAGCGTGCCTCCGCTTGCATGCTCGAAACACCCCGCCTGCCGTGAGATCGCGCCTGTAAACGCGCCCTTTTCGTGGCCGAATAACTCGCTCTCGATCAAACTCTCCGGGATCGCCGCGCAGTTAATCGCGACAAACGGCCCCGCCGCCCGCGGACTCAGCTTGTGAATCGCCGCCGCCGCCCGCTCTTTGCCCGTTCCGCTTTCGCCGCTGATCAGCACCGAAGCCGCCTTGGGCGCCACCTGCCGGATCAGCGAAAAAACATGGCGCATGGGTTCCGATGTCCCCACCATGTCGCCCAGGACTCCGTGCAGAGCGAGCTGCCGCTGCAGCCGCTCCGTCTCCGTGATCAGCGTCTTCTGGCGGATCGCCCGTTCCAGCAGCGGCGCCAGAATCGCCTGCTGCGCCGGTTTCTCCAGGAACCAGAACGCGCGCAGATCGTGAATAATCGCCAGCGCCTCGCGAATGCTTCCCAGCCCCGTCAGCACCACCGCCGGCGTCAGGTCCCCGCGCCCCAGCAGCGTCTTGAGCAAGGTGTAGCCGTCCATGCGCGGCATCATCAGGTCGGTGACAATCGCGTCGACGGGATGCGCGCCCAGCTTCTCCAGCGCCTCTTCCCCATCGCCCGCCACCTCCGCAACGTAGCCCAGCGCGGTGACGATTCTGGCAAGGTCCCGCCGCTCCTGCGGATCGTCATCCACAATCAAAACCCGGGCGAGCGCGGACTTCGGCGCCATAGGCCCATATTCTACCTGACTGGCTTGATCGATCGGGGCGGTCTCGGTCATATTCAAGGTCTCCTCCGTGTGCTCTCCGACTGCAGTTTCTGCAGCGCACCGTAATACTTTCTTACTCTTTCTGCACTCACTTCCGCACTCGACGACAGCTACTTACACCCGCTATACGACCGCAATAAAAGCTTGCGCGCGCGGTGATGGCGGGTCTTAACATTGGCCACTGTCAGGGAAAGCGATTGCGCCGTCGCCGCCACGCTCAGTTCGCGGAGATCGCGCAACTCTATGATCATTCGATACTTCTCGGGCAGCCGCGTCAGCGCCCGCCGCAGCCGCGCGGTTTCTTGGCGGCGTTGCAGTTGCATATCGGCCGGAGCCGATGGGTCGGCTAGCCGCTCCGCGACGTTGCCGGGAAGCCGCTTCACCGGAGCGATGGCCTTGCCGCGCCGCAAATGAATGACTTCATTCGATGTGATTCTGCTCAGCCAGGTTTTGAAACTCGCCTCGCGGCGGAATTGACCCAGGTTGTGAAACGCCTGCAGCACCGCCTGCTGCACCACATCTTCGGCCTCCGAATCGTTCCGTAAACGCATTCTGGCAAACCGGGTTAGCGGCCCGAGATGAGGCCCCACCAGGTCTACAAAGGCATCCGTCCGCCCCTGCAGCACCGAGTCGATGAGCCATTCGTCGGCGTCTTTGGCCGGCGCGGCGCCGCGCCCGGCCCACTCAGACATGCTTCCGCCGTAAGCGGGATTTGCTTCGCTTGACTGATACATTGGACGGCTTTGTTGCACGTCGTCGGCCAATGCACTTTTCTGATCTGAGAAACAGCCGCCACCGTCTTCGGATCTAAGGAGCGTCCGAACTCATCCTTGAAAGGTACTAACCATGACTGAAACCATCCGCGACCTCCTGATCGACGAAATGCAGGACCTCTACGACGCCGAAAAGCAACTGGTGAAAGCACTGCCGAAAATGGTGAAGGCCGCCTCCAGCGAAGAGCTCAGCCAGGCTTTCGCGGGCCATCTGGAGCAAACTAAGGGTCACGTGCAACGCCTGGAACAGGCTTTCCAGATGCTCGAGCAGAAGCCCAAGAATAAAGCCTGCGCCGCCATGAAGGGTCTGATCACCGAAGCGCAGGAACGCATCGCCGCCAACGACGAAGGAGCGCTGGCCGATTCCGCCATGATCTGCGCCGCCCAAAAAGTGGAACACTACGAAATCGCCGGCTACGGAACACTCAAGGCATGGGCTGAAGAGCTCGGTCTCGACGACGTAGCCGCTCTGCTTGACGAGACTCTGCGTGAAGAGAAAGAAGCCGATGTGAAACTATCCACCATCGCCGGAAAGGTGATTTCGTCCGAAGAGATCTCGGAGTCCCGCTCCAGCCGCTAGTCCCCGAACGCCACTGTAAGACCGTACAGTTTTTGCGTGGGATCCAACCGTGGAGTGATTCTGGGCCGCGCCGCCAGATGCTTGTGGATCGCATGATCCATGTGGGTCTGATACACGTAGCGGCCCAGAAACCATCCCATCGCCCCGCCCGCCACGATGTCCGAAGCATAGTGCCTTTGCGCCGCAAAGCGCGCCGCGCTCACCACCCCCGCCAGGCTATACACCACTATCGGGACTACCTTCGACCCGTGACCGTACTCATGCGCGATCACCGAAGCCAGTGACCACGACTCAATTGCGTGCCCCGATGGAAACGAATCCCCGGCCTTGAAAAAATGCCCGGGGTTGCTGGGATTATCCGGCCGGTTCCTGCCCGCGACTGTTTTTAAGACCTCCACTACAATCAGGCTGTCGAGTAGCGCCTCGCCCCCCAGCACGCCGACTTCGCGCGGCTTCGGATCGTCCTTCAGCACTCCATAAGTGTAGAAACCTGCCACCACCGGCAGCAGCGTATAGGAAGCGCCGATCCGCGAAATATTGTTTCCCCACGACACCTGCCCTTGGCTGTTCTCGAAAGTATTGATCGTGCGGTGATCGGTGGCAATCAGGACCGCTGTCACGCCCGCGATCCCCACCCACCACTTCACATCCTGCCGCCGCATATGAAAGGGCGACGTCCAAATTTCTTTCTGGTCGAGCAGCGTGTTGCCGAGAAGCTTGCCTGCCAGGGGCTTCCAGCGCTCGGTGTCGCCCGGATAGAAAATCCGGTCCCGGGAATCCATCGGCGCCGCATCCGGTGTGGTCGTCTCCTGTGGCGGATCCACAGCCTCTTGCGCCGGAGCCCACGCAGCCGCCAACAGCAGCACAGCGGCCAGACTACGGCGCTTTATGTTCCACCGCATCCCGCACAGCCTCCTTCACGGCCCGCTTCAGAGCATCGGTAACGGTGTCCTGCAGCTGTTCCGCATTCAACGGCACCTCTAGCGAATCCCCCGCCACTTCCTTCACCACCAGATCCAGCACCTCCGCCACCGGAGGCATTTCCTTGGTCAGCGCCTTGGCAACTTTCTTGGCGATCTTTTTGGTCTGGACAGGCTCGTTATCCGTCTCGCTCGATATCGGCTCCGCTGCCAGATCCCAGTCCTGTTGGAAAGTTTTAGCAATGCGAGTCGCACCCATCCGGTCACGAAAGATCACACCCACTTCGCGGCGTCCGTCCAGCTCCAGCGTGCGCAAACTCTGGCTCCCGATAAAAATGTCCGTGCCATCCCGCAGGATCACGCGCGCATGCAGACGTATCTGCGCCAGCTTGTGCGCCGGCAGTTTGGCCGCTCCGCCTAGAATTTTAATGTCGACGCCGGCCTTGCTCTTCTCGGTAAGAATGCGCAGCATCGCGCTGTCGCTGACGTTGGGATCGTAAATCAGCAAATCCTTTTTTGCGCCCTCCAGAAACTTCGCCAGCTCCGCACGCGCGTTCAGCGGACTGATGAGCAGCGCCGGCGCCCCCGGAGTATAGGGCTGGCGCAGGACATCGGACTCAAACAATTTCATCGCCTCGCGCACCAGCTTGCGGTCTTCCAGAATCACGCCGAAGCTGCGGCTGTGTTCGATGTCCAGATAAGTGAAGTTGAACGCCAGCACGTACAGCTTGCGCTCATCGATGATGATCATCTTGCCGTGATACCGCGCCAGATTATCCGCACTGCGCGCGACAATGATCCCGGCCCCCAGCAGCCGCATTTCGAGCGCGCGCAAATTCTTTTCGCCGCCACGATTGGTGTACGCAATTAACGCCCGCACCCGCACCCCGCGCCCCGCCGCACGCAGCAGCGCCTGCTCCACCTCGCGATGGTCGAAACGGAAAATCAGAATGTCGACGCTTTTCTTCGCCGCGTCGATGCCGTGAATTAGCGCACTGATTCCGTCCTCCGGCTCCACTAATACCCGGATAACACCCGCGGGCGCGGTCGTCTTCAAGGACGGCTTGGAAATTGTGGTTTTCGCCTTGGCTCTTGGCACTGCATTTGCTCATGCAAGGATATGGCCACGTCTTACCAGAACCCGAAATCCAGTATTTCCAAGAGCTTGCGTGCGATCCCGCTAGTCCTGTTGATAGCGGCCCTCAGCGCCCCTGCACAGGACCGCGCCCAGTCCAACCTCATCTCGCAGCCGCCGGAAAAAACTACCAGCGCAGCGCCTGTCCTCTGGCAGGACCCCGCTGACATCTCCACGCGCGACCTCCGCTTCGGCCAAGGCGGCGAAAGCCACGCGCCACAGGGTACTGTCTTCAAGTTCGTCAAGGAGGACATGTCCGGAACGAATCCCAAACTCATCGTGACCGATGAAGGCGGCCACAAGTGGAAAATGAAACTCGGCGCCGAAGCCAAGCCCGAAGTCGCGGCGTCGCGCCTGGTCTGGGCCGTCGGCTACTTCACTAACGAAAACTACTTCGTGCCCCAGTTGCAGATCACCGGCTTGCCCGTTCATCTTCATCGCGGGCAACACTTCATCTCCGCCGGCGGCGAAGTTCGCGACGCCCGGATGCAGCGCATGGACAAGTCCGAATCCAAAGAAGGCAACTGGAAATGGAAGCAGGACCCCTTCACCGGCACCCGCGAACTCAACGGCCTGCGCACGCTCATGGCCCTGATTAACAATTGGGATCTCAAAGACGTCAACAACAAAATCGTCGTCGAAAAAGCCGACGGCGCCCCTCGCGAAATTTACTACGTGAGCGATTTAGGAGCGTCCTTTGGACCCTCCGGCTTCGTTATGGGCCTAAGCAAATCGCGCGGCAACCTGGCGGCCTATCAGTCCTCGCGGTTCATCACCAAGCTGACCCCGCAGTCTGTGAACTTCGCCACGCCACGGCGCGCCGCTCTCATCGAGATCGCCAATCCGCCGCAGTACATCATGCGCCTGCACCTGCGCTGGATCGGACGCGACATCCCGCGCACCGACGCGAAGTGGATGGCCGGTTTGCTCGGGCGGCTGTCGCCCGCGCAGATCCGCGACGCCTTCCGCTGCGCCGGATATTCGCCTGAGGAAGTGGAGGGCTTCGCCACCGTGCTCGAGAACCGCATCTCGTCCCTAAATGATATGTAGCGAAACGATGTGTAGCGGGTTACTGCGCGAACTGTAGCTCGTGGAGCTCTGCATACAGCCCGCCCTTTTCGAGCAACTCATCGTGCGTCCCGTGTTCCGCAATCGCCCCGTCCTGCACTACGTAAATGATGTCGGCGCTGCGAATGGTAGCCAGATGATGAGCGATCACCATACAGGTTTTCCCCTTCATTAAGCGATTCAGCGCCTCAAACACCAGTTGTTCGGACGCGGCATCGAGCCCTGAAGTAGGTTCGTCCAACAGCAGAATCGGCGTGTTGCGGATCACCGCGCGCGCGATGGCAATGCGCTGCCGCTGGCCGCCCGAGAGCGTAACGCCGCGCTCGCCCACCAGCGTGTCGTAGCCATGCGGCATCTTGTCGATGAACTCATCCGCATTCGCCAGTTGCGCCGCCTTAATGATCTCCTCGCGGGTAGCCCCCGGCTTGCCGTAAGCAATGTTCTTCCAGATCGGCCCATGAAACAGAATCGTCTCCTGCAGAACGAAACTGATTTGCTCGCGCAGCGATTTTTGCGTGAATGTTTTGATATCCCGCCCGTCGATCTTGACGACGCCTGACAGCGGATCGTAAAACCGCGAGAGCAACGAGAACACAGAACTCTTTCCCGCGCCCGTCGGCCCCACCAGAGCCGCCACCTGTCCCGGCTCGACGCGCAGACTGAGCCCTTGAAAAATCGGCCGCTCTGCTTCGTATCCAAACGTGACGTTGTCGAATTCAATCTGCCCCTTAAACCGCGGAGCCGGCCGCGCTCCCGGCAGGTCCTTGACGTCGCTCTCCATCTCCAGCACTTCGCGGATGCGATCGTAGCCCACCGCGGCTTTCGAATAAGCATCCGTCATCTTCGACAGATCCTGCATCGGCTTATACATCTTGCCCAGATACAGAATGAACACCACCAGCGAACCCGAAGACAGCGTCCCGTCGAGCACCATGCGCGCTCCGAACCACAGCACCAGGCTGGTGCCGATTGCCACGATGATCTCGACGATGGGATACAGTTTCGCCTTCAGCCCGCGCGCCCGCATGGCCAGTTCGACACTCTCCAGGCTCTCTTCTTCCAGGCGCCGCTGCTCATAATCCTCGCGCGCGAATGCCTTCACCACGTGCATCGATGTCAACACTTCCTGAATCACCGACGCGATTTTGCCCTCCTGCTCGCGCACCTGTTTGGAGGATTTCTTGATCAGCCGCGTATAGTGGAACACCACCAGAAACAACACCGGCACCACGGACAACGCAATCAGCGTGAACTTCCAGTTGATGTAGAACATCACGCCGATCATGCCCACCAGCGTCAGGCTATTGATCAGCGCGCTCAGCAACCCAGTAGTGATGAAACTCTGCACCGAGTCGATATCGCCGGTAATGCGGCTGACCAGTCTCCGGTTTGCGCCTGATCGTGGAACGCCAGCGACAGCCGCTGCATGCGCGAGTAGAGGCGCCCGCGCAAGTCATGCATTACCCACTGCCCGACGCTCGTGGTGAAATACTTCTCGTAATAGGAGCACAGCGCCCCCAGCATCGCGATGGCCAGCGCCGCCGCCGCTGCGAACAGTAAAACGCCGTGCTTGTCGCCCGCTGAAATCTTCAGGATGAAGGGATTCAGCCAGCCATGAATTTGCCGCCCCCGCAGAACATTGTCGAGAACGATCTTGAGCGGCCACGGATCCAGCAGATTGGCAACGCCCTCGCCCACCGCCGCCAGCAAGCCTAACGTTAAAGCCTTGGAATGCGGCGCCAACAGGTCTCGAATAAATCGAGGATCCGATTTGGCCACTATTTAGGCTCTCCGGCCGAGCGCGGTAACCAGCGATAGCAGGAAGAAAATCAGGAATAGAAAAAAGATGACCTTGGCAATGCCCGCCGCCGCCAACGCGACCCCGGTAAATCCGAAGATCGCCGCTGCTAGCGCTACCAGAATAAATATAAGAGCCCAGTTCAGCATTGTGTACCTTTTCCTCTCCCGCTCTAAGTCGCCACCACTCGCATCCCGCGATCGATAACCTCACGCCCCGCCGACATCCCAGCCTTCAGCAGGCGTTGCTGTTTTTTGGCTCGGCGAGCGATGCGCGCCCGAGTGTGAGCGCCAGCCCTGGGCGCAAATAGAATACCCAACACGGAACCCAGCCCGAACATAATCAGATGAAATACAGTGCTCTTGCTCATAACAAAAGTTCCTTTCAAGCAGCTCTTTTCAAGCAGCGATCTGGCACTCCGCATCCGCCTTGACCCGGTTGACGCGGTTCCCGGTTTCGCGTTCTTTGATGCGCGATTGTACGGACCGCCGCGCGCGCAGCAGGCGAATGCGCACCGCTGTGTAACTAATACCCTGCATGCGTGCGATTTCTTCAATCGGATATCCTTGCAGGTAATCTTCAAACAGGCGGCGGTCGCTCGGCCGGCACCACGCCAGAAACCGCTCCAGGTCAATGGCGCCCAGATTGACATCCGAGGTGGTAGGCAGTTCCGTGAGCGGCATCTGATGGTTCTCGCTGCGCATCACACTGCGATAGCAGTTGAGCGCGATGGTGTTTACCCAAGTGGTTACCACGCTCTCGTTGCGAAGCTGATTAATTCTTTCCCATCCCTTCGCCCATGCCGCCTGAGCAGCTTCGCGTGCACATTCGTTTCGTGCGCCCCGCGAAAGCAGCAGCCGGATTGTGCGATCGAAGCCACGTTGGTAAGCCTCTCCATATGCTTCCACTGTCATTGCTCTTAAAACTCCTCGCACGCCTGATTGCACTTCGGAGTCCATAGCGCTTTTCCATGTGGGTCCAGTCTTATCCCCAACGCTGGCCGAAAGTTTTACTGTTTTCGGTGCATCCCGGGTAGAAGCTGCATGGCGCCCGGAGCAGTTAGCTAACCGCTTGCCGGTCAACTCGTTCACGCTCGCCGCGGCTTTCGCGGATTTCGTTGATCCGGTTGTGCAGCGTGCGCAAACTGATCCCGAGCATGGCCGCGGCGCGCTTCCGATTCTGACTTACATAGCGCAATGTGAGCTCAATAAACGCAGTCTCCACTGCCGATAAAGGTATCCCCGGCCGCACGGTGAGCGTCTCCGCCGGAAAGGTTTGCGCAGCGGCTTTCGCAGCCGGACGAGCCGCCGCCGCCGAGGGCTCGATCTGCACATGCTGCGATTCGATAGGACCTGACCCCGCCAGAATCGTAGCGCGCTCAATCACGTTGCGCAGCTCCCGCACATTGCCCGGCCACGCATACTCGCGGCAGCGCTCCAACACCTCTGGCGTGGCCGCAGTGATGCTGGTCCCATGTTTCTCATTCAGCAGCGGAATCATGGAATCGATCAACAGCGGAATGTCTTCCACCCGCTTGCGCAAAGGCGGCAGCTCAATCTGAAACACGTTGAGCCGGTAATATAAATCCCCGCGCAACTGGTTCTCCCGCAGGGCCTCTTCGGGCTGCCGGTTGGTAGCGGCGATCACGCGCACGTCCACCGGGATTTCCGTCTTCCCGCCGAGCCTGCGGACACTGCGCTCTTCGAGCGCGCGCAGTAGTTTCGATTGCGTCGCCGGCGGCATCTCGGTGATTTCATCCAGGAATAACGTGCCGCCTTCTGCCTGCTCAAAACATCCCGGCCGCCGCTCCAATGCCCCGGTGAAAGCGCCTTTTTCGTGCCCGAACAATTCGCTCTCGATCAACGTCTCCGGCAGCGCCGCGCAGTTCACGGCCACAAACGGCTGATTCGCCCGCAAACTCAAGTTATGAATCTCACGAGCCGCCAGTTCCTTCCCCGTGCCGCTTTCGCCAATCAATAAAATCGATACTGACCGCGGCGCCGCTTGACGGATCAACGAAAACACATCCTGCATCGCGCCGGACCGCCCCACCAAGCGCCCGAACGAGGTTCGCACCACCAAGTCGCGCTTCAGGTTCTCCGCCTCGCGCAGCAGACGGCTGTGCTCGATCGCGCGCTGTAGCAGCGGCTGCAAGGCGTCCAGCTTTACGGGCTTCTCTAAGAACCAGTACGCTTCCAGATCGCGGATCACCGACAGAGCTTTTTCCAGGCTTCCAAAACCCGTGAGCACGATCGCCGGAATCGCCCGCCCCTGCTCCCGCAGCGTACGCAGGAATTCGAAGCCGTCCATCCGCGGCATCATCAAATCGGTGACGATCACATCCGGCGCCCATGAAACCAGCTTCTCCAGCGCTTCCTGGCCATCGCCCGCGGTAGCCGTGATGAAGCCCTCGTTCGAGAGCCGTGCCGCCAGCCCATCCCGCATCTCCGCATCGTCGTCGACTAGCAACACCCGCCCCGGCTCTGCGGAAGCGATTGGATCGGCCACGCTCTCTATATCGCGGCTCGCGCTGAGGCTCATATAAACTACGCAGCGCGCCTCGAGCGGCTCAATTCGTCGAGCGCCCGATCGAGCAGCTCCACGCGCGCGTTGAGATCTCGGATGCCATCCAGCAGCAGGCGGCTTTTGGCCGGCGCCGGCTTCGCTTTCAGTTTCTTCGAGAGACGCTCTTCCAGAGTGCGGATGCCGATCAACTCATCCGCAATCCATGAGACTCTGCCGAGTACCCCTGGATTCCGGCCGATCTCGACATTTTTCTTGTGGACGTTCATGCGCTTGGCTCTTGCATCTTGAGAGCCAATCCCATCCGCTTGAATCCCATGCAATTTTTGCATGTAAAACGCTGTCAGAATTGCCGGACTTCGCCCCCTTACCCACCCCTTCTCTAGCGTTCTCAAGCGTTTCTAGCTGGCATTATAGTTGCCTTAGCTAGTACTAGGAACAGATCACCGCAGAACGCGGCCGGAGAAAAAGATGCTTGGATGGTTGACGGTTTTCGCATTACTCACTGTGTGCAGTCTGATGATTATGTTGCTCGGAGGGGCTGCTGCCATAGTACCGGCCGTCTCAGCGAGTGCATCTTTTGCACTCCTGTTTTTTCTGTGCCTATTAACGCGTGCAATCCGCGGCCGCGCATGATAGGACCTTGCCCATGCCCGGCAAGCCCACTCGCGTCGTCGTAGCAATTTATTCATCGAGTGAAGATGCTGCACGCGCTTATGACAGCATCCGCTCTCTAGCAACCAAAACAGAAAATCTGCTTCTATCCAGCGAAGCCGCGCCGCCCGCGCGCGCGCGTTTGAGCCGCTACGCGCCGCCACTCGCAGGCGAGGATGCGGTCTTAGTAGCCGCGCCACCCTCCGACGTACAGTCCATCGTGAAGACCCTGCGCGGTACCGGCGAGCCTTCCATTTTCATGCTCACTGAGCATATACCCGAGCCGTCCCCCGTTCGCGATTCCGCTGCTCCCGCGTCCATCGCGGACATGGCGCGGCAATGCGCGGAGCATCGCAGCCCTTCGCCGCTCTCAAAAGATCAAATCCTGGCTCGCGTGCGCGCTAGTGAGACCCGCCTCGAAGCCGTGAACCAAAGCCTGGGCGAAGCCGCGCGCCTGGATCATACGCTCAACGCTTCCGCCGAATGGCTGCTCGACAACGGTTATCTCATCCGCACCGGCATTGCCGAAATTCGCCGCTCGCTTCCCGACGATCATCACCGCATCCACGCCCGCCAATACGGCTATCTATTCGTCTCCGAGCTCGCCGCCGAACTGGTCCGCTATTCCGACCATTGCCTGGATGAAAGCAACATCTCGCAAGCCCTTGTCGAATATCAACGCTGGACTCCGCTCTCCATAGCCGAGCTGTGGTCCTTTCCCCTGCTGCTGCGTTTATCCGTCATCGAATCGCTCGCCGCCTTAGTCCAGCGCGTCGACCGCGCCCAACAGCTTCGCGAGGCCGGCTACTTCTGGGCCAACCGCCTGGCCGCCAGCGCCCGCCGCGATGACGAAGCCTTCGAGCGCACGCTCCAGCAACTCGGAATCGAATCGGTTGGCGCCGAGCCCTACTTCGCGACTTCTCTCATCGAGCAGCTCCAGGACGAAGACCGCGCCCTCGCGCCCACCCAGCAGTGGGTGGAAGCAAAACTCGGCATGCCGCTCAGCGAAGTGGTCCGCGCCGAACACAACCGTGAAGCCGCCGAGCGCGTGTCCATCGCCAACGCCTTCGGCAGTCTGCGCACCCTGGCGCGGCTGGACTTTACCAAAATTTTCGAAGCCACCAGCCTGGTCGAGGCCGAACTCTCGACCGACGCCACTCACGCGGGCAGCGACTTTGTCACCCGCGACCGCGCCCGCAAAGTGGTGGAGGAAATCGCCCGTCACAGCGCCACCGGAGAACTGGATGTTGCCCGCCGCGCCATCGCCCTCGCCAAAAGCGCGCAGGGCCCAGCAGCGTCCGCCTCTTATTTCCTTCTTGACGATGGGATCACCGAGCTGGAGCGCGAAACCGGCGCGCGCATGCCGCTGCGCAGCCGCACCATCCGCGCCCTCCGCCGCAACGCCACGCCTTTTTATCTAACCAGCACTATCGGCCTGACCGCTTGGTTTCTGGCACTCTCACTCACCGTCGCGTGGGCCGTCGGAGTGCGCCAGCCCCTTCTGCTGACCATCCTCGGCACGCTCGCCCTATTCCCCATTAGTGAACTTGCCATTCAAATCGTCAACGCCCTAGTAATTTCACTGCTGCCCCCCGACACGCTTCCCAAGATGGATTTCAAGGAAGGTATTCCTCCTGAGCACACCACGCTAGTCGTCATTCCGATGATGCTTTCGAGCACCGACGTGGTGCGCCAGGAAGTAGAGAAACTCGAAGTCCGCTTCCTGGCGAATCAAGAAGCCAACGTTTTCTACAGCCTGTTTCCTGACTTCACAGATTCCCAAGAAGCCAATGCTTTCGGCGACACCGAAGTTCTCGCCGCCGCCCGCCAAGGCATTGAACAACTCAACGCCCGCTATCCCGGCAACCGCTTTCTTCTGTTTCATCGCCCTCGCATGTGGTCGGAGAGCGAACGCCGCTGGATCGGCCGCGAACGCAAGCGCGGCAAGCTCGAAGATCTCAACGCATTCCTCTGCGGCGAAGGCGATCCCTCCATTCTGTGCGTAGGAGAACTTCCGCGCTCCATCGCGCACGTCATCACGCTTGACGCCGACACCCAACTCCCGCCCGACACTGCCCGCCGCATGATCGAAACCGTGGCGCACCCGCTCAATCGCGTGGTGCTCGATCCCGTCACGCGCGTGCGCACCCGCGGCTTCACCATCATCCAGCCGCGCGTCAGCATCTCTCTGCCCGGCGCGACAGCCACCCACTTCACGCGCGTCTTCGCCGATACCTCCGGCACCGATCCCTATTGTCAAACCGTCTCCGACGCTCAACAAGATCTCTTCGGCGAAGCCATCTTCCACGGCAAAGCCATCTACGACGTGCGCTCTTTCCGCGACAGCGTCGGCCATCGCTTCCCGCCTGAAACTCTTCTCAGCCACGACTTAATCGAAGGCGCCTATGTAGGCGTCGGCCTGGCCAGCGACATCGAACTCTTCGAGAACATGCCGTTCGATTATGCCACCTACAGCAAGCGCCAGCACCGCTGGATTCGTGGCGATTGGCAGATCGCTCCCTGGATGCTCTCGCGCGTGCCCGCCGCTGACGGCTCACTGGAACGCAATCCGCTGAGCGTGATCAACCGCTGGCGCATCTTCGATAACTTGCGCCGCAGCACGGTTCCCAGCGCTTCCCTTCTGCTTTTATTGTTCGGCTGGCTGACATTGAAAGCCCCCGCCGTGTGGAGCCTGGTCGTCGGCCTGGCCATCGCCATCCCCGCGGTAGCGCCTTTATTCGAACGCTTCGCGCGTTATCTGCAAGGTTCCATCCGCGGCTGGCGCGGCGCTTTCGACGAACTCATTCGCGCCGGCGTCATGATCGCCTTCCTGCCGCATCAGGCATGGCTTTCCATCGACGCCATCTGGCGCGTGACGTATCGCCGCTGGATCAGCCGTCATCACTTGCTCGAATGGCAAACCGCGGAAAGCGCCTCACTCGCGCACTCGCATTTCACTTCCACCATGCGCCAGATGCTGATGGTCTCCGGATGCTCCATCATCCTCATGATCGTCATGCGGATCCAAAGCGTCTTCGCGCCCACCGCCCTCTTCCTGATCTTGTGGGCCCTGTCGCCGCTGCTCATGCAATGGCTCGCGCGGCCGGTACGCAACCACAGCCGCCAGCGTTTCCAGAAAGCCAACAGCGCCTTCCTGCGCACCTTGGCCCGCCGCACCTGGCGCTTTTTCGACGATCTCGTCGGCCCCGCCATGAACTGGCTGCCGCCCGACAACACCCAGCTCGCACTGCACATCGAAGTAGCCCCGCGCACGTCGCCGACGAACATCGGCTTCTGGCTCACCTCCGCCTTGGCCGCGCGCGACTTCGGTTATCTCACGGCCGACGATTTCTGCCGCCGCTGCACCCAAACGCTAGACACCCTCGACCGTCTGGAACATTACGAAGGCCACATCCTCAACTGGTACGACATCCAAACACTAAAGCCACTGGAGCCCCGTTATGTTTCCACCGCCGACAGCGGCAATTTGATTGCCTGCCTATGGGTCCTCGAACAAGGCTGCCACGACGCCATCCGCGCCCCCGCCCTCGGCCAGCAATGCATGCGCGGACTCATCGACACCCTTTCGATCCTTCACGAATCCTGCGGCCCCGCCACTCTCGCCAGCGTCCACCTCGGCACTTTGCAGCGCCTGTTGCGTGGCAAAGCCGAAGGGCACGCCCTGATCGGCCGCCTGCGCCTGGCCGTCGCCCCGCTCCAGCAATTACGCGAAATCGAACGCGGCGCCGAACCCGCCTACTGGGCCTCGCGCCTTGAATACGAACTCAAATCCTGGATCGAAACCGTCGAGCTCTACCTGAAATGGATGGAGACGCTCATGCGTCCGCCGGAAGAAACCGTCCAGGTTCTAGGAACTCATATAGCTCGACTCCGCCGCCGCGCCGTGCGCGCCATTCCGTCCTTGCACGCCTTAGCGTCGGGCCACTCCGGCCCCGTCGATGAAATCCTGACGCGACGCCTCGACCCCGCTCTACCCTCCGAAGTCTCCGGTTGGCTCAACCAGCTCGCCACCGAATATCAGGAAGCCCGCACCAACGCCGCGCGCTCCGTAGCTAACTTGCAGCGCCTCGCCGCCTCCGCCGAAAGCCTGGCGAGTGGCATGAATATGCGCTTCCTTTACGATCAGCGCCGGCGCATGTTCGGCATCGGCTACGCCGTAGGAACACCTGTAGAATTCACCAGCCACTACGACCTCTTGGCCAGCGAAGCGCGCCTGGCGAGCCTGGTCTCCATGGCCAAAGGCGACGTCCCGGTAGAACATTGGTTCGCTCTAGGCCGCCCCCGCACCGCCTCCGCTGCGGGACAAACACTGCTTTCCTGGAGCGGGACCGCCTTCGAATACCTGATGCCCGTGCTCTTCACGCGCATGTTCGCCAACTCGCTCTTGGAAAACGCCTGCAATGACGCCATCCACCGTCAGATCGATTACGGCGAACACATGAAAGTGCCGTGGGGCATCTCCGAATCCGCCTATAGCGCTCTCGACGCCAGCCAGACGTATCAGTACCAAGCCTTCGGCGTCCCCCAACTCGCTTTGAAACCCGGCCTCGAAGATGAGGGCCTGGTGATCTCGCCCTACTCGACGATGCTGGCGCTCCCCGTTCAACCCGCGGCCGCCTTAGAAAACCTGAAGCACCTGGAAGAATTCGGCCTGCTGGGACCTATGGGCCTCTACGAAGCCATCGATTTCACCCGCGCGGCCGAGCGCCACGGCCAACGCGGCGTCGTGATCTACAGCTACATGGCGCACCACCAAGGCATGAGCCTGGTCGCTCTCGACAACACTCTATATCGCGGCATCATGCAGCGCCGCTTCCACACCGATCTCCGCATCCGCGCCGTCGAATCGGTCCTATTCGAACGCATCCCGCTCACCCACGCCGCGTTAGAAAAAGAAACCGCCGTCGCCCCCCAAATTCGCCCCGCCATCGCCGAGGAGCCCGCCGAACGCATCTGGAAAGAAGCCACCGCCGTCCCGCGCGTACACTTTTACGGCAACGGACGCTACTCGCTTATGGTCACCAACTCCGGCGGGGGTTACAGCCGTTGGAACGATCTCGATCTCACCCGCTGGCGCTCCGACACCACGCTCGATCCCTGGGGCAGCTTCCTCTATATTCGCGACACCCGTTCCGACGCGCTATGGGCCGCCACCCCCAAACCCGTCAGCGGAAATCAAGGCACCTGCTCGGTGCACTTCTCCGCCGACCGCGCCGAATTCCATCGCAACGCCTTCGGTATTGAATCTGTGATGGAAGTAACCGTCGCCCCGGAAGACGACGTCGAACTCCGCCGCGTGACCGTGACCAATCGCTCCGTCCGCTCCCGGCCTTTGGAGTTCACCAGCTATTCGGAGCTGGCCCTGGCCCCGCACGCCGCCGACAAAGCGCATCCCGCGTTCTCCAAGATGTTTATCGAAACCGAGCGCACCGCCGACGATATCCTGATCGCCCAACGCCGCCCGCGCTCGCCCGAGGAGCCGCACGTGTGGGCCGCTCATCTCTTCATCGGAGCCACCGGCCAAATTCAATCCGAAACCGACCGCGCAAAATTCCTTGGCCGCGGCAACAGCGTCGAGTTCGCCGACGCCCTTCGCCGCCCGCTCACCGGCGCCACCGGCATCGTGCTCGATCCCATCTTCAGCCTGCGCTGCCGCACCACCATCGAACCGGTCTCGCAATTCGAATTCGTTCTCGTAACGATCGTCGCCAACACCCGCGAGGACGTCCTAGCCCTGGCCGCCAAATATCGCCGCACAGAATCCGTCGGGCGAGCTTTCGAAATGGCCTGGACTCGCAGCCAACTGGAGTTCCGCTACCTCAGCATCGGCCCCGCCAAAGCCCACCGCTTTCTCGAACTCGCCAGCAATCTGGTCTATCCCAACCCGTTCCTGCGCCTCCCCGCCGTGCGCATGGAACGCAACCGCCTCGGTCAATCCGCCCTCTGGGGCTACGGCATCTCGGGCGATCTCCCCATGCTCACCGTGATCGTCGGCGATCCGCGCGGTATGCCCTTGGTCCGCGAGCTTCTCCTCGCCCACACCTATTGGCTCATGCGCGGTTTCCGCGCTGACCTGATTATTCTGAATCAAGAAAGCCCCAGCTACGATTTGCCGCTGCATCACCAGCTGCAGCGACTGATCGACGCCTATTCGCAAACTCCCGGCACGGACCACCGCGGCTCCGTATATTTGCGCGACTGGCACGCCATGCCCGAAAATCACCGCGAGCTTCTGCTGTGTGCGTCGGCAGTAGTTCTCAGCGGCAGCCGCGGCTCGCTCCAGCAACAGTTGGCGACCGCCGGCAAGGCTATCGAGCCGCCGCCCTTCGTCCGCTCCGGCACCGCCGCCGAAGAACCCTCCGTGCCCCTGCCGTTCCTAGAATTGCCCTACTTCAACGGCCTGGGAGGCTTCACTCAAGACGCCCAAGAATATGCCATCTATCTTTCTCCCAAAGATAAAACCCCCGCACCGTGGGCCAACGTGATGGCGAACTCACAATTCGGCGCGCTCGTCACCGAGGGCGGCCTGGGATGCACTTGGCGCACCAACAGCCAGACCAATCGCCTCACGCCCTGGCACAATGATCCCGTCACCGACCCGCAATCTGAAATCATCTACCTGCGCGACGACGACAGCGGCGCCTGCTGGACCCCGACGCCCCAAACCATTCGCGAAAACGACGCCTACCGCGCCCGTCACGGGCAAGGCTACACCGTCTTCGAACACAACAGCCACGCCATCAGCCAGGAGCTGACCGTATTCGTCCCGCTCAACGACAACGGTTCCGGCGATCCCGTCAAAGTATGCCGCCTCCGCGTGCGCAACGATTCCTCGCGTCGCCGCCGCCTCACCGTTCTTTATTTCGCCGAGTGGGTCCTGGGAAGCAGCCGCGAAGATCAACTCCCGCATATACAAACGTCTTACGACCAGGATTCCGGAGCCATCTGCGCGCGCCAGTCGTGGAACGGCAGTCAAACCAATCAACTCGCCTTCGCCGCGTCAACTCCGCGCGCCACGTCGCACTCCGCGGACCGCACTTCCATCCTCGGCCGCAACCGGTCCACGACCAATCCCGCCGCGCTCGAACGCTCCCGTCTCGATAATCGCAGCGGAGCGGGCCTCGATCCCGCTGCCGCCCTCCAACTGGAAATCACCCTCGACCGGGGTGCGCACACAGAAGTCATCTTCCTCTTGGGCGAAGCCGCCACCATTGAAGAAGTGCGCGACATCGTCAACCGCTATCAAACTTCCGAGCAAGTCGAGCGCGCATTCACTACCACTAGAGACTCCTGGGACGCTACCCTAGGGGCGCTGCAAGTTCACACCCCGATCCTCTCCACAGATTTTCTACTGAATCGCTGGCTCCCCTACCAGGCCCTGAGCTGCCGCTTCTGGGGACGCACCGCCTTCTACCAGTCGAGCGGCGCCTTCGGTTTCCGTGATCAGCTGCAGGATTGTTTAGCCTTCGTCTACGCGCGCCCCGAATTTACCCGCGCCCACATCCTGCGTGCCGCCGCCCGCCAATTCAACGAAGGCGACGTGCAACATTGGTGGCACCCCGACACCGGCATGGGCGTGCGAACCTTGTGCTCCGATGACCTCCTGTGGCTGCCCTTCGTAGTAGCGCACTACGTTAACGTAACCGGCGACACCAAAATTCTTGACGAACCCGTCCCATTCCTCGAAGGCGAGCCCCTCAAGCCCAACGAACACGAACGCCTCTTCGTCCCGCCCATCTCCGCTCACACCGCCCCACTGTGGGACCATTGCCGCCGCGCCATCGATCGCGGTTGGCGTCTGGGCGCGCACGGCCTGCCGTTATTCGGCAGCGGCGATTGGAATGACGGCATGAATCTGGTGGGCATCGAAGGCCGCGGCGAAAGCGTCTGGCTCGCCTGGTTCCTTTGCGCCGTTGTTGATTCTTTCTCACCCTGGATGGAGCAGAAAGATCCGCATGCCGCCGCCGATTGGCGCGCGCGGGCTTCCATCCTAAAAGACGCTGCCGAATCCACGTGCTGGGACGGCGACTGGTACTTGCGCGGCTTCTTCGACAACGGCACGCCTCTCGGTTCCCACGCCAACGCCGAAGCCCGCATCGATTCCATCTCGCAATCCTGGGCTGCAATCGCCTACGCCGAGCCCGCTCGCGTCCGCCGCGCCCTCGAGTCCACCGATCGTCTTCTAGTTGATGACACCAACAAATTAGTCCGCCTCTTCACTCCGCCCTTCGATCACTCGACGCCGCATCCCGGGTACATCATGGGCTACCCACCCGGCCTGCGTGAAAACGGCGGGCAATACACCCACGGCGCACTGTGGACCGCGTTAGCCTGGGCCCGCTTGGGCGAAGGCTCCGCCGCCGTGCGTTTGCTAACCATGATGAATCCCGTCGAACACACCCGCACGCCTGACAAGGTTGCGCACTACCGCGGCGAACCCTACTCGGCCGCCGCCGACGTCACCAGCGCGCAAGGCCGAGCCGGACAGAGCGGCTGGACCTGGTACACCGGTTCCGCGGCCTGGATGTATCGCATCTGGATCGAAGAAGTGCTCGGCTTCCACCTGCGCGGCGATCAGCTCAGTCTCCGCCCCGCGATCCCCGACGACTGGCCTGGCTTCGAAATTACCTATCGCTACGGCTCAGCCACTTACCACATCACTGTGCAAAAAGATCCGTCTCTCGCTATGCCTGCACCGGAATTTCTACACTTAGTTGACGATAGCGCTACCCATCGCGTCCTCATCCGCATCCCCCGCAAAGCGGCCTCTCAACTGCATCCCGACAATGGGCGGGTCCACTCCGGACCCGTGCCAGAGAAAGGAATGTATCCAATGAATTGGGACCAAATTGAAGGCAAATGGAAACAATTAAAGGGCTCGGCGAAACAACAGTGGGGAAAACTTACTGACGATGACCTCGACTATATCAGCGGTTCGAAGGACAAATTGATCGGCCGGCTGCAGGAACGTTACGGCATCAAGAAAGAAGATGCACAAACTCGCGCCAACGAATGGCTCGACACCGTTCCCACTATGCCGGAAGAAACCTCCACTCGCCGTTAGCTTTCCGGGCCATCTTCAGAAGTATTTGCCGTGCATAAATTTCTCGTAGCTGGCGCGGCTTAGACCTAGGGGGATGGCCCTCTACTTGCCCCAATAAATGGCGTAGCCCGGCCAGAAGTCGGCTGCGTAAAGGAGATTTGAAGAGATGAGTACTTACTTAAAAACACTGGCTATAGCGGCAGTCGTTGGACTCGGGAGTATGGGCTCTGCAGTGGCGGATCAGTGGGACAAAAAAACCACCATCACCATCGATGAACCCATGCAATTGCCCACCACCACTCTGCAACCCGGAACCTATGTGATCAGGCTGCTGGCAACTTCGGCCGCCGATCGCCACACCGTGCAATTCTTCAATAAGGACGAAAACCACCTTATTACGACGATTGAGGCCATTCCCAACGAACGCGTTCGGCCCACCGGTAAGAGTGTTTTTGCCTTCTGGGAAACCCCAGCCGGACAGCCCAAAGCTCTGCGCGCCTGGTTCTATCCTGGCGATAACTTCGGCCAAGAGTTCGCCTATCCCAAGGATGAAGCCGCTCGCATCAGCGCCGCCAATAACAACGTGACAGTGCCCGTCACTCGTGAGGAAAAAACCACCGAAGTGACGGCGCAAAATGACACGGCCGTCACTCCTTCGACACGCGCAGCGGAACCCGCCCCGGAGCCCGTTGCCGCCGCCGAGCCGGCGCCCGTCGCCGAGCCCGCGCCTGCTCCGGCCCCGGTTGAAGCCGCCGCGGCCCAACAGCCCGCCCCCGCCGCCGTCGACACCAGCAGCGACGCCCAACGCGTAAATTCCACTCCGGCTCCGGCCGCGCTGCCGCAGACCGCGTCCAACCTGCCCCTGTTCGCCCTCATCGGAATGCTTTCGATGGTGGCTGCATTAGGTCTGAAATTTGCCTACAATCGCAGCTAGATGCTCCGCTTAGCCGTCATTGTAGCGCTGACCTTCCCGGCTCTCCCCGCGCAGGAAACCCCTTCGCCGGGCGAGCCGGGATTTACGCTATACACGGCCAGCGAACTGGTCGTGCTCAATGTTGGCGTCCAGGACAGCCACGGTACAAATATCAAAGGCCTCAAAGCAGAGGACTTCAAGATTTTTGAAGATGGTCACCCGCAAACCATCAAACAATTCGCCGCCGAGGATCGCCCCGTGACACTCGGCATCGTCGTCGATGCCAGCGGCAGCATGCGTACCCGCCAGCCCGAAGTCGTCACAGCGGCCCTGGCTTTCGTTCGCGCGAGCAATCCGCAGGATGAAACCTTTGTAGTGAACTTCAACGACCGCGCCTTCGAAGGCCTTCCGCCCTCCATGCCTTTCTCGAACAATCCGCAGCAGTTGCGCGCCGCGCTGCTCGGACCAAGGGCCGCCGGAAGAACCGCGCTCTATGACGCCTTAACCTTAGCCGCCGATCACCTCGCTAAAGGCAAATGGGAAAACAAAGTATTGCTTTTGATCAGCGATGGCGGCGATAACAACAGCACGCACACATTTGCCGAAACCGTGCACGCCCTCCAAATGTCGGGCGCGACGGTTTATTCCATCGCGCTCTTCGATCCGGATGAACACGAGCACAACCTCGGCATCCTGCATCGCCTCTCGAAAATGAGCGGTGGCGAAGCCTTCGCGCCCATGGACATTACCGAAATCGCACCTCTTTGCCTGCGTATCGCCGCCGACATTCGCGCCAGTTATACGCTCGCTTACACACCGCCCCAACCCGATCAACACACCACTCCCCGCAGGATCAAGGTTGCGGTAACCGCGCCCAACGCGGGCAAAGCCGTGGTTCGGACCCGCACCAGCTACGTTCTAGAGGCGCGTTAACGCAGCTCCTGCACAATCAACTGCAATTTTTGCGCGACTGCTTCGGGGCGTCGAGGAATCGCAATTGCCGCGGCGTCATCGAGAGCCGAGCAATGCAGTTCAAAAACGCCTCTAATTTTTTCCGCAATTTTATCCACTGTATAGGTGCGCCGCGCCCCCGGGGTCGCCAAGTGAGGGGCGCTGGTATTCGCGGCAAGAATCGCGTGCGCCGCCATATACGACGCCCTTTCCAGCTGCTTTGCGTTCATAGGGAACTCCTGCTTTTACCAGTGCACTTCAGGTGCCAGAAGAACGAAACAGACGCCGCGCCGCAAGATCTAATTCGTAAGGGGTGTAACGGGATGCGTATCGTAGTGCTGACTCTGACGATGGCCGCCGTGGGCGCCGCCCAATCGGCCGACCCATCCAACGATTTGGTCTCTGCTCCGCCTAACCTAACCAACGTCATTCACTCGCCGCCGCCGGCTTTCACGGCCCATGACCGCTTTCGCTGGGTGGTCCTCACCACCGTCGGTCCGAAAAACCTCGCCGCCGGAGTGTTCATCGCCGGCATAAACACGTGGCGCGATCAGCCCGAAGATTACTCCACGCATTGGGACGGCTTCGGCCACCGCTATGTCAACCGCCTGCTCGCGGGCGGCACCAGCCATGTTTTCGAAGCCGGCTTCGGAAGCTTGTGGGGAGAAGACCCGCGCTACTTTCGCGCCGCCGGACAACCGCTGCACACGCGCCTCGGCCACGTAGTGAAAATGGCCTTCGTCACCCACAATCGCAACGGAGACGCCCAGCTCGCCTACGCGCGCTACCTCGCCATCCCCGCCGGCATCCTGGTGTCCAACACCTGGCAGCCGGATTCGCCGACCACCAGTGGTCGCGTGTCCGTCCAGGTCGGTTTGGCATTCTTGAGCCGCATTGTGGGCAACGCCTTCACTGAATTCGCGCCGGATCTCCGCCAGCGCTTCAGGCACGATCGTAGCCCGGACGGCAATTAGATGCTCGCCTCGCGCCACATCAAAGCCATCTCGGCGCTCGAGCAGCAAGCGCTCGCACGCCGCAGCGGCGCCGAAAGAATCAGCGATCTTATCGTCTCGCAAGCGGGCCGCGTGTGGGCTATCGTCCTGCACATGGCCTGGTTCGGCGCCTGGATTGTATGGAATTCCGGCCGCGTTCCCGGAGTCCGCCCCTTCGACCCGTTCCCCTTCATGGGGCTTTCGACCATCGTTTCGCTGGAAGCGATTTTTCTCGCGCTGTTTATTTTAGTCAGCCAGAATCGCGCATCCCGCCGTGCCGATGAGCGCGCGCATCTGGATCTGCAAGTGAATCTGCTCTCCGAGCGCGAAGCCACCAAAATGCTGGAATTGCTGCAGGCCCTGTGCGCGTATCACGGCCTCTCCGCTGCCGAGGACGCGGAAGTCACCGAGTTGCTTCGCGAAACCGAACCCGCCATCATTGCCCGCGAACTCGAACAGCAGCTGCCCTCCGAATGAAAGTTAAATCGAAACAATAGCACCGGGCGCGGCTCTAACGTGGGAGGACTCAGAAATGAAAATTCAACCGCTAGTTTTGGCCGTCGCCTTTGGTGCGGCCACATTGTTTGTCTCCGCGCAAGCGCCCGACAACACGCAAGTCAACAAGCGCGATCGCGCCGCGGGCGAGGCGACCGCGGATCAACAGAAAAACAATCGCTCGGATGTGGATCTCACGAAAGACATCCGCAAGTCCATCATGGACGACAAGTCGCTCTCCACCTACGCCCACAACGTAAAGGTCATTAGCCAGAACGGAACCGTCACTCTCAAAGGGCCGGTGAAGTCGGAAGACGAAAAGAGTTCCATCGTCTCTAAAGCGGTTTCGATCGCAGGCGGAGCGGACAAGGTCGTCGATCAGCTGTCGGTTAAGCAGTAATTCGTCATTTACGTTTTCAATAAAGGAGCACTATGGCAGGAAAGAATACAGCAGTTTTTGGAATCTACAAGAACTCCATGGCGGCTGAGCGCGCCGTGGATCAGATCCTGGCGGCAGGTTTTTCGAACAACGACATCTCGGTGTTGTTGCCCGACAACCAAAGCTCCAAGGAATTCGCGCATGAGAAAAACACTAAGGCCCCGGAGGGCACTACCGCCGGAGCCACCGCCGGCGGCGTCATCGGCGGAACGCTGGGCTTGCTCGCCGGCATCGGCTCGCTGGCGATTCCAGGAGTGGGCCCCTTCATCGCAGCGGGACCCATCATGGCGGCGTTGGCTGGCTTGGGCGTGGGCGGCGCGGTGGGCGGCGTCATCGGCGCCCTGGTAGGCATGGGCATTCCCGAGTATGAAGCCAAGCGTTACGAAGGCCGCATCAAGAGCGGCGGCGTTCTCTTGTCGGTGCATTGCGCTATTTCCGAAGATATCGACCGCGCGAAAGACCTTCTTAAACAAACCGGCGCGGAAGACATTGCCTCGGCCGGAGAGAAGTCAGTCAGCACCCACGGCGTTGAAACCGACGAGGTACATTCGCACCGCTAGACCTTGTGAATCGGAAGGAATAAAAACTTCGGGCGCCGCGGATATCCGTCGGCGCCCTTTTTTTTGTTTCGAATGGATGCAGAAGCTTCGCTAAACAGTCGACCCTCGAAAGAACAACAACACCAAAGCCACTACTAGAATCACTCCCAGTCCGCCGGACGGATAATAGCCCCAACCCGAGCTATACGGCCACGTGGGCAAGCTGCCGACTATGAGCAACACCAGAATGATCATCAATAAGGTACTCATCTTTGGGCTCCCTGTGGGTTAAATCCCACGCCCGTTAGAGCTCAGCGCTGCGCCGATTGTTTCAGCAGCAAAATATGCGCGAACGAAGAAAAGTTTTCTAGCGCAATCGGTGTCTTCTCCTTCTCCAGCTACGACTTTCGCGAACGGCCCGCGGCGTGCAATCTCCATGGCGAGGATAGAAACGCATGGCAACCAACACCGCGGTTTACGGGCTGTACCGGGATCGATTCAGCGTAGAAGAAGCGGTTGAAAGTCTGAAACAGGCGGGATTCCGCAACACGGACATCTCCGTACTTCTTCCCGATAACACGGGCAGCAAAGATTTCGCGCTCGCTAACAGCACCAAAGCGCCGGAGGGCGCGATCGCCGGTGCCGGCTCCGGCGCGGTTCTCGGCGGAGCGCTGGGATGGGTTGCGGGAATCGGCATGCTCGCCATTCCGGGCCTCGGACCGTTCATCGCCGCCGGACCGATCATGAGTCTGCTGGCCGGTGTCGGAGTGGGCGGCGCGGTGGGATCGCTGGTCGGCGCGCTCATCGGCATGGGCTTGCCCGAGTACGAAGCCAAACGCTTTGAAGGCCGCATTAAAGAAGGCGGGATTTTGCTCTCGGTGCATTGCGATAACGTGGAATGGGTCAAGCGCGCCAAGCTTGTTTTGACCAATACCGGCGCCAGCGACGTCGCCTCCGCCGGTGAAGCGCATGCGGATTTTATGGTGACGGATAAACCGTTGCCCAGATCAACCAAACAAGGAGTGTAGAAAAATGCTTTGGACTATCGCGGTAATTCTCTTCGTCTTGTGGGCGCTGGGACTCGTGACATCCTATACGCTTTCCGGCTATATCCACATTCTTCTGGTGCTGGCCATCGTGGCGCTGCTCATCGGCGTGATTCAAGGCCGCCGGCCTATTGTTTGACCGGCCATGTTTTAACGTGACACGGATACGCGCATGACTTCTTGGCACAACGTTGGCGGTCCACTGCTGCTATTGCTCGCAACAGTGGCGTGGGCCGCAGAACCGGCAAGCACGCTGCCCAACACGGAAAGTATCGTGGCCCACATGCGGGAGGCGCGCGCCAAAAATCGCGCCCAGCTACGCCCTTATCAAGTGGTGCGCGATTATCAACTATTCGGCAAAGAGCAGAAGAGCAAGTCTGAAGTCACCGCCTACATCGATTACGTGCCGCCGGACGTGCAAAGCTTCACCATCCATCGCAACGCGGGCGTGAATATGGGCGAAGTCATCGTGCGCAAAATTCTCGAAAGCGAAAAAGAAATTCTCACCAACCAAGGCGCCAGCGATATCTCGCCCGCCAACTATTCCTTCCGTTTGGTTCGCAAAGATGTTCTCAATCGCGAGCCTTGTTACGTGCTGGAGTTACGTCCCCTGCGCAAAGACTCGAGGCTTCTCGAGGGCCTGATTTGGGTCGACGCGTCCAGCTATATGATTCTCCGCATGGAAGGGCAACCGGCGCGCGCTCCCTCCTGGTGGGTCCGCGATATTCACGTCGCGCTCGAATTCCGCGCGGTCAATGGCATGTGGCTGCAAACTACCTTGCGATCCAGCGCGAACGTTCGCCTGCTGGGCCAGCACACGCTGGTTTCGCATGACGTCGAATATAAGATGGGCCAAATCGAAGCCGCCGCCAACCCGGTGCCCCGCCCATGATCGCCCGTCTCCTCGCTGGACTCGCGCTGTGTTCTTCGCTCCATGCCTATTCCGTTTTAACCCACGAAGCCATCGTCGATTCGCTGTGGGACAGGTCAATTCAGAAGCTTTTGCTGAAGCGTTTTCCTAACGCCACGCCGGACGATCTCGAGAAAGCCCACGCCTTCACCTACGGCGGCTGCATTATTCAGGACATGGGATATTATCCCTTTGGCAGCCATCTCTTCAGCGATCTCACGCATTACGTGCGCAGCGGAGACTTCATTCAAGCGCTGCTGCGCGATTCGCAGGACCTTGATGAATACGCGTTCGCGCTGGGCGCGCTGGCGCATTACGCGGCCGATAATAACGGCCACCGCCTGGCGATCAATCCCGGGGTGCCGCTGCTCTACCCGAAACTGGAAAGAGAATTCGGGCACACCGTGACCTATTGGGACGATCACACTTCCCACATGAGAACCGAATTTGGCTTGGATGTTTTGCAGGTGGCGGGCGGAAATTACGCGCCGAATCAATATCACAAGTTCATCGGTTTCGAGGTATCGAAACCCGTCCTCGAACGCGCTTTCATGGATACCTACGGCATCGAACTCAAGGATGTTTTTAAGAGCCTGGATCTGGCGTTGGGAACTTATCGCTACGCAGTGAGCTCGGTGATTCCGAGCATGGTTCGGGTGGCCTGGGACATTAAAAAGGACCAGCTCACCAAAGCCACTCCGGGCCTGACCCGCAAGAAGTTTCTGTACAATATTTCACGTTCCAGTTACGAAAAGGATTGGGGAACCCAATACCAGCGCCCCGGAGTGGGGACGCGCATCGTAGCCTGGTTCATCCGCATCCTGCCGAAAGTGGGGCCGCTGAAATCGCTGCAGTTCCGTCCGCCCACGCCCGAAGTGGAAAAGTTGTTCATGGCGAGCTTCAACGCGACCGTAGACACTTACAAAACCCTCTTAGCCGGCGTCGACACGGGCCAATTGGAATTGCCGAATCGCAATTTCGATGTGGGCGATCTGACGCGTCTGGGCGCGTACCAGGGCGCCGATGAAGCGTACGAAAAGTTAGTCGGCAAACTCGCGGAGCACAAATTCAACGGGCTGCCGGCTGACCTTCGCGCCAACGTCCTGGCGTTTTATGCAGACCCAAAAGAACCCATCCGCGCCAAGACTCCTAAAGAAGCTGAGAAAGAAAATACGGCGTGGGCCAAATTAATGGATCAGGTAATGCAGATGCAAAGCGCTGCCTCCGCCGAGCCCAACGCCGCGCAATAAGAAACTCTTATGAAGACATTCGCCAGCGAACCCAAGCTGCCGCCGCCCGATCCGGATCCGACCGAGCCGGGCCCTGCGCCAGTGCCCATCCGCGAACCGGAGACTCCCGATCCGGACGTGATCGATCCCCCGCCGCAACCGCTTCCGGCCTGAATAAACGGAAATGTATCCGCCAATCTGGCGCTAAGCTAAGGTTGTTTCCGTCAGCTGCAAACTAATGCGTTGCGCGATTATTGTCGATATAACGCGGAGAATGTTAGTCCGTACTCATAATGCTTTCCGCGAATCCGCCATTCGCGCTGCCGATCGTCTGCCGCTATTGTCGTCCGTCCTGCAACGTTCCATGCGTTTATTAGCGAAGGGCGACGACGTCTCCATCATCGATCTCGGCTCGGTCATTGAAGAAGATGCGGTTATCACCGGGAGCTTGCTGGCCATCGCTAATTCGGTTTTCTATTCGCGGAACAAGAGCGTGGCCTCGGTACGCCTGGCCATTGCCCGCTTGGGTGTGAATAAAACCCGAAATGTTTTGCTGGGATTAACCGTCAGCAAATGTTTCAATTCGGTGAAGATTCCGGGTTCATGGTCATTGGCGCGCTTCAATGCGCATTCGCTGGCGGTGGGAACCTTGAGCGATCTTCTGGTGCAGAACGTAAAATCGGGCAATCCAGAATGGGCCTTCATGGCCGGCTTGCTGCACGACATCGGCCTCCCTCTGCTGGCGGTGGGTTTGCCCGAGGAATTTCGAAAGATTACCGCGAACGCCGCGAACGATGCGGAAATTGTCGAGCGCGAGCGTGAGCTGCTGGGCTTCACGCATTTCGATCTGGGCGCAGAATTATTGGCGCGCTGGAACTGCCCGCGGATGGTGCAGGAAGCGGTGTGGTCCTGCGAAAGCGCGGAATCCTCCAACGAACACCCTCCGAAACTGGGCGCGATTGTGAAAACGGCCAGCTTGTTGGCGGACGCCAGCGGCATCACCACTTTCGAAACCGCCGAAGACAGCGAGCGGACAATCGAATTGCTGAACGCGCTGGCGGTACCGGCTCCCGTGGAATTTATTGAAAAGTTCAAACGGGAATTTAGCGCTCTACAAACTGTCGCTTAAGGCGCTTTCCGCCACGCCAACCGGTGCGTTCCCTGCTCGACGGCGTAATACAGCGTGAGTTGCCGCCCATCGTCTGAAAACTCAAAGCGGCGCTGCTGCTCACCGTTGACCCAAGTGGGACGCAAGGCACCGTCGAGATGCAGATGCAGCGTCTTGGTTGTGAAATCCGCCGTATACGTTCCCCAATAAGCCAGGTAGCCGTCCAGCGTTTCGAGCCGCTGCCGCGGACTCAGGCTCGAGGCCCAAATGGGTCCGCCTTGCGCGGCTTCGAGCGGCCGGTCTGCGCGCATCAACTGCACTGCAGTGCCGCCGTTTTCGTCAAAGCGGAATTCACCGGAGGCGCGGCCCTCCCAAGGGAGCGAGACCTGTCCGGACGCTTGATCCGTAAATTCCCAGGCAACCAATTTCCACACGCCGACGAACGGACCCGCCATCAGATGAAGCACCCCAGATTTCCTTCGAAGCCTTGTTCCACGCGCCCGTCGGGCCAGACCACGATGGGAACCATCATGCCATAGAGGCGCGCTTCATCGAGCGTCGCCTGGTTAAGTTCGACGCGGCGTTCTTCGTAGGCCACGCCTTGCGCATCCCATTTGTGAAGCAGTTTGACGCAGGCATCGCAGCCGCGAATCGTGTAAACAATCGGCAGCATTACTTCAGGGCCGCCGACAGTAGCTGGCGCATTTCCTGAATCGCATCCTTGCGCCATTGCTCGGAGCGCGGCTGCAGGCGAGGGATTAATTCCTTGAGGAACGCCTGGCGGTCGGCTTCCGGCAGCGTTCCGAACATGGCGTCCGGCGGAAGATTCAGATGCGCCTTGACCTGATCGGCAATCGCCGCGAGCTCAGCGTGCGCGCTTTGCGAACGCTCGGTGAAATGCGTGATGTAATGCAGGTCATCGGTGTAAAAAGCGAACACTGGAATCGCGCGCGATTTACCGTGCAGCAAGAACTCATCCATAATGTCGGCGTTTTGATCGCGCAGGAAAACGCGCAGCGTCATGCCGGCGGCCTCAGCAATGCGCGCCATGGTGGGAAGCTCGCGGTAGACGTCGCCGCACCAGGCTTCGGCGATCGCCAGGACTTTCACCGGTCCGTTGGGGGCGGCGGCGGCGTTTTTGAAGAATGCGATGTCGTCGGCAGTGAGCGGTGCGTCCTTATAATTCGCTTCGAACTTGTCACGATTCACAGCGGCTTGCGCCAGGAAATCGGCGTAGGTGAGCCCTTGCGCGAAGCGTGCGGGGGTGACAATCGTGGTTGTGCTGGGCATAGCTGTTTTATTGTATACATTGAGGATGCTCAAAATGCTTGTGCGCATAGCGGCCATTACTTTCGGGCTCAGTTTCCTACTGGGAAGCGCGCTGGGCCAAAACAATTCTGGATCCGGAAAAGAATGGTTGACCTATGGCAGCGATCCCGGGGAGACGCGCTACAGCCCGCTGAACCAGATCAACGCGACGAATGTGAGCCGGCTTGGGGCTGGCTTGGTCGTACGAGCTTAGGCGCGGGCGGCGGCAATCAGGAAGCGACGCCGCTGGTACGGAACGGCGTGCTCTATGGCATCACCAATTGGAGCGTGGTGTTCGCGGTCGACGCGCGCACCGGCAAAGAACGCTGGCGCTGGGATCCGGAAGTGAACCAGGCGGCGGTGTTCCCCAAGATTTGCTGCGGCGTGGTGAATCGCGGGCTGGCGATTTATCAGAACCTGATCATCGCGCCCATCATCGATGGACGGCTGCAGGCGCTGGACGCGGACACCGGCAAGGTGGTGTGGGAAGCGCGCGTGGCGTATCCGCAGGACAACTACACCGTCACGATGGCTCCGCGCATCGCGAAAGGAAAAGTGATTGTCGGCGTGAGCGGGTCGGAATATCCGGTGCGCGGATTCTTCGCGGCCTTCGATGCGCTTACCGGGCATTTCGCGTGGAAGTTTTACACGGTTCCGGGCGATCCCTCCAAGCCGTTCGAGAACGCGGCGATGAAAGCGGCGGCGGCAACTTGGGATCCGGCAGCGTGGAAGATGGGCGGCGGCGGCACGGTTTGGGACGGGATGGCTTACGATCCCGAGGCGGATCTGGTTTACGTCGGCACGGGCAACGCCGGGCCGTGGCCGGAGGAGCTGCGGCACTCGAAGGGCAAGGACAATCTTTATGCATGTTCGGTGCTGGCGGTGCAGCCCGATACCGGCGAATTGAAATGGTATTTCCAGATGGTTCCCGGCGATTCCTGGGATTACGACAGCGTGCAGCAGTTGCTGCTGGCCGATATCACGGTGAAGGGACGCCAGCGCAAAGTGATCATGCAGGCGAACAAGAATGGGTTTTATTATGTGCTCGACCGCGTGACCGGGCAGTTTATTTCCGGACAGCCGTTCGCGCAGGTGACTTGGGCGCGCGGGCTCAACGAGGAAACCGGGCGGCCCATCGTGAATGCAGCGGCGCATTACGGCACGCAGACGATTTCGCTTTCGCCGGGACCGGGCGGCGCGCACAATTGGGCGCCGATGTCGTTCAATCCGGCGACGGGCCTGGTTTACATTCCGACTTCCGCAGCCAGCGCTTCGATTTCACGCTGGATGAAAATTTTGTGTACAAACCGGAGGGGCAAGAATATGGGCGTCGTGCGGCCCGGCACCGGGCCGCGACTCCGGACACGGCCACGGCGGCTCGCGCCAAAGACACGACGAAGCTGCCTTCGCCGCCGGCGATCGGACCCGAACCTCCGCCGCAGGGGCAGCGCGGAATTCTGTGGCGTGGGATCCGGCCACTCAGAAAGAACGTTGGCGCGCGCCGGGCGGCGGAGGGATCGGCGGCGGCACGGTTACGACGGCGGGGAATCTGGTGTTCCAAGTGATTCCCGACGGGCGGCTGGTGGCTTATCGCGCCGACAAGGGCGAGAAGCTATTGGACGTCCAGACCGGCCTGCGCGGCGGCATGGGCCCGCCGATCACGTATGAGCTCGACGGCAAGCAGTACGTTTCGCTGATGGGCGGAACGGGGCTGGTCAAGCGGCGTGCGGACGCGCCTCCGCCGCCAGCGGATGCGCCCGCTCCCGCGCAGCCGAAGTTGTTGACCTTTGTGCTGCCATGATTCGCCGTGATTTTCTGAAGTCGACGTTGGGAAGCGCGCTGCTGTGCGCGCGCAGCGCTCAGGCGCAGTCGACGATCGCGGCTACGCCGCTCGCTGACAATCTTTTTCTGATCACCGGCGCGGGCGCGAATGTGGTGGCGAGAACTGGGTCCGAAGGCGTGTTGCTGGTGGATGGCCGATTAGCGGAGCACGCCGCCAGCCTGGTCAAAACCGTCGCGGCGTTGCCGGGTGGTAAGCCGGTGCGGACGCTGTTCAACACGCATTGGCATCCCGAGCAGACGGGTTCTAATTTGCTGCTGCGGCGGGCGGGCGCGACGATTATCGCGCACGAGAATACGCGGCTGTGGATGACCACGGATATCACGCGGCCCTGGGAGAATCGCACGATTCCGCCAGCGCCCAAGGAAGCGCTGCCAACGAAAACGTTTTACGACAAGGACTCGATCACGCTCGACGGCGAGCGCATTGAATATGGATATCTGTTGCAGGCGCACACCGATGGCGATATCTACGTGTTTTTTCCGAAGTCGAACGTGCTGTGCATCGGCGATGTGATTTCGGGCGAAGGCTGGCCGTTCATCGACTGGTGGACGGGCGGCTGGATCAACGGCGTGGTTAGCGGACTCGACACGCTGCTCAAAGTTGCGAACGCCGAGACGCGCATCGTGGCCGGCCAAGGTCCCGTGATGACGCGCACCGATCTTGAAACGCAATTCAAAATGTTCACGGCGATTTCGCAGCGTCTGCGAAGCATGCTGTTCGGCGGCAAGAACATCGACGACGTGTTGGCCGCTCAGCCTACCAAGGAATTCGACGCGCGCATGGGCGATCCGAAACAGTTCCTGCGGCTGGCGTTCCAGAGCATGTGGGGGCACTTTACTCCGGACGCCTGAAGGACAATACTAGTAAGCGGTAGAACATGCCTAAATTGTGGCCCATCAGCGTTTTGGTGACGACCAGCCTGTGCTGGGGCGCGCCTTCGCCGGGTACATTTCTGGCGCAGGCCGACCAGCATTGGGGCATGCTCAAGACCTATTGCGTCGGCTGCCACAATTCTAAATTGCGCACGGGCGGGCTGGCGTTCGATGAGCTTGACGCGGCCGGCGTTCCCGGCAAGGCGCAGGTGTGGGAAAAAGTAGTTCGCAAACTGCGCGGTGGGATGATGCCGCCTCCGGGGATGCCGCGTCCCGACAAGCGGCAGTCGGATGCGTTCGTTTCGTGGATGGAAGGATATCTGGACGCGGCGGCGGCGCTCGATCCTAACCCCGGGGAAGTCGCGTTGCACCGGCTGAATCGGAAAGAATACGCGAACGCGGTTTACGACATTCTGGGTTTAAAGGTGGACGCTTCCGAACTGCTGCCGCAGGACGCGCAGGCCGACGGGTTCGATAACATCGCCAACGTGCTACAGGCGTCGCCCGCGTTTTTCAATCAATACATGTCCGCGGCGCGAACGGTGGCGGTGCAGGCGGTGGGGCGGCCGGATGCGCGGCCGGGCAGCAAAACCTATGTCAATCCCAACAAGGGGGCGCAGGCTTTTCATGTCGATGGCCTGCCGCTGGGCACGCGCGGCGGCTTCGCTGTCGAGCACACGTTTCCTTCCGACGGCGAGTACGAAATCAATCTGCCAAGCCCGCTGCGCAACATCTGGTTCGTGGGGATTGAGCATCAATCGACGTTCATCATCACGCTCGACGGGGCCAAGATTTATCAAACGAGCATTGGCGGGCCGGAGGACGACCGCGCTCTCGACATCGATCAATCTCCGGCGCAGGAGAAGATCGACGCTCGCTTTAAGAACATCCGGTTTCAGGCGAAGGCGGGTCCGCATCAGATCGCTGCGACTTTCGTGGCGCGGACGCTGTCGGAATCCGATGACCGGCTGCCGAGCTTGGGCGATAGCGTCGGGTTTGACCGCATGGCGCGCGTTAACAGCTTCGAGATCCGGGGTCCGTTCAAGCCTACGGGTTTGAGCGAGGCGCCTAGCCGCGAGCGGATCTTTACTTGTTATCCGAAGGCGCCCGCGGAGGAGCAGGCGTGTGCGCGCCGGATTCTTTCGACGGTCGCGCGGCGGGCGTATCGGCGTCCGATTCCGGAAGAGGATATGCGCGGCTTGCTGGCGTTTTACGAAGCCGGGCGCAAGCGCGGCGATTTCGACGAGGGCATTCGCAGTGGGTTGACGCGCATTCTGGCGAGTCCGCATTTTCTGTACCGCGCGACTGTCGCGGACGCTGGGAACAAGATCGCGGAATCCACTTACCGGCTGCACGATCTGGAATTGGCATCGCGGCTCTCCTTCTTTCTATGGAGCAGCGTGCCGGATGACCAACTGCTGGAAGTGGCCGAGGCGGGGCGCTTGAAGGATCGTGCGGTGCTGCAGCGTCAGGTGATGCGGATGCTGAACGATGGGCGCTCGCGCACGTTGGCGAGCAATTTCGCTTATCAATGGCTGCAGCTGAGCGCGCTCGATGAGATCGTGCCCGATCCTAAAGTTTTTCCTTCCGCAGATGTTCGCGACGATATGGTCCGCGAGGTGGAGTGGTTCGTCGACAGCGTGTTTCGCGAGGATCGCAACGTGGTCGATCTGATGACGGCCGATTACAGCTATTTGAACGAGCGGCTGGCGGTGCATTACGGCATTCACAACGTGAAGGGCGACCTGTTCCGCAAAGTGCAGATGGATAATCCGGTACGGCGCGGGCTGCTGGGCAAGGGTGCGGTGCTAATGGTGTCGTCGTATCCGGATCGCACGTCGCCGGTGCGCCGCGGTGCGTGGATTCTGGAGAACATCACGGGCACGCCGCCGGCGCCGCCGCCTCCGGATGTCGAGGCGCTGCTCAAGGACAACAAGGTTGGCGCGAAAGTTTTTAAGTCCGTGCGCGAGCGGCTGGCGGAGCATCGCACGAAAGCCAGTTGTAACGCCTGCCACGGCATCATGGACCCGCTGGGGTTCGCGCTGGAAAATTTCGACGCGGTGGGGCGCTGGCGCAACGTGGAAATGTTCGCGGGCACGCCGATTGACGCGACGGGGAAGCTGGCGGATGGGACGCCGCTGGCGGGTCCTAACGATTTGCGCGAGGCGCTCATGCGCAACCCGGAGCAGTTTGTACAGACCTTCACGGAAAAATTGATGATGTACGCGCTGGGGCGGAAGCTGGAGTATTACGATATGCCGGCGGTGCGGGCGATCGTGCGGTCGGCGGCGGCGGATCATTACCGGTTTTCATCGCTAGTTATGGGAATCGTCTCGAGCGATGCTTTTCAACTGAAGCGAGTAGGCCCGGAGCCGGTGAAGATGGCTAGGAATTAAGAAAGAGGCAGCCATGTTTATTTCGAAAAAGCATCTTTCGCGGAGAACGGTTTTACGAGGGTTGGGCGCGGCGGTCAGCCTTCCATTGCTGGACGCGATGATTCCGGCGGCGACGGCGCAATCGAAGACCGCGGCCAAGCCGGTGCCGCGCATGGGCTTCATTTACGTGCCGCACGGCTCGGTACTCGACCGCTGGTCTCCGAAAACCACCGGCACCGACTTCGAACTGCCGCAGATTCTCAAGCCGCTTGCGCCTTTCAAGAGTCATCTGACCGTGGTGAGTGGACTGCGCAATAAGGCGGCGGAAAGCCCGACACCGCATGCCATCACGGCCGGCACTTGGCTGGGCTGCGTTGCGCCGGCGCCGCAGCAGGCTACGCTCGCGGGGACCAGTGTGGACCAGCTTGCGGTACCGTATATCGGACAGAACACGCCGTTTCCTTCGCTCGAACTTTCGACGGAGCCGGGCACTACTTGCGATCCGACTTTCGGCTGCAGCTACGGCCACACGATCGCGTTTCGCACGCCGACGCAGGCGCTGCCAATGGAATACAATCCGCGCAAAGTTTTCTACCAATTGTTCGGGCAAGGCGACAACGCGCAGGAGCGCACCGCGATTGTGGGCGAGACCAAGAGTATTCTCGACGCGGTGCTGGGCGATGCTGCGTCGTTGCAAAGCCAACTGGGTGCGAGCGATCGTGCGATAGTGAGCGCGTATCTCGACTCGTTGCGCGAGATCGAACGGCGGATTCAGAATACCGAGAAAAGCAATCTTTCGAAGATTGATTTGCCGGACGCGCCGATCGGCGTGCCCAACGATTTCAACGAGCATTTGAATCTGATGTTCGATCTGCTGGCAGTTTCCTATCAAGCGAATCTCACGCGCATTTTCACGTTCATGATGGGCAAAGAGGTGAGCATGCGGACGTTTAATAATGTCGGCGTGTCGGATGCGTTTCATCCTCTCTCGCACCACGGCAACAATCCGGCGAATCTGGACCGGCTGTCGAAAGTGTTCGCGTATCATACGGAGGTTCTGGCGCGCTTCGTGAAGAAACTGTCGGAGACGCCCGATGGCGATGGCTCGCTGCTCGATCATTCGATCATTTTGTATGGCGGGAATATGAGCGACAGCAATCGCCACAATCACGATCCGCTGCCGTCGGCCGTCATCGGCCGCGGGTATGGAAAGATCAAGGGCGGGCAACACCTGTCTTATCCGCAGAGCACGCCGCTGGCGAATTTGATGCTGACGCTGCTCGATCGGGCTAGCATTCCGGTGGACAAAATCGGCGACAGCAACGCTGTGATGTCGGAGGTCTAAGTGAAGCTTGTCGCGATCGTGGTCCTGGCGGGTGTGTGCACGGCTGCGTCCGTCAATCGCGACGCGTTTTTGCGCGCGGTGCAGAGCGGCGACGGCAATGCGGCGGCGGCGATGATTCAGCAGGGTGCCGATGTGAACGCGCGCGAAGCCAACGGGACCAGCGCTCTGCATTGGGCGGTTTATCACCAGGATGTCGCGTTGGTGAAGCGGCTGCTTGCGGCGGGCGCGAAGGTTGCGGTGATCAACGATTTTGGTTCGTCGCCGATGCAGGAGGCTGCGATTACGGGCAACGCGGCCGTGATTCGCATGCTGCTGGACGCTGGAGCAAACGTCGAATCGGCCAATGCGGAAGGGCAGACGGCGCTGATGGCGGTGGCGCGCACGGGCAACGTCGACGCGGCGAAAATGCTGCTCGTGGCCGGCGCTGACGTCAACGCTACCGAAAAGTTCGGCGGCCAATCCGCGTTGATGTGGGCAGCGGCGCAGAGCCAACCGGCGATGATCCGCTTGCTGCTAGAATACGGGGCCAAGGTCAATACGCGCGGCGCGATTCGCGATTGGCAGACGCGCATCACGGCTGAGCCGCGTCCTAAAGATCGCCACCGCGGCGGGTTCACGCCACTGCTGTACGCGGCGCGCGAGGGCTGCATCGATTGCGCGCGGGCGCTGATCGAGGGCGGCGCAGACATCAACCTTTCAGATCCGGATCGTATCTCGCCATTGGTGCTGGCTCTGCTCGATCAGCGCTTCGATTTCGCCGCGTATTTGATTTCGGCGGCCGCGGATGTGGATCGCTGGGATTTGTATGGACGCTCGCCGCTTTATGCTGCTTGCGATCTAGCGACGCTGCCGACGGGCGGACGTCCTGACACGCCGTCGACTGACAAGACCACGGCTTTGCAAGTGATCGACATGCTCCTGAAAGCAGGGGCGAATCCGAATCTGCAATTGAAGCTGCGGCCGCCGTATCGCAATGTTCCGTTCGACCGCGGCGGCGATCAGGTGCTGTCGACCGGAGCCACACCGCTGCTGCGCGCTTCGAAGGCCGGCGACAATCCCGCGGCGATGCGTCTGCTCCTGGAGCATCACGCGCTGGTTGATTTGCCGAATGCCGATGGCGTGACTCCGTTGATGATTGCGGCGGGCATGGGGCACGGCATCAATCCGAGCCGCGGGCGCTATCAGGGCGATGACGATGCCGCGCTAGCGGTGGGCATTTTGCTCGATGCGGGCGCTGATATTCATCGCCGCGCCGCCAACGGAATGAACGCTGTTCATAGCGCTGCGATGAAGGGATGGACGGCGACTATCCGTGTGCTCGCCGAACACGGGGCTGAGGTCGACATCAAGGATCGTGACGGCAAGACGCCGCTCGATTATGCTTCCGGGAATTACAAGCCCACGCCGCAGGGCGGCGGATTGGTGGTGCCGCCGACGGTGAATCCGGAGACGGTGAAATTGCTGCAGCAGCTAACCAAGGTGAACTAGAGGTTCCGGAAACAGTCGTCGGCGGACGGCGCTTTCTGGATGTCGCCGAGTTCTTGCAATTGCGCGATCAGCATTCCCCAGCGGTCCTTGGTCATGCTGCCGAGAGGGGTCCCGGCGGTTTCAATCAGCGGTTTCTGGGCTGCGGCGACTTCCGCGAAGACCTCCGGCGCCATCGAAGGATTCAGTTGATTCATGCGCTGGTTGGTGGGCTTGGGGTCGTCGAGGTAGGCGCGCCAGCCTTCGCGCACCGCCGCCACCATGGCTTTCGCGCGATCGGGATTTTGGCGGAGATAATCGCTAGAAGTGGTGAGCACCGTGGTGTAGGGATTGTAGCCGGTGTCGGAAACGGGAAACACTTGCACGTCGGCTCCCTGGTGTTTGGCGGTTAACGGCTCGGACACGATGAAGCATTGCTGGGCGAAATTTTTGTCGGCCAGGAACGCGCTGATGTCGCCGCCGGGCGAGGGCACGACTTTCACTTTTCCGAAGCCGTAGTTCTTTTCGAGCAAGCGGGCGTAGGGGAGGCCGCGCTGGATCGCTAGCGTTCCTCCACTCTTGAGCAGATCGGCGAGACTGCTCAACTTGCGCGAGGAGTGCACCATGATGCCTTGCGGATTCTGTTGGAACACGGCGAAGAGCGCGATCACGTCGTTGCCTTGCGAGCGCGCGACTACCAACTCGTCGGCGGAGACCACGCCGAATTCGGCCGAGCTCGCGCCGACCATTTGGATGGTGGGCGTGCCGGCGCCGCCGGGTAAGATGTCGACGTCGAGGCCGTGCGCCTGGTAGGGGGCGGCGTAGAATCCGCCGAACTGCGGGTCGGGTTTCCAGTTGAGCGCGAGCCGGATCTTGCCGGGCGCTTTGCCGCATGCGGCCAACAGCGCGAGCGCCGGCGTCATCTGTAAGAAGGCTCTTCTATGCACCTCCCGATTCTCGCAAATCGAAGTAGACTTATAGGGCAGATGCACCTTGGGTCCATCATCGCAGCGGCGTTGGCGATGGCCGTGGTTGCGTCCGCGCAGCCGGCTAGGCCAAGTCCTCCCACGATGGTGAGGCCGATATCCGGCGTGCCGATTTCAGTCGAATCGGTAGAGGAGTCGGCTGCCAAGGACGCCCTTAAAGAGATCCGCACGACCAAGTTCTATCGCGACGCCGCGGGAAGAATGCGCATCGAGATGGAGCTGCCGCAGGGGCCGGGCGAGCCGTTGCTCATGGTTCAGATACTTGATCCTGTCGAGGGCTTCATGGCCGTTCTGGAAACTGAGGCGAAGATCGCGCACCGCTTGACGGTTCCGAAAAACGGTGGGTTCGGGATGAGCCTTGGCCCTTATGGATTGGTTGGCGTAACCGGCAACAAGACGCGGAAAAATGAGGATCTGGGCAAGCAAAGCATTGACGGTATCGAATTCGAAGGGTTCCGTACGACGACTACCGCGGACGACCAGCCCTCCTTAGTCGCTGTCGACGAACGTTGGATGTCGAAGGAACTTGGATTGATCGGCTTGTTACGGCACACAGGGCCGGATGGAGAAAGCACTTCGCGAATTCAGCATGCGGATCGCACGGCTCCCGATCCAAAGCTGTTTGTCATCCCGGATGATTATGGCATCCGCGAAATGACTCCATGACGCGCTATTGTTCGCTGGCGTGCCAGCGGCGCAGCGTCACGTAGCTCACTAGACTGATCAGTCCGAAGAGCGCTAATCCCAGCACCGATGCTAGCAGCACGGCGGCGAAAACTTTATCGACGCGCTGTTGGGTGCGGGCGACGTCGACCACCGATCCTAATCCTTGGCCGCCGATGAACTCACCTACAATCGCGCCGATTACTGCCAGTCCGGAGGCTACGCGCAGTCCGGTGAGGATTTGCGGCAAGGCGGCGGGGAAACGTAATTTCCATAGTGTGACGAAGGTGGATGCGCCGTACAGGCGGAATAGATCGCGCAGCGCTGGTTCGGTGGAGAGAATGCCGCTCAGCGTGTTGGCGATCACGGGGAAGATCGACACTACGAATGCGGACGCTACTACGGTGCGCATTCCGTAGCCGAACCAAATCACCAGCAGCGGGGCGATGGCGATGATGGGCACGGTTTGGAAAAACACAGCATAGGGATAGAACGCGCGTTGAATCGCGCGGGAGGAGGAGAGGAATACGGCGATGGCGATTCCTATCGCGGTGCTTAAGAGAAAACCAATGAGGGCGCTTGTCGAGGTAGTCAGCAGAGCACCGAACAGCTCCGCGCGGCTTTCGATCATGGCGCGAATGACGGAACTCGGGGCTGGCAGCAGATACGATTTCACTAGGCCGTAGCGGACGGCGAGTTCCGCGGCGGCAGTCACCACTACTAGCGGGATCAGCGCGGGGATCGCGCGGCGGATCACGATTCTTCCTCCATCGCGGCTAGGAGTGCCTGCATTTCACGGCCTAGGCGCGGATCCATGCGTAATGCGTCGGTGCGTTCGGTGGGGAGATCGAGATGCCGGTCGAGCTTGATGCCACCGCCGCGCTTGGTGAGAACTACGGCGCGGTTGGCTAGGAAGGCGGCCTCAGATATCGAGTGCGTGACGAAGACCACGGTGATTCCGTGCGTGCGCCAGAGTTCGCGGAGTTGGGTGTCGAGGCGGAAGCGGGTGATTTCGTCGAGTGCGGCGAAGGGTTCGTCCAGCAGCAACAGGCGCGGTTGCGTTACCAGGGCGCGCGCTAGCGAGACCCGCATACGCATGCCGCCGGAGAGCTGCGCGGGATAGCGGTCCTTGGCTTCGAACAAGCTTACTTGCTCAAGGGTGGCGCGGGCGGTCGCGTAGCGTTCTGCTTGCGGCACGCCCATTAGCTCTAACGGCAGCGCGGCGTTGTCGAGCACGGTGCGCCACGGCAGCAGGTGCGCGTCTTGAAACACGAACGCGGTTTGGAATCGATCTTCGGGTTGGATGGTGATGTGTCCGGCGGTGGGCTCGATGAGGCGCGCGATCATGCGCAGGAGCGTGGACTTGCCGCATCCGGAAGGGCCTAGAATCGCTATGAATTCGCCGGCGGCGATTTCCAGGTTCATTCCTGAGATCACTACAAGATTGTCAAACGCTTTGCGTACGCCTTCGAGGTGCAGAGCGACTCCGCCCGGTGGTTGCAGGGCGCGCCCCTATTTCGCCACCGTCTTCGCGACGGCTTGGTTCTCGTAGGCGTCGGAGACGCGAACGGCAATGGTGGCTTCGCCGGCGCCACGGTCGGCTTCGAAGCGGTAATCGTGCTCTTCGGAATCGGTAAGGCGGGTGGTGGGCTCAACCACTTTCCATTCGCCGCCGTTTACGGAATATTCGGCTTTGGCCAAGACATTCAGCGCGTCCTTCGCGTGGAAACGGACATCGATTTTCGCGCCTTGCGCGGTGGCGGTGAGCGCGGTGATTTCGGGGGCGGTATTGTCGATCAGGAAACGGTCGCTTTCCCGCGAGGCGGTGAGCGTTTGTTCGGGAGTGTTCGAAGGGGCGTCGCTGGCGGTCACGCGGACGCGGTATTTGCCGTCGGGATAGGCGGTGGAATCCCAACTGTAAAAGCGCTCTCGTAAGTTTTCGTGGAGCGGCTTCCAGGTGGTTTCGTTTTCGCCGCGGATTTCGATTTTGAAAAGCAGCGTGTCGCCGTTGTCGTCGTTGGCGAGCCAGCGGGCTCCGATGAAACCTTTGGTGTAGGTGAGCGCGGGCGAGGCTCCCGTGTCGGGCGCGGCGCGGGCGGGGGCGGGCGTGGGATTCGAGCGGCCTAATGCGGGGAGCGTCAACGTACCGGGACTCGGAGCAGCGGCGCCCACCGGGGCTGGGAATTTGTAATTGGGCGGGGTGATTTCTACCGCTTCAATCACGGGCGCGACGTTCTTCATTTCGTAGGCGGCCGTTACGTCGTAGAGTTCGGCTGCGCCGGTGACGGTGGCGCGGTATTGCAGGAAGCGGGCGGGAGGAGATGTCACGCGATCGCCGGCGAGCTTGGCCCAGGGGCTCCAGTCTTTCTGGGCGCGGCTAACGTTGCCGCTGCGGGCTTCGAAGGTCACGGCTCCTGAGCCGGCGTAGAGCGAGGTCATGCGGCCCCAATAGGCGAAGGCTCCGGCATCGAGGACGTCACTTTCGAGCGTGCCCGATGGTTCGCGCTCCGGGCCAATGGAGAAAATTTCGCCGATGTTGCCGGTGACGGCGTACAAGCGGCCGTTAGCGCCTTGGGCGAAGCCGGTGACTTGCGCGGCTGGTAGATTCAGCAGGCGCGTATACGTGGTGTCGGAATCCAGGCGGTAAACGTTGCCGCGGTTGCCGGTACCGGCGATGACGTTGCCTTGCGCATCGAAGGCCAGCGCGTAGACGACGTCTTGCGGATGGGTCCAGACGCGGCGGGCGTAGCCGTCGGGTTGGATGCGATAAATATCGGAGCCGCCTTGCACGCCGATGGGGGTGCCGGTGGCGGGGGCCGCTGCGCGTGCGGGACCGCCGGTGGGGACGGCTAACGTAATCGTTCCTTGACTGGTTTGCACCTGGCGCTGCGGCGTGGGGGCGGGCGCGGTGGCGGGGGCTTTGATTCCGGTGCCGGCGGCGTACACGTTGCCGTTGGGAGCGACGGCCACGGCGGTGATTTCGCGCTTGTCGGCTTCGTACAACACGAAGGCTTCGCCCGCGGGAGAGATGCGCAGGATCAGGCCGCTGGGGTCGGTGCCGGCGATCAGGTTGTCATGCGCGTCGACGGCTAGCGAACGGACGTGAGCTTCTTCGGTGCGATAAAAAACGGAACCTGCGCCGTTGGGGGTCACGCGGTGGATTTCGCCTTGGTCACCTGTCGCGACGAATAAATCGCCTTTGCTGGAAAAGGCCAGCGCCCAAATGTATTTCGCGTGCGGGTCGTAAAAGACTTCGGCGGTTCCGGCGGCATCGACGCGGAAGACTTTGCCATCGGGCGAAGTGGCGGCGTATACGCGGTCCTGTTTATCGATGGCGATGGCTTGGATGGCCATGCCGTCGAGTTCGGCTAGCGTCTTCGCTTGGCCTGCGGCGTTGACTACGATGAGTTTGGATTTGGAACTGCCTACGCCGCCGCCGCCGGCGTAGACGTTGCCCTTGGAATCGCGCGCGACGGTCCACAGGAAAGAAACGGACGGGTCGTAAATTTCGCGCATTACGGGGGCGGGCGTCAGGCGGCCTTCGCTCGAGAGCGAAAGCTTGTGGAGGGTGCCTTTTTCGAAGTCGGCTGATTCGGAGTGTTCCCAGACTTGCGTCTCGACTGCCGAGAGCGGCAACAAAACGCACAGCACCGGCGCTAGAACGCGCAAAAATCGCATGAACGTGACCTTCTTTAACCTTTAACCTTATTTGACTTTGATTCGCAGCGAGTAATTGCCGCTCACCACTTGATCGAACGGAATCGACTGCTGCACTTCGGTGCTGTCTGGCGTGCCTACCAAGGAACGGCTGGCGTTGCGCTCGGTCTGCATGACGTTGACCACCGAGGACGGCAGATTCGGCAGCGTTTTATCGGCGGCGTAGAACGTGGCCCGGCTCTGCACCAGCGATACATAGAGGCGGTTGTTGTCGCGCTCCTGATTCAGCAGGGAAACGGTGGAGGCGATGTCCATATTTTTATTGTTCTGGGCGGCGCCGTCCTGCGAGCGGTCTAGCGTATCGGCGTCGCTGAAGAGCAGGCGGTGTTCGCCCTTAGGCATTCCGGCGGGGATCTTCACCATCAGCGAGCGTTCGATTCTTTCTCCGCGATAGGGGCGCAGGAAAACTTTCACGGGGATCTCGGTGCCGGCTTCCACTTCGGTGGTGGGCGTCCACACGGTTTCGATGGTGGCGACGCGGCGGGCGGGCAGCAAGTCGATGGTGGCGTTCACGCTTTTGAGTTTCGGCGTCGCTACGTTGTTCAGGAACAGGCGGTTGAATTTATCGCCCCACCAGCCGGCTAGAACTGTCGGCATGGGGACGGGGAACTCGCCGGGGGCCAGCATCGTCGAGACATGGATGTTGGCGGAGCCATCCATCATGACGTCGGCGGTCATGCGGTAGGTCATTTCATCGGCGTAGAGATTCATCTGCTGCAGCGAGTTGCTGAGCGTGGCGGACATCAGGAACGGCGTCCATTTCTGATGCACGAAAACGTTGAAGTTGAGATCTTTTTCTTTGACGATGGCGTCATTGTCGCCGTGGGCGCGGACGTGGACGTGGACGGGGATCACGGGAGCTTCGGCGCCTAGTTCGCCCATGATGCCGGTAAAGCGGTCCTGGCGGAGGGCTCCGACAACTTCGGTGGCGTTGCCTACTTTGTTGGGCTGATAGGCGGAGCTCAACACGGTTAGGATTTCGCTTTTGGCGATGGGCATGTCGACGGGGCCCAAGTCGAAGAACTGATGGCCGAAGGCTAGGATGCGTTTGCCATCGTTATAAGTGACGGTTCCCATGCCGGTGGTGGACATGTCGCCGGAAACCAGAATGCCGCTGACGGCTTCGCCGGGGTTGAGGGCGTGCTCCCATCCGGCGGCGGGTTTCGCGGTGAGGGCTCCGGCGGCGGCTCCGCCTTGCACGGGGGCGATGCCCATTTGGCGGAACAGGGGTTCGTAGGTGTTCAAAGTTTCGGCGGTGAAGCCGGAGAAAACCAGCGGCGTTTCGATGGGCGTCATCAAGGGGACGCGCGAGGGGAGCGGGGCGGTGCCGCCGGCGGCTACTAGCTGCGAAACCAATTCGCTGGGCATTTCGTAGGCGGCCGCCGCAGGTGACCCGGAGGGGAGTTTATCGGGGGTGCGGGCGTCGCTGGGGCGCGACATGTCGAGATCTTGAATTTCGAGCATCGATTCGATGGGCGTGATGCCGCAGATGGCGTCGGGCGAGAACTGGCTTAGGCGGAGGGCTACGGCTCCGATTAACTTTCCATCGACGTAAACCGGGCTGCCGCTCATGCCGCCGGCTACGCCGGTGCGTTCGGCTTTGCCGCCCATTTTCGCCATGATGACGTGCTGGCGCGGGCCCATGGCGTTCAGCCACACGCCGATGATTTCCACGGGAACGGGCTCGGGGGTCATGCCGCTGAAGACAGTCCAGGCGATGGCGTGCATGCCGGGCTTCACATCTTTCAGGGGGAGGATTTCAGGTTTCCCGGCTTTGGGTGGGGTGAGTTCCGCGGCGGGCGCTAGTCCGGCTGAGCCTTGTATAAACACAACGGCGGCAGCAACCATCAGCCAGGTTCTCATAAGGGTGAAATTTTCCTTTACCTTATTATGATGTAACGCGGGGGGAACGGGGGTACTGGGATTTCGGGGGGCACTTCGGCTGAAGGAAAATGGCTCGCAGATGGGAACCGATGGACGCAGATAGCTGCGAAAAATCGTCTCGCGGTGAGTCGCTTTTGAAAGCGGCGCGGATTCCACTAAAACAACAGCGATTAGCAAGGCAAAAGGGGAAATGATCGATTTTGGTCGAATTGCTGGTGGTGTGGGTGGCGTGATTGATATTCTTGAGGCTAGACCTTCCTGTGGCGCTCCTTTTAAATACTCAAGGGCTGGCGAAGTCGTACGGCGCGGCGTTTTTGTTTCGTAACGTCTCGTTGAGCATTCAAGAGGGCGATCGGGTGGGGTTGATCGGACCTAACGGCTCCGGGAAATCCACGCTGTTGGAGATTTTGGCGCAACGCCGGGAGGCGGACTCGGGCGACTTGTCTGTGCGCAAGGGGACGCGGCTGGCTTATCTTCCGCAGGAATCGCAATTCGCTCGGGGGGAAACGGTGCGGGAGGTGATTCGGCGATCGCTGAAGGGTGCCGGGATTCCGGAGACGGAATGGCAGGCGCGCGAAGGCGAAACGCTCGGGCGGGCGGGGTTTGAGGATTTCGATGTGGAGGCCGCTACATTATCGGGAGGGTGGCGAAAGCGGTTGGGAATCGCAGAAGTGCTGGTGCAGAATCCGGCGATCGTGCTGCTGGATGAGCCTACCAATCATTTGGATCTAGGCGGGATTGAATGGCTGGAAAAGCTGCTGCAGAATGCTCCGTTCGCTAGTGTGATCGTCAGTCATGACCGGTATTTTCTGGAGAACGTACCTACGGCGGTGGCGGAGTTGAATCGGGCTTACCCGGACGGGCTGTTGTATGTGGCGGGGAATTACAGTGCGTTCTTAGAGAAGAAAGCCGAGTTTTTGCATGCGCAGGCGAAGCGGCAGGATGCGCTGGAGAATCGCGTACGCACGGAGATGGAGTGGCTGCGGCGGGGGCCTAAGGCGCGGGCTACGAAAGCCAAGGCCCGTATCGATACCGCGCATGAAATGATCGGCGAGCTGGCGGATTTGCGGGCGCGCAGCCGGACTAGCTCGACGGATATTGATTTCGCGGGGACGGAGCGCAAGACCAAACGGCTGATTCATCTGGAGGGCGTCTCCTATGGATATGACCGGCGCACGCTGTTTGAGAACTTGGATTTTACAATTACGGCGGGGATGCGGGTGGGGTTGGTGGGATCGAATGGCAGCGGGAAAACGACGCTGCTGCGGTTGCTGCGCGGGGAGATGAAACCGCTGCGCGGTGTCGTGGAGCGCGCAGATGGGCTGCGCATGGTTTATTTCGATCAGAACAGGACGCTCGATCCGAAGTTGACGCTGCGCAGGGCGCTGGCGCCGGATAGCGACTCGGTGATTTATCGCGAGCGAGTGATTCATGTGGCTTCTTGGGCGGATCGGTTTCTGTTTACGGCTGAGCAATTGAATCAGCCGGTGGGACGGTTGTCGGGCGGGGAGCGGGCGCGGGTGTTGATCGCGAATTTAATGCTGGAGCCGGCGGACGTGTTGCTGCTGGACGAGCCTACGAACGATCTGGATATTCCTACGCTGGAGATTCTGGAAGAGAGTCTGCTGGAGTTTTCGGGGGCGTTGGTGCTGGTTACGCATGACCGGTATTTGCTGGATCGGGTTTCGACATTGGTGCTTGGGCTCGACGGGCGGGGTGGGGCGGAGCGGTTTGCGGATTACAGCCAGTGGGATGTTTGGCGGGGGGAGCGGGCGCAGCCGAAGGTTCGAGCGGAGAAGGAAGTTCGCGTGGCTGCGGCGTCGGCGGGGAAGAAGAAGCCTTCTTATCTGGAGGCTCGGGAATATGAGGGGATTGAGGAACGCGTTCATGAGGCCGAGCAGGTGTTGGAGCAGAAGCGGGGGGCGTTGCAGGATCCGGCGATCACTAAAGACGGACGGTTGCTGGAACAAGCCTATCGGGAAGTGGAAGAAGCGCAGGCGGCGGTGGACGCGATCTATGCGCGGTGGGCGGAGTTGGAAGAAAAAATCGGAAGCTGAGCGATCCCCGGTCTCTCCGATTTGCCAGCATTCTTAAAAACCCTTGGGGGGCCCTAGCGCGGATTATTTGCCGATCGAGTAGCTGCGATGAGGGGGAACCGTCTTTGATTGTTTCGGGTCCTAAAAGGAATAACGTGAGTTCCAAAAACGCGGCCCTGGGGATGCGAAGGCGCCCAACTCATGCGACATCCGCAGAATTAAGCCGGATGGGCTTAATCTCGCGTAGGTCGGTGAAAATGAGGGCGATACCTATTACGCTTCCCCAATCGGCCCGGTTGGCTTTCCCTCTTCATTCGACAACGACCGCGCTTCGCTACTGGTTCTCGCGATTTCTTCGGTATCAGGCATAAGGTTACGAAAGAATCAAATAGTCCTAACTCTCGGATCTTATTGTTTCACCCGCGTCTAATGGCATGAAAGAGTAAATCGCGAATAGATGACTATTGCCGTCCCTCCGTGAAGGACGGTTCGGAAAAACGGGCGGCTGGGTGCACGAGTTCGGCCTGCATCAAACGGCGGCAGTGTCCAAAGCGCGCGTGAAATCCTCGAACGTCGGGCGCTTTAAGCCGATGTCTCTACAAAGTCCTGCCCCGCCGGGCTCGAAAGAGAGTTTCCGCGTAAGTAGCTCCAAATACTTAAAACAATATAGGCAACAAATGATTTAAAGAATTTGACTTTCTTTGCCATCGTTGGTAAAATACGCTCGAGTAGGCAGATCGATCGTTAACGATCCTTTATTGCCACTCTCGGTTGCGGTGTCGATGCAGCGAGCAATTCACTCACTGTGGAGCTAAGACCGATCAAGGAACTAGAATCGTAAGCGATTCATGTTCTGAGGAGCGCATTCCCCATGCGCGGAGGTTCCCGTCCCAAAGCCGGCCGCAAGGCCATTCCCATCGATCTTATCGAACTCGAAAAACTGTGCTCCATGTACTGCACTGATGAAGACATTGCAGGGTTTTTCAATGTCTCAGTTCGAACAATTGAATCAAGAAGAAAAAAACCAGACTTTACAGAAGCGATGAATCGTGGTCGCGCTAAGGGCCGCATTTCCCTTCGGCGAGCGCAAATGAAACTCGTCGAAAAAGGGAATGCGCCCATGTCTATTTGGTTGGGAAAACAATGGCTCAACCAGCGTGATGTTACACCCATCGAATTGAGTGGACTCAATGGCAACCCGGTAAAGATCTCATGGGAGGTGATTCGTGAAATCCTCAGCGATGAAAATTAAAAAGACTCTTCACGAGTCACTTCTTGATCCCATCCTGTTTTCTAAGAGAATGCTTCGCCACAAGACGTGGTCGAAGCAGGAGGAAATCTTACGGTCGGTCGCTACCCAAGCCCGTACGGCGGTAAAGGCATGCCACTCCAGTAGTAAGACGCGGAAGCAGCACTGTGGTGGATTACTCACCGGAAGAACGGGATCGCCGTGACAACAGCACCAACGATGACCCAGGTTGAGCGCGTACTTTGGGGTGAAATTCGCAACGGCGTGCGAACCGCCAAAATCAAATATCCAGAGCCTACGGCGACATCGTTGAATTTGGGGCCCAACCACTACGCTTTAGGGATTTCAACAAATGAAGGCCACCGGTTTCAAGGATTTCACGGGGATGTGTTGGTAATCCTCGATGAAGCACCTGGAGTCAAACCAAGAATCTACGAAGCAATCGAAGGCATCAGGGCTGGCGGTGATGTCCGGGTTCTGGCGTTGGGAAATCCCACCATCGCAAGCGGTCCCTTTTACGACGCGTTCACCACAAATCGAGAAGGCTGGAATCTGATCACCATTTCTGCCTTCGACACACCCAATCTGCAAGGCTTGACCCTCGAATCATTGCTAGAACTTCCGGACGAAGAACTCGATAACAATCCGGTTCCCTATTTGACGACGCGGCGATGGGTTCGGGAGAAATATCGCGAATGGGGGCGAGGTCATCCGCTTTGGGAATCACGTGTCCTCGGCAATTTTCCGATGCAGTCGGAAGACGCGCTCCTGTCTTTGGCGTGGCTTGAAAAGGCAAAGTATCGCGATGACGGTGCCGTTGGCGCGTACTATGCCGGCCTGGACGTCGGAGGTCCGGGCGAGTCGGAGACGGTGCTTTGCGTAAGGCAAGGGCAGCGGATTGTATGCCTGGAGGCATGGTCAGGTGCGGACCCAAGGGGTGAGGTGATTGCCGCCTTGATGCCGTTTAAGGACAGTTTGGAGACCGTCAATGTGGATCGCGTCGGCATCGGTGAATACATGGCAAAACATATTGCCGACTGTGGTTATCGGGTCCGAGAGATCAACGTCGGCGAGAGATCTGGAAGCCCTGCGAAGTACGTGAATTTGAAAGCGGAGTTGTACTGGGGGCTGCGAATGCGCGCTGAAGCCGGCGACATTGCGGGATTGACGGACGAAAGAACGATCGCCCAACTGACGGGAATCCGTTACAGCCACAATGCGCGCGGTCAAATCGTGATCGAGTCCAAGGACGATGCACGGAAGCGCGGCGTCAAATCACCCGACCGCGCGGAAGCAGTGATGCTGGCTTTCGCGAAAGTGCGAAACGCAGAACCAAGAATTCGATTGATCACGCGCTAGGGAAAACACAAATGAAAATTGAAATGCGACTAACTAGTAGCATCACTCCATATGCTAGAAACGCTCGTAAAATTCCGCAGCAAGCCATCGACAAGGTGGCGGCTTCGCTTAAAGAATTCTCCTTCAGGCAACCCATCGTCCTCGACGAGGAGGGTGTGATCGTCGTTGGGCACACGCGCTGGCTGGCTGCGCAAAAGTTAGGCCTGGAACGGGTGCCGGTCCATGTTGCGGAGAACCTTACGCCGGGACAAGTACGCGCGTACCGTTTGCTGGACAACCGCAGTCACGAAGAAACCAGTTGGGATGAGGATCTGCTTGGATTCGAGTTACTGGACCTCAAGGATATAGGGGTCGACATGGATTTGACCGGGTTCGACATGGGTGAAATCGACGACTTGTTGTCACGGATCGATATCCAGGTGGGTTTGAGTGATGTTGACGCCGTACCGGAGGTTCCTGAAACGCCTATCTCCCGACGTGGTGATTTGTGGTTGCTTAATAACCACCGATTACTTTGCGGCGACGCCACCAACAGGCGCGACGTAAACCGTATTCTCGAGGAAAGGAACGCGGATATGGTGTTCTGTGACCCGCCTTACGGCGTCTCCTACACCGGTAAGACCGCGCGGAAGCTTACGATCCAGAACGACGCCCTGGGGGCTGGGTTTTATGACTTTCTTCGTGAAGCCTGCGCGAACATACTGGCGGTCACAAAGGGCGCTGTCTACATCTGCATGTCCTCCTCGGAACTACACACCCTGTTCAGGGCCTTCACGGAAGCCGGCGGCCACTGGTCGACTTTTATCATTTGGGCCAAGAATAACTTCACGCTCGGGAGATCGGACTATCAGCGGCAATACGAACCGATCCTTTACGGCTGGCCCGATGGAACTCCTCATCATTGGTGCGGCGACCGCGACCAAGGGGACGTTTGGTTTGTGGATAAACCGGCGGTTAATGATATGCATCCGACCATGAAGCCGGTGGAGCTGGTCGAAAAAGCAATCCGAAACAGCAGTCGAGGAGGGGGGTTGGTCTTCGATCCCTTCGGAGGTTCGGGCTCGACACTGATCGCCTGCGAGACTACAGGCCGGCGCGCCCGGCTTATAGAACTTGATCCACGATATGTCGATGTGATCGTGAATCGGTGGCAGGACTATACCGGTAAAAAGGCGGTACTCGAACGCGACGGACGGGAATTTAAACAAATTGCGTTCGAACGATACGAAGCTGAGCTTTGAGGCCAGATCGACGCTGCATCTCAGGCGATTATGGCGTGATGTCGCTTAGGTCACTTAAGATCCCTGGTCTTGAATGGTTGTTGGGCGCCGTGGCGGATATGGAGAATATCCACTTCCTTCAGCGTTTCCACGACACGATAGATCACCCGATAGACATTCGGCTTATCCCCGTAAAGCAAATGCCTTAGGCCCTTGGTCTCCGGCGTTGCGGGGCAGCGTTGCGGGTTATCTTGGAGGCTGCGGATGGCTTCCTTGAGTCCGCCGTACCAGATGAGCGCGGCGCCAGAAGATCGAGCGTTGATCGTTTCAAAGAGGTGCAAAAGATCCCGCTGCGCGCGGGGAACAATCTCAACCCGGTAGGCCATGCTTAGCTTCAAAGTCCGCAAAGAACTCCTCGATGTCGCGGCCTTTGCCTTGCCGAGCTTCCTCGAGGCCTTGCCGGATGCCCTCGCGGACGTCCGCTCGGGCTGCGATATCGAGCAGATGCTGGTAGGCCTCGGCGTCCTGCACGATCGCGGCCGCTTTGCCCTTAACTGTCAAAATGACGGGTCGCTTGCTTCTCTTGAGCTGTTTCATGAAGTCACCGGAGCGGCGGCGAAAGGTGGTTAGCGATTGGATGTCTTTGGTGATGTCCAGCATAAAAGGAATGCCTAACTTGAATATTAGCACCTTTTTAGGTGCTTTAGTCGAAGCGCCTTACGCGATCTGGCTCGCTAGAGTTCCGATAAACATGCCAATTCCGGCAACATCCAGTAGTGCCTCATCACGCGCTAAGTTTTGGTTGGAATCGCTCCGCCGCGTTGATCGTCCTACTAGATCCGTGGAGTGGAACTGGTGGCGCAATAAGGCGTCATGAGTCTCGGGGCGCGAATTGGATTGCTAGATTTCGGATTGGCCGCGGTGCCCACGGCCACATTAGCGAGGGCTATGTACTGCTGCCAACCGATCGACGGCATGTGATCGCGCAGTCCTAAAAAGCCATTGAAAAGCGAGTCGGATTAGCTTCCCGGTAAGTTTGAACGCCGTCGTCCACGGCGGCACTCAGGTTTTCCGCGCTGTGCTTCATCGCTTTCTGTCCGCGATTGATCATTGCGGTCGACCTCGATGGAATGGCACTGAATCTGCACTCTAGCGGGGGGTAGGTAAGCGTAGACGCTTTCCATTAGTTTGTAAGGAGAAATAAAATGCTCGGTTACGGATTGCTTGGAACCATTGCAGTGATTGTGGTGGTGGTATGGCTGGTGCGCGGGGGGTTGTGAGCTAGTAACTTGCATGCGCTCCCCGATCTTGGCTTTCGGTGGAATGCTGCTGTTGGGAAGCACCGCAGCATTCTTGCTGTACGTTTCGATCCTGTCGATCCTGACGGTAGTTGTGATTCTTATGGCAGTGATGCTCATGTTTCTGCTCGGAGTGCAAGTTGAGAGGCAACGGCTTCGGGTGCAGGAAATTCCTTCCGAAAAAATAATGCCTCCGATACAGCAGACGCATATACCACTTGACACCCGAGGCAGTTCCGTCCGAGAAGCCCGCGTACAAGGCTGAAGACCTCTGCGAGCGGCGGGTTTGCGACCATCCCTAGTCATTTGACCGGGGTGGTCAAATCGCCAAGGCTTCGAGTGGGCGCCTGCTTCTTCTTTCTGCTTGACCATGGCGGCGAACCGAACAGCTGCGTTCGCCCGCGTGGCATATCCGCATTAAGTCTCCTCGAGCCGCCGATGGTCATAACGGTCAGCGGAAAACCGGTCCGCAGCGCAGTTCAGGCCGCCATGACGGTACAGTGTGAATGTCATTCCAGGGCGTTTTTGGCTCGCGATCCGCAGGCTCCTGGCAGACGATACAGGAGCGAGCGCGCGGGATGGCGGCGAGGCGCTTCCGGATCGATATCCGATTCGCATTCTACGCGGCTTCCAAAAGCACCAACATCAATGCGCCGAAGTGCAGCCTGTTTCTCAAGGAGGCGGCCGGAATCGCGCTCGATGTTGCCAATCGCGATGTCGCGCTCGCTGGCGTCCTGGATTCGGTCCAACTTATCCGGACTGGACTGGATAGCCAGAACTTCGGTCGCCCAACAACTAACCGTCGCTTCGCGAGAAACGTGCTTTCTCCAACGTTTTTTCGGAATGCGTTCAGTTCGGTCTTTGTCATGGATTAAATGCGTGCCCTTTCCTGACTTTCCTTGAATCGCGTTGCTATTCGTTTAGAACGTCAGAGGCGACCTTTCCGGCCCACGCGTGTTCGCCGGAAATCGACTTTGCCAAGGACGCGCGGGACAGTGCTCAGGGAACTCGACCCCGACCCGCGTCATGGCTTCACTTAACCAGATCCGCGTGAGTATCAGCATCGATCCAACGGGGGGCATTTGAGTCCTGGACAATGGCAACGGCCGCCTGATCCGCATGGGCGACATGAACGGAACCAATTGGACGCAGGTAGGCAGCGTGGGCTCAGGAGTGGGACAGTTTTCAGCGCTCTCCTCGGCCCCCGGTTTTGACGTGCAGGGCCGGATTTACGTCGCGGACGCAGGGAACAAATGGATTGTCCGCTTTGACGATCTGAACTTCACCACCTGGACCACCTTGAGCCAGTCGCAGCCCAGTGGCCCCTATATCCATTTGTTAGGCGTTCCTTGTCATTGACCGGTCTTTCGCCGCGACTGAGAATCTGCCGGTGACTCCCGCGAGAGACGCCGGCCGGGCAGAAACTGGAGTTCCCCACGACTTTGGTGGCTCAAAGTTTTTTCTTGGTCACCACAAGGATTGAAAATGAATCCTGCACCATCGGGCCCCGTCCTCCCGTTGTTGCCGCAGGGGGGCGGACCATAGTCCGCGGCGATTAGCAAGATCCGGTTTGTTTTACTATCCCAAGCCATCTGTTTGGCACTCTCTTTCGTTTGCACGGTTTGCTCCACGATAAAGCTGGTGGGACTTGTTTCCTTTACGACAGTCAGCGTGCCGTCGACCTGCGAACTGAAAGTTTCCATCGTACTCGGGTTGAAGATGGCGGCATCAACACCAGCGCCGATGGGCAATGCGTCGATGATTTTTCCGTCGCTGGCCTTGAGCATCACCATCATTTGTGGTTCGCGGCAGGCTGCGAAAAGAATTTCGTTCTTCACGTCAATTGCCAACCCGGAACACCTGCCGCCTTTACGTGCGAGATCGTAGTGGGCGGATACAGTGAGGGTCTTCGCGTCTATGACAGTGACGTTGTCCCTGTCTCTGATATCGACATACACATGGCCCTTGCCATCGGTGACGGCTTGCTCGGGCATTCCGCCAAGGTCAATTGTTCCAACTACAGAGCCATCCACCGCATTGATCACCGTCGCATTCGGCGCGGTGTGACTGAAAATGTACACCCGCTCGTTAAATGGATCGAATAGAATCGCGTCCGGGCCGCCCTGCACCTCAATTGTCTTGATCGTCTTCAGCGTCTTCGTGTCCCACATCATCACGGGTTTGCTGCTTGCGAAACCGTGTCCTGATTTTGGATCCACAACAGCCCCATTGGCGCTGGCATCGGGTATTTCGCCGACGGGCTCAAGGGTATCCAGATCGAAGACAGTTATTCGCCCAGGACCCTTGCGCGGGATGTACAACCGCCGTCCAACGGTGTCAGCAAAAACGGTGTCAAAAGTGCCTGCACCACCAATCTTGATCGTCTTTGAAACCGTGTAAGGCCCTCCAGTCGGCCCTTTTTGGGCAAATCCGACGAATGCTAACAACGTGATCCCAGCCGCGAATACGAGACAAAATCGTCGCATGAACCACCTCAGCCCATATTCTAGCCGCAGCCGACAGCGAAAGATACGGATTCGGGAGTGACGCAGGCGACCGACCATCTGCCGACGAAGATGATTCCCGGACTCTGTTTTTTGGGAAGAAGCATACCGGGCGTGACTAGATGATTGGCTGGCTTTGCAAGCCGGGTTGGAAGACTGAGCGGTTTCGCGCCGCAGTGAAGCACATCCTTTTTGAAACGGTTCGGTGCGGCGGTGGGAGACGACACCAGTCAGAATTTTTTCCGATTTCTTACTTGCTTCCGCGCTTCATGAAGACACGCAGTACGTTTGAAAAGGACCCGCGCGCAAGATGTGGTGGCGCATGGGCTATGCCATCAGCCGGGCGGTGATTACACGTACCGATACCGGCGCCGCGACGTTCAATTGGGCCAACGTAGCTGGATGCGGACTGAGCGCGTGGTTACCAAACGCGTATTATCCTGTGGCGAGTAAAACGGCAGCCGTCGGAGCGGTGAATTGGGGGACCAATGTCGCTGACGCGGGTTGACTAATCTGATGCCGGAGTTCGGATCAGACGTTGGCCATTGGATAAATCGTCCGCTGCCTTTCCTCAAATAACCTGCCGCTGCCGTGTCTGGCCGTAGGCGGCGGGGAGTGGTTTTCGACCCCTTCGGGGAGGCGGGCGCTACACTCATCGCCTGGCGAAACCACGCGGCAAGCGCGACTCATAGAACTTGATCCAAGGTATGTCCGTGATTGTGAAGCGGTGGCAAGACTATACCGGCCGGAAAACTGTCCTCGAAACTGACGGGCTAGAATTCGCGCAATTCGCTCTCGATCGATTCCAAAGAAAAGGCACGAAATCGACCGTTCAAGCTTGGGCGTACTGACTGACAATCGCAACCGGCGGTAGTGTGCCTACCGACTCGCTAGTGCCCTGGGGCGCTGGCGCGCAAGAACAAAAACGACTCCTTCATCTCGCGACTTGACGCACTTGCGGACCGAATTGGATCGGTATTACACTTACTAGTAGGAGTAATGCAATGCAGATTACTAGCAAAGGGCAAGTCACCATTCCTCAGGAGATTCGCAACCGGCTGGGCCTTTTGCCCCATACGAAAGTCGAGTTCGAGTTGGCGGGGGATCACGCCCGGATTCGCAAGGCTCGGCGCCCGTCCGGTGAAAGCGACCGCGGACGTATGGCGTTGGAAGTCCTCCGCGGCACCGCCGACACTCGTATGAGCACGGACGAAATTCTGGCGCTTACCAGGCGCGAGATCCGCGGTGTAACGCGACGCAAATGACCGTGGATCGCACGAGCCTGCGGGCCCGTCTGAGCCGCTGCCGTGGCGTACTGGTAGACAGTAATGTCCTGCTTGACGTCGCCACCAATGATCCGGGCTGGGGCGATTGGTCCGCTGCCGCACTTGCCGAAGTCGCCGAGCACACGACCCTGTTCATCAATCCGATCATCTATGCTGAAGTTTCGATCGGCTATACGACGATCGAGGCTCTGGACGCCGTTCTGCCTGCAACTTTGTATCAACGCGAACCGCTTCCCTGGGAGGCCGGTTTCTTGGCTGGGAAGAGTTTTTTGCACTATCGACGTCTAGGTGGGGCACGGACCTCACCTCTGCCCGATTTCTACATCGGAGCGCACGCTGCTATCGGTCGTTTGGCACTGCTCACCCGTGATGCTGCCCGCTATCGCAGCTATTTTCCAAAAGTCGAGATCCTCGCTCCCACAAAGCGTCGGATATGATTCGGCGAAGCAACGCCAGCCGAGCGCTGGCAGCCGAATTGTCAACAGCCTCAGGGAGGCCGTGGACTGGGTCGAGGGCAAGGCTGTTGTAGTCCGTGTCACGAAGGTGAACGTGCCCATGATCGATGTTCGCGCAACACGTCGGCGCCTCGGCCTGAGCCAAGCGGCGTTCGCCGTGAAGTTTGGGTTTCAGCCGGCCGCTCTAAGGAACTGGGAGCAAGGCCGGACGCGTCCGGACGGTCCTGCCCGCGTGTTGCTTACGGTGATCGCACTACATCCAGAAGCCGTTGAAGACGCGATGCGTAAAGCTAGCTAGGCGATGGCAGCACCGTGGGAGACGAATTCGAACTTCAGGCTGTATGCCGTGCGACCTCTGATGAGAGGAAACTCTATGACGAAGTTAACCGAAATGATTGCGCAGTCTCGAAATCAATACCACGCTCAGGAGACATGCAACGCGGCAGCATTCCTGGTGTTACGATGCGGCTTTACCAGGATTTCAACATCCTGATCGAGAGCTACTAGGAAATGCAGGAGGCGCTCTACGGAAAACTGCCGAAACTCACCGCGCAGCATCTTGGAGACATCGGGCTGTTTGATGCCCAACAAAACGGCCGCCTCGATCTGTTTCAGATCGCGCTCCTTCATCAAGGTGTCGATCTTGAAGACGAGCTGCGCCTTGATAAAGTGCTGCTCCGCATTCGGCAGACCGAGATCCTTGAACACGTTCAGGCTTCCCCCTTGTTTTCTCTTTTTGCTCATGGCTCCATCCTTTTTGCAATCTATTCGGCCTCACGGAGGCGTTGCGTGATCAATGCGATATCCCGGCGCGCGGTCTCTCTACCAGTCTTGGATTTTTTCTGGAAGGCGTGAAGGACATACACCGCCCCCGCGAACCGTAGGGTGTAGATCGCGCGGAACGTATCGCCGCGAAAGTTCTTGACTACGTCCAACACTCCCGCCCCGCCAAGGCCGCTCAGCGTCTTCGTATCGCGGTGCTTGCCGCCGCACTGCGCGATGTACAGGGCGTAGCCCATGTGATCCTGGACCGGCTCGGGAAAAGCGCGCAAATCCTTGCGACTTGATCCGATCCACACCACCGCCTTCAAAGACGGCTCCTCAATTAATTATAGTGATTTCACCATACCACGTCACGGGAAGGGTTTCTCGGCAAGTACCTTTGAGAAACATCTGCCGTGACATTCGATGTCCGAAGGTACCGGCAAACCCGACAATTCCGACAAACTTAACGTTGTCCGGTTCATGGGCGCCGCGCCTGTTCGAAAGCGTCGAGGTACTTCCCTAACGTGGCGTCCAATCGCTCATAAAGCAGAGTGTCGAAACTCTCGGTTCCTAGCCCTAATTGGGATTGCTGCAGCGGTCGAATATAGGCGAGGCGATCCTCTGGGCGCACGGCGACAGGCGGATAGCCACCCTTTATAAGAATAAGGTTCATAAGAAGCCGCGCTGTGCGGCCGTTGCCGTCGTTGAAAGGGTGAATATCCGCTAAGCGCCGGTGAGCGGCAAACGCGATTTCCGGCGTAGCTGGGGCAGAGCCCAGCCAACCCGCAAAGTCGCCCATGAGCGCCGGAATTTCGGCCGGTTATGGAAACTCAAAGCGCCCCGTTTCCGTGCGGACGTACCGGGCCAAGTCCGCGTACCGACCGGCAATATCCGGCCGGGACCGCTGCATCGTGAGTCGGTGCAGGTTTCACAGGTCATTCTCAATCAAGGACCTCTTTTCGCTGGCCAGTTCCCGCACATACCGGATCGCGTCGTAATGATCGAGCGCTTCTAGGTGGTCTTTGAGCGGCCTCCCGGTGATCGTGATGCCTTGCTCGATGACCAGAGTCGTTTCCACCGCGGTGAGCGTGTTCCCCTCAATGGCATTCGAGGTGTAGGTGATTTCAAGATTGTAATAATGCTCTAGATTGCGCAAGACTTCGGACGGCAGAGGCCGCAACCGATTAGGCCGGTCCTTCTTCGCGGCAATGGATTCTCGCAATTCGGTCACGCTGACAGAATCCCTCATATTAGCTCTTCGGCTGGCGTCTCTAAGTCCTTTTCAAATTCGCCTGCGAGATAGGCTTTCTTACAAAAGCGCACTGCGTATATCAGTTAGAGTGACCGCAAGCATCATTGGCTCATTACGGCATGGATCGAAACCGAGCGCGAGATAGAATTTCCGTGCCTCTTCCGAAATAGCATGAACAACGATTCCACGAATACCGATGGCGTCAGCCGCATGAACGACACGGCGTGCCCCATCGCGGAACAGTGCGCGCCCAACGCCACGTCCTTGATAGGAGCGGTCGACGGCGAGTCGAGCGAACACGGCAACCGGGATCGGATCTGGCATATTCCGCCTGAATCTCCCAGGAGCACTCCCCACAGTCAGCGCCCCTGAAGCGAGTGCATAATAAGCCATTACCTTCAAGTCTTCACAAACTACGTAGGTACGCGATGCGCCACTCGTTTGATTGGCGCGCGCTCGGCGTTTTAGCCAATCATCCACAGATGCCTCGCCAGAATAGAAATCCTCCAATTCATGGTGCGCGGCTAGTGGCTCGGGCGGCGATAGCGGCACTCTTATTCCCAGGGCGCGGCTGTTTTCAAGCTCCGACGTAGGCGTTCGTTCGGCTGGGGCGGAGCATCGAGACGCGCTATGAACTCCGCATAGGCCTTTGAGTTCACGACGAACAAAGTGCGATCTAATAGAGCGTCTTCAGCCGCATGGCGCGCCGCATCGAGCACGAAATCTGTTCGATTCTTGCCCACCAATTCGGCGGCGCGGTCGATCAACCCACGCACCTCTGGCTTGATACGGATGTTGAGAGTATCGCGCTTGGCTCCTGGCCGCGCAGAAACACGCATAAACACCTCCAAAAAATCAGTATAGCATTCCGTAATGACATGGTCAGTACGATAAGAAGTGACATTTTGTGTCGGCAGTCAAGACAAGCCGGACAGCCCCGTCATGGCCCGTGCGACTCGACAACTGGCGGCTGGCTCCAAGAATAGATCGCTTCCGATCACCCAACCGGTCCACCTGGCCTGCGTCCTTTATTGTAGAGTTGCTTGGCCGCTCTTGGACCGTGGTCAGGATGCAACCTCATGGGCTGCTTGGCTCTCCCGGCGGAGTTGTAAAGCTTCGCGTACGGCAGGTCGAACGCCAACCTCGGTTTTGCACAACACGTATCTTTGGTCGTCTAGATACGCCACGAAAAATCCCGCCTCGACGCGAATCATGGGCTTCAAATTTAGCCTGCGGACCATAGCAGGGATGTTCAGGTTGTGCTTCTCCGAGAACTTTCGTGGACCCAACCGATGATAGCTGTCGGCACCGGTACGATGATGCTTTGCACAGAGCGGGATCGCGGAGGAATCCGGTGACTTCTGCCCCAGGCCATGCGGGCCAGTATGCGAAGCTTCGATGCCTCGCGTAGACCCACATACGCAGCACGCCTGTGTGCGAATAAAGGCGAGGTAACGGGGGTTGCGCTGCGGCTTCATGACTCGGGAACCTCGCCGCCCCATTCCCGTTCGCAGTGCCGCCAGTAGGAGCAGTTTCGTCGGGAGCACATCATGGAGAGACGGTTGGGCATGTAGCGCTGCTGACGCATCGCTTCTTGGGCCGCGGGATAGAGCGTTTGCGCCGCTCGCATCTCTTCCGACGTGATTTGAAAATTTTGAGAGACTACTTGCGGGGTTTTGGTCTTCACCAACGTGTCGATGCGGCCATCCCCACTCGCACCGGCGATGAGATGGGAATAGGTGGCGACCTGAAACTTGTGCATCGGGTCGACGGAACTGGGTCGGGCCTTCGCGGTTTTGATGTCGATTACACGGCCTTCTGCGTCCAGAAGATCGATCCAGCCCCGCACCTTGACCCCTCCAATTTCACCATCGACCTTGAGTTCGACCACCGCAGGGTCGATGGTCGGAGCCACGCTGTCCATGTACTTTGTTACGAGCGCCTCTCCTGTAGCTGCGAGTTCCTGCGGGTTTTCTTCATCGCGAAATTCGGTCTGTTCGCGCTCGTTTATCCAGGCTTCACGAAACAATGCCACGATGCCCGGAGTCGGCAGATCTTCGCGCGTGTCCACTTTCTGGGCGAAGTTCTCACAAAGAGCGGAATGTACGGCCCGGCCCAAAGCCATGTTCCCGGTGGGGGCGTCTTGGACCTTCAAGCCATACTTGTACCACCAGCGGATCTGGCAGTCCATGAAACAGCGGACTTGGCTAGGTGACAGGACCTCGCTTGGTGGCGTCCCTATTGTGGACGGAGGGGAGGCAATCGCCGGCGTTCCCGCAATTCCGACTGAATCCATCATCGCCGGGCTCCTTCGCTCATGTTGATTAGGACCGTGATTGCCATCGACTTAATGGCATCGGCGTCGAAGCGCACCACGTAGCCAAGATCGCTGCCGTACTTTTCAGCATTGTGTGCCGCCGAGATGGCCGTTCTTAACGCATGCTCAAGCTTCGTTACCGGTATCGGTTGGGTGGATTCGCTCTGCGGAGATCCATTCTGAGTCGCGTCGTTCTGGCTGGCCGCGGGTGGGTGGCCATTGCCATTGATACCATTCACGGCTGCGATCGACTCGACAAGCTGGGACTCGAGATCGCTCGGAGGCTCGTGTGACGCTTGAGCGGTTTCCCCTTCCGGTGATTCGGTGTGAGTTCGCCTCAGCCACCATTCGATGGACCGCAGTCGTCCGTTTTTAACTTGGGTCTTACAGAGTTCGAAGGGTTCTCCCGGGGCGATACCCTGGGCCTCGATCTTTCTAGCAACAATCGGCGGAACGTACATGACGCGTCCGTCGGTTAAATGGAATAGTACTCGTTCCCCGTAGCGACCTTCGACAATGGTGCCCTGAGGCGAATTTAAGGCCACCTCCGTGGGAGTGTTGGTTTGGAAACGTAGGATGGTCAAGGCTTTCTCCTTTCGCGGCTGCTTGTGCGCCGGCACATGCATTCATCACTCAACCTGCATCGATAAGCAAGTCAAATCGGCGAGGAATCGAAGGGAAAAATGGGGCGTGCCAGGGCCTTACGGGCGGATTCGGTAGATCCGTTCCCCGTCCCGTTTGAAGGACTGGATTTTGAAGCCCATCCGCTTGCCTAGTTGAGCGCTGATGAAGCCCCGCACACTGTGGGGCTGCCACCCAGTCAGGTCCATGATGGCTCGAAGTGAGGCTCCGGACGGCCCTTTAAGAAGTTCCACAACACGTTCAGCCTTAGTGCCCAGATCGGGGCTCGCGGCCGCTGATGCCCCATCCGCAGGCGCCAGCTCCTGAACAACAGCCCAGATTCGACGTATCGCGATGTCCCGATCGGTGAACCGAGTTACCTTCCTTACGCCGGGCAGTTGGTTCCAAATCTGGACCAAGCGCGTTCCCGGCCAACGCGCGGCGAGTTTACGCAATTCGCGTTCATTTGAAAATGTCAGGACGCCGTTGTTTGAGGGATGCTTGTCTTTGAGTGTTAAGATCCCAACTTTGCGGTCCAGATGGATGGTGAATTCGGTCCTTCGCATTTTGTTCTTACCCGACGCCATTCATCCCTCTGGTTCCGCGAAGAGTCAAGCGGAATTTCATCTGCGTCGTTTTTTCAAAGGGACCACGGGAGCACGTTGATCTCCCGTGTGGCGGGGTAGCTCAGTAACCCGTGTTACGATATCAAACGCAAAACGCTGGTCTCCTATTCCAAAGATTGTGCGACTGGATTCCTCGTCTAAAGCAACTAACCGCCATCTGCTTGACGTGATCGGAACTACTTTCAGCGTTTTTCGCATGCCGACAACATAGGCTGATGCAGGTAGGAAATAGCAAGTCGCCTCGTACAAATCCCTGCTGCGGAGCCGCTCCTCGGGAGTGTGGAGCGAATCTAGGTGCGGCGCGTCTCTTGGTTCCAGGTTGCTCGAGCAAGCCTATAGCGAAGTCGAAGAAGCGCGGGCTGCCGTGGACGCGAGTTGGACCAGAGGATGGGCTAATCTGGAGCGATGGCTTGCGGGTATGAAATCGATTGGGAGCGGCGGCTGGTCCGCAGCTATTTTTCAAGCGTGGGTGACTAACGACGATTACGCCACACGTTGAAACTTATTGGGGCTGCGCAGCTGCATTCAGGGAAGCTGGCAGTGTTGGATGGTTTCGCAGGTATCTGGTCAGTCCACTGCGGAGCCAACCGAACTTAAAACCATAGCCTATATCATGCAGATATTGCATGGCCTCCGGCTCCGACATCCCCAGAAAATACATTTTATAGAGCGCGGCAATAATGGCGGTCCGATCGCGCCCGAACTTGCAATGGAAATAGACGGGATGATAGCGCCCATCCCGCAAGATCGAGAGTATCTTATCGACATGCTTTTCGGATGGTGAAAAACGGGGACGCGTTCATGGTGCCCGGAATCACGGTAATTCCATACTCTTTGGCTTTCCTTTGTTCTGAGCGGGTTAGTAACGGTATGACTTGCAGGTTCACAATGTACTTCACGTGCAGGGATTGAAGAAACCGGTAATCCGCATCGCTTTTAGGCCGCGATCCTTTATATATGCCGTCATCAACGGAGCCAAAATGCTTTAATGTCGATCCAGCCGCTGCCGGCTGGCTGGCTAAGTCAGAGTCGCGATCACTGCAGACACCTGACAGAATGCCGGAACTGCTCCTAGGAGTGCACCGGTGCATGGCATGGGCCATTTGAGTTGGGGCTCGGCTAAGATCGCGGTCGCATCAGACTGCGGACGCCATGTCGGTCTTTTTGAAATCCTCGCCTTTAAAGAGGAGGGGCTCGCCGGTGATCTTGGCAAGCGCATAAGAAAAGCAGTCACCGAAATTCAGGCCCGCCGCGTGTCGGCCTTTACCGAAGTCGAGGAAGGCTTGGCGAGCGATATGCGCCTGCTCGACCGTGAACGGTTCGATGATGATGCCTGCCCTGCGGAAAAAAATATCGCATTGACGGCTAGCGTCCGGCCCAATTTGACTTTCAACAACGATGGAGAGCTCAAGGAAGCTTGCAGCGCTCATCCGGCAGCGGTCGGCGGCGTGGATGAGTTGGATGAAGAGAGCGGCCTCGGGTTCTCCAAAAAGGATTGCCGCAAGCGCGGAGGTATCTAGGATCATTTCGGGAGACCGCGTTCGTCATAGAGGAATGCGGCATGGTCGAGATAGGGATGCTTGACCTGGGAGGAGGCGCGCTTAGCGATGGCGAACAATTCCTCTATCGCGGCCTTTTCGCGCCGGTTACGGAGGCGTTCGTAGCGCTCCCGCAGCGCTTCCGTGACAGCACGGGTTAAGGTCTCGCCAGTGGTCTTCGCAATCTCCTGAGCAAGGCGGTGGGCTTCCGGGTCTTTCACATTGAGACTCGCGGAGTTTCTCTTCTTCTGTAACATATTCTACCTTACTTTATTATAGCTAGAAAGTGTTTTCTCATCAAATGTTTGGCGCGATCTTCCACGGTAGCGAACGCGTTTGAGCCGCTGCCGGGGCGCGCTTGGGCAGCATTCTGTAGTTCCTGGCGAGGAAAAGCTTCTTACAATATCGGCGCCGGGGGGGCTTGCGGACGTCGCCCTCTGCCCGATTTGTATATTGGTGCGCATGCCGCTATTGGCCGCCTGGCACTGCTCACGCGCGATGCCGGCCGGTATGGCAGCCATTTTCCGAGAGTTGAGATTCTGGCTCCCGAGAATTATGGAATGTGAGGCGGCGGATACCCGCGTTGCACCTGACGGTATCGCGAGCGTATCTTAAGTTACATGAAAGCTCTGGCTTGCTGTTTGCTGATGGGGTTGGGTGTTCCGCTATTTGCGCAGGTGGATTTGGTGGGCGAGTGGGTGGCGCGGTATCACGAGGATTTTCCGGAGCAGATTCCGGGACCGGAATTGGGCGATTATCTGGGGCTACCGATCAACGATGCGGCGCGCATGCGGGCCGATAGCTGGGATGCTTCGCTACTGACGCTGCCGGAGTTTCAGTGCCGTCCGCATCCGTCGGATTACGGGACACGTGCGCATCACCAAAGAAGTGGATACATCCACGCAGCAGGTGATCGCGATTCATTCGCATCGCGAGTGGCAGGCGCAGGAGCGCACGATCTGGATGGACGGGCGGGCGCATCCTCCCGAATATGCAGCGCACACGTGGCAAGGATTTTCGACGGGCAAGTGGGAGGGGCCGATGCTGACTATCACCACGACACATCTGAAGGAATCGTATATCCGGAGGAACGGGGTGCCGCGCAGCGAGCGGGCTACCGTGGTCGAGCACTGGTTCCGGCACGGCGATTATTTGACCATGATGACGGTGGTCACGGACCCGGTGTATTTGACGGAGCCGTTCATTCGTACTTCGGATTATTTCAATGACAACACGCACGAGATTCCGGCGTATCCGTGCGAGGCGGTGACGGAAGTCGACCGGCCCGCGGGGGTGATCCCGCATCACCTGCCGGGGCAGAACAAGTTTTTGTCGGAGTTCGCGGATAAATATAAGCTGCCCTTGGAAGCCGTGCGCGGAGGCGCGGAAACCATGTATCCGGAGTACCGCGTGAAGATCAGTGGGATGCCGCGCGGCGGGGCGCTGGCCACAAAGTAAAGTATCATCGTATAAACCATGTCCGATTCCGGTTTTGTTGACTATTACGAGTTGCTGCAGATCAGTCCCAACGCCGAGCCGGAGACCATTCACCGGGTGTACAAGATGCTGGCGCAGCGCTATCATCCGGACAATCCGGAAACGGGAGACACCACGCGTTTCCTGCTGCTCAATCAGGCTTTCGACACGCTGGCGGATTCCGACTTGAGGAAATCGTACGACAGCCTGTATCAGGAGCATCGCGCGGAGCCGATTGATGTTTTCGAAACCAAAGATTTTACGATCGGGGTGGACGGGGAAGCGAACCGGCGCATGGGGATTCTGTGTTTACTGTACACGCGGCGGCGCAGCGATCCGGACGATCCGGGGATTTCGCTGCTGGAATTCGAATCGATGATGTCTTTGCCGCGTGAGCATCTGTTGTTCACCATGTGGTACTTGAAGGAACGCAATTATCTGCGGCAGGATGAGAACAGCGATTACGAGATTACGGGTCCAGGGGTGGATTACGTGGAAGAGCACATACCCACGAATCGGATTTTGTACAAACTGCTGAAGGCGGCCGAGAGCGGGACCACGCGAACGGGAACGAAGGCGGAGCCGGAAACCGAACCTACAATTTCATGACGCTTCCGCCGCTGGGGATCCGGATCATACTGTCCGCGCTGGTGATCGTTGCCGCTTTCTGGGATATTCGCACGCGGCGGATTCCTAATTGGCTGACGCTGGCGGGCGTGATTCTGGGTTTTGCCTTGAACATGTTCCTATTCGAAAGGCCGCTCGAAGGGTTGTTGTATTCGCTGAAGGGATTCGGGCTGGCGCTGGGGATTTACATGGTTCTGTATGTGCTACATGCCATGGGGGCGGGCGACGTAAAACTGATGGCGGCGGTGGGTGCAATGGTGGGCGCGGCGGATTGGTTCGGCATTCTGGTGCTGACCTCAGTGGCGGGCGCGGTGGCGGGGTTGGCGCTGGTGATGTCCAAGGGGAGATTGCGCAGGACACTGGGCAACGTCGGCACCATTATCACCAGCCTAGGGCGCGGGCGCGCGCCTTATAAACAGACTCCCGAGCTGGATGTGAGTTCGGATCAAGGAATGCGGTTGCCGCACGGGGCGTTGATCGCGCTGGGGACGCTGGGTTTTCTGGCGGCGGCGCTGCGCTGGGCTCCGCGCTAGATTCTACTCTTACCTCGAACTTCGCTGTCGAAAAGCGAGTCATGGCCGCACTGGAAAGTTTCCCCGCCGCATCACGCGATTGGACTTTTAGTCTGCACGTGTTTCTCTACCTGCAAGTGCTGGACGTCGCGACTACGTGGCTGGGGTTCCGACTGGGGTTGGCGGAGGCGAGTCCTTTTGTGCGGGCGCTGATGCATTGGGGGCCGCTGGCGGGAGTACTGGCATCAAAGGCGGTGGCGTTGGGGTTGGGGGCGGTGTGCGTCTGGCGCGGGCGCTACCGGGCTATACTTCTCATTAATTACTGGTACGCGGCGCTGGTGGTTTGGAATCTGGCGCTGATTACGACGCGCTGATGGCGGCCCGTTTCCAAATCGTCAAGTTAAAAATGCTTTGTCGCCGGAATGCTATCCCGGCAAGTAGTCTCACCGGCGCCCATTCGACGCAGCTCGAGCTGGGTTTCCGTTCCTTTCGTCAAACAGACGCTGTAGAGCGGCGCTTCCTGCGTAGTGACGACATGCTTGCCCGACTCGATGTCGGCCATGGTGCGCGTGCTATCGGTAACCACATGATTGGGGCCCGATACGCGAACACGGAACGCGCGGCTGGCCGGCTCATAATTCCCATAATCCCAGCACCGCCCAAGGCATGCGCCCGAGGCTACGTGAATCAGCCCATCCAGACGTTGGCTGGCGGAGTCCCCCAGCGCGGCAACCACGCGCATACCGGGAGGCAGGGTTGATACTAGTCGCGTGATCTCGGCCTCCACTTGGTTCAAGGACTTCGCGTCCAGATAGAGCATGGTAAAGAAGGCCGCAGCCAACAGGATCGAGGCGCGTGTCAAACTGCGCCCATGCCATCCCGCCGGCCACGACGGCGCAGAACGTAATGGCTACAAAAAGTGAGATTCTGGGCTGCATGAAAGTCATCGGCATTCGATATTGCGGGAATTGAATCTGGCGCGGCATTAATATGATTGCCAGGATACTAAGAGCCCAGATATGGACCGCCGGGTCTTCAAGGATCGACCCGCGGTCCAAACGCTCGAGGAACAAAATGAACCAGACGATCAGTATTCCCACAATTACGAACAGGTATTCGGCGCCATAGAGCCACAATTGGCCCACACCCGTCACGCCTGTGATTCCATCCAGCCCGACCACATCTCCCAAGAGCCACCGCGAGGGAAAGACAGCCAGCAGAGTGGCCTGCATAAGAATCAAGAGGCACGCGGCGCCTAAAAAGAATGCCCCATCTCAGGGACTCGGGCACCCGCCGCAGACCGTGCACATAAAGTAGCGCCGCGACGGCCCAGGCCAAGGGGAGAGCATGCGCCAGGAGCGCCAGCGCCGCGATGGGGAGGGCCAGCCAAAAGCTTGGCACGGCTGCGGGGGGCCCAGAGAAGCGTCAGCACCCAAAGACTGAAGCCCGTTGAGAGATAGAAATTCAGAAAACCCAGATGGAAGACCAAACCATAAGTGAGCATTCCCAGACTGGGCGCGATAATCCAACACCGCTGCTGCACCACGGTCGCCACGAAAAAGAAAGCCCCCCAAAAAAATATCTCGACGGCCGCCCCGACCACGATGCGTTCTGTCGCGGAGCGTCCCACTCTATAGAACAACTTTTCGATGACCCAGTCCGATAGAACATTCGTGAGGGGATGCGCCAGGCTCAGTCCCTCATCCTTGAGCTTGCCCTGTTCAATCTGCCCTGCCAGCCAGGCATTGTAAAAGTGACTCGACAGGTCGCCGGCCATGATGTGGGGTTGCCAAAAGCAGGGAACCAGCAGCAGCAGGGCCACCACTGCAATTAGAGCCGCTCAGCGGCGGCCGAAAGCGCGTGTGACCGGGGTTTTGTATTGGGCTCCGGACTCGACGTAGACTTCCCTCGACATGGTTTCTTCTGCCCGATGGCGCGGAATTGAACTCTGCGCGTTGCTCACCCTAAGCCAGCATCATTGGGGGTAGCGCAATCCTTCCAGACCGGGTAGGACTGCGAAGCGAGTGGCGACGCTAGCGATCCGCTCCCCCTCTTTGTGGAATCAAATCCTCGCCCAAATTCTGTTCGCCGGCGGCGAGTTGCAGATAGCGGATGCGTGTGGGGTCGAGTCCCATGATGCGGCAACAGGTGGCGTCGACGGCGACCGGGCTGGCTCCGGCGATGACGACTCCGGCAGTACGCGGCGTGCCTTGGATGGGGCCGTTGCCTTCCATGCCGACGATGCCGTCGACGATGGCGAAGGCTTTGGGGAAGAGCGAGTGTAGGTCAGCGATGCATTCGGGGATGCCGGCCCAGTGCAGGACATTTTTAGGCCAACCATAAACGCCGCCAGGCACTACGCCGAAGAGATTTTTCATGCTGAGCGTGGCTCCGGCCCAATGATGGGTTTTTAGTTTCGGCATGGAGACCAGGAGATCGCAGCCGAGGACGGTGTTGGGGAGGAACAGCGACCCAGACGGGATTGCGGATTCACTAATGCGACGCGTGTGATTTCGTCGAGGTTGAGGTCTGTAAAAACGGTTTCGAATTTAGGGACGGTCGAGAAGTAGCCACCGGCGTCGGCTAGATCTAATGTGACGCGGCGGTGGCCGGGCCCCTCGGCGATACGGACTTCGGCGGCACCGGCGGCGCGAAACGCTTCTAGCGCCGCGTGCACTAGCTTGGGATTGGTGTTGATAACGGTGTGGGCGTCAAATTCCACGAGGTTGGGCTTCAATACTACGCGCTTGCCGCGGACGTCTAAGGCGTGGTCGGCTATGATGCGGCGGACAAGGTCGTATAGTTCTTCGGAGTAGGTGGCGGCGCGGTAGATCGAAACGGGGGCCCAGGGTTGTGTGTTTTTAGAAGGCCTGGCGCAACTGACTCCGGCGGCGGCTCCTGTGGTGACAGCGGCGGCGGCTAGACCGGCGGTCTTGGTCCAGGACCTGCGGGTGAGTTTCATACGAGGAACGGGTTCTGTCCCGCCTGCGCCGCCTGGGCGAGCGAGGCTATTGCGATCTCCATGACGCCGCCATGCATGGGCAAGGCAGCGGGATCGGCCACTTGGGTAGGACGGCCATGCGCGCCCAATCCCAGGCGCAGCCAACTGGCGGCTTCGCTCGACTGGCAGGCGGCCAAGTGCTGTTCGCCGCGTTCTAAACCTTTGGTGACTTGGGGGCCCGAGGTGCCGTGCAGGGCGAGCAGCGCGATGCCGGTAGTTTCGGGATAGGAATCGGAATCGTAACCGAGGGCGCGCGTGGAACCATGGTTCCAGCCGCCGTCGCGGCAGCGGCGGGCGAGCAGAAAGCTGCGGCCTTCTTGAATGCGTTTATGCAAGTCCGCCTGATTTCCAGCCCTCTCGATCTTCTCGAGTGCCAGTACCGATACCGCAGTGGGGGCGACCCACGCAGCGGTTCCTGGGTACCACGCCCACCCATCGAAACTCATGGAGTCACCTGAAGAATCCGCGCCCACCAACCATAAGCGGAGCCGATTGACCCATCCAGATTCGCGACCGGTTTGGTCCACCGTCCAGGCCTCCGCGCGTTGGCGATCAAGGCCTTCGATTGCGGGCGGCAACAAGAGAGTGAGCGCGGTAAGCCAAGTACTCTCAGGAACGGATTCACGAGGGGCAAAACCACCGTCCGCCCGCTGGCAGCGGCGCAGCCACTGGATGCCGCGGCGCACCTCGGCCGTAGGGCTCGCTCCGCTCGCTGTGAGAGCCAGCAGGGCGTAACATGTTGGTTCCGTCCATGAGCCGCCGCGGTGATAGCTCCAGCCACCATCGGCGTTCTGCCGGCCCAGCAGGTCCTCCGAATACTTCATCATCTGGGTGATGGGCGTTTGGGGCCGCCCTAAAAATTGCCTTCTTAGCGACGCTTCTTACGACGGCTACGTCGCATCAAATACAGCACCAGGATCAAGCCGGCGCCGATCCATAAAATCGCCGCCATCGTGTTGTTGCTCATTTATGCGCAGTTCTCCTTAGGTTGTACCCGCGTGAAAGTTCTTCATCATCGGGAAGAGGTACTTGAATACTTGTAACAGACCTGGCCCAGCCACCACAATGAGCATGGCAGGCAGGATCAGGAAGAATATAGGAAACACCAGTTTCACGCCAACTTTGGCAGCGCGCTCTTCCGCTTCTTGACGGCGGCGGACGCGCATGAAATCCGAGTGGGTGCGCAACGAATCGGCGATGCTGGTGCCGAACCGATCGGTCTGAATCATCACCGCCACCAACTTACTGAGTTCCGGTTCACCGGTACGGTCGGCGAGCCCGCGCAGGGCTTCCACCCGGCGCTTGCCACCGCGAATTTCCAGATTGACGATTTCAACTTCCTGGCTGATGTCCGGATGCACGTCCATCAATTCGCGCGAAACGTGTTGCATGGACTGGTCCAATGCCAGTCCGGCCTCCACGCAGACGACAATGAGATCCAAGGTGTCGGGCAGACCCTCGCGGATTCGCTGCTGGCGCGCGCCCACCAAGAAATCCAAAACAAAACTTGGTCCGAACCATCCGGCGAATCCAGCGGCTATCGGCACCACAATAGCGAGGATGGGATTCGACGTGATGCTGGAACGGAAAATCAGGGCCAACCCCACCAGGAGCACCGCACTGACCGCGCGCAATCCGAAATAGACCCACACAGCGTTGTCGGAGCGGTATCCAGCCGCGATCAAATCGTGGCGCACCACCGACTCATCGTCTTCGCTCACGGGGACGACGTGCCCCAATTGCTCGATGAGCGTGACAACTACGTTTAGATCACCTTTTTCCGTGCGGTCGATCGACGGGAGACCGAGCGAAGCGGGACCACCGAGTTGTTCATAGACTCGCCCTGGGCGCGCATAGAAGCGGTAGCCCAGGTACAAAATGAACCCCAGCAAGCCGGCAAAGACAAAAATGGAAATGAGTATAGGTGCCATAGCTTCACACTTTAATATTCACGATTTTCCGCATAACCAGATACCCCAGTATTTGAAACACTACTGCTGCCAACACCATGTATTTGCCATCCGGATCCTTCACCATCGTCGGAAGATAGTCCGGCGCTACAAAGTTCAAGGCAAATATCATGACGATGGGCAGGATAGTAAGCACCATACTGGTAAGCCGCCCGTGGGCGCTCGCAGCCTTCACTTGTCCGCGCAGGCGGAATCGCTCGCGAATCAAGAACGCTAAACGCGTGAGAACCTCGCTCAAATTGCCGCCGGTTTGGCGCTGCAGTCCAACCGATGAAATAAACAGACGCACATCCAGCAGTGGCACTCGTTTGCCGAAGTTCGCCATGGCCACCTCAATGGGTGCTCCCAAGTTGTGCTCGGCAAAAAGAGCCCGGAACTCCTGTCCCATCGGATCGGGCATTTCGGTACCGATCATCTCCAGGCTGATCGAAAAGGCATGCCCGGCGCGCATGGACCGTGCCAGAAAATCCAAGGCATCTGGAAGCTGCTCTTCCAATTCCTTGAGGCGGGCGCCGCGCTTGTAGCGAACATAGAAGTACGGCAATCCGCCTAGGAGGAACGCAAAAAAAACTACGCTGAATATCATGAATCCCAAGGGTTGCAGCACATAACCCAGGAATCCTCCCACCGCCGCGCCCACCGCCATGGCCACCAGCAGGTGACTGGGAGCCCACTGCAGGCCGGCTTGCTGCAGCAGTGTCTGGATGCCGGTTTGAATCGCGGAGCCTTCAAGGAAAGAATCCAGAGAATCGCGCTCGGTGGGAGTCACCAGAATGGAGGTCTCATGCTCTTCCACCACTCCGGAAACGGGGTTCAGAATGGTTTCCATCTGCTTTTTGCTGCGCACTTCGAGGAAGCGGGAGCCGAGCCCCACGGCCATCATCAGTACGGCGAACAGGACTAGAAAAACGATAACGATAATGACGGGTGTCATGACTATTGCGGACCTCCCAATTCCACCACCGTTTGAAACAGCGAGGTGGGGATTTGCACGCCGGAGGCGCGCAGTTGCTCGTAAAATCTGGGGCGGATACCGGTGGCGCGGAAGCGGCCGGTGACGCGGCCCTTGTCAGTCAAGCCGGTCTTTTCAAAAACGAAAATATCCTGCATGGTGATCAGGTCGCCTTCCATGCCGACGCACTCGGTGAGCGCGACTACACGGCGCGTGCCATCGCTCATACGGGCAATTTGCACGACCATGTCAAGAGCGGAACTCACCTGCTGGCGGATGGCGCGCATTCCCATATTCGCGTTGGCCATTCCCACCATCACTTCGAGACGCCCGAAAGCGTCGCGCGGGGTGTTGGCGTGAATGGTTGTCAGCGAGCCGTCGTGGCCAGTGTTCATGGCCTGCAACATATCGAGCGCCTCTTCGCCGCGGACTTCACCGACGATGATGCGGTCAGGGCGCATACGCAAAGCGTTGATGACCAGTTCGCGGATGCGAATGGCGCCGGTGCCTTCAATATTGGGAGGGCGGGTTTCCATGCGCGCCACGTGCTCCTGGCGCAACTTAAGTTCGGCGGCGTCTTCAATGGTGACGATGCGCTCGTCCTCCGGGATGAAGCTGGAAAACACGTTCAGCAAAGTGGTTTTTCCGGCACCGGTTCCGCCGGAGATCAGAATGTTGAGACGCGCCTTCACGCACGCCTTGCATAGTTCCATCATGCCGTCGGTTAGCGTCAGGATCCGCACCAAGTCTTCCGCTTTGAGCGGGTCGCGGCCGAAACGGCGGATAGAAAGTAGAGGCCCGTCGACGGCTACCGGTGGGATGGCGGCGTTGACGCGGGAGCCATCGGGCAGGCGGGCGTCGACCAAGGGCGAGGATTCGTCTACGCGGCGGCCGACGCGCGCCACGATTTTTTCGATGATGCGCATCAAATGCTGGTTGTCTTTGAACTGCACCGGGGTCTTGTACAACTTACCGGCGCGTTCGATATAGACCAGCTTGGGCGTGGTGACCAGGATGTCGGAGATGGTGGGATCGGCGAGCAGGGGCTCGAGCGGGCCCAGGCCGAATACTTCGTCGAGGACTTCGCCGATGATGCGGTCCTTCTCCATCATGCTGAGCGGAGTTTTTTCTTCTTCGACCAGGCGGGCTACAGCGGAGCGCACTTCGGAACGCACGCGGTCGACCGCAACACTCGACAGCATTTCGAGGTTGATGCGGTCGAGCAGCTTGCGGTGCAAGGTGAATTTCAGTTCCTGATACTCGGGACTGAAGGCCGCCTGAGTGAACAGGCGGTCCACCCACGCCGATTCCGTGGGTACCAGTGCGTTTGAGTTTACTGCCATTCGCGGTGATCCTCTCTCATCCAAATACTTATCTAGCCAAACAGCGAAAATCTTTTCTTCTTGACTTCCTGCACGCCCGCGATTTTCGCGGCCAGCCGCGCGAAGTCCGCGCCGGGGCCGCTCGAATCGCTCACCAAACGCCCTTCGCTGAAGGCTTCGTAAAGGGCGTCGAAATCGTTGTCCACGGTGGCGAACACGGGTACGCCCAGCATGCTCTCGAGTTCGTCGAAGGTCACGTCGATGCGTTTCGACGTACGGTTGAGCAACAGCCGCAGGTGCGAGCGGGAGTAGCCGGCGTCGAGCAGCACCTGCACCACTTGTTTGGCCTGATGCAAGGCGGGAACCTCGGGGGTAGTCACGAGATAGGTTTCGTCCACCATGTCCAGCATGGAAAGTGTGGCGGTGCTGACATTGCGGCCGAGGTCGAGTACCGTCCAATCGTATTGGGTACGCGCGAACGCGACGACCTGCTTCACGTGACCGGCCGGCAACTGCCTTCCCGCCGGAGACGTGGGTGCGTTGATGATTTCGAGATTGGGGATGCCGTTCGACACCAGTCCGCGCCAATAGCTTTGATCCAGGCGCTGCAGGTTATTGACAGCGTCGGCCAGCGAGTAGGGCGAGGAGCTTTTCATCAGGAAGCCGACCATGCCGGTCTGCAAATCCAAGTCCGCGAGCAGAATCTTGCCCGTGCTCTGGCGCGCCATTTCGGCAGCCACGTGGCAGGCGATGGTGGTGGCTCCGCAGCCGCCCTTGGCCGAGAGAAACGCGATGATCTTGCCGCCGCGCATAGCGCTTTTTCCGGCTTTTTCCTTGGTGGCGGATAAGCGCTCGAGTGCGGCGTTCAAGGAATCGGCTACCGGCGGGTACAAGTATTCGCTCACGCCCGCGCGCAGAGCCGTGAGGATGGCGTCGGGATGCGCGGTATCATGCAGCGCGAAAACCGCGGGCTGGGCGGTGGAGGAACGCAGGCGCTTCACGATTTCTTCGAGAGGCTCGCGAAGTTTGGTGACATCCAGGAGAATGACATCGGGCTGCATACGGTCGAGGCGCTCCATAAACGGGCCCCAGTCCTGCGGAATTTCGGATGCCTCAAAGGCTAGCCGGATGGGCAATGGGGCGAGAGCTGCCTTCAGCTCCTCCCACAGCTCTTTACTTTCGACAATCAGTCCGGCGGTAAGCGGATACATTCAAAAACCTTTCTACTGCGGGTTCACGGGGCTGGCGGCGGGCGCGGCGGGCGGGGCCGCGGTGGGAGTGGGCGCTTGCGGCGGCGCCTGGCCGGGTTGCGGCGCGAGTACGGCCGGGACAAACTGCAACTGCTGCGACGGCGGAGCGCCAGCCGCGGCCGAGGTGGCGGCCTGCATCCTAATCAAATCCTCGACGGGCATGCTGGGCTCGGGCGGCGCTTTGGACGGCACGGGGCCGGTGACATCCATGCCGGGTGTCTGCGGCGGCGTGCCGGCGGTGTTAGGAGGCAAGAAGTCTCCGGGCATCTTGAGGCTCGGCCGAGCCATCCCTTTTGGCATGGGGCGGACGAGTTCCGGCGTCACCATCACCAGCAACTCCGAATTGTTCTTTGTGATCTGCCGCGAACGGAACAAGTTCCCAAAAAATGGAATGTTGCCCAGCCCGGGGACTTTATTGAATGTCTCCGTATCACGATTGTCGAGCAAGCCGCCGATAGCGAAGGTCTGTCCCTCTTCGAGCTCGACCTCCGTCGACATTCTGCGGGTGCTGAGCGCGGGAATGGTAAAGCCGTTGAAGATGAGGCCGTTGGCGAAGTCGAGCGAACTGACTTCCGGGGTGACGGTCAAGCGGATCGTTCCGCGGGGAGTGATGGTCGGAGTGAAATTGATGCGCACGCCGAACTCGCGGAACTGAATGGTCACGGCACCTAAGCCCGCGCCGCCGCCTTGCAGGTTGGGGAAGGGAAATTCGCCACCGGCCAGGAAACTGGCGTTATGGCCGTTGATGGCCATCACGTTGGGCTCGGCGAGTATCTGCAATAAATTGCGAGCTTCCAGGGCGGCAATGGTGGCGCCTAAATTCAGGTCGGGGCGGAACAGGAAAAGCTGTAGCGGACTGGTCAAAGTGGCGGTGGGAAGCACTCCACCACCGATGCTTGAGATGGTGGGGGTTTGAAATTGTCCGGTGGCGGATTGACCTATGGTGTTGGTCGCGCCCAGGCTGAAGAGGTTTATACCCAAATTCTTGGTGGCGGAACGATCCACATCGGCGAATCTCACTTTAATCAAGATCTGGGCTTCGGTTCCTGGTATGTTCACCCGTAACAAATTAATCGGCTTACCGAGAGTGGATGCGATATCCACGGCACGCTGCGCGGCCGTCAGGGTGGGAACGGTGCCACGCAGGAACACGTTATCGCCTTCCATATTAATGGTGACTTTGTCGTCGCCGCCCAATTCCTGAGCCATTTCGCGGCGGATGCCGTCCAAGCGGGCCTCGTTGCGCTGCACCGTGAGATCGAAGAACAAGCGGTTGCCGCCCTGCTGCCAGATGATCAAGCTGGTTTCGCCGGGAGCCAAGCCGTTCACCATCATTTCGTGCGGGGAAATCGCCACCGCTTCGGCCAGCGCGCCGTTTGAAACCGCGATGCGCTCGATGGTCTGCGGTGAATCGACCAACACCGATTTACCCACCGTCACGGACAGCTCGCGGGACGCGGTGGTCTGGCTGGGAGCGTTATCCTGTGCTATGGCGGATTGCCCCAGGCCAAACGCCAGCGCGGCCAGGAAAACACTAGAGCGAAAAATCATTTCGCTGCCTCCGGAGTCTTAGCTTTATCTTCTGCATCGAATTTCTGTTCCACTTTGCGCGAACCATGAATCACCTCGACGTTCAACTGCGGAGGCGGGGGAGGCGGCACCACCTTAGCGGGCGGCGGCGGCGGTGGGGGCGGAGCCGGTTTGCGAACCTGGCGGGCGGCGGCATTGGGATCGACAGCAGCCTTGGGAGGCGGTGCTACTCCACCGCTGAACAGATAGGCCATGGCGGTCCCAGGCGTTTTCGCCTCTTCCTTATCGGTGGGATTGCGCAGGACTAACTGGATGCGCGCTTCATTGCTCGCCAAGCTCATGATCTCGGCCTGGGCCGGAGTCAACAGCAAGTTCACGGTGGGCACGCTCACGGGCTTGCCCTCGGCGTCCTTTTGAATGGTTGCGCCGGCGGACAAAATCTCCACATTTTGCAGAAGGGTTTTGGTTACAGTGCCGGCGGCCTGGTTGCCTCCGGGTGGATTGCCGGCGATCAGCACATCGACGTGCGATCCAGCCGCGGCGAATCCCGATACCGCCACCACGTCGTTCACGCGGATAGCCACGGCGCGCATGCCCTGGGGAATCATGGACGCGAGGCCGGCTCCCGAGCCGGGCTTGGCGACGCGGCTCTCAACCACGGCTTCGCCCAGGTAGATGGGTTCAATCACGCCGCGGTTGACGGCGTCCTCGGTCTTGGTTAAGGAGCCGGGCGGGACGGGGCCGGTCCAATCGACCACTTTGACGTCCACGTCTTTGATCAAGTCTCCGCTCGAAAGGTTGCGGTTCGCGACCACTACCTTGTTGGTTGCGGCCACCTTGTTGGCCGCCATTTGGGCGGAAATCAGCCGATAAAGCACGGCGCTCGCTGCGCCGGATACTACCAGCGCGAATAAGATGACGAATACCAGACGTTGCTTCACTGATTAGCTCCCTGAACAATTAGAAGTACAATTGGCCGAAGCCAAGCGATTATTGGCGATGCTCCACAGGCCGTTGACGGAGATTCCCATTCCTATGAAAGTAGCCGCACCGACCAGGCACACAAAAGCCAGGAGCAGTGAATATTCGACCAGATCCTGCCCCCTATCATCGACCAAAAAACGTTGCCAAAACATTGCCTTGTCCTCCCCAGCGGTCCGAACTCTGCGTCGACTATGACGCGGTCGCGGCGGCGCAATACGCCTGTTGCATCTGGTTATTGGTAAATTTCCAAATGCCGGTCACATTCCGGCCAACCCCTATAAACATCGCGGCCGAGGCCAGGCACACAAAAGCCAATAGCAGCGAATATTCGACCAAATCCTGTCCGCTCTCATCCTGCCAAAACATGCTGCAGCCCGTTATCGCTGATCGCACTTTTTTCCTCCAAGGTATTTCTCAAAAAGAGCGCGAGGCTCCTCCAACCGCCCCGTGCTCGGATCCGACCGTCTAGCTAGTCGCCGACGAATTGGCGTTGACCAAAATACCATTGGCGTCGGCCCAGATCCCCTGAAGCGATTGACCAGCACCAATGAACAGTGCTGCTGAAGCGAGGCACACGAAGGCCAACAACAAGGTATACTCCACCAAATCCTGGCCTTCCTCTTCCGCTATGAACCTTAGGATAAATTGTTTCATATATTTACACTCTCTTCATCGTGATGGTTACGAACGGGTCAACTAGCGCTGACCCGTTCGGAGTTGATATTCAGCTTTTAGCTGGTGGCGGCGCTATTGGCATTGACCAGAATGCCGTTAGCGTCAGCCCAGATGCCCTTGAGCGAATTACCAGCGCCAATGAACAGCGCCGCAGACGCCAAGCAAACGAACGCCAACAACAGGGTATATTCCACCAAGTCCTGGCCTTCTTCCTCGCGAACGAACTGCAGAATGAATTGCTTCACGGTTTGTACTCCTCCAATTTGTAATTTAGGTGATCCCCAGGGATCCCTGGTTTGATAGAAGCGATCTTGCGATCCCCTCCAATTCCACCGGCAGTACCGGTGAAAACCTGTTCCATCCTCGCGCTCGCGGCCGGGCGAAAGACAATGGCCATGCCATCGTCGTAGGCCACGCGCCACCGCCGGGACTCCTTCAAGGCGCCGGCGAGCGGCGCGTCTGTGGGGAGGAGAATGGTGTCTACTGCGTAGCGATCGAGCGTCTGCTGCCAGTCGTACCTGACGTTCATCACGTCAATGTATTCCTGGCCGAACTTTCCGCCGTAAAAGTCGCTACGTCCATCGACAAAAACCTTAAATCCGCGGGGCGACAATTTGTAAATCAAATAATCTCCCCATTCGTCATGCGTAAAAACGTGTTGCGCCGGCTCAAAAAGTTGCCGTGCCCCGGAGGAAGCTGGATTCAACCATGCGGGATTCAGCGCCGCCAACGCTTGCTCGGGATACGCTTTTGGATCGTATTCCGCTTTGAATTTGATTCCGGCCATGGGCGACGCGATAGCCACTGTCAGCAGCAGCATCACGACCACGGGAACGAGGTGCAACCGCCACAACCGCTCCAGCGGTACTAATTCTTCGCCGATTTCCACCAAAGTCGCAAACACCGTTCTGATCCACTCCGCCACGGGCCCTTCGGCCAAAGCCTTTAGCCACGCCACCATGGGTACGGCTACGATCGGAGCCACCGCTAGGACGTAGATCGGCATATTTCTTACTATCACCAGGGATAGATGGCCAAATCCCGCGATCAGCAAAACCTCGGTAAACTGACGCCGACGCCCGTACCAAACCGCCGCGCCGAGCCCCAAAACCAGCATGATTTCGAGGTACATGGCTGCCGGGTGATGGAAGTTGGTGGACTGGAACTCCTGGATATACTTCATGGCGTAGGGATCGCCCAAGTACTCGAAGAGATGGGTATAAAGGTGGTAACCGTAGGGATTCAAAAGGCCTGCGAGCAAGCACCCGACTGTTGCCGCCAAATACTGCGCGGCCGCCCGGAAACTGGCCCGCCGCTCTTCGGCGACGCGCGTCACCAACGCCCGCAGCAGTTCCCCGCCCGCATAGGCGCCTAGGATCACGATCCCGATCAGGAATCCGCCGTGCAGATTCGCCCAAGGAATCATGAGGACCGGCAAGGTCCACAGCAAGCGCACACGGCCTTCGCGCACGTGGTCGAGGATGGTGAAAAACACCATCATCATGAGCATGGTGATCAGATGGGGGCGCGCCAGCCAGTGAATCGACGACGCCGCCGCCGCGAGGCCGGTGAGCACAATGGACACCAGCGGATTCCCGCAGCGCCGATAGATCAGGCGGTAGAGCAGGACCATGGTAAACGAAATCACCAGCAGGCTGGCGAGCACGACGGCCGCAAGCCCCCAGCGCTGATGCAGCCAGGCAGCGCCTACATCCCACAGCCATTCCCAAGCGAAAAACGGCTGGCCGGGTTTGGTAAAGGAGAACATATCCTGCTGGGGGACTTGGCGGTGGGCGAGAATCCAGTCACCGATGCGAATGTGCCAGCCCGTATCGCCATCGCCCAGCATGTTACGCACGCCAAGCAGACCGCCGAACAGCAAGATCAGCGGGAGCAGGAATGCGACGTCCGTGAGCGACGGCATGAGGCGGAGGACCGGGTTGGTCTTGGTTTCGTTCATGGGTTTACTGAATCAAAACGGCCTTATAAGAGATGAGCGGGTTGGACGGGCCAGCGAGGACCACGCGGGTATCTCCGGCATCCATGATGACCGCGCCGGTAATCAATTGCAGCGGGCATGCGCCGGAGTTGGCCGGACAGTTAAATCCGGTATTGCCGTTCCCGATATGGATCCAAGCGCCGCGCGGCTGATAGTAGACGCCGTTCAGCGCGATTTTTCCGTTGCCGTTGCCCCATTCGACCCCTGGAGAGTTGGCCGTGACGTGGTTGGACGTGGCTAAGATGTTCGGCGTGGAGGAGCTGCCATCCGGGCAACCAATGGCGCACGAGATGACGGATCCGTTGTCTCCTGTGCAATTCGCATCGCAACCCGGAGAGCCTGACGCCTCGCTGTAGCCGACGGTTGAATTCCTGCGATCCTGCCAAAAAACCACGCCGGTATACGAGTTGAGCTGCAAGGAAGCGGGCAAGTTGCTTCCGGAAACCGTGCTGTTGACCAAGCCGTACATGGTGGTATTGCCGTTCAGAGCGATGGTGCCCTGGTAGAGCGCCGTCCCAGTCGCACCGGAAACCAAGGGGGCAAAGTTCGCCGCGGTGTTGCTGGATAGATTCATGCCGGGATAGGCGGCATCGGTGAAGAGGAACATCGATCCAGTGGCTTGGGCCGCGCTCGACGTTCCGTCGATTGTGCCTTCGTTGTCGAACACATAGCCGGGGTTCTTGCCGCTTCCATCGTTATTGGTTCCTGCCATCACGACTTGCCCGGGGCCTAGCGTCATGGTTCCGTTGTTGACGAGACCGCCCACAAAAACGTAAGTCGGAAAGTTGGCATTCGTTTGGTTTGCTGCGCCACCGGTTTGAATGGTGCTGAAAGCGCCTGCGCTCACCGCCGGACAACTCGCCGACGCGGCCGCGCTGCCCGCTCCCTGGGAGAAAGTGGCGGTGTTACTGATGGCGATGGGATTCCCGTCAGGGACCGGTTTTCCGCCAACCATCGTATGGTACGAGTAGTAGAGATAGGGGCCGAGGTTTATATTGCCGGGGATGGTAGCGACGCCGCCCGAACTCGGTATGGCGCAGGTGCCCATGTTGGCTGCCGAGGTTGCCAGCGGTGGCTGGCCATTGGGCGCGGTGGGATCCTGAAAAGTAGCCGCGTTGGTGGAGTTCACCGCGTTCAGGGTTCCGCCGCTCAGGGTTTTCGTTGTTCCGTCGACTGCTCCGGCCGGCCCCATGATGGTGAGCGAACTCGCGACCAGGCCCGCGCCTTGCTCGACGCCAGCCGCCTGGTCACACCCAGAGCCTTTACCGCTGCCGTCGTTGCACGAAGACGCTAGGACGACTCCCGCTGGCGCGCAGAGATCCGAGGTCGTGTTGCCGCACTGCTGGGAACCGCCGCTGCCTGGGCCCCTCCCGTGGCCGGTGAGAAAATCCAGTCCACAGTTGCCGGCGTCGGAGCCGGTCATACAGTCGCCCGCGTGATTCATTCCATAGAACGATCCCGGTTTAATAACTCCGGCGATGGCCGCAGTCGCATTGGCGGCAACGGTTCCCCGGCCTGCCGTCACGGCGGAAAAGAGTTGAGGTATGTTCTGAATCACACGAGTGCGGACCCAGTAGGAGATTCGCTTCACGCCAGGAGGAGCGTTCGGGTCGGTAACATCCCCGGATTGCATGTTCACAATCGGGTTGCCGCCGCTAGTGTAGTCAAAGCCGTTTTTCTTTGCGTACAGACAGCCATTGTAGAGATTGCTGCCGGTGTCCGAATTCGCAATGGTCGCGCAGGATTTAATCACGGAGGCGCCGGCGGCTTCCGTGCACTCCACCTGATTCGACGCCGTGCCGGTGCTGCCGCAGTTAAAGCCGGATATATCGCTGCCTACGCCCAGCCGGTTCACGGCCTCCTGCGCGGCTGCAAGAGCGGCGGTATCAGCAGCGGCCTGAGCCTCTTTTTGCACAAAGTAGGACCACCCCAGATCGACCGCCAAGCCCATCATGCCGACCATCGACAAGAGGGCCAGCGTCACCATCACGAGCGCCTGTCCACCTGATGTTTTTCGTCGTCTATTCATTAGGTGTCCTCCTCAATACTGAACGTAGTCCTGAGAACTGGCGCCCAGCGTGCCATTGGCGAACTTTATCGGGCTAGATCCGGTAAATAGCATGCTGATCGCATTGTTGAAGGGAGTTCGGATATCGATTCTAATGGGCTGGCCCACGGCGTTGGAGACGCCGTCAGACGTCGGCCATACGGTGGCATTACAGGCCGACAAGGTGCACGAAGTGCTGCCGCTCGCATCGGTAAAAGTAAGGGTGGTTGACGCTGGGTCAAGTCCCACAGCGGCTTGGCGAATTACATTGGCAACCGTACCAGCAGTGGAAGAAGGGCCCATACTCACCGTGCAACTGTTTGCGTTGAAGCTGCTGCCGACGCAATTGATTCCGTGAACGGATGCGTAGCGGACGCCATTCTTCACTGAATAAGCCAAAGTATGGTACATCCACATACCGCGCGAAACCTCGAAGACCGAGATCAAGACGAAGATTATGGGAATGCCTACGAAGGTGAATTCCACCAGCGACTGGCCTAGACGTTTGCGATTTTTGGGCGAGTGATTCATGGCGTCGTCTGTTTCTCCTCGGCCACGCGGCTTAGCGTGAATTGCCCCATCATGATGCCTGGAATGGGGACCAGCGGAATGGACTGATAGGTAACCACGGCTAACTGGCAGGTGTTGGTGGCTTGGTTGTCGGAGGCGCCATTGGCAACGGAATCGACACATTTATCCGCGGCGAGTCCGCAAACTGCGGTTGACGTTTTTCCATTCAGCGCACCCACGCATACGTTTACCGGCACGGACTGGGTCACGGAGGGAGTAGTGGCCACCACCGAGCATTTACTACCCGGGGGATTCGCTCCGATATTGGGCAACATCGTCAATTCACCAAGCGCCGCTCCGCATGAGCCTACCGAAGCGGTGGCGGTCTGCGCTTGCGTCAAAGCCACCGCGCGGGCGGCGTTCTGGGTGCAGATCGCGGCGTAGGCGTAAAATCCGAAATCGAAAACACCGACGAACAGAAAGAAAATCCACGGCGACATCAAAGCAAGTTCGACAATTGCCGAGCCGCCTTGGCGACGTTTGCGTTTTATGGAAGTCTGCTTCATCGCTTCACCTACATCCGCCACTTGGCGTGGGCCGCTCGTGCGGGCAGGGCCAAGCGATCTTCGCCCGCTCCGTTTTCTTTCGCGCGTTCCTTGAAAACAGGTTTCCGGAAACGCAATTCCAGACGGCGACGGCCGTCCGGCAACTCCACCACATCCAATACCCGCGCGCGCACACTCAGATATTTCGCTTTGGCGCGGGCGCTTTTCACCGGCATCACTAACTCGACGCGGAGCGTATCGCCTACCAGCGGCTGCCAGGAACCGGCGAGCGGCTCCAGGTGCAAGCGAACACTAGCGGGACCGATATTTACAGCAGTGCCCGCGATCTCTAACAGGGAGTCCGGACCGCAGAAGATCTTGCAAGGTAATTCCACTTCTGCAGAGAAACGCTCTTCGTGATTCTGCATTCCCGACTTTCTTGCTGCAATGATGTTCTATTAAAGTACCGAAATTCAAGGAGTTAGGCAAGACTACCGAAGGGGGTTATCGTCCTACACACCTTCGTCAGTATAGTACCAGGGGTACTACTCCCAGGGCGGGTTTCGTAGTGGCAAGCTAAACGCTTGTATTATAAAGCGTTTTAAAGTACAATCTCTCCTAACCGGTTTAGCAAACTGACATGCTCTGTTGGAGGACGGAGGACCTGGTACAGGAACCGGCCTCGGCATCCCGGAGGGGTCGAAGCTGTGAGCATGTTAACTGTTCTCGTCTCAACGGATGAGCCCATGGTTGAGATCGGGGTGAAAACCCTGTTGGGTTCTGATCCGCAATTTAATCTCCTCGAAGTCTGCAAAACCCAAGCTGAATTATTGCAATCCACGCGGCATTATCAGCCGGACGTGGTGGTGTGCGGGTTGAGCCGCGAAAGCGAGCTGGGGGGCATCCAGGAATTGCAGTCGGCGGCGCCGGCGATGCGCATTGTCCTGTGGGCGCGGGATGTCTCGACGGAGATGGCGCATCAGGCGGTGGATCTGGGGGTGCGCGGATTTTTGAGCACCACGGCGTCGGCGGCACACTTCCGCGAGTGCCTGCAGATTGCGGCGCGCGGCGAGCTGTGGATGGAAAGCGCGCTGACCATGAATTTGCTGAACAACCGTCCGATCAGCTTGAGCAGGCGACAGAGCGAACTGGTGGGGCTGCTGGTGCAAGGCTTGAAGAACAAGGAAATCGCCAGTGCGCTGGGCATTTCCGAAGGCACCGTGAAGGCGTATCTGACCACACTGTACGAAAAAGTGGGCGCGCGCGACCGTTTCGAACTGGCGTTGTTTGGACTGAAGAACCTGGGTGGACGCCGCGGAAACACGCATACCGGGGAGCCGATCCGCTCGCTGGTGGCCAGGCGGCCTGAGGCTTAGTTGACGCGAGTTAAGGACGCGTGATCCATACCCCGCCAGCCGCCGATAGGATTGGTTGAGTGTACTCCGGACCGTCGGCGCGCAACCTGGGTCTGTCGGCGCTGCTGCATGCAGCGGCCATTACCGCATTGCTGAACGTGTCGTTAACCTCGACACCCCCGCCAGTTCGCGTGGACGATGTGCGGGCCACCGAACTGCGGCTGAACGGCAAGCTGTATTACGTTTCGCAGATCGAGGGATCGAAGAGCGCGGGATCGCAGAGCGCGTCTGCGGCGAAAGCTCCGGGACGGAAGGGCGGGATTGCGGCTCCGCGGGCGGCGGCGGCGGGCAAGTCTCCGGCTCCGGCACCCACTCCGACAACCAGTCCGGCACCGGTTCCCGCGGCGGAGGCGGCGGCGGCCCCGGTTCCCGAAAAGATTCGCAACCTGCGGCAGGAGGCTCGCGCTTTCATTCCGCCGGAGCTGAAGCCCAATCCGAAGGCTACGCAGACGCTGATCCAACCTTTATCGCCGCCGGATCTGGTTCCGGCGCCAACGCCGCTGCCGAACTTCCGCATCACGGACTTGAGCCAGATGAAGAAAATTCCCAAACCGTTCGTGGCGCCCGGACGGAGGACTCCGCCGACGCCCGCGCAATCGCCCAACGTGATCGCCGATCCGGCGCTGGTGCTGGTGCAGCAAACTCCCGCGCCGGTGGGCGATCCGCTGGCGGTGCTGTCGCTAAACGATCATCCGATTCCGTTCAATGACAAAGTGGTGGTGCCGCCGGGCAACGTGGCGCAACCGACGCAGGAATCGACTGGGCCGGCTGGCGCCGGAGGCAACACGGCGGCGGCGAATAGCGGCAACGGAACCACGCGCGGGGCTGCAGGCGGCACCGGCGCGGCAAACGGCAATGGGACTGTGAACAGTAACGGCCGGAGTTCGGTGGGATTCGGAAGCGGCGCGGCGCTGGTGGGCGGATCGGCGGACGGCAGCGTGGTCGCGGTAGTAGGCGGCAGCGGCGTGAACGGAGGCAACGGTCCCGGAGGAAATAACGGAACCGCAGCGAGCGGCGCGGGCGCGAACGGCACGAACGGCGTGGGCTTGGGCGGAAATGGAGTGGATGGCGCGGGCGCGGGCACGGGAACCGGCGTCGGAAGCGGCGCAGGGGCGGGCACCGGCACGGGATCGGGCAAGAATACGCCGGGATCGTCGACCATCAATCGTCCGCCGACGGGGAATTTCGATGCGGTGGTGGTGCAATCGTCACCGGTCGATCAGTATCCGGAAAGCCGCGGGATGCTGAGCGGGCGTCCTATTTATTCGGTGTACATTCCAATGGGCACGGCGCGCGACTGGACTCTGTTCTTCTGCGTCCCGGGCGAAAAACCGGCGTCGGGCAACGGACCGGTAGTGGTGCTGACGCCGTTGGGGGCTCCAGTGAAGGCGCCGTATCCCACAAAGCTGATCAAGCCCATGATCAGCTTGCCTACCTACGAAAAGTACGTGCTGGTGCATGGCATGGTGAATAAGGACGGGCGATTTGAAAGCCTGCGGCTGGTGCGTCCGCTTAAGCCGGAGACGGATCAAGCACTGCTGACGGCGCTGGCCGGCTGGGAATTCCGCGCGGCAACTCGCGACGGGGTGGCGATTGCCGTGGAATTTTTGCTGTCGATTCCTGCTAAGGGATTGTAAGCTTGGCTCTGCCTTACTGGCACGACCAGCCGTCGATATTTGCGCGAGTCTGGTTGCAGGGGGCGACCGTTTGCGGGGCTTCGAGTGAATAGTAGACCTTGAAAGTGTCACCCGGCTTTTTGTTGAAATCGTAAATGAAGATCGGGTCGCGCGGGGCGGCGTCGCCGGGGGCCATCCGGTAATTCATAGACACTGCAGCGGGGGGATTCGACTGGCTCGCCGTTACGTTCGGCAGCGGTTCAAAAGTGGAGTTACGCACGACGGCAACCTTCGACGGCTTGTCGTTGGTTGAGTTGGCGCGGTAAGCGGTGGCTACTACGACGCCGACGTAATCGCGGAAGTAACCGTTCTCGATGGTCATGGAGCCGTCGCCGCGGCCGGGTTCAGGCTTCTGGTTGGCGTTGAAGAAGGGGCTGCTGATGCCGGTGCGCATGCCTTGCACGTCGGCGTTGCGAATGGCGATGCTCTTCGACAAATAATTTCCGACCCACACGCCGGAGGGGCTTTCGAATTCGTCTTTCAGAATGGACTTATCGCCGCGGACGGTGATGGTATCGACGATCAGCTTGTCGGTGGGCGTTGCTGTCAGGCCGTGGCGCGAGGGATTCCAAGCGCGGAAATTGGTGATGGTTCCGTTCCAGCCGAGCGCGGCTCCGGTTTGAATGGCGCCGTATGCTTCGTTGCCCGCGAACTCGAGCACTGAGGCATCGGTGGTGTCGATCAGTTTAGTTTCTTTGTCGTTGCTCATATCCGCGCCTTTGAACGAAGGGATGCGGACATCTCCGAGCGCGCCCGCGGCCAGGCCGAAGCCGAAAGTGTCGGCGTTGGCGGCCACGTTGTTGCGGATGTAGTTGTTGGGGCCGCGGAACCAGAAGCCCGCGCCTTCGCCGCCGGGGTCCGCGCCAGCTCCGCTGTAGCCACTGCGGGGCGCGAAATCGCCGGAGCCGCCGGAGCGCATGGCGAAGTTGTGATCGAAGACGTTGAAGCTTTCGGTGCCGTCTTCGGTGACGATGCCGGCGCCGTGGGTGTTGTAAACCACGTTGTTTTCGATCAAGCCGTAGTGGCTGTTGTGCACGGTGACGCCCCACTTGGGAGCGCTGTCGACGGCGTTGCCGATCAGCGTGAATTGGTAGCCGTTGGCGGGCGTTTGCTGGGGTCCGAAGTCGTGATGGAAGTGAATGGCGTAGCGGCCGATTTGGTTGCTGCCCAGTTTCGTGAGCTTGCCGTCGTTATCGAACTCGGTGTTGTCGAGCACGCCTAATTTGGTGCGACCCATTTCGCGTACTTCGATGTAGCGCAGGTCGATGTCGGCGCGCGACATGAAGATCATGTGGCCCCGTGTGCCGGCGGGGTTTTCGGAGCGCACGACAACGTTGCGCGTGAGATTGCCGATGTGCGGCAGGAATTCGAGTTTGTCGTCACCGCTGCGCGCACCTTTGTGGTCGAACTTGAGCGGCGTGGCCAGCGTGATCTGAGTGCCGTTAATGGCGGCGATGGCAAGCTTCTCGTCTTGCGGCTGGTAGTTTTCGCCGCGCTGGTTATCGCGTAGCTGACGGGTGTCGGGGATCACGATGCGGTCGCCGGGTTTCCACGATTCAAACGGCTGTTCGACGGTGAGCGTGGTTTGTCCGGCTAGAGGCTCGGCGCCGAGACGGACGAAGGTGGGCGTTTTCACTGCGCCGTGCATAGTGATTTTACCGAGGCTTTCGATGCCGGCGCCTAACTCGGCCGGATCGAGCGTGCGGTCAATTTTCTGATCCGCGATGACGATTTCGGCGGTGGCCGTGATAGGTTTCGCGACGCTGCCGATTTCGAGATAACCCTGGTCTTCGACCATGAGGTTGTTGGTCTTCAAGCGCGTGTTGGCGGCGGTTGCGAAACTTAGGTGACCGCGCACGTCGAGGCACGTCACTTCGCTCGAAGCATCGTAGACCACGTTATGTCCGGCGGTGATAGCGACGCGATCGTTCGCGCCGGGGACTTTCTTGGTGGACCAAATGGCGGCATCGGACCACGCTCCGTTGGCGACGCTAGTGACGGTGGGGTTCGCGCAGAAATCCGGCACACCGCCGGGCACGCCGTGAACCATGCGCGCGTGGTTGTGTTCCTGGGCCGCGAGTGTCACGGCGAAAACCAGTAGGATGGCGTGTTTCATGCGCTGCACTCCTTGTCGGGCATGCTTATTTTACACCGCGTGGGGGGAATATGACCGGTAAGGCTAACACCACTAGCAGAACGGCTACGGCAAGACCGGACCAAACGGAGTGTCGCGAATTGCTGTATTGGGACGACGATTGGAGAAATCCAATGCGATGGCTATCAGGAGCAATAGCATGATGGCGGCTAGGACACTTCCATTTCGCTGAAAGAAGCTGAGCTCGTATGGCAAGGGAACCAACAGCAGCAGTGCGCAATAACGCACTAGCGCACCACTGGCAGGGCGAACTAATGTGAGCAGGGCGGGAATCAGGATGGCGCAATCCGGCAAGTAGGCATGTTGGCTCAACAGCACGCTTCCCAGCAGAGTCGCAGCCGCCGCGATGCTGAAGGTACGGCGGCGAATCACCCACCACACCATACCGACAACAGCCAAAGACGTCAGATATTCAAGCACCCTTGAACCACCCAAGTTGATCGTTAGGCCTCGAAGGTTGGGCATGGACCTTAACCCGGGACTCTCCAATGGATCGAAAATGACGGCGGCATATTGCCGGGGCCAATCCAAGCCAGCCACCAGAAATGAAATCGCCATCAGGCACAAAGCTCCGGTGCAGAATCCAGCCGCTAGACGCCATTTCCGCTTTCCAAGGATCAGTAGGGGGCACAGTAAGAAAAGATTAAATTTGATGAGACAGAGCGAAAACAAAAGTCCTGCTAACCACCAGCTTTTTCGCGCATAAAGAGCCCATAGAGCGGCACCCAAAACTAGCAATACCAAGGCGATGTCTTGGCCCAGCGGCAGACTGAACAGCAAGGGCCAACACCAGCAGCAGGCGATTGCCGCCCGCCCTCGGCCCCAGCCGGAGGAGAGCGCTATGAAGATCGCGGACGCCAGCGTCATGCTCGCGAGCCAAAGCCACTGCCCCACGCCGAAAGACAACTTGGCGAGAGGGGAAAAAAGCGCATAGTAGAACGGAAGACGTATGGGAAGCAGGCTGCGACTGGTCCCTCCAAACAGCTTGCGCTGCGTCGCTAGAACATTGTCGACGTCGTAAAGGCCGCCGTGTCGAACCAATGCGGCCCCCAGATAGAAGCTTCTGAAATCGCTGTACTGGCGGAAGATCGTGGAAATTTCCCGACCCGCCGTTATAAAGTTGATGAGAACCCCGAACACGCATAGCAGCAACACTATCCCGCGAGGTCGCTCAAATTTGTCACGGGTCCAGATCACGGCGCCCTAGGGTTGATCCATAATTATACCGGTATTCCTAGCGATACTTTCTTAAACCTTGCAAGTAACTGGTAATGCTTCGTGCAGAACCCCTAACAAACGGTGGCCGGAGTCGATGGAAGTACTATATACTTCTCCAAACGGGAAAGTGAACCTGCCCTGTTTGCTCCAGCCGAGACTGTCCCATGCCAGACACACAAAATTTAGAGCCGCGGATCCTAACTGTAGTCACACCCCTTCGTGCCGCGTGGGCATTATTCGGAGTCGTGCTTCTATTTGTCGCGATCGGTCCAGCGCTTCGTTCGACATTCAGCTCGCGCGGCCCCGTCAACGATTTCCTAAGTTTCTATGCGGGATCAAAGCTTCTGCCCACAGCCGAGATTTACAACTATAAGGCGACGCTCGATTTTCAGAGACATCTTGGCTTGCGGAATGAAATACCGATGGCATATATTCGACTGCCCTTTTACGCTCTGCTGCTAACACCCCTCGCCCGCCTGGATTATGAAATCGCTTATGTAACTTTTCAAATTATGTCTGTGCTTAGCTTTGGGCTGGCCGTGGCATCGTGGCGGCGCTTTGGCCTGGGAACGTGTCTACTGCTGGCCGGATGGAGCAGTGCGATGGCCATTGCCTTGCTTCGCGGACAAGACGTCGCATTCGTGCTCCTATTCGCATCCGCGTCAGCAGCGCTGCTTCGCAAGGGGTACCCCTTCGGTGCCGGCGCAATATTGGCGCTTGGATTGATCAAGTGGCATTTCTTGCTAATATTTCCGCTCATGATCATTGCAAAAAAACTGACGCGATTTGGCTTAGGCTTTGCGGGTGGCGTGGGAGCCCTCATATTGTTGTCGTTCATAGCATATCCTCATTGGCCGAGTGACTACTGGCGCGCACTTCAGCTGACGGAGATCACACCGCACCTAACGAGCATGCCGAATCTATTGTCCCTGCTGTACGGAATGCCAGGTGCGCGAGCGTTTCAGGCGCTCGGGATCGCATCGGGGGCCATGCTATGCTTGTGCGTTTTTAGATACGGGAGTAGCACAGATGAGGCGATGGCGATTTCGTTGCTAGCCGGATTGATTTTTAGTACGCATGCCTACTCCTATGATTGCGTACTGGTGTTGCCGGCTGTTGCTGTTGGCGCTTCTCTGCTTGGCTCACGACCATTCATGCAGGCTTGCTTCTCGACCGGACTTAGCGCCTGCCCAGTGCTGCTTGGACTTAAAGGTGGTCGATTCGTACCACAAGTCGCTTTTGTGGTGCTGTTTTTATGGCTTGCAGCGACCATAATCCAGCGTACGAAAAAAAGTCGGGTCGCAGCACCCGGTGCGGTTGGGGTCGCCCTACCCAGCCGCTAGCTTCGGACGGCATAACCCTACGAATTGGAACGCAAGTAGATTTGGGCGGAGCTGGCACAGCAGCCGCTCCAGCGGATAGAACCGCCGGCAATAGAGCTGATAGGGCCGCGAATCCATAATCGAAGGCGAATTGGCTTGCGAACCTGCGGAAGAACCGCTGTACACGCGTTTGATCAAAGGCACGAAGAGACGGAGAATGCCTGGAGTGATTCTGTTTTTTTCAATCTGTAGACCGCAGTCGGCTAGCGGCGACGGTGGGGGTGCCGAGTCCGCCAGCGGGAATGCCGACTTAAGTCGTGGAGGGTTTCTCCACCGGGCTTCGGGGCGGGTGGAGAGGATGTATTGCTCGAAATCTTGCAGGCCCTGGAGAGAGCCGATCTCGTAAAAGCGTTCGATCGCTTCGAAACCGGCGAGGCGGCCTTCGACGCTTAAGCGGTTAAACAGGGGAGCCAGTCGCTGCGCACAGCGGGCGGAATCTGCTCGACCAAGTCGCGGCGCAGAATTGATATCCCGTAGTCGATATACTGCATCGCGGGCGGAAGCGGATCGGCGGCTTGCTTGTCGTAGAGAACCACCTGTTCGTCGTGGTAGATCACGTTGCTGCGGTCCCAGCGGCCTGCGTTGCGCAGCACAGTCATCAGCGCAGGACGACCGCTTTCTGCGAAACGCTGCCACATTGCGGGGAGCGACACGCGGAGGTAGGAATCGCCGTAGAGAACCGCAAAGGTTGGGTCGAGGACGCCTTGACCCAACGCCAGGCGCAGCGCTCCGGCCGTTCCCAGCAGAGTCGCTCGCCTTCGTCGACAAAGACGGCGCGGATTCCCCAGTGGCTGCCATCGCCCACGTAATCGCGAATGGCTCCGCCGCGGTAGCCGATGCTGTACACCACGTCGCTGACGCCTTCTGACGCGAGCCAATCCAATTGATAATCAACGAACGGCTTGCCCGCGGCCGTCAGCATGGACTTCGGAATGGTTTCGGTGGACGGGCGCATGCGCGTGCCCAAGCCTCCTGCTAGCACCAGACATTGTCTGCGCTCGTGCAATTAATCCCTCACTAGCACGGTCGAGCCGTCGTGATCGAAGCGGAAGCGAAGCTCAGTCAATCCCTGCTGGCTCATGGCGCGGCGCACGCGCATGGGATCGTCCGCGTAAAACAACAAATATCCACCGCCGCCGGCACCCACCAGTTTTCCACCGAGCGCGCCGCTCTGCATGCCAACGCAGTGCCAATGATTGATCTGTTCGTTACTCATGCCTTGCGAGCGCGCGCGTTTGTGCTCCCAATGTTCCCGCATCAACTCCGCATAGCAGTGGGTTTTGCCGGATTCGAGCGCGTCCTTGGAGGACATGCCGAGCTGCTTGACGAAATGCAAATTGTCGATCATGGCGGAATCGCCTTCGAGCGAGCGTTTGTCTTGATCGTTCAAAACACCGATCGAATTTCTGGAATAGCCCGTGAAGAACATCAGCAGGTTGTGCTCCAGATCGAGCAGCGTATCGTTCGAAATGGCGAGCGGCGTTGCCGTGACCGAACCGTCGGGACGGAAGTCGAAGGACGTAAGGCCTCCAAAGGCCGCGATGTATTGATCCTGCTTGCCTACGGACCGGTGTAGAACATTGATTTCGATGTCGCAGGCTTCTTCGGCCAAATCCGCCGCGGACACGTGTTCCCGCCTATAGGCGTAGAGCGCTTTCAACAAGCCAACCGTGAATGTGCCCGAGGAGCCGAGCCCGGTGCCGGCCGGGACATCCGCGAGACTGGCGATTTCCAGAAAGCCTTCCTCATCATGCCGCCGCAGGACCTCGCGCAAAATCGGATGGCTAATTTCGTCCACCGTTTTCACCTTTTCCATGCTGGAATACTTGAGCGCGTATCCCTCGACGAACATGCGGTTGATACTGACAAAGACGTATTGCGAGATCGCTGCGGACATCACAAAGCCGCCGTGCTGCTGATAATACGACGGTAGATCCGTTCCGCCCCCACCGATGGAGATGCGGAGCGGGGTCCGGGTAATGATCATAAGGGATTCCTCTTAAAAGACTTCCAAGGAATTTAATCGCCATAAAGGGAGGTTTTCTTTAGAACCAAATTTGCGTAGCCAGCGACCGCGAGGCTGGAGGCTCACCCTGCCGCAGCCGATGAACCCTAGGGGAGGGCGCTCGCGCGGTGGTATGGAAAGTATCGTAATCAATTTCGCGGAGATTTTCGGGATCATGTTGATCTTGAAATATCTGGCGGGCCCGCTGCAGCACTTGAAGTTCGCGTGGCGGCATCTGGCGCAGAGGCGCTGGCTCTGTCTGCTGATCGCGGGCGCGATTCCGGTGCTGCTGCACCTGGCATTCTATCCGCGGCCGGAGCCGTCGCAGGCGGACGAATTCGCGAACCTGCTGCAGGCGGATACCTTTGCGCACGGGCGCTGGGCCAATCCGGCGCGTCCGCTGTGGGAACACTTCGAACAGTTCCATGTGATCTCGCAGCCGATCTTCGCCTCGAAATATCCGCCGCTACCGGCGGCCTTTCTCGCGGTGGGGCAAAAGCTCGGCAGCCCTTACTATGGAGTACTGATCAGCGCCGCTGTGACCTTTTCGGCTACTTTGTGGATGCTCTACGGCTGGCTACCGCCGAGTTATGCGCTGCTCGGATGGATGATGGCGCTGGTCTCATGGGGGCCGTCCACCTACTGGATGAACAGTTATTGGGGTGGCCTGGTTCCGGCGCTGGGGGGAATTCTGGTGACGGGCGCTTGGCCGCGCTTGCGGAAGGCGGTCACGCTGAGGGACTCCAGTCTGCTGGGCTTGGGGATCGCGGTGCTAGCCAGCAGCCGCATGTACGAGGGGCTGGTGTTATGCGTGGTGGCGTGCGGCTCCCTGCTCGTCATCAACCCGCGTGGATGGCGCTGGATCCTGGGGGCCACGCCGGTGGTGGCGGCGGGGCTCGGCGCGCTTCTCCATTACAACTTTAAAGTTACGGGTAGCCCCTGGCTGCTCCCCTATGTGCTCCACGAACAGCAGTATGCGGCGATCGCGAATTTTGTTTTTTTGCGCAGCAAAACCGTCTTGCCGGTTTACCGCCATCCCGAATTTCAAAGGCTGTTCGCCGATTGGGTGGTGCGGGACGCCGCGGTATACCGGGCTCATCCTTTGTCGAAGCTGACTTTTGTGTGGGGATTCTTTTTCAACAAGTGGCCCTTCGCACTGGCGCTAGTGTGCGCGCCTTTTGCCTGCATGAACCGCCGCTTCCGCTGGGCAGGCATTCTACTGGTGCTGTTTTTAGCGGGGCTCGTGATTATGACCGGGATTTTGCCGCATTACGCGGCTCCGGCGGTGGGATTGCTTCTGGTGTTCGAGGTGGGTGGATTGCATTGGCTGCGCTACTGGAATCCGCAGGGCAAGCCGCTGGGGAGCTTGCTGGCGCGCGTGGCGATGGCCGTGATGGTGGTGTCCTTTGTGCAGGATGTGATCCAAAGACCGCCTTCCTACACTTCGGGTCCCGCGCCTTTTAAAGCGCTGCGCAAGAGTTTGATCGCGCAACTGGACGCCGCGCCGGGGAAACAACTAGTGCTGGTGAGCTACTCGGCCGAGCACAATCCGTATATGGATTTTGTAGTCAACGGTGCGGATTTCGAGCAGGCACACATTCTGTGGGCACGCGCCATGGGAGCGGAAGCGGACCGCAGCGTGATGGATTATTTCCACGACCGGCGCATCTGGACGATGGATGGAGACGACGCGAATCCGCAACTCAAGTGTCTTACCAAATGTTCGGACGTGGTTCCAGCGACGCTATCGCGAGCACCGCAGGTTGATCTTCAGTTAAGATAGTCGAATCTCTTCGCCTTTGAATGCAGGGCCCGATTTCGCATGAAGACCTTCGGAATATACCTATTCATAATCGCTATGGGCTGCGCTATTGGCTCAGTGGCCGCTGATCTAGACGCCAATAACAGGTTCATTCCCCAACGACTATTATTGAGGGCCAGTCTTCTACTGGAGCGAGCGTCAGGGCGGTCGTGGCCACGTCTGGAAAAATCACTCTTCGCGCTTAAACCTGTGCGAGTTGAAGTCGAGCACGGTGTCAATCTTCTTCTCGATCCTGGGGACTTAGTTGCCCGGGACATCCTGATAAAAGGCGTTTGGCAGCCAGGGGTTTGGCGATCAATCGCAGACGGCTTGTCTAGTGGTGCGGTGTTTCTCGATGTAGGAGCCCATATAGGCTATGACACTCTCAAGGGAAGCGTGAGAGTCGGTGAAGGCGGGAAGGTTATCTCATTCGAGCCGAACCCTGGGACGCTGAAACAGCTCCGCGAGAACATCGTCGCCAGTCATGCTGACAATGTAATCGTTGAACCAATCGCCTGCACGGATGCTGAGCAATTTCTCACGTTGTATGACTCTACTTCTGAAGGCAACAGCGGGGCGTCTTCACTCTCGTTAGCAAATGCCGATGAAGCTCGCAGGGGGATCTTGCCGTCGTACACCGTGAAAGGACGGCCTATTGACAACGTCGTTCGCGAACTCGGCTTGAACCGCTTGGACGTTATGAAGGTCGACGTCGAGGGCGCCGAGTATCTTGTCCTGCGCGGGGCGCGGGAGACGCTGCTACGTTTTCATCCAAAACTAGTGATGGAAGTAGAGCCTTTTCAACTTGTAAACATGAAGACTAGTGTGGAAGATTTAGTCTCACTGCTGAAGGATTTGGGGTATGGCCCCGGCAAACAGGTGGACGCTACAGACTGGGAGTGGACGATCAAGTAGTCGTCGAGCGTCAGACGTGAAGCGCGACCGAATCGACGCGACCGCACCTACTAGTCGTGCGTAGTCTTTTTACCAACTAAACGCCACCGAGACCGTGCCGATGATATCCTGGCGCACGCCGCTCAAGGATGCACCTGGCGCGGGAGCGATCACTTCATCAGGGGCCTGGCTGAAATAATCGCGCACTTGCACGCGCAGGCGAACGTGTTCGGCCACCTGAATCTTCACGCCCACGCCGGCTTCCCCAACCGGCAACACTTCGCGGGTGTGGGTCAATGCGGCCAGGTTTCCCAACGGCTGGGTAGCCGATTCCGTGCCGGTGCCTTCCATGATTTCAACGCCGCCGCCGAAGGAGATGAAGGGACGGATCTTGGCCCCGCGCGGCCGGAAATGCGCCAGAATATCGCCGGTAATCAAATGCGTGTGCGCGCCAAAAGAGGTCGATTGCCCGGAGCCATCCAGCTTGAGGTCCCCAGCGCGATAGAGATAGGTAGCTTCGCCGCTCCAATAACGGTACATGTCCTGGCCACCGTAGGCGCCAATCGTCACCCCGTTTTTTAGACCGGTGGAGGCGCTGGTGGTGCCATTCGAGACGGTCAGGCTGGGTGAATATCCGAAGCCTCCAATGGCCCCGACCTCCCATTGCTGTTCCTGCGCGTTGGCAGAAGCTGCCATCGCGGTGAACACCACGGCGGTACAAATCAGACCTCTCAGCATTGACTTCCTCCTGATATTGGTGGCGGTCACGGGCTCACCACCCGGACACTGTAGGTAGCGGAAATGGTACCCGCCGTTATCGTTAAAGGCGTGCTGGGGGAGTTCTGCACGGTCCCCGGCGCCTTCACGATGATCGCGTAAACCCCGATCTGGCCCGGCACCAGAGCGGCTGTGACCAAACTCATGGGCGCGCCGCCGAGCGTCACCGTGGGTGGAGCCGTGACGACGGCCATGGGATTCGAAGGCGCCGCGGTCCCCAAAGCCGGCAGCGGTGAAGTGAGACCGAGCCCCGCGACGTAAATAATCAGCTCCGAGTTGGGATGAACCGGATTCGTGAAATTCACCGGCTCTTCATTGTCCATACGGAACACCTGCACCAAGCCGCCCACCTGGAAAATAGCGGGCGCCTGCGGCAGGATGGTGAACGAGAAGGGATCGCTGGTGCCACCGGCGGTATGCACCACCAGGCTGGCGGAGCCTGCGATATAGGGCAACTGCGCAATGATTTGCGCGGGGGAGACGCTGAAGAGGGGCAGGGCGATGTTGTTCACCAGCGCGCATACCTCGCCGAGCGAACTGGGCAGCGGGGGCCCGCCGGCGGAAGCGTTTCCGGTGGAGAGCGAGAAGCCGTTGATGTCGACCACGCCGCCGCTGGCGACCAGTGTGCTGCCATCCGCGGCATTGGTGATGCTGCCGATCACGGGTTTCGCGAGCTGCACGTCGAAGTTGGAATTCAAAACCGTAATTCCGGAAGTGGTGAGCGCGAAGATGCGGGTTTGATCGGGCGACACCGCGAGTGTCCGCGTGAATGACAAGATGGTCTCGCCGATTTGCCCGACCGCCGGAGTGAGCAGGGTCAGCGCGGTTTGTGGCGCTTCCGCCATGAGCGTGGCGCTTGATTCAGTGTGCGAAGTGAGATTAATGCGCTGGATTACGCCGGGATCAGTAGCGGCCGTGGCCGTGGTGCGCAAGCCCATTCCGGAAATCGAGGCCGCGCCGGAAGACGTTCCATCGCTGGCCGGGAAAGGCTTGCCGAGCGGAACCAGGGCGCCGTTTAATAAATTCGGTCCCGCCAAAAACAGGTTTCCGCTAAACGCCTGATAGGCGCCGCCGAGCCCGTGTAGATCGTCACGTGAGGCTACCCAGGTTTGGGCGGAATCGGCATATTCGAGGACGTTGCCGTCGGACATCGCCAGCAGCAGGTAGTCGCTCGCAGGCGTTGAAGTCAAGATGCCGTCGATCGACGCAAAACCATTCTGATAGATCGAGCGCGTGGCGCCGGCGGAGAGCGTGCACGGCGTGTCGGCGATGCGGTTGGTGAAATCGATATGGTCGAGCGTGGCCGCGCCGGAAATGGCGGGGGTGCACGTGGGGGGCTGTCCGGCCAAACGGGACAGCGCAAAGATTCCGGTATTGGCTACGCCAATGGTGCGCGGATAATGGCCGCCAGGGAAGATGATGGGAGCCGACGGCAGGAAAGTATCGAGATCGAATACGTTCGCGATCTGCGAATTGTCATTTCCCACCAGGAGATATTTTTGGTCCGCGGTCATGGCCATTTGCGTGGGCGTGTTGCCGGTGCGCATCAAGCCGACTAGCCCGAGCGTGACCATGTCGTAGGCTGCGACCAGATTTTTATCCTGGCGGATGACGTACAGGCGCGCGCGGCTTTGGTCTCCCAGCATGTCGACCAGCTTTCCGGGGATATTCAGGATCTGTCCGCGCTGACTAAAGTCGCGGGTGTTGATCAGCAGGTTCACCGCGGGCGGCAAATTCACCGCGCCGTTTGACGTGATGGTCAGCGGAATGGTGGTGGTGCCCTTGGCGTTCTGAAACACGGTCGGGTCAATGGTCACGACGATCTGCGCCGGGGTGGTGCCGGTGGTCGAGGAGAGCGTGACGCCGCTGGTCCCGGCGGGAAGCGACAGCGTGAAGTCGGTCTGCACTGAACTCAGGCTGAGGATGCTGATGGTCTGCGACAACGTCAGGCGGTTGCAGGCATCGGCGGCAAACAGGTACGCTTCCTGACCGGCGCCAATCTGCGCGAGGTTCGGCAGTTGTCCGATGGGCAGAATCGTCACGCCGCTCACTGATGCGGAGATCATGATCTGACCGTCCGTCGACATTTGCGACTTGCCGGATAGGTCTTCGGTCATCTGCAGGCGTTCGCGTACCGTCAGATTGTCGATATCCATGATGTGCAGCACGGAGGTGTCATCCGGCGTCGGCACTTCGGCGTAGATCAGGTTGCGGGTGAGATCCCAGGCATGGCTGCCGATGTTGAAGGCCCCGTTGGGCCGGGGAAATTCCGCCAGAAGATAGGAGTCGCCAGCGGCCACATAGTGCTGCAGGCCCCAATCGGTAAGAATGTTCATCGCGTTTTGATCTACCGCGACGCTGCGTGGACCGGCCGGAGGAGTTTGCTGAAATTCTTCGGCGTACGCAGTCTGGGTGGGCACGTCGTAATGAATCAGTAGCGACAAATTTGAAGCCGCGCTGGGATCATTCGCGGCGGCTGCCAGAATCACAATGCTGTTGCCGTCGCCGGAAACTCCCGAAGTAGCTTGGCCGATTTGCGTGGGAAACTTTGCCAACGGGACCGGAAGATCGACGCTCTGCACTGGAATCGAGGTGATCGGAATCAGGGTGGGAACGGGGAACGGCTGCAACTGAAATAGATTGGTAAGCGGGCCGGGATTGGTGGGATCGGCAGGGACCGGGATGCGCGTCAGGATGATCGCGTTGTTGTCGGCGCCGAAAGCCACGGACACCACCGGAGCGTTCAAATTCACGTCATAGCGCAGGTTGGCGTCCAGATCGAAGAGCGTATATCCGCCGGTGCCGGGCGCGAAAGGGTTGGTCGAAAGTTCGGTCGGATCGGGCTGCTGATATTCGCCGACTACCAGGAAACGGTGATTCGGTGAAATGGCCACCGTGCTCGGCGGCAAGGGAACGGTGAGCGGAGTGAGCAGCGTATGCGAGGCGATGCTGACTTGTTCCACGCGGAAAGCACTGAAGTTCGCGGCCCAAACCACGTTGCGGCGTTCATCCAAAGCGACGTCCGAAACTGTGCCATTAATCGGCACCACTGTGCCAAAATTGGCGGCCCAGCAGGAGGCCATAGACGCCCCCGCCAGGACAAGCCACACCATACGAGATCGAACGGCCAGCATAATTCCTCCGGACTGCTTATGCCTAAACCCAACAAAAAGATAGGGCTATATTAAAGCTAAACGCTATGATAACCGAAACTTGTCGAAATCGTGAGCGAAACTAGGGCACTTGGAAGCACATAAGTCCTATTACGATTTTGCGATCAGTAACGGGTGGTCGAACCATGGCGAGGTTGAATCTTGATGATGTTCGTTACACCCGGGGTCGCATTTCATCTTATTCATCAATAGTTTAGCGCGGACCGCCGGACTAGAACGACGCATGTGTCCAATCTTGCTGATGAAACGAACCAGAACCGCTTTACTGGCCGCAATCTCGAACTACGTTCGCCTTTTCATCCAGTATCTTTCGGTCAATACTTGAGGGTGATACCGTGGCGTTCGCCGCTTGTAGGCTTTGGCGGGCCCCGAGAGTGCGGTCTTAAGTCGGATTTAGTAAACCGAACGGGGCTTTAATACGATTTGGCGATGACGACGCGGCGATCGACGGGTTCGCCGGTGACGATGCATTTCCCCGGTCCATCGTAGTGGTCCTCTAGCGGGATGCATCGGATGGTGGCTTTGAACTCCTTCACGCGGGCGTCGCAGCGGGGGTCGTCTTTCATGTGTGCCATCACGAACTTACCGCCGCCCTTTTCGGCAGTGACGGGGCGCAGGACGTCTTCTACTTCGCCGATGGAGTTGGCGAGCACGGTGTTGTCCGCAAGACGCTTCTTGGCTGCGGCGTATAGCTCGGTCTGCATCTGCTCCAGTACCGCCGGTACTTTGGCCGCGATCTCGGACTGAGGAAGGATCTCTTTGGTCCCGGTGTCGCGCCGTTTTAGTACGATGTTGCCGGAGGCGAGGTCGCGGGGGCCTAGTTCGAGGACCAGAGGCACGCCGCGGCGCTCCCAATGGTAGAACTTCGAACCTGGGGTTTGGCCTTCGCGGCTGTCCACTTTCGCGCCAATATCGGCGGCGATTTTGTGGGCCGCCTCGAGAACGCTGGCGCGCTCTTCGTCCTTGCGGTAGATGGGCACCAGCACCGATTTGTTGGGCGCCAGTTTGGGCGGAAGCACCAGACCTTTATCGTCGGAATGGCTCATAATGAGGCCGCCGATCAAGCGCGTGCTGACACCCCAACTGGTCTGCCAGACATAATCGAGCGTGCCTTCCTTGCTTTGGAATTTCACGTCGAAGGCTTTGCCGAAGTTCTGGCCGAGGTCGTGGCTGGTTCCGGCTTGGAGCGCCAGGCCGTTCTGCATCATCGCTTCGATGCCGTAGGTGCACACCGCGCCGGCGAATTTTTCAGACTGGGTCTTGAGACCTTTGATGACCGGCATGGCCATCACGTTCTCGGCGACGTCGGCGTAGACATCCAGCATGCGGAGGACTTCTTCGAGAGCTTCTTCGTGCGTTGAATGCGCGGTATGGCCTTCCTGCCACAGGAATTCAGTGGTGCGCAGGAACAGGCGGGTGCGCAGCTCCCAGCGGATGACGTTGGCCCACTGGTTCACCAGCATGGGGAGGTCGCGCCAACTTTGAATCCACTTGGCGAAAAAGTGGCCGATGATGGTTTCCGAAGTCGGCCGGATCACGTAGGGCTCCTCGAGCGTCTTGCCCCCGGCGACGGTGACCACGGCCAGCTCCGGCGAGAAACCTTCCACGTGTTCGGCTTCCTTCTGCAGGAAACTCTGGGGAATCAGCAAAGGGAAGTACATGTTCTGGTGCCCGGTCTGCTTGAAGCGGGTATCCAGCTCGCGCTGCAGGACTTCCCAGACGGCCCAGCCGTTGGCTTTGATGACCATACAGCCCTTGACGATTTCGGCGGGCTCCGCCATATCGCCTGCCAGGACGACATCTTGATACCAGGCGGCAAAATCCTGGGCGCGGGCAGTAATGGGAGACTCAGCCATAGTTAGTGGGGAAACTCTTAGGTTACGACAGATCTACGGTCTTGGCGCTGCCCGGCCGATATTAAGTTAAGTGAACCTGTGGAATCCCTTCACTCGAATTCCGCTTCGGCAATGGGAGCTTTGGCTTCCCTCGAAACAGTACCCGCCGCGCTGGCCCGCCTAGCCGCATTTGCAGACCACGACGTGCACCTGCTGCTTCCGGAAACGGACGTAGCCGATCCCGAAGTTTCGATCGTCATTCCGGCTCTGAACGAGGAATTGACCATCACTGAGTTTGTCGCGTGGTGCCAGAAGGGTTTGACCAAGGCGAACGTTCGCGGGGAAATCCTGATTGTGGACAGTTCGACGGATTCCACTGCTGAAAAAGCGCTGGCGGGTGGCGCACGCGTGTTAGTCACGCCCAAACGAGGACTGGGACGCGCCTACATCGATGCGATTCCGTTCATTCGCGGCAAATACGTGCTGCTGGGCGACGCCGATCTGACCTATGATTTTCGCGAGACGGCGCCCTTTATCGAAAAATTCCGGCAGGGTTACGACTTCATCATGGGGTCACGGTTCAAGGGACACATTGAGGACGGCGCGATGCCGGGGCTGCATCGCTATTTCGGCACGCCACTCACCAATTGGATTCTGAACCTGCTCTATTCCGCCGATTTTTCCGACATTCACTGCGGCATGCGCGGCATTACGCGCGAGGCGCTGGTCGCCATGGACATTCAGTCGCAATCCTGGGAATACGCTTCGGAGATGGTGCTGAAATCCGTGCAGATGGACCTGGGGCGCGCGGAAGTTCCGGTGCGCTTTCTGAAGGATCGCGAGGGGCGATTAAGCCATCATAAACGCGCCGGATGGCTGTCTCCCTGGCAAGCGGGCTGGATCAATCTGCGCAGCATGTTGATTCACGGAGCGGAGTTCTTTGCGTTTCGTCCGGGACTCTGGCTGTTGGGTGTGGGGCTGCTGATCACGCTGGCCTTGAGCCAAGGTCCCCTCAACGTGGCGGGGCACACGTTTTCGCTTTACTGGATGCTGCTGGGGATGACTCTCAGCATCGCCGGATTGCAGAGCTTCTATCTGGGGTGTCTGTCGCAGTTGTTCCACGACTACACCGGCAGGGCACGCGCGCGCTGGCTGCGAGTGTTCAGCTACAACCGCTCGGTTGTGGCTAGCGCCGGCTCGGCTGCTCTAGGCCTGGGATGTCTGGCTCCGCTGATGCGCGAGTATTTTAGCTACGGCTTCACGCTGTCGGGAATGCCTAGCCGGCCGGAACATCTCGCGATTCTGGGGCTGCTGTTGTTGATTACCGGCTTTGCCAACTTTGTTTTCACTCTGGTGCTGCACGGGGCGGTGTTCTCCATGAAGCCCCTCAGAGGGCGCGCCGCGAGGTAGCTTTTCGACGTGACGATTCCGAACACAGAGCTGGCCGGGTTCGGCGCCACGGCATACACACCGCAGCTTTGGCAGCGCCTGGCCGGCGCCTATCACGCCTATCGGAGGCTGGCGCACCGTGAAATGCTGGCGTGCGCGGTGGTCCTGGCCTTGACGCTGGGGCTGCGCGCGGCGTTGCTGCCGTGGGTAGGGATTCCACAACCGGTGATCCACGACGAATTCAGCTACCTGCTGGCTGCCGATACCTATGCGCAGGGACGGCTGGCCAATCCACCGCACGCGCTATGGCAGCACTTTGAGTCTTTCCAGATCTTGCAGCAGCCCACTTATGCGTCGAAATATCAACCGCTGCAAGGGCTGGTGCTCGCGTTCGGGCAGAAGTTTTTCGGCTTACCTTGGGCCGGCGTTTTTCTGAGCATGGGGTTGCTTTGCGCTGCGGTGTGCTGGATGCTGCAGGGGTGGATCGCGCCGGAGTGGGCGCTGCTGGGCGCACTGCTTTGCGTGATGCGCGTGGGGGTCCTCAGTTACTGGATGAACTCGTATCTGGGCGGAGCGGTGGCGGGAATCGGCGGCGCGCTGGCGTTGGGCGCGATCGTGCGTATCTGGCGGAGAAAACAATTCGGACATTCGATCACCTGGGCGCTCGGGCTGGCGATGCTGGTGTTGTCGCGTCCTTACGACGCCGCGGTAGTGGGGACTGCGAGCGCAGCCATGCTCTTCTGGTTCTTGCGGAAATACCGCACGCCGTTAAGGACGATTGCCGTGCGCGTGGCCTTGCCGGCTCTGCTGGTTTTGCTGCTGTGCATGGCCGGTGTCGGCTACAACGACTATCGCGTCACGGGGCACGCCCTCACTCTTCCTTATCAAGTCCACGACGGGCAGTACGCGGTGGCCACGATGTTCACGATGATCCCTCTGCGCGTTGAGCCTGCTTATCGTCATCCGGTGATGCGCAAATTCTGGGCGGAGTGGAATGTAGGACAGTGGGCTTTCGCGCGTGAGAATCCACTCGAGAACATGCTGCTGAAGCTGCATAGCGTTGACGATTTCTTTTTTGCATTCTGGATTATCTCGATTCCGGTCTTTCTCTGGCCCTACTCTCTGGTCACCACCGAGGAACGCGCCACGGTCTTCTTGATGCTGGTATTTGTCTTGATGATCGCCCCGTTGATCGCTATCGGCCCGCATTACGGAGCGGCTTTCGCGGGAGTGTTCTACTTGCGGTTTCTGCAGGGGCTCAAGCGTTTGTGGTCGTGGCGGCCCGCAGGCAGGGCGGCGGCAGCGATGTTAGTGGTTCTGCTCGTGGGCGATGGCTTAGGGTTGACCTGGAGCCGCGATCTGACCAGCCGGGGTTTCGCGCTACGGGAGTCAGCAGCGGGATTCGCGCGGCATGCGATGCAGCAGACTTTAGAGGCGATGCCGGGCTCGCAACTCGTCCTGGTGCGTTATGGGGTGGAACACGATCCCCAAATCGAGTGGGTCTACAATCGCGCCGATATCGATGCGTCCCGGGTGGTGTGGGCTCGCGAGATGGGCGCGCCTCAGGACCAGGCGTTGCTCGACTATTTTCACGATCGTCAGGTTTGGCTTCTGGAGCCGGATCAATCGCCGCCCAGACTCAGTCCTTATCCTCACCGGGGGCAACCATGATAGAGGCGCTGCGCGACAAATCCTTCGGTGAAGGATACAACCCCACCTTCATCGACCGCTTCGGCGTGTGGCTTTCGGGCCGGCAGATTCAGCGCTACGTGCCGGATTTCCAGGGCAAGCGCATCGGCGATTTTGGCTGCGGATATCATGCGGCGTTCGCGCGCACGGTGCTCGATCAGGTGGCGTCGGCGACCCTGGCGGATGTTTCGCTGGCACCGGATTTGCTTGCGCATACGAAGGTCACCGCGCTTGGCGGACCGCTGCCGGACGTGCTCACCGAATTGCCGGCTGCGTCACTCGACGTGATTTTGTGCATCTCTGTCTTAGAGCATCTGTGGGAGCCGGAGAAAGCCATTCGCGAATTCCGCAGGCTATTGGCGCCGGGCGGAGTCTGTCTTTTGAACGTGCCGTCGTGGCGCGGCAAGCGGTTCCTCGAATATTCGGCGTTTAAGTTAGGCCTGAGTCCTGCCGATGAAATGAATGACCATAAGAATTATTACGATGTCAGGGATTTATGGCCCTTGCTGGTGCGCGGCGGTTTCCGGCCTTCCGACATCCGCTGCTTCGCGCATAAGTTCGGTATGAATACGTTCGCCGTGTGTAGGAATCCAAAATGACCATCCACAGCAGAGCGGCCGAGGACGATTGGGATCAGCACTGGCGCAATTATTCCGAAACCGCCGAGCACAACCCCGCGCAACGCTACCGGCGGCAGATTGTACTGGACTTGCTCAAGCGCAGCGGGTGTTCGGGTGCGGCGCGCATTCTGGATATCGGCAGCGGCCAGGGCGATCTCGCTTTCGACTTGCAGCAAGCGTTCTCTAGAGCGGAACTGGCTGGTGTGGAGTTGAGCGCGGCGGGTGTCGCGGAGGCCACGCGAAAAATTCCGGGCGCGCACTTCCTGCAGCGCGATCTGCTGGATCCTGCAGGCGAACCGGGGGCGCTTAGTTCGTGGGCACAATATGCGGTGTGCGCAGAGGTGCTGGAGCATCTCGACGATCCGGCCTTGTTTTTGAAGCACGCGTCGCGTTACCTCGCGCCCGGCTGCACTCTGGTGGTGACTGTTCCAGGCGGTCCGCAGTCGGAATTCGACCGGCATATCGGGCACCGCCAGCATTTCACTCCGCAGATGCTGCGAACGCTGCTGGAGAAAAGCGGATTCACTGTCGAGATCGCCACCACTGCCGGCTTTCCATTTTTCAATTTGTACCGAATGGCGGTCATCCTGCGCGGCAAACGTCTGATCACGGATGTGCGCAGCGGTTCGACGGCCGCGTCAAGCGGTTTGGCGCGAGTGGTGATGAGCGCTTTCCGGCCGCTCTTTGCGCTGAATATCGTGGGGTCCGCGCTAGGCTGGCAGACGATTGCCACGGCGCGCTGGCCGGGCGACGCAAAACTATGAAGGATTCCCGCTTCTTCATCGTGGGCGGCGCCGGTTTCATCGGCAGCCATTTTACGGATTGTTTGCTGGCGAGCGGCGTCGCGGGCGTCACGCTCTACGACAATTTCTCGTCCGGGCGAGAGTGGCATTATGCTCACCATCGCGACGATTCGCGCTTGCGCGTGGTGCGCGGCGACGTGAAGGACTTCGCCACGCTCGAACGAGCCATGCGCGGACATCAGGTAGTGATTCACCTGGCGTCGAATCCCGATATTGCACGCGCGGCTACAGAACCGGACATCGATTTTCGCGAGGGCACGTTTCTCACGCAACAAGTGGTGGAGGCCATGCGGGTGACCGGAACACCGCGCCTGCTCTACGCATCCGGCAGCGGAGTTTATGGAGACCTGGGCGAACTTGAGATCGCCGAGGATCACGGCCCGCTGCTGCCGGTTTCGACTTACGGCGCCAGTAAGCTGGCGGGTGAGGCGCTGATCAACTCCTATTGCTGGATGTTCGGATTGACGGCGTGCGCTTTCCGCTTCGGCAATGTGGTGGGCCCGCGGCAGACTCACGGGGTGGGATTCGATTTCGTGCGCCGCTTGCTGGCGGACCCATCGCAGCTCCGCATACTGGGCGACGGTTCGCAGAGCAAGTCCTATGTGCACGTGGAGGATGTGGTAAACGCGGTATTGACGGCGCACCAGAAGAGCACGAAGGCATTCGACGTCTTCAACGTCGCCACGGGAGATTACATCACGGTGGGCGAAATCGCACGGCTGGCGGTGGAGGTGGCCGGGCTCAAAGCGGGGGGTGTGCGCTTCGACTACACGGGAGGCGATCGCGGTTGGAAGGGCGACGTGCCGGTGGTCCGTTTGAACACGGACCGTATCAAGAGCCTGGGCTGGGTCTGTCAGCGCACCTCACGGCAGGCGCTGTGCGTGTCGATGCAATCTCTGATGGCAGATTCGCGGCAAGGCAAGCTTTAACCCAGCGCACAACACGCACTAGATTGCGGAGTTTCCATTCGGCATCGCCCGGATAGAAGCAAACCCCGAAGCCGCTTTGCCTTTTTTCCAGTACATGTGTCACGGGTGGTCGCCTTTGACCGCCCCTTTCCGGTAAGTCATCAGCACCAGAAAGTGATCGCCTATCTCTCTCTTCTGGATGACCGTCGCACCCTTATCGATCAATTTCTTCAACCGATAAGCAGAAGCTGGTCTTCCGTAGACCAGGAACGTGTCATGAGATGCGAGGAATGGCGCGAGCTCGAAAGCCGGAGTAGTTAAATGGCAATAAGTACGCACCACGCCATACCACCCGTGTTCAGCTGCGCCTTCGTCGTCCCAAACAATGTAGACGAGGCGTGACGCAACACTGGGCGGGGCATAGTAGGCGGTTGGCATAAAGTCCAAATCATCTATCTGAACAATCGGCAGCGTTCCATATTCGGCGGCATTCATCTCGACGTATCGTTGATTAAACTCACTGATTCGCGTACTAATTGCGTAACCCGAGGATGGTTCATACAAAACCGAATCCGCCGCAAACGCGACGAAAGCGAGAACAATCTGCCAGAGCAGAAGTAGCAGGGTTCCGATTGCTACTACCGGTTTTTTCGCTACAACGACTCCTAACAAGCCTGCGAATCCGGCAACGGTGGAGACGCCATAGCGGGAAAAGAATGGCGCGCCCGTCAATTTGGCTGCTACATACTCAAAGACGGGAACGGCAACAAATGCCCAGAGCGCGACAACTTCATAATTTCGAAGACCTGATTGATGCTCAACCCCCTCCGTTTTCGTGCGAACCAGGAAAGTGAGCACTAGCCATCCGACAATTACACCAGCAGCCGGCAGCAGAAAATTCGCGTACAGAATGACTATTTTGAGCAGACTCGCTGGAAAGGCCGTTCCCGAAAGCACGCGATGGACCAGCGGGACTGAAGCCAGAACTGCAAGCGAAGACGCTGCGATTGTCATCCAGACCGGCCAATCTAACCGTTTGCGACTTAGAGTCTTCGACAGTTCTCCCAAGGCTATGGGAACGAAAATCAGGAATCCATAGCTGTGTGTAAGCAAGGCGCAAGTTAACGATCCGCCCAGCGTAACCAGCCACCATCTGCGGCGGGGTGTGCGATCCGCTGCCGCCTGCCAACTGATCAGCGCGAGACCGCAGAATCCGAGCACGATCCCATGCGGCCGCGCTTCGTAGGCGTACCAATACGCCCCCGTGACAAGCGGGAACAGCATGCTGACGAATGCACTTAGTAATGGCAAGCGTACAGAAACAAATCTAAATAGGCATAAGCAAAAAATCCAGAATCCGAGAATTTCAGGCAGACGAGTGGATATTGGCCCGTCCCCTAGAAAGTGTTGCGAAGCACGCGTGAGTAGATAGAAAAGCGGTGGATTGGCATCCACGCCGTTCTGTAACGCCCGCCACACCGATTTCAAGTCGGGAAGGCGGCAGAGGTATACCGTGAATAGTTCATCGTTCCAGAACAGCTTTCGGTGGGCCAGAAAGAAAGTTAGCGCGAAGTACACAAGTGAGAAGGCAGCGATGACAACAAACTTTCGGCGCTCCAAAGTCTCCGACAACCTGCTCGCGAAGCGATCCAGGCCGTTTTCGGAATCCTTGGCAGACTGCGGCAATCCAGTTGAACCGGCAGTCGAGATTTTCATCCTCACCTCACTCCAGGCGGCTCGAACCTTGTCGAAAGGAATACAAGTCTTAGCAACAGCAGCTACGATCAAACCCGCCAGCCCGAATGCTTGCTTTAAACGGGTATTCGCCGGACCTTCTGCCTTCCTTTATAGGGCTGATGCTAGCATAGCCGTCTTCGCTCTATTCGCTAATGGTACGCGAGGAACATTTTGAGTAGTACGGCAGTACGTGATGCGCGGTCGATGTTCGAACAGGGTATTCCCGGCGCGAAGCGGAAAACCATCAACGAAGTCGTTTAATCATCGTGTAACGTATAATCAACAACAAGATGAAGGTCGTCATCCTGTGTGGGGGACTCGGCACGCGCATGCGCGAGGAGACCGAATTCCGCCCCAAACCGCTGGTGGAAATCGGCGGCCGTCCCATTCTGTGGCACATTCTGAAGCTCTATGCTCATCACGGTCTTCGCGATTTCATTCTCTGCCTCGGTTATCGCGGCAACATGATCAAAGAGTATTTTCTAAACTATGAGGCCATGAATAACGACTTTATCATCTCCCTTGGCCGCGAGTCCCGCATCGAGTATACCGGTGATCACGAGGAACAGAAATACAGCATCACGCTAGCCGATACGGGCCTGGAAACTATGACCGGTGGAAGGCTCAAGCGCGCCCAGAAGTACATTACCGACGACTGCTTCATGTTGACCTACGGAGATGGGGTCAGCGACATCGACGTCCCCCGTCTCCTCGCATTCCACCAGAGCCATGGCCGCCTCGCCACAGTGACTACCTTTCGCCCGGTTTCACGTTTTGGCATCCTCGATATAAATGACTCCAAGCAGGTACTGAACTTTATAGAAAAGCCAAAGTCGGATGCCTGGGCCAGTGCCGGGTTCTTTGTATTCCAGCGCGAAGTATTCGATTATCTGGATGGCGATCAGTGCGTGCTCGAGAAAGAGCCCCTTGAACGCTTAGCTGCCGATCGCCAACTAGTCGCATATAACCACGACGGATTCTTTCAAGCCATGGATACTTATCGCGAAAGCCAAATTCTGAACGACCTGTGGAACAGTGGGCACGCCCCCTGGAAAGTATGGAAGTGAGCAGCGCATACTGGCGGGACCGGCCAACCCTCGTTACCGGAGCGACGGGCCTACTAGGGAGTTGGCTCACGCGTCGTCTGCTGGAGGCCAAAGCGGACGTGGTCTGCGTGGTTCGCGATTGGGTGCCGCAGAGTGAAATGGTTCGCAGCAAGACCTTGGAATCGGTGAAGGTCGTGCGCGGGGATGTGCGGGATCGCGAGATTCTGGAACGCACCTTAGGCGAATATGAAGTCGACACCGTTTTTCATCTGGCCGCGCAAACTATCGTGGGGATCGCCAACCGCAACCCCGTGTCAACTTTCGAAAGCAACATTCAAGGAACCTGGAATATCCTTGAGGCGTCACGAAAGGCCCCGTCGGTGAAGTCGATCGTGGTCGCTTCCTCCGACAAAGCTTATGGCGATCAAGAGATCTTACCCTACTCAGAAGACACGCCCTTGGCGGGACGCCATCCCTACGACGTCAGCAAGTCGTGTACCGATCTGATCGCACAGGCGTATGGCAAAACCTACGGACTCCCGGTCGCTATCACGCGCTGCGGGAATCTTTATGGCGGAGGCGATTTGCACTGGAACCGGATCGTACCCGGCACCATTCGCTCCGTGCTACGGGGCGAGCGGCCGATGATCCGCTCAGATGGCCAGTTCGTTCGGGACTATTTCTACGTCGAAGATGGCGCAGCGGCGTATATGCTGCTCGCGGAGCGGTTGGCGGGCGATGCAGGACTTAAGGGCGCCGGCTTCAATTTCTCGAATGAAATTCAGATCACAGTATCGGATTTAGTGGGCAAGATTCTGCAGCGTATGAACTCGGGACAAGAGCCGGACATCCGCAACGAAGCCTCCAACGAGATTCGGCATCAGTACCTTAGCGCGGAGCGGGCTAGAGGCGTGCTCGGCTGGAGCCCGCTGTTCACTCTGGAGGAAGGCTTGGATCGGACGATAGATTGGTATAGGGACTTCCTTGCATGACTGCACGCGCGGACGACTTAAGGCAGCAGATCTTGGAGTTGGTCTCGGCGTATCATCAGGAGGCGTTCAGTTCTCCTGCTTTCGTTCCCGGTGAGAGCGCCGTGCCCGTCTCGGGCCGTGTGTTTGATGCATCGGATGTGCAAGCGTTGGTCGATTCATCGCTCGATTTTTGGTTAACCACCGGCCGCTTTGCGGCACAGTTCGAAAGAGCTTTCGCACGCTACTTCGGGCTCCGGGGAGCCACGCTTGTAAATTCCGGTTCCTCCGCCAATTTGCTGGCCATGACTGCGCTTACCTCTCCCCGCTTGAACGAAAGGCGCTTGGTGCCCGGCGATGAAGTGATCACGGTCGCAGCGGGCTTTCCTACCACTGTGAATCCCATCATCCAGAATGGGCTGGTTCCGGTATTTGTGGACGTGCACATTCCCACCTACAACGTCGATGTGGGCCAACTGGAGCAGGCGCACTCGGACCGCACCCGCGCGGTGATGATCGCACACACGCTGGGGAATCCATTCGACCTGAAAGCGGTGAAAGAATTCGTGGATCGCCACCAACTGTGGCTCATCGAGGATTGCTGCGACGCCGTGGGATCCACCTACGAGGGCCGCATGGTTGGGACTTTCGGGGATCTCGCCACGGTCAGTTTCTATCCGGCGCATCACATCACGATGGGCGAGGGCGGGTGCGTGCTCACGGAAAAACCCCTGCTCAAAACGCTGATCGAATCTTTCAGGGATTGGGGCCGGGACTGCTGGTGCGAGCCCGGCAAACAGAACACTTGCGGTAAACGCTTCGCGTGGGAATTGGGCGAACTTCCGTGCGGTTACGACCACAAGTATACTTACTCGCACATCGGCTATAACTTGAAGCTGACCGATATGCAGGCGGCAGTGGGCGTGGCTCAACTCGCGAAGTTGCCCGGTTTTATCGAACAGCGGAAGGCTAATTTCCGGGCCCTGCGTGAAGGCTTCCGCGATCTTGAGGAGTTTTTCATATTGCCCGAGGCGACGCAAGGCTCCGATCCGAGCTGGTTTGGGTTCCCGATCGCTGTTCGTCCCGGTGGTCCCCTCGCCCGCAACGCGGTGATCGAGTATCTGGAAACTCGAAAGATTGCAACGCGTCTTCTCTTCGCCGGAAATCTAATCCGGCAGCCAGCTTACCGTGATGTCCGTTTCCGGGTGGCGAGCCATCTTTCAAACACTGACTTCGTGATGAATAATGTCTTCTGGATTGGCGTCTATCCCGGGATTACGCCTCGCATGTTGGACTACATTCTCGAAACGTTCCACAACCTGGTTTCTGTAGCGGACTTGACGCGGTAGCCGCCCTCATGGCAAAGCTGCCCACTGCTGATCTGGATCACGCGCTCGTACATGTTGGCGACGTCTGGCATTCCCTGTCGGGAACCCGCCTATTCATCACCGGTGGAACAGGTTTCGTCGGGAGGTGGCTGCTCGAAAGCCTGCTGTGGGCCAACGATCAACGAGGCCTTAGAATCTCGGTAACCGTGCTGACGCGCGATCCCGATCGCTTCGAGGCAGAGAGTCCGCACCTAGCCGGCCACTCCGCTGTGTCGTTGCTTAGAGGGAAAGTCGATCGCTTCGATTTTCCCGCCGGCGATTTTCCGTTCGTAATCCATGCTGCCACCGAGCGCTATTTTGAAGCCGACGCAGGGCGCCCTCTCTCGACTCTCGACCTGGACGTCGCAGGAACGCGTCGGGTGCTAGAATTCGCCGGCACGCACGGAACCCGCCGCCTGCTGTTTACCAGTTCCGGCGCGGTCTACGGCGTACAACCTCCCGGGCTGACTCACGTGCCGGAAGACTACACCGGCGCGCCCCTCACCACTGACCCGGGATCGGCCTATGGGCAGGCCAAACGAGCTTCGGAGTTTCTATGCACGATGCATGCGCGCCAGTATGGCTTCGCGACCCTGATTGCTCGCCTGTTTGCGTTTGTCGGTCCCCATTTGCCTCTCGACGGGAACTTCGCCGCTGGCAACTTCCTTCGGGATGCGCTCGCGGGAGGGCCCATCCGGGTTCACGGAGACGGTACGCCCTACCGATCGTATTTATACGCCGCGGATCTGGCCGTATGGTTGTGGATTATCCTGCTTCGTGGCGAGTCGGCTCGCCCGTATAACGTCGGGTCAGGCCACCAGGTCACGATCGCCGAGTTGGCTCAAACAGTTGCGAAGCTGGCACCGCAGGAAACTCCCATCGAAATCGCAGGAATGCCGGTTTCGGGGGTACCCGCAGCGCGGTACGTGCCATCGGTCGAGCGAGCGCAAAAGGAACTGGGATTGCGGACAGTCGTTGGGCTCGAAGAGGGCCTACGTAGAACATATGATTGGGCCCACAAAGATGCTATCAATAGTTTTAGTACGCCTAGTAAATTTGGAAGCTCGTGATCCTCTCGGTTATACGGATATACTCTTCGCAGCATAGGAGAGAGTAAAATGAACGCCAACGACGTCTCCATTTCGCCCCGGAACACGATCCGCGTTGGATCGAAGCTCGTGGGCGACTCCCAACCTTGTTATGTCATCGCCGAGATCGGCATTAATCACAACGGAGACATCGATCTCGCTAAACGACTTATCAGCGTGGCGGTTGCGGCCGGCTGCGACGCCGTGAAATTCCAGAAAAGAACCATCGAGGTGGTCTATTCGGCGGAGGAGCTGGCTCGTCCCCGAGAGAGCCCCTTTGGAACCACCAATGGAGATCTGAAGCACGGCCTGGAGTTGGACTACTACGATTATCAGGAGATCGACGCTTATTGCCGCGCCAGCAAAATCGCCTGGTTCGCTTCGTGCTGGGATGAAAAATCAGTCGATTTTATAAACCGTTTCAACGTGCCCTGCTACAAGATAGCGTCAGCCTCGCTGACCGACGACCATCTGCTTCGCCACACGCGGGCCACCGGCAAGCCCATCATCCTTTCGACGGGCATGAGCACACTCGAACAAATCGACCACGCGGTGGGGATCCTGGGCAAAGAGGACCTGGTTTTGCTCCACGCGTGCAGCACCTATCCTGCGTACTATGAGGAATTGAACCTGCGGGCGATACCTGTACTGAAGCAGCGCTATGGCGTCCCGGTAGGCTACTCGGGCCACGAAACAGGTATCCCGTCGACGGTCGCGGCGGTGGTGCTCGGTGCTTGTTGCGTCGAGCGGCATATCACCATGGATCGTTCCATGTGGGGTTCAGATCATGCCGCATCGCTCGAACCCAACGGCATTTCACGCGTGGTGAGGGACATCCGACTGGTGGAACAATCGATGGGAGACGGCGTGAAGCGCGTCTTCGAGCGGGAGCAGCCCATCATAAAGAAGCTGAGGCGCGTCGACGTGACCGTCTGATGAGGAACTTGAAAGCGATCGTGCTGGATGTGGACGGCGTGTTGACAGACGGAGGCGTTTGGTGGGGGCCCAACGGCGAAGAGTGGAAGCGGTTTTCGTTTGCCGATATCATGGGTGTTTCGCTCGCCAGGAAGGCCGGCTTGAAGGTCGCCTTGATTTCCGGCGAAGACAGCCCGCTGGTGGATCGTTTCGCGGACAAGTTCGGTATCACGGACATCGCAAAGAACTGTAAAGACAAAGCAGGTGCGCTGCGCTCCTTGGCGGAACGGCACGGGCTGGCTTTAAGTGAGATCTGCTTCATGGGTGACGATGTAAACGACCTCGGGGCGATGGAAATCGCCGGCTTGGCAGCGGCGCCCGCGAGCGCGGTTCCCGCGGCGCTGCGGAAGGCAGGGTTCATCTCGACCAAGAACGGAGGGAACGGAGCCGTCCGTGAGCTGATAGACACCATTCTTGACACCACGGGAGCCGATTCCGCCTAGAACCGTCAGAACGAAATGCCAAAACTTTCCGACTATGTGATTCGATTCATTGCGGATCAGGGCGTCAAGCATGTGTTCCTGGTCACGGGCGGCGGTGCTATGCACCTGAACGAATCGCTCAGCCGCTGCCGCGACATTGAGGTGATCTGCAACTCGCACGAGCAGGCCAGCGCCATCGCAGCGGAGAATTATGGTAAAGCCACCAATAACCTCGGCGTTGCTTTGGTCACGACGGGGCCCGGCGGGACGAATGCGGTGACCGGAGTCGCGGGCGCGTGGCTCGATTCGACGCCGTGCCTGTTCGTCTCGGGTCAGGTGAAGCGGCCGGACCGCATGTTCGACGCCGCGGGCCATCCGCTGGGCATGCGCCAACTTGGTGTTCAGGAAGTAGATATCGTTTCTATCGTCAAGCCGATCACCAAATACGCGGTGACCATTCTCGATCCCCAAACCATTCGCTACCATCTCGAAAGGGCCGTCTATCTCGCACGGTCGGGACGGCCGGGGCCGGTGTGGATCGACATCCCGCTGGATGTCCAGGCGTCGCCCATCGAACCGGAAACCCTCCCGGGATTCGATCCCGCTGAACTGCCGGCCCCGCTCTCGGACCCCGGCCTCGAAGAGCAAGTCGAACACATCATCGATCAATTGAACCGGGCGGAGCGTCCACTGCTATTCGCGGGCAACGGGATCCGCCTGGCCCGGGCAGAACAGGAATTTGCCGAGTTGAGCCGGCGGTTGAAGATCCCGGTGGTCGCCACCTGGTGCGCCGCCGATCTGATCGCCGGCGACGACCCACTGTACGTAGGCCGCCCGGGCGCCGTTGCCTCCCGCGGAGCGAACTTCGCTCTGCAGAATTGTGATTTCCTTTTGGCGATCGGCGTTCGCCTGGACTTCGCCATCACCGGATACGCTCCCGACAAGCTGGCTCGCGGCGCCTATAAAGTGATGGTCGATATCGATGCCGCCGAGCTCGCCAAGCTCAAGCCGCACATTCAAATGCCAGTTCGCGCCGACGCTGGAGTATTTCTGCGCGAAATGCTGAAGAGTGAATTACCAAACGAACCCAAGGATCGCACCCAGTGGGAGCAACGCTGCTCCGACTGGAAGACACGCTATCCTGTTGTAACGAATGAGCATCGTATACCCGAGGGGCCAGTCAGCATTTACCATCTGGCGGAAGTAATCGGCTGCGAAACGAACCCGGCGGATCTGCTGATCTCTGGTAGCGCAGGGAGCGGCATCGAAACCTTTCTGCTCGCCTTTCCAACCAGGATCGGGCAGCGGATCTTTCACACAGCGGGTTTGGGGGCAATGGGTTGCGGAATTCCTGGCAGCATCGCGGTCTGCCTGGCGGGCGGGCGGCGGCGCACGATCTGCGTGGACGGCGACGGCGGGTTCCAGTTCAATATCCAGGAACTCGAAACGATAGCGCGGCTGAACCTGCCGATCAAATTTTTTGTGCTCAGTAACGATGGCTATGCCTCGATCCGGGCCTCCCAGTTGAACTATTTCGGGGACGCGACGATAGGATGCGACCGTCGCAGCGGGCTGACGGTTCCCGATATCTCCAAGGTGGCGGCAGCTTATGGGTTGCAGACGGCGGTCATCGGTGATCAGTCCAACCTGAGCGTGGATGTGCGCCGCGTGCTGAATACGCCGGGACCGGTGGTGTGCGACGTGCGCGTGATTCCCGACGAAGTGCGGGCGCCGCGCCTGTCGTCGGCGCAACGAGCGGACGGTTCGTTCGTTTCCAAACCGCTGGAGGACTTGTGGCCGTTCCTGGAGCGCGAAGAATTTCTGGCGAACATGATTGTTCGGCCGCTAGAGGAATAGCAGGTGGCCATGAAAACCATCAGCATCATAACCCCTTGCTACAACGAAGAGGCGAACGTCGAAGAACTCTACCAACGTGTGCGGGCCGAGATGGTAAAGCTCGGCGCGTATCGATACGAGCACGTTTTTATCGACAACAGTTCGCAGGATAATACGGTGGCGGTACTCAAAGACATCGCAGCACGCGACCACAACGTCAAGATCATCGTCAATACCCGAAATTTCGGCCACATCCGCTCTCCCATTCACGGGCTCCTTCAAACACAAGGCGACGCTGTGATCGGCATTGTAGCCGACCTCCAAGATCCGCCTGAGCTGATTCCGGCGATGATCGCGAAATGGCAGGAAGGGTACTCCATGGTTCTGTGCATCAAACGGACAAGCGAAGAGAACCCAGCGATGTTCTGGCTCCGCAAGAAGTTTTATCAAACGGTAGAGCGGCTGTCTTCGATTGAAACGTTTGAGAATTTCACGGGCTTCGGCCTGTACGACCGCAAGGTGGTGGAAGCGGTGCGGGCATTCGGAGATCCGTATCCGTACTTCCGCGGCATGATCGCGGAGATTGGTCTGCCGCATTACGAACTCCCTTACGATCAACCGGCACGCAAGCGAGGGATCACGAAAAACAACTTTTACACGCTGTGGGACATCGCTATGCTGGGTATCACGAACCTGTCCAAGGTGCCGCTGCGCTTCGTCACGTTCCTGGGTTTTGCGGGAGCGGCCTTGTCGATGTTCACCGGGCTCGGGTATCTGGCTTACAAGCTGATGTTCTGGGCCAACTTTACGGTGGGCATCGCACCCCTGGTCATCGGGCTTTTCTTTCTAGGTTCAGTGCAGTTGCTGGCGATGGGCATCCTGGGCGAGTACATAGGATCGATATATACCCAGGTGCAGAAGCGGCCTTACGTGATTGAAAAAGAGCGGATTAATTTCGAGTATCAACCAAGTGAGCCAGCGCTCCAATTACACGGGGACGCCGCTAGCTGAGATGTCCTTACACCGCTTATTGACGAAGCTTGTCATTCACCTTGGACCAGGCAATCCGCTAGTCGAATTCTTGCTTCGGCGCCGCTGCACGGAGCATGGCGTCGAGTTAATATTGCGGGGCGAAACGCTCGATCTACGGAAAGATAATAGAGTGATGCGCCTTTCTCGCCGGCATTTTGTCTATGCACCGGATATGGCGCACCGGTTCGAGACCTACTTTTCGCCACTGGTGCCCTCGGAAAATAACGGTGTTTCTACGTTGGACTATTCCGCGCCGCGATTACAGACCTATCGGAAATCTGGGTTGCAGTTCGAACTCGCCTCGTTCCCTGAAGAAGATGATGCAATCGAAGGCTACTTTCGTTGGTACAGGCCACAATCCGGTGACACGATCTTCGATATAGGAGCTCACTGTGGCGTCTCAACGTACCACTTCTCGAAGCTAGTCGGAGCGACCGGAAGAGTAATTGCTTTTGAGCCAGATCCCTTGAATCATTCACTATTGTGTCGAAATATAGCGAGGCACCAGCTTGATAACGTGACGCCTCTAAAACTCGCCATTGCCGGATCGCAAGGCTACGCCCCGTTCCATTGTGAGGGCACCATTGGATCCGGACTCGCGCGCCATTCTTCTCGGGCGGTAGCCGGTTCCGTCGAAATGGTGGAGACGATTACGCTAGCAGATAGTTTCGAACGCTGGGGAACGCCAGCATGGTGCAAAATCGACATCGAGGGGGCCGAGCTCGAGGTGATCCCGGCGGCGCATGAAATGCTGAACGGATGCAAGACTCAATTCGCGCTCGATACCAATCATATCGTGGGCGGGGCGTTGACGAATAGGGTAATCGAAAACGCCTTTGCCGACAGCCAATATGAAGTTGAGTCATTGACTATCGGAGGCATGATGACAACATGGGCTAGACCAAGAACGGTGGCACCGGACATGACGTCTAATCTAAAAGATCGATCGTGAGTCTTCCGATGAACCTCGTCCCTCTCGATGGAGGATCGAAGGAGTGCATACTAATATGAGCTTGGTCCTGATTGCCGAGATCGGAAACAATCACCTGGGAGACGCCGGACGCGCTCGCGCAATGGTTGCGGAGAGCCTGAAGGCGGGCGTAGATTCTGTCACGTTTCAGGTGCGAGAGCCACGATTCTACGAAAGTGCTGAGACGGCACACTTGAGGCTTACGGATGAATTCTTCGGTGAAGCCGCGGAGGTTGTTCACGGCGCGGGGCGCCAGTTCGGGATCGCCATTTGCGACAAGTCCAGGATCGAGCCGCTCCACGCGATGGGCATCGATTTCTGGAAAACGCTCAGTTGGGATTTTCGGAATGAGGAATTGCGGGCGGCGTTGCAGGCAACCGGCAAGCCGGTCTTTTATTCCACCGGGGTGTCGGACATGCAAGACGTTTTGGAGGGCAGCAAGGGTCTTCAGAACGCCGTACTGATTCATACTCAACTCTCGCAAAACATTCGCGATGTCAACTTGAAGGCGATTCGTACAATGGAACGCGAGACGGACCTGCCAGTGGCTTTCGGTCTGCACTGCAACAATCTAGAGGTCCTCAAGCTTGCGCTGGCATTCGAGCCGCACGCGATCTTTTTCTACGTCAAGATGAACGGAATGGCTGCGGGCGATGACGAGCATGCCGTTCCCATCGAGGAGTTGGCCGCGACGGTGGGCAGCCTCAAGGAGCTGATAACAGCAGTAGGAACGGGGATCAAGAAAGGGATGGAAACACCGGCGTGGGTGAGAGCGGGCAAGTGATCCGCATTGGCTTTATCGGCGCGGGCGCCATTACGCGGCAGCGCCACCTGCCGGCGCTGCGTGCGATGGATGGCGTGAAGCTCGCGGTAGTCTGCAATCGTAGTTTGGAGTCAGCCACCGCGGTTGCTGAATCTTTCGATATTCCGGAGTTGGCCGCGCGTTGGGAGGATGTGGTAACGCGATCCGACATCGATGTGGTTTGGATCGGAACCACGCCGCACCTACACGCGCCCATTGCGATCGCCGCCTTACAGACGGGAAAACATGTCTTTTGCCAGGCCCGAATGGCAATGAATCTCGCTGAAGCCAGGGCCATGCTTGCCGCGGCCGAGTCAAGTCCGTTCCACCCGGTGACCATGCTGTGTCCGCCACCAAGCGGGATGAAGCATGGTTTGTATTTCGAGAGGCTTCTGCGCGAAAGGGCCATCGGCAGAATCTATCACTTTTGCTTCCGGGGACTGACCGCGCAGTGGGCCGATGCATCCGCCGCGGCTCATTGGCGACAGAAGCGCGAACTCAGCGGCGACAATATCCTCAGCGTAGGCATCTACGGAGAAGTGCTGGGACGCTTTCTAGGAGACCCGATCGCGCTGTGTGCACAGGGGCGGGTATATATCGAAAATCGGCAGGGCTACAACGTAAGAATTCCAGATTGCGTGCAGGCGATTGGCGAATGGCCAGAGAATGTCGCGGGCGTTCTCCAATGGAGCGGTGTCGCGCCGCACGGCGGGAGCGAAATCCTAGAGATTTACGGGGCGGAAGGAAAGCTTACTTATGACTTTAACAGCGACCAAATCCTTCACCGCCGTCGCGACGAGGAAACGCCGATATTGGTCGCGGTGCCTCCAGAGTTCACGCGAGAATGGGCGGTGGAACGGGATTTCATCTGCGCTGTTCGCGAACGAGCATTTCCGGAGCCCAGCTTTCGGACAGGGGTACGATATATGGAGTTCGTAGAGGCGATCCAACGGAGCGTGGCCCAGCGGGCCTGGGTAAAGCTATCCGACCTTTGATACCGACGCTGTTACGCTGGCAACAATGGCCCCCTGGACACTCCACCTGCGAAATCACGTTTTGCTGGTCCGTAATCTGGGACTCGCGATCTGCCTCGTGCTTCCCGCTCCCTCATCCGGACTCCAAGGCGGACAGTGGCTGACTTACGGAGGGGATAGCGCCGGAACCCGTTATTCTGCCTTATCGCAGATCAATACTAAAAATGTCGCGCGGCTGAAAATCGCGTGGAGTTATCACACCGGGGCGCTCGAACCTGCGAGCCCTTTGAATCGCCTTGTTGCGTTTGAAGCAACGCCGATTCTCTTCAACGGCACGTTATACCTGAGCACGCCGTTTGATCACGTGATCGCGCTGGACGCGCTTACAGGCAAGGAGCGCTGGAAATACGATCCGCACGTAGATCGCTTCCTCAATCACTCCGGGGTGACCTCTCGCGGCGTTGCGGTCTGGCGCGAGTCATCCCCTAACAAAACCCGCGGCAAAACCGTAACGGTCTGCGGCGAACGCGTGTTTATCGGAACACTGGACGCGCGTCTGATCGCCCTCGACGCGGCCACCGGCCAACAGTGCGCCGGCTTCGGCGCGGCCGGTGTTGTGAACCTCAGCAAAGACGTGGAATTTCACAGCGTCGTCGAATACAAGGTTACCTCGGCTCCCACGGTGATCGGCGACGTGGTGGTAGTGGGCTCGTCGATACTCGACAATCAGCGTGTCGACGCTGAGATGGGCGCCGTACGGGGTTTTGATGCGCGCTCTGGCAAGCTACTTTGGACTTGGGATCCGATTCCCTGGGCAAGAAAACAGAGCCTGCGCACTGGTGGGGGTAATTCGTGGTCGGCCATATCCGCCGATGTCGAACGCGGGCTGATCTTTGTTCCAACCGGCAGCGCCAGCCCGGATTTTTATGGGGGCCTGCGCCCGGGAGACAACCGATATGCGAACTCGTTGGTCGGGCTGGAGGCAGCGACCGGAAAATTCGTCTGGGGTTTTCAGGTAGTGCATCACGACCTGTGGGACTATGACATTGCCGCGCAGCCCCTGTTATTCACGTTTCGCGGAGGAACACCGGCCGTGGCGGTCACGACAAAGATGGGAATGGTCTTCGTGCTCGACCGGAGAACCGGGAAGTCCCTGTACCCAGTGGAGGAACGGCCGGTGCCCAGCAGCGATGTGCCCGGGGAGCGGGCTTCTCCGACACAGCCTTTTTCAAGCATGCCATCATTGGGCCCGCAGATATTCTCGGCAGAAGATGCCTGGGGCGCAACGCCGGGGGATTTGGCATTCTGCCGGGGTGCGGTGGCCGGTCTGCGGTCGGAAGGGATCTACACGCCGCCGTCGCTAAAGGGCACGTTGCTCTTTCCCGGAAATGTGGGCGGAGTCAATTGGGGTTCAACAGCGTTAGATCCGCAAAGCGGCGTTCTTTACGCAAATACAAACCGAGTGGCGTTTCTTGTCAAGCTGGTTCCAAGAAACGAGCAGGTTAACTACTGGCAGCTAGGGGCCAACCTCATAAGACGGATTTTCGACAAGCCGACGGTGCCAAGCTACGCCGAGCGCCTCTTCCAGCAAGAACGAGCATTGCGGAATCGTTTCACTGGAGAGTTCTCCCTCCAGGCACAGACGCCGTATTTAGTTTATCGGGAGGCCATTATGACACCTGGAGGGTTGCCCTGCACCGTTCCTCCCTGGGGCACCTTATCCGCGCTGAATCTCAACAGTGGAGAAAAGGTTTGGGATGTGCCGCTCGGCACCATGATTCCAGGTCAGAAGACCGGCTCTATCAATCTGGGCGGCCCGATCGTGACCGCAGGAGGACTGGTGTTCACAGCCGCGAGCACGGAACCCTATCTTCGAGCCTTCGACTCGAGGTCCGGGCAGGAGCTCTGGAAAGGAGAACTTCCCGTACCTGCTCAAGCCACGCCGATGTCGTACGTTGCGGGAGGAAGGCAGTATGTGGTCATTTGCGCCGGAGGGCATGGCCAACTTGGTACAAAGGTTGGAGACAGTGTCGTCGCGTTTAGCCTCAAATGACTTGAGAGTTCCACATTTATCGGAGTCGGTGCATGAATACTGGAAGTGCCATTTCCACTCTCGAATCCGTTATGGGCGATCCTCATCGCGGGCTCCCCGAAGAGATCTTCCTCTTCGTCAGCCGCATCACGCCCTTGGTCAACGTCGATCTGTTGATCCAAGACGAGAGCGGCCGCACGCTGCTCACCTGGCGCGAGGACGAGTTCTTCGGAGCCGGGTGGCATGCGCCTGGCAGCATCATCCGCTATAAGGAAATGGCCGCCGACCGCATCCAAGCTTGCGCGCGCAAGGAACTAGGGGCCGAGGTCGCGTTCGAGAGCGCTCCCCTCCTGGTAGCGGAACACATCGGCAAGCAGAATAGCCGCGGGCACGCCATTTCGTTGCTCTTCCGCTGCAGGCTGCTGACGCCTCCCGACGAAAACCGCCGCGCTGGTTTGAATGCTCCGTCCGCGGGAGAATGGCGCTGGCATGAGAGCTGCCCGCCGGATTTGCTAAGCGCGCAGGGCTCCTACCGCCGTTTCTTTTGAGACGCCATGCCCAGCGCTACTCTTCCTCGAATCGCGCCCGGGAGGGTGCCGGCATTTCGGGCGATCTTTTGGGCCTTCGCGGTGGCGCTGGCCGGGGCCCTGCTGTTCTACTCCTTGCGGGGAATCGAGTGGCACCGGGTGTGGATGTTACTCGCGGGGGCGAAGCCCGGCTATCTGGCTTTCACTTGCGCCCTCTCCGCCGGAGCGCTGTTCCTCCGCGCACTGCGTTGGCGAATCCTGCTGTGCGCTGAAGGTGACGTCAGCGTGAGTGCCGCTTTTTGGGCGACGGCGGGAGGATATTTCGGAAACAACTTTCTCCCCGCGCGCGGCGGAGAGCTGGTACGCACGTTCATGATCAGCTCGCGCTCAGGGCTCAGCAACGCTTATGTACTGACTACCGCGTTCGCGGAGCGCGTCGCAGATGCGATTACCCTGGTGGTGATTAGCGCGCTGGTGCTGCTAACGGTTCCCGCTCAGCCAGGCTGGCTGGCGCATGCGTCCAAACCTTTCGCAATTTTAGGATTGGGCGGCGTAACGGCCATCGCATTCCTGCCGCGGCTCCACGGGTTCGGCAGGAGGATTCTGGAGCGTCTGCCCGTGCCACAAGCGTTGCGGGCCAGACTGCTGGTCATGCTGGAACACAGCCTTCGTGCGATCGGAGCCTTTCATGACGCGCGGCGCTTGCTCGGATTTATGGCGCTAACCATCGTTATCTGGTGCACGGATGCAGCCGGAACAGTCATCGTCGCGCGGGCATTGAGCTTTTCGATGACACTGCCAGTAGCGTTCCTGCTGATCACCGGCCTGGCACTCGGTAGCGCGCTACCCTCCACACCCGGCTACGTTGGGATTTACCAGTTCGTCGCCGTCAGTGTACTCACACCGTTCGGGTTCAGCCGGACCGATGCGATCGCCTACATTCTGTTAGTGCAGGCTCTCTCGTATGTTGTGATGGGGTGCTGGGGCGCCCTCGGATTCTGGCAGTATCGCAAGAGGGCACGAACGGAGGCGAGCTGACTCAAGTGACCGGTAGAGTCAGTAGAGCGCCACGCGAGCGCTTCGCTATCGCGACGCCGGTATGATCCCGTTTCCCACGCTCACACTTGCAGGCTCATGAATTTTGTAGATCGAGCCGCCATCGTCTTGGCGCAGCAGTTCGAAATTGGCGTCCGTTCGCACCAGCCTTTGTACCACGGACCGAATGTCGTCGGGATGCGCTTCCCGATAGAAGTCATCCGCCGTCAGAAACAGGTAGTCCAGTCTATGTTCGCGCGCAAACTGGGACAGGGCACGGTACCGCATCTCTATGGCTTGCTCATCACCGCTATAAACCAGATTTGATGGAGTATGAAGGCTCCGGGCGTGGCGTCCAGTATATAAGTAAAAGAGGGGATCTTCATGCGCTATAAACGCTGACGAAGCAGGAATGTGCTGGGCTACAAAGTCGTAAGTTGGGCGGCGCAACACCTGCTGCGCGCGCCACTCCGCTTGGATGCCGAGGAAAATCCAGGGTATCGAGCCATAGCTCATGAATATCACCGCGAGCCCCGTTGCTAGTAGCGCGGAAAATGCCAGCGACGCACAAACGCTTATGAAGCTGTCACGTTTGAAAAGAACCACTAGGCCTTTCATTGACTCTTGGACGACAAAGAAAAGCCCGGCTAGCAAGAGAGGAATTAGCGGCAAAAAATATCTCGGGGCGGGGGGGAAATTACAGACCACTAATAGGGCCATGTAGCAAGCGGCAAAGGCATGATAGTGGCTCAGCTTAAACCTCTTGGCGACTAAAACCAGCCCGGTAAAGGCTGCACCGGTGATTAGAACTTTAATAACGGTTCCCAGGGCGGAGTTACTTCCGTTCAAGCCCAGCAGCTCCGAGGTGGAAAAAACCAAAGTTCGGACATTCTGAACAATCATGCCAGGAACTTCGCCAAGGGGCATGGTTTGTGTGAAGAATCCCAAGTAACTGAGATAAAACGAGTCGTTTTCGTCAGGTGCGGCCAGCCGATGATTAAACACCCAGAGATTCCAGACGATCACGACCACCAACATCGTGGCAAAAAAAACTACGGCACATCGGATTCTCTTGCGGAGCAAAAACACAATGGGTACTGAAATTAACAGGGGGATCGCAGCTGACTTTGTAAGATAGGCCGCTGAGGCCAGAATGGCAGCAGCCAAGGCCTCCCAGGAATCTGAATGCTCCGTCGCTTTATCCGCCAAGACCACGCTGGCGAGCAGCAACGTCGAGAACATCAGTTCCGGCATCACGTTGATGCTGTAATCTACCACCCAAAAATTCAACCCGAGCAGCCCAATCAATGTTAAGCTTTGCCATCGCGGCAATCCCAACCACTTGTAGAACAGCCAGGAAACGGCCAGGAACGCCGGTAACATCGACCAGCAGACGGCGCCGGCGAGTTGCACGTTGGCGGGGAAATTGGGATTGATCTTCCACACCAAAGCTAACAGCAAAGGAAACAGCGGAGGGTATTTGGTTTGGTAGGGCTCTCCCGGCAAGCTCAATATCCGATATCCATGCCCTTGAGCGATCGATTTCGCGGAGACGAAATAGATGGAATCGTCATGCAGGTGGCCGAATTGGGGCATATCGCGGGCTCGCCAGGCTACGTAAGCCGAAGGGCTCAGTATCAAAAGACAAAAGAGTAGACCCAATGTCCGGCTCATATTCTTGTGTAGGGCGCGAGTCCAGATCATTCTCGGGTATTTACATTCCCGCACACCAGGAGTTGTTGCGCAACTTTGGAGATCGCGGATTGCAAGCCTTAAACAAATCGCGAGCGCCTGGAAATTTCCGCGGCTGCTTCCTGGATCAGCTTCACTAACGCGGCCGCATCGTTCCAGGCGGGCTCCGCCAATCTTCCATTGAGCGCCAGCGCGGCGCGCACTTCGCGTAAGAAGTCATAGATGGGCGCTCCCAGGCTCCTTACGCCGTTATATTTTCCTCGTCGGCTTCCGCATATCCTTGCCGGCGCACTTCCGCTAGTTCGGCTGTGAGTTTGGCTTTCGACACAATGGTCTTCGAGGTCCGGCGCGCCAACGCCAGGTCGCGCAGCAACTCCACGCGTTGCTGCGCGGGGAGAAAAGCCAGCAGCACTTTGCCCAATGCCGTGGTGTGCGCGCGGCTCAGGTAGCCTTTCTGTTCCAATCGCGCCGCGATGTAAGAGCAGGTGCTGCGGGGGATTTTTAACTCACGGCTGATCCCCGCGTTACGGAGTCCACCCGGGGCGTGCTCCAGCAATTCCAGCAGTGCCAGCGCGCGTTCGAGGGAGTTGGTCACGGCCCCTAATGCCGCGTGATGTCGATGCCGTCTTTCAACAGCTTTTCATAGCGCGCGGGGTCGAGGTTGTTTTCCGCGCAGGGGTACTCGCGCAAGCGCGTGCCGTCGCGCAGCATCATGGACGAATGAATGGTCCAGGGCTTGGTGAACACGTTGGGATCTTCCATGGTCACGTCGTAATTGATGCGATCCTTGTCGACGCGCGTGTAGCGTTCGGTCACGTGCAGCGCTTCGGTGTGAAAAGTTCCCACCGGCCCCAGCCAGGTTTTGTCGTTGAAGCTGGTTACATCCACCACTAGCGTGTCGCCTTCCCAGTGGCCCACCGAATCGCCCATATAGCTGGGCTCCAGGTCGTCGGGATGTTTGGCGTTGAGCGGGATCACGCGATAGACGCTCATGTATTCGTAAATGATCACCACCTGCTGCGGCGTCTGCACGATCTCGGTGGGGAACAGCGCGGTGATGCCGCTGCGCGGAACTCCGGGCGGCAGACACAGCGCGGTAGGATTATCGATGCCGCGATTCTTGAACGACTCCAGGACTTTCTTGGCGGCCCAGGGCTGATAGGGCGGTGGCTCCGCCGCCGTCGACACGCTGGTGGAAGGATTCGCCGGGGCTTTGGGATCCTTGCCGGTTCCGCCCACGCCGAAGCCGGAGTTGGCCTCTTCCCAACTTCCGGGGCGCGTGCTGGCGCCTTGCCACACGCCCGTTAAATCAGGCTTGCCGTCGGCCGCGCGCGGGATCGTCGACTGAGCAACGCCCTGCGCCGCCAACACCACCGGCACCAGGAACAACCATTTACTGCTGCCTACGAAAGTTGACTCCATCTTTGAGCAGTTTCTCATAACGCTCGGGGTCCAGGTTGTTCTCGGCGCACGGGTACTCGCGCAGGTGCGTGCCTTCGCGCAGCATCAGCGTCGAATGGAACGGCCACGGCTTGGTGAGAACGTTGGGATCTTCCATCACCACGTCGTAGTTAATCTGGTCTTTGTCAACGCGCGTGTAGCGCTCGGTGACATGCAGTGCTTCGGTGTGGAACGTGCCTGCGCCGATCAGCCAGGTCTTATCGTTGAAGCCGGTGACGTCGACTACGAGCGTGTCGCCTTCCCAATGCGCTACCGAATCTCCCATGTAGGAAGAATCCATGTCGTCGGGATGCTTGGCGTTCAGCGGAATCACGCGGTAGACATTCATGTATTCATAAAGGATGACAATGCGCTGCGGCGTTTGAATGATTTGCATGGGGAACAAGCCCACGGTGGTGGTACGCGGAATTCCCGGCGGCAGGCAGAACGCGGTGGGATCGTCAACGGCGCGATTGTTGTAGGATTGCAAGACTTTCTTGGCGGCCCAAGGCTGATAAGGAGGCGGCTCGCGTCCTGGCGGCCGTGAGTTCGAAGGAAGCGTCGCGGGAGCTTTCGCATCTTTCCCAGTCCCGCCGACGCCCGCGCCGGAGTTGGCCTCCTCCCAAGAGCCGCGACGATTGCTGCCGCCCTGCCAGACTCCGGTGAGATCGGGCCTGCCGTCGGCCGCGCGCGGCACCTGCGCGGCTACGAACGCCGGTAACAGCAGCAGCGCTGCAAGCATTTCACCTCGACACATTATTTCACCTCAACGGGAGGCGTATCGCCGCCATCGCCGGTGCCTGCCGGAGGTCCGAAGAACAACTTCTTGCCGTCCTGAAAAGTGATCTCGCGCGAATGCGCCCAAGCCGTGCCGTCGCGGGCGCGCCAGGCGAACACCGTGATGGTGTCACCCACCTTGAAGGTATCTTTCTTCCAGCCAGTGCGGTACAGAACGCCCGGCGGATAGCCTTCGAACTTCCAGTTGACCACCGCGCCGCTGGCGTCTTTCACGTCCAGATAGAAATGGCTGTGCGGATTGGTCCACTCGACTTTGGTGACCACGCCGCTCAGAGTGATGGGTTTGTTGACGTCATATTCGGCGCCGAAAGAATGGTGCGCTAGCGCCGGGAGGGCCGTCATCAGAAGCGCCGCCCAGAATCGTTTCAACATACAAGTACCTCGACTTTGAAGTCTACTGCATCCCGGCGCGCGAGCAAAACAGGGTAGTGGCGTTTGCGCCCCAGGGCCGCCTATAACCTAACATCGTGATATGCAGAAGCCCACTTTCGATCCTGGCTTAACCCAGCAATTCACCGGCGTCCTGCGGCGCAGCATCAATAGAGACGGCAGCTTCAACGTCTACCGGCGCGGCGGGAGCTGGCGTGATTTCCATCCTTACTTGCAAATGCTCAACATGAGTTGGCCGCGCTTCTTCGCGACGATTCTGGGCGGATACCTGCTGATCAATTTACTGTTCGCGCTGGTGTATTTCGGGCTGGGCCCGGACCACTTGCACGGCGCCGATGGCGCGAACGAAATGGATCGCTTCCTCAACGACTTCTTCTTCAGTACACACACATTGACCACGGTGGGCTATGGAAACATAGTGCCGGCGACTGTGACCACGAATATCGTGGCGTCGCTCGAGGCCATTGTCGGATTGATGCTGGTGGCACTGGGCACCGGATTAATGTTTGGGCGCTTCTCCAGACCTTCGGCAAGAATCGCTTTTAGCGAAAGCATTCTGATGGCGCCCTATCAGGAGCAGACCAGCTTGCAATTCCGTATCGTCAACCTGCGGCCCAACATCCTGATGGATCTGGAGGCCAACATGGTGCTGATGACGGTGGAAGGTCCTCCGGGCCAAATGAAACGGCAGTTCCAGACTTTGAAGCTGGAACGCAACGGGGTTTATTTCCTGCCGCTGACTTGGACCATCGTGCATCCCATCGATGAAACCAGCCCGCTGTACGGGAAGACGTACGCGGATCTGGAACGGCTGCAGGCTGAGTTCGTGGTGCTGATCAAAGGTTTCGACGATACCTTTAGCCAGACGGTCCACTCGCGCTATTCCTATCGCTACGACGAAATCCGCTGGCAGGCTAAGTTTCAACCGGCGTTCGAGATCAACGAAGCGGGAGATATGATTTTGAATGTGGACCGTGTGGGCAGTAACGCGCTGCTCAGCGAGGCAGCGTCATCGGGATCCTGACCGTTTGCGTTCCGCTCGCCGTACGCGCTTTTCGTCCATGCCGAAATAGTGTGCAATCTCGTGCCACACGGTGTCGGCCACCATCTGCTGCAATTCTTCAGGGCTATGCGACAGGCGCTCATGCGGACCCTGGTAAATGGTGATCTTATCGGGCATGCCGAAGCCGTCGTAGACGGAGCGCTCGGTCAGCGGGCGGCCTTGATACAAGCCCAGCAAGCCGGGGCGGGGCGGCTCGGCCTCGACGACGATGGCGACGTTGTCGATCTTCTCGCGAAACTCTTTGGGGATGCGGCGGAGCGCTTCCTCGACGATCAGGTCGAACTCGGCGGCGGAGAGCATTGCTGATACGCTACACAGTCTATCTCGACGCGCATGTCGCCCTGGAAGAAGCGGGCTTCGATGGTGGTGCGGGCAGGCTTGATAGAGCCGAAAAAGTCGGTGTAGATTTCGTTCATCTTATGAAATTCGCTGGCGTCACGCAGGAAGATGGAACACTTGACTACGTCTTCGAGACGCGCGCCACAGCTCGCCAGGATCTTGGTGAGATTCAAAAGAGTCTGGCGGGTTTGTTGCTGGATGTCGCCGAAAGCGTATTGATCGTTGTCATCGACAGGCCCCAGGCCGCTGACGAAAATGAAATCGCCGGCGCGGACCGCTGATGAATACGGTCCGCGCGGCGTGGGAGCTCCCTGATGCAGGATACGCTCGATGCTCACGGCTGATTACTTGTCGGTCTTCTTACGGCGCGGCGGACGGCGCTGGCCGCCTCCACCGCTGCCGCTACCACCGCCGGTGGGTTTTGAAATGCGCTTGCGGGCCGGAGCGCGCTTGGGCTTGGCCGGGGGAGGGTTGGGCTCGAAGATGGTCGGCTGGCCTTCGACGTAGGGCTGCGGCTCGTCCTCTTCGATCTCTTCCTCGACGGCGACTTCAGGCTCGGGCTGTGGCGGCTCGGCGGGCGGATAAAATTCCGCGCCCAGATACACCAATAGAGTTCCTTCTTCGTGGGGCTCCAGGCGAACTACGGTTTTGTCTTGGGCATAGTTGAGGAAGTGAGTGAACTGCTGGAAGCCGTAGGCGGCCACATCGAAGTTGGGCTGCTCGGCTTTGAACCAGCCGGCCAGGTCTTCGACCGGGCAGCCGTTCTCGATTTCCAGGCGATGATTTTCGAGCACGTCGCGCAGCGGCGGCAACAGGTCTTCATGCTTCAGCGAAGGATGTTCGGTCGCGGCCGTTCCCTTGCGTTCGATGATGTAGCGTCCGCCAGTGCCCGAGACGTTCACCAGGTCGGCGCGCTTCAGCTTCTCGACGAAATCGGAAAAGCTCGAACCGCCGTAGGCGCGTTCGTTGAACGCGGAGTCGAGCTGCAGCATGGTCGACTTCAGAAGTCCCAGTTGTGGCTGCACGCCGCGGCGTTCGAGGACTTGCAGAGCGCGCTCGACCAGCGGCATGGCTTGCGTCAATTCGAGAGGCGCGGGACGCTCACGGCGCCCACCTCCGCCACCACCTTGTTGCTGCGGGCGGTCACCTTGTTGTTGCTGCTGCGGCGGACGGTCGCCGCGGTCGGGACGATCCTGCCGGTCACGATCGTTGCGCGGGCGCTGTTGGTGCAGAACCGCACGAGTCTCCAGCGCCGCTACGCTGGGCGGCACCGAGGTGTCGGAGAGCAGCGATTCAAAGCTGATGAACTCGTGGCAATTCTGCTGCAGAATCGTCGAGGTAAACGCCTTGCCGCCGACCACGAACACGGTCTTGCCGTATTCCTTGAGCTTGTTCACCAGCGGAATGAAGTCGCTATCGCCGCTGACGATGGCGAAGGCGTTCACATGGGTGTGCGTGAAGGCCATCTCCAAGGCGTCGAGCGCGAGGTTGATGTCGGCTCCGTTCTTATCTCCTCGCGGAGAGGGGATTCGCTGGACCATTTGCACGGCGTTTTCGGCCATCTGCCGGGTAGCGCCATCCTGGCGCCCCCAGTTGGCATAAGCGAATTTGGCGACGATGTCGCCGCGCTCCTTGAGCGCATCCAGGGCGAGCGAGACATCAAATTCGCGCCGCAACGTGGATTTCAATCCAATCTCGATGTTGTCGTAATCGACAAACACCGCGATGTTCAATTTTTCTTGCATTCTTACTCCTGCACCGCTTCCATGCGATGCGTACTTTCTTTTCGTAACTTCAGGTGAGCGAAGCCGGCTGCTTCACCGAGCCGCGGATGAATTCGACAATCGCTTCGAGCGAGGAGCCGGGTTGAAACACGGCGCCCACACCCAGGCGTTTGAGCGCAGCGGCATCTTCATCCGGAACGATGCCTCCAACGATGACCACGACATCGGTCATCCCTTTTTCCTTGAGCAATTCCATAACACGGGGGACGATGGCGTTGTGCGCGCCGGAAAGAATGGACAGGCCGATGACCTGCACGTCTTCCTGAAGCGCGGCGTTGACGATCATGTCTGGCGTTTGGCGGAGTCCGGTATAGACCACCTCCATGCCAGCGTCGCGGAGCGCCCGGGCGATTACCTTGGCGCCGCGATCATGTCCATCCAGGCCGGGTTTTGCCACCAGCACACGGATTCTAGAATCCATAAATTGGGAACGAGCTAAACGCGCCGCAAAGCCACACAGGGGCAAAGCGGTGAGTTCACTTTACTTAAACCGCGCACCACGCTTGCGCCCCAATAGGTGCCCCGCGCCGTGCACTGTTCGTATTCAGTATAGAACGGATTTTGCCATGCAAGGGGACCGGCCGCAGGCCAGGGAAAGCGGACCGTCGTAATTGTTATACTGCCCGCAATGATAGTCTCGCCACGTAAAACGCTAAATATGGTTTATTCGCTGATTCTGACTGCGGCGTTTTCGAGCGCGGCGGCGGCCCAGAATTACACCATTCAGACTTTCGCAGGCGGCGGCACGGTGAGCGGCTCCAACAACGTCGGCGACAACGGTCCCGCTACGGGCGCCATATTATTGAATCCCACTAGCGTGGCCACTGGTCCCGCGGGCGAACTTTATATCGCGGATAGCGGTGACAACCGGGTTCGCAAAGTGGCCAACGGGATGATCACAACGGTGGCGGGTAGCGGGGCGCCGGGCTTCAGCGGCGACCATGGTCCCGCGATCAATGCGCAATTGAATCAGCCTTACGGGGTGGCGGTCGACCCGCTGGGCAACCTCTTTATCTCGGACAAGGTCAACGGTGTCATTCGCAAGGTTGATACCACCGGAGTCATCAGCACGTTTGCGGGCGGGAACACGGCGGCTTGCAGCGGCACGGCCGGGGATGGCGGAGCAGCTATCAGCGCCTGTTTAGTCGGGCCTATGGGGATTGCCCTCGACACGGCGGGGAGTCTATACATCGCCGACGGCGATCTGGTCCGCAAAGTAACCAACGGTGTGATCACGACGGTGGCTGGGGCGGGGCTGGCTTCCTTTGGCTACAACGGCGATAGTCGCCCGGCGATCGGCGCGCAATTGAACAAGCCGCAGAGCGTCGCTGTCGACGCGAACGGCAACCTCTACATTGCGGATGCGCAGAATTTCCGCGTGCGCATGGTATCCGGCGGCGTGATCACGACGGTGGCGGGAAAAGGATCGGCTGACGACACCAATGTAGTCGGCAGCATTCCAGCCACCAGCGCCGGGATTACGCCAAACGGAATCGGTCTGGATGCGCAAGGCAACCTCTACATCGCGGACTCTGGGAACGCGATCGATAATTTCATCTTTAAAGTGGCGGCCGGCCAGATCTCTACGATTGCGGGAAGAGGGTATCCGCCCGGCTACGGGGGTGACAACGGACCGGCCATCATCGCTGCGCTGAATGGCCCGCTGGGCGTGGCCGCGGACCCGTCGGGGAAGGTCTACGTGGCGGATTCCAGCAACAACTTGATCCGCGTGCTGATTCCGCCTTGCACTTTTGTTCTGACCACCGCTGAGATCGATGCAACCGGCGCCGGTGGAGCTTTCAATATCGGCATACAAACCGGCGCGGGATGCGGCTGGTCCGTTACCAGCTTGCCCGCTTGGATTACCGCGAACACCATCTCGGGGACGGGTCCCGCGACGGTCACTCTTACGCTGCCGGTGGACTACGTTGCCACCAGAACCGCTGCGCTCACGGTGGGCGGACTTCCCGTCACGGTGAACCAGGCTATCTGCGCCTTTGAGATCGACCCGGGCGGCGAATCGTTCACGGCGGCCGGCGGCTCGGGAACCATCACGGTCACTGCTACGGCGGGATGTTCTTGGCAAGCGATTAACACCCTGCCCTTCGTACTGCTGGTGGGAAACACCATAGGAACCGGAAGTGGAACCGTCAGCTTCACGGTGGCGGCAGACGCGGGCATTGACCGCTCAGGAACCTTCACCGCCGCGGGTCTCACTTTCACGGTGCAGCAGCAGAGCGCCGGCATCACGGGCTTGAACTTCATCGGCTCCATGCCACACATCGCGGCGGAGGAGAACTGGACCACTGAATTTACGCTGGTTAACAAGAGCGTGTTTTTGGCGCAAGCTCGTCTGAGTTTGTACGGCGACCCCAGCGGACCACTGCCGCTCCCGCTGGCATTCCCGCAGCAACCGCTGCCATCGGGTTCGCTGCTGGCGGCTTCGCTCGACCAAATGGTGGCGCCGAATGCTTCGTTGGTGATCGATAGCGCGGGTCCGCAGAGTCCGCCGGTGCAGGTTGGCTCGGCGCAATTGTCTGCGACCCAGACGATGGACGGATTCGCCATTTTCCATTTGATTCCAGGCGCACAGGAAGCCGTGGTGCCGATGGAGATCCGCAACGCGAGCTCGTATCTGCTGGCCTTCGATAACACCCACAGCGTGGTGTTGGGAGTCGCGCTGGCGAACGTTTCCTCGCAGCCGGCCAACGTTCCGGTGGTGATTCGCGACGATAGCGGCGCGCAGACCGCTACTGGTTCCATCGCGCTCGCGGCCAACGGGCATACTTCTTTCGTGTTGTCCTCGCAATTTCCGGCGACGGCCAACGGGCGCGGGACTATCGAGTTTGACACCCCGGCCAGTGGACGGATTAGTGTGCTGGGCATCCGCACCACGCCGCTCGGTTCGAGCACGACGCTCACTACCATTCCCGCATTGGCGAACATCGGCACCAACGGCGGGTCCATCGCACACATTGCGGTGTCGAATGGATGGCAGACGACGTTCGTGCTGGTCAACGCCGGCGCGGCGTCGGGCGTGGCTCACTTGAAATTTTTCGACAATGGCGGGAATCCTCTGCCGTTGTCGGTGTCCTATCCGCAGACAGGCTCCGCGGCAACTACTGTTTCCTCGGCGGACCCTACGCTGGCCGCGGGCGCGATGCTGATGCTGCAGGCTAACGGACCTTTAACTGACCCACTCCAAACCGGCTCAGCGCAGCTCACCACCACCGGCAACATCAGCGGGTTCGTGATTTTCCGCTATCAGCCCAACGGGCAAGAGGCGGTGGTTCCGTTGGAGAGCCGCAACGCCGGCGCCTACTTGCTGGCCTTCGATAACACGGGCGGGACCGCCACTGGGATCGCGGTCAATACCGTTTCGCCGGGCGTCGCGAATATTCCGGTGATCGTTCGCAACGACAGCGGAGCGCAGATTGGGGCGCACGTGATCAACCTCGCCGCGAACGGCCATTTCTCCGACACGCTAGGGCAATATTCGACTACGCTTCAGACCGTTCTGTTTCCAGAAACCGCAGGCCTCCGCGGCACGCTGGAGTTCGACACGCCGGCCGGCGGCGAGATCGGCGTGCTAGGCATCCGCGTCGCGGTGGCGCACACCTTCACCACCCTGCCGGCACTGGCGAAGTAACGTGACGTCCCGCGGCCATTTCGTACGGAAAAGCTTGCGCGAGAGTGCCCCTGCGTGCAACCTAAACTACCAAACGAACCCAAGCCCTTTTCGGGGAAAGCGAAGCAAAGACTCGCTTTAGCTCAGCGGCTACAGCCGCGTCGGCAAATCGATCGGCGTGGATGGCAAGCGGATTGCACCCTCACTTCTGGAACGAGGTGAACTATGCGTTTTTTACCAAGTTGCATCCTGTTGGGCAGTTTACTGTTGGGAACGGCGGCGTGCGACCGGCCGGACAGCGCGGAAGACCGGCGGGCGCGGGAACAAAAAGTCGACGACGCGGCGCATAAGGCCGGGGCTGAGGCTTATAAAGCGGCTGAGAAGACAAAGGAAGCCGCGGCGGAGGCGGCCGAGGACCTGCGCAAGGCCGGGCATGAAGTGAAGGCCGGGTGGGAAGACGCGAAACACTCCGATCCCGATAAGTCCAAATGAAACAAGAGTGAGGGGGAGGGAGTCTCACTGGCATGAGAACCCTTTCGAGTTACTTCCGCTTTGGAATTCTGAGCGTCGCGCTGATCACGCCGCTGGTCTTGTCTCCCACCGTGATGCGCGCGGATGATAAGAGGTATCACGACGCCAAACACAACGACGATCATGCATGGAATGACCATGAAGACCGGGCATACCACATGTGGGTGGAGCAAAATCACCGCAAGTACAGCGACTTCGACCGTCTCAAGGCTCGCGATCAGCAGGCCTATTGGAATTGGCGGCACGAGCATTCCGACGCGCAGCTCAAGATCGACATTCGATAGCGTTCTTTAATCCGCCTGCGGTCTGGCATGGTATAAAAATGCCATGGTGAATCGCAGGCGGGTTTTGCATTTGGCGGCAGCGACGGCGGCCGCGGGCGTGGCTATCCAAAGTCAGGGCCTGCGGGTACGCAGCGCGAAGGAACGAATCGTCGGTGTGTACCGTTTGGCGCGTGTGGTGCGGCGGACGGCGGAGGGGCAGGAGACTGTTACCAACGCCAATCCTACGGGACGCCTTTCCTACGACAGCGCGGGGCGGGTGTGGGTGTTGCTGGCGCCAGCGGGGCGCAAAGCGGCGGCGGATCCGCGCAACATCACGCTTGATGAATACAAGGCGATGAACGCCGGGTTGATGGCTTACTTCGGGAGTTACGAAGTGGATGAGGCCAACCAGAAGTTGGTCATCCACATTGAGGCTGCCGCAAATCCGGCGCTGAGTGGGACCACCATCGAGCGGGTTTACAAGTTGACGGACACAAGTTTGACGATGACAGTGCCGGGGAATCCTGCTACGGATAATGTGTTCGAGAGGCTGGCGGACTAGGGGGACACTTCACGCGAAGCGTCCCCCTGCTAGTTTTTACGGCTTGGGGTTATTGATCGCGAAGCAATAGAACAGGCCGGCGCCGCCGGTACGGACTAATGCGTCCTGGCTGCAGCCGGCGCTGGGATGCGCGGCGTTCCAGGAAGTGTTGGGGCCGCCGGTGCGGTCAAAGTGTCCGAGCATGGCGGTGCCTTCGCCGCTACTGGTCCAGTTGTTGCAGGTGTGGTCGGCGGAATCGGTGAATGCGCGGCCGTCGGGCATCGAACCGGTGAGCATGTCGTGCTGGTTCGGCATGTCGCCGACGCCATTCACTTTGTCCCCTTTTTCCGTGAACGCCGAGGCCTTGGTCAGGGCGTTGCCGACGCGGGCTTGATCGAGGGTGTCGCCGTGCAGATCGGCTACGTTCGCGGCGATGCGGTTACCTTTCGGGCCGAACCAGGGACCGTCACCGATGCGATCGCGAGCATTGATGGCGGGCTGGCCGCCTTTGGCTTGGGTGCTCATGTAAGCGTGCCAGGTGAAGGTGCTGCCGGCGGCGGCGGCCAACTGCTGGCAGCGGGCATCGGCGCCGGCGATACCGCCGAGGTCGGCTCCTTTACCGCTACCTGAACTGGTGATGAAGAAACTCATGGGCTGTGGCGGCTGCTTGCCTTGCGGCGGCTGCGCGAGCACTAGCGACGAGCCGATCGCGAGTAGAGCGATTACTGTTTTCATGGTGTGGAATTCCCTTTCTGGGTAAGCGTATCACACGCCCGAAGATCGGACAGCTTCACGATTTTGTAATTCGCGCCACAGGATTTTGCCGGCGGGGGATTTGGGGAGGGCGGGCACAAAGTCGACGATGCGCGGGTATTTGAAAGCGGCCAGGCGCTGGCGGGACCACTCGATAAGGGCGGATGGTTCTGGGGCGGGGACGCCGGGTCGGAGAACGACGAGCGCTTTCACGGTCTCGCCGCGGCGGGGGTCGCGGGCGGCGATGACGCATACTTCCTGGACGTCGGGGTGTTGGGCAAGCACGGCCTCGACTTCGGCGGGCCAGACTTTGAAGCCGGCGGCGTTGATCATGCGCTTGAGACGATCGGTCATGTACAGATAACCTTCGTCGTCGGCATAACCGATATCGCCGGTGCGGAAGTAGCGCTGGCCGTCGATGTCGATGAAGGCTTCGGCGTCGGCTTCGGGGCGGTTCCAGTAGCCTGCGAAGAGTTGCGGGCCGCGGACGGCGATTTCGCCGGAGTCTAGAATGCGGACATCGGCGTTGAAGAACGGGACTCCCAGGCACTGAGGTTTGGGGCGTTCGATGGGGTTGATTGCAATGGTGCCGGCTTCGGTCATCCCGTAGACTTCGATGAAGGGAAGGTGGAGGGTGGAGTGGATGCGGTCCCACAGAGCGCGGGGCATGGTGGAGCCGCCGGAGCTGATACGGGTCAGGCTGGACAGGTCGTATTGCGAGAGGTCCGGGTTATCGAGGAAATCTGCAACTGCGGCGGGGGCGATGCCGGCGAAGGTGATGCGGTAGCGTTCGATCAATTGCGCGGCCAGGGTGCGATCCCAGCGGGGCAGGGGGACGAGAGTGCCGCCGGAGTAGATGGCGCAGTTGAGACTGTTGACGAGTCCGGCGATTTGGTACATGGGGGCTACGCCAAGGAATACGGTGGCGGGGGAATGGCCGTGCCAGAGGCAGAGTCCGGCGGTGGAGTGGAGGAAGCTGCGGTGGGTGTGGCGACAACCTTTGGGTTCGCCGGCCGATCCGGAAGTGTAGTTGAGAATGGCGTGGTCGGTGGGGCTCGCGGCGAATGCGGGTGCGGATTCGTTGGCGGCTAGGACGGTGGACCAAGCGTGCGCGGTGTTGAATGCGCGCGGCGGGGCGGTGATCCAGTCAGGTAGATCGAAGGCAGGTTGCGTCGGCAGGTAATCGGCGTAAGTAGCCACTACGATTTCGCGGAAGCGGGTTTGCGCGAACTCGAACAATTCCTGGGAGCAGACGGCTACTTCGGCGCCGCTGTCGTCGATGTAGCGCTGCAGTTCGTCGGCGCGGTTCATGGGATTCACGGGAACTACGATGGCGCCGGCGCGAAGCACTGCGTAGTAGGCGATGACCCATTGCGGGGAGTTCTGCAGGTAGATGACGACGCGGTCTCCTGGTTTCACTCCGACGCGGTTGCGGAGCCATCCGGCGAACGCTTCGACCTCTTGCTGCAGGCGGCGATAGGTGAGGTCGCGGCCGAAGAAGGCGATGGCGGCGTGATCGGGGCTTTTTTCAGCGGAGGCTAGCAGGCATTGCGGCAGGGTGATGGTTGCTGGCGGGAGAGTGCGCGGGAGATGCGGAGGCCAGTAAGACATCGACAAAGGTTAAGCTAGCATGAGGCATGGCTAAAGCGGCGAAACCAGTCACAGTGGAGTTCGATGAGGGAATCGCGTGGGTGACTTTGAATCGTCCGGAGAAGCGCAACGCCATGAATCCGGCGCTGAATCGCGAAATGTTAGAGGTGCTGGACGCTCTGGAACTCGATGAACGCTGCGGTGTGGTGGTGCTGACGGGCGCGGGCGAGGCGTTCACGGCGGGGATGGATTTGAAAGAGTATTTTCGCGAGACGGATGGGCTGCCGCCGATTGCGAATGCTCGCATCAAGCGGCAGGCTACGGACTGGATGTGGCGCAAGCTGATGTATTACGCGAAGCCGACCATTGCGATGGTGAACGGGTGGTGCTTCGGGGGAGGATTCACTCCCTTGGTGGCGTGCGATCTGGCGATCGCGGCGGAAGACGCGCAGTTCGGGCTTTCGGAAATCAATTGGGGGATTATTCCGGCGGGTAACGTAACGCGGGCGGTAGCGGCGGTGATGAATCAGCGCGACGCCCTGTACTACATCATGACGGGCGAGACCTTTGACGGGCGCAGGGCGGCACAGCTGGGGCTGGTGAATGAGGCTGTGCCCAAGACCCAGCTTAAGAAGCGCACGCGGGCGCTGGCGCGGACTCTACTCGAGAAGAATCCGGTGGTGTTGAATGCAGCTAAATTGGCTTTCAAATTCTGCAAAGACATGCCATGGGAGCTTTCGGACGAATATTTGATGGCGAAGCAGGGGCAGACGCTGGCGGCGGATCCCGAGAAGGGGCGGCAAAAGGGGTTGAAGCAATTCTTGGATGACAAGGCGATTCGGCCGGGGCTCGAAGGGTATAAGCGCGGGAAATGACTCCGAACCCTGTCATCATTCCTAAGACGGCGGCGGTCTTGGTGGCCCACAATCAGGCGGGGGAACTGCGGCGCGCGCTGGGGGCGCTGGAAAAGTCTGAGAATCGCGAACTGCTGGAGATTTTGGTGGTGGACTGCGGCAGTAGCGACTCGACTCCGTCGCTCGGTGAGGAGTTCCCGGGGATCACAGTGTTGGTATTGCCGCAGAATTTTGGGGCTACCAAGGCTTTGAATATTGCTACGCGCACGGCGCGGGCGGAGTTTTTGTTTTTGCTGTCGCCGGAGGTGGAAGTGGCTCCTGATACGGTGGCTCGGCTGACGGAAGAACTGGAGACTCGTACGGATTTGACGGGCGTGTGTCCGCTGTTGGTGGATGACGCGGGGAAGCCGGTGGCGCGGACGCGGCGGTATCCGGACCGGGAGGCTTTGGCTGCGGTGCGCTGGGGCGGCGAGTTCCCGTGGGCGCCGATTCCGGAAGCGACGCTGGCGCAGGAACGGTTCGTGGTGCTGTATCCGGGGCGCGAGGCGCTGCTGGTGCGCAAAACCTTCGTAACCGGGATGAATTATTTCGATGAACGCTTCGGCGAGTATTGGGCCGATGCGGACATGGCAATAAAGATCCGCAAAGCGGGGCGCAAAGTGGAAATGGTGACGGGGATTCGGGCGGTCTGGCATGTGCCGGCGGAGGAGGCTTCCGAGGACGCGGTTTATAAGTCCGACCGGATTGTCGGGGCGGGGGCGCTGCTCGGCAAACATGACGGGTTTCTGGCGGGGTTGGGCTTCCGGGTGGCGGCGATGGTGGGGGCGCTGGGGCGGTTCGACTTTTCCCTGCTTTCGGCGCTGGCGGGCGGGAAAAAGGTCGGGTCGCAGGCACAGTAACCCAGGCACAATAACCTACTTCTACTAAGGTTTTTCGCTTAAGCAGCTAACTTTTCTCCCATATGCTATCCGATAGATCCTTAGCAGGCACTCTTATGCAAATGGAAGCTTTTCTGTGGCTGTTCTTGCCGGTGTTCGTGGCCGGCGGGAGCGCACTTTTATCCTACTTTGTGATGCAGGCGCGGATGGAAGTAGCGCTGGCCAAGGAGCGGGAATCACTGGCGGAAGCGCGGGCGAAGATCAGCTCGTACCAAGTGACGCTCGACGAGCGGGTGAAGGCTACCGAAGAAGCGTGCAAGCGGCAGGCGCTGGACGACTTCATGCATGATATCCGGGTCGAGGAACGCAGCTATGTGCGCGAGACCAAGTCGCTCAATGCTTCAAAGAAGACCATGGTGATGCAGGAGCGGATCTTCTTCCGCAACATTCCGTTGTCGAACTGGATTGAGCGCGAGATGCTGCTGGAGGAAGGGCTGGACACTTCGCGGCAATTGACGGCCGAATCGGTGTTTACACCGCCGCCTGGCTACGGTAGAGACTCCGCTGGCGATCGCAAAGCTGCTGCAGGAAGTGAAGGGGGCTCCGCCCAAAGCCGCACCGCAGGCGCCGCGTGTGGATGTGCCGCAAGTAATAGATTCGGTAATGCTTACCCACCACGCTACGGCATTTGGGGCGCAATAGGCGCCAGCGACAGGCCCTGGGTCTGTTCTAACCCTTGTAATCCGTTAGGAGACTTTTCCGTCTGGAAGAGTATGATGAGGCTGATGGCCGAGCCTCTGGTAGCCGGGCGGGTTGATACAGGTTTGCTACGGGATTTCGGCACATGGATGACGTCGGAGCAGCGCCGGGTAAACGCGCTATGCCGCCGCATGCTGCAAGATCCCGACGAAGCCGATTCCGCTACCCAGGACGTTTTCCTCAAAGCTTACCAAGCGCTGTTGCGGGAAGAGGAGCGCGGCGAAGACGGCAAGGTTCTGGACGATCCCACCCGATGGCTGTCGAGAATCGCGGTGAATACCTGTCTCGACCGGCTGCGTTCGAAGAAGTGGCAGATCTGGCGGCGAAGACCGGCGCCGGAGGACGAAGCGACCATTCTTTCGATGGCGGCTTCGCAGCATCCGGAATCGGAGGACCGGTACTTCGCCGGCCAGATCAGCGGGCGTTTGACGGTGGCACTGGCACGACTTTCCGACCGGCAGCGCGTGGTATTCACGCTGCGGCATTACGAAGAAATGAGCCTGGAAGAGATTGGACAGATTCTAGGCCTGGACGTGGGCACGGTAAAAGCCCACATGTTCCGCGCGGTCAGCAAACTTCGCGTGGACTTGCGAGACTTATATGAGGGAAGGCAACATGAGCGGGCACGAACATTTAAGTGAAGACGCGCTGCTCGACGCAGTTTATGGAATCGCAGGGAATGCGGCGGAAGCGCATTTGCGGCGGTGCGCGGATTGCGCGCAGCGTCTGCAGGAGTGGCACGAGAAGCGGGCGGCGACGGTGGAGCGCGTCGAGATCCCGAACGATTTCCTGGCGGCGCAGCGCAAGAAGATTTACGAGCGCATCGAACGGCCTTCGCGCAAGCACTGGTTGTGGGCTCCTGGACTAGCGGCGGCTTGTGCGCTGGCGATCGGCGTTTTCGTATATCATCCGGCTCCGAAAGAACAACCGCAGCGGCATACGGAGATCAGCGACGCGCAGTTATTCGGCGAGGTTTATTCCATGGAACAGTCGTTGGAACCGGCGGCGGCGGCTCCGGCGCGCTCGTTGTTTGAGGAGCAGCAATAGCGATGCGGACTTGGATTTTAGCGACGGCTCTGCTGCCGGGAGTGTTGCTGGCGCAGGCGCGCCAGGGGCCGGCGTGGTGGGAGAGCCCGTGGTGGAACAGTCCGCTGGTGCAGAATCTGGATTTGAACGAGGCGCAGCAGAAGGAGATTCGCTCGACCGTTCGGGAGTATCGCGGGCCCTTGATGGATTTGCGGGAAGCGGTGCAGCGGGCCGATGGCGATTTGCAAGTGGCGCTGGATCAGGCTCCGCTGGATCAGAAAAAGGCCAATGATGCGATTGAGCATCTGGCGACGGCGCGGGGCGAGTTGACGCGCACCATTTCGCAGATGACATTGCGGCTACGCACGATTCTCACCAACGAACAGTGGCAGGAGCTGCAGCGGCGGCAGGCGGAACGCAGGCAGGGCGCGATGGGCGGGCGCGGCAAGGGCGGACGCTTTGGTCCTCCTCCAGCGGCGGCTACGCAGCAGCGGCCTTAAGCCGGCCTACTTGAGCCGGCCTACTTGAGCCAACCCAGGCCATCCAGTGTTTTTCCGGCGGGGTGGTATTCGCAGCCGATCCAACCTTCATAGCCGATCTCATCGAGCAACTGGAACAGATATGGGTAGTTGATTTCGCCAGTATCGGGCTCGTGGCGCTCCGGAACGCCGGCAATTTGCACGTGGCCGCAGAGGGCGGCGTAGCGGCGCAGCTTGGTGGCGAGGTCGCCTTCGGCGATTTGCATGTGGTAGCAATCCATTTGGATTTTCAAGTTGGGAAGACCGACGGCGGCGCAGACTTCGGCAGCTTGGGATTGGGTGTTGAGGAAGTAGCCGGGCATGTCGCGGGTGTTGAGGGGTTCGATCAGGAGCGTGATGCCGGCGGCGGCGAACTGTTCGGCGGCGTAACGCAAGTTCGCGAGATAGGTGGACTGGCACGCGGCGTGGGTGATTCCGACGGGGACGATGCCAGCCATGGCGTGCAGGCGTGGGGTTTTCAGAACGCCGGCGTAGGTAAGCGCGGTGGCTACACTACTGCGGAACTCTGCTTCACGTCCGGGGAGACAGGCCAAGCCGCGATCGCCCGCCGACCAATCGCCGGGATACAGGTTGAAGAGATTGTTTTCGAGGCGCGCGGCGGTGAGGCGTTCGGCGACGGCGGCGGGCGGATGGTCGTAGGGGAACATGAACTCGACGGCGCGAAAGCCGGCGGAGGAGGCGGCGGCGAAGCGGTCTAAGAACGGGACCTCCTGGAACAGGAAACTCAGGTTGGCGGCGAAGCGGGGCATGGGGCAGTATAACAAGCAGGCGGCGCGCACCGGTTGACATTCGAGGGGCTGGCACGGTATCTGTGGGATAGCCACGAAACACACGGGGCGCGGTAGCCAAGTGGTAAGGCAGAGGTCTGCAAAACCTTTATTCGTCGGTTCGACTCCGATCCGCGCCTCCAACGAGTCAGCTTTGTTTCTATAGTCTAGGTCTGATGAGAAAGGCTCAGTTAGCGCTTTTTCTGGCTGCTTTTTCTTGGACCGTTCTGCAGGTTCCGCTGAAGCTCCACGCCGCTGGATTTGGACAGCCGTTTGAGCTGACTACAGTCGCCAGTAACTTAGCCGCCAGCGGCGAGTTCCGGGATCCGTTCGGAATTGCTACCGGCCCCACCGCTCACGTCGCGCCGGTTTACACCTTTATTGTGGCGGCGGCAATCAAGGTATTCAGGGAACCGAATCGGGTGATCGTGGCGTTGATTTTTCTGAACGCCTTACTGTTCGGGTGCGCCGCAGCCCTTCTACCGGTGCTGTCGCAATATGTCTACGGAGGCATCGCTCCGGGGGTAGCCGGGGGCTTCCTCCTGGTTCTAGCGGGCTGGTTGATTCCGCAATGGGAAGCGGCTTTGTCGAGCGTGCTGTTTTTGGTGGCCGCGCTGGCCATCATCAGGCGCGGCGCGGTGAGTGCGGGCTTTTGGACGGGCGTCTGCCTGCTTGCGAATCCAGCATCCTTGCCGGCGTTGATCGTGCTCGTGTTTTTCAGAAGTCGCGAAGGCAGAATCGCGTCCGGTACGTTTCAAGGGTGGCGGTTCGCTCTTCCCGTTGCTGCTTTAGCGCTGCTGGTGTGTGCGCCCTGGGTTTTACGGAACTGGGTTGCTCTGGGAGCGCCCTATTTTGTTCGGGACAATTTGGGTTTGGAGCTGTGGGTCTCTAATCAAGACAATGCAACCGCCGAGCAGGTGACGAACTGGCCGTTATGGCACCGTCATCCGAATCAGAATCACGAGGAAGCGGCACTGGTGGCCGCCCTAGGTGAGGGCCGCTATAATGCGATGCGGCTGAGGGACGCGCGCGAGTGGATTCGCGGGCATCAGGCGCAATTCTTGAAATTGTCGGCTGAAAGAGCGTGGTATTACTGGTTTCCTTCGTCGCGCGAAAGCTGGCCTGCTTATCTCTACTGGATCATTAGCGCGCTGGGGATTTGGGGCGCGTGGATCTCGCGGAAAAACCGGCTGGTGGTATCGCTGGCTTTGGCTGCTGTCGCCTACTCAACCACGTTCATCGTGGTTAGCAACCATCTGCGCTACCGTTTTCCGAGCCTGTGGATTTGGGCGTTGTTCGCTGGTTACGGTGTGAGCCAGATCGCCAGCGGATTCGGAATCCCCGCATCTTCGGCGGAGCGCGATAGCGCGCCAGTGCCGCAGTTGTGACAGTTGGCCGCTAGGAAGACTGCGCCGCGAAGGTCATGGGCAGGTGCGGCATGGTTATTTCGAAATTCTCTCGCAGTAGTTGCGACAGGCCGGAGGTACCAATGGTGGCTTCGACAACTTCGATGCCGGCGCGAAAAGAGGGCCGCTCCAGGCTGTCGTCATTCGAATCAGAGCCGCTGACCCAGGTTTTATTGCGGGCGAAAGACGGTTCCGCCATGGGGGACCATTCGCGGCAATAGGCCACAAATCCTTGCAACACGCTGTCGGCAATCTCCAGTTGGACCAGGCTGCCGGGCATGAAGGGGCGGGGCAAGCAAACGCCCATGCCGGATTCAGACATGTCTAGCGTCTCGCCGGAGGCGGATATCGAGGGGTCCGCCATTACGGTTACACGAACCTGAAATGCGAACGATTGCCGGTAGTAAAGTCGCTTTTCCATGTGGAATCTCTTCCCGTTTATTATCGGCAGGATTGCCGTTTGACTATAGACGTTACCGTGGTGCCCGTACGCTCTAAGGTGTATACTGCAGGGCGAAATGGAGTCCTACGAACGTTCGTCAGCAGTGCGGGCATTGGCGTTTAGCCTCTTTCTAGGGGGATGCACGCTGAATGCCCAGGCACCTGTACGGACGTTTTTGGATACCTATTGCATTACTTGCCATAACCAGAAGCTGCACACCGCGGGGCTGGCGCTCGACAGCGTGGACGCCGCGCAGCCTAGCGGGCAGGCTGAGGTTTGGGAGCGCGTGATTGCGAAGCTGCGGGCGGGGTCAATGCCGCCGCCGGGAAGTGCCGCGGGCGGATGCGGCCACTTATCGCGCGATCGCGAGCTTCGCTCGAAAATGACATCGATAAAGCATGGGCGGCCAAGCCGAATCCGGGACGAGTCAGCGCGGTCCATCGGCTCAATCGCGCGGAATACAACAACGCGATTCGCGACCTTTTCGCGCTCGATCTTCGATGTGAAGCCGCTGCTCCCAGGCGATGAGACGGCGGATGGCAGCTTCGACAACTTCGCGGACGTCGCTCTCGATTTCTACGGCGCATCTGGAGCGGTACATGTCGGTGGCGCGGCAGGTGACGCGGCTGGCGACGGGTCTGCCTCCGAGCGCAGTCCGGGGATGGATAGATTCGAGATCCCTCTGCACGTGCTGCAGGACGACCGGCAGAGTGAAGATCTGCCGCTGGGATCGCGCGGCGGCATCGCGATCCACTACGATTTTCCGGTGGATGGCGAATACCTGATTCAGCGTCCGCCTGCAGAGGCAGTATCAGGATTACCTCAAGGGCATGGGATGGCCGCAGCAGCTCGATGTTCGGCTGGATGGCAAGCTGCTGAAGCGGTTCACGGTGGGCGGCGCGGGCAAAGGCCGGCCGGCGGCGGCCAGTTATGCGGGCGACGGCGAGCCAGGTTTTGCGGGCGATCCTGAGTGGGAAACGTACATGCAGCTCACCGGGGACGCGGGGCTGGAAGTGCGCGTCCCGGTCAAGGCGGGTCCGCGCGTGGTGGGCGTGTCGTTTGTGAGGGAGATGTGGGAGCCGGAAGGGCTGCCGCAACCGCTGCAACGAGGCCGCGTGATCGCGAACGACCAGGTGTATATGGATTACGCGAACGTTGGATCGGTGCAGATTGGGGGTCCTTATAAGGCTGCGGGGCCGGCGAAGGAAACGCCCAGCCGTCACGCGATTTTCGTGTGCCAGCCCGGCCGGGGGTGCCGAAGAACGAGCTTGCGCGACCAAGATTCTTTCGCGGATGGCGCGGTTGGCGTACCGGCGACCGGCGACGAAGGCCGACGTGCAGACGCTGCTGGAGTTTTTCGACAGCGGACGTCGGGATGGCGGCAGCTTCGACAGTGGGATTCAATATGCGCTTGAAAGAATGCTGGTGGACCCGGACTTTCTGCTGCGGGTGCATCGGGAACCTAACGCTGCGGGGGCCTATCGTCTGAACGATATCGAAGTGGCTTCACGTTTGTCGTTTTTCCTGTGGAGCAGCATTCCCGATGATCGCCTGCTGACTTTGGCGGAGCGGGGACAGCTTAGTAATCCGCCGACTCTCGAAAAGGAAGTGCGGCGGATGCTGGCTGACCCGCGCGCGACCGAAGCGCTGGTGAATGATTTCGCGGCGCAGTGGCTGAATTTGCGGCGCGTCGAGGAAGTGGTGGTGGATCCGGACCGTTATCCGAATTACGACGAGAGCCTGCTGCAGGCGTTCAAGCAGGAAACAGAGATGTTCGTGGCCAGCACGCTGCGCGAGGATCGCAGCGTGGCCGATCTGCTGGACGCTGACTACACTTTCGTCAACGAACGGCTGGCGCGGCACTATGGGATTCCGGAATTTATGGGAGCCGCTTCCGGCGAGTCACGCTGCCGAATCACGACCAGCGGGGCGGGTTGCTGGCGCAGGGCGCGCTGCTGGCCACCACTTCTTATCCGGACCGCACTTCGCCGGTGCTGCGCGGCAAATGGCTGCTGAACAATATTTTTGGCTCGCCGATTCCGCCGCCGCCGCCGGGAGTGGATACCAACCTGGAAAATAAGCCCGGCGCCACGCCGGCGTCGATGCGCGAAAGACTGGCGCAACACCGGCAGAGTCCGTCCTGTAACAGCTGCCATTCGGTGATCGATCCACTGGGATTCGCGCTGGAGAATTTCGACGTGATCGGCGGATGGCGGACCGTTGACGAATCCGGCAAGCCGGTGGATGCTAGCGGCGCCACCGCGAGCGGCGTGAAGATCGAGGGGCTTCGCGGGATTGCGGGCGCTGCTGCTGGATCAGCCCGAGCAGTTTCCACGCACGGTCACCGAAAAACTTCTGGCGTATGCGTTGGGGCGGCGGCTGGAATATTACGATCGGCCGGCGGTGCGCAAAATCGTTCGCGACGCGGCGGCGCAGGATTACCGCTGGTCGTCGCTGATTCTGGGAATCGTGAAGAGTCCCGCCTTCTTGAGTGGGCCGCCAGGCCTCGAAGTGATTTAAGGAGACGACAGACATGGCTTTCCTGACTGCGAAATCATTGCCGCGGCGGACGGTGCTGCGCGGGCTGGGCGCGACGTGGCGCTGCCGTTTCTTGACGCCATGCTTACCCGCGCTGCGCGCGGCGGCGCGAAGCCGGCGCACCGCTTCCAGGCGTTCTATGTGCCCAACGGGATGGCGATGGAGTATTGGACGCCGAAGAGCGAGGGGACCGCGCTTCGAGCTCACGCCCATCCTGCAGCCGCTGGCGCCATATCGCGACCAGATGCTGGTGCTGTCGGGCATCAAGGCCAGTTGGAATTATATTCACGCGGGGGCTCCGGATCATTTCTGACGGGCACCACGCGCGGCGGGCGGAACGAGGTGGAAATTATCGCGGACGTTTCGATGGACCAGTTGCTGGCGCGCCATTTCGCCAGAGAAACGCAGGTGGCTTCGCTCGAGCTGTCGATGGATCCTCCCGCCAACGCGGGCGCCTGCACGGGCAATTTGAGTTGCGTTTATACGCACACGCTTTCCTGGCGCAGCCCCACGCAGCCGCTGCCGATGGAGTGGAATCCGCGCGCGGTGTTCGAGAAGTTGTTTGGCGATAGCGGCAGCACGGAACGCGGTGCGCGCGAAGCGCGGATGCGGCAGCACAAGAGCATTCTGGACTCCGTCAACGAGAAGCTGGCGAGCCTCAAGAAGGAACTCGGGCCGCAGGATCAGGCCAAGGTCGACGAATATACCGAGGCGGTTCGCGATGTCGAGCGCCGCATTCAGATGGCGGAGGAGCAGAGCGGATATCGAACTGCCGGCGATGGACGCAGCCGCTGGGCGCGCCGCCGGTGTTCGAAGATCACCTGGCGCTGATGTTCGATTTGCAGGTGCTGGCGTTTCAGTCCGATCTGACGCGCGTCATTTCGTTCATGCTCAGCAAGGAGCAGAGCGCGCGGCCGTATCCGCAGATTGGCGTGCCGGAGGCGCATCATCCGCTGTCGCACCATAACGATTTTCCCGAGTTGGTCGAGCGAAGATGTCGAAGATCAACACCTATCACGCGCAGCTGTTCTCGCAGTATCTGGCCAAGCTGCGTGCGACGCCCGACGGCGACGGCTCGCTGCTCGATCACATGACGATCCTCTATGGCGCGGGCATTTCGAACAGCAACCGGCACTCGGGCGACAACCTGCCGCTGCTGCTGGTCGGCGGCGGTGCGGGACGGCTCAAGGGCGGCCGGCACTTCAAGTACTCCGGCAAGCCTTCGAACGGCGAACCTGCTGGTGACGCTGATGGACAAGATGGACGTTCCGGTCGAGAAGCTCGGCGGCAGCACCGGCAAACTACCGATCGATACGCTGTCCGGGGTTTAAACGATGATCACGCGTTGGATTCCAGTAGCATTCGCGGTGTTTCTGATCGGAGCGGCGACAGGCCAGCCGCTGGTTGAGGCGGCCAAGAACGCGGACAAGGATGAGGTACGCGCGTTGATCCAGAAAAAGGCGGACGTCAACGCGGCCGAGGCGGATGGGTCGACCGCGCTGCATTGGGCGAGCTATCGTGACGATCTTGAGAGCGCCGATCTGCTGATTCGCGCCGGCGCCAATGTGAACGCGGCCAACGACCTGGGTGTGACGCCGCTGTGGACGGCCAGCCAGAACGGCAGCGCGGCCATGGTGCGGAGGCTGCTGGAGGCCGGCGCGAATCCCAACCCGGCGCTGCTGGCGGGCGAGACGCCGTTGATGGTAGCGGCGCGCGGCGGCTATGCTGACGTGGTTGAGCATTACTGCTCAACAAGGACGCGAATGTGAACGCGCACGGGGCGCGCGCGCCAGACGGCGCTCATGTGGGCGGTGGCGCAGAAGCATCCCGAAGTGGTGAAGGTGTTGCTCGCGCATGGCGCCGATGTACAAGCTCGCTCGGATGTCTGGAACGAAGTGATGGCGGTTCCGCCGCATGGATATCTGGAATACAACCGCGCGATCCCGCACGGCGGCGAGACGGCGCTGATGTTTGCGGCGCGGGTGGGCGATCTGGATTCGGCGAAGCTGCTGGTGGCCGCCGGGGCTAACGTGAACGATGCGGATGCCTGGGGCGTCAGCGCCACCAGTCCTGGCGGCGCACTCGGGCTTTGGAGAGCTGGTCGAATTTCTGCTGGACAAAGGCGCGCGACCCGAACATGGCGGCCGGCCGGATTTACCGCGCTGCATGACGCCATCATGCGGCGGGACGAAAAGACGGTGAAGGCGCTGCTCGACGCATGGCGCGGATCCGAACGCGCCGCTGAAGACGTGGACTCCGACGCGCCGCTCGATTCGCATGATTTCTATTTCGATCCGTCGTTGGTCGGCGCGACGCCTTTCTGGCTGGCCGCCCGCTTCAGCGAGCCCGGTGTCATGCGCCTACTGGTGAAGCACGGCGCGGATCCCATTGTTTGTCCACCATTCCGACTATGCACGAACTGCGCGCTCAACGCCGGCGCGAAGCGACCACGGCGATGATGGCGGCGATGGGGATGGGCGGTGGAGTGGCCTGGGTTCAACCGGCACCGGGTGAACGCGAAGCTCTGACTTTGGAAGCTGTCAAGCTGGCGGCGGAGCTTGGGCGTCGATGTGAATGCCGCGAACACCGACGGCCGCACGGCGCTGGATGCGGCCAAGGCTCTGAAATACGACACCGTCGCCAAATTTTTGGTGGAGAAGGGCGCACGCTCGTCCGGCAAACCGGCGCGACAGGAAGCTGCTAGCGAACAGTAGCGGCCTGGCGGGTCCGGCTGACTTGCTCGAGGCTGGCGCCGAGTCTGAGCACGAAATTGTCGACGTCGTGCTTTGAGATATTGAGGGGCGGGGTAATGCGGATCACGTTGCCATAGGTTCCGCCTTTGCCGATCAACAAGTGGTTTTCGCGGGCGGCTTCCATGAGAGCGGCGGTGGCCTCGGGTGCGGGGGTCTTGGATTCGCGATCCTCTACGAGTTCGATGGCTTGCATCAGGCCCATGCCGCGGACGTCGCCGATGAGCGGGTGCTTGGCTTTCAGTTCGTCGAGGTGGCTCCGCAGATAGGCGCCGGTTTCAGCAGCGTTGATCATGAGCTTGTGATCGTCGATGAAATCGATCACGGCTTTGGCGGCGGTGGCGGTCACGGGGTTGCCGCCGAAGGTGGAGATGGTGGCGCCTTTCAGGGCGTCGGCGATTTCGGGGCGCGCTACTGTTAGGCCTACGGGGGTGCCGTTGCCCATGCCCTTGGCGCTGGTGAGGATATCGGGTTGTACTCCGTAGTGTTCGATGCCGAACCACTTGCCGCCGGTGCGGCCCCAGCCGGTTTGCACTTCGTCGCTGATGAACAGGCCGCCGAATTTCTTGACGATACCGTGTACGATTTCGAAATATTCTTTCGGCGGCGTGATGAAGCCGCCGATGCCTTGAATGGGCTCGGCTATGAACGCAGCCAGGCGGCCCGAGGTGGAAGTGCGGATCATTTCTTCCATGTCGGTGGCGCAGCGGACGTTGCACGAAGGGTAGGTGGCGCCCAACGGACAGCGGTAACAATAGGCGCTCAAGGCGTGTGTGAAGCCCGCGGCGGGCGTGCCTCCCAAGCGCCAAGCAGCTTGGCCGGAGGCGGACATGGCTAGGGCGGAGCGTCCGTGGTAGCTATGGCGCAGCGCCACCACCTCGTGCGCACCGGTGTAGCAGCGGGCGGCGAGAATGGCGGTTTCGTTGGCTTCGGTGCCGCTGTTGGTGAAGAAACTTTTGGTGAGCTTGCCGCCCGGGGTGAGGCCGGCGACTCGTTCGGCGAGCGCTACTTGCGGCTCGTTCGCGAAGACCGTCGAGACGTGCTGCAGCTTGGCCATTTGCGCCGTTACTTTTTGGTTCACGGTTTCGTTGCAGTGGCCCACGCTGATGGTGACGATACCGCCGAAGAAATCCAGGTACTGGTTGCCGTCGGCATCCCAGACGAATTGATCTTTGGCGCGTTCGATGACCAGCGGCTCCTTAAAATAATGGAACACGCTGGGGAACAGGTAGCGCTGGCTGGCAAGGATGATTTCTTGCTTGGTCATGCGGTTTTTATAACACACTCCCCCCAGGCGGCGGCTCGACCGAGAAGGCGGCGCGCACTTGGGCACTGACGCTGACGGGTTTTCCGGATTGGGCGTCGAGAGGGCACCAGACGGTGCGCGCTTTCGCGAGCAGGCTGCGATCACTCGCGCGCAGCAGTTCGGTGTGGCGTTCGAAGCGAATGCGGATGGCGGTGCCTACCCAGGTGCGGGCGATGATGGCGTCGTTGAGATAGGCGGCTTGCTTGTAGTCGATCTCATGGCGCACCACTACCCAGAGCAGGCTCGCTTGATCCGCCGCGGGCGCCACCGACCGCCAGTGCGCGACCGCGACGTCCTGCACCCAGCGTAGGTAGGTGACGTTGTTGACATGGCCGAGTTGGTCGATATCCGCAGGTTCGATGGCGATGGCGAGCTCGAACGGTTCATTTATCGACACGGCGGACTGCATGCTTACAGTATGCGCTGCTAGGATATCGGCATGGACCGCGATCAAGCTTTCGGCATCGTGTGCGAGTTTGTGAAATCGGAGAGTCTGCGTAAGCACATGCTGGCGGTGGAAGTTTGTGTGACGGCTTACGCGCGCAAGTTCGGCGAAGACGAGCAGAAGTGGGCGATCACGGCACTGCTGCACGATTTCGACTGGGAGATCCATCCCACAACGGACGAGCATCCGATGAAGGGCGAGCCGATCCTGGCCGAGCGCGGCGTCGATGAAGAAGTTCGACGCGCGATTCTTTCGCACGCGGATTACAGTGGCGTTCCGCGAGTGAGTCTGCTGGAGAAAACCCTTTACGCTTGCGATGAGCTGGCGGGGTTTCTGGCGGCCTGCTCCTATGTCAAGCCGGGGCGCAGTATTCAGGAGGTGGACGCTAAGGGGGTCCGCAAGAAGCTCAAGGACAAAGCGTTCGCGCGGGCGGTGAATCGCGACGATATTTTGCGGGGCGCGGCAGAGATCGGGCTGGACCTCGACGAGCATATTGAATTCTGCATTCGCGCGATGCAGGCCCAGGCTATTCCACTGGGGTTGGCCGGCCCCACCAACAGCTCTATTTGATATACTGCGGGCAAAATGAACACCCCTGAAAAGCTCCTGGCGGTGCTGGTGCTTTCGGGCTTCGCGGCCGCTGGTGCGCCGGTAGCTTGTGACAGCCTTGCGTCCGCGGCGTTGCCGCACGTCACGATTATCTCGGCAAAGAGTGTGGCAGCGGGGGAATTTTCGCCTCCGGAGGGGTTTCGTGGACCGGTGACGGCGTTTAAATCTCTGCCGGCGTTCTGCCGCGTGCAGGCTTCGCTCAAACCGGTTGAAGATTCCGATATCCGGATTGAGGTTTGGCTGCCGGTGGCGGGTTGGAATAATAAGCTGCAGTCGGTGGGCAATGGAGCGTGGGGCGGGGTGATCGGATATGCGGCGCTGGCAACGGCGCTGTCACAAGGGTACGCGGCGGCCAGCACAGACACGGGGCACCGAGGGAACGATCCAACCTTTATTACGGACCACCCCGAGAAGCTGATCGATTTCGCTTATCGAAGCGTACATGAGATGACGGTGGCGGCCAAGGGCATCATCGCGACTTTTTACGGGCAGGGACCGAAGCTTTCCTATTTCAATGGATGCTCCACGGGGGGGCGGCAGGCGATGGTGGAATTGCAACGCTATCCGGCGGATTACGACGGCGTGATTGCGGGCGATCCGGTGTACGATACGTCGCATATTCAAGGGACTCAACTGTGGCTGTGGCAGATTTTCCATAAGGATGAGGCGTCAAGCATGCCGCAGGAAAAGCTGGCGCTGCTGCATGCGGCGGTGTTGGCGGCTTGCGATGCCCTCGACGGCGTCAAGGATGGAGTGCTCGAAGATCCCACGCGCTGCGGTTATGATCCGACTTTACTACAGTGCAAACACGACGAGGCGACCGATTGCCTGACGGCGCAGCAGGTGGAAGCGGCGAAGCAATCCTATGTCGGCCCGATGAATCAGAAGACCGGCCAGCCGGTGTGGCCGGGACGCGAGTGGGGCAGTGAAATGGGGTGGCTGACTCATTCGGGTAAAGAACCGAGCTCCTATGCTGCCGAGATTTACCGCTACGTGGTGTTTCAGAATCAGGACTGGGATTATCGAAACTTCGATTTCGAATGGGATGTGCCGCAGGCGGAGAAGACGCTCAAGGAGACCATGGATTCGGTGAATCCGGATCTACGGCCATTCTTCGCACATGGCGGGAAGTTGATTCAGTATCACGGCTGGAACGATCCAGGCGTGGCTCCGGAGGGCAGCGTGAATTATTACCGCGCGGCGGCCGCCAAGGTGGGCGGGGAGCGCGCGGCAAGTGACCGCTACCGGTTGTTCATGGTGCCCGGGATGGGGCATTGCGGCGGTGGCGATGGCACCAGCACTTTCAATATGATCAGCGCGCTCGAGCAATGGGTGGAGGATGGACAGGCTCCGGATTCGATCCCGGCATCGCGGGTTCGCAATGGCGTGGTGGACAGGACGCGTCCGCTGTGTCCGTATCCGCAGGTGGCGGCGTACAAGGGCTCTGGGAGTACCGACGAAGCCGGGAATTTCGCATGCCGCACTCCATAGAGTAAACTCAATCAAGGATATGCGTGGCAGCGCACCCAGCAAAAGCCTCTCGAGCGAAGCGTACAGTAATGTTCGCCAGCGAATTCTGCGCGGCGAATTGAAGCTGGGGCAGGTTATTTCCCGGCGGACGCTGGCGAGCGAAATGGGGATGAGCTTCCTGCCAGTTTCGGAGGCTTTGTTAAGACTGGAAGTGGAAGGTCTCCTGGAAAGCCGGCCCAGGGCAGGCACGCGCGTGCGGATACCAACGCCGCAGGACGTGGAAGGGCATTTTGTGGTGCGCGAGGCGCTGGAGACGCAGGCGGCCCGGCTGTTCGCGTTGACGGCCACACCCGAGGAACAGGCGGAGTTATTCAAGCTCGCGATCCAGTTGGATGATATGGCGGCGGTACAGGAAAATGACCGGTCACAATATCTGACCCGGCACGAACGGCTGCATCGCAAAATCGCGGAGTACACGAAGTGCGAGGCGCTGGCCGATGCTATCGAGCAAACTCACGCGCTGGCATCCACCTGGATGTGCGTGGGCAGCGGAGGCCACCTGCCGCGGCGGCACCAGACGCTGCTCGAAGCACTGGCGGGCGGCGATCCTGAAGCGGCAGCGGCGGCTATGCGCGAGCACGTTCGCTCCAGCCAGCAGGAAGCGCTGGGGCGGCTGTCGCCGTATTTCAAGCTGCAAAAAACCCGCGGCGTCCGCTATACGCGCAGTTCGAAGGAACAACCACATTCAGTGTTGAACCGCTAGGGGTGAGTATCCTCGCGCGGCGCGCGATACTGAGAGATACAAGCTGTGACTCTCAGAAATCTACTTGCGCTGTTGGCGTTGGGTGCGGCCGGCCATTCGACTGCCTGGGCGCAGGGCGGGACGGCGGACCCGGCGTTCTCCTCTGTACCCTTCAATCGCTGGCTGGCGGAGGGTGATCAGACTCATTTCCGTTGGACCGCGCGCGTCAGCGGGGCCGAATTGAGCGGGCACCAGCGGCTACTGACCAAGGTTGAAATCGAAGTCGACGGCGCCGAATTGGTTAGCCGGCGCGGCCATGGCCAACTGGTGATGATGATTCAGTTCCAGGACAGCGCAGAGCGGGTGTATCAGGCGCATGGAAGCATCGATCTCACGGAGGTAAAGGACGAGGCTGCGAAAAATAACTTCAACTACGCGCAAGAAGCTTTTGTACTGCCGGGCGATTACCGCGTGAGCATGGTGATTTTCGATGCCAAAACCGGGGAGCACAGCGCCGTGCAGAAACCGCTGCACGTGAATGCGCTCCGCAACGATCCGCTGCCGCTGGCCTGGAAAGATCTGCCCGCGGTGGAGTTGGTGCGAACGATGGATGCGCCTGACGCCTGGTTCCAGCCGGATATTAAGGGACAGCTACACTTGCCGCTCACCACGCGGCGTCCTTTGCGCATAGAAGTGCTGATGAACGCGTCGTCTACTGGTCCCATTCGGGGTCTGAGCGTGGGAACCTACAGCAACCGGAGTTTAGCCAATTTGCTGCCGGCGCTGAAGGTGCTTTCACGAGTTGAGGTGGGCGGCGGGCTGCATATGACGCTGCTGGATATTCCTAAACGCCACGTGATTTTCGAGCAGGACGCGGCGCATCCACTGGATTGGGAACGCGTGCGGGGAGCGCTGACCGAGGCGGATCCCAACAAGATCGACGTGCGCGCCCTGGAGCACCGCGAGCAAAACGCGCAATTTTTCGTGGAGCAAGTGCGGCAGCGGCTGGCGGGCGGCGGCGGCGAAGGGGAGAAGCCGTTCCGGGTACTGCTGGTATTGAGCGGGCCCACCACGTTTAACTCCGGAGAGGACATGCATCCCATCGAGCCCAGCCGCGATCCCAACACGAAGGTGTATTACCTCAGATTCCATGTGCCGCCGGAGAAGCTGACTATATCTCAGATGTTCGACACACCCGGGGCCAGAAGCCGGCGCGGTTTTCCCGGTGGCGTTGCATCGCCTGCTACGCCCGCCGCCGAGCCATTCGATTCCCTGGAGCCGCTGATGAAACCTCTGCAGCCGCGTCTCTTCGATATATACTCGCCCGAGCAGTTCCGCAAGGTGCTGGGCGGCTTGCTGGAGGAAATCGGGCGGCTCTAACCCTGCGCCCTTAGCCACTGGCGGAGCGCATCGGCTCGCCGCCGTGCCTTGCGTCCTTCGTGCCAAGTGAAGCCGGCTATCAAGATCATCGCCAGCATGGGTGCGGCGTAGCCTAGGGATAGAAAAACAAAGCGTGTCATCGCGGGCTCCGGGCGAGGGAGGAGCGGCTGGTCATGGCGCTTTTTATCCTACAGTGGGGGAGGGATGCGCGCAATCGTCTCTGCAAGGGATTAGTACTGAGAGGCCTGGAACCTATTTTTCGGGCGTATCGCCGGGCGCGCCGGTATTCGACGATCCCAGGAACAGCTTCTTGCCGTCCGCGAAGGTCACGTCGCGGCCGTTGGCTTTGTTCGACCCGTCCTTCGACTGATAGCCGTCGACCAGCACTTCCATGCCGGCTGTTACTGAAGCCTTGGTGACTCCGCGGCGCAGCAGCGTGTTGGGGCTACCGCATTCCACCATCCAGTTGGTCACTTTGCCGTCGGGGTCCTTCACGTCGATGTGGATCCAGGCATGCGGGTTGATCCACTCCATCTTGGTTACCGTGCCGCGCAGCTTCACAGGCTTGTTGCCGTCGAACTCGGCGGTGAACGCGTGATGCGCCCACATGGGCGCCGCGAGCAAACTGATGGTCAAAATGATGCTTCGCATGGATATCGCTCCTCAATTATTTGGCCTTCGCGGCCGCCGTTTTCTCTTGCGCGCGTTCGCCGGATAGAATCCCGAACATGCCATAGTTGCCTTCGTGGCAGGCGTATTCGTAAATGGGTTCTGCGCGCTTGGATAGCGTCGTCTCGATTGTCCAGGGTTTGGTGTAGATGCTGGGATCGTCGACGGTGGCGCGATAAATGATGGTCGACGGGCCGGTGCGCGTGAAGCGTTCGGTGACGTGCAGGTTCTGGTCTGTGAAGCCGTCGTAAGCCACGCCGAAGCGGCTCTTGTCGTTGTAGGCGAAGTTGGTGGTGTCGATCACCAGCGTGTTGCCTTCCCAATGTCCGCGCGAGTCGCCTTTCCATTGATGGATATTGGATGGTAAATGCGGGCGGCCGTCGAGGGGAACGACGCGCACGTCGTGCACCATTTCGGCCATGATGGTGACGAAGCCGGGCGATTGGACGATTTGATAGTTGTTGTTGTAAGGCTCCGGTAGCATGGGCGGGCCGGCGTTCGGGAACAGGATGCAGCGCTCACTCAAGGGGCGATTCTCGGGACCGTCGGCGGGGTGCGCGGCGAAGCTGGCGTGGGCTTCGTCGAACTTCTTCTTGCCTTCGGGGGTCATGGGCGGAATTCTGCCGTCGGACGGTTCGACGACCAACGACGTGCGCCGCGTGTTCACGCCGTGGCTGCCGCGGTCAAACCAGGCGCCGTTATAGGCGCGGCGAGCCAAGTCGGCGGGGCCGCGCTTGCCGTCGTCACCGCCGCTCTCGACGTCGTTTTGCTGCAGGCGCTTCTGTTCGAAGGCGGCTTCTTCTTCCGGGGTAAAAAACTCCTTCCCGGCGAGTTCGGGCGGGCGCTGGAAGGGCGTGAGTGTGCCGTTGGTCCAGGTACCCTGCAAATCCGGCTGGCCGTCGGCGGTGCGCGCCGGCGTCCAGGTTTTAACGGGGGTTTTCGCTGGGGCTTGGGCCGAGACGGCCGCGGCAGCCAGAGCCAACGCGCTCACGATTGCGAACGATCGATAGTTCATGGCGACGCTCCTAGTCTTGCTTACGGGGCTCTTTGCGCAGGTGGCCGTAGAGCAGCTCTTCGGTCATTTCCACGCATTTAAACTCCATTAACTGGAGATTTTTTTCGAGATGCCGGTAGAGCGGCATGCTGATCTTCCAGGGGCGCGAGAAGGTTTTCGGGTCGTCGATGGTGGCTTCATACTGGATGGTGTCGGCGCTGACTGGCGTGTAGCGTTCGATTACATGCAGAGAATCGCTGTGAAAATCACCGGCGCGGTCAAACCAGGTGTTGTCGTTGAGGCCGATCACATCGACCACCAGCGTGTCCCCGTCCCAGTGTCCGTTCGACCAGCCCATCCAGCTATCGGTGGGCGGCTCCTTGGGCTTGCCCATATTGATGTTGCGCGCGGCTCCGGCGTACTCGTAGGCGATCATGAACGATTGCGCGCTTTGCAGAATCTGAAACGGGTAGGGCATGTAAGTGGCGCGCGGCACACCGGGCAGATAGCATTTTGTTTCGGGGTCGAGGGCTAAACGTTTCGCGTTGTTTTCTTGTTTGGTCTTAGCGGCGGCGGGCAGGTAGGGAATTTCGTTGCCTTGGACCACGCCGATTCCAGGGGGAGTGGCCCCTTGCGCGCCCATCGCCACTACCGGCGACAGGGCGGGGCCATGGGTAAGCAGATCCCAGTTGGCGGTGTTCATGGTTTGCCAGATGCCGTTCAAGTTGGGCTTGCCATCCGGCATGCGCGGGATTCTCGAAGGCGCCGTTTGTGCCACGAGCGGGATCGTCGAAAGTAGTAGTACGATTACCGGTTCAAGCTTCATTCGCATCGTCAGTTCCCGTCCCGTCGGGAAGTATATCGCATTGAACTTACTTGCGGGTGTCTTTGCCGGTGATATGGCTTACGTCCAGATTGTTCTCATTGCAAATGTATTCGATGATTTCGGTGTTGGTGAGCAAGGGAGAGTGGCCGTACAGAGTAAACGGCCGGGTGAAAGCGCCGGGATCGTCGATGGTGACGTCGAAATCCAAGCGGCCCAGATCGGGGCGGCGGTAGCGTTCGGTGATGTGCAGTTTTTCGGTGTGCGGATGCGCCGCGAAATCGAACCAGAACTTGTCGTTGAAGCCGACGGTGTCGACCACCAGCGTGTCGCCCTCCCACTTTCCGGTGGAATGGCCGTACCAAGTGGGGTCGAGGTCTTGCGGATGCGCGCGGCCATCCATGAAAACCTGGCGGTAGGTGTGGATGTTGCCTTCGTAGAGGAACACGATCAGCGATGGCGTCTGTACGATCTTCCACGGGTAGGGCGCCATGCGGGGAACGCCGGCGGGCAGGCAGTTGGCTTCGGGATCGTCTTTCGACACGCGCTCCTGGGCGAGCTTTGCGGCCCACGGTTGAATGGGGAGCGTCTCGCCGGGTTTGAGGGCGCTGCTGATGTCGTAAATGAAATTGCGATCGGGGCCCCACAGGCCGGAGAGGTCGGGCTTGCCGTCGGCGGTGCGTGGGGCGGGCCCGTTGACCGTGGGTTTTTGCTTCGCCAAGCCAGCTAGGGATTCACCGCCGCCGGCGCTGGATCGGTGACCTTGCCTTGCCCTAGAGCGAGTGTGGAGAGGAACACGACGGCAATGAACCGTTGCAGGATCATGTGCCTCATTCTACATCCGCGGGACGCCGTTTACTTCGTCAGAGCCGGAAGCGTGGTGAAGGTATGGGCGATGGGGATGCGGATCCCCAAAGCGCCGATCTGGGCGCCCGCGGGGGCGTCGAACTCGATGGTGCCGCGGATGCCGGAGGCTGCAAGGAACTGGTCTACACCGAGAGTAAACGAACTGTGGCCATTCGCGGCGAGGGCGATGCTGCCGGTGGCGATCTGCGCGCCGGCGTCGTTGCGGACGATCACCGGGACGCTGACGGCCTGGTTCGACACGCTGTTCAAGGCGACTCCGGTTGCGGTTTCGGCGGTGTTATCGAACGCCAAAATGTAAGCGCCCGCATTGCGGCTTTCCAGCGGCACTACGGCTTCCTGACCGTTGGGTTGATAACGGAAGATCACGAACCCGCTGATATTACCGGTGGTGGTGAGTTGCGCGGAGCCGATCTGCACGGCGTTGGCTAACGGGCCGTTCGCCTGCACCAGCAACATCGCGCCTCCCGCCAAGGTGGGCGTGATTCCGCTGACCGTCGTGGGAGCACCGCCCAACTGCGGGAAGGTCACCGACAAGGGCAGTGGATTCCCGTTGTCATCGAAGAAATTCAGGTTGGCGAGCGCGGGAGTGGCGCCCGCGTTCACCAGTACAAAAGTGGTTTGCCATCCGTTCGATACCGCAATGTGCGCGATGGAGCCGCCGCCGGGGCCGATGTTGGCGAGCGGCGGGACGGTAGTGATTGTGGTAGTGGAGCCGAGCGGCGTAGTACGGATTCCCAGCACGCTGATCTGGCCGCCGGAGGGCGTATCGAACTCAATCGTTCCGTTCTTGTCGGCGGTTACCGGGAACAGGTCGGACAAATCGAATGCGGTATGGCCGCCGCCCCCGAGCGCCGGTAGCGGGCCGGCTGCGATCTGGATGCCAGTGTTGTCGCGAATCACCACCTGGATAGTGGCGGGCTGCGTGGAGAGGTTGGCGACTGCTACTCCGAGAACAACGCCACCGGTGTTGTCGAACGCCAGCAGATAAGAACTCGCGTTACGGGTTTCGAGCGGCACGACGGCTTCCTGCGCGCCGGGGATCAGGTGGAAGATGGCGAAACCGGCGGTGGCTCCGGTGGCGCTCAGTTGCGCGGAACCGGTTTGCACGGGGGGCACTTGCGGCCCGGCGGTCTCGACTACTAGAGAGGCGTTCGGAGCGATGATGTTGTCGATCGACGCGGCCAGCAGGCCGTTCAACGGAGGCGGCTGAGGGAAATCCAGCGTGAGCGGCAGTGCGCTGCCATTGTCTCCGATGAAGCTGAGGCGCGTTTGCGTCGACGCGGAGGAAGTGTTGACCAGCGTGAAGGTGGTGGTCCAGTTCTCCTGCGCGGCAATGTGCGGCATGGAGCCGATGAAGTTCAGGCCAGTGATGGTGGCGCTCTGTTGTCCTACCACGAAGGAAAGGCCCGCGACGGTAAAGCTTCCGGAGCGATCGCCGCCGGAGTTGGCGGCTATCTGGAAGGTGACGGTTCCGTTGCCATTGCCTGAGGTGGCTCCGGTGAAGGTGACCAAGGAAACGGTGTTGGCGGCGGACCAAGCGCAGCCGGTGGGCGCGGTGACGGTGACGGTTCCTGTTCCGCCCAGGATGCTGAATTCCTGCGCGCCGGGGTTGATGCTATAGCTACACGCCGCTTGATTGATGGTGACGGAAGTACCGGCCACCGTGATGGTGGCGCTTCTCACCAAGTTGGTAGCGGTCGCGACGTTCAGACTTACAGTGGCGGGTCCGGTGACCGAGGCCGGTGTCGTGAGCGTGACCCAATCCGGTAATCCTAAGACCGACCAGGAGCAAAAACCGGCGGTCTGTACACCGATGGTAAAAGTTCCACCGGCTCCGGTGGTTTGAATCGAGGTAGTAGTCAAGGCGAAGTTGCAGGGCGGATCCATTACACGGATCAGGTTATTCGCGGAATCGGCCACGAAGATTTGTCCTAACGAATTGGTGGAAACACCGAGCGGTCTGTCCAGAGCGGCGTTGATGGCGGGTCCATTGTCGCCGCTGTAGTTCGCGGTCCCGTTGCCGGCCAGAGTAGTGATGACGCCGCTGGAGACTTTTCGAATGACGTTGTTGCCGGTGTCCGCGATAATCAGGTTGCCTGCCGGATCCAGCGCGATTCCTGACGGGCCGTTGATCTGGGCGTTGGTGGCCGGTCCGTTATCGCCGCCGAAGGTAGCGGTCCCGTTGCCGGCTATCGTCGAAATGATCCCGTTGGTCACCATGCGGATGCGGCTATTGGTTTGATCCGCGATGTAAAGATTCCCGGCTGCATCCAGCTTGACGTCCGCGGGGCCTGCTAAGGAAGTGGAAGTAGCCGCGACTCCGTCGCCAGTGTAGGCGGCGGTTCCGTTCCCGGCAACGGTAGTGATCACACCGTTCGCAAGCAGGCGGACGGCGTTGTTTCCGAAGTCCGCGATATAAAGGTTCCCCAAAGGATTCAGTGCGATCCCTGAAGGTGAGATAAAAGTGGCGCTGGTGGCGGCGCCGTTATCGCCGGTGTAGGCGGCGAGTCCGGTTCCCGCAATGGTGGTGATCACGCCGCCGGACACCTTGCGGATCACGTTATTGCCGGCGTCTGCGATATAGAGGTTCCCGGAGGAGTCGACTGCCAAGCCCCAGGGGGCATGCAGCGTGGCGCTGGTGGCGGGGCCGTTGTCGCCGGTGTATCCCGGCGCCTCCGTTCCGGCGACAGTGGTGATCACTCCATTCACTACTTTGCGGACGACGTTGTGGCCACTATCCACGACGTAGGTTTCCCCGGAAGGGCCTGTCGCTGTATAGTCGGGAGCCAGCAAAAGGGCGTTGGCGGCGGTTCCATTGTCGCCGATGAACCCTTGCAAAGCACCGGCGACGGTGGTGATGATTCCGCCGGCGACTTTGCGAACTACGTTGTTGTAATAGTCTGTGATATAGACGTTTCCGAAGGGGTCGAGCGCGATCGCCGCTGGTCCGTCCAGCTCGGCGCCGACAGCTAAACCGCCATCGCCGCTATAGCCCGCAATCTGATTTCCGGCGAAGATCGCCCCCGTTCCAGTTACCGGCGAATAGCCCACGAATTGCCCATTGAACGATGCTATATAGAGGTCTCCCGCGGCGTCGCTAGTGATACCGATGGGTTCGGACAATTGAAATAGCGTGCCGAGAGCACCGTTGGTCACTTCACGGACCAGGTTGTTGCCGTAATCGGCGATGTAAATATTTCCTGCTGCGTCTACCGCAACGCTCCACGGAGAATTCAGTTGGACGGTGGTTGCCGTGCCGCTGGTGCCGTTGTATCCCGCAGTCCCAGTGCCGGCGACTGGAACGGTGACTCCGCCTGAAACCTTGAGTATCAAGCTATTGCCGGCGGCGGCAATGTACAAGTTGCCCGCGGAGTCTACCGCCACGCCGGTTGGATTCGTTAGCGATGCGCCGGTGATGTTTACAGGGATGGTGGTGATGATTCCGTTCGAGACCTTGCGGATGCGGTTATTGCCCGAATCCGCAATGTAAAGATTCCCCGCCGTGTCCACGGCGAGCCCCCACGGCGAATTCAACTGAGCGCTAGCAGCGGGACCGTTATCCCCGCTAAAGCCGGGTTTTCCGGTACCTGCCACTAGCGTGAGGGCGCCGGTGGTGTCCATGCGCACCACGACGGAATAGGATTGCAGAGCGATATAGATGTTTCCGGCGGAGTCCGCGGCGACACCGGTAACCAGGCCTAAGCTCGCGGAAGCGGCTTGAATATTCTGCGGAACTCCTCCACCGGCGAAGGTTTGGATGGTGTAATTCTGGCCGAGCGCGACCGTCGCAAAAGCCAGGACGAGAAGCACCGGGCAGACAATCTTCTTCATTGAAACGCAGTTCCCCCTGGGCCGGCACAACGGCAATGAAGACTAGACGTCTCCGGCGCGGAAAAATTTACTCTACCGTTAACGCGGGTTTCTGCGCCAGGCTTCCGGGCGGCAGGTTCGCAGCCGACAAAAAATAGCCGGCGGCGGGCGCAACCGCTTCGAGGTTTAGCGCGCGCAACATCGAACGAGCCGTGCAAACCGCGGCGGAGGTGACCGGCATCCCTAGGCGGTCCTCGACACGAGGAATGACGGGCAGCGACGGCATCTGCACGCAGGCGGAAACCACTACGGCGTCGGCGCCTTTGGTGTTCAAACGCTGGATATCGGTGAGCAGGTTCTCAGGATCGCGGCGGCCTACGGCCAGGTTATCGGGGATCGAGAGCGCAATCGAATCGATCACCGCGATCCCCTCGTTGCGGATGTAGGCGACGACCAAGTCGGTGAGGGCCGGCATGTAGGGAGTGATCACGGAAATGGCGCGCACGCCGGCGAGCTTGAGCTCGTCCACCAGCGCTCCGGCGGAGGTGATGACGGGCGCGGGGTGGCCTTCCTGCTGCATGATCGCGGCCAGTTTGCTCTGCGATTCGCAATGGTAGCCGCAGCCCATCGACATGATGGCTACCAGGCAGGCGTAACCGACGACATCGACATCGGCGTCGGCCAGCTCGGCGGCGCAACGGAGGCTGTCGCGATCCATGGCTTCCAGTTCTTCCTTCACCACCTTTTTCATGCGCATTCGACTCGAATGGAACGTGAACGTGCCGTCTTCCGGCAGCGCGCGCTGACGGCCCAGCAGAATCGCCGGGATCTCGGTTTCCATGGTGGTGTTGGAGCTGGGACGATCTGTCCCACGCGATAGTTTCGCTTCATAGGTGTTACCGATTGCGATTGTACATCGAATGGACGGTTCGCTGAAAGTCTGACATATTAGTTCCATGCGAATTTCGCACTCATTCCTTTTCATCACACTGGCAGCCCTGCCGCTGCTGAACGCGCAATCCAAAAAACCGCAGGGCGCGGCGGGCGAATGGCCCATGTACAACCGCGATCTGGCGGGGTCGCGCTTTTCGCCGCTGACGCAGATCAATACCAAAAACGCCGCCAAACTTACGGAGGCTTGGACTTTTAAGCTTCCTCGGCATCCGAGTAGCGGAGGCATCACGGGCGGCTATGAGCTTACACCCATCGTGGTAAACGGCGTGATGTACATCACCAGCGTGGATACGGTGGTGGCGCTCGAACCGGAATCGGGCAAGGAACTTTGGAGCTACAAAGTCGCGGCCGGGCAGGTTTCGAAACGCGGCGTGGCGTATTGGCCGGGTGATGCGAACAACGCGGCGCGCATCATTTTTACGGCTGGGCGCAAGATGGTGGCGCTCGAACGCAAAGACCGGCAAATTGGATCCGGGCTTCGGCAAAGAAGGCGAAGTGGATATGGTGGTACCGTATGACTCCGCACCGGTTGTGTATAAAAATATTTTGCTGGTGGGCGCGAATACGGGGGAGGCGCCGGCGACCGGACAACCGGGCGACACGCGCGGTTACGATGCCCGCACGGGCGCAAAGGTGTGGGATTTTCATTCCGTGCCGCAGCCCGGCGAGCCGGGCCATGAAACCTGGGAAGGCGATGGCTGGAAGGATCGCTCCGGCGTGAACAACTGGGGCTTTTCGCTGACGGTCGATACCGAGCGCGGCATCGTCTACACGGTTTTCGGCGGACCCAATACGAACTATTGGGGCGGCGACCGCCATGGCAATGACCTGTTCGGCAACTCGGTGGTGGCGCTGGATGCCGAGACCGGCAAGATGAAATGGTATTACCAAGTTGTTCATCACGACATCTTCGATTACGATCTGCCGCCGGCTCCGCTGCTGATGGATGTGACGGTGAATGGCAAGAAAGTGCCGATTCTGGCGCAGACGACGAAGTCGGGCTACATGTACATTCTGGATCGCGTCACTGGAAAGCCGGTGTTTGGCGTGGAAGAGCGGCCGGTGCCGAAGAGCGATGTTCCAGAAGAGCAGAGTTCCCCCACGCAGCCGATTCCGGTGAAGCCGCCGCCTCTCGCGCGCAACAGTTTCAAGGCTGAGGATGTGGTTACTGCCGCCGACACCAATGCAGAACACGCGAAGTTCTGCCAGGATTTAATGGCGCGCAGCGGCGGGTTTATCAATGAAGGTCCGTTCACGCCGTATCCGTATCGCGCGGCGGGGGCGCCGATACGATCCAGCATTTTATATCCGGGCTCGATTGGCGGAGTGAACTGGGGCGGCATTTCTGGCGATCCGCGAACCGGCTATCTGTTCGTGAACTCCCAGGACGAGGCCAGTATGGGCTGGGTCGAGAAAAAGGCCGATGGCGCGGCGGTGAAGTATGACCGCAACAGCGTGGTGGGGCCGACGTCGCGCTTCCAGTGGTCCGAAGGCGATGGGCGCAGGGGCAATATTTTGAACTCCGGAGCCAAGGCTTGGCCGTGTCAGAAACCGCCATGGGGCCAATTGATGGCGATCAACGGCAACACCGGCGATGTGGTGTGGAAGATTCCTTTCGGCGTGACCGACGAACTGCCCGCGGGTAAACAGAATACCGGGCGCCTTAACATGGGCGGCTCGATGGCAACCGCTGGAGGGCTGCTGTTCATCGGCGCGACCAACGACAAGCGCTTCCGCGCGTTCGATTCGAAAACCGGCAAGCAACTATGGGAAACGCGGCTCGCCATGAGCGCGCACGCCAATCCGATCACCTATCAAGGCAAGAACGGCAAGCAGTACGTGGCCGTGGTGGCGGGTGGTGCGAGCGCGATCGACGATGCACCGGGGCCGAATGACTCCGACGCTTTGATGGTCTACGCGTTACCCTAGCGAGTTATGACTGAGGAATTGCTGGACAAGCTGGCCATCCGCGAACTGCTGGAAAATTGGGCGGTGTGGCGCGACGCGGGCTATTGGGAGCGCTTCCGCACGGTGTGGCATGACGATGGCTTCATGATGGCCACCTGGTTCCAGGGCACCGCGGACGAGTTCATCAGCATGAGCCGCGCGGGTTTTGAACGCGGCGTGAACATCTTGCATTTTCTGGGCGGCTGTTCGATCGATCTCGCCGGGAACCGCGCGGTGTCGCAGATGAAGATGACCATTTCGCAGCGTGCGCCGGTTCACGATGTCATGGTGGACGTGCTCTGCACCGGGCGGTTTTACGATTTTCTCGAAAAGCGCAACGGGAAATGGGGCTTGGTCTTGCGGCGCGTGTGCTACGAGAAAGATCGCATGGACCCAGTCGATCCCGCGCAGACTGTGAAGCTTGACCCAGCGGTGCTGGGGCGCTTTCCGGTGGGCTATCGCAACTTGGCGTATCTGCAATCTGGGCTTGGGTACAACGTGAAACTGGATTTGCCGGGGCTCGCCGGACCTGCGAACGAAAAGCTGTATGCGTTCGGCAAGACCTGGCTCGAAGGCGGTGCGATCGAGGACGCACGCAGGTGATGACCGGCAAGATTGCGCTCGAAGAACACTTCGCGCTGGCCGAAACACTGGGTGATTCCGAACGCTATTTCCCTCCCGCAGTGTGGCAGCGGATGTACGGCGCGCTGACCGACATTCATGAGAAGCGGTTGGCGGAGATGGACCAGCACGGCATCGAGACGGCGATCCTGTCTTTGAATTCGCCGGCGATACAGGGCATTTACGATACGCGGCGCGCTGTCGAGATTGCGCGTATCGCCAATGATTTTCTGGCCGGGCAAGTCGCCAAGAATCCGGGGCGCTTTCAGGGATTCGCGGCGCTCCCCATGCAAGATCCGGACGCAGCCGCGCACGAGTTCACACGCTGCGTAAAGGAATTGGGGTTTCGCGGCGCGGCGGTGAATGGGTTCTCGCAAAAGGATGTCGAAGATTCGGCGGTTTACTATGACACGCCGCCCTACGAATCTTTTTGGGCGACGGTGGAGCAACTCGACGTGCCGTTCTATTTGCATCCGCGAGACCCGCTTTTCAGCCGCCAGCAGCACTATGAAGGGCATCCGTGGTTTGTGGGACCGGTGTGGGCTTTCGCGGTAGAGACTTCGATCCACGCGTTGCGCCTCATGGCCAGCGGCTTGTTCGACCGCCATCCGAAGCTCACGATTATCTTGGGGCATTTGGGCGAGGCCATCCCGTTCAACATCTGGCGTGTGGATCACCGGCTACGCAAAGATGCGCGCGGCATGCCGGCGAAGAAACCTTTCGCCGAGTATCTGCGGGAGAACTTCTATCTGACCACCAGCGGCAACTTTCGCACGCAAACGCTGATCGATTGCATGCTCGAGGTGGGCGCGGACCGCATTCTGTTCTCCGCGGACTATCCGTTCGAAAACATGCGAGATGCCGCGGAGTGGTTCGATCACGCCTCCATCAGTGAGCCGGACCGCGTCAAAATCGGGCGGAGCAACGCCAAGAAGCTGTTCAACCTTCCCTAGCAAGCGGCGGGAGGTGGTGCGAAATTCCGGTAGCCTGTTCGTAGGCGTGCGCTATTTGAAGAACACCGAAGTCGTCGTGATGCCGCCCGACGATTTGCAGGCCAACCGGCAAGCCTTCCTCCGTAAACCCGGCTGGTACCGATATCGCTGGCAACCCGGTCACGCTAATGAAGTAGCAGGAGCGCATCCAGTCCACATAGCTCTCCATGCGCTGGCCGGCGATCTCGGTCACGTACTCCTGCTCAATATCGAACGGCGGCACTTGCACCACCGGCAGCACCAGGAAATCGTAACGCGTCATAAACTCGCCGATGCGCGCGAAGAGCTGTGAGCGCAGCGTCTCGGCGCGCGCGATTTCGGGTCCCGTGAGGCGCGCGCCGCGCTCGATTTCATCTACCACGGTGCGTTTTATCGGCTGCCCGAGCAACGAGTTGTACTGCTGATAAAAGCTGAGAGCGCGCAGCGTCTTGAAGGCTTCATCGGCGCCGGAAAAATCGGGGTCAGCATCTTCGGTGATGCAGCCGATCTCTTCAAACGTTCGCCGCTGCGCGTTCACGACTTCGCTGACGCGCGGGTCGAAGGGCAAGCCGGCGAAATCCGCGCACCAGGCGATGCGCAAACCGCGGCAATCGCGGTCCAACGGCTTGGCGAAATCCGATCCGGATTCATGGATCGATAAGGGCGCCCGCGCATCGGGACCGGCAATGGCCGACAAGAACAGCGCCACGTCTTGAACATTGCGCGCCATGGGACCGACAACGCTCAGCGGGCTCCAGGCATTTCGCGAAGGAACGTTCGGTACGCGTCCTGGCGACGGGCGGAAGCCGACCACCGAACAAAAGCTGGCTGGATTGCGCAGGGAGCCGCCGAAGTCGCTGCCATCGGCGATTGGAATCATCCCGCACGCCAGCGCCACCGCCGCGCCCCCGCTCGATCCGCCGCAGGTTTTCGTCAGATCCCAGGGATTCCGTGTCGCGCCGAATAGCGTATTAAAAGTCTGCGATCCGGCACCGAATTCCGGCGTGTTGGTCTTGCCAATGGTAATGGCGCCTGCGCGCTGCGCGCGCTCGACCAGCAGGGTGCTGAAAGCCGGAACGTAGTCCTTGAATATCGGGGAGCCGAAGGTGGTGCGCAGGCCGCGCGTCTCCGCCAGGTCCTTGTGGGCGATGGGAAGGCCGTGCAGCGGACCCAGGAACTCGCCGCGCGCGGCAGCCTCATCCGCCGCTAGCGCCCGCTCGCGCGCCTGGTCCGGCGCCAATGTCACGATGGCGTTCACTTGTGGGTTCAGGCGCGCAATTTGCGCCAGGTGCGACTCGAGCACTTCACGCGCGGAAAGCTCCTTCGCGCGCATGCTGCGGACCAGTTCAGTAGCAGTGGGCACATGATATTATAGGCATCCAGGAGCTTACTCTATGGCTTACAAGCTGACGGTAAACGGGAAGACGGTCACGGCCGACGTACCCGCGGATATGCCCTTGTTGTGGGTGCTCCGCGATGTTTTGAACTATAAAGGCACCAAGTTCGGCTGCGGAGCCGGTTTGTGCGGAGCCTGCACGGTGCACGTCGGCGGCAAGCCGGTGCGTTCGTGCCAGACGCTGGTCGGCAAGGTCAGCGATGCGGTGACCACCATCGAAGGGCTATCAGCGGACGGTTCGCATCCCGTGCAGCAGGCCTGGATGGAACTCGACGTCCCGCAGTGCGGTTATTGTCAGGCTGGGCAGATGATGTCAGCCTCGGCACTGCTTGCCGTGAATGCGAAACCCACCGACGCGGATATCGACCGCGCCATGAACGGCAACCTATGCCGCTGCGGAACGTATTTGCGCATCCGCGCCGCGATCCACAAGGCGGCTTCGATTGCATCCACCGGTAACACCGACAAAAAGCCAGTGACGACCGCGCAAGTAGCGCAGTAGGAGCCACCATGAAATCCAACGCTCTCAAAAACAACGGTCTGACTACCACTAGCCGCCGCTCTTTCCTGCGCCTGACCGCCATTGCCGGCGGAGGCGTGATGCTCGCGTTCTACGCCAAGCCGGAACAGGCTTTGGCGCAGGCTCCGGGGGCTCAGCCGCCGGCGCCGCTCCTGCCCAGCTCCTTCATCAAGGTCGCGCCGGACGGCATGGTAACGATCATGGCCAAGAACCCGGAGATCGGCCAGGGCATCAAGACTTCGCTGCCGATGATTATTGCCGACGAGCTCGACGTCGATTGGAAAGACGTCCGCTTGGTGCAGGCTGATCTCGATCCGGTGAAATACGGGCCGCAGGTCGCGGGGGGCAGCACGGCGTTGCCGACGAACTGGGATCCGCTACGCCTGGTGGGCGCTACCGGACGCGCGATGTTCGTCACCGCCGCTGCGCAGACCTGGAATGTGCCTGAGTCCGAGCTGACCACCGGCTCCGGCAAAGTGATGCACAAGGCGTCCAACCGGACTGTCGGTTACGGCGAGCTGGCTGCGAAAGTCGCAACACTGCCCGTGCCGGATGCGAAGACCGTCAAGGTGAAGGACGCGAAAGACTATAAGATCATCGGCCAGCCGCTGCATGCCTACGACAATCCGTTCGTGGTCACCGGCAAGCCGGTTTACTCGATCGACTTCACGGTGCCCAACATGCTGTGGGCAATGTATGAGAAGTGTCCGGTCTACGCCGGCAAAGCGACCAGCGCCAATCTGGACGAGATCAAGGCCATGCCGGGAATCAAGCACGCCTTTATCGTCGAGGGCACCACGGTGCTGACGGGCCTGATGCCGGGCGTCGCCATCGTGGGCGATAGCTGGTGGCAGGTTAAAGTGGCTCGACAGAAGCTGAAGGTGGTTTGGGATGAAGGCGCCACCGTTTCGCAGAGCAGCGCGGGCTATCTGGCGCGCGCCAACGAGCTCGGCCCGCAACCTGCCCAGTTCGACATGCGCGTCGATGGCGACGCCGACACGGCGCTAAAAGGTGCCGCGAAGGTGGTGGAAGCGTCTTACGCGTATCCGTTCCTATCGCACGCGCCGCTCGAACCGGAAAACTGCATCGCCAAGTGGGACAACGGCAAGCTGGAACTGTGGGCTCCTTCGCAGACTCCCATGGCGGGCCGTGCGCAGGTGGCACAAGTATTCGGCATTGCGCCCGAAAACATCACTTGGCACCTCATGAAGATCGGTGGCGGTTTTGGACGTCGCCTGACCAATGATTACGCGCTCGAAGCCACGGCCATCGCAAAGGAAGTGGGCCAGGCGGTGAAGCTCCTGTGGACCCGTGAAGACGATATGACGCACGATCATTATCGTCCGGCGGGTTTCCATTATTTGAAGGCCGGCGTGGATGCGGGCGGCAAGATGACCGCCTGGCAGAACCACTTCGTCAGTTTCGGTGTAGGCCAGAAATTCGCCAGCGCCGCCGAGATTCCGCCGAACGAATTCCCGGCTGGTTTTGTGCCGAACTTCAAGTTCCAGGCATCCACCATGCCGATCGGGGTCCCGACCTTTGCGATGCGCGCTCCCCGCAGCAACGCGTTTTGCTTCGTGTTCCAGTCCTTCATCGACGAATGCGCGCACGCCGCCGGAAAGGACCCCGTCGAGTTCCGCCTGGGGATGCTGGCGAATACCAAGATCGTGAACCCCAAGCCGGGCCCAGTGCCGAATGGCTTCGAATTCGACGCCGCGCGCATGCGGGGCGTGGTGGAAGCGGTCCGCGATCTCTCGGGTTGGGGCAAGAAGAGCCTGCCCAAGGGCCGCGCGATGGGTACGGCGTTCCAGTTCAGCCACCGTGGCTACTTCGCCCATGTAGTCGATCTCAGTGTCGACGACAAAAGCAAGGTAAAGATCCACAAAGTATGGGTGTGCGGCGATATCGGGAGCCAGATCGTCAACCCCAGCGCCGCGGAGAACATGTGCCAGGGCGGCGTGATCGAGGGGATGAGCCACGCCATGGCCTGGGAGATCACCATCGACAAAGGCCGGGCGATACAGACCAATTTCGATCGGTATCCGCCCACCCGGCTGATCCAGGCGCCGCCGGAAATTGAAGTGCACTTCGTGAAGACCAACAACCCGCCGACGGGCTTGGGCGAGCCGGCCATGCCGCCGGTGGCCCCGGCCATCGCCAATGCGATTTTCGCCGTGACCGGCAAGCGTATTCGCACGCTGCCGCTGTCGAAGAGCGGATTTAGCTGGGGGTAGCCCAGCGAACCATCTAAAACAAAAAGGGTCGCCCAACCATCGGGTGACCCTTTTGTTTTTGGAACGGGCTACTAGCGGAGCGCGCAGGGCGTGGGATCCCAACCGGTGGCATCCGCCTGCTTGCGGAAGTGCGTGCTGCGTTGGAACGGACGCGCCAGATACATTGGATCTTCGATCAGGGTGGTCACGATCAGGTACTGAACACCATCGGCCTCTTTGACCACATCATAGTGTTCCGTGATCACGGCGTTCGCGCCATACGGCACGCCGTTACGTTGCAAATAAGCGGGCTTTGCCTTGGTGATCACGACGTTGAGATCGCCTCCGCGGGCCGTTTCGCCAGCTTGGGGCGGACGCCCGCCGGCGAACTCCCAGTTGGCCTTGGCGGCGCCTTGCAGCGTGCCGTCGTCGCTCGCGGGAACCGCGCCGAAGTGGAATAAGCGCGTCTGCGTGCCGGTGTCCGCCTCCACTTTGAGAGTGGTGTCGTCCTGCCAGGTGATGTGCAGACGCCCGGTCATGCGCGTGATGCCGCCCGCGCCATAAGGCAGGCACTGGTTGCCAGCCGCTTCGTCCTTAGCCGGATCCCAGGCGAGAGCGATCTTGCGCGCCTCGGCAGTGACGGGGACGTTGGGGAAATCGCCGGGGGCGGGCGTCATCATGCGATAACGCCAGTCTTCCGTGATCAGTGCCACCCAATATCCCGTGAGATCGATGGGCGCGATCTCTTTCGCGCCGCGGGGAGGCCCACCGCCGCCGCGTCCCTGGGCCGCAGCCCGACCCTGAGCCGTCAGCATCAACACCGCCGCCATCGCAACTACCGGCGCCAAGCGCCTGAATGTATCGAGCTTCATCGTTATCCGTCCTAATTTTTCTGCGTGAGGCTCTTATAGACGGCCTCGATGAACTGGTCGGTGGTCCAGATGCCGCTGGTCGCGCCGTAGATGCCGTCGTAATCCATGGTCAGCTTGGCCGCTTTGATCTGGTCGAGCGTCAAGCCGCGCTTAATCGCGTCCTGAATGCGATCGCGAATAATGGTGGTCATGTCGCGGTAGTAAGCCACGTCGGCCGAATCAGTCACCCGGCCATGCCCCGGAATGATGTAGGTGCCGCCTTCCAGACGGAACTCCGGCACTGCGATTTCGAGAATCCGGTTGAGGGCGTCGATCAAGCCATTGATGCTGCCGCCGTGCGCCAGATCGACGATGGGGTATCGTCCAGGAGTAAAAATATCGCCCGTCGACAGCACGTCGGAGCCGCGAAAATACACCATGCTATCGCCGTCGGTGTGAGCCGCTGGCATAAAGAAAATCTGCACACCCTCGCCGTTGAAAAAGTGGCTCAGGTTCATGTATTCGGTGTGATACGTGTCGGTCGGCTGCGCCTCGAATGGCATGGGCGGCTTCATCGCAGCCATCGCATTGAGAACGTTTTCATGCGCATAAATTTGCGCGCCCTCATTCAGATTGCGCGACACATTGCCGCCCGTGAAGGTCTTGCCGCTGAGCGCCAGCTTGGCGTTGCCGCCGATGTGGTCCGGATGCACGTGCGTATTAATAATGAAGCGAATGGGATGCGGCGGCGCGACGTTCTCGCCGGTCAAACCCTTGGTCGCGACGGTTTCCGCGAGTTGATTGACAGCCGCGATCACCTTATCACTCATGCTGGCGAGTCCGGTGTCCACCATCAAAATACCATCAGTACCCACCGACAAAGTGATATTGCCGCCCGCTCCCGACAACATATAAATGTTGCCGCGAACCGGAAAAACTTTGAGCTGCGGGTTCTGCGTTTGCGCAAAACTGAGTGTGGCCCAGCCAATCGCTCCCGCGACGGCCGTGAACATCAGAAACTTTTTCAAGCGCCCCCTCCCACCTGCCGCGGACGCTTCCCGATCACGCCCTTCATTTTCTTGCGGTATTCCGGATACATGGTTTCGGCGCCACCTCGGGTGGCTTCAAACGGTACGCCGTAGCGCTCGCCGAACTCGGTCAGAAACGGGTTCTTTCCCGGCAGGATGGTCGGCACCGTTCCGTTGCCGCGTTCGATCTCGCGCACGACTTCGCAGGGATACGGCGCGATCTGCTGGTGTACGTCGAGCTCATAATCGGTGGTGCGCACGAACGGCTCGGTGAGATATACCGGATCAGTCACGACGGTCATCACCGTCAGCCAGTTGCCGTGCCGTATCCAATGCTCAGTGAGGCTGGCTTTTTCGCTGCGCGCCACACCGTTGCGCCGCATATAACCTTCTTTTAAGTGCGTGACGGTGGTAGTCAAGACATCGCCGTCCCACTTGGCCGTGGTAAAACCTGCCCAAGTGTAGGGCGCTTCCGCGGGAGGATGCGGACGGCCGTCCAGATAAATAGCTCGGTCGACAGAACGCAGCCATTCGGCGTGAAACGCCGTGATCTCACGCGTCACCGGATCCACTTCTTTCGAGATGCGCAGATTCGACGGCCCGCGCCAGATGTAATCGGCCGAATGCGGACGGCATTGCCACTCCGGCAGCGTCATCATCGAAGCGCTCCAGGTATCGGCGCGCATGCGCTCAGCGGCGTTGATCGGCAACCCCAGATAGTCGCCGAGCTCAGGACCGGGCACACGCTCCATCTGATCTTCGTAAAAACGGGGCGCCCACTCCCCCGAAAAATCCACCTGCGCCACCGCCGGAACGCCGATCAGCGCTAACCCCAGCACCGCGAAACCCGCATATTTGGATCGAGTCACGTTCACCTCCAGACAAACATAGCACTATTAGTGATATTTCAGATAGGTGCCACGTGTCAACTACCATTTAGACCCGCGCCCCGCTTTTCAGATCGCTTTTCAGCATATAAGATATCCTGTCATGAGGAGTGGGAACGTGACTTCCTTCAAACGAGCGATCATCTTGGGGCCACTGTTCGCCCTGTGGGCCTGCGCCCCCGTCTTCGCGCAGAGAGATATTGCCGGCGAGTGGGACAACCGCTTCGACGAAGATTTTCTGGAGCGCATCCCGGGTCCTGACATCGGTGATTACCTGGGCATTCCTTTGAACGACGCCGCGCGGCGGCATGCCGATAGTTGGGACGCTTCGCTGTTGACGCTGCCGGAGCATCAGTGCAAACCACACCCGTCAGACTACGGAATCCGCGGCCCCGCGCAAATGCGTGTGTGGAAGGAGATGGATACCGTTGCGCAAACGCTGATCGCGTATCATACCCACATCTTCTGGCAAGCTCCCGAACGCGTCATCTGGATGGACGGCCGCCCGCATCCGCCGGACTACGTGCCGCACACCTGGCAAGGATTCTCCACCGGCAAATGGGAAGGCGACGTCCTGACCATCACCACCGATCATCTTAAAACTGGTTGGATCCGCCGCAACGGGATTCCGCGCAGTGAGAACGCCGTCATCACGGAGCACTGGGTGCGCCACGGAAAATACCTGACGGTCGCGACCATCGTGAACGACCCGGTGTACTTGACCGAACCCTTCATCCGCACCACCGATTTCGTCGCGAATCCGGATCAGCAGATTCCGGCTTATCCGTGCGAGTCCGTGGTTGAAATCGACCGCCCGCAAGGCACAGTTCCGCATCATCTGCCCGGGACCAACCCGTTTCTCACTGAATTTGCGATGCGCTACAACGTGCCGGTCGAAGCGACGCGCGGCGGCGCGGAGACCATGTACCCGGAATATCGCCTCAAGATGAAGAATTTCCCCAAAACCACCAAGGCGGCGCAATGAGAGTTTTCGCGTTCCTCGCGTGCGCCGTATTTCTCGGCGTTGCGCCTGCGCAGCAGAACCCTCCCGCCGAATTGCACACGCTGCACGTGCAAGGGAACGTCTATGTGATCGTGGGCGCCGGCGGTAACGTCACCGTACAAACCGGCGACGACGGAATTCTATTGGTGGACTCCGGCCTCCCGGGAAACACCGATAGGCTGATCGCCGAAGTCCGCAAGATCTCCAAAGGCCCGATCCGTTATCTGATCAATACTCATGTCCACCCGGATCATGTAGGCGGCAACGAGAAAATCTTCCTGGCCGGCAGCACCGTCACCGGAGGCAACGTCACGGGCGACATCCAGGATGCCGGCGTCGGCGCGGCCATCATCGCGCACGAAGCGGTTCTCAATCGGATGAGCTCCGCCACCGGCAACCAGGCTACCCCAGCCAAAGCGTGGCCCAGCGACACCTACTTCACTCGGGAAAAGAAAGTGTTCTTCAATGGGGAGGCGGTGCTGCTCTCGCACATTCCCGCGGCCCATACCGACGGCGACACCATGGTGTACTTCCGCCGCTCCGACGTCATCAGCGCGGGCGACCTGTACGTCACCACCAGTTACCCCATCATCGATCTGCAGCGCGGCGGCAACATTCAAGGCATTCTCGAAGCCCTGAACCGCATGATCGACATCAGTGTTCCCGCCGACAAGCAGGAAGGGGGCACCTACATCATCCCGGGGCACGGCCGCGTAGCCGATCAAGCCGATCTGGTGGAATACCGCGACATGACCACCATCATTCGCGACCGCATCGCCGACGGGGTCAAGAAAGGTTTGTCACTCGAACAGGTGAAGGCCGCGCAGCCCACGCTCGACTACGACGGCGTCTACAACAAACCCGGCGGCTTCTGGACCGCTGACCAGTTCATCGAAGCCGTCTACAAAAGCCTGAGCGCGAAGAAGTAGGAACGTCATCATGATTCACAAATCTTGCATTGCCGCAGTTCTCGTGGCTTCCTTCGCGATGGCGCAGCCACCCGCTGGGCCGCCGCCGCGCCTTTCCGCCAAGGACGCCGCTCCCGAGGACATCACCGGCTATTGGGTAGCGATTGTCACCGAAGACTGGCGCTGGCGCATGCTGACTCCCGCCAAGGGCGACATCACCAGCATTCCTCTGAATCCCGTAGGCCGCAAGACCGCCGAAGCTTGGGACCCGGCGAAAGACGAGGCCGCAGGCGAGCAGTGCAAAGCCTACGGCGCTCCCGGCCTGATGCGCTTGCCAACGCGCCTGCACATCACCTGGCAGGACGACAACACTTTGAAAATAGAAACCGATGAAGGCACACAGACGCGCGTGTTCCATTTCACGGGCAAGTTGCCGCAAGGCCAAGCGCCGAGTGGGCAAGGTTATTCCGCCGGAGAATGGGACGTCAGCCATCCCACCTTCATGGGCTTTGCACCGCCTCCGCTGCCCGCTGGAGGAAAACTGCCGGGCTCTTTGAAAGTGACCACCATCAACCTGCGTCCCGGCTATCTGCGCAAAAACGGCATTCCCTACGGCGCGGGCGCCACGCTCACCGAATATTTCACCCGCACCACCGAAACCAACGGCGATTCCTGGCTGCTGCTAACCAGCATCGTCGAAGATCCGCAGTACCTGGCTAGCGATTTTTTGACGAGCGACCACTTTAAGCGAGAAGCCGACGGCTCCAAATGGAATCCGACCCCCTGCCAAGCGAGGTAAATATGAAAGCCATCGATCACAACCCTATCACTGATGTCGCCGTGGAGCAGATGGCGTCAACACCCAACCCGCGTTTGAAGGAAATCATGGCGTCACTCACCCGCCACCTGCACGCCTTCGCGCGCGAAGTGGATCTCAAGCCGGAAGAGTGGCTCGAAGGCATTGATGGACGGGCCCGTCGGCGACATGATCCGTGCGCAAAAGCGCCACGGCTACCGACCCGCGCACATTCATTTCCTGGTTTCTGCGCCGGGCTACCGCGAAGTGGTGACCGCGCTCTATGTGGCTGGCGATAAGCATCTCGACACCGACACGGTGTTCGGCCCCGATGCATCGCTGGTCGTGACCGTCGAGAAAAACGACCCGAGTTCGCCGATCCCGAATCTGCCCAGCCTGCACTTCGACTTTCAATTAGCGGCCGCGAAGCAAGACGGGTTGGGCCGCGTCGGAGCAGATCCATTACAGATTATCAGCGAGCCGCAAAGCGTCAGCCGTTAACGCTGACGTCCGCGGGATCGGCGGCTGTCGCGGAAAACGGTAGTTGAATCAGGAAACACGCGCCTTCTTTTTGGTCCGGGTCAGCCCACAGCTTGCCGCCGTGGTCGAGAACCGTCTGATGCGAGAAAGCCAGACCTAAGCCGACTCCGTTCTTTTTTCCAGCGGTCACGAACGGCTCAAACAAACGCGCGCGAATCTGCGGCAGAATGCCGGGGCCGGTATCCTTGACGCGCACGATCACCGACGCGCCCTCCACCCTGGCCGTGATCCGCAGCCGCCCTTGCGTGGGCATCATGCCCAGAGCGTTGTCGATCAAGTTCATGAACACACGCTCGATGCGTGCGCGCTCCAGCGGTAGCTCGATGCTTTCCGGCACATCCATCTCGATCACCACCGACTGGGCCTCGGCCGTCGACCAAAAGACTTCGCAGGCCGCCGAGACAATGTCCTTCAGCCGGCACATTTCGGCACTGGAGCTGCGCCCGCGCCCGGCGTCTACCAGCTCTTGCAGCAACTGCTGCATACGCCGCGACGAGCGATAGATGTTGCCCGCCAGCCGCTGCACCTGTCCTGACGAGAGTTCGCCGTCGATCAGCATCTCCGAGCCGCCGTAGATGGCCGCCAGCGGATTCCGCAGATCGTGCACGATGGAGGTCGAGAGCCGGCCGATCGTAGCGATGCGCTCCTGCCGGATCAATTCCTGCCGTCCGCCTTGGATCGAAGCGCACATGGCGTTGAACGCAGCGGCCAGCCGCCCCAGTTCGTCGCGGGTGCCTCCCGCCGGATCTTCCACCGGGACGCGATAGTCGTAGTTGCCGTGCGCGACCTCGTCGGCGCCCCGATCCAACTCTCTCACCGGCTTCAAGATGCGACGGGCCAAACTATACGTGAGCCACAATCCTACCAGCACCGCGATCAACCACACCATCACGATATTGCGTCGCAGCGCGTTCGATTCGCTGCCGCGCGCCTTCTGACGATCGCAGAATCCGCAGCTCGCCGATCGGCTTGCCGGCGATGTCCAGCAGCGGTGTTCCCAGCATAGTGTAGGGAGCGCCGCCAGCCTCGATGGACTCCACACCTCCCGCTTTCAAGGGTGCCGCCTGCACACGCGTGCTGGCGCCGGGTCGAGCGTCGAGGCCACCACTGTGCCGCCCGAAAGAAAACAGAAATCGCTGCCCCCGGTGGATTTCTTCAAGCCGCGCGCCACCTCCTGATCCACCGGTAACCGGCCACCAGCACGTTCAGCAATCCCAAGCCCCGCCCCGGCCTGCACGTACACCGGCGTGACCGCTATCTGGTAGAGATGCCCGCCGGCCTTCATGAATCCGGAAGTCTGTTTCGGGAAACTCGCGCGCCGCGTCGCGCACCACCGGCAGGTCCTGTTTCAGCGCGTCATCCGCAGTCTCCGCCCAGCGACGCCAACACTTTGCCGTGCGGATCCGCAACCAGAAAAATCGCATCCTGATTCGAAATCTGTTTCCACAACTCACCCGCCGAGTCGCGGATCGTGGCTTGATCGCCCGTGCTGAAACGCGGCGCGTACATCCGACATGCGGCTGAGCACCAGACTCACCGCCGCCAGCATCTCGGCGCGCGAGCGCCACAACGAATCGTAGGCGCGGAAGCTCGCTTGGACTTCTTCGTCGAGGCTGGCTGACATCGCGCGCGTGGCGTTATCCTGCACAATCCAGCCCGTGACCGCGAACAGCAAGGTCAAGGCGATGGACGTCGACAGCAGAATTTTCCAGAGCAATGACAAGCCGTGAAATACGAAGCCAACATTCACTTTTCGATCCCCGGATAAGACGGCTTGGTCGCCCTGAATCCGGCGGGTACTCATGGCCATACTTGTTCTTGTGCGGAATCGATAGATACCCGCCTTCGGAAATCATCAGGACCCGCCAGAGTTGGCCCCGTCGGGCCCGACTGTAACCTTGCGCTTCAACGCCTGTCTAGCGTCGCCTCGCTGGCGCGCTCGTGAAACACCGTGAGCTGGTATATCGCCCGGCGGAACGTCGCGAAATCTCGAACGACACCATCGCGTTTCGTCGTCGCGAAATAAGGACTCGCTAGCACTACGATCACCGCGCTCATCGACGAGTGAATGTTGCAGAACACCCGTACCACTCCCTCGCGCGCGAACCGCAGGGAGCGGGTGGTGCCCGGCGGATACAGTCCGATGTCGAATACCTGGCCGCTGTAGCTCGAAAACGCGTTGTGAAAAATCGGATCGGCATTGGGGAAGTCCACCACTGACCCCGCCTGAACAGCCAGTACATGCGGAGAAAATGTCTTGTCCTTCTGCAACATCACCGCGCGTTTATCCAAGGCTGGCGGCGCTGGCCCCGTCCAGCGGCTTAAGGGCGATCACCACACCCGAATAATCCTTGCGATTGCGCACCGCCGGCTCGCGCGAGTCGCGCAATTCCACGCGGCCCGACACTGTCGCGGCGCCCAGCGTTAGCGCAGCCAACACTAAAACAGATAAGCCAGCGCAAGGTCATAGTGATTCACTAGCCGGAAAAGCCCGCCGCACGTAAGTGGTTCGCGCCTGGCTGGCCTCCAGACCCAGCAACACGTTCGGACCCAAGCGATATTGGGCATTTCCAGCGTATACAAAATTGCGCGTGATCTGCCCGGCCAGCAGATCCGCCGCCGGATCGCTTTCCTGCCCGCCATACACATTCAAGGTCAGGCGCTTGGTGGCGAAATAGGAAAGCTGTGCCCAGCCGCCGGTGGCCGCGCACGGCGACGAATTGGTCTTCGATCAAGAAAGTGAACCCCTGCCGCAAGCCACCCACTCCAGCATCGTTGCGGCCGGTGAAGAATGCGCCCGTCAGCCGCAATTTCGCTATCGGCTGAAACATCCAATCTATCGTGAAAAGCCGCGACGGAACCGATATTCCCGCCACATGCGTCTCGCTCACATGGAATCCGGGAGCAATCTCCAGCCGCGTACCCGACCCGAAGATTGCTCCAAAACTCGAGGCGCCCCTCCACGCCGGGACTCGCACCAGAGAGCGTCGCTTGATACTGCGGCGTCGCGCTCGCCGCCGGCTCGCTGGTCTGGTAAACGCTGGCCTGGGCCTTCACGCCCATGTTGTCGCCGATCGCAAAGCGCTGTTCGAAACGAACCTGCGGGCTCCACAGCCACAAATTGCCGGCGTCGGTAAGCGGCGAAAAAGCCACCTGCGCCAACGAATCCGGATCGCGCGGCGCAATCAATGGTTTGTCCTGGCCCACCATCAGAGTAGTGTTTTTCCAGTCCACTTCGAGACTCGCCACGCGCATCCGCACCAAGTGATTCAGCGAGCTGGCCGTGCCGCCCCACAAGTCCAGATCGAGCGATCCCCGCACCTGTCCACCCAAAACGCGCGGCCCCTGAAAGCGCAGCCCGATGATACTCTGGCTCAAACTGGCCCCGCCGCCTGACACATTATTCGACTGCGCCGCCGTCAGCGGGTCCTGCGCGCCACCGCTCGCGCCGCTGTTCAGAAAGGAGTTGAACAACACCATGCCCGTAAGCGTCACCGGCATGCGCTGCGCGGCTTCGACTTTCGTTTGCGCAAGCTCGGCAGAGCGCTGTTCCTGAACCGCCATACGCTCATCGAGGGGCGCCTGCGACACGTTGACCGGCGCTTCAGCCGCTACCGGCCCCGTCCCGGGAGGCGCCGCCCGCGCACCCGCAATCTCGGCGCGTAATGCATGGACCTCCTGGGCGAGATCTCGATTCTCGCGCTCCAATTGATCCAGGCGTTGCATGATCCGCTGAAACTCGGTCGGTTCCTGGGCATGCAGGAGCATGGGAAACAGCAGCACTATCACAGGCCAGCGTTTACGAAGCATAAATCAATTGCTCCAGTCTGTTGCGAACTTCGACGGGTGAAAAGGGTTTTTGAAAATAGGCGTCGGCGCCCAGGGCTTTGAGGCGAGACGGAGTCCCCGGATCGCTGTCGCCGCTGATCACCAGAATCGGCAGGGCCCTACGCCCCGGCCGTGAGCGCACGGTTTCGATCAACTCGAAGCCGTCCATTTGCGGGAGATGCAGATCCGTAATCACCGCGCAGATATCGCGCGCGGGATCATGCACCAGGCAATGCAGTGCCTCTTCGGCGGTGCGCACGATGCGCAGCCCAACGCCGGGCATCCTGTCCAGCGCGACCTCCAGCGCTTCGAGAACGAGATCCGTATCCTCGACGATAAGAACAGTGCGCTGCATCGGCGTCTACGGCAGGAAGCGGTATCCCACACCGTGCACCGTTAGCAAATGCTGCGGGGTCCCCGGGTCGCGCTCCAGCTTCTGCCGCAGACGGACCACGTGCGCGTCTACTGTGCGCGTGTTCGGAAATGATTCGTAACCCCACACGGAATTCAAAATCATATCGCGGGAGAGCGCCCGATCGGGATTATGCAGAAAATAGGTGAGCAGGTTGTATTCCGCGCGCGTCAATTTCATCTCTTCGTTTTTCTTGGTGACCACGCGGCGCGTAAGATCCACCTGCACGTCGCCGAAGGACAGCACTTTGGTTTCTTCGGTCGACGAACGCCGCAGCAACGCCCGGATCCGCGCCAGCAGCTCGCGCGTGCCGAAAGGCTTCACCACATAATCGTCCGCGCCGATTTCGAGCAGCAGTACCTTATCCATTTCGTCCCCAATTGCGCTCAGCACAATCAGCGGCGTCTTCATCCCCGCCCCGCGCATCTGTTTGCACACTTCAATCCCACTCAAACCCGGCATCCGCAGATCCACCAGCACCAGGTCGGGCTGCAGGGCCATCGCCTGCTTAATCCCGGCCCTACCATCCTCGGCCAGCGCCGGACGGAAACCTTCCGTCTCCAGCATCAGGCCGATGGTATCGCGCAGCGCGGCATCGTCGTCGATCACCAAAACTGTTTTCATGGCTTCAACCCCTACTGTAGACGGGCCATGTTGGCTCTGGCGACCCACTTTTGCGCCAGCCACGATTTGTTTACAAGTATTTTACAAATCCTTCACGACTCGGACCGAAACCGCCTCTACACTTGCCCTTAACGGGGGTTGTAAACGGGCAAGCGGCATTTTAGGGGTGCCCTTGCCCACCGTTATCTCCGCCTTCCCGCATAATAGCGGTTACATGCGGACCTTCCGATTAACGCTCGAATACGACGGCTCAAAATTCTCCGGCTGGCAGGCGCAGATCAACGCGCGCAGCGTCCAAGGTGACCTCCAGCGCGTCGCCGACGAGCTCTTCGGCGTCGAAGTCGACCTGCAAGGCGCCGGGCGTACCGACGCCGGAGTTCACGCCGTAGGCCAAGTGGCTCATATTAAGGTCCGCAAACTCCGCAACGACCTGCCCCCCGTCCGCATCCTTCGCGAGCTCAACGATCGCCTGCCCTCGTCGATCGCCGTGCTCGATTGCGTCGAAACCGCGCCCGCGTTTCACGCCCGTCACGACGCCGTCTCGCGCGCGTACTTTTACCAGATCTCCACACGCAAGACTGCGCTGTCCAAACGCTTCGTATGGTGGATCAAGCAGCCCCTCGACGTCACGAGCATGCAGACCGCCGCGGCGCTGATCCCCGGCCGCCACAACTTCGTCTGCTTCCGTGCAGCGGACCCCTCGCGCCCCGGCGAATCGACAACCGTGGTGGTGAGTTCCGCCGAAGTGGGCGTCGACGACAACCTGGTTGTGTTCCGCATCGAGGCCTCCCACTTCGTCTGGAAGATGGTGCGCCGCCTGGCGGGCACGCTGGTGAAGGTGGGACTTGGCGAAGTGACTGTAGACGAGTTTGCCAGTCTGCTGACCGGCCGCAAAAACCCTAAGCTGGACGTAGCGGCGTGGACCGCGCCTGCCTCGGGGCTATTTCTGGAAGCCGTGCGCTATTAATTCAGAGCCGCGCGTTGATCGCCCAGCAGACTTTGGATTTCCTTCTCGTAAGTGTCTTTACTCACCAAGCCGGTGTGCGTGAAGGCGATCCTGCCGTCCTGGTCAATGATGAAGGTGGTGGGCAGCGAATCCACGTCTCCATAGGATTTGGAAACCGCATCGTTGCCTACCACCACCGTGTAGTCGATCTTTTTCTCCGCCAGGTAGGGCTTGACGGATTTCCATCCGTCGTCGTCGAGCGACACACCCACCACTGCCAGCCCGCGGTCCTTATATGTCTTATTGAACTCGACGAACCAGGGGATTTCCACCTTGCATGGCCCGCACCACGTGGCCCAGAAGTTGAGCAGCACCACCTTGCCCTTATAATCCGCCAGCGTAACTTTCGCACCGCTGGCATCCGCCAAGGTGAAGTTCGCCGCCGGTTTCCGGTCGAGATGCTGCTGCGCCTTGGGCGCGGAAGAACAGCCCACCACCAGCCCGCTGATCAGCAGCAGGCTGGTGCCCAGGCTACGTACAATTTGAGTCGGCAAGGAGATGCTCCGCTGCTTACTTCTTCATCGTGATATTGGAAACCATGATGGTGTCACCCTTCATGTCTCCCGTGAGTTGCACCGTATGGCCCGCATGAACTTGCAGGAGCGGCGAATCCTGGTTGGAGATTTTATACACCTTCCCGTCGCTGACGAAAACGAATTTGCCGCCGCCCTTCACGCAAGCCAGCGTGCAATCGCGATCCGTCATTCCGGCGTGCGCGGAAGTCATCTTCGCGTGACTCGCGCCGCAGTTGCTGTCGCTAATCTGACCCATCCAGGTCCCATCGGCGGCCGCGGCAAATGACGCGAACGCAGCCAACAAGCCCAGACAACACAGACTCTTCAAGACTTTCTTCATGGTGGAACTCCTTTTGATCCCGCGAGGGACCGATTTCACTGTACACCAAACACTTCGCCGGCTGAACCCTCCAGGTTACGGCCCCCCTCGTAACTTTAAAGCCCTTACCATCGAAGTAGGAGACAGTGGGCTATTCCGTGCGCCTGGTCAACGATGCCATGAGCAGTTCCGAGGCGGAGGACCGTATGGAGAACGCCTCGCCCGCTAGCGGAGCAAGCTCCCGTCCCAACGAAGGCTGGCTTCGCGAGTTGATGGTTCGCTATCAACAGGGTGACGCCGCCGCCGTGGAAATTCTGGTCACAAACTTGTCGCCGGCACTGCTCCGCTTCTGCTGGGGAGCCGGGATGTCGCGCAGCGATGCCGAGGATCTGCTGCAGGATTGCTGGCTGCGGATCCATCGCGCCCGCCACACCTACCTGGCGTCGGAGCCGCTGCTTCCGTGGATCTTCGCGGTGGCTCGCCATACGCGCCTGGATGCTTATCGCCGGCGACGCCGGCGGGAATCGCGGGAAGTGCTGGTCGCCGAAGGCCCCGAGCCGGCGAGCGTCGCTCCTTCGCCCGAGAACGAGGTCATGGCGTTGGTAGACCGGTTGCCCGACAGCCAGCGGGAAGTGATCGTGATGTTGAAAGTGGTAGGGATGAGCCTGGAAGAGGTGGCGGCCGCTACCTCCTCGACGGCCGGAGCAATCAAGCAGAAGGCGCACCGGGCTTACGCGGCGCTCCGCCGCATGCTGGCGGCAGGACGTTCAGTTTGAAGAGGAAAATCCATGGCCGAGCTACCCTTACCAGACACGAAGATTGACGAGAAAATCGACCGGCTCCTGGGGCTTGTTGCCGCCGCGGAGCTTTCGCCGGACCTCCGCCGTGAGCTGAGCGGCGCTTTGGGAGCCTCGCTTCAGCCAGTGAAACCGCTGCCCTCGGCTCGCGTGTTGATGGTCCAGTTTGCGTCCGTCTTTCTGCTGTTTGCGGCGGCCCTCATCGCCACCATGGGCGTCGCCGGATTCCGCACGCTGCAGGCCTGGCAGGCTCTGGGTATCATCGCGATCCTGGCAGTCGGGGTGTCGCTTCTTTCGCTGGTTCTGGCCTGGCAAATCCGTCCGGGGAGTCTGCAGAAAATCCCCGCGGCGCTCTCCTGGGCCTCTTACGGAATAGGTTTTCTCACGGGCGCGGCCCTGTTGTTTCCCTGGCGGGAGAGCGAAGCGTTTACTTCCGAAGGCTGGCCCTGTCTGCTGACCGGATCGGCGGTGGCGATTCCCGGCGGCATTTTGTTCTGGCTGCTCACACGCCGCGGCGTTCCTCTCTCCGCCGCCACTTTTGGAGGCACGCTCGGCGCGCTCGGCGGCCTTCTTGGCCTCACTGTGCTTCAGTTTCGCTGCATCCATCATGACGCCGCCCACATCCTGGTGTGGCATGGAGGGGTTCTACTGCTGTCCATCGTCGCTGGCATTCTGATTGCCCGTGTGTTAGAACGGACTGTAAGGAGTACTCAACAATGAAAGCCTTCTACCGGATTCTGAGCGTCACCTGCCTGCTTGCCAGCCTCACCTGCGTCGCTTCCGCCGCCCAGGTAACGGGCATCTTGATGGATAAGATGTGTTCCGCGTCAGCCGTGAAACAGGGACAAGCGTTCGCAACCAAGCACGACACTAAGTGTGCCCTCGAGCCCGATTGCCAAAAGACCGGATACGGCGTCTTCACCGCCGACAACAAGTTCATCGCGCTCGACGCCGCCGGCAATGCCAAAGCCGCCGCCGCGCTAAAGGCCACCAAGAAGACCGATAACCTGAAAGTCACCGTCGAAGGCGACGTCACCGGAGACACCATCAAAGTTGCCAGCCTGAAGCTGCAGTAGATGAATCACAGAGTTCGCTCGTCGATTCTCGCGATTCTGCTCGCGCTGCCGCTGGCGGCCCAAACGAAAGTCTGGACCCCGTCGCGGACGCCCGACGGCCAACCGGATCTGCAAGGCGTCTGGTCGAACCCCACTATCACGCCTTTCGAGCGCCCCCCTGAATTTGCCGGGAAAACCACGCTCACCGAAAAGGAAGCCGCCGAACTCGAAGCGCGCGCCGCTAAGGCCCGGACCGATGGCCCACCCAAAGCCGGCGACGTCGGCAATTACAACCAAGCCTGGTTCGACTCAGGCACCAAAGTCGTCTCCACGCGCCAAACGTCGCTGGTAGTGGACCCTCCCGATGGCCGAGTCCCCGTGAAGCCGTCCGCCGAAGCCAAACGCGATTACGACCTCGCCCACGCCTCCGATTCCTGGGAATACATGAGCGTGTGGGACCGCTGCATCACCCGCGGCGTCCCCGCCGGGATGTTCCCGGCCGGCTACAACAACTCTTATCAGATCCTGCAGACTCCCGGTTACGTGGTGATTTTCTACGAAATGATCCACGAAACGCGCATCATCCCCGTCGACGGCCGCCCGCACTTGCCGCCTAGCGTCCGTCAATGGAATGGCGACTCACGCGGCCACTGGGAAGGTAACACCCTGGTAGTCGACACCACTAATTACAACGGCAAAGGCTGGATCGCCACCAGCGCCGCCACTGGACGCATCAAAGGCATTCCGCAGAGTGAGGCCCTGCATGTAGTCGAACGCTTCACCCGCGGCGACAAGAACACGATTCTCTACAAGGTGACCGTCGACGATCCCAATGTCTACACCCGGCCCTGGACGTTAGCGATCCCCTTAAGCCGTGAAGAGAATTACAAGATTTACGAATACGCGTGTCACGAAGGCAATCACGCCGTCGAGAACGTCCTCGGCGCGGGCCGCGCCGCTGAAACCGCCGCGAAGAAATAAGCTAGCGGACGGGCCCCGCCAGTTCCTTGTGCATGAAATAACTGATCTCGATGGGCGTATCGTCCATCGATTTCACCGCCAGCAGAATCTGGTAGTAGCGCGGCAGCTTGCCATCCGCCTTCCGCATGTGTCCCACGATGCTGCGCGCGAGCGTTGGGTCCGTGAAAGCCTCCACCCCCGCCGTCGGACTGAAGGCGCTGGTTCCCGCCAGGTACAACACGTCGCCCTTACCGTGCACGCCTGGCGCGTGCGTGATCAGCGTGTAACTATCATCCACCGTGCTCTTGGCGGACCGAGGCGGCGGATTCCCCAGAAACGCGGGTTCTCCATTCACCGGGTGCATATTGCGGATCCCCTGCGGCTCCAGCACCAGTTCCTCTTTCAACGGCAGCGCCTGTAGCTGCCGGTTGCCGGAAGGCGGACCCAGGAATACCAGATTGCCCATAATAATGTCGGGCATCGAAAGTTCCTGGCTGCTGGTTACGTATACGTTCTGCTTGCGATCCGCCAGAAACTGGCCCAGCAGGAACGCCCCATTCGCCGTCGAGACCCCCGTCAAATTCCCGGATTCCTGGGTGGCCAGCACCACCACTAGCGGCCTGTCCTGCGAGAGCAGCGGAGCCCATAATTCCCGCAGCTCCGGCGTCCACGAAGTAGGCGGCGCCAGAACCGCCGTGGTCCGCTCCACTTGACGCAATCGTAATCCGAAATAGGATGCGAACGCCACCGCCGCCAGCAGTAGAACTGCCATCAAAATCAGGGCTCGCTTGCTGGTGGACGATGTTGGGATCTCAATGATCTCCGGTTCCACTGGCGCTTCCGGGATCACCAACGCCGGACGCAGTTCGAAAGTAACCTTGAACGCGCCCTTGGGCAAATCCACAATGATCGGATCGGCGGTGCCCTCGGTCCGGTAATACTCGGCCAGCTTCTGCCGCAGCCGTGCCATATGCATGCGCACCACGGATTCCTGCCGCGGATCGTAGGATTCCGGCTTCGCGAAAACATCCAGCCCAACAGTATATTCTTTCAGGCTGTCCGCCTCGCCCGAGAGCGATTTTTCCGCCAGGTAATTCAGCAGATTGCGGTGGACCTCAGAGGTGCGGAGCGCCTTGCTCTGAAGAATCCGCCGGACTTGGGCGAGATTCGTTTCTGTCTCGACAACCATTGGTGTGTCTGCCGGCTACTGCGCGGGCGCCAGCACGAAATCGAATTCACAGGTGCAGAACGGCGGTTCCGCGCCGAATTTCTCCGCAGCCGCGTCCTTGGTCTTGTGCTCCGTGAATTCCGTGATCAGCGAATTCTTCACGCCGAACACGGCGTCTCCATCCAGATATTTGTCGATCGAATCGAACACATGCGTGGTCACCGGCGAGTAGCCTGGCGCCGACACTACGAAATGCACGTGCGCAGGCCTCCACGGGTGCCGGTTAGTGGCCGCGAGCATTTGTCCCACCGGACCGTCTGATGGAATCTGATACGCCACCGGGCGCGTAGTCTTCACCAGATAGCGCCCATCCTTGTCGGATTTGAATCTGCCGCGCATATTCATTTCGCCCAGTGAGTCGTCTTGAACATCGTATAGCCCGTCCGCCGCCGCCTGCCAAACGTCCAGCTCCGCGCCGGCGATGGGTTTTCCATGCAGGTCGAGCACGCGACCGTACATATAAGTGATCGTGCCGTGGCGATCCGCCCCCACAATGCTGTCACCGTATTGCTTCTCCGGCGCGCCGCCGCGGTGGAACGGTCCAAACACGGTCGATTCCGTCGCGCCCGCGGGCTTGCGGTTGCTAATCAGATCCGTGACCATCGACACGCCTAGCGTGTCGGAAAGAAGAATGAATTCCTGGCGCCGGTCATCGCACATCTGGCCGGTCTTGGTCAAAAATTCGATACCCTTCCACCACTCCGCTTCCTGGAGCTGAACATCCTTCAAGAACGCGTGGATATGCTTCACCAAGCTCTGCATGATCTGCTTCAGGCGCGGGTCTTCGGTGCCGTCGAACCGGCGCAGAACTTCGGCAGTGATATCGTCTTCGGTAGTAGGGCGAACTTTGGTTGCTGCTGTAGACATGATAATTTCCTTCCCTGGAAAAACCGGGGGCCGGCCGGGATAAACCAGCCGCCCTTAATTATAGTCCCACGGTGGGATTGCGTCGCCACCCGAATGGCCAGCAGCGCTAAAACGGGCTTCCAGGCGCGCGTTTGATGCTGGCGATCACCTGCCGCTCTTCTTTGTGCGGGTCGTTCACCACCCGGCATTGGTTGTCGAGAATCATGGTCGGGCGCGTGGCCGCGTTGTAGGCCGGCCAGCTTCCCACACCCTTTCCGCCGGGGTTGCCTGTGCGGGCGAAATTGGCCCACGCCTCGGACATCTTGTCCTGCAAGGCGTAGCGATCCTCGCCCGTGCCGGTCATGGTCTTCGCCAAGTCCACGTTGGCGAAAGCGAACGGGATCTCCAGCGTGTGATACGACTTCATCTTTCCCTCGCGCACCGGCGAGCGCCAGGAGAAATAGTATACATACGCAGGAGCTTTGGCCTGCGCCACTTTGCGGTCCGCCTCCGTCAATACCATCGCGCGTACGCCTACGTCGGCCGTAGCTTTCATGAACACATCGATGTCGCTGATGTTTTTGTGAACTTTCTTATAGACGTCGATGACCTTCGCGGTATCGGCATCATCTGCGCGCAAAAACCTCTTGAGGTTCTGCTGCAACCCGGGGTCATCCAGGGGATCGAGCGAGTAAGGAAACAGCGGACCGCCCGCAAAGAAACCCATTTCGGTTTCCGTGCTGCCGAGCAGCATCGGTACCGTGGCCGAGGCGTCAGGAGCAGTGGGATCGAAAGGATTCGTAGGCAACGTTTTGCCATCTACTACCGGACCGAAAGCCGCGCCCGCCGGCCCGCGCAGCGCCGCAATCACCTTATCCATCGGCATGCTCTGCAAGTCGTCGACCTGGTTAGGTTTCAACCCCAGCGCCGCCAGAAATGCGGTTGCGTTCTTGGTCGCCACATCCGGAGGAGTGCCGCGCAGCGCTGCCCCGCTTTGCACGATGGCCCGGTGAAATAACCCTTTGGCCGACGGCATCGCTAGCAGCGTGCTCACTTTCCCCCCGCCGCCCGACTGCCCGAAGATAGTGACGTTACCGGGATCGCCGCCAAACTTGGCGATATTGTCCCGTACCCATTCGAGCGCCGCCACAATGTCCATCTGCCCGACATTCGACGACTGCGCGTACTTCGCCCCGCCCAACTCAGCCAAATACAAATATCCGAACGCGTTCAGGCGATGATTGACGCCCACCATAACGACGTCCTGCTTGCGCGCGAGATTGGAACCGTCGTAAATACTGAAGCTGGCCGAGCCGCCGGTGAATCCGCCGCCATGCAGCCACACCATAACGGGCCGCTTGCCCGTACCCAGGCCTTGCGACCAAACATTCAACACCAAACAGTCCTCGCTGAGCGGCTCCTTGGGATCGGTGGCGAGCACTTCCGGCGGCTCGATCCCCGGCATCACCTGCGGCGAGCGTCCGCCGAATTGGATGCAAACCTTCACGCCAGCCCAGGGTTTCGGTTTCGCCGCAGGCATGAAACGCCCCGCTCCGGCGGTCGAAGCACCGTAGGGCACTCCCCGAAAGCCGTAGACTTTATCCTTCGCGAAACCGCGGATTTTTCCGGCGGTCGTCTCCACCGTGGGTGCGGCGTCGGCGCGTAATGCACTGGCCATTACGCCAGCCAAGGCGCTCTGTTGAATAAACGTTCGGCGTTTCATCGTGCCGATTATACTATGCTGACTTTTATGCCCAATGTTAGCCATCTGGAATGCAGCCTCTGCGCCCAGCGCTTCGAGGCCAACCAGATTCATAACCTCTGCCCCTGCGGCGGAGCCCTGTTGGTCCGCTACCATCTTGACGCCATTCGCCAGCTTTGGACCCGTGATTCGCTCGCCCAAGCCAAACCCGACCTATGGCGTTACTGGCCGGTTCTGCCAGTGACCAGGCGCGAATCGATTGTGTCGTTAGGCGAGGGCATGACACCGCTGGTTGAAACCAAGCGCCTGGGCGCAGCCGTCCGCGCCAGCGACCTGTGGGTCAAAGACGAAGGGCTCAATCCCACGGGCTCTTTCAAGGCCCGCGGCATGACCGCCGCGATCTCTATGGCGCGTGAGCTAGGCATCACCAAGATTGCCGTTCCCTCGGCCGGTAACGCTGCCAGCGCCGCCGCCGCTTACTCCGCCGCCGCCGGCATCGAAGCACACATTTTCATGCCCATGGATGTCCCACAAGCCAATTTCATTGAGTGCAAAGCCTTGGGCGCGCACGTGACGCTGGTGAACGGCCTGATCAGCGACTGCGCCAAGATCGTCACTGAACGCAAAGACCAGGAAGGCTGGTTCGACGTCAGCACCTTAAAGGAGCCCTACCGCATCGAAGGCAAAAAAACCATGGGCTATGAAGTAGCCGAACAGTTCGATTGGGAGTTGCCCGACGCTATCTTCTATCCTACCGGCGGCGGCGTGGGCCTCATCGGTATGTGGAAAGCGTTCGACGAACTTGAAACCCTGGGCTGGATCGGCAGCAAAAGGCCCAAGATGATCGCCGTACAAGCCGCCGGCTGCCAGCCCATCGTCCGCGCCTTCGAACATGGCGACCAGCGCGCGGAATTCTGGCAAGGCGCGTCCACGGTCGCTGCCGGACTGCGTGTGCCCAAGCCGCTCGGCGACAAGCTCATCTTAGACGCTCTGCGTGCCAGCAACGGAACCGCGATCGCAATTGACGATGAAGAGATCATCGATTCCGGAATCGAACTGGCATCGCTGGAAGGTATTTTCGCCGCCCCCGAAGGCGCCGCCTGCGTCGCAGCGCTCCGCAAGCTGCTGGCCAGTGGTTTTCTCAAGCGAAGTGAGCGGATCGTCATCTATAACACCGGCTCGGGTCTGAAATACTTGGAGGCCTACGCGGAACGTTATCCGCGCGTGGCAGTCTAACTGCCCAGCCACTGCATGAAGTTCGAGCCCACATTCGTGAACTCAAATGCGTGTAAGCCCAAGTGGCTGGCTAGCTCCTTGCACGCCAGAATACCGCGCACACTGTTGCCTTTAGCATCCAATCGGGGTGAATATACCGCGATTCCCAATTGGCGATTCACTACCGCGATGATGCCTCCACCCACACCGCTCTTGGCTGGAAGGCCCACCCGGAAAGCCCACTCGCCCGCATGATCGTACAACCCGCAGGTGAACATCACCGTCAGTGTGTCCTTGATGAAGTTGAAATCGAACACCCGCTCCTGCGTCACCGGATTCGTGCCCATGTTCGCCAGCGTCGCCGCCATCATCGCCAAATCTTGTGCGTTTACCAACAGCGAGCACTGCGAAAAGTATTGGTGCAGCGTGTGATCCACGTCCGCGTCGATGATGCCGCAGTTCAGCATGAGATAGGCAATCGCACGATTGCGGTTGCCGCTGGCGTCTTCGGACGCGTAGACCGATTCGTCGATACGCAGCGGCCGGCCGGCAGCCGCGGCCATCTTTTCAACGAACGCGCCCACACCGGATTCACGCGAATTCTTCTTGATCATCGAAGCAATCGCGATGGCTCCGGCGTTGATCATCGCATTGTAGGGCCGCATTGTCTTCGGCTCCAGTTCGATGGAGTTGAAGGCGTCCCCGCTGGGCTCTACGCCCACGTGTTCTAGCGTCCGGTCGCGCCCGAACTCCTCGAGCGCCATCTGAAACGCGAACGGCTTGCAAATGGATTGAATGGTGAACTCATGCTGCGAGTCTCCGGCGCTGAAACGCTGGCCATCCACCGTCACCATCGCTATGCCAAAATGCTGCGGATCGGCTTTTGCGAGTTCAGGAATATAGCTAGCAACTTCGCCTTCCTCAACCTCTTTGTACTTCTCGTAAACGTCTTCGATGACTTCTTGGACGTGCGAAAAAGAGGACAAGTAGTTCGCTCCAGATTTACAGAATTGAGGAGGCGCACTAGCGGAACGAGGCTGGCGGCGGGACCGGATTCTCCCCGAGATTGCCCTCAAGTTTAACAGGAACGGCGGTATTTCTGGAGTTCCGGTTAGGAGCCGAAACCGATGGGACGCTTGGGTTTGCCGGGCGGCTCAATCAGCTTCTTCATGGCTATGAAGATTTCTTGAATTTCGCGGTCATGCACGTCGTACTTGCGCTCTAGCATCTGCAGTTTTTGTGCGAGGATCTTATGGCTCGCGGCGTACCGTCGAAGCTGCACGAAAGCCCGCATAATCGCAAGATTCACTTGTATTGCGCGCGGACTCTTAAGAACCGAAGACAGCATCGCAACACCCTCCTGCGTGAAGACGTACGGTAAAGATCCTCCCAAGCTTCGTCGCGTTGGTATCACATTCTGTGATACCAACGTTTCAGCTTCCTCGGCGGTCAACTGAAACATAAAGTCTTGCGGAAACCGGTCAAGGTTGCGTTTCACCTGTTGCCGCAGAGCGATGGGTTTGACTCGATACAACACCGCCAGATCGCGATCCAACATGATGTTGAGGTTTCGAATGGAGTGGATGCGGCGCTCCACAACTCGCACGGTTAGGGGAAGGCTTGACGGTCTGGGCACGTAATAAAGTGCGGCGCCCAAGCAGAAATTCTCAGTAAAAGTTATCTCCAAACAGGCCGCGTTGGTATCACAATCTGTGATACCAACGATAATCGGCAGTCGCTATCGTTTGTAAAATGGCGGGATCTGCGCGTCGTAGTTAATAAAGATAGACTTCGCATCGGTATAGTCGTGGATCGATTCCACGCCCATATCCCGGCCATATCCGGATTCGCCCACGCCTCCGAACGGCGACCCGGGGCTCACACGTTTATAGCAGTTCACCCATACCATGCCGGAACGAATCTGCGCGGCCACGCGGTGGGCGCGCTGCAGACTGTTGGTCCACAAACCGCCGCCCAAGCCATAAACCACGCCGTTGGCGATCTCCATCACTTCAGCTTCGTCCTTGAAGCGCGTCACGGTCACGAAGGGCCCGAAGACTTCTTCCTGGCACACGCGATCGCTGGGCTTCGCTTCGACGATTGTTGGCTCTACATAATAGCCCTTGGCGAGGTCCGGGTTCGCCGGCGCTTTGCCGCCCGTAAGAATATTGCCGCCTTCTTGCTTCGCGACATCCACGTAGCTGAGTACCTTGTCACGATGTCCGGCTGAAGTCAGCGGACCCATCTCGGTTTGCGGATCTAGCGGGTTGCCCAGCTTGATCGACTTCGCCAGCTTCAGAAATTTTTCGAGAAACTGGTCCGCGATCTTTTCATGCAGCAGCAAGCGTGAGCCTGCGATACAAGCTTGGCCCTGATTGTGGAAAATGGCGAACGCCGATCCGCCCACCGCGGCGTCAAGCGGCGCATCTTCGAACACGATGTTAGCGCCCTTGCCGCCTAGCTCCAGTTGCACACGCTTCAGATTGGTCGAGGAGGCCTGTACAATCTTGCGCCCTACCGGCGTCGAGCCGGTGAAGGCGATCTTATCGACGCCCATGTGCTCGGCCAAGTGCTGGCCGGCAATGCTGCCGCGCCCCGGAATGACGTTGATCACGCCCGGCGGAAAGCCGACATCGGCTGAAAGCTTGGCGATGCGCAACGCACTCAAGGGAGTCAGTTCTGCGGGTTTCATCACGCAGCAGTTGCCCGCCGCCAGCGCCGGAGCCAGTTTCCAGCTTACAAACATCATCGGGAAATTCCAGGGCACGATGGAACCCACCACACCCACCGGCTCGCGCAGTACATAGTTATGGAAGCCAGGATCCACTTGCACCACACGGCCGTCGATCTTATCGGCGATGCCGGCCATGTAGCGGAAAGTGGCTACCGTGCGAAAAATATCCAGATTGTAAGTGTCGCGAATGGGGTGCCCGGTATCCAGGCTCTCCAGCGTGCAAAGATATTCGCGATCCGCTTCAATCGCATCCGCCAGTTTGAAAATCAAGCGCCCGCGTTCGGAAGCCTGCAGCTTCTTCCACGCCGGAAAGGCCTTGCGGGCCGCTGCCACCGCGCGATCCACGTCCTTCGGGCCCGCCTCGGAAATCTCGCACAGCAAGCTGCCATCGTGCGGGTTCAAAACCTTGCAACGGCCGCCTTCGATCGCATCCACGAACTCGCCGTCGATGAACAGCCGGGTTTCGATGTCGATCTTGGGGGTTACTTCTACACTTGTCGCCATTCCAATACTCCTTTATAAATGCTGGTACTAAAAAAATAACGCGGGGCGCGGCCTTCCCTCAGGCCAACTCACGCCCCGCTTTCGAGTGCCTAAAACTCTACTGGGTAAGGCGGCAGCTCGCCCGAGGAATAGCGCTTCGGCAGCGAGCCGTCGTTGTTTTCCCAAACCACCAGAATCGAGCGCTTGGGCGAATATCCGCGATGGCGAATATCGGCCGGCATTGCCGCCACATCGCCCGCATTCATGGTGACCTTCGCGCGCGGCTTGCCGGTCTTGCCGTCTTCGACGTCCCAAACGATCTGATCGGTGACCTGAATGAACCATTCCACGCGATCGTTGCCGTGTGTGATGGGTAGAATGTGCTCTTCCGTCGTCGCACAGAACTGGCTGTCGTCGACGCAAGAGAGGACCGACGGATTCCAGGTGACGTCGGAACGTGAAACGTAGCCGAATGCGTTGTAAGCGTGGACTTCCTTTTCAAATCCAGGCTCAGCGTGAACTTCCGGCTGGTCCTGCGGGATATCCGTGAACTGCCGGTTTACCTTCATGCCCATGGCATCGTCGCGCAGAGTTAAATCGCCGGGCAAACCCACCATGCGCTTGGCCACGATGCGTTCGCGGCGAATCGCCTTCGAGTTATTGCCGTGTTTGACGCCGAAAGGAACGCCGGTCTCACCGGGCGCCGCGAAGGGATCGAAGCCTTCGTTAGTCCAGTCATCCAGCATCGCCTCGAATACGCCCTTGAGGTCTTTCGAGTCGAACGTCTCCACGTAATGCCGATTGGCGCCGCGGTAGGCTTCGTTCAACAGGCCGATAAACATCTCCACCGTGCCGTAGTGGTTGATGGTCCCGAACACGGCGTCGAAATTCACCGTGCCGTAGAAAAATCCCCACGCCACGTCGCGCATCAAAGAGCGCAGAAAGGCGTCGATGGGAATGATGTGCTTGCCACCGGGATAGCTGATGTTGGCGAAGTATTCGTCGCGTTCAAACTTGAACTGTCCGATCGAGAAGCTCTTATAACCCAAAGACCGAGTCTGGGTTTCGGTGTTAACAACCGTTGCAGTGCTCATAGTAGGTTCTCCCTTGATCTTAACAAATGATCTTAGCAAGCCGGTTACTTCTGACAAATTTCCGCCCAGCGCTCCAAAGTGCAATCGCCCAGGATGCTCTGGATGAGCAGAACACCCGGCTTGGCGCTCCGGAACTGGTACGCCGAATTGGCCGGCAGCAACGCTTGATGGCCGCGGCGCACCTTCACCCAGCCCATCTTTTTACCCTTGGGCTCGCTCGCCAGCTTCACCGCGCCTTCTTTGCCCGCCGGAACTTGCGCCGCATCCGGCTTAATGAAGTGGATCTCGACCTCGCCATCCATAATGACGACAGACTCGTCATGCATCGCGCTATACCACGGCGAGTCTCCCTCCGCCCGGACAGCCTCGATTACATAGCGAAGGTTCTTGCCGACGGCGACCCGCTCGTACGGCTTGAACTTGCTGGCAACTTCAAATACATTGGAAAAAACGTAGTGTTTGGCGTCGTCATTAATGACCTCGACGCCACCCTTCTGGTAACTTGCGAGTGACCCAAATTGGGTTTGTGGACTGCTCATGTGGGATGATTTACCTCCTTAGAATTGCGCAATACGAAAAGTGATGCACTGCTAGGATACTACGTTCCCACCATCCTTGGGCACTGCCCATTTGGATGCGATAACGAACTCGGCAGGCTCTTTTATGCTGCCACTCCCACGGGTTTCGGCGACCGGCCGGTTATCTTCTTCGGCGCGGTTTCTTTGAGGAAGAGACTCACCACGATCCCCAGCAGCACACCGCCCAAGCAAAGATAAAGGATGTACTGAATCCCGTAGTGCTGCGCGACCCAACCCGCGATCGAGGGCGCTGCGCCACCGCCAAAGATCTCGCCCGCGCCAACGACGATGCCGATCGCCGAGGAGATCAACCCCGCCGGAGCCGCTTCAGTTGCGATCGGTCCGGTCAAGAGCGCTACCAAGCCCAGGATAAAGAACACGGCAATAAACAATTCCGCGAACAGCAGCGTGTCATTTGCGCCGGTTTGAATAAACAGGTATAGCATGATAGCCGCGCCGATGAAACCTAGAACGGCTACCAGCCTGCGCCCGAAAACGTCCGAAAGTCCAGGGAGCGCAAACTGTCCAACGAAACCACCGAAGCCAACGGCGGACGCCACGAAGCCCATCCGCTCCGGTGTAAGTTTTAAATAATCAGTGAGGTAGCTGGGCAGCATGGCGCTCAGCACGAAAACGCCAGTCATCGCGCAAAACAGAGCGAACATCGAAAGCAGAATATTGCGGCTCTTGAAAATCTCCGCCCACTTGCCCTTAGGAACCGGCGCGTGTCCCGCCGGCGTAGCGCGCTTTGCCGGCTCGCGGATCACGAAGTACATCAAGATCCCCAAAATCAACCCTGGAACCGCCACCGTGACGAACACCCAACGCCAACTGACAACCTTCAACAACTGCGTTGCAATAATAGGTGCCAAACCGAGTCCGAACAGCGCGAAGCCGCATTGTTGCAAGCCCTGATTGATCCCCAGCCGTTTGGGATGAGAAGCGTCATTGGTCGCTGCAAAGCTGGTGGGACAAAAAGAACCTTCCGTAAAGCCCATCACCGCGCGGATCGCCATCAGGCCGAGCAAGCTGGTCGCCATGCCCGATACGCCGGAAAGCAGCGAGAACCCGATAATGGCGGGAATCAAAACCTTGCGGCGCCCGATCTTATCAGACATGCCGCCCATGAGGATCGCGAAAACGCCCCACGATAAACCTAAGATGCCGATGATGTTGCCAGCGTCCTGATAGTTCAGGCCCAGGTCCTTAATGATCGAAGGAAGCAGCGGAGCGATGATCCAGCGGTCGAGCCCAACCAAGCCAAATCCCAATCCCAGCAGCGTCACTGCTTTCCATTCGTATGAAGTATCCCAAGCCTTCTGTGGTTCCGCCATTTGGAAGGTTCTCCTTAAAAGATGCCCGGTGCGCCCAACCATTATAGTGTCGGCGGCCTTGGTTCCGCTACGCGCAAAAGACCAGTACTATGCCTGCCCGGCGTGAGCTTTGGCAGTGCGTTCGTTCAGATCGCGTAGCACTTGGAGCTCAGTGGCCGTCGGTAGCGGTGTGATCTTCACTTCGGACGCCACTTTCAACGGCCATCCCGTAGCCGCCACCACCTGTTCAACGGTGACACCCGGGTGGACGCTCGTGAGAACCAGTTCCTTGCTGACGGGGTCTGGCGTCAGCACACCCAAGTCGGTAATCACAGCCACCGGACCCTTACCTGGAAAGCGCATCTTCTCGCGGCTGTCCCCGCCCTCCATGTGGCCGCCGGACGTGCGGAAGTCGAGCTTTTCAACAAATGCTTTGGGACTATGGCGCAGCGTGACCAGCACCTCGCCGCAGGAGGCCGCGATGGCAGGAGCTCCGCCGGCGCCGGGTAACCGCACTTTGGGCTTATCGTAAGGGCCGATCACAGTGGAATTGATGTTCGCGAATTTATCGATCTGCGCCGCGCCCAGGAAGCCCAGTCCAATCTTGCCGCCCATCAGCCAATAGTTAAAAATCTCCACGATGCCGACAACTGTGTCGGATGTTTCCGCCAGCTCGCCATCCCCGATCGAGAGCGGCAACACATTGGGCTTGTGCCGATGGTGCCGGATTCGTAAATCAAGATGGTATCGGGCGCATGGGTTAGGCGCGCCAAGTTAGCGGCCGCGCTGGGCAAGCCGATGCCCACGAAGAGCGACGTGCCGTTGCGCACCATGCGCGCAGCGGCGATGGTCATCATTTCATCGGAAGTATAGGTTGCCTCCGCCATTACGCCACCCCCACGCTGCGCCGGAACTCTTCAAAATCCTTGGTGTTCATGATGTGTTTGTCGATCCAGGCGAGGAAGGTGTCGCGATCCTTCGAAATGACGTCCCACTGTTTATAGAAGGCGTTGTTACGCGGATAATAACCGTGTGTATAGGAAGGAAACGCCCCGTGTTTCACTTCCGACACCGCGCTGAGAATCCACGTCGGCAGGATCACGGCGTTGGGCGGCGCGTCGAGTTTGTCGACGATCTCCTCCACCGTAACGATGGCGCGCTCAGCGGCCATGATCGCTTCTTTCTGCGCACCGACAATGCCCCACAGCAGCACGTTGCCTTTGCGGTCAGCCTTCTGTGCGTGGATCACGGTAACATCGGGCCGAATCGCTTTGACCGCCGCGAGCTTCTCCCCGGTGAACGGGCACTCGATGAATTGAACAGTGGTGTGCGGCGTAAGATCCGTGCCGGCGTAGCCGCGTAAAATTCCAAATGGCAAGTGCGAAGCGCCCGCCGCGTACGCCACGGCCATACCAGCGTGCTCATGCTCCTCGATCGCCAGCGGCTGCGGCCAGCCCTTTTCGACGGCGTCGCGCAAGCGGTGCAGCGAGCCCACGCCCGGATTCCCGCCCCAGGAAAAGCGCAGCTTAGTCGCGCAGCCGGCGCCGATCATCTGGTCGTAAAGCACGTCCGGAGTCATCCGGATCAGAGTCAGATTGCGGCGTTTCTGGCGAATGATTTCATGCCCAGCCGCGTACGGAATCAGGTGCGTGAAGCCTTCGAGTGCAATGGTATCGCCGTCGCGCACGAATTCGGCGATGGCTTCGCTCAGGGGAAGTATCTTTGCCAACTTTATTCACTCCAACAAGGGACAAGTGTGGTTTGCTCCAAAGAGGTCATTATAGCCTGGGGCGCGGAAAGCCCAAAAATCGGGCGCTCCAGTACTAACCCAGGGCTTCGCGGAAGGGCTTTTTGCCGGTGAGAACGGCGACTAAATCGGAGTCGGGATGGTGATTCATATGTTCGCTCACCACATTCGACAAACTGTGTTTGCCTGCACCCTCCGACAGATCCACGGGAATCGGATGCGGATTTCCGAACAGGCTGGGCGTTTCCGCAGCCACGTTGGTAATGGCGCAGCAACGGTCCTGCCACACGCGGATGCCGAAGTGGCTCTTGAGCACCTGCCGTTCGTTGCCGTAGTTCTGCCAATAGTCGATCGAAGCGCGATCGGCGCTGACGGTCCTCATCCTTACCGCTTGGTTTTTAGGAGCGTCAGGACTTCGGCGCGCTGCTCCACGCTCAAGCCCCACATCTCGGCGCCGTGGCTGCGGCCGATCAAAACGTTGCCCGACACGTCATCGAACAGCGAGTTGGATTTGAAGCGGCGCCCGTCTTCGTTGACTTGGGCGGTGTAGCCGTCGCCCAATTGCGGGTCGTAGGCTTCGAAGTGGCCGCCGACTTCTTGGCGCGACTGCTGGAAGCAGATGGGGCCGTTCGATTTGGTAATGCCGCAGGTCCCATCGACCGCGACCAGAATATATTCGTGGACTTTCGCCATTACTACCAGCGATTGTTGCGACGCCCACCGCCGCCGCCACCGGAACGCTCCGTCTTAGGACGGGCTTCGTTGATAGTCAGGGCGCGGCCATTGAGTTCGGTGCCGTTGAGGTCGGTGATCGCCTTCTCGGCTTCGGCGTCGTTGGTCATCTCGACAAAGCCGAATCCTTTGGGCTGGCCGGTATCGCGGTCGGTCACGATGCTGACGCGCTCGACGGCTCCGTAGGCTTCAAACATGGACCGCACCCCATCTTCGGTTGCTGTGAAGCTGAGGTTCCCCACAAAGATATTTTTCATGTTCTCCCTTTGAAATTTGCAGAACTGCGAATCCGGGCAGGAGTCGGAAGGGAGCGGATTGTACCGGACGATGCGAGAGATGCCAAAATCAGCGGGCCTGTAAACTACAACCCTATAGTCGCACAAAACGGGAACCCTACAGGTTTCGCCTCTTCAAACGCGTTCGATGATGGCGGCGATGCCCTGGCCGACACCGATGCACATGGTGCAGAGTGCATAGCGGCCGCCGGTTTTGTGGAGCTGATAGAGGGCCGTAGTCACCAGGCGAGCCCCGCTCGCGCCCAGTGGATGGCCGATGGCGATGGCGCCGCCGTTGGGGTTAACATGAGCAGCGTCGTCCGGCAAACCCAGGTCGCGCGTGACCGCCAGAGCCTGCGCCGCGAAGGCTTCGTTCAATTCGATGACGTCCATCTGCGCGAGTTGCAGTCCGGCCTTAGCGAGTACCTTGCGTGTAGCGGGCGCAGGTCCCATGCCCATGATGCGCGGGGCCACGCCAGCGGCGGCGGACGCAATTACGCGGGCCTTGGGAGTGAGACCGTGCTTCTTAGCCGCGGCTTCCGTAGCCAGGATCAGCGCGACTGAACCGTCGTTGATGCCGGAAGCGTTGCCGGCGGTCACGGTGCCGTTGGGTTTCACCACAGGCTTCAGTTTGGCGAGAGTCTCGATGGTCGTGTCGGGACGCGGATGCTCATCGGTGTCAAACTTCTTGGGATCGCCCTTCTTCTGCGGGATCATCACCGGTACGATCTCGGAGCCGAAAAAGCAGGCCGCATGCGCTTTAGCCCAGCGCTGCTGCGTTCGATACGAGAAAGCGTCCTGATCGGCGCGATTGACGTGAAATTCCTCGGCCACGTTTTCGGCGGTTTCGGGCATGGAATCGACCCCGTATTTCGCCTTCATCACGGGGTTGATGAAGCGCCAGCCGATGGTGGTGTCGAAGATTTCAGCGCTACGGCTAAAAGCGGCGTCGGCTTTGCCCATGACGAAGGGCGCGCGCGACATGCTTTCTACTCCGCCCACGATCATGAGCTCGGCTTCGCCCGACTTGATTGCCCGGGAGGCAATGCTCACGGCGTCAAGACTCGATCCGCACAGGCGATTCACGGTGGAACCGGGGACTTCCTTGGGCACGCCGGCGAGCAGCAGCGCCATGCGGGCGACGTTGCGGTTGTCCTCGCCAGCCTGGTTGGCGCAGCCGTAAATCACATCGTCGACAGCGCCCCAATCGACGCCCGGGTTGCGTTCCATTAGCGCCTTCAGAGGCAGGGCCGCCAGGTCGTCGGTGCGGATGGCCGACAGGGATCCGCCGTAGCGCCCAATGGGCGTACGAATTGCGTCGCAAATAAAAACTTCGCTCATAAGAGATTTGGATGATGTTGACGTGCCTGAAGTCGCTATTTTAGCGCGATTGCCTACCGCCCTCCGCCTACATCGAGAATAGCGCCCGTTACATAGGATGCAGCCGGAGACAACAGCCAGAGTACGGCTTCGGCGATTTCTGCGGGCAGTCCAGCGCGCTGCATCGGGATGGTGGGGGCCAGGCGTTGGGGACGATCCGGCACGCCGGCAGAGGCGTGGAGCCCGGTTTCGACCAAACCGGGAGCGACCGCGTTCACCCGGATACCTTCGGTGGCGACTTCGCGCGCCAGGCCTCGCGTGAAAGTCTCAATCGCGCCTTTGGACGCCGCATAGTGGACCCATTCGCCAGCTCCCCCAATGCGCGCCGCCAGCGATGAGATGTTGACAATGGGTCCCCCGGCGCCGCCGTGGCGTGTCGACATGCGGCTCACGGCTTCCCGCGCGCACAGCATGGCGCCGATCACGTTCACGCGAAAGATGTGTTCCAACTGAGCGGCGGTCACAGCGTCCACGCGGCCCAGGCCATCGACCACTCCCGCGTTATTCACCAGGCCGCCAATGGGACCGAGTTCACGTTGTGCGTCATCGAACAGACGCTTGATATCGGCTTCGATTCCAACATCGGCTTGGATCGCACAAGCACGCCCTCCGGCTTGGACAATTTGGTTCACGACAGCTTCCGCAGAAATGCGGTCTTGAACGTAGTTCACCGCGACGGCGAACCCGCGCGCTGCAGCCAGTTGCGCGGTGACTGCGCCGATCCCGCGGCTGGCTCCCGTGATGATGATCGCGCCAGGTTCGCCAGATGTCATGGGTTGACAACAGAATAGCGGAAGTGAGTTAATCCCTGGCAAGGAGGCTGGAGCCATGGCCGATCATGCGACTTGGAACTTGACGGGCACCTACTTCGAGGCGTGCAATTGCGAGGCGGCTTGCCCCTGCGTAATGATGAGCCCGCCCACCACCGGAGAGTGTACGGTGCTGGTAGCGTGGCACATCGACGACGGCAATTTTGGATCGACCAGGCTGGACGGATTGAATGTCGTGCTGGCGGCTCACTCTCCGGGGCACATGCTGCAAGTGAAATGGAACGCAGCGGTGTATCTGGATGAACGCGCGACCGCAGAACAGCAGCAGGCGCTAACCCAAGTCTTCGGCGGCCAGGCGGGCGGAGTTCCGGCGGTATTGTGCTCGTTCGTCGGCAAAGTTCTAGGCGTAAAGGCGGCGTCGATCGAATATCGGACTCAAGGCAAGCAGCGTAGTATCGCGATACCGGGCGTGGCGGCTGCCGAGATCGAGGCGTTGTTAGGGCAAGGCGAAGCCGAGGTCACCATTCAGAATCACCCGTTCGCGGTGTCACCGGGATTCCCGGCCGTGGTCGCGAAGTCGAAAAAGCTTTCTTATCGAGACTACGGCTACAACTGGGAACTGAGCGGCAAGAACGGTTTCTATGCGCCGTTCCACTACTACGCGTGATAGGAAATGACGGCGCCTGCGGAGCGATTTCACGCCGCCCACGGCGGGTGGATCTTGGCTGCCACCATTCTCGGTTCGAGCATGGTGTTCATCGACGGCACGGTGGTGGGCGTGGCGCTTCCCGCGATGCAATCCGGCTTGCATGCGACCATCGCTCAAGTGCAGTGGGTGATCGAATCTTACGCGCTGCTGCTCGGGGCGTTGCTGCTCACCGGAGGATCGCTAGGCGATCTCTACGGACGGCGCAAGGTGTTCGCGGCAGGCGTCGTGCTGTTCTGCGCCGCGTCGGCATGGTGCGGGCTGGCTCCCGACGTGTGGCAGCTGGTGATCGCGCGCGGCGTACAAGGCGTGGGCGGAGCGCTGCTGGTGCCGGGCAGCCTGGCGCTGATCAGTGTCAATTTTCCGGAGGGAGAGCGCGGACGCGCGATCGGCACGTGGTCCGGTTTCACGTCCATCACGGCGGCGATCGGGCCGGTACTCGGCGGCTGGCTGGTGCAGCACGCGTCCTGGAGATGGGCGTTCTTCATCAATCTTCCGTTGGGCGCGGCGGTGCTGGTGCTGACTTTATGGCGTGTTCCCGAAAGCCGTACCGGAGATGGTTCCACGCGATTAGATTGGGCAGGCGCGCTTCTGGCGACGGTGAGCCTCGGTGGCATCGTGTTCGCCTTCATTCAATCAGCGCCGCTGGCGGGCGTGGGCGGCGTCCTGGCGTTGCTGGCGTTTCTGTATGTGGAGGCGCACTCGCATGCGCCCATGGTGCCGCTGAGTTTATTCCGGTCCAGCAATTTCAGCGGGGCGAATCTGCTTACGTTGTTTCTGTATGCGGCTCTGAGCGGGATGCTGTTCTTCTTTCCGCTGGATCTGATTCAAGTGCAGGGCTACACTGCAACCGAAGCCGGCGCGGCGTTGCTGCCCTTCATCCTATTGATGTTTTTGTTGTCGCGCTGGTCCGGCGGATTGGTCGAACGCTACGGAGCCGAGCGGCCCCTGGTGATCGGCCCACTAGTGGTTGCCGTGGGGTTCGCCCTGTTTGCGTGGCCCGCAGTAGGCGGTTCCTTCTGGACCACCTTCTTCCCGGCGGTGACCGTGCTCGGGTTTGGGATGGCGATCAGCGTCGCCCCGCTGACCACTACCGTCATGAACAGCGTGGCGCAAAGCAACGCCGGCGTGGCTTCGGGAGTCAACAACGCGGTGTCGCGAGTGGCGGGCTTGCTGGCGGTTGCGGTGATGGGACTGATCTTGAACAGCGTATTCAATCACGCTCTAGACCAACGTTTGGAGCGCCTGGCTCTTCCGCCAGCGATACGCATGGAGATCGACGCGCAGCGTCCGCGGCTCGCGGCTGCCCAGATTTCCGATCGCGAGGGACGCCGGACTATCGACGAAGCCTTCGTCGCCGGCTTCCGTGTGGTGTTGTGGGTATCCTTCGGGCTGGCGCTGGCGAGTTCGTTGAGCGCGGCGTGGTTGATTCGAACGCAACCTAGCCTTCCAGCTGTGCCTCGAGAGTGATGCTGGTGTTGAAGAGTTTGGATACCGGGCATCCGCTCTTTGCCGCGCCTGTAGCTTTGTCGAAAGCCTCCTTCGTGGCGCCGGGGACTATGGCTTTCACTTCAAGGTGACTCTCGGTGATCGCGAAAGATCCGTCTTTCTGTTCGAGCGTAATGGTGCAGGAAGTCTCGAGACTCTCCGCTTTCAATCCGGCTTGCGCGAGCTGCGCCGACAACGCCATCGTAAAACATCCGGCGTGCGCCGCCGCCAACAGTTCTTCCGGATTGGTTCCGGCCCCTTGCTCGAAGCGGCTGTGGAACGAGTAGGGCGTCGTGGCGAGCGTGCCGCTGGCGGTTGAAATAGTGCCCGTGCCGGTCTTCAAATCGCCTTGCCATTTCGCTTGCGCGGATCGTTTCATTATTTTAGAGCCTCCTGACTTATTGTCGCCTGCGCGGCGCGCAGCGAAAAATAGTATACAACTGCACTGTTTCAGTTTCCATGGCTACAATTGAAAAAGATGCAAAGTTTTGTCTACGATCAACCGGCGACACGCGTCATCTTCGGCGTGGGCACGCTGGAGCGTCTCGCCGAAGAAGTGAAGCGATTGGGCGCGAAGCGCGCGCTGGTGCTGGCGACCCCGGAACAACGCAAGGACGCCGAAGCTGCCTCCCAGCGCCTGGGTGAAATGTCGGCGGGCGTTTACGCCGAGGCCGTGATGCACGTGCCTATCGAGACCGCGCGTAAAGCTCGCGAAGAAGCGTCGCGGTTGGACGCGGATTGCTACGTGGCGATCGGCGGTGGATCGACGGTGGGCCTGGGCAAGGCCATCGCGCTCGAGAGCGGACTGCCGATTCTGGCGGTGCCGACCACTTATGCCGGTTCCGAGATGACGCCCATCTACGGCATCACCGAGGCGGGTGTGAAGAAGACTGGTAAGGACCGCAAGGTGCTGCCGAAAACCGTGATCTACGATGTGAACCTGACGCTGTCGCTACCGGCAAAGATCGCCGGCCCGTCGGGGATGAACGCCCTGGCGCATCTGGTGGAAGGGTTGTACGCCCAGGACGCCAACCCGATCATTTCGCTTCTGGCGGTAGAAGGCATCCGCACGCTGGCCGTGTCACTGCCGCTGGTGGTCAAGGAGCCGCAGAATCTGGTGGCGCACAGTGGTGCACTGTATGGAGCGTGGCTGGGAGGTACGGTTTTGGGAGCGGTAGGAATGGCGCTGCATCACAAGTTGTGCCACACGCTCGGCGGCTCCTTCAATCTTCCGCACGCGGAAGTGCACACTGTGATTCTGCCGTACGCCACCGCTTACAATCAGCAAGCGGCGGCGCAGGAACTGAATCGCGCGGCGGAGGCGCTGGGAGCAAAATCCGCGGCGCAGGGGATTTACGATTTGTCGGTCAAAATTGGTGCGCCGGTGGCGTTGAAGGAGATCGGAATGCCTTTCGACGGCCTGGATCGCGCCGCGGAAATCGCCACGCAGAATCCGTACTACAATCCGCGTCCGGTGGATTACGCGGGCGTGCGCCAGTTGCTCGAGGACGCCTATTACGGAAAGCGGCCCGCATGAGCACACTGCTCCTGCCAACCACGTTAGTGGGTTCGTACCCCCAACCCGACTGGCTGATCGATCGCGAGATGCTCACCAGCCAGATGCCGCCGCGCACCCGTCTGCTGAAGTTGTGGCGAGTGGCGCCGGAGTGGCTGGAGGAAGCGCAGAACGACGCCGCGCTGCTAGCCATCCGCGAACAGGAGCGGGCCGGGATCGATATCGTGACCGATGGCGAAGTACGCCGCGAAAGTTATTCGAACCAGTTCGCAACTGCGCTCGAAGGCATCGACCTCGATAACCCCGGGAGCAGAATCAGCCGCACCGGTACCAAGGTTCCGGTCCCGCGCGTGGTCAGCAAGATCCGCCGCAAGCATGCCGTGAACGTGCGCGACGTCAAGTTTCTGCGCGCCCATACGGAGCGTTGCGTGAAGGTCACGGTGCCGGGCCCGTTCACCATGACGCAGCTCAGCGCCAACGATTTCTACGCGAGCTCCGCGGAGCTGGCGCTCGATTACGCCGCGGCGGTGAACGAAGAGATCAAGGACTTGTTCGCGGTCGGCGCCAACGTAGTGCAGATCGACGAGCCCTACTTGCAAGCGCAGCCCGAAGAAGCGCGCTCCTTCGCCCTGGCAGCTCTCGAGCGTGCGCTCGATGGCGTGACGGGAAAGACCGCGATCCATACCTGCTTCGGATACGCCGCGCTAGTGCAAGGGCGTCCCGCCGGGTATTCGTTCTTGCCCGAGCTGAAAAACGTTCCGGTGTGCCAGATCTCTATCGAAACCGCGCAGGTGAATCTGGATTGCTCCATCCTCGAAACCGTGCGCGGCAAGGGCATCCTGCTGGGCGTGCTCGATCTATCGACAAATGAAGTGGAATCGGCGGCGACCGTGGCCGAGCGCATCCGCCGCGCACTCCCGTTTGTCGACGCGGAGAACATCATCCTGGCGCCGGATTGCGGCATGAAATACCTGCCGCGCGAAGTGGCTTTCGCAAAACTCAAAGCGATGGTCGACGGCGCGAAGATCGTGCGCGCGGAACTAGAAGCGCGCTAAATACCAGCTACCTCGCGGCTACCACTCCCAAAAATTTTGAAGCCTGTGGAGGAGTGCGGCTGCCGAATCGAATGTCCATCATGGCGTTCTTATCGAACTGCACTTCGCCGCCTTTGGCGAGCACGTTCGAGTACACGGACCAAGCCAACCCATAGTATCCGAACGCCATCCCCACGAAAGGCGAACTCTGCGACACCGCCGTGCCCACTAAGCCAAACCCTAATCCGCCGCCCAGGGATCGGCCGGCGACATTGGCGTTCGATCCCGTGGCTGCCGTGGCGCCATGCCGGTCCGCATCGTTGTCCGCTGCCTTACTGGCAAGCAGCAGCGCAATCGCGGGAGCAAGGAAGCGAGTCTTCGATTCCTGCGCCTTCACACCGCCCTCTGAATCCACTTTGATGGGGGTCGTTCCGTTGCCCTCCGCGCCGGCTAGGGTGGCGAGTGTCGTCTCCGAGGAGGGCTCCGTCGAGGCCGGCCGCAAATTCGCCACTGCGGCTGGCAGTTCCACTCTTTGGAAATTGAAGCGCAGCTGTCCGCCCCGATGAAAAGATCGCGCGCCCTTGGCCAGCGTCACCGCTCCCACCAGGCGCGTTCCCTCCGGCAGCACTAGTTTGTGATTGGGCGAAAAGAGAGGCGCCGCCAGAACCGCCTCCACCGGCTGACCTTGCTTCGCAGAAGCGGAATCGAGCGCGGTGAGCAGGCGCGCGCGAACGATACTATCAGAACTGGGTTGCGATCCCAATTCGCCCAAGTCTGCAATTTTAAGCGGCTCGGCACCGAACTGCAGCGCCTCTCCGAGCGGCGCATCCACCCGCGTCAAATGGCGCAGGTATTGCGGATGATAAGGCATCTTGGCCCACAGAAAATCCACCATCTTTTCTTTCTTGTTGGGTCCGCGCACGATTCCCCCGAACCCGCCGCCGCCTGCATTGATGGCGCTGTTAATTTGGTCCTTCAGGGTTTTTTTCGCCGTGCCAAGAACTCCGCTGTTCGGGTACTGGGTAGCCGTTTTCGGGCTTTTCTTCGAAGGCTCGACATACAGGGAATTCAGTCCCATGGCGGCCACCGTATGAACCGCAAGGTGGGAGCCGTCGGGCAGAACCAGATTGTTAAACTCCACGTGGGCATTGCGAAGCGGCGTGAAATCGCCATTCACAATCGCGCGAACGCGTTGCCATTTGCCTACGGGCTCAACCGCGCTCACTTTTCCCGTTATGGCCGACCCGGCAGGCACCACCTCACGATCGAACGCAAAGACCGGCTCGATGAGTTTGCCCTCGACGGGCGCGCCCAGGCGTTTAGAAACCCGCTTGGTCAAGTACAGGCGCAGCGGCGTCCCCGGAAGAACGGTAAGAGGGATGTTTGGAGTGTCATTATCGCTGGCAGCCGGGCTGTTCTGCAGCGTCCCCAGGAAGATAAAGGCGATGACGAGGATACGCATTCCTCATTATCGTCCTGGCCCGGTGACCGTGGGGTTCAGTTCCCCTTGCCGCCGCTCTGCAGATCGGCCTTCGACGCGGCTTCGTCCTTCAGCGGAGCGAGTTTATCGGGGTCCAGACGAATCATCAGATAGCGAATGTGATCGTCGATGCGCGTGAATAAGTGTCCGGTGCCGGCGGGAATCACTACCACGTCGCCGGCTTTTAACTGGTACGCCACACCGTTGCGAATGGAGGCTCCGTTGCCGCCGGGCCCGTTCAGCAGGCGCACGGCACGGTCGTCGGCCGGGCGCGGTTTCAGATCGACGATGTCGGGTCCGGTCATCAGCGTAGCCGAACCGTCGATCACGTGATACACCTCGCTCACCTTGTCGTGCTCCGCCACGGACTGCTTGGCCGGCGCGGCGAGTTTGCCACGATACACCACAGCGATATCGACATTGGTCTTGCCGAGATCGAGAGCGCGTACTTGTTGATCGCTCACCGCAGTGCCCTCGACGCGCTTTAAGTAAGCCTGAATTTCGTCGCTGTTGACGTAAGTGGCAGGGCATTGGTTGCAGCTTGGCTGCGCGGACAACGGAAGCAACGCAGCAGCCCCGAGCAGAAGAATAGTGATAGTGCGCATGAAATCTCCTATGATTTCCCGTTTTTAGGCCACACCACGCCTTGGTCTTTTTTAGTCACCGGCGCGAGACCTTTGTAGACAAACTTTTGCACGCGCTGGCCGCGATAGGTTTCCGTGGTGTAGATGTTGCCCTTCGAATCGGTAGCGATGCTGTGTACGCCGTAGAACTCGCCAGGTTGCCGCCCGCCTTCACCGAAACTCGTCAGCAGTTCGAGCGACTGCCTGTCGATGATGTGCACGCGATCGTTTTCACCATCGGCCAGATAAATGTATTTCTGCTGCGGATCTTTGGAGAAGGCGATATCCCACGCCGACCCCGAGCCCAGCGTTTCTTTGTTGATGAAGACTTCCTTGATGAAGGTCCCATCTGGCTTGAAAACCTGGATGCGGTCATTGACGCGGTCGCACACATAGAGCTGGTTATCGTTGGCGAGCTCGGCGCAGTGAACCGGATTGCGGAACTGCTGCGGCGGCGGGTCATTCGGGTTGTAACGTCCCATATCGGCGTCGTCGGGCTTATGACCGTAAGCACCCCAGTGGCGCTTGTACTTGCCGGTATCGGCGTCGAAGACAATGACGCGATGGTTGCCATAGCCGTCCGCAATGTACGCTTCGTTGGTTTTTGGATCGACGAAAATCTTGGCCGGCAGCCGCAGGTTTTCAACATCGTTGCTGCCCTTGCTGCTCTTGGGCTTGCCAATCTGCATCAGGAATTTGCCGTCCTGCGTGAACTTCAGCACCATGTTGTCGGCAAAACTTTGGAAACCGGGAGCCGGGCCCCGTCCGCCCGGCGTCGCCGGTTCATCGTCCGACCCGTTGATCGCGCCACGAGCGCTCTGCGGGCCGCGGCCGTTGCCGCCGATCCACACGTTGCCTTTGTAATCGACAGTAATGCCGTGATTCGAATCCGGCCAGTTGTAACCGGCTCCGGGACCGCCCCAGCTCGCCAGGAGGTTGCCGGCTTGATCGAACTCCAGCACCGGTGGCGCCGCGGCGCAGCACTGCGCTACCTTCGGTGTGGCGCTGGCGTGCAGCTCACCAGCTTCAAGCGATCCGGCGCGATGAATGATCCAGATATGGTCTTGCGCGTCCGCGGAAACGCCGATGGTCTGGCCCATGATCCAGTGGTTGGGCAGCGGCTTCGGCCACAGCGGGTCCACTTCAAAGCGCGGCGCAACGACTCCGGCGGCTTCCACCACCGAATGTCGTTCGAGCAGAACCGATGTGACACCTAACGCTCCAGCGAGCGCGAGCAGACCGGCACCCACGTACAGATTGCGCTTCATGCTGCACCTTCCCTTCCCGATTCACAGGCTCTGCGATTATAGTCTGATCTCGAGGACGAGGGAAGCGTGCCAGATCTACAGAATGATCTATTCCACTCCAAATGCCAACAGTACGTTGCCCGAGCGAGTGCCGGTGACGCCATAGCCGGAGTTCACGAACAGCATTCCTCCGGCGATGGTGGGTCCGGGAGCGCCCATGGAGCCGCCCTTCGCCGCCACCTTATTCACAGTGTCGAACTCGCGCGCGGTTTCGGTTTCCCAAAGCTGCTTGCCGTCGGTGGTCGACAGCGCGTGTAGCTTGCCATCGGTCCCACCTACGAATGCGACTCCGGGAATCGCGGAAGCGGCCGCCGCATTAGAGACGCGCTGCCCTCCGGTGTCGAAGTGCGTATACCAGAGACGTTCTCCGGTCGTAAGCTGAATAGCCACCATGCCGCCGCCGGAAAGTCCGTAATAGACGTTCTGTTGATCCGCGGCGCCGCCCCACACGATGCCGTTCAAGCGCTGCAGCGGCGTACCCGGCGGATTTTGCGAGGCCACGATCTTCCACACCACCGCGCCCTTTTTATCGGGATCAAGCGCAAACACGTTGCCGTCCTTGGTGCCTGCCACCACGATGCTCTTGCCATTCGAGAGCGTACGCAGCACGGGCGAGTTACCGATGTCGAGATCGGGGCCGACGTTTTCCGGACAATTCTCCGTCTTGTTCTGCGAGCACGTGCTCAGGTAAGCATCCCCCTCCTGCGCCTGATACACCCACAAGATTTTGCCGGTGTTCATGTCGACGGCCATGATCGAGTCCGAAGTTTTCGCGGCGGGTTCGGTTTCAGAATCGCCGGTGCCGAAGTAAACCGCCTTGCGTTTGGGATCGATGGTCGGCGAATTCCACACCGACCCACCCGCCGGCGCGTGAAGCTGCACGCCCTTCGAATTCTTGCGGGTAGGCTTCGGCTCATCCACCACGTAAGTCTTCCAAATTTGCGCACCCGTGCTGGCGTTCAGCGCGACCACGCTGCCGCGCGAAGTACAACACGGATAATCCGGCGTCGCCGCAGAGAATTCTTCGGAGGAGGACACGCCCACATAGAGACGCCCGTCATAGAGCGAAGGGGCGGCAGTGATGCGCGCCGCGAAGTGGTCGTCAATTTTCTTGATCCACAACTCGGCGCCCGTCTGCGCGTCAACAGCATAGACGTTAGCATGGGCATCGCCAAAGTAGACAGCATACTTAGCAGTCGCACTCTTCACCGGACCCAGACTGATCGCGTTCCGAATCGAGCCCTTGGTTTGATACGACCAATATACGCACCCGCTCTTGGCGTCGAGCGAATACACGTAGCCGATATCGCTGCCGACGAAAACGCGTCCCGAAACCACCGTAGGCTGGCCGAACGAAGAGACGCCAGTAGGGAACCCGAACGCCCATTTCAGTTTCAACTTGGGCACATCAGCCGCCGTGAGCCCCGCGCCTTTGGTGGGCTGGAAGCGCGAGTTCGATGTGTCAACGCCCCAGCCGTTCCACGCCGGGCCAGCCGCAGGATCGGCCAGCGGTGGATTCGACGAACATTGGTTGGGCATGCTCTTCGAATCGCCCATTTGCATGCTGCCCATCGGACGCCCGCTCATGAATAGAGCCAAAGTTTTCTTCTGGTCGTCGCCAAGATCTTGTCCCTGCGTCTTCATGACTCCGGTAGTGAGAGCCGCATAGATGCGCTCCGGCGACATTTCGCGAATGGCGGCCGGCGAGGGCGCGCGATCTACGTTAGGATTGCCGTGGCACGTCATACATTTCGATTGGAAGTAGCGGAAGCCGAGTTCGGTGCCGCCTGCCGCGGGCGCCGCTGGCGGGGTTTGCCCGAACGCGATGACAGTAAAGGATGCCGCAAGAATGAGTTTGTTCATGTTATTCGATTCCGAAGGCCAGCAGCGCGTTGCCCGGGTTGCCACCGATCACACCGTAGCCAGATCCGACGTACAACATCCCGCCGACGATAGTGGGGCCAGCCGACCCCATGCCGCCGCCATGCGCCGGTACCTTGTTAACGGTGTCGTAATCGCGCGAGGTGTTGACTTCCCAGATCTGTTTGCCATCGGCAGTCGAGACTGCGTGAATTTTTCCGTCCGTCCCGCCGACGAAAGCGACTCCGGGGATCGCAGACGCGGCCGCCGCGTTCGAGACGCGTTTGCCGTCGGTCTCAAACTTGGTGTACCAAGCGCGTTCGCCGGTCGACAGTTGCACCGCAGCGATGCCGCCGCCTGAGAGGCCGTAGTAAATGTTCTGCTGATCGGCCGCGCCGCCCCAGACGATGCCATCCAGGCGCTGCAGCGGCGTGCCTTTGGGATTGGGTGCAACGCTGCGGTCCCACACTACCGCGCCCTTCTTATCGGGATCGAGCGCGAAGACGTTACCGTCTTTCGTTCCGGCCACTACAATACGCTTGCCGTTCGCCAACGTATGCAGCACCGGCGAATTGCCGATGTCGAGATCCGGACCGTTATCCGCGGGACAATTTTCGGGCTGATTGGGCATGCCGCAGCCGCCTAGAAAAGCGTCGCCCGCATGCGCCTGATAGTTCCACAACACTTTGCCGGTGGCCATGTCGAGCGCCATCACCGAATCTGAAGTTTTCGCGGCCGGGTCGGTTTCGGAATCCCCGGTGCCGAAGTAAAGGGCCTTGCGCTTGACGTCGACTGTTGGGGAGTTCCACACCGACGCACCCGCCGGCGCATAAAGCTGAATGCCCTTGGAATTTTTGCGTGTAGGCTTGGGTTCTTCGGGAATCACATAGGTGTGCCAGATCTCTTTACCGGTCGAAGCGTCGTAAGCGGCGACGCTGCCACGGAAGGTGCAGCAGGGATAATCCAGCGTTGACGCGGAGAATTCTTCTGACGACGACACCGGCACGTATAGCCGGTTCTGATACAACGTCGGCGCCGCGGTGATGCGCGCCGTGAAATGTGGGTCGACGTGCGCCGTCCACAATTGTTCACCGTTTTGGGCGTTCACGGCATATACGTTCGAGTGCGCGTCCCCGAAGTAGATCGCATACTTGGCCGTAGGGTGCTTCACCGGACCGATGCTGATGGCGTTACGTACCGAGCCCTTCGTCTGAAACGACCAATACACGCAGCCTGTCTTCGCATCCAGCGAATAGACGTATCCGATATCGGTGCCGACGAAAATGCGGCCCGAAGCGATGGTGGGCTGGCCGAAAGCGGAAACACCCGTGGGATAACCAAACGCCCATTTGAGTTTCAGCTTAGGAACGTCGGAAGCAGTGAGTCCGGCATTTTTGGCGCTCTGAAAGCGCGTATTCATTTCATTGACGCCCCAACCGTTCCACGCGGGCCCAGCCGCGGGATCGCTCAGCGGCGGGTTCGCGGAACATTGATTCGGCATGTTCTTGGCGTCGCCCTGCTGGATGCTGCCCACCGGACGGCCGCTCATGAACAGCGCCAACGTGCGCTTTTCCGGGTCCGACAAACTCTGGCCCTGCGCCTTCATGACGCCGTTGGTCAGGGCTTCATAAATGCGCTCTGGCGTCATTTCACGAATCGCGGAGGGCAGTGGTGCACGCTCCACGTTAGGGTTGCCGTGGCACGTCATGCACTTGGTTTGAAAGGTAGAAAATCCAAATTCGGTACCGCTGGGACGCGCGTTGGGCTCCTGTGCGGACACCGTTGCCGCCGCGAGTGCAGCAAACGCGGCTGCGCGGAAAAACGTTGCTAGCATTGCTTTTAATGGCTCCAGTCAAATAGTATACTGAAGTCGGCTGCAAAGACCATGAAAGTCTCCATGCGTTTTGTCGCGATCTGCGTGTTGGTTGTAGGCATGGCAGGCCTGTTCCTGGGACAGACGTCCGTCCCGCTACCCGCTCCGCTCCCCGCCACCGACGAAATCTACGCATGCCCCATGGATCCTGACGTTCGCGGCCACGACCCCGGTACTTGCCCGCGCTGTGGCATGAAACTGGTGGCCGGTATTCCCGACCCCGTGGAATACACCATGGATCTGAACGTGATCCCCCCCGCGCCCAAGCCGCTGCAGCCGGTGCGGCTCGAGTTCCTAATTCGAGATCCCTGGAAAGAACGCCCGGTAACCAAATTCCAATTGGTTCACGAAAAGCTGTTCCACATGTTCGTTGTCAGCCAGGACATGAAGTTCTTCGTCCACAATCATCCAGTCTTCGAAAAGGATGGCGTCTTTCATTACGATCTGGCGCTGCCCACGCCGGGGATGTATCGCATCCTGGGCGATTTTTATCCCGACGGCGCCACTCCGCAGTTGATTGCCAAGACCGTATTGGTCGCCGGTAAAGCTCCCGCACCGATTACCTTGACGCGTGATTATTCGACCAAAGACGCCGGCAACATGCAGGTGGAATTGGTGACCGATCCGCCGCAGCCCATCGCCCACACCAAGACCATGATGTTCTTCAAGGTGAAACCGGGTGACGGCCTGGAAAAATATCTGGGAGCCTGGGGCCACATGCTGGCCGCCAGCGACGACCTGATCGACCTGATCCACACCCATCCGTTTCTGGCGGACGGCGGTCCGGAAATCCAGTTCAATATGATCTTCCCGCGCGCCCGCAACTATCGCGTATGGGTTCAGTTCCAACGCCTGGGTGTGGTAAATACTGCATACTTCGACGTGCCCGTCGAAGAACTGAAGTAATTCCCTACTGCGCGCCGTTTACCAAGGGATTCGCTCCCACCAAAACCGTCTTGGGATCGACACTCCGGTCGACGATCACAGCCATCGGCGCGGCCAGCATTTCCTGCCAGCTCTGATCGCCCCAGTGGACCGTGTCCTTCGGGTCCGGGTTCCACTTGTTATTCGGCGAATTGTCCCAGTGCGCCGTGAGTTCGAGCGAAGTGCCCTTAGGGAAATGTAGCGGCTTCTTTTCGTAGTACACGATCTGCCAGTTGAAGTCGTAGCGCGGGACATTGAGCAGCGTCTCTTTTTCGCCGGTAGGATACTGGGCGTCGATCCTCATATCCTTGCCGCGCAGGTGCATGTGCGGCTGCATGTAGACGAAGTCCACCGGCTGCGCGAACTTCAGAGTGGCTTTGGCTTCGGCGTTGGCATCGCCGGGAGCGATGTTCAAATGTGTTTGCGCGGCCGTGATCGACATGAAGCGGCGCTGCGGCGGCGCCTTGGCGAGCTCCAATCCCACCATGGTTCGGTCTTCGCCCGCAGTCCCGTTGGTAGTGAAGTGCAGCTCGAACACGATGTCCGCGCCCGCCGGAATCAGCTTCGCGGAATGGTCGATATCGAAGCGCTGCGCTTCCATCCCGGGGACATAGCCGACCAGAAACTCGTTGTCGAGTACCGACGGGTTCCCGCCGTTGGCTTTGATCAGATCCTCATTGCGCGTAGGGCCGGGAGCGTATGGTTCCGAACCGAGCTGCGACTGCACCATCCACCTCGATCCCTTCGGCCGCACGTTGGCGATCACATGGTGCACCGCCGAGCGATAAGTGGGACGGATCTCGCCGGCCACTACCCAGGTGTCTTCTTTGAACGGCGCCGATACCGTGATGTAAGTGTATTCGAGCGTCCCGCGCGCCGGGATCTTGTAAGGTTTTGGTAGTTGGAACACCACATCCGGCCGAATATTCCAGCCGTCTTTGAAGGCCACTGGTTCGGGCTTATCTTTAGCGTCACCTTCGGGCGCACCGTTATCGGCCCAGGCGGCGAGCATAGCGATCTCGGCGTCGGTCAGATGTTTTTCGTTCGTGAAGTGCCCATACTTGGGATCGGCAAACCACGGCGGCATCTTCTTGCTGACGACGGCTGCCTTGATGGCCTTGGCCCAGGGACGCGTACCTTCATAGGTGAGGAAGGCCATGGGTCCGATTTCACCGGGACGATGGCACACCTGGCAGTTGCGCTGCACGATGGGCAGGACGTCCTTGTTAAAGGTGACGGTGCTGTCGGCGGCCAACGCGGCCGTGCTCAATAGAATCGCCGGGATCAGATAGCGCATAGTGGCTCCCTTCGCTTTAATACTGTGGTTTAGTGCTGTACTATGTTAGTCCCCCGCTCGCCCCCCGGCAACCGTCTTGCTATACTGCCGCCATGCGCGGGCTGTACTTGATGTTCGCCCTGATTTGTGTGCGCGCCGCCGCACAAAATCCTGAATACTCCGACGAAGCTCGTCTCGCCGGACTCGAAGGTACGGTCCAGGTCATGGCGACCATTGCGGCCGACGGTACGCCCAGCAACTTATACGTTACGAAACCGCTGGGTCTGGGTCTCGACGAGAAAGCGCTCGAAGCAGTCGCGCAGTGGCGCTTCACACCTGGAGTACACCCCAGCCCGACCAGGGGCGTCCCAGTAGATTTTCTTTTACCCGAGAAGCAATCGCGCTGGCATCTGACGGGTGTGACGTTTGAGCCTCCCGAAGGCGCATCACGCCCGGTGTTCCTGAGCGTGACGTATCCGTTGGGTTCAGGGATCGTGCTCGGTGCCGATGATACGGCGATTGACGAAGCGCGAATTGTGGCGGCAGTTGGACGTCAGGCATGGGCCGTGGTGTCTTTCGATGTCGACGAATATGGATTTCCCCGCAATTTCGAAGCGCCTCAGGCTTCCGTTGAAGTCTGGAAAAACCAAGCCATCGCATTGGTGCGCGACTGGCGTTTTAGCCCCGCTATGAAAGACGGGAAACCGATCATCGCTCGCTGCAGGCTCAACTTGGTTTGGGGAGACCGGAATCTATCAGGATCGCAACTCACCAAAGCGCGTCAAGAGGACCCACCGCTGCCGCCGAATCCTCCGATGGCCTTCTTTGAGTTTCCGCCGACGCCGGGAGTCGCGCGAATTAAACTCCTACCCAGCGAAGCGGCCGAGAGGCTGCTGTCGAATACTGCCCCGCGGCAGGCCGGCACTTTAGGCGTCGTGCTTTTCAATGTGCTGATCGGAACCGACGGGCATGTGCAGCATGCGGTGGCTATCACTCGGACCTCTCCTCATATCGCCGAGGCGGCTCAGGCGGTGATGCAGTGGATCTACCGGCCCGTCCTGGCGAACGGAATTCCGGCGGAGGCGGTCACGGTGGTCCCGGTGGCAGTGCCCGCGAAGTAACTACCGGCTCATCACGTCTTTGTAATATTGCTCATATTGCGGGATGATGCGATCGGTGCTGAACTGTTCCATCGCACGCGTGCGGCCAGCGGCGGCGATGCGCTCGTGCAAGGCGTCATCGGTCAGCAGCTCGACCGCGCGCGCCGCTTGCGCCGCGATGTCGCCGACTGGCTCCATGAAGCCGTTCACACCGTGCGTCACCAATTCCGGTATCCCGCCGACGTCAGTGGTGACTGTGGCGACCCCACAGGCCATGGCTTCGAGCGCGACTAAACCGAACGACTCCATCTCGCTCGGCATCAACAACACGTGCGCCAACGGAATCAAACGTTCCACGTGATTCTGTTTCCCCAAGAACGATACGTGCTGCGTCAACTTCATTTGCCGTGCGAGCTGTTCGGCGGGGCCGCGATCCGGACCGTCGCCCACCATCAGCAGATGCGCCGGCGTATGCTTGCGCACTTCCTCCAAGATGCGAATGCAATCGAGCACGCGCTTGACCGGGCGGAAGTTGGACACGTGAATCAACAGCTTTTCGCCCTTAGGCGCGTAGGCAGCGGCGCCGGTTTTATCAGGATCGGGATGGTACAGATCGCAGTTGATGAAATTGTTGATGACGCGAATTTCATTGCTGACGCCGAATACGTCGAACGTGTGCTGCCGCAAATCCTCGCTGATGGACGTCACGCCGTCGGATTTCTCAATCGAGAATTTAGTGATGGCGAAGTAGGAGGGGTCAGCGCCTACAAGGGTGATGTCTGTTCCATGCAGCGTCGTGATGAACGGCAAACGGCGCTTCGGGGCCAGCATCTGCTGCGCCAGCATGGCCGCGATCGAGTGCGGTATAGCGTAATGCACGTGCAGCAGATCCAGGTTGTAGGCGTCCGCCACATCCACCATGCGCGACGCTAGCGCCAGACAATACGGCGGATATTGGAACAGCGGATAGTTAGACACTTCCACTTCGTGATAGTGAATGCGAGGGATGCCAGGGTCCAGGCGAATCGGATTCGAATAGGTGATGAAGTGGACTTCGTGGCCGCGATTAGCAAGCTCGAGTCCGAGTTCAGTCGCGACGATGCCGCTGCCGCCGTAGGTGGGGTAACACGTGATTCCAATGTTCACAGGGGTCGTCTACCAATAGATCAGATTCAAGATGACCACGCAGGTTCCAACGATGATTGCTAGCATCGCCGGGCGGCGGTACCAGGGCTCGTGGGAATCGACAACGTGCGGAGTCAGACTGTAGACCAATCCGCGCAGTTCATCCTCCGGGCGGGGCCGCGTCGCCAGGCTCACCAACAGCGTGACGGCGAAGCATGTCGACCACGCGAAGATGGCCATCCACAGATTCTGCGCCATGGTGGATGGGAACTGATGCACCTCGGCGATCCATCCGCCCTTCCCTTCCGCGATGGTCAGGCCGTGCACCAACGCGGCCGCTCCCGTGCCCGACAATAACCCGGCGAAAGCCCCGTGGCCTGTAGTTCGTTTCCAGAACATGCCCAATAGAAAGGTGGCGAACAGCGGTGCGTTCACGAACGAGAACACCAACTGCAGCACGTCCATGATGTTGTTGTAGCGCTGCGCCAGATACGCGGCCGCGATGGAGAGCGCCACGCCGCCGAGCGTGGTCCAGCGGGCCACGCGCAGATAGTGATCGTCAGACGCGTTGCGGTGAATGTAACTCTGATACAGGTCGTAGGTGAAGACCGTGTTGAACGCAGTCACGTTGCCGGCCATGCCGCTCATGAAGGAAGCCATCAGCGCGGTCAATCCCAAGCCCATCAGACCGGACGGGTAGAAATGAATCATCAGCGTGGTGAGTGCCTGATCGTAATCGTAGCCTGAGCCCTTGACCGGCAGCGTGTAGCCCACGTTCATCTGCGTGAGCGCGATCGCAGCGATGCCCGGTAGGATCACGATGAACGGCATCACCATCTTGGGAAAGGCGGCCACCAACGGCGTGCGCCGCGCGTCCGACATCGTCTTGGCGGCCATGGCGCGCTGCACCACTAGAAAGTCGGTGCACCAATATCCAAACGAGAGCACGAAGCCCAATCCTGCGATCAGTCCGAACGCTTCCACGCCCATCGGATTGGCCGCGGAAGAGCCCGTGAACTTCCACGCGTGCGTCATTACCGGTGGTAGCCGCGCCGACATTCCCGCCCAGCCGCCGGCTCGATTCACCGCCATCGCTGCGAGCGGCGAGAAACCGATCACGATGAGAAAGAATTGCAGGACCTCATTGTAAATAGCACTGGTCAAGCCACCGAGGAGAGTGTAGACCAGAACCACCGCCGCCGACAGCAGCACGCTTTGCTCGAAACTCCAGCCGAGCAGCAACTGGAACAGCTTCCCCAGCGCGTACAGCGAAACACCCGATGAGAAGACCGTCATGACTGCGAACGATGCCGCATTCAACGCGCGCGTCTTTTCGTCGAAGCGCAGCTTGAGATATTCCGGGACGCTGCGCGCACGGCTGCCGTAATAAAACGGCATCATAAAAACGCCGACGAAGATCATCGCGGGGATGGCGCCAATCCAATAAAAGTGGACCGTCATCAGTCCGTACTTGGCCCCCGACGCACACATGCCCATCACTTCCTGCGCGCCCAGATTCGCCGCGATGAAGGCGAGACTGGTGATCCACAAGGGAACCGAGCGGTGCGATGTCAGGAAGTCCGCGCTGGTGCGCACGCGGCGCCGCACCATCCAACCCACCGCCACCACGAAAAGGAAATAGGCGGCGAGAATCGCGTAGTCGATCCCGCCGAGTGAGATTCGCATTCGTGATTTGATGGTGACGCGCCGGGTATTGTTTCCCGGCGCGTCAGCGAGTGTTGGCTTTAGGCCAGATCAGAGTCGCGGATCGGTAATTTGCGCAGGCGCTTGCCAGTAGCAGCGAAAATAGCGTTGCCGATCGCGCCTGGGACCGGCGGCGTGCTGGCTTCCCCGCCTCCGCCCGGATTTTCAGTACTTGGCACGATATGGGCTTCGATCACCGGCATTTCGTTGATGCGCAGCATGTCGTAAACGTTGAAGTTGGCCTGCTGGACGCGCCCCTTGTCGATGGTAATCGCACCTTTGAGCCCCGCCGTCAAGCCGTACACTGCGCCGCCTTCGATCTGCTGCCGCAGGATCATCGGGTTTACGACATGGCCGCAGTCAATCGCACACGTTAACTTGTGGACCTTGAGTTTGCCGTTGCTGACGGAAACTTCAGCGATCATGGCAGTGAAGCTGCCGATGTTGTTGGTGAGCCCGATCCCCTGGAAGCGGCCTGCCGGAGCCTTGCCCCAGTTAGCTTTTTCGGCGGCCAGATTCAACGCTCCCAACAGGCGCGGCGAATCCTTGAGCATGGCGCGGCGGTATTCGAGCGGATCTTTCTTCGCGGCCAACGCGAGTTCATCGACGAAGCTCTCGAGACAGAACGTGTTCTGGCAAGCGCCCGGGGCGCGCCAGTACGTCACCGGGATGCCCGCTTCTCCGCCCTGATAGGCGACTAGAAGGTTGGGAATCTTATACTCCAGATCAGCGAGTCCGGCCACCGCTGTGCCCGGCACACCATCCTGCATGAAACCAAACGGAGGCGTCGCGACCTTGATCTCAAGCGCCGACGGCATGCCGCTCGCGTCCAGGCTGGCGGTGAGTTTCACCATCGCCGCGGGACGATATTGATCGTGCTGCATATCGTCTTCGCGCGACCAAGTGAGTTTCACCGGAGTCTTCACAGTTTTGGCGATTTCGACCACTTCAGCGACATAGTCGACCGACCCACGCCGTCCGAAGCCGCCGCCCATGAACTGCGAATGGATTTTTACTTGTTCAGGCTTGAGCCCGCTGACCATCGCGGCCACATCGCGCGCGGGGGTTTGCATTTGCGTCGGCGCCCACACATCGCAGCCGTCGGCGCGAACGTGCGCGGTACAATTCATCGGCTCCATCGGCGCGTGCGATTGGAACGGCGCTTCGTACACCGCTTCGTATTTCTGGCCGGCGGAAGCTAGCGTTGCCCCCGCGTCGCCTTGCTTGCGCGCGGCTTTGCCGGCGGGCTGCGCCACCAACTCGGAGAACATGCGGCTGATAGCAGCGGTACTCTGGTTCGCGTTCGAACCTTCGTCCCACTTGACGTCCAGAACTTTGCGTCCCTGCATGGCGGTCCAAGTGCTGTCGGCGATCACGGCGACGCCGTTCGAGATCTGGACAACATCTTTGACGCCAGGCACGGCTTTGGTCTTCGACGCATCGAAGCTGGCGACTTTGCCGCCGAATACGGGGCAGCGAGTCAGCACCGCATAAACCATGTCGGGCTGCTTCACGTCGATGCCGAAGTTCTGCTTGCCAGTGGATTTCGCGCGCGAATCCAAACGCTTCACCGGTTTGCCGATGATTTTGAATTGCTTGGGATCTTTAGGCTGCACGTTGGCAGGCATCGGCAGTTGGTCGGCAGCTTCGGCCAGTGTCCCGTAGCTCAACTTGGCGTTGTTGGACGTGTTGATGACGAACCCGTTCTCGGTGCGGAGCTGCGAGGCTGGCACGGACCACTTGTCCGCCGCGGCTTGGATCAGCATCGCGCGGCCTGTGGCTCCCACTTGGCGCAGAGGCTTCCACAGAGTGCGGATGCTCATGCTGCCGACCACGCCTTGGAATCCGTAGAGCGCCGGATTGACGGGTGCGAACTCAGCGCGGACTTTGCTCCAATCGGCGTCCAACTCTTCCGCGAGAATCTGCGACAGCGAAGTGAGCGGGCCCTGGCCCATCTCGGCCTTGGGCAGGATGAAGGTGACCGATTCATCCTTACCTATATGGATAAAAGCTGTGGTCTTGTAAACCGGAGGCGGCGGGAACTGCGCATTGAGCTGGTTCTTCTCCGGCAGGGCGAACGCCAGCATCAACCCGGCGGCTCCGGCGGTGGTCGACTTGAAGAAATCGCGACGATTTACTTTGGATATGGAAGTCATGCCTTGCCTCCCTTCAGCTCAGCGGCGCGATGGATGGCGGCGCGAATGTGCCCGTAGGTTCCGCAGCGGCAGATGTTGCCGCGCATGGCCTCGTCGATATCGGCATCGGTCGGCTGCGCTTTCTTCGAGAGCAGCGAAGCCGCGCTCATGATCTGGCCGGACTGGCAGTAGCCGCACTGGGGAACGTCATTCTCGATCCAGGCAACTTGCACTGGGTGGCTGCCGTCGGCCGAGAGACCTTCGATAGTTGTCACGGACTTTCCCGCGACGCTCTGGATCTGCGTGATGCAGGAGCGCACGGCGTCGCCGTTGATATGGACGGTGCAGGCTCCGCACATGGCCATACCGCAGCCGAACTTGGTGCCGGTCATGCTGAGTGTGTCGCGGAGGACCCACAGCAGAGGCATTTCAGGAACCGCGTCTACCGTTTGCGGTTTCCCGTTTAGAGTGAATTTGATAGATGGCACGCACAACCTCCTTCGACGTTGACTTTCATAGCATAACTCTTGTGAAGAGCAGGCGCGAGGGCCGGGGGTAGAGCGCCTCAATTAACAATTCGGTTCCAACTTGTCTGCTTTGTCGAGATCTAGCCGGGTCTGCGCTAAAGGACTGAAGGTCTCCAGGAACTGCGGCAGGTCGTAAACCTGCATTAATTGTTCGGCGGCGTGCGTCAGGAATGGAATCACGACGTCCTTGTCAGGATTCTTTTCCCAATGCAGCCAGAATACCTCGATAAGCACTCCGGTAAGCTTCAGAACACGCAACTCGTAATCTACCGTTTCCACCAACTGCAGCACCTTCGGAAGCCGCTGAAGCTGGCGCGCAGCCTGCAGGGCGAGCACCACTTCGGGCCCGCGTGAGAGACCCGTCATTCTAGCTGGCTTCCCGTCTGATTCAGCCACGTTAGCGGCTAGAGCCTGGTGGCCTTGGGTATCCGACGCCAGAAATCGCCAGCCTGCCGATCTGGCTTTCGTCAAGCCGGAATCCACGAGGTCTTTTAAGCCTAGGATCCAGATCTGCTGGACGAAGTATTGGTCCGTGTGATGGACATCGATGGTGGTCAGAATACTCAGAGGAGGATCGCCCGGCCGGGCAAAGTGCGCCATTCGGGCCACTAGTGCCAACTTCGCGTCCTTGGAGGGATTCGGTTCAAGCAAGGCCACGGGAGTTCTCCTTTTTACTCGGTCACCAGGAACGTTGCCGTCCATTCCCCGCCGACCTGGTACGCGGAGGGGAATTCATCGAATTCCCGGGCGGAATCGGGGTAAAGCGAGTCTGAGACGTCCACAGTTCTGAAACCCGAGGGTGACACCTGGTATCCGGAGATTACGACAAAGTGCGCGCCTCCCCCATCCCAGGCGATCCTAAGGCAAACCGGCCGGCCCGCATCGAGCTCTCGCTGAAGCTCGTCGAACGTTAACCGCCTGGCGAGAGTCTCACGCAAATTGCCGACTTCTTTCAGGGCTACCTGCAACTTCGCGGGCTGGTTCAAGGGGTCTGGGTTGTTGTAAGCATTGCCGGAAGCAATCGTGGGGGGAACCACCTTCGTGGCCAGCGCGGTCTGGTTCCACGTGGAGAAAGGCTCAAAATAACGCCGCACGCTCACGGCGACCGCAGCCCAGCACCATTGGTTCTTTTCTTGTGTTTGCATTCGAAACGGCATACTTACCTGAACCTCCTGCTCGTGGCAAGTGCTCTAGATTCTAGTTGGGCACACTAGTGCGGTCGCCACCGCCCCCGGCTGGACCCACGGCATCTCTATTCGCAATAGGAACTCCATCTAGAATCACTATGGGTCCGAAAACAATTCCGATCACGCGTCCGGAGCCCGCTCCTCCTGTGGTGGCGCCAGCGCGATCCCCTCCTCCAGTGCCAGTGCCGGTGCGATCCCCGCCGCCGGTGCCAGTGCCAGTTGGATCCCCTCCCCCGCCGCCAGTGCCAGTGCGATCCCCTCCTCCAGTGCCAGTGCCGGTGCGATCCCCGCCTCCTCCCGCCGCACCTACCGCCGCGGCAGCCATCTTTGTCTGCGGAAACGACTCCGGCAGTTGCTGCTTGACGGCTATGGGGCCCGCCGCGCTCTGCTTCACAGTTTCGGTGGAAGCCTTTGGCTCCACGTTCTGTGTGATGGTCACACCATCTTTGTCGAACTTGATCTTATACTCGATCACCATAGGATCTCCTTATCTGACTCCGTGAGAAACTAATAAATCTAGAAAGCGAGAATCTTTGTGTAAGTCCGCCACATCCGGCCAGCGGCTCAGGTCGGAAAGTAATTCACTGGGGGAGGCGGCTAAAACGCCGAGGGTCTCGTTGCGACGGCCCAGCGCTTCATCGGTGAGCGCCGCCATCCAACGGGTATCGGCATCATTCGGAGATAGTTGCAAGGCCTGTGCGATTTCGGATTCGGCTCTGCGGCGGTCACCCGTACGGGCGCACAGGTACGCCAGGAAGGAGCGCACATAGCCATCCCGCGGGTTCTTGGCCATCTCCACTTCGGCCAATTCCAGCCCGCGCTGGTTCGCTTTCGCCGCCTCCGCCGGCCGGTCCGTTCGCCGGTAACATATCCCGAGGTCCATCCAGGACAAATACCGGTCCGGACTGAGCTCGATTGCGCGTAAAAAGTAGGGAATCGCGTCTTGGTCCCGGCTCTGGTACATCAACACCATTCCAAGCGCATGCACTGCGGTTGCTGTCTCTTTCATGCCGGTTGCCAAGCGAAGTTCGCTCTCAGCATCGCCATACCGCCCTAGATTCGTGTAGGCTGAGGCGAGCGCAAAGTGTACGCCCGGTTCGCCCGGGTCAAGTGCAACCGCCTTGCTAAACTGCTTGGCCGCTTCACTGTAACGGCCCCGTTGAAAATGGAACGCGCCCAAGTCTTGGTAAGGCTTGTAGTAATCGGGTTGGACTACTACGGCCTTTTGAAACGCCGCTAGTGCCTCGTCGAGTTGATTGTTGAGTTCATAGACCCTACCAAGTCGGCGGTATGCATCGCCGTTGTTCGGCTGTAATTCGATGGTTCTCTCGTAGTCCCTTACCGCTTGCTCGTAAAAGCCGGTATTCGCCTTCAGCAAACCGGCAATCAGGTGCACCTCGGCTAGGTCCAGGTCGCGCAGCTCCGCTTGTCTGACCGACTCCTCGGCCCGCTCCAGCCAGAGTTTGTCTTTGGTGGTGCCGTACTTGAACCATTGCGCTTCGGCCAGTCCCGCGTATGGCAATGGTGAGTCGGGATCGGCGGCCACAGCGCGCTCCATGTAAGAGAGGGCTTGGTCGTCGCCGGTCTCACGGCGCAAATAATATAAACCCGACCAGTAATCCCGCTGCGCCGCGACGTTCACCGTTGCCATCGCCAGGAGCGGAGGAAGGCGCAGAGTCCCGGTCATCATACCCGCCAAAGCCACGCCCGCGTAGCGCACTTCTCCCGGCGCGTACACCGCCCTCCAGTCCCTGGCGTTCACGTGCGTGCGCGTGTCGGTCAAGAACACGTGCAGCACCACCCTGTCTTTTTCCTTCTGCAGCGTGCCCTGCAAGGCATGCGTAGCTCCCAGCAACGTCCGCGCCTTGTCGATGGTGTCCGCTTGGTTGCGCAGTGTGTTGGTGAGAGGAATCATGGTGAATTTCGTACCGGGACTGCTCCTGAGGCGGCCGATCTGGGTTGCGGCGTCACGAAGCGCGCGCCCGGCAAGGGCCGCAGTGTCGGGCGAGGATGCAAACGGTAGAACTGCCAGACGGACGGTTTCCTGCGGAGCCGTTGCACGCTGGTAGGTGAACACCCCAGAGGCAGCCGCCAGAACTACCGCCGCCGCCGCCGCGAGAAACCAGCGCCGCGTATACGATGGCTCGAAGGCCTGTGCGACTTCCGCGGCGGAACGAAATCTGCGGGAGGGATCCGGTTCCAGACAATGGGCGAGCGTGCGATCCCATTTGGGATGTACGGCAAGCGGCGGGAAAACCTTCGCGGACGACTCCTGCGAAGGAGGAGGCCGCTTCCCGGAAACCAGTTCATACAACATGACGCCCAACGCGTAAATATCCGACGCAACGGTAGCCTTCTCGCCCTTCCAAAGCTCCGGCGCCATATAGTCCGGTGTCCCGCCCAACGGTCCGGTTTGCATAGTACGCAGGCCTGTTCCCGGCGTTCTAGCCATACCAAAGTCGGTAATCACCGCCCGTGTCGCGCCATCCGCGGTGGTGGTCAAAATGATGTTATTGCTCTTGAGGTCGCCGTGAATCACCTGGTTGCGGTGGGCTTCCGCCAGACCGGCGCAGAGTTGCCGCGCGATGAGGCGCGCTTCGGTTTCCGGCAAGACGCCGCGGCGGAGCCGTTCGGCGAGTGTCTCGCCGTCGATAAATTCCATGGACAGAAAATCGAGGTCCCCGTGCCGCGTGGCAGCGGTGTGAATTTCGAAAATCTTGCATACATTGGGATGGCTGATTTCGCGCGCGTTGCGTACTTCCGGTGGCAGCCGTTTGCGAAAACCAGTTTTGGCGCACTTGATCGCGATGCGTCGCTCCAGTCTTTCGTCCATGGCTTCATAGACCACTCCCATCCCCCCCTGCGCCACTTCGCGCAAGATACGGAAGCGACCATCCAGGAGTTCTCCGGGCTCGAAGGGATGCTCAATCAGAGGCGGCGGATAGAGCGGCTCCAACAGGAATCCTTGCATGCGGGCTTCCCATTGGACGTACTCCCACGCCTGGTCGAAGAGCTCCGAATCGCCGGCACAGGCGCCCTCCAAATAGGCGCGGCGCTCTTGCGCTGGCAGGTCGAGCGCAAGGTCAACCAGATTCATCACCAGATCATCGTCCTGCGCTTTGTTTTCCATAGCCGGATTCCGTCTGTTCAAATAACCAGCGGCGGGCATCGCGCCACATACGTTGCATGGTGCGCAATTTTATTCCCAACACATCCGCGGCTTCTTCATCGGTGAGGCCGAGGAAGTATTTCACTTCCACCAGATCACACCATTCGGGCTTGGTTTGCGTAAGCTGGTCTAAAAGGCGATCGACGGTAATCGCCAGGTCCACTTTGGGACTGTCGGCGGGAAGCAGATTTTCCATCCCGTTAATCGCGACGAACTCCGCATCCGGCCGTCCGCGCGCATGGTCGATCAGGTATCTACGCATCGCTCTAGCAGCTATAGCGAAAAAATGGCGCCGGTTCTGCCAATCTTGATTTTTGGCGGCCACTAGGCGGAAGTAAATTTGGTCGACGAGCTCGGTCGGCTGTAAGCTATGACCCTTGCGCTCGCGCTGCATCAGGTAGTGGGCCAAGCGCCGCAGATCGGGCACTACGAGATCGAAGAGCTGGCTTTCCGCGCCAGGACTGCCTTCACGCCACTCGTGCAAAAGCCTCGTGATATCGCCCATGTTCTCCGACATGCGCCACCCGTGACGGTGCGGAGAGTATATCTCATTTAAGCCAGAAAGAAGAGGGGGTGGTTAGTTCTATTTCCCGATTCGCAAAAGCTCTGGCGGAGTTTTTCGCGGCGTGCGCTATCTGTGGCGAGGTTCAATAGCCTGGCTCAAATGATAACCAGTAAACGCCCAACACAAAAAGGAGCAGTATATGAAACGACTCATTCTCGCAGCGGGACTGTTTGTTGCGACAGTATCAACGTCTCTGTATGCCCAGACAATGGACATGCGAGCCAACATCCCTTTCGACTTCCGGATCGGGGGCACCTTGCTTCCTTCCGGGGAATATTCGATTCACCACGCTAACGGCATGCTGTTCGTATCGCAAACCGGTGGGGCGCATAAAGGCAGTGTCGTTTTCACCGTCGGTACGGATCGTCCGAATCGATCAACCGAAAAGGGCACCCTCCAGTTCAACCGATACGGCGATTCCTATTATTTATCTAAGGTGTGGACGCCTGATTCTGAGACTGCGCGGGCTACCCTGCAAACTCCACGAGAAAAGGAGCTAGCCAGCCATATTGGTCTGGCTGGCACGTCCAGCGTGGCGCTTCGAACCAAGTAACGACCACGCGAAGCGCACGGGGTTGGGAGGACGGCAGCGCGAAACGTAAAGTTTGGGGCTGCCGCCCCGGCGCTTCCAATTTTTTAAAGAGATGGTAGGGACGGGCAGATTCGAACTGCCGACCTGTCGCTTAGGAGGCGGCCGCTCTATCCATCTGAGCTACGTCCCCGCACACGATCCGATTGTAGCAAGGCTCTAGTGCCGCGCGGCTTGCTGCCAACGCGACAAACCCTTGCGGCCGATGTCGTGGCGGTAATGCATTCCGGCGAAGCGGATCTTTTCGACTGCCGCGTAAGTGTTGCGGAGAGCGCTCGCCAGATCGGGACCGGAAGCGGTAACGCCGAGGACGCGGCCTCCGGAAGTCTCGAGACCCTTTGAACCGAGCTTTGTGCCGGCGTGGAACACCTCAGCTTCGGCTGCGTCGATTCCGGTGATCGGGTCGCCGCTTCGAACTTGACCGGGATAGCCGTGCGCTGCGAGGACTACACAAACTGACGGCTCCGGCTTCCAGCGGAGTGTCGTACCTTGCAGGTTGCCAGTCGCCGCACGCAGGAGAGCTTCGCCGAAGCCACCCTCCAGGCGATGCATCAGGGGTTGTGTTTCAGGATCGCCGAGGCGGACGTTGAACTCGATGACCTTGGGACCGTCGGCAGTCATCATCAAGCCGGCGTAGAGGAAGCCGGTGAAATTCGTGGCGCGGACGGCGGGTTCGATGATGGTGTCGAGGATCCGCTGGGTATCGGCGGCGGAGACGATGCGGCCGTCGCAGTAGGCGCCCATGCCGCCGGTGTTGGGGCCGGTATCGCCATCGAAAACGGTTTTGTGATCCTGCGTGGCTTCGAGCGGGACCACGCTGCGGCCGTCGCAGAGCGACGATGAAGCTGACTTCTTCGCCGCGCAGGAATTCTTCGATCACCAGGCGCGGACCCAGCGAGTGAACGGCGGCTTCCGCTTCCGCGCGGCTTGGGCGATGATCACGCCCTTGCCCGCCGCCAGTCCGTCTGCCTTCACCGCGACCGGATAATCGAATTGCGAGAGCGCTTGAATGCGCTGCCTCCGCCGACTCCGTGCGCACGAAACGCGCCGTGGGAATGCCGACGCGGTGCATGAATTCCTTGGCGTAGATCTTGCTGCCTTCGAGCTGCGCGTTCTCCCGCGTGGGCCCAACGATCGTCAGGCCGCGGCCGCGGAATTGATCGACGACGCCGGCCACCAGCGGGACTTCAGGACCAACTACGGTGAGGTCGGGCTGAACCGATTCCGCAACGCGCCAGATATTCCGTGGACGGCAGGATCGTGGCCACGTGTGCAATGCCTGGGTTACCTGGGGCGCCGAAGATCTGATGTCCCTCGCGGGAAAGACGCCAGGCGATGGCGTGTTCGCGGCCGCCGCTGCCGATCACTGAGAATCTTCACGGTGAAAGTGCTAGTTTAGCGCGTTCCGCTAGAATGGAGAGGCATGTGGCTACTCGTTATGATGTGATTGTCGTCGGCGCCGGGCATGCCGGCTGTGAAGCGGCGCGGGCTTGCGCGCGGCTGGGCTTGAAGACGGCGATGATCACGATGAATCTGGACTTGATCGCGCAGATGTCCTGTAATCCAGCGATTGGCGGCATCGCCAAAGGTCACCTGGTGCGCGAAATCGATGCGCTCGGCGGGGTGATGGGCGAAGTCACGGACGCCGTCGGCATCCAGTTCCGGCTGCTGAATACCAGCCGCGGGCCAGCGGTTTGGTCGCCGCGCGCGCAGTGTGATAAGAAGCAATACCGCGTCAAGATGAGGGAATTGCTAGAAAAAGAGCCGAATCTCCGAATCTTGCAGGCGGAAGTGGCTCAACTCCTGCTCTCCAACAATCGAGTGCACGGAGTTCTGCTGCGGGACGGCCGGCAAATCGATAGCGGAGCTGTCGTAGTCACCACCGGTACCTTTCTAAACGGTCTGGCGCACGTGGGCGAGCAAACTTATAGCTGCGGTCGCAGCGGCGAGGCGTCTTCGAATCTTTTGGGCGATCAGCTTCGCACCTTGGGGCTTGAATGGAAGCGTCTCAAGACGGGCACGCCGCCGCGTTTGGATGGCCGTACCATCGAATGGTCCCAGTTTGAACCCCAATACGGGGATGCGGTTCCGACTCCTTTCTCATTCTTAACCAATAAGATAGAGAGGGAACAGGTGCCTTGCTACATCACCTACACGACGCCGGAATCCCATCAAGTAATTCGCGATAATATTGCGCGTTCACCACTCTATAGCGGCCAGATTGAGGGGATCGGACCGCGCTATTGCCCGTCGATTGAAGACAAAATCGTCAAATTTCCGGATAAGAGCCGCCATCAGATTTTTCTGGAGCCAGAGGGGTTGGACACCAACGAGATCTACGTGAACGGAATGTCGACCAGCATGCCGATCGATGTTCAGTCTCGCGTTCTCGCGTCCATTCCGGGCCTAGAAAACGCCGAGATGGTGCGGCCCGGCTATGCCATCGAATACGACGCGATTGACCCACGCGAACTTACTCATTCTTTGGAAGTTAAGGCGTTATCTGGGCTATTTTTGGCGGGTCAGATTAACGGCACCTCAGGGTATGAGGAAGCCGCTTGCCAAGGGCTGATCGCCGGCGTGAACGCTGCCTGTTATGTAGGGAGTCGCGAGCCGCTCGTCGTGGGTCGAACCGAAGGCTACACCGGTATTTTGATTAGCGACTTGGTGTTGCAGGGCGCCGACGAGCCCTATCGGATGTTCACATCCCGCGCTGAATTCAGGCTTCACTTGCGGATCGATAATGCTGACGAGCGCCTCACGCCGGTCGGACGCAAGATTGGCTTGGTCACGGACGAGCGGTGGCGGGTTTATCAATGCAAAGAGGCGCAGAAACAGACGCTGCGCGCGTTTTTCGAGTTAAAGCCGCATCACGCGGCGTGGCTACGCCGGCCGGAATCTAAAATTCAGGAACTGGACCTTGAACGGTGAGTTCGGACGGGATGCATTGACGACAGTCGAGACCGAAATCAAATATGCTGGATATATCGCTCAACAGGATCGCCAGGTGCGTCAATTGCGCGAAGCCGAGCGTCGAGGCATTCCGGACGCATTCGTATATTCCGACATTCCAGGGCTCTCGCGCGAAGTTCGCGAAAAGCTGGAACGAGTTCGCCCCCAAACGCTTGGCCAAGCCGGCAAGATTCCGGGAGTGACTCCGGCGGCGGTAGCTGTTTTGGATGTCTATCTGAGCGTTGACCGCCAAAATGGAAGACTTTAAGTCGCTGTTGCAACTGGAGTTTTCCCCTTACGGCACCCTGTCCGGCGACCAACTAACCCTTTTGGAACAGCATTATCAGCTTCTATTGCGTTGGAATCAGAAGATCAACTTAACGCGAATCACGAGCTTGGGTGACGCCGTCCGTTATCACTACTGCGAATCGCTTTATCTTGCGCAGAGTCTGCCCGAAGGCGCCGCTCCGAGTCGTTGATATTGGGTCCGGTGCGGGGTTTCCAGGCATTCCTGTAGCGATCTACCGGCCCGATTGTGAAGTTCACCTAGTAGAATCGCATCAACGAAAAGGCGGTTTTCTTCAGTGAAGCTACGCGCGATTTACCGAATATTCAAGTTTTGGCCGTTCGCGCCGAAGACGTAACCGCAGCGTATGATTGGATCGATTTCGAGGGCTGTCCGGCCCGACGATGTGCTGAAGTTGAAGCTCGCACCGAATGTTGCTGTTCTGGGGACCGAAGGCGAAAAGCTTCCCTGGGGCCAGATTTACGGGCATTGTTCCACGTGGAACGTTGATCGACGTTCCACGTGGAACACGACCATGTTATGATCTGAACCGTGGGAAAGATCATCGCAATCAGTAACCAAAAGGGCGGCGTCGGGAAGACCACAACCGCGATCAACCTCGCGGCCTCCTTAGCTGCCAACGACTTGCAGGTCTTGCTTGTCGATTGCGACCCGCAGGGAAACACCACCACCGGGCTTGGGCATCGAAAAAACCCTGAGAACCTAACCCTGTATAACGCACTTCTTCAATGGGGCGGATCCTTAGCAGAAGTGATCGTAAAAACGCAGTGCGAAGGACTCGACCTAGTTCCCGCCGACAAGAACCTGGTGGCCGCAAATCTGGATCTAGTGGATGATCCGAGCCGCGAATACCGGCTCACGAAGGTACTCGAGCCGGTTCGGGACCGCTATCGACTACATTCTGATCGACTGCCCACCAGCGCTGGATCTGTTGACTCTAAACGCTTTAGTCGCCGCCGATTCCGTGCTTGGTTCCCATTCAATGTGAGTTCTTCGCTCTGGAGGGAATTTCGCAGTTGATCGATACGGTGGAGCGAGTCCGAGAGACCTTTTCGCGACCCCTGAAGCTTGAAGGCATTCTGCTGACGATGTTCGATGATCGCACCAATCTGGCGCGCCAGGTCGCCGACGATCTCAAGGATTTCTTTGGGAATGAGGTACTTACAACAGTCATTCCGCGGAGCATTCGCCTAGCCGAAGCGCCCAGCTATGGAAAACCCATCCTGATGTACGATCCTCGCTCGAAGGGTGCGGAAAGCTACATTAGACTTGCCAAGGAGATCCTGGAAAATGAACGAAGCAGCCGAGAAGCAACGCAAAGCGCTGGGTAAAGGGCTATCGGCGCTGCTGCCGGGACGAGGATCGGGTCAAGCGCGCCGCAGCGGCTGCGCCAGTGGCTGCTCCCAGTGTCGCGCCACCGCCTACGACGCTGCCCATCGACGCGATCCATCCCAATCCTATGCAGCCCCGCGTCGTGTTTCAACCAGACCGTCTGGAAGAACTCGCGGCGTCCATTCGAGCAAATGGGATCATTCAGCCTCTGATTGTCCGCCGTCATCGAGGCGCAATATCAATTGGTCGCCGGCGAGCGCCGCTGGAGAGCCGCCAAGCTCGCCGGCTTGAAGGATGTCCCAGTCGTGATCCAAGAATTGCGGATCCTCAGCTGCTCGAACTGGCGCTGATCGAGAACATCCAACGCGAGGACCTGAATGCGATCGAAACCGCCCACGCCTATGAACGTCTCGGCCGCGAGTCTAGGCCTGTCGCAGGAGGAAATTGGGCGCCGCACCGGCAAGGACCGAACATCCATCACCAACGCTGCTTCGGCTCCTCAAACTGCCTCTGAAGTTCAGTTGCTGCTGGCGGAGCATCGGCTTTCGATGGGACATGCCCGCGCCATCCTTGGGCCTGCCGACCGCAGAGCAGCAGATCGAAGTTGCCGAGAAAGCCGCTGCGCAAGGCCTTTCAGTACGGCAAGTCGAGGCACTCGTTCAGGATCTGACTTCTGACCGCCCAGAAGCCGGTCGACGAAGAAGGAAACCAGTCGTGATCCGAACGTCAAAGCGGCCGTCGACGAGTTGGAACGCGCCCTTGGCACGCGGGTCCGGATCGTCGAATTGAGCGAGCAGCGGGGCCGCATCGAGATCGAGTATTACTCGCAAGCCGAACTCGACCGCTTATTTCAACAAATCACGGGAAGAAACTAGATTTGGTGCCGGTGGTAGGACTCGAACCTACGACCTACGGATTATGAGACCGTCGCTCTAGCCACCTGAGCTACACCGGCGCACTCACCAGCGTAGGCAGCGCAGCCGAGCTACTGTCAAGTATAAATATATAAAGACCTGCATATCTTTTGTAGGTTTTGCCATATGGGCTGGTCTACAATCTGAAGTAGTGTCCGCTCCCGGCCGTCGAATTTACGAGCGTATCGAAAAGTTATTCCATCTACAATGCGCCGGGCGACCGTCTCAAGGAACTCGCCACCTTCCAGCGCCGCCAGTTTCACCAGAATTACTGGGCGCTGCGCGATGTCACCTTCGACGTCGGCCGCGGCGAAACCTTCTGCATCGTCGGCGAGAATGGCTGCGGCAAGAGTACGCTACTGCAGATCTGCGCTGGGATTCTGCAGCCGACTTCCGGCACTGTGAACGGTGAACGGCCGGATCGCCGCGCTCCTCGAACTCGGCGCCGGTTTCAATCCGGAATTTTCGGGCCGCGATAATGTCTATCTGAACGCCGCGATTCTCGGATTCTCCACCAAAGAAATGGATCGCAAGTTCGCCGATATCGCTGAATTCGCGGAGATCGGCGATTTCATGAACCAGCCGGTCAAGACCTATTCCAGCGGCATGGTGGTCCGGCTTGGCCTTTGCGGTGGCGATCAACGTCGATCCTGAAATTTTGCTGGTGGACGAAGCTCTGGCCGTAGGCGATGTTTATTTCGGCAGCGCTGCCTGCGCAAAGTCCACGAACTTCGCTCCCGCGGAGTCACCATCCTGCTTGTTTCGCACGCCACCGGCGACGTGAAAGCGCTCGGGGATCGCGCCATCTGGCTGGAGCGCGGCCAGATCATGGCGCAGGGCAGCACCGAGCGCGTCGTTTCCCAGTATCTCGCCGCGATGGCGGAGAAGGACGCAAAGTACCAGGCGCTCGATATCGTTCACCACCCTCATGGAGCCAGCCACGCGCCGCTCGAAATCATCGATGAAATTCCGAACATCGATCATCGCTATGGCGACGGTCACGCCGAAATCCTGGGCATCGCCGTCTGCGACGATTCCGGCCGCCGCCTGAGCGTACTGGCACCTGACTCGGCCATCGTGGTTCGCGTCAGTGTCCGCGCGAAGAGCAATCTGGACCGGCCCATCGTGGGCATCACTTTTCGGGATCAACGCGGCATAGATCTTGCCGGCTCAAATACGGAGAGTGAGGGCTACCCGCTCTCGCCACTAATGGCGGGTGAGGTTTGCACAGTGGATTTTCACCTCAGCATTCCTACACTTTATTCCACGTCGATCTCCTTTTCCCCCGCGGTTGCCAACGGAACTCTGGAGCGCTTTAACATGTGCGACGGCATTGACAACGCCGTAGTGCTGCAGATGACGCCGCCAGACGGTCCCATGTACGGGCACTTCCGATTTCGCTGCCGCGTGGAAGTGAACTCACGAATCGGCGCGGGAGCGGTGGCGTTGTGATCGAATTCACGGGCGAACGCGTCATCCCAGGTCAGGTAGATCCCGACCTGTGGGCGGAACACATTTCGCGCTACGCCTTCGCTTCCCGTTTTGCTCCCGGAGCGCGCGTCTTGGATCTCGGATGCGGCGCGGGTTATGGCACCGCCGAGCTCGCAGGCCGCGCGCGCTCTGCCATTGGAATTGACTTGGCACCCGAAGCAATCGCTCACGCCAAAACAGCGTATCCACAAGCCAACGTTTCCTTCCTTTCGGCCTCCGCTACGGGGTTACCCTTTCGGGGCGCGTCATTCGAATTAGTAACCGCGTTCGAAGTGATCGAACACCTCACGGATTGGCGAGCGCTCTTGGCCGAAGCCCACCGCCTGCTTCATCCCAGCGGTGTTTTTTTGGTTTCGACGCCGAATAAGGCATACTACACAGCATCGCGAGGGACCGCCGGGCCCAACCCGTTCCACACTCACGAATTTGAATTTGACGAATTCCGCAATGTGCTCGGAGAGTTTTTTCCCCACTGCACGGTACTGCTGCAGAATCACGTCGAGGCCTTCGCTTTTTATCAGCAGGGGAGTGGTTCCGCAATCGAGGGCCGTATGGATGGCGTGCGCGGGATTCCGCAAGAGGCGCACTTCTTCCTGGCCGTGTGCTCCCTTCGCGAGCCACCGCCGTCGCCCGGTTTTCTGTTCGTCCATCAAGGTTCCAACGTGCTCCGCGAGCGCGAGAAGCACATCGAAAGCCTCCAACACGAATTGCTCGAAGCGCGCGGACAATATACCGCGTTGCACGGCAAACATCAAGAATTAACGGTCCATATGGAGGAGCAGAACCGCTGGGCGCTGCGGACAGAAGAAGAGCTCGCCGCGGCGCGCCGCGATCTGACCACTGTTCTTGAAAATCTGGCTGCCGCGGAAAACATGGTCATCGAGCGCACCCATTGGGCACAGAAGCTCGCCGCCGAAGTCCAGGACTTAGGAATGCAACTGGAAGACTTCAAGGCGCGGCTCAACTTGTGGAGATCCTCGCGCTGGATCCAGATCGGCCGCAAATTGAACCTGGGGCCGGATCTCGATCAATCACCAAACAAGGGTGATATAAACGGTGGCGGCAGCTAGGCCCGGCGCGCTGCGGCGCATTTTCACGGGACTTCCGCTCGCCATCCTTTCACCGCTTCTGCTGCTGTTCGCGGCGATTAGTCTGGCCTTCATCGATCTGGTTGTGCGCCTGTTACCGCGCCGCAAATTAAACGCGGGCACGCGACCCGATGCGTCTTCAGCCGCGATCGTGATTCCCAATTGGAATGGTCGTGATCTGCTCGAGAAATATCTTCCCTCAGTGGTCGCCGCGGCCGAGCGTGTCGCCGGAAGCGAAGTCATCGTGGTCGACAACGGTTCCACCGATGGCAGCCCCGAGTTCATCCGTGAGCGATTCCCGCAGGTACGTGTGATAGCACTTGAAAAGAACCTCGGCTTCGGCGGCGGGTCGAACGCAGGGTTCCGCGCCGCCCGCCATGACGTCGTCGTACTACTCAATAGCGACATGCGCGTCGAGCCAGACTTCCTCCAGCCATTACTCGACGGCTTCACAGACGCGCAAGTGTTTTCCGTCGCATGCCAGATTTTCTTTTCCGATCCCAACAAGGTTCGCGAAGAAACCGGGCTGACGGAATTTTGGTGGGAGCGAGGCAGTCTTCGCGTCCGCCATCGCACAGAGCCCACGATCCGCGAGCTATACCCGTGCGCCTACGGCGGAGGCGGCTCGTGCGCTTTTGACCGTCGGAAATTTCTGGAGCTGGGCGGCTTCGACGAACTGCTCGCCCCGTTTTATCTCGAAGACACCGACCTCGGCTATATGTCCTGGAAGCGCGGCTGGAAGAATCTGTATCAGCCCGCAAGCGTGGTTTATCACGAACATCGTGGAACCATCGGACGCCGTTTCACCGATGCCTACATTCAGGGCGTTCTCAAAAAGAATTTCCTACTGTTCACCTGGAAGAACATCCACGGATGGCCGCGCTTGCTGGCGAATTTCTTGTCGTCGTGGGCCAGTGCCCTGCTCAGCTGGCTGGGAGGCGATTCGCCGGAACGATCGAGCTTCGGTGGCATCGCGCGCGCCACGTTGCAACTCCCCGGCGCGATGGCTTCGCGAGCCCGGGCGCTCCGCCTCGCGGCCGTCTCCGACGCGGAAGCGTTTCGCCGCCCGCTCGGTGGCCATTTCCGCGACACTTTCGGCACGTTCAACGGAGCCCCGCTGCGTGTATTGTTCGTTTCGCCGTACCCCATTTGCCCTCCCATCCACGGCGGCGGTGTATTTATGAACCAGACAGTGCATGAACTCGCGCGTCTGTGCGAACTGCATCTGGTTGTGTTGCTCGATTTCGCGCACGAGCGCCCCGCGCACGAAGAATTGGACCACATCTGCGCATCGACGGAATATCTGGTGCGTCCCGTGGGCCGCCCCAAACAGTTGGGATCGATCGAGCCCCACGCGGTTCGCGAATTCCGCATCCCGGACCTGGCGTGGCTAATCCATCGCCAGATTTATACAAAACAGATCGACGTGGTGCAGCTCGAATACACCGTGCTGGGCCAGTATGCTGGCAAGTACCGGCGCATCCCCAGCATCTTGTTCGAACACGACGTCTACTTCCAATCCATCGCCCGCCGCCTGCCCTTTATGGCGGACTTCACGGAAAAAATCTCGGCCCGCTGGGAATATCTGCGCTCACTGCGCTGGGAACTGCGCATGCTGCCTGCGCTCGACCGCATCCAAGTCTGCAGCCGAGACAACGCGGACTACCTGCTCTCATTCCTGCCGAGATTAAACGGCCGGATCGACGACGGCTATCGCGCGGGAATTGAAACGTCCCGCTATAGCTATCAGCCCGACGGCCGCAAACCGTTCACGATTCTGTTCCTCGGCAGCTTCCGCCACACTCCGAACCAGGAAGCGCTCACTTGGTTCGTCGAACAAGTGCTGCCGCTAGTGGTCGCCGAGGAGCCGCGCGCGCGTGTACTAGTGGTCGGTTCAGAGCCGCCGCCGCTCAGCTCCTTTCGCCACGCCGAAGCCGTGGAGCTGGTGGGATTCGTCGAAGATGTGCGCGAACCACTAGCCAGTTACGCGCTGTTCGTGTGCCCCATCCTGAGCGGCTCGGGCGTTCGCGTCAAACTGCTCGAAGCCTTCGCGGCGGGGATTCCAGTGGTGTCGACGCGCCTGGGCGCCGAAGGCCTGGCCGATCGCGACGGCGAAATTTGTGCCTTAGCCGATCACCCAGCCGATTTTGCGCGTCACGTGGTCGAACTGCTACGCGATCCTCAAAAGGCCGCGGCGATGGCCCAGCGCGCGCGCGAAGAAGTAGTCACGAAACGCGATATGCGCGGCATGACGCAACGTCTGGTCGAAGGTTATCGTGCGGAAGTGGCTCGCAAACGCGCTACTTGCCCTTGATCGATTGCCCAAGCTTCGCGCTGATTTTAGCGGCGGTGTGCCGCATCCCGTTGGGGGTTCTGTCGCCAGGAGTCTCATAGAAACTCCACAGCACATCGTGAGTTTTGCGGTTCACCAGGAAAACGTTGCCACGGCCTTTCTGTCCCTGCATGCCCGAACGCGCGTAGGTGGCGCCCGTATCCTCCGTTTTGTCCGCCGCCTTATCGCTGGGCGCCGGCTTGGTGCTATAGAGGTCCGCCAGAGTCTCTTCGAAGCTTTGCCCCAGATGATCGGTCAGAACGGCGTCGGCTTTGTGCGGATCGGTCACCACCAGCAACACGGACCCGGAGGTGAGTTGCGCCGCCAGGTATTGATCCAGGCCGTTCGACATCGGCAGCACGTAGACGGTCTTCACGTCGTCCAAGCCCGCGGCCGGGGCGCTCATCGAAATCGCCAGTGCGGCAGCCGCTATCATGAATTGCTTCATGAGTCCATCATATATGCTTCCTCAGCGGTTATTCTGGTGAAACATGCCGACCGCAGTGATTCCCACGTGGAACCGTCGCGATCTGTTGCTGAGCCTTTTCGAGAGCCTGACCGCGCAGACGCGGCGGTTCGACGAAATCATCGTGGTGGACAACGGTTCTACAGACGATTCGGCCGAACTGGCCGAACGCGCCGGTGCGAAAGTGTTACGCCTGGGAAAAAATGTGGGATTCGCCGCAGCCGTGAATCGCGGAATCGAAGCGGCCGGTACCGATTGGGTTGCCATCCTCAATAACGATGTGACTCTTGAGCCGGACTGGCTCGAGAGACTGTCTGCGGCCGATGCCGGCGCGTGGTTCGCTACTGGCAAAATTTTGCAAGCGGCCGATCACACCCTGGTCGACGGCGCCTTCGACGAAATCTCGCGCGGTGCCTGCGCCAGCCGTTGCGGGTCAGGGAAGTCGGATGGCCCAGCGTGGAACCAGCCGCGCCGGATCCGCTTTGCTCCCATGACGGCAGCAATTTTTCGACGGCAACTTTTTCGGGACCTCGGCGGCCTGGACGAAAACTTCGGCTCGTACATGGAAGACGTCGACTTCGGGTTGCGCTGCGCCTTGGCGGGCAGGGAAGGAGTGTACGTGCCGTCCGCGGTGGCCTATCACCGGGGCAGCGCCACCCTGGGCGGGTGGAGTAAGGACACAGTCTGGCGAATCGCCCGAAACCAGGTCTTGTTAGCCGCCAAGCACTTCCAGGGACAGCCGCGGTGGCCGATTGTGGCCGGACAGTTGCTCTGGGGAGTGATCGCCCTCCGGCATGGGTGCGGTGTAGCCTTCCTTCGCGGCAAGTTCGCGGGGATTCGGGACGCCGGCCGGATGGAGCGGGTAAGTCCAAATGAATACACCAGCAAAGACCTGGCACGGGTGCTGGAAGCGAGCGAGGCGAGCATACTCGCGCTCGCCCGGGAAACCGGCTTTGACAGCTATTGGAGGGCTTACTTCTGGCTGTCACGGCGGTAATTGTTACCTACAACTCGGAAGATGTAATCATTTCTTGCATGGAGGCGCTGTCTAAAATGGCGCCTCACGTGAGCACGGTGGTTGTGGATAACGCCTCCTCAGACAGAACTATGGACTTGGTGCGGGCGCGCGGCGGAGCGAAGCTGATCGCCAATGACCGGAATCGAGGCTTTGCGGCAGCCGTCAATCAGGGCGTTCGCGAAGCGGCTGGCGGCGATTTCATCCTGGTTTTAAATCCGGATACCGAGCTGCTGACCCCGATCGAACCATTGGTCGAGTCAACCGGGCGACACGGCTTGGCCGCCGGACGTCTTCTGGATGCGGAAGGCAACACGCAGGCCGGTTTCACGATCCGGCGTTTTCCTACCCCCCTCTCCCTGTCGTTCGAGCTCCTGGGGATCAATCGCCTGTGGCCCTCGAACTGGGTGAACCGGGCGTACCGTTACCTTGACCGCGATTTGGATCAACCCGGACCTGTGGAACAGCCGGCGGGTGCTTTCCTCCTGTTCCGCCAGGACGTGTGGAAGAAGCTGGGCGGCTTTGACGAACAGTTCTACCCGGTCTGGTTTGAGGATGTGGATTTCTGCCGGCGGGCCGTCGATGCCGGATATCAAATTGCATACGTGCCCAACGTGGCGGCGCGGCATCGGGGAGGGCATTCGGTGGGCCGGATTTCCTCGCAACGACGCGCAAGCTATTGGTGTGCTAGCCTTTTAACATATGCTGCTAAGCATTTTAACCCTTGGCCTTTTAGGGGTGTATGCGCTGCAGTCGTGCTTAGCTCGGTTCCGCGGATGGTCGCGGGGATGATTTCGGAACGGACTCTGTCGTCGGTTGTAACTTATTGCAATATCATGCGGTTTGCAGGACTGTGCTTGGTGTCACCCGGGCATGTTAAAAAATCTGCGGTTACGTTTACCTAACTTCATAGCATGATTAACAAAGATTTAGTTTCGGTCACACTGGTGACCTACAACAGCGGCAGTTTCATACGGCGATGCCTGGAGTCGGTACTGGAGCAGAACTATCCCCACCTCGAAGTCATAGTGGTCGACAATGCGTCGACAGACGGTACTGCCGATATCCTAGGACAATTCGAGGATAAGTGCAGCATCCACTACAACCAGGAAAACATCGGCTTCGCGGCGGCGCAGAATCAGGCGATCGGGATTTCACAAGGCGAGTGGGTGCTGGCCTTAAATCCGGATGTCCTGCTGCTCAAAGACTTCATTGAAGAGCTGGTGCTGGCAGGCAACGTCGATCGCAAGGTGGGCACCGTATGCGGCAAGCTGCTGAGCATCAGCGCGAGTTTCGATTTGCCGGAAGTGCAGCTAGTGGATTCGACCGGCATCTATTTCACGCCCATGCTGCGGCATCTGGATCGCGGCAGCCAGGAGCCTGACAAAGGCCACTACCTCAATTTCGAATACGTCTTCGGCGCCACCGCCGCCGCGGCCTTGTATCGCCGTAAGATGATCGATGACATTTCCGTGAAAGGCGAGTTCTTCGATTCGGATTTCTTCGTGTACCGCGAAGACGCCGATGTCGCGTGGCGCGGGCAGTTGCTGGGCTGGCGCTGTCTCTACACGCCGCGCGCATGCGGCTATCACGTCCGCAATGTGCTGCCCGGCAAACGGCGCGCGCTGCCCGCCGAGATCAACATGCACTCGGTGAAGAACCGCTTTCTGATGCGCATCAAGAACATGACTCCGGATCTCTACCGCCGCAACTGGCTGGCCATTACCGGCCGCGATTTGGTGGTGATCGGCGCCTGCCTTCTGCGCGAGCATTCTTCGCTCAAGGCCTTCGGATTCATATTGCGCAATTGGCGAGGCGCGATGGCCAAGCGGCGCGACATCATGAGCCGGCGGCGCGTGCAGGACGACGATCTGGCGAGTTGGTTCTCCTTCCAGCCGGTCAGCCGCCCGGCTCCCAAACCGAGTGCCAGCGCGAAACTCCGGGTTCGTAGCGCGCGTTCGTAGGGGCTCTCCCAGCTAGTGCGCTTCGCAATCGTTGGCACCCGCGGGATTCCGGCGCGCTATGGCGGTTTCGAAACCTTCGCCGAGGAATTATCCACGCGGCTGGCGCAGCGGGGCCATGAGGTGACCGTATATTGCCGGGAGCGCCCTAGCGAGCCGCTGTACCGCGGCGTGCGCCTGCAATACCTGCCCACCATCCGCCATAAATACTTCGACACTCTCGCGCATACTTTTCTTTCCACACTGCATCTGTTGGGCTCGCGCCACGACGCTCTGCTGTATTGCAACGCCGCCAACGCCATCTTCACCTGGATGCCGCGCGTGCTAGGAATGCCGGTGGCGCTGAACGTCGATGGCCTGGAGCGCCATCGCAAAAAATGGAATGTGCTGGCGAAGACCTGGTACCGGATATCGGAATGGCTAGCCACCTGGATGCCGAATGCCGTGGTGACCGACGCTCAGGCGATCGCGCAGTATTATCACGAAAAGTACGGGCGCGATTCGGTGATGATCCCTTACGGTGCAGAGCTGGGAGCAGTCGAAACCACCGGCATCTTGCAGAAGCTGGGACTCGAGCCGCAGAAATATTTCCTATACGTAAGCCGCATGGAACCGGAAAACAACGCCCTGCTGGTGCGCGAAGCCTTCGAGAGCGTAGCTACCGATTTGAAGCTGGCGCTGATCGGCGACGCGCCCTACGCGGCGGACTATATCGCGAGAGTTCGTGACACGCACGACCCACGCGTCGTCATCCCGAGCGCGATCTACGGCCAGGGATATCGCGAATTGGGCTCCCACTGTTTCGCGTACATTCATGCCACGGAAGTCGGCGGCACACACCCCGCGCTGATCGAAGCCATGGGACGCGGCGCACTCACGCTGTATCTCGACACTCCCGAGAACGCCGAGGTCGCCGGCGGCGCGGGCCTGCCCTTCACGCACGAAGATCTGTCTCGTGTCATGGAACATGTGCTGGCTTATAGCGAAGAGGAACGCCAGGTGTGGCGGACACGCGCGATGGAAAGAGTGCGGTCGCGCTACAGTTGGGATGCTGTAACCGATGCGTATGAGAAACTGCTGGAGGGGCTGGCCAAGCACTAGATCAACATGCGGAGCTGGGTAGAAATTTCGCTGCAACAAATTCGCGCCAACTTCCGCGCCGTGCAGTCTTTGGTAGGCGAGTCCATCGAGGTGATGCCAGTCGTGAAGGCCGACGCTTACCGTCACGGCGCGGTGGCGGTCGCGCACGCGCTCGAAGCCGAAGGCGCGCGCTGGCTGGCAGTATCGAACGTCGAAGAGGGCTGTGTTCTGCGGCAGACTGGAACACAGGCGCGCATTGTAGTCATGGCCGATTTTCTCGAGGACGAGCGCGACATGCTGGCCACGCACCACCTGACTCCGGTGATTCACTCGCTCGCAGATTTGCCTGCCGTGCGCGTGCCCTATCACTTGAAGATCGACACCGGCATGAACCGTCTGGGAACCAGCGCGGCGCCGGATGAAATCGCTCGCGCGGTCACTGCCGCGCCCGCTCCGCTCGAAGGCTTGATGACGCACTTCGCGTCCTCCGGCAACTACGAGAGCAAACAAACGGAGCAGCAACTGGAGCGCTTCGAAGCCGTAATCGAGGGTTTGCGCCGCGCGGGCATCACGCCGCGCTATGTGCACTCGTCGGCCACCACCCCCATCGCCTATCGCCGCAAGGAAGCGTGGGGCAACCTGGTGCGGCCGGGGCATGCCATTTATGGCTACGTCTCGCCCGCCCGCGGGGCTCCCGCCAGAGCATTGAACGTGGCGCCCGCCCTCACCTGGAAAGTAACGGTGCTCGAAGTGAAGGACGTCGAAGCCGGAGCCCAGATCGGCTACGGAGGCATTCACCGGGCCCAGCGCCCCATGCGCATCGCGGTGCTGGCAGCGGGCTACGCCGACGGCATTCCGCACCGTTTGGGGAACCGCGGCCAGGTCATCGTCAAAGGCAAATTCGCGCCAGTGGTGGGAGCCGTTTCCATGGATTTAACCACCATCGATGTGACCGCTTGCCCCGATCTAAAAGCGGGCGAGGCAGTTACATTGCTGGGTTCCGAGGGCGCTGCGTCGATCAACGCGCAGCAGATGGCGAAGTGGGCGGGAACCATCTCCTACGCAGTGCTGTGCGGGATCCACGCGCGGGTCAAACGCGTTTATATCGACTGATCCGGACTCCTATTTTCCGCCTGCGATTCTGACGATAGATCCGTATATGGAGCGATCCATACCGGAGAAAATTCAGCGCCTGATCGGGCCTTTGCCGGGCCAGCGTGAAGCGCGTGCCTTCAGCACGTTCGCTCTGATCGGCGGCCTGGTCGCCTGCGGACTCTCGCTCTACTACGGCTTCCGCGGAGAAACCTTTATGGGGCGGCCCATGGGGAGCGACTTCGTGCAGTTCTACGCAGCCGGCAAGCTGCTCAACCAACAGCAACCCGCGCTGATCTACGATATCCCTGCGTTCACCAAGCTACAGCACCAGATAGTGCCGGAGATGTCGCCGACCCAGATGCTGGTGTTCGGCTATCCCCCGGCGGTTTCGGAATTGTTCCGCCCCTTCGCGCTCTTGCCCTACCGTTGGGCGTACTGCGTGTGGCTGATATTTTCGCTGACTGTATACGCCTCGGGTTTGTGGCTGCTGTTTCGCAGTCTGTTGCGCGAGAATTACCGCCGCACGGCATTTCTACTGGCGCTTTCCGCGCCCATGTATACGCTCGAGACATGGATCGGCGGACAGCTTTCGGTGATTGGATTTTTCGCGGTGGTTTTGTTTCTGCGCTGCTTCGAGAAGCGCTCGCCGCTCGTGGCCGGGCTGGCTTTGGGACTGGCAACCTACAAACCATCGCTGGTTGCAATCCCCGCGGTGGTCATGCTTTTAGGCGGATGCTGGCGCATGCTCGCAGGCTTGAGCGTGAGTTCGGCGCTGATGATTCTGGGTTCGATAGCCACCGCCGGAGTGAATGGCTTCTGGCTGTGGATCCTGCGCTTGCGCGTTTTCAGTGCCTACGCCACCAGTAACGAGCCCATTCTCCGCCGCACCAAGTATGTGGATCTCAATTCCTTTTTCACGGTCCTGCTGGGTGCCAGCTCAGTCGAGCGCGTGATCGCGACCATCGCGACGTCGGCAGCCTTTTTGATCCTGGCGTGGAACTGGTGGCGGTCGCGCCATCAAGCAGCACATGATGTCCAGCGCTATTTATGGGCCGCCACACTCACCTGGACCATGATGATCAACATCTATGTGCCGGTCTACGACACTATTCTGCTGGTACCCGCCGCGGCGTTGGTAGCGTGTTCGCTCGCCGGGGGGAACCAGCGGCGACAGGCCGGATTGCAAGTGTGGCTGATTATCTTGTGGCTAGTGCCCTGGCTCACGCAATCCTGGGCCGACTACTTGCGGCTGCAGATCCTTACAGTGGTGCTCGCGGGATTCGGCTACTGGGCCTTGACGCTGGCGCGTGCCGCGTCGGCGTCAGAAGTTTCAAAACCGCGCGAAACCGCTTTCCAGGACGCTGCCTAGACGTCCAGATTGCGCACGTCGAGCGCGTTGTCCTCGATGAACTTGCGGCGCGCTTCCACGTTTTCGCCCATCAGTGTAGTGAAGATCTCATCGCTCTGCACGATGTCTTCAAGCGACACCTTCAGCAGCGTGCGCGTGTCGATGTTCATCGTGGTTTCCCACAACTGCTCAGCGTTCATTTCACCCAGCCCCTTATAGCGCTGGATGCTGACTTCGCGCATGCCTTCGTTCTTCACGTGCGCCAGCAACTCCCGCCACCCGGCTAGATTTTCGCGATGATTGTCGCGCACAACCACGAACGGCGGTTGATTGTATTTGCCGGCCTGCTTCGCGAGCAGGCGCAGGCGCCGGTACTCAGGCTGCCCGGCCAGCTCCAGGTTGATGGCGCGCTCGGCGTTGGTCGGGTCCTTGAAGGTCACCATCCAGGCCGAGTGTTCTTCTTCGTGTGTGAGCGCGGTTTCGATCTTCAAGGCCTTCAGCGCGTCATGCACCGGCTGCAAGTGCGCCTTATCAGCGAAGTCGGCCTTGGTGTCGAGCGCCAGTCCCGGGTCCGCGATGACTTCGATCACGCGCGGGTCGCGCAAGCGGCGCTCCATGCGGCGCCAGGCCAGCTGCAGCTCGTCGAGCGACATCAGGTAATTGCGCAGCTCCGTACCTTCGAGAACCGCCTTCCCGCCCACACCCACTTCAACCTTCAGGTTCTCCGTCGCGCGCCGCAGAATCTCGCGCGTGAATTCCTTGTCGTCCTTGATGTATTTCTCGCTCTTGCCTTTCTTGATGCGGTAGAGCGGCGGCTGCGCGACGAAAATATTGCCGCGCTTGATCAGCTCCGTCATGTGGCGGAAGAAGAAAGTCAGCAGCAGCGTGCGGATGTGCGAGCCGTCGACATCCGCGTCGGTCATGATGATGATCTTGCCGTAGCGAATCTTAGAAGGATCGAAATCATCCTTGCCGATGCCGGCGCCGATGGCCGTAATCATCGCGCGAATTTCTTCGTGCCCCAGCATCTTGTCGTAGCGGGCCTTCTCGACGTTGAGAATCTTACCGCGCAACGGCAAAATCGCCTGATAGCGCCGGTCGCGGCCACCCTTGGCGGTGCCGCCTGCGGACTCGCCCTCGACTAAAAACAATTCACAGCGATCCGGATCGCGCTCCTGGCAATCGGAAAGTTTTCCAGGTAGGCCACCCGAATCAAGCGCACCCTTGCGCCGAGTCAGATCGCGAGCTTTGCGGGCCGCTTCGCGCGCACGAGCCGCGTCGATCGCCTTCGACACGATCTTCTTCATCACCGACGGATTCTTGTCGAAGAACTCACCCAGCTTTTCGTTGATGAGCTGAACTACATAGCCCTGAATATCGGAATTGAGCTTGCCCTTGGTCTGCCCCTCGAACTGCGGCTGCGGCAATTTCACGCTGATTACCGCGGTGAGCCCTTCGCGCACGTCGTCGCCGGTCAGATTCTCTTTGACGTCCTTGAACAACCCCGCCGCCTGCCCCGCGGCATTGATAGTGCGGGTCAACGCGCTGCGGAAACCGCTCAAGTGCGAGCCGCCATCGACGGTGTTGATGTTGTTCGCGAAGCTGAACACCGTCTCGCTATAGGAATCGTTGTACTGCAGCGCCACTTCCATGGTCAGGACGCCATTCGGCAAATCGCGCTCGCCTTCGATGAAAATCGGCTTGTCGTGGAGGACGCTTTTGCCTTTGTTCAGATGCTTGATGAACTCGGCGATGCCACCGATGAACTGGAATTCAGAAACGCGCGCGGGTTCCTCGCGCTCATCGGTCAGCGTGATCTTCAGGCCCTTGTTCAAGAACGCCAATTCGCGCAACCGCGTGGCCAGCGTGTCGAAGTTGAACTTGGTCGCGTCCATGATGGACGAATCCGGCTTGAAGGTAATCTTGGTTCCGGTCTTGTTTCTGGCCTTGCCGGTCCTCGCCAGCGGAGCCTTGGGGGCCCCCTTGGCATACTCCTGCTCCCACGTCGACGATGCGGTCTCGCCCTTCGCCGGACGCCAGATTTCAAGCTTCAGCAATTCCGAGAGCGCATTCACGCAGCTCACACCCACGCCGTGCAACCCGCCCGACACTTTGTAGGAATTCGAATCAAATTTGCCGCCAGCGTGCAACTTGGTCATCACCACCTGCGCGGCCGACACACCCTCTTCTTCGTGAATATCCACCGGGATCCCGCGGCCGTTATCGACCACCGTCACCGAATCGTCCTCGTGAATGGTAACGTTCACCTCGGTGGCATAGCCCGCCAAGGCCTCGTCGACCGAGTTGTCGACCACTTCGTAGACCAGGTGATGCAACCCGGCCTCGCCGGTCGACCCAATGTACATAGCGGGCCGCAGGCGCACAGCCTCGAGGCCCTCCAGCACTTTAATGCTGGTGGAATCGTAAACGTTAGGATCTATCGCCGTTACTTTGCTGGACATAATTATTGCTTGGAAATCAAATTCTCATGGGCATGATCACGTAGCGATACGTGTCCGCCTTGTCGCCGCCCGGCCGCAGTTCGCCGGCACTGTGCGGGTCCTTGAACCAGAAAGCTGACCTGGTCGGTCTGCACAACGCGCAGGAAATCGATCAAGTACTGCGCGTTGAATCCAATCTCCACGGGAGTGCCGTTGTACTCCGCCGGAATACTCTCTTCACTCTCTCCGGTTTCAGAAACCGAGGAGTGCACTTTCACTTCGCCATCGCCCACACGCACGCGAATCGCTCGCGAACGTTCGTCGGAGAACTGCGCCACGCGTTCAATCGCCGCCCGAAACTCTTCGCGCTGCAGCGTTACGGAATTTGGCTGATCTTTGGGCAGCACTCGTTCGTAGTCCGGAAAGTTGCCGGTGAGCTTACGGCTCAACAACAACCGGTCGCCGAGCTTGAAAAATAAATGGTTCTCATCGCCGGAGAATTGCACGATGGCGTCAGGATTAGAATCGCTCGCCAGTTTTTGCAACTCGAGCATCGCCTTCCGCGGCAGCAGCGCCCGAAACGCCGCGTTCACACCAGGAAGCTCGCCCGAGCTCTCCACCATCGCCAGACGATGCCCATCCGTCGCCACCATCACGATGCCGCCTTTGCGCAGCACCAGCAACGCCCCGTTCAACGTAAAGCGCGATTCCTCGCTCGAGATCGCAAACACCGTCTTCGCGATCATCGCCCCCAGAACGCCGATCGGAATCTCCGCCAACATCTCCGGCATCTCCGGTAATTCCGGAAAACTATCGCGCGACATTCCCGCGATGCGCGTCTTCGAGCGGCCGCACACCAGATTCGCCCAGTGGTTGTCGCCGACTTTCACTTGCACATCGGAATCCGGCAGCAAGCGCACGTAATCGAGCAAGCGGCGCGCCGGAATCGTCCCCGCGCCGGACTTCTTCACCCGCGCGGCGCAAGAACAGCGAATCCCCAATTCCAAATCCGTGGCCGTGAGAAGAATGCGATCTCCGTCGGCCTCGACCAACACATTCGACAAAATGGGAATGGTGGTTTTCTTCTCAACTACGCCTTGCGAGAGGTTCAGTTCCCGCACTAGATCGGCCCTGCTGACGGTGAATTCCATGCACGGTTCCTTCGCGATTCTTCTCTCTAGATTTCTCTCTCAAATAGACTTGAAAGAGAATCGGATTCATAGGGGCTGTTGAAACGTTGATTTCTCTCTAAATTATAGCAAGATCGTGGGGTTAAAGTCATCACAAAGTGTGGGTTCCTGGGTAGATTTCGTAGCATGATCGGGCCGGGCCGGTTTGTTCCTCAGGAGTCCACAGCCAGGCCCGAAGCGCGTTTGAGGATAAGTCAAATAACCTCAATGGATGGCGTCGATTACGTTGTGGATGAGCCTGTTCAAATCTGCATCCTTCTGGCGCAATTGTCGATTTTATGAATGGAATGCAGTACCGTGGTGTGATGCTTGCCTCCAAACATGCGTCCGATCTCGGGCAATGACGAGTGTGTCAGCTCCTTGATCAGATACATCGCGATCTGCCGCGGATAGGCAATTTTCTGCGTGTTGGTCTTCAGTTTCAACTGCGCCGGCTGCAATTGGAACTGGTCCGCAACAGCGCGCAGCACGGAATCCATGGTGATGCGCTTCTCTTGTCCCGGGATCAAGTACTTCAACACCTGCTGCGCCATCGCCAGCGTGATGGGTGTCCCCATGACCGACGAATAAGCCACCAGCTTCACCAGCGCGCCTTCCAGCTCGCGCACGTTAGATTTCGTTTTCGTCGCGATATAAACCCGCACGTCCTCCGGCAGATTGACGCCCTCAATCTCAGCTTTCTTATCCAGAATCGCCATCTTGGTTTCCAGATCCGGCGGCTGGATGTCCACCATCAATCCCCACTCGAAACGCGAGCGCAAACGCTCCACCAGCCCCGGCGTGCCCTTCGGCGTCGAATCGCTCGACACCACAATTTGTTTCTGGTGCTCGTGCAGCTCGTTAAAAGTGTGGAAGAACTCTTCCTGCGTGCGTTCCTTGCCGGCCAGGATGTGGATGTCGTCGATCAGCAGCACGTCAGCCGAGCGGTAATAGCGGTGAAACGCCGGCATGCGATCGCTCTTGATGCAGCCGATCATCTCGTTCATGAAGCGCTCGCTCGACGTGTAGACAATGCGCATGGAGGAATACTGCTCGGAGAGCGCCGTGCCAATCGCATGCATCAGGTGCGTCTTACCCATCCCCGACCCGCCATAAATAAACAGCGGATTGTAGCTGCGCGAAGGACTGTTTGCCACTGCCCGCGCCGCCGCGTGCGCGAACTGATTGCAGGAACCCACCACGTAGTTATCGAAACGGAATTTCTGGTTGAGTTGGCTGGTGGGCGATGCAAACACCGGGTCCGCGGAATGGCTCGCCGCCGCGGCGCTAGTAGCGCGAGCCGTGTAGATCACCCGCTCCACCGGCAAGTTCAACTCGCGAATTGCTTCCCGGATGTCTCCAGCGTATTCCTGCTCCATCCATTCCTTGGTGACCTGATCCGGCACCGAAACTCTCAGGGACGCGCCCTCTTCCCCCTCAAACGCCGTTCTCGTGACCCAGTCTTCGTAGGCCCGTCCACTGATCTTCGTGGTCAGCCTGGCCTTAATTTGTTCCCATGGATTTGCCAATGCGATCGCTTCCCCAGTCATATGTCCTCCGACACGCACAAAATTCCCACAAGATTTCCACAGCCTGTGGAAATCCTGTCCTATCTCACCGATTCTGTTCCTGGAATCGTCGCGCTCCAGCTTCGCCGAGGGGTAATTCAGGTCCGGCGGACTGTCTTTCGCGGAATTAAAGAATAGCACAAAATTTCCAAACGCAAATAGCTTACTTAAAAGTTTTTAAACCTTTTAATATCAATTACATCCAGAGATTCTCTTGAAACAAACAACATTGTATGAACATCCTGTTTCAGTGGCCCTGAAACGCATTTGACAATCCACGTTTGGGGCGCGACAATGGAGCCTGCTCGTCTGCCAGATGCGGGAGTAACTCAGCTGGTAGAGTGCGACCTTGCCAAGGTCGATGTCGCCGGTTCGAATCCGGTCTCCCGCTCCATCTCTCCTAAAAACTCGCCGCCCCCGTTTCGCACCCCTGAAATTCCTGCTTTTCTAACTGCTGCATTTCCCGTATGATTGGGGTATTGAGCCAGAATTATTGAAACATTTCAGCGCGTGCTTCGTATCTCTGTTGAAAGCGCGCGGCTGAAAGAACGCGAATGAGCCTCTATGCCGATTAGGTGTTATGGACGTTAAACGCGAAGGCGTCGCGAAAAAGAAAATGATCCGCCGGGTGCTGTACCTGGTGTTGCTCGCGGCCGTCGTCGCCGTGGCTGGATGGCGAGTCAGCCTGCTCAAGCCGGCCGTCCCGGTGGTCGAGGCCGCAACCATCTGGCCCGACACCGTGAAGCGCGGTCCCATGGTGCGTGAAGTTCGCGGCCTGGGCACATTGGTCCCCGAAGACATTCTCTGGTTCCAGGCGGAATTCGACAGCCAAGTTAGCCGCATTTTGGCGCGCTCCGGAGACGACGTCAAGCCCAACACGGTTCTGCTGGTGCTCACCAATCCGCAGATGGAAGCCGACGCGGTCGATTACGAATGGCAGACTAAACAAGCCGAAGCGAACCTCGTCGACCTGCGTGTGAAACTGCAGAGCCAAGCCTTCGATCAGCAATCCGCGGTTTCAACGGCGCAGGGCGAGCTGAAGCAGGCCGACATCAACCGGGATAAAGAAGAGCAGCTCTTTAAAGCCCAGTCTGGAACCGGAAATCAACATGCGACTAGCCGTCGCCAAGTGGGAACAGGCGGACGCCCGCTTCAAGATGGAGAAGCAGAAGCTCGACATCTTCAAGGAGTCCGTGCAAGCGCAGACTCGATTCGCAGAAGGTGCAAGTCGAGAAGCTCCGCGCTACCTACAATCTCAAAAAGAGACAGCTCGACGAGCTCACCATCCGCGCCGGCATCCGCGGCCGCATGCAGGAAATGACCCTGCAAGTGGGCCAGCGCGTGAAGCCCGGAGACGTGCTGGCGAAAGTCGCGCAGCCGCGAAAGCTGATGGCGCGTCTGCAGATTCCCGAGACCCAAGCCAAAGACATCGTGCTCGGCCAGCAGGCGCAGATCGATACGCGCAACGGAATCGTGCGGGCACACGTCATCCGCATCGACGCGTCTATCGTCAACGGAACGCGCACCGTCGATTGCAAACTCGACGGCGTCCTCCCGAAAGGCGCGGTGCCGGATCTGAGCGTCGACGGAACCATCGAAATCGAACGCCTCGCCGACGTGCTATATGTCGGCCGTCCCGTTTTCGCGCAGCCCGGCAGCCCCGGCACTCTGTTCAGGATCGATGCCGACGGCAAAGGCGCCGAACGCGTGCCCGTGCGCTTCGGACGCGCCTCGGTAAACGCCATTGAGATCGCCGAAGGTTTGAAAGCCGGCGACCGTGTGATCCTGTCCGACATGGCCGCGCAGGAACAAACAGCGCGTGTGCGTCTGAACTGAAAGAGAACCTCATGCCCGAATCACTTATTCATCTGGAGAGCGTCACGAAAGTGTTCGTCACCGATGAGGTGGAAACCCACGCCCTTGCGGGCATCCAAATGGACATTCAAAAGGGCGAGTACGTGTCGATCTCCGGCCCCTCCGGCTGCGGAAAATCCACGCTGCTCGCGATTCTGGGTCTGCTCGATTCTCCCTCCGACGGCACCTACGTCCTCAACAATCGCCCCGTGCAAGGCCTGAAGCTGGCCGAGCGCGCGCGCATACGCAACCGCGAAATCGGCTTCATCTTTCAGGCGTTCAACCTGATTGGCGATCTCACCGTGTATGAAAATGTCGAGCTGCCGCTCACCTATCGCGGCATGGCCAGTGACGAGCGCAAGCGCAAAGTGCAAGCCGCTCTCGAACGCGTGGGCATGTCGCATCGCATGAAGCATTATCCGTCGCAGCTTTCCGGAGGCCAGCAGCAGCGCGTGGCCGTGGCACGCGCCCTGGCCGGCGACCCTTCGATCCTGCTGGCCGACGAACCCACCGGCAACCTGGATTCCGCCAACGGCGAACAGTGATGGATCTGCTGCGCGAGCTGCACCAAGGCGGCGCCACTATCTGCATGGTGACCCACGATCCGCGCTATGCCACGCTACGCCGACCGCTCCATCCATCTGTTCGACGGCCGCCTAGTGACGGACAACCTCCAAAAAGCGTAGTACTCTCTCGCGCCAAGTACCAGGGATCGCATCTGGTATACAGAGCCGACCGAATGCGTCCGATAGACCCTAGAGGATTCTTTTTGTGAGCGCCGTCGTCGATCCCATCGAAACTAATCAACGCAGCACCGCCAGCGGCATCCAGCCTCCGGTCCCGGAATCTCTGGAGGAACTGGCGATTCCGCCCGCTATCGTCGAGCAATTAGTGCTGAAGTATCTATATTTTCGCGGCGAATTATTGGGCCGCGAAATTGGCAGCCTGCTGGGCCTGTCGTTCAGCTTGATCGACGAACTTCTCGAGACCCTCAAGCGCCAGCACTACGTCGGCGTCAAGAAATCCCTGGGCATGGGCAACATGTCGGGCATCTTCGCCCTGACTGAAGCCGGACGCAACCTGGCGCGCGAGCATCTGGGAAACAATCAATACGCTGGCCCCGCTCCGGTGCCGCTGTATCAGTACGCCGAAGTGGTCCGCCGCCAGAAACTGGCCGATAACTGGCTAAACCCGCAGTCACTGGTCGACGCCTTCAAGCATCTGGTGGTCGAAGACGATGTCCTCGCGCAAATCGGCCCGGCTGTCAACGCCAGCAAGTCCTTCTTGATTTACGGGCAGCCCGGCAACGGCAAAACCGCCTTGGCCGAATCTCTCTTTCGCGTCGATACCGAGCCCATCTTCATGCCCTACGCGCTCGAGTGCCAGGGCAACATTATTCAGCTCTACGACCCCATTTATCACCAGAAGATAGACGACGCCCAATCCCAGATTTCCGCGCTAGCCACCGAGATGCCCTTCGACGGGCGCTGGTTCAAGTGCCGCCGTCCCTTCATCATCACCGGCGGCGAATTGACGCTCGACATGCTCGACTTGAGCTACAACCCGCACTCGAAAGTCTACGACGCGCCCTTCCAGCTCAAGGCCAACAACGGCATTTATCTGATCGATGACTTTGGCCGCCAGAAAGCCAACCCCGCCGAAATTCTCAACCGCTGGATCGTCCCCATGGAACGCCACATCGACTATCTCAGCTTCCACGCCGGCGGGAAAATGACGGTGCCGTTCGAGGCGTTCCTGATTTTCTCCACCAACCTGCGCCCGGATCAATTGGGCGACGAAGCTTTCCTGCGCCGCATTCAGTACAAGATGTTCCTGCGCAGCCCCAAGCGTCCCGAGTTCACCCACATCTTCACGCGCTTCGCGGGGTCGAAGAAACTGGAATGCAGTGAGGAAGTAGTCGATAGCTTCATTCAGAAACACTACCTCTCCACCGACAAACGCTTCCGCCGCTGCCACCCGCGCGACGTGATCATGCACTGCATCGATATCATCAACTTTGAGAGCCTCCCCATGGTGCTCACCGACGATGTTCTGGACCGCGCGTTCCAAAGCTGCTTCGTCGAAAACGTCGACGTGAACGACTGATCGCCACCCTGTTACCCTTTGGGATGGGGAAACGATCATGTCAACCATCTCTCGCCGTGAATTCTCACAGCTAGCCATAGCGTTGGGCGTAAGTGCCCGCACTCTTCGCGCCGGCACCAGCATCGACGACACCCTCCGTACCGGCATCCAACGCAGAAACATTCCCTGCGTAACCGCCACCGTCGCGACCGCCGACAAGATCACTTATCAAGGCGCCTTCGGCACCCGCGACGCCGCCTCCGGTGTCAAGGTCACGCCCGATTCCATCTTCGCTATCGCTTCGATGACCAAGGCAATCACTTCCGCAGCCGCGATGCAATTGGTGGAGCAAGGTAAAATCACTCTCGACGAGCCAGCGGCGAAATTCCTTCCCGACCTGGCCAAGCTAGAAGTCATCGACGGCTTCGACGCCACCGGCAAGCCGAAGATGCACACCGTCCGCACGCCGATAACCTTGAAGCATCTTCTCACTCACACTTCCGGACTTGCTTATCCCCAGTGGTCCGACGTGATGATGCAATACACCAAGGCCACCGGCAAATCCTTCCGCCCCACCACCGTCGCGCCCCTGGCGCCGCTCATATTCGAACCCGGAACCCGCTGGCACTACGGCTTCAGCGCCGATTGGACCGGCAAGCTGGTCGAGAAAATCAGCGGCCTTACTCTGGAACAATATTTTCAGCGCAACCTCCTGCAGCCGCTCGGCATGAAGGACACCAGCTTCCTCCTGCCTCCTGCCAAATTCGACCGGCTCGTCAGTAAGTACGACCGCCAACCCAACGGCATGCTGAAAGAGGAACCACGCACGCCCCCCGCCGACCCCGCGGATTACAACGGCGGCGGCGGACTTTATTCCACTGCCGGCGATTACGTGAAGTTCATGCAGATGATTCTGCGCCACGGCCGCTCCGCCGACGGCCAACAGATCCTGCAATCCAAGACCGTCGACTTGATGTCTTCAAACCAGATTGGCAACGGAGGCGCCGGCCGCCTTAAGTCCCAGATGCCTGACCTATCAAGCGACGTCGACGTGCATCCCGGCGCCATCGACAAATGGGGCTTGGGCTTCCTGATCAACACCGTTCCCTACCCTGGCGGCCGTTCCGCCGGCAGCCTAGCGTGGGCTGGCATTTGGAACACATTTTATTGGATCGACCCCAAGCGCCAGATCTGCGCCGCGATTATGATGCAATTCCTCCCCTTCGTCGACAAGCAAGCCGTCGGCATGCTGGGCGATTTCGAACATTCGGTGTACGCGGCCGCATGAACCTTCGCAATTGGTTCGATCTGACTTTCAAGCACCGCGCCCAACAGGAGGCGCTCGAGTGGGCCGGATCGGTCTACACATTCGGTGAAATCGACGCGCGCAGCAACCGCATGGCGCGCGCCCTTACCGCGCGCGGCCTGGCCAAAGGCGACCGCCTGTCCGTCTACTTAGCCAACTGCATCGAGTTTATCGATCTCTATCTGGCCTGCATCAAGCTCGGCGTGATCTTCGTCCCCATCAACATCCTCTATCGCGACCGCGAAATGTCACACATCCTCAGCGACGCCGAGCCCAAGCTGCTGGTGACCGCAGCCGAGATCCCCGCGCTGCTGGCGGAAGCATCGTCGCAGTCCGGCGATGCGCTTCCCGAAGTGCCGCTTGAGGGTGACGATGTCGCGGCACTCGTTTACACGTCCGGTACCACCGGCGTCTCCAAAGGCGCTATGCTCACGCACAATAATTTCGCCGTGAACGGTGCAAGCTTAATCCAAGCCTGGAAAATCACGCCCGCCGATCGCCTTCTGCTGGCACCGCCTTTGTTCCACGTGCACGCGCTCGGTAACGGCCTCCATTGCTGGCTGCTAGCAGCGTGCCGCATGCGATTGCTCGAACGCTTCGATCACTCGACCGCAGTTGCGCAATTTCTCGATTTCCAACCAACACTCTTTTTCGGCGTCCCCGCGATGTACGTGCGTTTGCTCGACACGCCTCCCGCCCAGTCGCGCGAAATCGGCCAGCGCATGCGCCTGTTCGTGTGCGGCTCAGCGCCGTTGCCCGCGCAGATTCTCGAAGAGTTCCGAACGCTTTTTGGCCACACCATCCTCGAACGTTATGGCATGACCGAAACGCTCATGAACTTATCCAATCCCTACGACGGTGAGCGCCGCCCCGGAAGCGTGGGTCTTCCCCTGCCCGGCGTCATCGTCAAAATCGTCGGCCCCGACGGCAACCCTGTAGCCGATGACGAGACCGGCGAATTGTGGCTCAAAGGCCCCAACGTTTTCGCAGGATATTGGAAGCGCGAAGAAGCCACCAAAGCCGCCTTCGTCGAGGGCTGGTTCCGCACCGGCGATATCGGCTCGCGCTCCGCCGACGGCTATTACACACTCAGTGGACGGAAGAGCGATCTCATCATCTCCGGCGGCTTCAACATTTATCCAAGGGAGATCGAAGAGTTCCTGATGGAGCAGCCGGAGGTCGAAGAAGCCGCCGTAGTCGCCGAGGCCGATCGCGTGCGCGGCGAAATCCCCGTCGCCTACATCGTCTGGAAAACCGGCGCCGGCGACCCCGGCCCGCTCGAAACCCGCTGCCGTGAAAAGCTGGCGTCCTTCAAAATCCCGCGCCGCTTCGAATCCATCGACAAGCTGCCGCGCAACGCTCTCGGTAAAGTTCAGAAACACCTGTTATGCCGCGAATCCTGATGGTGACCTCGGAAGCCGCGCCCTTCGCGAAGACGGGCGGGCTGGCCGATGTCCTGGGAGCCCTGCCTCCCGCGCTCACAAAGCTCGGCGAAGAAGTGGCCGTGGTGATGCCGCGCTATGGCAGTGTGCCCCTCGCCGGCGCCGAGCTCATTGTGCCCACGATGCCGCTCACCGTCGGCCCGCGCTCCTTCACCGCCTCCCTCTATCAAGTGCAACGCGAGGGCGTGCGCTATTTGTTCGTCGATTGCCCCCCGCTCTATGCCCGCGCCGGCATCTATAACGAGTGGGGCGCCGAATATCTCGACAACCACACCCGTTTCGCAGCGCTGAATCTGGCCGCGCTCGAAATCGCCCGCAAACTTGTCCCGACCGACATCTTCCACGCCCACGATTGGCCCGCCGGATTGCTCGCTCCCTACCTCCGAGAAACCTTCGCAGCCGATCCGGCCCTCAGCAATACGAAGTGCGTGTTCACCATTCACAATCTGGGATATCAAGGCAATTTCCCCGGCTACCTGCTGCCGGACTTGGGCCTCAGCCCTGCGCTGTTCCGCCCGCAAGGTTTGGAGTTTTGGGGCGAGCTGAGCTTTCTGAAAGCCGGCATCGTGTGGGCCGATGCCATCACCACCGTCAGCCCCACCTACGCGCGGGAGATCCAGACTCCCGCCTACGGCCACGGCCTCGACGGCGTACTGCGTGACCGTGCCGATAAAATCACCGGCATCCTCAATGGTGTCGATTACACCGAGTGGAATCCCTCAGACGATCCTCACCTCATCAACCATTTCTCCGCCAAAGACCTTTCCGGCAAGCGCCTGGCGAAACGCGCGCTGCTCAAAGCCCTGAAGCTCCTGCCCGACATGAAGCGTCCGCTGATTGGCATCGTCTCGCGCTTCGCCTCGCAAAAGGGCTTCGATCTGGTGGAAACCATCGTGCCCGAGCTGGCGGAGATGGATCTAGCCATGGCCGTGCTCGGTTCCGGCGACTCTCGTTACGAAAAAATGTTCCGCGGCATGGCCGAAGCCCATCCGGAGAAATTCGCGCTCCGGGTCGGATACGATAACAGCCTGTCTCATCGCATCGAGGCTGCCGCCGACATGTTCCTGATGCCCAGCCAGTACGAACCTTGCGGTCTAAACCAGATGTACAGTCTGCGCTACGGCACAGTACCGATCGTGCGCGCCACCGGCGGACTCGACGACACCATCGACGAAACCACTGGCTTCAAATTCAGCGAATATACACCCGAGGCGCTGCTGGCGGCGATCGAGGAAGCGCGGGCGGCCTGGCAAAATCGCGATCAATGGCTGGAGCGCATGCGCCGCGGCATGGCGAAAGACTTCTCGTGGGACGTCTCGGCCGCCGCCTACCAGCGCCTCTATCGCAGCCTCATCGCGCCACCGGGTTGAACCAGCGCAGCCCCGGAAACCGCGCAAAGTCGGTGTCGGTCGACGCCAATTCGCCCCGATACTCGATTGCCAGCGCCGCCAGGTGAGCATCGGTGGTCAGGTCTCCCGCAGTCCCCACCTGCTCGATCAATCGAAAGAAAATCTCCGCATGAAATTCTCCCGGAGTCAGGATCTGCACGCCCGGCACCGCCAGCCAAGTGCGCACCACTCCGATCGCTTCGCGCGGATACAACGCCTTCGCCACGATGCCCCGAGTGATGATGCGCACAAAGCCTAGGATACTGACCCACGGCAAGCCCACCGGCCGTTCTAGCGTTAACGTCTCTTCCCACCACTCACGCGCTGCCTTATGATGACGCGAACCGGAATTATAGGCGTGAATGAGAACACTTACGTCGGGAATAATCACAGGATCCCGAGCTGACGTGCGATCCGCTCGGATTCCATCCGGTCATCCAATTGCCCCAGTTTGTCTTGATCGATACCCGGCAAAAATCCTAAGTCGAACGGGATCACCTTGAACGGAACCCGCGCCGGCGGGTCCTTAGCCGCCAAGCCCACGCGCAGCGCCTGGTTCACCGCATCCTTCAGCGTCAGCTTCTGCTCCGCCATCTTCCGTTTAAGCTTCAAAGCCACATCCGGTTCCAGCGTAAGCGTTGTCCGCATACAAACATCATAACAAGGCAATATTTTGATGTCTAGACATCACTTGCATCCCACGGCCCCCTTCCGGCATCATATAGAGCGGTAGGGAGATCCGAAAAAACATGGCTGGCGACAACACTCTTAACTTTACAGATAACGCTTTTGATCAGGATGTGCTGAACTCCGAAGTCCCCGTTTTGGTCGACTTCTGGGCGCCTTGGTGCGGACCCTGCCGCGCAATGGCCCCGACGGTGGACGCCGTCGCCGATGAATACCTCGGCAAAATGAAAGTCGGCAAACTGAACACCGACGACAACCCGGGCACCGCCTCGCGCTATCAGATTCGCGGCATTCCCACGCTGCTGCTGTTCAAAGGCGGCAAAGTAGTAGATCAGCGCGTCGGCGCCATGGGCAAGCCAGACCTCAAGAAGATGGTCGACGCCCACGTCGTCGAGCCCACCTAAGACCGGTTATTCGTGCGGACGCGGACGGCTCTTCCCGTCCGCATTCGTCAGAATGAATTTCTGGACGCGCTTTCCAGAGCCGACCTCACCCGCATACAAGTTCCCGTGAGAATCCATCGCGATCGCATCGATCACATGGAATTGTCCAGCCATCGTCCCGTAACTGCCTACTGAACCCACCAGCGCCCCGGTCTTCCGGTCATGAATCCAGACCTTGTTGTTGTTGCCGTCCGCGATCAGAATGTACTTCTCCTCAGCGTCATGCGAGAAGGTCAGGTTGTAGGTGTTCCCACATCCGCCCGGAGAGAGATTGCATCTCTTGCCGCGAGCCGGAGACATCGGATACACAAAGAAACTGCTCACAAACTTCCCCTGCTTCGTAAAAACCTGAATGCGATTGCTGCCGCGTTCGCAGACGTAAACCAACCCGTCCACTGAGATGTGCACACAGTGCAGCGCCGGCGCGAACTCCTGTTGATCGGGTAGCGCCCCTGCTTCCCAGTCATAATCCGGTACCGCGTCGTTGCTAATCTCACTCAGCGGAACGCCATGCCCGCCCCAGCCGCGCTTGAACGCCCCGGTGTCCATGTCGTAAACCAAAACGCGCTTGTTAAGCAGCCCATCGACGATGTACAGCTCATGCGCGTCTTCGTCCAGATCGAACCCCTCAACACCAGTCGGAAGAATGTCAGTCTGTTGATTGTTCTGTTTCAAAGGCGCCGCCGCCAGCAATTCAGCGCCCGACGCCCCCGCAGCCGCCTTGGCCCTCTGCTCCGCAGTAATAGCCGTTCCACGATGCCTGAAGTCCCACAGCAGCTTCCCGTCGCTAGTGAATTTCTGGATACTGTCGCCGCGCGCCGCGCCCGACAACCAGACGTTCCCCGCTTTATCGACGACAATCGCGTGCTCCGACTGCGGCCCCGGCTTCTCCACGCCAGGCGCGGGCCATCCCTTTACATATTCCGGGCCGCCCCAACTCTTCAATAGGTTGCCCTGCGTGTCGAATTCCAGAATTGCCGGCGCCGCAATGCAGCAATCGTTGCGCGGCGGCGTCCGCCCCGCGCCCGATTCATCCGCAGTGATGTCGCGCGGCCGGCTGATCACCCAAATGTGATCGTCCTTGTCGACCACCATCGTCGGCACGCCCTGCATCATCCACTTATTCGGCAAGGGCAACTTAGGCCACGAAGCGTCCACCTTGTAGACCGGCACATTCTGCGCCTGAAGCACACTAACGAGAGCGATCAGCAAATACGTGCGGCTCACCCCGTGACCGCTCCCTGAGCAGCCGAGCCCACCAACTTCACATACTTCTGAAACACCCCGGTCTTGTACTTCAACGCCGGCGTAGTCCAGCTCTTCATCCGCTCCGCCATCTGTTCCGGAGTCAGCGCGACCTCAATCGAACTGGTCTCGACATTAATCGTGATGATGTCGCCTTCTTGCACCGCGGCAATCGGCCCGCCCACAGCCGCCTCCGGAGCCACATGCCCCACCATGAACCCGCGCGTCGCCCCGCTGAAGCGCCCATCCGTCAGCAGCGCGACGTCCTCTGACAACCCGGTGCCCATGATGGCGCCCGTCACGCCCAGCATCTCGCGCATCCCCGGACCGCCCTTGGGACCCTCATAACGAATCACCAGCACATCGCCCGCTTTGATCTTGCCGCCCGTCACCGCCGCCATCGCGTCCTCTTCGCGATTGAACACCCGAGCCGGACCCGTGTGCACCTTGCGATTCGTCCCCGCCACTTTAATCACGCAACCTTCTGGCGCCAGATTGCCCTTCAAGATCACCAACCCGCCCGTCTTCTTGATCGGATTATCCAGCGCGCGAATCACATCCTGCCCCGCCGTCTCCTTAGCCTCCGCGGCTTCAACTCCAAAAGTGCGCCCAGTCACCGTCATAGCGTCTTTGTGAGCATACCCGCCATCCGCCATGCGCTTAGCCACCACCGGCCACCCACCCGCGTTATCGACATCCAGAGCAACGTACTTCCCGCCCGGCTTCAGATCGACCAGAAGCGGAGTCCGCTGACTAATCGTCTGGAAATCCTCGATCTTTAAATCCACCTCGGCCTCGCGCGCCATGGCCAACAAGTGCAGCACTGCGTTCGTCGACCCACCGGTAGCCGCCACCGAAGCGATTGCGTTCTCAAACGCATCCCGCGTTGCAATATCGCGAGCCTTGCGCCCCGCCCGCACCGCATCCATCACCACCTCACCGCAGCGGAAGGCCACCTGATGCTTGCGCGGATCCACCTGAGGAACCGAAGCCGTATTCATAGGCGACAGCCCGATCATTTCCATGACGGTGGCCATGGTATTGGCCGTATACTGCCCCCCGCACGCTCCCGCGCCCGGACACGCCAGATTTTCAATCGCCAGGAAATCCTCGTCCGACATCTTCCCCGCCGCGTTGGCCCCGACAGCCTCAAACACATCCAGCACCGTCAGATCGCGGCCCTTATAATGCCCCGGCATAATCGTCCCGCCATACATTATGACGCCCGGAATATTCAACCGCAGCAGCGCCATGGCGGCGCCCGGGATGGTTTTATCGCAAGCCACCAGCGCCACCACTCCGTCGAACATGTGCCCGCGCGCGACAAGCTCAATCGAATCGGCGATCAAATCGCGGCTCACTAGCGACGCCTTCATTCCCTCGGTGCCCATCGTGACGCCGTCGCTGATCGCGATGGTGTTGTACTCCATGGGAGTCCCGCCCGCCGCGCGAATCCCCGCCTTTACATGCTCCGCCAGCTCGCGCAAGTTGTAGTTGCACGGCATGGTCTCGATCCAGGTATTGGCCACACCGATAATCGGTTTCTTTAGGTCTTCATCGGTGAACCCGATGGCCTTCAACATTGCGCGCGCCGGCGCGCGGTCGCGCCCTTGGGTGATGGTGTAACTATTCAGTTTCATGGGTTGAACCTCTATGGTATCAACCCGCGCGCAAGGCTATAGCGCTACGAGGCCAACGCTGATGCTAAGCGCTTCATCGACTTTTCCCATGACATCCGGATCCGCTGCGCCGAGCCGCTTGATCAGACGCTGCCGGTCCACCGTGCGGATTTGGTCCAGCCGGATCGCGGAGTTCACCGCGAGCCCATTGTTCTTGGTTGGCGCCACCACCACTTCCACAGGAAACGGAACCGGGGAGATGGTAGACGTGATTGCGGCGACGATCGTCAGTGGGCTGTGCCGGTTGCCGACATCATTCTGAATGATCATAGCGGGCCGAGTCTTCTTGATTTCGTGCCCCACAGTCGGATCGAAAGAAACCAGATAAATCTCGCCGCGGCGAATGGCGGCTACTTCTTGCCGGCGCGCGTGGCCTTTTGCCATGCCTGTTCCTCAAGCGGAAACCACTCGGCGGCAATCTTCAAATTCTCCGCCGCATTCGCCAGATAGCCGGCCTTCAATTGTTCCCGTAGGTTCTCTTTGCCCCGTGCACGAATGTAATACAGGACCGCGTCGGAGACCAAACGGCTCCGTGTCCCTTTCGTCGCCACCCGATCCAAGGCCTGAATCGTCGTCTCCGGTAACAAGACGTTAATGCGTCTGTTCATGCAGCCAGTATAGTACACACGATACGTGTGTAGCCGAGCTAATCCCTTTGCGAGCTGGAGCTCCGCGTTGCTTTGAAAGCGATGCCAGCGAGTAACGCGGCGACGCAACTACTCGCAAGTGCGATAGCGAGCTCGTTATCGGCGATACGATTCCTGAGCCATAAATTCTCGCCCCAAGGCGCAATGTCCATTCTGTGACCATCCATGAAAACGGCGTGAGATCCTGCCCTACCCGCCACTCCCGAAGCGAGCAGAAACGCCACTCCTCCAAGAAGGGCGCCGGCGATCGCGAGCCCGCTGCCGAAGCGCGACCGGTAAGCAAATCTGACCACCACCAGGCCGACAACCCCCCAATCAGGAGGTTCGTTGCCATCATGAACAGCGCCAATCCCGTTGTCATGAACATAGCGTTACTTCACACTCTCATTGTAAAGGCGCCATACGCGCTAGGATGGAACTTGGCCCGCCCCGCCAACGTATTCATCAAGGTACCCCGTGACACGGACATCGAAAATAACGCTCGCCATAGCGCTGCCCTCACTCCTCGCCGCTGGAGTCGCCGAAGGCATCCGCTGGAGCCGCCGCGACCTGGTTACCGTCCAAACCGGCCTTGCCGCACGCGGCGATCTCTCCGCCATCGTCACCGCCTCCGGCGAGATTAAACCCAAAAACTACATCAACTTAGGCGCCAACGCTCAAGGCCCCATCACTGAACTCCTGGTCAAGGAAGGCGACCACGTACGCAAAGGTCAAATCGTCGCCCGTGTCGAACGCATTCAGCCGCAAGCTGAAGTGGACGCGCAGCGTGCCGCCGTCGCCTCGTCCGTCGCCGACGCCAGCGCTGCCGAAGCCGGCCTCAACGCCCAGGACCATGCCATCGCCACCGCGCAGGCCACGCTCGATCACAGCAAGTCCGATCAGGAACTCGCGCGCGCAAACTACGAGCGCTACGAGCAGCTCTACAAAGCGCAGCTGATCGCCCGCCAGGATTTCGAACAATACCGCGCCAACCTCAATGCCGCCGAAGCCGGTGTCCGCGAAAGTGCCGCCCGGCTTTCCCAAGCGCAAGCCCAGCGCGCGCAGACCCTGGCCCAACTCAACAGTTTTCAGCGCCGCGTCACCCAAGCCGAAGCCACCCAGACGCGCGTTGCCGACATCCTCGCCAAGTTCGACGTAATCTCCCCCATCGATGGCGTGGTGACAAACCTGCCCGTGCGCATGGGCGAGACCATCGTTCCCGGCATCCAGAACTCGCCCGCGTCCACCGTCATGACCATTGCCGATATGTCGCTGATCACTGCGGAGGTGAATGCTGACGAAACTGATGTCGTCAGCGTGCAGCTCGGCCAAGACGCCACTGTTACCATCGAAGCCATGCCCAACCACACTTTCCACGGGAAAGTGATTCAGATCGGCAACTCCGCCATCCTGCGCTCCTCCGGCCTCGCTGCCTCGCAAAGCACCACCTCCAGTCAGGAGGCGAAAGACTTCAAAGTGGTCATCGCCCTCGACGACCCGCCCGCCGACATTCGCCCCGGCCTCTCCGCCACCGCCAAAATTGTCACCGCCACTCGCCGCGACGTGCTTTCGATCCCCATCCAGGCCCTCACCGTGCGCACCCAGCGCGAGCTCGAACGCTCCGCCGATTCGAACGCGCCCGTTACCCGCGCCGGCAGCCAGGAAGTGCAGGGCGTCTTCGTCATCCACGACGGCCGCGCCGAATTTCGCAAAGTCGAAACCGGAATCAGCGGCGCGAGCGAAATCGAAGTCACCAGCGGCCTCGCCCCCGGCGACGAAATCATCACCGGCAGCTACAAAGTGATCCGCACCATTCGCAATCAAACCCGCGTAGTCGTCGACAACAAGCTCAAAGCGGAGCCCGCCACGTGAGCACGTCCGCCGAACTTGCCGACAAGCTCGAACGCGGCCAGCAGCTCAAGCGCGACGGCGTTCTCATCCGCACCTGGGACCTGCGCAAAACCTACGTCATGGGCGATCAGGAAATCCACGCCGTCTCCGGCATCGACATTGAAATCAAAAAGGGCGAGTACGTCGCCATCATGGGGCCTTCCGGCTCCGGCAAATCCACACTGATGAACCTGATCGGCTGCCTGGATTCGCCCACCTCCGGCCTGTACTATCTGAACGGCAATCTGGTCAGCGAAATGGACGACGACGAGCTCGCCCGCATCCGCAACCAGGAAATCGGTTTCGTGTTCCAGACCTTCAACCTGCTGGCCCGCGCCAGCGCGCTCCACAACGTGGAGCTGCCCCTGATTTACGCCGGTATGAATCGCAAAGATCGCGAGCAAAACGCCAAGGCCGCCCTCCGCGCCGTGGATCTCGAAGCGCGCATGGATCACAAGCCCAGCGAGCTTTCCGGAGGCCAACGCCAGCGCGTCGCCATTGCTCGCGCGCTTGTCAACCACCCGTCTCTCTTATTAGCCGACGAACCCACCGGCGCCCTCGACACCGTCACCGGAAACGAAATCATGACGCTGTTCGCGCGCCTCCACCAAGACGGCAACACCGTGCTACTGGTCACCCACGAAAACGATATCGCGCAGCACGCCCACCGCATCATCCACATTCGCGACGGGGCCGTCGAACGCGACGAAGTGGTCAGCAAACCCGTCACCAAAATGGTGTAATAAGGGGAGAAAACGGAGGAATCTATGACTGCACGCATTTCTCTCTCAGTCGCCGCCCTCTTCTGCGCCACCGCCTGGGCCGCCGACATGACGCCGATGAACGTGAAGACCGGTCAGTGGGAATCCACCCTGACCACTGAGACTACCGGCCAGCTTCCCATCCCCCAAGACATGTTGGATAAACTAACTCCCGAGCAGCGCGCCAAAATGGAAGCCATGATGAAAGCGCGCAGCGGGCAAGGCGCTCGCACCAGCGTTTATAAGAGCTGCGTTACCAAAGAAGATCTCCAGAAACCCTTCGGCAGCGACCAGGAGCGGAAATCCTGCAAACAGACCGTTCTTAGCTCCTCGCCCACCCACCAGGAAATTCACATGGAGTGCGAAATCGGCGGCGGCAAGCAGTCCGGCACCTTCCGGGTGGACGCGGTCGATTCCGGTAGCGCGAAGGGATCGATGGAAATGGTCGCCTCGAGCGGCGGCCGCAGCATGAACGTCAACTCCACCTTCTCAGCTAAATGGCTGGGACCGGTGTGCGCCGAATCCAAATAGGCGCGCTCTTTGACGCCGCAAGCGATCACGACAAGTCGATAAACGGGTTCACCACGCGTACCGTTCCATAAAGCCGGTCGTGCTGTAAATCCTCAGTGAGAATTTCCGCCATCCCGTAATATTCGGCGTAGTTCTGACGGCGGAGCTACGGCGTGATCCCCGCCTTCTTGAAATCCCCCGCCTTGAAGTAAGAAATCGCCGCCGGATCCAGATACTTCCGCACCGCCGCATTAATCTGCGCCGTGGTCAGCGCACTGACCTTGTTTTCCAGATCCGCTTCCCGCGCCATGGTCCAGCCGAACTGTTCGTTCTGCGCCAGCGTGCGCGCCAGCCCGGCGTCCTGCGTCCGCCCCAGCATGCGCTCCTCGAGGTAGGTCTTCTTCGCGGCGGCCACTTCGGCGTCCGTGAAGCCATCCTTCAACATCTTGGCCATCTCATCCTTGAACGCATCTTCCACTTTGAGAATGTTCTGCGGAACCGCCGTCGCTTGCACCATGAACTGCGCAAACGGCGACCGCGCCGACGCCACCAGCGCACTCCCCACGCCATAACTGAAGCCTTCTTTTTCGCGGATGCGCAGCCACAAGCGGCTCTTCAAATCGCCGCCCAGCATGCGATTCGCGAACATCAGCGCCGGATAATCCGGATCGTCCTGATTCATCGACATAGTGAATCCCGCCATGAACACCGCATTGGCTTTGTCCGGAGTCTCAATCATCTGATCCACCGGCATCACCGCATCCCGCTTGCGCAGCACCAGTTGATACGGCGCCGGACTCTTCCATGTGCCGAATTCCTGCTCCACAACCTTGCGAATTTCCGCCGGATCGAAATCCCCCACAATCGCCAGCTCCGCGTTCGACGCGCCGAAGAAATCACTGTAGAATTTTTTGACGTCCGCGAGTTTTAAGCTTCTTGATGTTCGCGATGTCCTCCTCGAACGTGCTCACGGCCCGCGGATCGCCCGCCGGATAACGGATCAAATGCCGCCGCAGCGCCAGCGGAGCCAGCGCCCCCGGCTCCTTCAAACTGCCTTCCATACGGCCCAGCGAAGCCTGTCGCAACTGCTCGAATTCGCTCTCCGGAAACGCCGGCTGCCGCAATACTTCCGCCGCCAGACGCAGCGCCGGAACAATGCTCGCGTGGATCGTGGTGACGTTCAGATTCGCATCGTTGTCCGCTGCATTGGCGGCCATCTGCGCTTTCAGCTGTGTCGAGCTCATCCTGCAACTGCTGACGCGTGTGCTTCTGCGTCCCTCGCATCAGCATTGCGCCCGCGAATTGCGCCGCCGTGCCCTTGTCGAAAACGCTCTTCTCATCGCCGTAATGCAGCGCCAGCGACGCCGTCACCGTGCCGCCGCGCGTTTTCTTCGGAAGCATCACCAGCTTCAGCCCGTTCGGCAGAGTCACGCGTTGAACGCGCGATTCAATGTTCGCCGGCGTCGGATCGAACGCCTCGCCCTGCTCCACTGCCGCGCGGCCCGTGTAGTTGTTGAGCATCGCCGCTACATCCGGCGTCGGAGGCACCACCGCCCGTTCCGGAGCCGTGTCCACCGGCACAAACCGCCCTACGGTCAGATTCGAATCCTTCAGATACCGCTTCGCCACCCGCGCAACATCTTCGGGCATGATTTTTTCGGTGCGATCGCGATCCAGAAACATCAGCCGCCAGTCGCCCATCGATGCCCACTCGCTCATCATCAGCGCGACCCGCTGCGGATTGTTGAACAACAGCTCGAAATCTTTCTTCCGCCGCGTCAACACCCGATCGATCTCCTCCTTATTAGGCGGCTCCTTGACGATCCCCTCCAGCACACTTTGCATGGTTTGCCGCACATCGTCGAGCGAACCGCCCTTGCGCACTTCGGCCGCAAACAACAGATACCCCGCGTCATGCAATTGATTGTTCTCGCCGTTCACCGAAATGGCTTTCTTCGTTTCCACCAGCGCCTTATAAAGCCGCCCCGCCGGAGCTTCATCCAAGATCGCCGTCAACACGTCCACCGCCGCCGAATCCGGATCGGACCCGGCCGGCACATGATACGCCATCATCAGTACTTGGTTATCGCCCACGCGCTGCAGCGTCACGTCGCGCTCGCCGTCCTGCACCGGCTCCTCGGTATACGGCGGAGTCAGCGTGCGCGAAGGCTTCGGAATCGCGCCAAAAGTTTCCTTGATCCAGGCGAGCGTCTTCGCCTCATCCAATTTCCCCGCCACCACCAGCACGGCATTATCCGGCTGATAGTAATTCCGGTAGAACGCCTGCAGCTGCTCAATCGGAACCTTTTCGATATCCGACCGCGCGCCAATCGTGCTGCGCCCGTAGCTGTGCCACAGATAGGCGGTGGATACCACGCGCTCTTCCAGCACCCGCCCCGGATCGTTCTCGCCGCGCTCAAATTCGTTGCGAACCACCGTCATCTCGCTGTCCAGATCCTTTCGCGAAACCCGCGAATTCACCATGCGGTCGGCTTCCATCTCCAGCGCCCAATGCAGATTCTCATCCGTCGCCGTCATGGTCTCGAAATAATTAGTGCGGTCGTAGGATGTGGTTCCGTTGAACTGCGCCCCATGATTGCTCAGCTCGCCCATGATGCCGTTGCGCTTGGCCGTGCCCTTGAACAACATATGTTCCAGCAGATGCGCCATGCCGCGTCTCGCCGTAGCCTTCGTAGCGCGACCCTACCAGATAAGTGACATTCACCGTCACCGACGGCTTCGAGCTATCCGGGAACAGCAGCACCTTCAAACCGTTGTCGAGCCGGTATTCAGTGATGCCCTCGACCGATGTGACCTTGGTCTGCGCCAGCCCCGCCGGCGTGAAGCTCAAGACTCCGCATATCGCCAAAGCCGCCGTCGCGCGCGCAGAAAATAGAGACAAAGATGGCGTTTTCATGGTGTTTCTAGACTATCAGACGCCGCCCGATGCGAAATGTCCCGCGTTCCCTACCGCGTTTCGCCCAGCAATTCCTTCAGCCTGGCATGCCCCGCCCGGCTCACCGGCAACTGCGTCCCATCCGTAAGCACCACCACCCGGCTGTCTTTGCTATAAGGCTCAATCCGTGCAATCGTTTCCAGCCGCACTAAATAAGACCGATGAATCCGTACAAAGCTGCGCGGATCCAACTGCCCCTCCAGCGCCGAAATCGTCTGCTGCTTCAAATAGCGCTTTTTTTCCGAGTGCAGACAAACATAATCGTCCTGCGCCTCCACATAATCCAGCTTCGCCACCGGCACAATGTGGACCTTCGCCCCGTCCCGCACCACCACCCGCTCCAACCGCTGCTCCGGAGGACGCGCCGCCGCCGCCAGCTCCGCCCGCGCTGCCGGAAACGCACCCACCAGTCGACCTTCCGCCAGCCTTTCGCGAGCCCGATCCAGCGCCTTCCATAAGCGCTCCTCGCCGAACGGCTTCAACAGATAATCCACCGCCCGCGCCTCAAACGCGCGCATGGCGTACTGATCGTAAGCCGTGACGAAAATCACCGCGACTCCAGGGTCGATCAACTCCAAAACCTCGAACCCGTCGAGCTTCGGCATCTGGATGTCCAGAAACACCAGATCCGGCTGCTGCTCTGTGATGGCCTTGACCGCCTCGAATCCATTAGCGCATTCCGCCGCCACCTCCACGCGCCCGTCCGCTTCCAGATATTCGCGCAGCAGTTGCCGCGCCAGCGGCTCGTCATCGACGATCGCCACCCGCAGCTTCTCCGATGGTTTCAACGCTCCATTTGGCATGGCAGAATCATCTCAGTCCGGAATACATGATCTTCGGTTTGGGTAGTCAACCGCGCCGCGCTGCCGAAGGACGTCTCCAGTCGATTACGAACATTGCGCAGCCCCAAGCCTTGCCGCCGCGGCGTAGGCGCGTCCGCGTCATAACCATTCTCGACGAACACCTGCAACAGGCCCTCTTCCACCCGGCTGTTCACACGAATCGTGCCCCCGTCCACCATGTTCGCAATTCCGTGCTTCACTGCGTTTTCCACCAACGGCTGCAACAGCAGTGGAGGCACCTGGCATTGCCCGCAAGCCCTGTCTATCTGCATCTCCACGTGCAGCCGCGCACCGAAACGAATGCGTTCAATGTCTAAGTACGCGCCCACCAGTTGAATTTCCTCCGCCCAGGAAATGCTCTGCTTTTCTCCCAGCCCCAGCGTCAGCCGCAGAAAATCCGAGAGCAGAATGCACATCTCCCGCGCCCGCGGAGGATCTTTCACTGCCAGCGCCGCTATCGAATTCAGACTGTTAAACAAAAAGTGCGGATTCACCTGCGCCTTGAGTGCCCGCAGTTCCGCATCACGCGCCTGGATGGCGGCTTCACGCGAAGCGCGCATCGCGAGCAACATATAGTGCAGCGCCACGGACAAGCAATAGAGCAGCAACCCCATCGCGATCAAGATAAGGAGTCACCGCCTGCGTCCCCGCAGTCGCCTCGAAAACGCGCCCAGCACTTGCGCCCCGACCACCCAAACCCCTGTCGCCAGCACCGCCGACTCCCAACTGCTCCACCGCGAGCTTCACCGGATGCGTCGCGCCCAACGGAAGCACGCGGCACAAGTACCACGGCGTCAGGCAATCGACGGCATAAGAGCAACGCGAGCGGAACGGCCAATCCCTCCGCCTTCGACCACGGCAAAGCGCCCGCCATGCGCAGCAGCACTGCCAGCAGCGCGGCGCCCACGCCCGCCGCCGCCAGATACGCAGCCAGCCACGCCCTCCGGGAGAAGATCGGATGCATCGCATCTCCTCCCTTAGTTTTTTACCACCACGCCGCCAAACACCGCACTGCCCGTAATCACCACCCGCGGACGCGCGCTCTCCGGCATGGCGTGCACAGTCTTGTCCTCGTAGCCCCCGAAAATCCCATGTCCTTCGACAGAGACGTTCCAGTTCTCCGGCACCTGCAGATCCACGCCGCCGAACAACGCGCTGGCATCGATCACCACTTCATCTTGCACGATGGTTGCGGAGCGCAAGTCCAGTTCCACTCCGCCGAACATCGCGAACGCCTCGCCGCCCTTGAAGTCCTGCGAATCCACCCGCCGCCGCGATCCCCCGAACACTGCCCACTCGTCGAGGTGCCCCGGCCGCGTGTCCCCTCGCGGTGCTCCACTCGGTGGAGCCGTCCCCTCCGGTGCGCCCGGTGGCCCACCCGGAGGTGGGAAATTGTCATCATCCCTGCGCCTCCGCCGCACCGAGCGAAATAACATTCGGAACCCCGCGAGGATCAGCAGCAGCGGCCACACAATCCGCCATAAATTCTCGCTAATGATATGAAGATTGCTCAGCAGCAGTAGCGCGCCGATCACCGCGACCACGCCGCCCCAAGCGCGCCCGCTCGCATGCCCCGCGCCCGTCATGCCCGCAATACCCCAGGCAATCATAAGCACCGGCCAGTAATCCCAGATGTTGTGGACGTGCAGCAGCCCAAAGTTTTCCAGCAGAAACAGCACGCCCGCTAGAAGAATCGCCGTGCCGATGATCACGCCCCCCACCGGCGAATGCCTGCGCTGACGGAAGCGGTCCCGGCGCCGCCGCATGCGCCGATGAATGTCATCAGTCAACTCGTCGCGAAATTGATGCGGATTGAAATCGCCCATAGCCTGTCTCGCTTTCAAGTCGAGCCTAACAGGCTACCGCGCGCCGCGCCCCCCAAAATCGGCGAGTCGCCCGGATTCACCGGCGAACAGCGTGCAAATAAAAAAGGAGGCGCGAAAAACGCCTCCCTGAAGGTTTTGGTACGGCCCTACTGCGTCTTCCCGTTATGCTTATCGCGATAGATCCGCGCACTCTCGCGATTCTGCTGGCGATTGACCTGCCGGTGTTCCTGCGCCGTCAACTGTCCCCCGTTAGCCTTGCGATCCGCCTTCACTTCATGATGAATCGCGGCCTCCTGCTTTTCCAGATGCGCCGTCTCACCCGCCGTGAGCGAACCGTTCTCTACGCCTTTGCCGATTCGCTCCTGCTGATTGCGCTGCCGCTCGTTCACCTCGTTGTCCGCCAGCACCGCGCCCGCGCCACCCAACAACAGCGCACCCGTCATCATGCCAATCATTATTTTTTTCATGTCCAGCTTGTCCCTTTCTGGACTCTTAAACGAGAACCACCCCGCAAGGTTTAGCCTGCTGCACGTTAAAATCACATCATGTCCGCGCGGACCGTATACACCATGCTCGAAGAGACCGCCGCTGCCCACGCCGCCAAGCCCGCGCTCCATCAGCCCCTCGGCGGCGGCAAATACCGCACCTACACCTGGGCCGAATTTCGCGACCGCGTGCAGTGGACCGCCGTGGGCCTCAGCACCATCGGCGTAAACATTGGCGACATAGTCGCGCTGCAATCGGAAACCCGCGCCGAGTTTTATTTCGCCGACCTCGGCGTGATGGCCGCCGGAGCCATCTCCGCCGCCCTCTACACCAGCCTGCCTTACGCGGAGCAAGCAAATGCCCTACGTTTCTGCGAAGCCCGCGTAGCCATGATCGAAAATCCCAAAGCCATGCAAGGCCTGCTGAACGCACTGGCCGTGCAAGAAAACCCGCCGCGCTCTCGAAGTGGATTTTACTAACCGGCGAAGCCCCCGGCGCCATCACTCTCGAGCAACTCATCGAAAAAGGTCAGCACCAACTCGCCGCCGATCCCGACGCCTTTGAACGCATCCGCGCCGGTTTCGATGACCAGGCTCTAGCAGTTCTCTATATGACCTCCGGCGCCACCGGCGAACCCAAGATGGGTCTAGTCACCCACGCCGCGCTAGTCATCAACATCGACATGACCCCCGCGGTGCTTCCCCTCACCCCCAACGATTGCACCGTAGCTTTCCTGCCCTCCGCCCACATCGCACAGCGCGTAGTGGGCGAGCTAATGCCGCTCCGCACCGGCTCCAGCGTGTGGTTTTCCGAAGGCCTGTCCAAACTCCCCAGCGAACTCCGCACCGCCCGCCCCACTTTCTTCCTCTCGCCCCCGCGCGTCTGGGAGCGCATGTATTCCAGCATCCAAGCCGAAATCAAAAAGCGCCCTGCGCCTTTGCGAAAAATGTTTTATCTCGCGCTAGGCACGGGGTCCCGAGCCGCCCAGTTACGACGCGACGGCCGCCCCGTCCCCCTTTGGATTCGCTCCGCCCTCGCCCTCTTCGACAAAATCATCTTCAACAAAATCCGCGAGCGCCTGGGCGGCCGCCTGCGCTTCCCCATCTCCGGCGCCGCCCCGCTGAGCAAGGACCTCGCCGAATTCTACGAAGCCATCGGCATGCCTCTACTCGAAGGCTACGGCCTCACCGAAGGCGGCGTCGTCTCCGTCAACCCCATCGGCCGCGTCAAACCCGGCAGCATCGGCAAGCTCCTGCCCGGCATCGAAGTCCGCATCGAAGAAGACGGCGAGCTGCTGCTCCACAGTGCCGTCAACTTCTCCGGCTATTACAAGGACCCCGCCGCCACCGCCGCCGTCCTCCACGACGGCTGGCTCTCCACCGGCGACATCGCCACCTGCGACGCCGACGGCTACTACTACATCACCGGTCGCAAAAAGGAACTGATCGTCTCCTCCAACGGCAAAAAAATCTACCCCGCCCGCATCGAAGGCCTCTTCAAAAAGGAGCCGCTCATCAACCACGTCCTCCTGATCGGAGACCGCCTCCCTTACGTAACCGCGATCATCACCGTCACCGGCGATCCTATCGCCGCCCAATCCATCGTCGCAGCCACAGTAAAAAACGTAAACCGCCAGCTCCCGTCTTTTGAGCAAATCCGCAAATTCAAAATTCTGGACCGCGACTTCTCCATCGAATACGGCGAACTAACCCCCACCATGAAACTCCGCCGCAGCCGCGCCCTAGAAAACCACCGCGCCCTGGTCACCGAACTCTATGCCGGCCGCGAATTCGAGTAACCCTCCCAATCAGCACTCTTCCCCCGCATTCCCCCTGTGATATCCTTCCCCAGTAAGTAAAGGAGCACCCACATGGAACGCAAAAAAGCCTCTGACTACCCGCAGGAATTGCTCAACCTCTTCGACAAGTACGTCCACGGCGACATCGCCCGCCGCGACTTCCTCGACGGCGCCCAGAAATTCGCCGTCGGCGGAGTCACCGCCACCGCCATCTGGGAAAGCCTCCGCCCCAACTACGCTTGGGCCACGCAAGTCCCGACAGACGACAAGCGCCTCAAGACCGAGCGCGTCACCGTCCCCTCGCCGCAGGGACTCGGCGAAATCAAAGGCTATTTCGTCCGCCCCGCCGACGCTGGCGCGAAGAAACTGCCCGCTGTTCTAGTGGTCCACGAAAACCGCGGCCTCAATCCCTATATTGAAGACGTCGCCCGCCGCCTCGGCGTCCTCGGCTACATGGCCCTCGCGCCCGACGGACTCACTAGCGTCGGCGGCTATCCCGGTGACGAAGAAAAAGCCGCCGCGATTTTCGGACCCATCGACAAGCCCAAAATGACCGAAGATTTCATCGCCTCCGCGCGTTGGCTGAAAGGCCGCGCCGATTGCACCGGCAAAATCGGTGCCGTCGGCTTCTGCTTCGGAGGCAGCATGGTCAATACCCTCGCGGTGCGCCTTGGTTCCGACCTCGCCGCCGCCGCGCCCTTCTACGGCGGACAGCCCAACGCCGCCGACACCGCCAAGATCAAGGCCCCGCTGCTGTTGCACTACGCCGGGCTCGACACCCGCATCGACGCCGGTTGGCCCGCCTTCGAGCAAGCGCTAAAAGACAACCACGCCAACTACGAGTGCTTCATCTACGAAGGCGCCAATCACGGCTTCCATAACGACACTACCCCGCGCTACGACGAAGCCGCCGCCAAACTAGCCTGGCAGCGCACCACCGATTTCTTCGCGAAATATTTGAAGGGATAAATCTTAGCTAGGCAGCTGGTCGAAAGCCGATTGCATTTCGGCCAGCACCATTTCCGCGGCTTTGCGTGGAGCCCCGTCCGGCGGATTCGTAATCGGTCTTCCGATCACCAAATAGTCCGCGCCAGCCGTAACCGCTTCACGTGGAGTCGTAGCGCGCTTCTGATCGCCCGCCGGATATCCTTCCGGCCGAATCCCCGGCGTCACCACCAGTAGCTTCCCGCCCGATAGGCTCTTGATTTTCTCAGCCTCGCGCCCCGATGCGATCACGCCATCGCACCCCGCCTCCAGCGCCTTGCGAGCCCGGAACAAAACCAGCTCCTCGACGGTGTGCTTCGTATACCCCATCTCCGCGATATCGCCCGCGTCCAAGCTAGTCAGCACCGTAACCGTGAACAGCTTCATCTTGCTATCCCCGCGCCCCTCGACAGCCGCCTTGATCAGCACACTCGACCCGTGAATCGTCAAAAAAGCCACGCCCAGCTTCGCCGCGCGCCCGACAGCTTTCTTCAAAGTCTCCGAGATGTCGTAATATTTGTAATCCAGAAAAACCCGCTTGCCCTTCGCGATCAGCGAGTGAATCAACTCCTCCACACCCTCCGCGAGCTGCAGCGTGAGCCCGATCTTGAAAAAGTCCACGACGCCCTCAAGCTCATCAACCATCTTCCGGGCCGCCGCGACGTCCGGCACGTCGAGCGCGACAATCAAGCGTTCCTTCGCTTCAATTTTCATGTTGGTAGGGGGTGAAATTCCATCCTACCAGCCAACTAGACTTACCTGCCCGCCGCCGCCTTCAACGCAGCCTTCTTCTCTTCTGCCCTGATCCCCGACAAAATCCCCGACATCCCGTAATTCCCCTCATGGCAAGCGTACTCATAAATCGGCTCCACGGTTTTGTTCATCGCAATCTCCACCGTCCAGGGCCGCGTGTAAACCGTCGGGTCCTCCACCGTAGCCTGATACAGAATCATGTCCGCGCTCTTCCGCGTGAACCGCTCCACCACCCGCAGATTCTCATCCGTCATGCCGTCGTACACCACCCCAAATCGGCTGCGCTTACCCGCGCGAAAATTAGTGGACTCCACCACCAGTGTGTCGCTCTCCCAGTGCCCCCGCCCATCCCCCGTCCACTCCCGCACATTCGACGGCAAATGCGGACGCCCATCCAGCGGAATCACGCGCACAATCCCGCCCATCTCCGCCCGAATGCTCACGAAATCGTGCGTCTGCACAATCTGATAATTGTCGTTGTAATTCCCCGCCATCATCGGCGGACCCGATTGTGAAAACACCAGGCACCGGTCGGGCAGCGGCCGGTCCTCCGGCCCATCACCCGGATGCGCCGCGAAATCCGCCTGGATCTTCGCCCACTTCTGCTGTGCCTCCGGAGTCAGCGCCGGAACCCTCCCGTCCACCGGATCGCTGATTAAGGAAGTCCGCAACGTCCGCGAGACTTTCGTCCCGCGATCGAACCAGGCTTCGTTGTAAGCGCGCTCGACGTCCGCCTGCCCCGACCCGTCCCGCCTGTCCCGATTCACTTCTTCGAGGCGCGACTTTTCATAAGCCGCCGCCTCCGCCGGAGTGAAGAATTGTTTATTGCCGAGCCCCGCCGGCCGTTGCAGCGGCGTGAGACTAGCGTTATTCCAGAACCCCTGCAGGTCCGCATGCCCATCGGCCGTTCGCGGAACCTGCGCCATCGCCATCGCCGCCGTCACCACCAGCAGACACCATCGCCGCATCGCAACCCTCCTGCCCTTCAAGCGCGATGCTACCTGCCGCCGCCGCAGGTGTCAACCGTTATTGCCGGCGGTCCGCCAGTTCCAGCCCCAAGTGAAAGCAATTGACGTCCGACACGCAACTGAAAACCTTCCAGCGCGATAACGCCCCCTCCAACCGCACTTTCACTGTCGTGCCCACCGGAACCTGGCTGCCCACGCGCAGCAGCAGCATTTTATCGGAATATTCGGTGACCTTCGCATCGCCGAATGCGTCGCTGGTAACGGTATTCATGGGACTCCTCTTGTATCCCTAGCTTGCCCCGCCGCCCGTTTCGCCGCAATAGACATTTCGTTCTAGGGCCCTTAGAAAACTTCTAAGCGGCGCAATCGAATCAGCGTCCACCACTAAGGCCCGCCATTAGGGCGATGCAAAACTTAGTACCGATCGACTAGTAAGTCGGTCCCCTCTTAATATGAACCGTTCTTCTCATGTTTACTAGTCCCCGGGAAGGCTAGTTTGATCCATGCAGGTTGCTCGAACCTCACCCGAATCCACGCCTTTCGAAGCCACCAGAAACGTCCGGGCCTGGGCCGTAGTTTACGGCCTCTTAGGCGTTCTCGCCTGCATTGTGATTCTTTCGCGAGCCGGCACCGGCCACACCGGCCGCTTTTTGATTTACCTCGCCTGTGCTAATCTCGCCGCGTTCGGTCTTCGCTTGACGTCTGTCAAGAGCGTCCTGCCCGCTGGATTTCTTTTCCTGATGCTGGGCATCGAAGATTTAACTCTGCCCGAGCTGCTGTTCATCGCCGTCAGCATTACTCTGCTGCGCGAAGTCCGCGCCGTGCGCCGCCTCTCCGACATTTACGGATTGCTCTACGCCATCGCCAGCGTCACCATTGGCGTGGCCGCCGCGCAGCCCATCTATAACACCGCCGCGCACTTGGCCACCAACCCGATTTTCCCCGCCCCCATCATTGCCGGCGCCTTCGTATTGATGGCGAACTGCGGCCTCTCCGCCATGCTCCTCACCAAACCGAAGGAGCCCTGCCTCAATACCTACAACCACGAATACCGGCCCTTGCTGCCCTGGTTCGTCGCCACCGCTTATCTCGCGTATCTGGTCCAATCCGCCGGCTTTCGCACGGGTTATAATCCTGCCCTCATTGCTCTTCCTGTGCTGTTCACCCTCGACCGCGGCTATCGCCGCTGGTGCGATGCCGTTGTCGAACGCAAAGAAGAACTCGCGCAGCTCCATCGCAACACCCTCGAGACTCTGGCCCTCGCCATCGACGCCCGTGACCAGACCACCCACATGCACCTGCGCCGCGTCCAGGTTTACGCCTTGGCCGTCGGCCGCGAATTGCGCCTGACCGAAGAAGAACTGGAAGCCTTGAACGTCGCCGCCCTGCTCCACGACATCGGCAAGCTGGGCATCCCCGATCACATTCTGCTCAAGCCCGGTTCCTTGACCGTGCCCGAGTGGGACAAGATGAAGACCCACGCCCTGATCGGCGCCGAAATGCTCGCGCGCATGCACTTCCCCGAGCTGGTCACCGACATCGTCAAAACACATCATGAAAAATGGGACGGCACCGGCTACCCTTACGGCATCAGCGGCGACGACATTCCCATCGGCGCGCGCATTCTCTCCGCGGTCGATTGCCTGGACGCTCTCGCCTCCGATCGCCCCTACCGCGCCGCGCTGCCCCTCGCCGAAGCCATGGCCATGGTGCGCAGCCAGGAAGGCAAGAGCTACGACCCCGCCATCATTTCCATTCTGCAGCGCCGCTACATTGAGCTGGATCAACTGGCGCGCGGAACCGTCGGCCATCCACCCGTTACACGTTTCCAATCCGATTCCCCGGCGGCCACCCCCAACAATATTCTCGACCCCATCGTTTCCGCACGCCAGGAAACCCAATTGCTGCAGACCTTGGCCTCCGCGCTGGCGCATGCCGCATGCCTCGATGAAGTGGCGCAAGCCATCCACAAATCTCTCAGCCAGAAAATCGGTTACGACACCCTGGGACTCTACATCCGCCGCAACACCGAAATGGAGCCCATCTATTTTCTAGGCGCCCACGAATCCTTATTCACGAAGAAAACCTTTCCGCTCGCCGAAGGCCTTTCCGGCTGGGTCGCCCAGCATCGCAACCCCATCTTGAACGGCAATGTATCGGTGGAATGCTGCTACGCGAATAATTCACAGATCCTTTATAACCTGCAAACCGCGCTCGCCGTCCCCTTCGAAAGCAAAGGTGGAACCGCCGGCGTCATCACGCTCTATCACATGGATCGCAACGCCTTCAGCCAGGACGATCTCCGCATCCTCGAAGCCGCCAGCCTGCAAATCGGCCCCGCCATCGAAGCCGCCCTGAAGTTTCAGGACGTGGAAGAGACCGCCGCAACCGATCACCTCACCGGCATCCCCAATGCCCGCGCGCTGGCCCTCCATATGGAACAGGAACTCCAGCGCGCCGCCCGCGAAAACTCCCGCATCGGTGTGCTGGTGTGCGACCTTGACGGATTCAAGCAGGTGAACGATCGCTTCGGGCATCTCACCGGCGACGAAGTGTTGCGCACCGTTGCCCAAGGCCTGCGCGACGCCTGCCGGGGTTACGATTACCTGGCCCGTATGGGCGGCGACGAGTTCGTCGTCGTGCTCCACGGCTTGCAAGGAGACTACTCCACGCAGCTAGAAAGAATGCGCCAGGTAGCCGTGCAGGCCGGACTCACCATCTGCGGCGAGCCTTGTCTGTCGATGAGCGTCGGCGTCGCCATCTATCCCGTCGATGGCCACGACACCGAGTCTCTCATCAAGGAAGCCGACCGCCGCATGTACCGCTGGAAATATCAGAGCAAATCGCTCAGCGCCCCGGCGACAGCGTTTCTCGCCGATCCGCAGACCACGCCCGATAACGATCTCCGCGAGTTAGCCCAGTTGCTTAGCGCCGATGAAAACCAGCGGCCCGCCGTGCGCGCCTGAATGCGCTATTGCCCGCACTCGGTTCCCGGATCGCCTGGCTCCAGGACGTGAAATCCCCCCACGTCGAATCGAACCACGCGAACCTCTCCAGCTTTCCCCACCGGTCCCGCCAACTTGCCGTTGACTGAAATGTCCACCCCGCCCGCATTCCCCGCGCGCACCACCGCCGTATTCGCAAACCCGAGTTCGGCAGTGCCCGCTGGCGCCAGGTACCGTCGGATAACCGTGCGCCCATCCGCACACGCGTCGATCCAACTGCCCTGCTTCGCCTGAATCACGATCTGCGATTTGCCGTGAACCGCGGGTAAATGCGTATGTTCCGGCGGGATGACTTTCGCAGCGTTGGTCTGCGGTGGAATTACCGGCGCGGATTTGGCCGCCGCTTCTGACGACGGGCCGAGCGCGATTTTCGCCAGGATCGAAGAACTAGTCGAGCTGATCCCGATTACCGCAGCCAGCAGCGTGACGCCTGCCACAACTCCGGCCGCCGTAGCGGTCAGTTTCTGTACAGTAGTTTCCTGCGTTGGCCCGGCTCCCATGCGCGTCAAGGGAACGGCACCAGCGCCGGTCTAGTGAACCGCGCACGCACTAGCGGAATTCGGCGGGACTTCCTGCCGTCCGGCCGCAGTGAACTTCCACATTTGGATGAGCCCTTTGGCGCCCATGCGCTCCGCCGGCTTCGATCCGAAAGTGATTTCCAATCCGCCCGCATTCCCGGCTCGTACCGTGGCCACATTCGAAAATTTAATTTGCCCCGTCTCGCCAGCGTTGAAAGCCTTCGCGAAGACCACCCTTCCGTCGGCACATGCATCCACCCAGCTTAGCTCAGACGCGCGCAACGTCACTTGCTGCGCCCCGGCGACAGGCGCCGCTTTCGCGGGAAGCGCCACAGCGGGTGCGGCCGCGTGCGCTACCGGCTGCGGCTTGCTGCTGGCGAGAGCGGGCTTTACCATAGGAGCCGCCACTTTTTTCGTAACCGCCTTCTTCGGAGCCACCGTCGCAGGCTCAGTCTTCGCTACTGGTTTTTCCACCACCGGAAGCGTGGCAGTCGTGTGACCCGACCCGCGCACTCCACCCCAGATCAGCGCCAGAACACTCAGGCCGATCACCGCCGCGATTCCCCCCAGCATCAGTCCCCGCCGTGAGTCTGTTCCTGCCACTACCCTGGGTTTCGAAAATTGATTGCGTAATCCAATCACGCGCAGCGGGTCGACATCTTTTGTTAGCTGCGGACGCCCCAAAACAGCGGCGTCGTCCTGCGCCTCTCCCGGCAGCCACTTATCGATTCGCTCCACGCCCACGAAATACCCGTTTTCGGCAGGTCCGCAATGCCGCACCGTCACCAGCAGATGACGGTCCTCCACATTAATCTGCAGCACTTCGCCCACCGCGATCGGCTGCTCCACCAACAAGCGGAATCCCACTCCGGAAACATCCACCATACGCGCCGGGTAGGGCTGCGTCTGATTCGGAAGTTGCAGCGTGACGCCCGTATCGGTTTTGAATCGTGGCTCGACGCGTTTATTCATACTGTTCTTTTCTATCGGAGGGAGGGAACAAAATAATCAGTCCCGACTAAGGAGGGGGAACAAACTACCCCCGCGCGGGGGGAGAAACTGTTTCAAGCGCCCGTCGAAATAGCCGCGTTCGTCAGAGCGCCCGACCGCTGCGCATTCCTGCTGCGGCGGAAATGCGCCGGCGGACAATCGAACTGCCGCTTGAACGCCCGGTTGAAGGCCGCTTCCGATCCGTAGCCCACCGCCGCCGCCACCTCCGCGATGCTGTTCTCGGTCGAATATACGGACCTGGCATTCCGCACTCCTTTTTTTTATGGCTGCTCGCGTTCTGGTCGGCGCCCGTCATGACCACTGCTTATATCCTGATCGCCATCCGCTTTGAAGAAGCTGACTTGGTAACCGCTCACGGAGACAACTACCTGCGCTATCGTGAGCAAGTCCCCATGTTTGTGCCGGCGCTGACAGGGATCAAGGCGGAAAAGCCGGGGACGTCCCGAAAAACCGCGGCGGTAAATTAGTTCGCGCGAAAGGAAATAAAAACCATGTATTCCCTGGACAAACTAAGCAGGCTTCCTAAACTGGACAAGCTCGCTCCCGACGCCACCGCGGCTTTCTGGGCCTACGACAAGGCCGCGCTCGCAGAGGGAGCTATCCCCAAGAAGTACAAAGAGCTGATGGCCATCGCCGTAGCTCTCACCACGCAATGCCCCTACTGCATCGAACTGCACCGCAAAGCCGCTCTCAAAGCCGGTGTAACGGAGCAGGAACTGGGCGAAGCGATCCACGTCGCCGCCGCTCTACGCGCCGGTGCCGCCATTACCCACGGCTCCCACCTCCTCGAAAGCTGAGGAGGTTCGCGGCCCAGCCATCCGCATTTCTCCCGCTGGGCCGCACGATCAACACTTACTTTAGGAAATGCCCCCGAGCATGTCTTTCCAGGCGGCCTCATCGGCGCCGATACTCAGCCGGTTCGCCGCGCGAACCAGCGGTAGCCGCAGCAATCCCGGTTCCTGCTCGATCCGCTTGAACAGATCCGCATCCGTGACCTTCAAATATTTCAACCCGGCGTCATTGTAGATTTTGCCCTCGCTATCCAGCAGCCCACTCAACCCGAAGCGGTCGACGAAGCGTTTAATTTCCCCCGGAGCCATAGGCTTCCGCTTCAAATCCACGAACTGAAAAACCACCCGCCGTTCCTTAAAGAACCGCTCCGCCGCACGCGTAGTCTGAGAATTTTTAAGCCCGAAAATCTGCACCGTCATAGAGTCGACACCATTATCAAGCCAACCGCAATCCCGGCGTTTTCAATCACTTCCCGTTTCGGCCCGCCGCGATTTTCACGAACCCCGCGCATAATCAAAGCGCAGTACAAGCCTGCGCAGGCTAATCGTCGTTGTTTAGTTGGTATCCGCGCCCGTTGCTAAAACAGCGGGCTAGCCGCCCTGGAAACATTGTGGAGAGGGCGGGACAGGAGAGAATCGATTCTCTGGTGATGTTAAGTTGCCGCGGGAGGAAATGGGAGAGAGCAGAAAACTGGTTGATTTAGTCACTCTTCAGAGACCAGCAAGCCGTCCATGACCTCTACCACTCCGGTGGGTTGCCATAAAAAGCAGCCCACCGCGAGACGATCTTTGCAGCTATCTGTGTTCATCGGTTCCATCTGCGAGCCAATTCTCAGGAGAAGTGTGCCCGCTCGCTACAATGAAGGAAAATGTCGCATCTCGTAACTCTTATTCCCGGCGATGGCATTGGCCCCGAAGTCTCCCAAGCCGCCCGCCGCGCCGTCGACGCCACCGGTGTTTCGATCGATTGGGAAGTCGCCGAACTCAACGCCGCCCTAATTTTGAAAACCGGCCAATCGCTCCCGCAAAGCGTAGTAGATAGTTTGAATCGCACCCGCGTAGGCCTGAAAGGCCCCGTCGCCACCCCTATCGGAGGAGGTTTCGCCAGCGTCAACGTAGCCCTGCGCAAACGCCTGGATCTTTACGCCAACGTGCGTCCCGTGCACTCGCTCCCCGGCATTGCCTCGCGCTTCGCCGACGTCAATATCGACATGGTGATTTTCCGCGAGAACACCGAAGACTTGTACTCCGGCATCGAGCACGAAGTGATCCCCGACGTAGTCACCGGCATCAAAGTCATCACCCGCACGGCATCCATTCGTATCGCCGAATATGCCTTCAAATTCGCCGATCAGCTAGGCCGCAAAAAAGTGACGGCGATCCACAAAGCCAACATCATGAAGCTGGCCGACGGCCTCTTCCTCCGTTGCTGCCGCGAAGTAGCCGCGCGTTTCCCGCACATCCAGTACAACGAGCTAATCGTCGACAACGCCTCCATGCAGCTAGTAATGCGTCCCGAAACGTTCGATATTCTGCTGCTGCCAAACCTCTACGGCGACATCGTTTCCGATTTAGCGGCAGGCCTGGTAGGCGGATTAGGCATCGTCCCCGGCGCCAACATGGGCGATACGCATGCGGTGTTTGAAGCCGTCCACGGCTCCGCCCCCGACATAGCCGGCAAAGGCATAGCGAATCCCACCGCTATGATGCTTTCCGCCGTCCTGATGCTAACCCACCTGAAAGAGTTAGAAGCCGCCAACCGCCTGCATTCCGCCGTACAGAAGGTGTACGCCGAGAAAAAACACACCACCGGCGACGTAGGCGGCCACGCCTCCACAGAAGAATTCACCGACGCCGTAATCCAAAAAATAGGGACGGAGCCTGATTTTCGCCGCCCGCACTCGTAGGGGTTTCCGTTCACCCGCGAGCGGCGAAAACTCAGTCTCCGTCCCTATTTTTTCAGAGCCCCTTCTGAGCCAAAAACTCCACCAGATCGACAACGCGCATCGAATACCCCCACTCGTTGTCATACCAGCTCACGACCTTGACCAAATTCCCGCCAATTACCTTAGTCAAATCCGAATCCACAATTGAGCTGTTAGGATTATGCAGCATGTCAGTAGAAACCACCGGGTCTTCGGTATAAGCCAAAATCCCCTTCAGTTCCCCCTCCGCCGCCGCCTTCAACGCCGCATTCACCTCTTCAGTAGTAGTGTTCTTAGTAGTCAACGCCACCAGATCCACCACCGAAACGTTAGGCGTAGGCACCCGCATCGCGTACCCGTCGAGTTTCCCCTTCAGTTGCGGCATCACCAGCCCAATCGCCTTGGCCGCGCCGGTAGTAGTCGGGATCATGTTCAAAGCCGCCGCCCGCGCCCGCCGCAAATCCTTATGCGGAAAATCCAGCACATGCTGGTCATTCGTATAGCTATGAATGGTCGTCATCGAGCCTTTCTCGATGCCAAACTTCTCATACAGCACCTTCACCACCGGAGCCAGACAATTCGTAGTGCAAGATGCATTCGAAATAATATTGTGCTTCTTCGGATCGTAAGCGCTATCGTTCACGCCCAGCACAATCGTGATGTCTTCGTTCTTAGCCGGCGCCGAAATGATGACCTTCTTCACACTGCCGCGCAGATGCTTCGCCGCGTCCTTGGCATCCGTGAAACGCCCGGTCGATTCCACCACAACTTCCGCGCCCACGCTCGACCAATCGATTTCCGCCGGGTCCTTCACAGCGAAGATCTTGATGCGCTTCCCGTTGACCACGATGGCATCCGCCTCCAGCTTCACATCGCCATGCAGCGGCCCCAGAATCGAGTCGTACTTCAGCAGGTGTGCCAGCGTTTTGGTGTCAGTCAAATCATTGGCCGCGACAAATTCGATGTTCGGATTATTCAGCCCCGCCCGAACAACATTTCTACCGATGCGGCCGAAGCCGTTGATGCCTACTTTGGTTGCCATTCATCCCCTCGGGTTTTGAATTTGATTACGCGCTAATCGTGGCGCAGTTCGCGTTGGACTTCCGCGACCACCTGGTCGCGATCAATATGTTCCAGATCTTTGCGCAGCCGCCGCAGCGCGACACCGACAATATCGCGGTGATGCAGGCGCGCACCCAGTTGTTCAGACTCGCTCAATTTCAGCCAGATGTCATGCAACAGCTCGACATCCTCCGGCCACAAACGTGGCGGATGCGGGCCCAGATTGACAAAAATCGACGGCCGGTCCGGGCTGATCACTTCGAGCGAAAACGCATGCCTCGGCTCCGGCAGCTTTTCCCAAGCCAGTCCGATTTGCCGCGCCAGCTCATCCGACGGCATCCGCGAGCTTACGCCGGTAACCAAACGCGACGCGCGCAAACGGCTAGCCGTATCCGCCACCGCGTCGAAAGGATTCATGGCCGGCACCACCAGCAATTCCACCGGCTTGCCTTCCTTCTCGGCCAATTCCACCACGTGGCTGAACAATTCTTTTTCGTAATCGCTGAAAATCTGGTTGTCCGCCAAATCATACTCGCCCGCGCCTGTCGAAATGGTGCGCACCGTCATGACCACAATGTCGTAGCGCCGCAGGTTGGTTTTTTCGAGCACCCGTTTCAAGTGCTCCATGCGATTGTAATCCCGCACCGCCACCAGCACGCAGCCCGGCCGCGCATGCAAACTGCCGCCGTCAATATGCGCCTGATGGTCCAGGTTGAACTGCTCCATCCCCTTGGGCTCAGTTTGCTTGCGCCGCAGATTGATTTTTTCCGAAATCGTGAACATCACGAACAGCCCCAGCGTGAACGCTACGCCGTATTTGGTCGCGATTTGCTTGGTGAACAAATTGGCGATGGCCACCGCTCCCAACACCAGCGTGGTAATGCCCAGCCCCACTGGAATCTCGCGACCGCCGATGCGGAAGTTCAGCGGGAATTTGTATTCCTGATCGGTTCGCTGGAAGCGCAGCACAGTCACGCCCAGCGCCTTCATGAAGAAGCTCCACACCACGCCGAAAGCGTAAGCCTCGGCCAGGATGGTCATGTCCCCGCGGCTGTAAATTATGGTCGCCACCTGCAGCAGCGTGATCATGTTGATCATGCGGAAAGTGGTGCCGTACTTTTTGTGCGGCTCGCGGAACCAGGGGACCAGAACATGATCTTCCGCCACCCGGTTCAAAACGCCGTTGGCGCCAATGATCGAAGTGTTCACCGCGCCCGACAAAATCAATCCGCCCACGATCACCACAAAGATATGGAAGCTCAGCTTCAACAGATACGGCCCCGCCAGGCTCATCGCCAGGCCGCCGATCAGGTTGTTGATGTACATCGGCCGCACGCCGTCGGGAATGATCATTACGGCGAATAATGAAATAACCCCGGTGCAGAGCAGAGCGTACCAGCAGGTCAGATTCGCGGCAATCTTCAAATTCTTCATCTTCGGCGACGCGATTTCGCGGTACACCTGAGCCAGCGTTTCAAACCCGCTCATCGACAGCAGCGAATGCCCGAAAGCGATGATGATCACCACCATCGGAATCTGCATCCAGAAAGTGCCCTGCAGCCAGCCCTGCGCGGCGTCCGAAAACACCAGGTTCTTAGGCGTGGGCGCCGGCGGCAAGTGCCATCCCTTGGTCAGCAGCAGCGTGATGGGGCACCAGATCAGCAGAATTCCCACCATCACGGTGGTAATCTGCATGATGCGCAGCGCCTTGCCGCTCGATTCATGCACGCCTTTAATGTTCTGCCACCAGAAATAAATGGTGATCAAAATCCCCGCGCCCGCCGCGAACAGATTCACGTTGATCTGATAGTTCTGGTGCAGCAAGCCGCCAATTTCGTTTAGCAGCGAGCCCATATATTGCCCCGCGCTCACCACGCTGATGGGCCCCGTGAGAATGTAATCGAACACCAGCGCGGACACCGAAAGCTTGGCCATCACCGGACCCATGCTGTCGTGCACCACCACGTAAACGCCGCCGCGCACGTACATGCTGCAGCTTTCGAGGTATACGCTGCGAACCGCGAAGCTGAACAACATCACCGCCAGCACGAACCACGGCGCTGCTTTTCCCACCGCCGCTTCGGCCGCGCCACCGGCGTAAAACATGGAGGACGCCAGATCGCTTAAAACGATGGAAGCTCCCCGCCAGAAACTGATAAAGGAAAGGGCCACCGTGGTAGCGACCACCACCTTAGGGTTGGTGATCGCCGCCGCCATCCGGCCATTTTGTGAGGACATCTGTAAACTCTATTCTAGGGCTTCGGCCCACAGCGCGTGTGAAACGACGGGAGCGTTTACATCCCCTCGTGGAGACGAGCCGCGAGGAAATCGGGCAAACCGGCCGCGCGAATCTTCGCCGCTGCCCGATCGACGTCGTAGGCGACGCGGCAGAACTCCACCGCGCGCTCCTCAGGAGAGTATAACGCGTAGGCGGCGCGCGGGTCACCGTCCCGCGGCTGCCCCACCGAGCCCGGATTGACCAGGTAGAAATATTTAGGCTCAAACGCTAAAGTGCCGATCGGGGCTATTTGAGTGACCGTCCGGCGCGACATCCGGAACGCGCCCTGGCGGTGCGTGTGGCCGAAAAAGGTGACTGGCGCCGCCAGTAACTCGAACAAAGGCGCGGCGTCGGACGCCGTCACCACGTATTCGTCTTCGTCGGCCGGCGAGCCATGAATCAAATCCAGCCCCTCATAAGGCAAAGGCCCGCGTGGCAAGCGCTCCAGGTACGCGCGGTTTTCCGGCTGCAGCGCGTTGCGAGTCCATAGCGTCGAAGCCTGCGCCGCCGGATTGAACGTCTCCATGCCATCCGGCTCGCCCGGATCGCCGCCGACGCTGACCCGGTCGTGATTGCCGCGAATGATGGCCGTCACATTTCCGCGGGTCCATTCCACAATCGCGTTGGGATCCGCGCCGTAACCCACCAGATCGCCCAAACACAGAATGCGGTCGTATTTCCCCCGCGCGTCTTCGAGCACCGCCTGGTGCGCTTCGAGGTTCGCGTGAATGTCGCTGATAATCAGATACGGCATAAGCGCACCAGTGAGACCTCCGGCGGAGCGCCCACGCGCGCCGGCACGGCGATGGTTCCGATTCCCCGCGAGACAAAAATCGACGCCGGACCCTTGCGATAGACGCCGTCGACGTAAGGAGTGTAAAAGTGCCCGGGGTTCAGATCGGCGTTGAGAATCTCCACGCGAATCTGCCCGCCGTGCGTGTGGCCGGCGATGGTCACCGCGTAGCCTTGGCGCGCGGCCACCGGAAAGACATCCGGATTGTGCGAGAGCAGCAGGTTGAAAGCGCCTGGCACCACCAGCTTTTCCGCGCCCACCAGATAAGGCCGGTGGAGAGCCTGATAATCCACGCCCGCCAGGTTCAGCGCAGTGTTGCCGAAGCGCAAGGGCGTCGCGCTGTGACGCAGAAAACGCAGGCCCCGGCGCGCGCCTTCGCGTTCCACATAATCCTCGGCGCCCGCGTAGATTTCATGATTGCCCATGCAGCCGTAGACGCCGGCGTCGGCGCGCAGGCGCGCCAGCGAGTCCAAACAATTGCCCAGCGGATCGCGACTGGTGGTGATCAGATCCCCAGTTACCAGCGCCACATGGGCGCGCGTTTCGTTGGCCATGTCGATGGCGCGCTCGAGTTCCACGCGGCTCAGAAACGGGCTCAAGTGGATGTCCGTCAATTGCACCAGGCGGAGCCCGTCCAGATCATGAGGCAGGTTCGCAATCTGCAAGTTGTGCTCGCGCAAAAACAGTTGGTGGCGCTGGATAAAAACACCATAGCCCAGGACCGCCGGCGGCGCCGCGAACATGGCCGCGTAGGCGGTCTGGAAGAAACGCCGCCGCGCCGCGCTGTGCCCGGGTACGATGCGCGAAGCGATCGCCGACACCGCCGCTAACACCGCGCACCCCGCCAGCCAACACAAGGTAAGCAACGCCCAGGTAACGGAAAGAGCGGTTCCCCAGCTCAACCACCAGCCTGGAAAATAGCGCGACACCCGCTGAAAGTGCAGCAGGAAGGCGATCAGGGAGGCCGTCATCGACAATCCGGCAACGCCTGCGATGGCCAGCCGCGTCCGCCGTTCCTCGTGCTTCGCTTTTGAGGCCAGCAGCCACACCAGGGCCACCATCTGGCCCAACACGGAGACGATGAACACCAGAAGATCCGGAAGGACGCGCAGCAGGCGGTATAGCACTTCTCCCATCTTATCGGCACCATCCTCTACAATCAAAAGATGTCTCTGGTCGTAGTAGGTTCAGTTGCTTATGACGGCGTTGAAACGCCGCACGGACGCGTGGAGCGCATGCTGGGCGGCGCTGCCACGTATATTTCGCTCGCCGCGAGTTATTTCACGCAAGTGCGCATCGTCGCCGTGGTGGGCGACGATTTCGCGCAGGCCGATACCGACTTGCTGACCAGCCGCGGTATCGATCTCGAAGGCCTGGAGCGCGTGCCCGGCAAGACATTCTTCTGGGCCGGCAAATATACCGACGACATGAACGATCGCGTAACGCTCACCACCGATCTCAACGTTTTTGCGGATTTTCAACCCAAGCTTCCCGAAAGCTATCAGAACGCTCGCTACCTGCTGCTCGGCAACATCCAGCCGAGCTTGCAGCGCAGCGTGCGCGCGCAGATGAATGCACCTGCGCCTGGCGGGCGGCGACACCATGAATTTCTGGATCAGCGATTTTCGCGCCGAGCTGCTCGAAACCATCAAGACTGGGACTTTCTGCTGATCAACGATCACGAAGCGCGCATGCTGTCGGGCGAAAACAATCTTCGCAAGGCCGCTGCGAAGATTCTGGACATGGGCCCGCACACTTGGTGATCAAACGCGGCGAATACGGCGCCATGCTGTTCCGGCGCGATTCCTATTTCATCGTGCCCGGCTATCTGCTCGACAATGTTTTCGATCCCACCGGCGCGGGCGATTGTTTCGCGGGCGGTTTCATCGGCTATCTGGCTGAAAACGGCTTCAGCCTGGACGGCACCGACCTGAGCCGGGGCATGCTGAGCCGCGCGGTGATTTACGGGTCCGTGATGGGGAGCTTTTGCTGCGAACGCTTCGGCGTGGAACGCTTCCGCACGCTCACGCGCGAAGAAATCGATGCCCGCTTTGAAGAGTTCCGCAAGTTCACGTCGTTCTAATCTGGCCGGCGTGGTGCTGCTGCTCGCGGCCCTCAGCGCCGCTGCCGTTGCGTTGTGCGCCTCCCTGGCTATACGCTGTATTACGGGGACGCCGAGGCGCATCTGAACATCGCGCGCCGCGTGCTGGACTCGCGAACTCCAGGTCCGGAACAACTGGGCACGGTCTGGCTGCCCTTGCCGCATGTGCTGCTGCTGCCGTTCGTCGCGCGCGAGGCGTGGTGGCGTAGCGGCATTGCGGGCGCGATTCCATCGGCGCTGGGATTCATTGCCGCGGGCGCGTTTCTCTATGCCGCCGCACGCCGCTATATACTCTTTGTCCGCCGTCGCTCTGGCTGCGGCGTTATTGTTCGCGCTGAATCCCGAATATGTTGTATCTGCAGGCTACGCCGATGAACGAAGCCATCTTCGCGGCGGCGCTGGCGGCGCTGCTGTGGTCGACGGTTGTGTTCCGCGATTCGCAATCCGGATGGGCAGTGCTGGCCGCTGCGGCGGCGTCAAATGCGGCGTCGCTGACGCGCTACGAAGGCTGGTTTCTGATTCCCTTCGTCGCGCTCTACATATTGCTAACCGCGCGCCGCAAGTCGTACGCGCTTCTGTTCGCCGTGCTGGCCGCGCTGGGACCGCTGGCCTGGCTGGCGCACAACCAGTATTACTATTCGAACGCGCTCGAGTTTTACGATGGCGACTTCTCCGCGCAAGCCATCTACGCACGCCGAAGTGGCCGCAGGCGTGGCAGCGCTATCCCGGCGATCATAACTGGCGACCAGGCGATCGAATATTATTTCACCGCTGTCACATCTGACGCAGGGCTGGATTCTGGTCTGTGTTCCAGCGCTCTCGGCGCCGCGGCGGCGCTGGCGAAAAAGATCTGGTGGCCGCTCGCTGCTTCTCGCGCTTCCACCGGCTGTTTTACGTGTGGAGCATGCATTCCTCCAGCATGCCGCTGTTCGTCCCGACGCTTTGGCCGTTCAGTTGGTACAACACGCGTTACGCTCTCGCCGCCTTGCCGTTGGCCGCATTCGCCGCGGCCGGCATCGTGGCGCTTTTGCCGCCGAAGTTGCACGCGATCGGGGCCGCAGCGTGGTTTTGGCGGTGGCAACTCCTGGGCGTTGGCGGGGGCTCCGCTCTGCTGGAAAGAATCTGCCGTGAACTCGACTGCGTGCTGCGATTGGACCGAACAAGCCGCCGCCTATCTGGCCGCTAATTTATCAGCAGGCGATGGCATCATCTTTCCTTCGGCGATCTGACCGGCGTTCTGCGCGAGGCCGGCATCCCGCTGCGGGACGGGCTGCATCAAGGCAATCGCCCGAGCTGGGATGCCGCCGTCCTGCGCCCGGATTTGTTTTTCCACGAAGAATGGGCGCTGGCGGTGGCGGGCGACAAAGTCGACGGGGCTGGACGTGACCGTGCCGCTGGGGGTGCCGCGCCGGTCACCGGATGCCACGATCCGGGTCCTCCTGGACGACCTCACGGCGGAGGGCGGGCACGCGCACTTCGTGCCCGGCATGCGGGCTGCAGCCCGGCTACTTACTTTACTGGTCGCACGGCTCTGGCCGGCACCCCGCGGCTGGCCCAAGACCTGGCACTGGTGCTGTGCGGCCGGAAGGTCCCCGAGGGACGGCTCGAAGGGCGAGCCGCTTTAGGGCGGGCTCGCTGATGCGGTCCAGGCAATGGGCAGCCTCTTGACGCCGCGCTGGAAGTTCGATCGCAGGTAGGCGGGCCTGCCTGCGTAGCTGAGGGAAGACGTGCGGGCCAGGATCTCA
>CAVPZQ010000010.1:0-147684 GCA_963710155.1 Bryobacterales bacterium | reverse complement strand
TGCCCTGTTCTTGGTTGCCGTTCGCGTATTGCTCAACAAGCTGGCGCCTTACGTGGCGTCGCCGATCCGCCTGGTGGACCGCATGCTGGAGCTGGCCAACATCAAGCCTGGGGAAACGGTTTACGATCTGGGCTCGGGTGACGGGCGCGTGCTGATTGAAGCGGTGCAAAAGTACAAGGCCAAGGCGGTTGGTGTGGAAATTTCGCCACGGCTGGTGGCGCAAGCAACGGCCAACATCGAAAAAGAAGGCTTGTCGGACCAGGCGCACGTGATTCAGGGCGATGTGCTGAACGCGGACCTGACGGGCGCGGATGTGGTGTTCATTTATTTGGTGACGCCGCTCAACGAGAAGCTAAGGCCGCGCTTCGAGCGCTTCCTCAAGGCCGGCGCGCGGGTGATCTCGCACGATTATGCCATCCCCGGCTGGAAGCCCTTCCGCACCGAGAAGACCGATGACCGTCACGCGCATCTCATTTACGTCTACGAGATGCCTCCGCTCAAAAAATAGCGGCGCCATTGAGCCCGCATGATCCCCTACGATCCACGGAACGAGTGCAGGCGAAGACTCCGGTAGTCATCGGCCTGATCGCCGTCAACTTGCTGATCTTTCTGTATCAAGTTTCGCTGGGACCTGCGGTAAACCAGTTCGATGAACGCTGGGGCTTGGTGCCGGACGCTGTCTCAGGGAACCTCGCGACATTGCTGACTTCCATGTTTCTGCACGGCGGTTGGTTCCACGTCTTGGGGAACATGCTGTTCCTGTGGGTGTTCGGGCGCAATGTTGAGGATTTAATCGGCAGCGGGCGCTTCTTGATTTTCTATCTGTGTTGCGGGCTGGCGGCGGCGGTTTTGCAGGTGGTCACGAATCCGTATTCACACCTGCCCACCATCGGCGCCAGCGGGGCGATCGCGGGCGTGATGGGCGCTTACCTGATCAAATTTCCGCGAGCTCGCATCGGAACGCTGGTGTTCATTGTGGTTTTCGTCACCACCATCGAGATCCCGGCTTGGGCCATGCTGGTGTGGTGGTTTGTCATTCAACTTTTCAGCGGGCTGGGATCTCTGGGGAGCACCAATTATTCGGGTGGGGATTGCCTGGTTCGCGCACGTCGGCGGGTTCGTCGCGGGGATGCTGTTGATTCGCGCGTTCCCCGTCAAGCGGCGGCAGTGGCGGGCTTGGTACGAGGAAGAGTAGCGGGAACCGCTAGGATGGGTGGCAGATGACGGATACCCAGATCCTGACCATCGCATTGAGCACGGCGCCGACCATGCTCCTGGTGCTGGTCGGGATATTGATTAACAACGCCCGTTTGGGCGATACGAATACTCGGATAGGCGAAACCAATACTCGCATTGGGGAATTGCGTTCACACATGGACGTGCGCTTTGAGGAGATGAAGGATCTGTGGCGCTCGGAACTTCACCGCGTGGAAGAAGTCATTGACGCTTGCTTGAAACACATCGAGCGGTAACATCAGTGTTCCGGCACCGTCCACTTTTCTCCCACCTCAAACACTTTGAATTGCTGATGCGGGCGCTGGCCCAGCATCTGGGTCACGAAACCGTTTTCTTCGCCCGCCTGGTAATGCATCGGCACCAGCCACTTTGCGCCGATGTCCTCGGCTAGTTGGGCGGCCTCGCTCACGGAAAAATTCTTGCCTCCGATGGGCAGCAGCGCAACGCTTACGTTGTAGGGGCGCAAGCGTTCCGCGAGCGTGTCGTAGCGCACCGAATCTCCGGGGTGATAGATGGTCCAGCGGCCGAAGCGGATGAGGTAGCCCAAGTATGGATAGCCGCCGAGCGGCGTTGAATCCAGGTGCGGATGCGCCGACGGGACGGCGTAGATGCGGGCGTAGAGGTTGTCCTTGAAGTATTCGACGCGCAGATCGGAATCCGTTGTGGTCATGCGCGGAAAGGGGATGCCGGCGGCGTGCGCGTGATCGGCGGCGCTCTTGGGTAAGATCAGCTTCGCGCCCTTCGATCCTTCGAGCATGGGGATGATAGTGGGCGCGTGCAGGTGGCCGGGATGCGCGTGGGTGGCGAGGATCATGTCGGCGTGCTTGATGGGGGCGGGCTCGGGCAGGACGGGATCGACATAAAACGTGATGTTGGCGAAACGGATGACGAAGCCGGCGCGGCCCAGCCACCACAGCGTGGGGGTCGCGCTTAGGGTTTGATCGATTTCTTCGATGAGGTTCACTTCGCGGAGGCCCTTTGCAGGCGGTCAAGCACCGCTGCCCATTCTACTGTGTCGGGCGGCGGCTCGACGGAGATGACGGGCCAGGTTTCGCGGTCGAGGTCGTGGAGCACGCTGTAGAGTTGCGCTGCATAGGTCTCAGGCGTGGAGGGCATCTGAAGGGATCGTGCGGCGTTTGCTGGATGGTTGATCCACAGGTATGCGCCGCGCGGGTCTGGTGCGTTCGACAAGACTAGCGGCGTGCGCGGACTGTAGTGGCGCGCATGCATGCCGGGGGCTGGATGCGCGGCGTTGGACGCTGGGGCGCTGACAGTTTCCACGTCTTCGAGCGAAATCATGCCGGGTCGCAGTAGCGTTACTTTTCCTGAACTGATCGACACTACTGTTGATTCGATGCCTACTCGGCAGTGTCCGCCATCGAGCACGGGGACGGCATCGCCGAAGGCCTCGCGGACGTGCTCGGCAGTGGTCGGCGAGAGGCCGGTGAAGCGGTTGGCGCTGGGCGCGGCGACGGGCACCTTGGCTTCGCGCAGCAAGTCGAGCGCAAGGGGGTGGTTGGGAATGCGAATTCCGACGGTGGGGAGGCCGGCGGTGACGATGTCGGGAATCGCGGAGGTTTTGGGAAGCACGAGTGTCAGCGGTCCCGGCCAGTATTTGCGCGCGAGTTGCTCGGCTTCGGGCGGCCATTCGGTGACGAGGGCTTGCGCCATTTCGATAGACGCTACGTGTACGATTAACGGGCTGGTCGGGGGCCTGCCTTTCAACTCGTAAATTTTTGCGACCGCAGCGGCATCGAGCGCGTTCGCGCCCAGGCCATAAACGGTTTCGGTGGGGAACGCGACTAATTCACCGGCTCGAATGCGCTGGGCCGCTTCTTTAATCGATATCGTCACCTTAATCCAGATCTTCGGTATCGGCGCCGGCGGTCTTGCCGGTCTTGAGGAACACCAGATAGGCGTGGATCAGGGCTTCGAGGTCGCCGTCGAGCACCTTGTCGACGTCGCCGATGGCCAGCTTGGTGCGGTGATCCTTGATCATGCGGTAGGGGGCGAGCACGTAGCTGCGGATCTGGCTGCCGAAGTTGATGCCGAGCTTGGTGTCTTCGAGCTTGCGTTCCTCGACGCGTTTTTTCGCGAGTTCGTGCTCATAGAGTTTCGCGCGGAGCTGCTTCATGGCGCTGGCGCGGTTCTTGTGCTGGCTGCGTTCGTTCTGGCATTGGACGACGATGCCTGTCGACAAGTGCGTCATGCGAATCGCCGAGTCGGTACGGTTGACGTGCTGGCCGCCGGCGCCGGAGGCTCGGAAAGTATCCACGCGCAGGTCTTCGGGACGGATATCGATCACGATTTCGTCATCGATCTGCGGATAGACGAATACGGAAGCGAAGGACGTGTGGCGGCGCGCGTTGGCGTCGAAGGGCGAGATGCGCACCAGGCGGTGGACGCCTACTTCGCTTTGCAGCAAGCCGTAGGCATTCTCGCCGTTGACTTCAAACGTCACCGATTTGATGCCAGCGCCTTCTCCTTCGAGGCGATCCGTGATGACGGTTTCGAAACGATTGCGCTCGGACCAGCGCAGGTACATGCGCAGCAGCATCTCGGCCCAATCCTGGCTCTCGGTGCCGCCGGCGCCGGGGTGAATGGTGACGATGGCGCTCTTGGCGTCGTTCTCGCCCGCGAGCAGCATTTTGGTTTCGAGCTTTTCGAGATACGCGGTGAGGCTGCGCATTTCCCGCTCGAGATCGGTGTTCACGTTTTCGCCCTCGCGGGCGAGTTCGAACAATGTGTCTAAATCCGAGGCCAAGCCGGAGATCTTGGTTTCCTGATCGATCTGCTCTTCCAGGCGCTTGCGATCCTGCATGATCTTCTGGCTTTTTTCGGGGTTCGACCAGAAGTCGGGTGCATTGATCTGTTGTTCGGTTTGGGCTAGCTGGGCTTTGCGCGCGGGGGCGTCAAAGATAGCTCCGCACAGCGTCTGCCTGCTGGCGGAGCGTAACGTATTCTCTTTCCAATTCGTCGAGGGTCATGCCGTCTTTCAGTTTAGCAAGCCGCACCTATAGAAACCATAGAAATGAGCCGATTACAAGAGAAATGGCTCGCATCTCATGGCCGCTCGCCGCGCTGGTAGCAGGACTCTGCGTGTTGTGGGCGATGCTGGGGTCGTTCATGCTGCCGATGGCGCGGTCGGCGGATTTCCTGAATTTTTACGCGGGCGCTTCGCTGGTGGAGCAGGGGCGGATCGCGGAATTGCACACGGTGCAGACGTTGAAGGTCGTCAAGGGGCGCGTGCCGGAGGCGAAGGCGTTGTTTGTGCGGCCGGCGTTTTATGCGGCGCTGCTGGCTCCGCTGGCTTGGCTGCGGCAGGACTTGGCGTTTGACGTGTGGGTGGCTTCGCAGGCGCTGCTCTTGGTGCTGTGCTGGCTGTGGGGATGGCGGCGCTTCGGTCCCGACGCTTTGGTTTTCGCGGCTTTGTCGCTGCCGGCTCCGTTGGGGATCGCCAGCGCGCAGGATTGCGTTTTGCTGTTGGCGGTGTTCATTGCATCTTACGAATTGGCCGAACGGAAACATTGGGGCGCGAGCGGTGCGGCACTGGCGCTGCTGTTGATCAAATTCCATCTGATTCTGCTGTGGCCGGTGGCGCTAGTGATGCAGAAACGTTGGAAGATGCTCGCGGGATTTTGCGGAATGGCTGCTGTCGAGGTCATGAGTTGCTGGCTGCTGGGGGGCACGGCGCTGATCCGGTCGTATATAAAAATGCTGGGCGACAAACAACTGGAAATCTTGTCGCCGTCGCCGCAGTTGATGATCAGCTACGAAGGATTCGCGGCGAATTTGGGAATCGCCTCGCCGGCTTTGAGCTTCCTGCTGATCGCAAGCATTGTCGCCGTGTTCGTTTGGACGGTTCGCGAAGCGCCGTTGTGGCGCATGTTCGCGGTTACGGCGGTGGCTTCGGAATTGATCGTGCCGCACGTTTACGGTTACGACGCGACGCTGTTGCTGCTGCCGATCTGGCTTACGATTTTCAACTCCAAGCAGCCGGTTTCGAAAATCGCCGCTACGCTGATGGCTACGCCGCTGCCGTTCTTGTTTGCGCTGGCGGATAAGCCGTGGGCAGTGGTTTCCTCGGCGTCGATGCTGCTGTTCTTTGCAGTGCTGGCGTATGAGAAGGTCGCATTTGACCGTCGAGACGCGAAACGCGATTCCGGTAGAGGCGTCACCGTAGCGCAAACTGAATCCGCTAGAATTCTGGCATGACGACTGAGGGCAAGTTTCCAGATGTGCCCGGCGCCGCGGAACTGGTCGCGCGGTTCGGCAGCTGGCCTGACTTCCAGGATGCCCAAGTGCGGTCGGTTCATCTCAATCGGGAAGGGCCTTCGCGCATTCGAGTGTCTACCAAGCAGGTGGTGGTCACCTTCGTTCTGGGGGGCGTCTTGGAACTAGCGTTCAACGGGTTTAACGGGCGAAATGCTCTGAGCGCGCTCACGCTGACGAAGAGTTCGAACGGTTACACGCTGGAGTTGTGGCCCGGTCACGGGATTAGCGGGACGATTACGGCGCGCTCGGTTCGCGTTGAATTTGTGCCGGTCGAGTGAGCGGTTCGCTAGATCTCCAGTAGATAGCCTTTCTTGCCGACGTTCATGGCTCGGGTTGCGCCCAAGATGGATTACGACGCCTTCGGCCTCGTGAATGTGGCCGCAGAAAAAGTGAGCGGGCTGATGTTGCTCAATGAATTCGCGCACGGCGCGGCTGCCGCCGTGGAGACCTTCTTTGATGCGATCGAGCGGGGTGTTTAGGGGCGGCGAGTGGCAGATGAGAACCTGCGGCTTCCAGGCGGCGAACTTTTCTAAACGCTGGGCGATTTCCTCTTCGCCGTATTCGCCGGGGGTGTCGAACGGGGTGATGGTGGAGTAACCTAGTCCGGCGAAGCGTACGCCGCCGATCTCGACAGTGGCGCCGTGGAAATCGACGAAGCCGAAGCGAGCGCAGAATTTCTGGATGTCGGCGGCCGATTCGTGATTGCCGGGCAGCACGTAGATGCGCTCGCGTTGGGGCTTCATCACGTCGCCCATTTTGTCGAGGCCGCGGGCCCAACTCACCAGGTCGCCGGCGTCGAAATAGACGTCGGCTTCGGTCGCCATCAGGCGCTCGAGCGTGGGTTTGTCGTTGTGAATATCGGAGAAGATGAGGGCCTTGATCATCAGTTATTATGGTAAATACAAACCCCGATGTCTGAACCTAGCGCTCCAAGTGTGAACAGTTGGCTCGAAGACGAGCTGTATCATCAGTACATTTATGACCGCCAAACGGTAGACGCCGGCTGGAAACAAGTTTTCGAAACGGACGGGCTCGCGACAAACGGCACGACGATTACAATCGAACCCATTGTGGACGAGCCGCGTGCGCTGGCCGCTCCCGCGGTGGCTCCGGTGGCGCTGGGGCAGGACGATCAGGCGCTGCCGCTGCGTGGTCCCGCGCTGAAGATCGCGGAGAACATGGCGGCGAGTTTGACGGTGCCCACCGCGACCAGTTTGCGCGTGCTGCCGGTCAAGGTGATGGACGAGAACCGGCGGGCGATCAACGCGCATCGGACACAGCAGGGGCTGAGCAAGCTTTCCTACACGCACTTGGTGGCGTGGGCCATCGTTCGCGCCATCGAAAAAGCTCCGGCGTTGAACGATGCGTTTTCGAGCAGCGGCGGGGAATCGCTGCGGGTGCGGCGCGGGCACGTGAATATCGGGCTGGCTGTCGACGTCGCGGGCAAGGACGGGGCGCGGTCTCTCAAAGTGCCGTCGATCAAGAAGGCGGAGGCGATGAGCTTCGCGCAGTTCCTTGGCGCGTATGACGACATCGTGACGCGGGCGCGCGGCAACAAATTGACCATTGCGGACTTTGAAGGCACCACCATTTCGCTTACGAATCCGGGTACGGTGGGCACAGTGGGCTCAGTTCCGCGGCTGATGCCGGGGCAGGGCGCGATCATTGCTACCGGGGCGATCGATTATCCGCCGGAGTTTCGCGGCGTGGCGGAAGACGTGCGCACGTCGATGGGTCTGAGCAAAGTGATGACGGTGACGTGCACTTACGATCACCGGGTGATTCAGGGCGCTGAGTCGGGATTGTTTCTGGCGCAGATGCAGGCGCTGCTCGAAGGCGAAGACGCGTTCTACGAGCGGATTTACGCTGATCTCGGCGTTGCGTCACAGCCGGTTCGTTGGGAAGTGGAGAAGGCTGCGGCGGCGACGGTGGAGTCGGATCCAGTCAAGCAGGCGGCGGTGGCGCGGCTGATTCAGGCCTGGCGCGGGCGCGGGCATCTGGCTGCCGATATCGATCCGCTGGGCGTGCCGCGTCCTCCGCATACGGATCTGGAACTGTCGGCGCACGGGCTCACTATCTGGGATCTGGATCGCAGCTTTCAGGCCGATTCGTTTGGCGTGGTGACGTTGCGCGAGCTGTTGGACCGGTTGCGCGCGGCCTATGCCGGCAAGATGGGCGTCGAGTTCATGCACTGCGAGAATCCGGCGGAGCGGCAATGGTTTATCGAAAACTTGGAGCGTCCCTGGACTCTGGATGCAGAGGCGAAGCGGCGCGCGTTCATGAGTGTGGCTCACGCGGAAGGCTTCGAATCGTTTCTTGAAAACCGCTTCAAGGGGCACAAACGCTTTTCGCTCGAAGGTGGCGAGTCCACCATCGCCATTCTGGATGAAGTGCTGGATCGCGCGGCAACTCAAAATGTCGATGAGTGCGTGATCGGCATGGCGCATCGCGGGCGCCTTACGGTGCTGGCCAACGTCATCGGCAAGGGCATTGCGCAGGTCTTCTCTGAGTTCGAAGGGGAGCTGGGGGAAGAGGATTTCGAAGGTTCGGGCGATGTTAAATATCACTTGGGCGCCAGCAACCGGCGACAGCAGCCGGGTGGAAATGCGATCCGCGTATCGGTAGCGGCGAATCCGAGTCATCTGGAAGCGGTGAACCCGGTGGTCGAGGGGATCGTGCGTCCCAAGCAGGATCGCTTGGAAGACACGGCACGCGAGCGCGTGATTCCGGTCCTGATTCATGGCGATGCTGCGATGTCGGGGCAGGGCATCGTGGCGGAGACGCTGAATCTCTCGCAGATTGACGGGTATAATACCGGCGGAACGTTGCATCTGGTGATCAACAACCAGATCGGTTTCACTACCGATCCGCGCGAATCGCGTTCCACTAATTATTGTTCCGATGTGGCGCTGATGGTGAAGGCTCCGGTGTTCCACGTCAACGGGGACGATCCGGAGGCGTGCATCCACGCGGCGCAGATGGCTTACGATTTCCGGCAGCGCTTTCATCGCGACGTGGTGATCGATATGCTTTGCTGGCGCAAGCACGGGCACAATGAGGGCGATGACGCGAGCTACACACAACCGGTTCTATATAGACAACTGAAGGAACACAAATCGGTGGCGGCGCTGTACGGGACGCGCCTGCAAAAAGAGGGTGTGTTGACCGCTGAGGAAATCAGCGCCGGGCAGGAAGCGCAGAAGAAATATCTTTACGACATTTACGATCAGACGCAGAAAAGCAAGGAAGAATGGGAGCTGCTGGAGCTGAGCCCGATTGCCCCCGGGTCCATGCCGCAGGATCTGCCGCCGACGGGCGCTAGCTTATTGGCGCTGGAGCAGGTGATCCTGACCATCACGGAGTTCCCGGACGGGTTCACCGTGCATCCGAAGCTGGCGCGTATGGTGGAGAAGCGTGGGGCGGCCCTGCGCGAGAACTCGATCGACTGGGCGCTGGCCGAGACGCTGGCCTTCGGCAGTTTGATGCTGGAAGGAACATCTGTGCGCTTGAGCGGGCAGGATGCGGGGCGCGGCACGTTCAGCCAGCGCCACATCACTTATCACGATTACGAAACCGGCGCGGTGTGCGTGCCGTTGGCGCAGTTGGTGCCGGGGCTGGCGAAGTTTGAAGTCTATAACAGCCCGCTGAGCGAATATGCGGTGATGGGTTTTGAATTCGGCTATAGCGTGGCGGATCCGCTGAGTCTGGTGCTTTGGGAAGCGCAGTACGGCGATTTCGTCAACGGCGCGCAGATCATGATCGACCAGTTTGTGACGTCGGCGGAATCGAAGTGGGGGCAGCCGAGCGGTCTGGTGCTACTGCTGCCGCACGGGCAGGAAGGCGGCGGTCCGGAGCATTCGAGCGCGCGGCTGGAACGTTTCCTGCAACTGTGTGCGGAAAACAATATTCAGGTGGCGAACTGCACCAGTCCGGCGCAGTATTTCCATCTGCTGCGGCGCCAGATGCGCGGCGGGCCGGACCGGCGCGGCTTGCGGAAGCCTCTGGTGGTGATGTCGCCTAAGAGCCTGCTGCGACACCCGCAGGTGATCTCTACGGTTGAAGATTTCACGCATGGGCGTTTCAGCCGGTGCTCGACGATGCGACAGTGGCCGATCCTAAGACCGTCCGCAAGATCCTGTTGTGCAGCGGAAAAGTTTATTACGAGGTGCTGGCGGCGCGTGAGGCTCGTAAGGCTAGCGATGAAACAGCGGCGCACACGGCGATTGTTCGGGTGGAGCAACTGTATCCCTTCCCGGAAGCCGAGCTTCGCGCGGTGATTGCGCGCTACTCGTCGGCGAGCGGCGTGGTGTGGGTGCAAGAAGAGCCGCGCAATATGGGAGCGTGGATTTTCATGCGCACTCGCTTGCAGCGCATCATGGCGAACGAGGCGCGCGCGCTGGGTTACGCGGGACGTCCGGAGAGCGCGTCGACGGCACCGGGCTCGCCGAAAGTGCATGCGCGTGAGCAGGCAGAGCTGCTGGATCAAGCCTTCGCGCCGCCCAGCATCGCGCGGCGCTGGCGTAAGCGGCTGGTCAAACGGCGCAAAGCAAAATAGCTACTGCGCGACGGCTTCGGCCGGGGCGGAGCGCGCGCTTTCGTTGCCGTTACGATCGGTGGCGGTCACGGTGTAGCTGTATTTCTTGCCTATTTCGACGGTGCGGTCACTGAAGGTGGGGGCGTCGAGCGGTCCTGCGATGGGCTGGGGCGGGGCGCCGTCGGTTGAGCGATATACGTGATAGCCCGCGAAATCGTCTTCGGTGTTGCGCTGCCAAACCAACTCGATGGAGTTCACGCCCGCGACGGCCATCAGACCTACGGGCACCGCGGGCGGGAAGGTGTCGGCGGGCGTAATGCTGACGGTTGCGGACACTTCGCTCTGCTGCAATTCACCCATGAGCGCCTGCACGAAATAGCGATAGGGAGAGCCGAAGTCGACGGTTGTATCCACGTACTCGGGCTTGTCGGATTCGGCGAGCCGCTGCGGCATCATCTCGCCCGCGCCGCGGAAGATGCGGTAATGGCCGTTCGCGGCACCGACCCAGGTTAAACGCACGCCTTGCGGATCGGACACGGCTTGCAAATTTTCCGGGGTTGCGAGCGGCATGCCGATGGTTAGAGACACGGGGTTCGACCAATCCCCGGCCTTGCCTTTGGGGCCAGTGGCGCGAACCGTCACCACGACGTTTTTGCCTACCCAATCGCGCGCGGGGAAATCGTAATCGACGGGACCAACGGGCTTCGCCAGCAGCGGAACAACTTGCGACGTGGTGCCCACGGCCACGCGCGCTTCGACAGCCTTCACTTCGCTGAGCTTCAGACCTTCGGTGGTATCCATTCCGATGGTGAACTCGGCCACGATTTTGTCGCCGTACTCGGCGGCGCGCAGGTCGGTTATGCGCGTGGGGACGTCGAGCGCGGGCGGTTTGGGCGCGCCTACGTAGGCGCAACCGGCCAGCGATAGAATGCCAAAGAGAGCAGCGGCGCGGATCACAAAATGTAGCGGCTCAAGTCCTGATCCTTGACGATTTCGGCCAGTTGTTTGCGCACGTAAACGGCATCCACTTTCACGTTTTTCTTTTTCAGGTCGGGGCCGTCGAAGGAGACTTCTTCCAGGAGCTTTTCGAGAATGGTGTGGAGCCGGCGGGCTCCGATGTTCTCCATCGATTCGTTTACGCGGGTGGCGAAGGCGGCGATTTCGGCGATGGCGTCTTCGGTGAATACCAGCTTGATGCCTTCGGTGTCGAGCAGCGCCTGATATTGCTTGATCAGCGCATTTTTGGGCTCTTTGAGGATGCGGATGAAATCGGCTTCGTTGAGCGATTTCAACTCCACGCGAATGGGGAAGCGGCCTTGCAATTCGGGGATTAGATCGCTGGGCTTCGACACATGGAACGCTCCGGCGGCGATGAACAGGATGTGATCGGTGCGCACGAAGCCGTAGCGCGTGTTGACGGTGGTGCCTTCGACGATAGGCAGGATGTCGCGCTGCACGCCTTCGCGGCTGACATCGGGGCCGTGGCCGCCTTCGCGTCCGGCGATTTTGTCCACCTCGTCGAGGAAGATGATGCCGCTGCGTTCGACGCGTTCGATGGCGATGCGCGTGACTTGGTCCATGTCGACCAACTTCTGTTCTTCTTCCTGGACCAGGTAATCCATGGCTTCGCCGACGCGCATTTTGCGTTTGCGGGTGCGGCCGCCGAACAGGCCGGGCAGGACATCCTTGAGGTTGATGTCCATCTCTTCCATGCCGCCTAAGGTCGACACTTCAAACGTCGGGCCGCGCTCCTTGACGTCGACTTCCACCATGCGGTCGTCTAGTTTTCCGGCGCGCAATTTCTCGCGCAGCTTTTCACGGGTGCGATCGACGCTTTCGGAGGCTTCAGCCGGTTCCGCGGGCGGGGGCATCAGCAGATCTAGCAATCGCTCTTCGGCGTTGCGCTCGGCGCGCTCGCCGATTTCGTTGAGGCGCTCTTCGCGCACCATGTCGATCGAAATTTCCGCCAGATCGCGGATCATCGATTCGACGTCGCGGCCCACGTAACCGACCTCGGTGAACTTGCTGGCTTCGACCTTCAAGAAAGGCGAGTTGGCGAGCTTGGCCAGGCGGCGTGCGAGCTCGGTTTTGCCGACGCCGGTGGGGCCAATCATCAGGATATTTTTGGGCATCACTTCTTCCGCCATCTCGGGGTCGAGTTTCTGGCGGCGAATGCGGTTGCGCAGAGCGATGGCCACGGCTTTCTTGGCGTCGCCTTGGCCGATGACGTATTTATCCAGTTCGCGGACGATTTCGCGCGGCGTTAGTTCGTCGAGCAGCGGCGAATCTTCGGAGACCTGGGCAGGAAGATAGATAACCATTTACTTGTGCTTAACCTTCCAGTTTGGCATACCTCAGCCCAGCTCTTCGTAATGCACGCTGTCGTTGGTGTAAATGCAGATCTTGCCGGCGATGGTCATGGCCTTTTCGGTGATCTCGCGCGCGGAAAGCGCGGTGTTCTCCATCAACGCCGTGGCGGCGGCTTTGGCGTAGGCGCCGCCGGAGCCGATCGCGGCGATGTTGTCGTCGGGATCGATCACGTCGCCGTTGCCACTCAGGATAAAAGTATTGGTGGGATCGGCCACCAGCAGGAGCGCTTCGAGGTGGCGCAACATGCGGTCTGTGCGCCAATCCTTCGCCATTTCTACCACCGAGCGCGGCAGGTTTCCGTTGAACTGCTCGAGCTTGGTTTCAAAGCGTGTGAACAGCGCAAAGGCGTCGGCGGTGGCGCCGGCGAATCCGGCCAGAATCTTGCTGTTGTACAGGCGCCGCAGCTTCTTGGCGGAGGATTTCAGCACCTCCGAGCCCAGCGTTACCTGGCCGTCGCCGGCCATCACCACCTTGCCGTCGCGGCGGACGCAGAGGATTGTGGTGGATCGAATTCGCTCTCTCATGGTTGTGAATTCAGTGTGACACATGCGCCGCGGTGGTAAAATCAAGCGACTCCATTCTAGATGGAAAGCGGGGGTAAAACATGACGCAACCCGTCACTGAAAAATACGACGAACAGAAGCGCCTGGCGCGTCCGCTGTCGCAGGTGGACCCGGAGATTTTCGAGCTGATTCACAAGGAGACCGAGCGGCAGAGCTCGCGTCTGGAACTGATCGCCAGCGAGAATTTCACCTCCGAAGCGATTCTGGAAGCGGCGGGAAGCACGCTGACCAATAAATACGCCGAGGGGTATCCGGGAAAGCGCTATTACGGCGGCTGTGAGTTCGTGGATGAGGTGGAAAACCTGGCTCGCGATCGCGCCAAGAAGTTGTTTCACGCGGAGTACGCGAACGTGCAGCCACATTCGGGTTCGCAGGCGAACCAAGCTGCCTACGCGAGTGTGCTCAATCCGGGCGACACCATTCTGGGGATGAACCTGGCGCATGGCGGCCACTTGACGCACGGGCATCCGCTCAATTTTTCGGGGAAGCTGTACAAGATCGTGCCTTACGGGGTGAAGAAAGAAGGCGAGCAGATTGACTACGATGAGCTGGAGAGGTTGGCGATGGAGCACCATCCCAAGCTAATCGTGGCGGGCGGAAGTGCATATCCGCGCATCATTGACTTCGCGCGTTTTCGGAAGATCGCGGACGCTTCGGGCGCGCTGTTCATGACCGACATGGCGCATTTTTCGGGGTTGGTGGCGGCGGGGCTGCATCCTAATCCTTGCGAGTGGGCGGACATCGTGACGTCCACAACGCATAAGACGCTGCGCGGTCCGCGAAGCGGCATGATTCTGGCGAAGGAAAAATTCGGTGCAGGAATCGATAAGGCGGTGTTTCCGGGGGCGCAGGGCGGTCCGCTAATGCACATCATCGCGGCTAAGGCGATCTGCTACAAAGAGGCGATGACGCCGGAGTTCGTGGCTTACAGCAAGCGGGTGATGGCGAACGCGAAGACGCTGGCGAGCGAGCTGAGCGCGGCGGGATTCCGCGTGGTTTCCGGAGGCACGGACACGCACCTGTTGCTGGTAGACGTGTTCGCGAAGGGAGTGCGCGGCAAAGAAGCCGAAGCGGCGCTCGATCGGGCGTACATTACGGCCAACAAAAACGCGATTCCGTTTGACGTGAATCCTCCGCTGAATCCGAGCGGCATGCGGTTCGGGAGCCCGGCGGTGACGACGCGCGGGTTTGGCGAAGCGGAGATGCGGGAAGTGGCGGCGTTAATCGTGCGCGTGCTGGAAAACGTGGCGGATGACAACGTGCTGTCGGAAGTGCGGCGGCGCGTCGCAGCGCTCACCGAGCAATTTCCGCTGTACGCCTGGAAGCTGACGGCGGCCGTGGCCCGCTGAACGGGATGCCGCTCCATATCGTCATTGACGCACGGCGCGTTCGCGATTTTGGAATCGGCACCTATATTCGCAACATCACGCGGGCGCTGTCGGCGCTCGATTCAGAGAACCAGTACACGCTGGTAGCGCATCCGAGCGATGCGGGCGAACTGGCGGGTCTGGGAGCGAACTTCCGCATCGCACCGTTCCCGCTGAGTGACCGGGGGATCAAACACAACTTCTATTTCCCGCGCTTTCTGAAGTCTTTAAATGCTTCTTTGTATCATATTCCCCTGAATTCAGTGGCGTGGTGGATGCCGCGTCCCTACGTGGTGACGATTCACGATATGAGCTCGCTGCTGTTTCCGCAACGGCGCGACTTTCGCTACAAGGTGCATCAAGAGCGCTACCGGCGCGGCGTGATCCGGGCGGCGCGCGTCATAACGGTTTCACACGCGACGCGCCGCGATCTGGAAGGCGTTCTGCGCATATCGGATGAACGGCTGTCCACTATTTATAGCGCTCCGGATCCGGCATTCACCACGGTGCGGGACGATCCGGCGCAGCAGCGGCAGATTCTGGACCGCTATTCGATCAACTACCCGTACATCCTGTACGCGGGCACCGTGCGGGTGCATAAAAATGTCCCGCGGCTGGTGGAGGCGTTCGCGGTGCTCCGCCATAAACTGGAAAATCATCCGGTTTATCGCGATTTAAGGCTGGTGATTATCGGCGATGAGCTCTCGAGGAATCCGGCGGTGCGGCGCGCCGTGGCTCACTCGCGTATTGAGTCCGCGGTGCGTTTTCTGGGGTTTGTGCCGATCGAAACGCTGCGGGTTTTCTATTGCGCCGCGGAGACCTTCGCCTTCCCGACGCTGTATGAGGGTTTCGGACTGGCGCCGCTTGAAGCCATGGCCTGTGGGGCTCCGGTGGTGGCGTCCGATCTCCCGTCGCTGGTCGAAGCGGTGGGGGAGGCGGCGGAGCTGGTGAGTCCGGACAATGTCTTCGATATTGAGCGAGGCTTGCGCGAAGTGTTACTTAACGACGTGCGCCGGGAGTGGCTGAAGGAGGCAGGACGAGTGCAGGCGCGGCGCTTCCACTGGGAGTCGACTGCGCAACAAGTCCTTGCCATTTATCAGGAAGTCGCGGATAAAAGTATACGTAATTAGAATACTTTCGGTAAATAGGATTTGACTTAGTACGGGGCCAGACGTACTATACCTGTGCGGTCACCGGTTGGCTGACCGCACGTCCCAAGCACAACAAAGCGAGAGGAAGTGACTAGCAATGGAATGGAACCGCTCAGAAACACTGGCGCTCGCCATGCACAATTGCACGCAATGCCACGGGTGTGGATTGCGGCTAAGAAATACTGGTGGATGGACGCCCTGCAACTGCGTCCTGCGCGCTATGTTTCGTATCTGCTACGACCGTTTCATGCGTTGCGCGGAGGAGGAGCGGCATGTGAGCCATATTTCTGTGGAGCCGCCCACGGGGAATCGTCGTCCCATGTCCTTCGGGCGAAAGCACGAAGAATATATGGCGGATTTTTGCTTAGTGTCGCGGCGGTCTCTTACTGAAGCTGAATATCAATTATTCCGTTATCATTTTTTATTGGGAGCCGAATGGGGTTTGTGCGCACGCAAGTTGAGCATGAGCCGGGGAAATTTTTTTCATGCGGTCTATCGCATTGAGCAGAAGTTGGGCCGAGTGTTCCGGGAGCTGCAACCGTATCCGTTGTTTCCGCTGGACGATTACTTCAACGGGCCTTCGCGGTTTGTGGCGGGGCGTGTGAAGGAGGTGGAATGCCGTGCGGTTCCGTTGCGGCCGTTACACCTGCGATTTCCGCAGCCGGTGCGGCGGGCTGCGTAGTTTATTTCGCGCCGGGCTGGCGCCGTTCCGCGAAGAACCTCTGCATCAGTTCGGCGCATTCCGCGCCTAATACACCTTCCTCGATCAAGAGGCGATGATTCAACACTTCGGCGTCGGCCAGTCGAAATTTGCTGCGCACGCCACCGAAGCGCAGGTCGCGCGCGCCGAATACGAGCCGTTCGACACGCGCGGCGACTAAAGCGCCGGCGCACATCACGCAAGGTTCGAGCGTAGTGTAAAGGGTGGCGTTTTCTAAACGGTAATTGCCGGTGAAGGCGCTCGCTTCGCGGAGAGCGAGGATCTCGGCATGGGCGGTGGGGTCGCAGCGTTCGATGGGGGCGTTGCGTCCGCGGCCGATGACTTGATCGCCCAAAACCAGCACGGCGCCGACGGGGACTTCGCCCGCGAGTTCGGCTTCCTGGGCTAGGCTCAGCGCCATCCGCATAAAGGCTTCGCTCTCTTGATTCACTTCATGAGAATAGCGTCATTTGTGGATCCTGCGGCCAAAGTTCGGGCTCGGGCTCCAGTTTGCGTTCGTCTAAGCCATAGCGGCGGCGGATGCGGCGCAAGCGCTCGCGGATCATTTCCGGGTACTCGCCTTTGAGATAGGCGCTGCGTTCGAAGCGCTCCCGATAGCGGCGTAAATAGGACGGAAAGTGATCGCGTAAAAACGGAAAAAAAACTTTTTGCGCGCAGTCTTTGAGGTAGACGACATTGCCTCCGAGTTGGGCGGCGCCGGCGCGCGCGGAGGATTTGGCGACGGCGTCTAGGCTGGGTTCGCTGTCGTTGAGCAATGGCATGATGGGCGCGAGATTGACGGCGACGCGGAGTCCGGCTGCGCTCAGCTTGCGGACGGCGTTCAAGCGCAGATCGGGGCGGGGCGCGAGCGGCTCGAGCAGGCGCGCGAGATCGCGATCGAGCGTGGTGATGGTAATGACTAATGTGAGGTGATTTCGACGGGCGATTTCCTGGAATAAATCAATATCGCGAGTGATGAGATCCGATTTGGTGATCAGGCCGATGCGATGTCCGGCGGATTGCGAGAGTTGGTCCAGGATGGTGCGGGTCAGGCGGTATTTTCGCTCGGCGGGCTGATAGGGATCGGTGGCGGTGCCGATGGCGATGGCTTCTCCAGTGGGCAACGCGCGCAGTTCCGAGCGGAACGCGGCAGCGTCGAAATGTTTGACGAAGATTTTCTTCTCGAAATCTTCGGACTCGCGCAGTTCCATGAATTCGTGGGTGTAGCGGGCGTAGCAATACTTGCAGCCGAATTCGCATCCGCGGTAGGGATTGATCATCCAGCGGAAGGGCATGCGGGTGCTGGTGCAGCGGGTTATGTACTTGCGGGTGGGGAGTTCGAAGTATTCGGTGCGGCGCTTGGCTTCGAGCGAAGGGCTTGCGGCGGCTAGGCGAGCGATGCCGACCAGGGGTGTCACGAGGATATTTTCGCCTTTTGTTCGCCTAAAGTCAAGTGGGAATTTTCGGCTTGTGAATGCACTACATAGGCATGGCTACAAAAACGAAGGCAGTGGTGCGGCGGACGCCGGTTGGTGTTGAAGTGATCCAACGGCGTATTTATTTGGTTCGCGGGCAGAAGGTGATGACTGACGCGGATCTGGCGAAGTTGTATCAGGTGGAGACCAAATCCCTGAATCGGGCGGTGCAACGGAATTTGTCGAGGTTTCCCGAGGATTTTATGTTTCGACTGACGCTGGAAGAGGCGGAATCTTTGAGGTGCCAAATTGGCACCTCAAAGGGGGGACGCGGGGGAAGACGTTATCTTCCGCTCGTGTTTACCGAGCATGGAGTGGTGATGTTGTCGTCGGTGCTGAAGAGCGAACGCTCGGTGCAGATGAATATTTTGGTGGTGCGGGCGTTTGTGAAACTGCGCGAGATGCTCGCTAGTCATAAGGATTTGGCGCATAAGATGATTGATCTGGAGAGACAGCAGAAGCAGCATGGGCAACAACTCTCGGCGGTATATACGATGGTGCGACAGTTGATGGAGCCCGAGCGGAAGAAGAAACGGACGATTGGATTTAGGATTGAGTGAAATCGTCGGCGACTCGCTTGCGGCTGTAGGCGAAGTAGATGGCGAGTCCGATGGCTAGCCAGACTACGAAGCGGATCCAGGTTTCGAGTGGAAGGCTCAGCATGAGTAGAAGGCAACAGAGGATGGAGAGTAGAGGGAGGAAGGGAACCCAGGGGACGCGGAAGGATCGAGCGTGATCGGGCTGCGAACGGCGCAGGATGATCACTCCGGCGGAGACTACGATGAAGGCGAATAGGGTGCCGATGTTGGTGAGGTCGGCGAAAGTGCCGATGTCCCAGACGCCCGCGGGTATCGCGACGGCAATGCCGGCAATCCAGGTGCTGATGTCGGGGGTTTTGTAGGTGGGGTGTACGCGTGAAAACATATTGGGAAGCAGGCGGTCGCGGGACATGGCGAACAGGATGCGCGACTGGCCGTATTGCGAGACCAGGACTCCGCTTAGCATGCCGAGGAGCGCGCCGACCGTGACGATGAAGCGAAGGCGGTTGAGTCCCACGGCTTTTAGGGCGTTAGCGACGGGGGCGTCGTTGCTGAGCGTGTCCCAATGGACGATGCCGGTGAGTACCAAAGCTACGGCGGCGTAGAGGATGGCGCAGATTACTAGTGTGAACATGATGCCGCGGGGAAGGTCACGTTGAGGCGTGTGGCATTCTTCTGCTGCAGTGGAGAGGGCGTCGAAGCCGATGTAGCTGAAAAAAACGATGGCTGCGCCGGTGAGGACTCCGGAATATCCGTTGGGCATGAAGGGGTGCCAGTTGTGGGTGTCGACGCTGCGGGCGGCGCCGAAGATGAAGAGCAGGATGGCTCCCACTTTCACGATGACGATGATGGTATTGGCGCGGGCAGATTCGCGGACGCCGCGGACTAACAACCAGGTCAACAGCATCACCATCAGGAACGACGGCAGGTTGAACCAGGCCCCGGTGGCTTTGCCTTCGATGAAAATTGGCTGGGTTAATTGCGAGGGCAGGTGGAAGCCGAATGCGTTGTCTAGTAGATCGTTCAGGTACGCGCCGAAGCCCACGGCTACGGCCATGTTGCCGACGGCGTATTCGAGGATGAGATCCCAGCCGATGATCCAGGCGAATATTTCACCGAGGGTGGCGTAGGCGTAAGTGTAGGCGCTGCCGGAGACCGGAATCATCGATGCTAGTTCTGCGTAGCAGAGTGCGGCGAAGCTGCAGGCTAGGGCGACTAACAGGAATGAGATGGAGATGGCGGGTCCGGCGCCCGGGCGGCCGAAGGTGCCTACGGCGTGGCTGCCACCGAGCAGCAAGTCTAGAACCGGGGCTTTTAAGATAGACGGGACATCGAACTTGAGTCCGGCGGCGGCGGTGCCGGTTAGGGTGAAAATGCCGGAGCCGACGACGACTCCGATGCCCAAGGCGATCAGGCTGCCGAGGCCGAGGGTTTTTTTTAGGCGATGAGATGGGTGGTCGCTGGCCGCGATTAATGCCGCGATGCTCTTGGTGCGAAAAAGAGTGGACATGCGGCCAACGAAACGGGACGGGCTCCGAGGCCCGTCCCGCGTGGTTTGGTTATCTAGCGCTTACGCTGGCCTTTGACCATTTTCTTTACTTTGCGTTTTTGCGAACCGCGGGCTACGTCCGCGGCGCGCTTCGGCTTGGGAGCGGCTTTCTTGCGAGCTGTGCGCTTGAGCTTCTTGCGTTCGTCTTTGTCGGTAACTTTTTTTGTGTTCATTCCACCTTGATCCCTGCGTATTTCGCGATTAATTTCTTCAACCCGTATCCGGGAAAACTCACAGTTACTTTTGTATCTTCGCCCGAACCTTCCAGGCGCAAGACCGTGCCACGGCCCCATTTGGTGTGTTCCACCGTCGAGCCCGGCCCCAGTTTTTTGGCGACCGGCTTTTTAAATTGAGGAACGGGCGCGGCTGGTTGGGCTGCGCTTGCTGCTGCCGCCGGCGGGGCGATCCCCTGAGGCGCCGGCATGCCGCGTTCCGAAAAAAACTGCCGGATGTTATCGACAGAATTGTAAGTCTTCCCAGTATAAAGGTTCCGCTGCGCGGATTCGCGGACCTGGTAGCGTTCCGAGTAGAGGTCGACGTTACGGGCTTGCGGGGCGTCGCCGCGGACGGCGTCGACCAAATTGCGCGGGACCTCTTGCAGGAAGCGCGAGGCCAGCGAAACTTCGGGCTGTCCGCCTCCGAAGCGGCGGCGGTAGCGGGCCCAGCTTAAGTACAGTTTGGTTTCCGAGCGGGTCATGCCTACGTAGCACAGGCGGCGTTCTTCTTCCATGCCGCTTTCGGAATCGAGCGAGCGGCTGTGCGGGAACAGGCCTTCTTCCAGGCCGGCGATGAAGACTACCGGGAACTCGAGGCCCTTCGCGTTGTGCATGGTCAGCAGCGAGACGGGGACGCGCGAATCGTTGGAATCGGCGTCGGAGACCAGGGCGGCGTGGTCCAGGAAATCGCGCAGAGTTTCGCCGCGCTCGCCGGCGTCGGCGGCGGCGTTTAGAAGTTCATCGAGGTTCGCCAGGCGCTGACGGGATTCTTCGGTGCCCTCGTCTTCGAGCATTTTGCGATAGCCGGTGCGTTCCAGGACGTCGGCCAGCGTTTCGCCGATGGGGCGGGTGTCGAGCTGTCCGGCTAGTTCGGTCATCATGCGGTGGAACGCTGCCAGGGCGGCTTCGGCGCGGCCGGGGAAGGCGTGCGCTTCGAGCATTTGCTCTAGCGAGGTCCAGAGAGAAAGTTCGTGTTGCAGCGCGTACTGTTCGATTTGTTCAAGAGTGGTGCGGCCGATGCCGCGGGCGGGGGTGTTGATGACGCGCAGCAGTCCGATGGAATCGTGCGGGCTGACCAAGACTTTCAGATACGCGAGGAGGTCTTTTACTTCGGCGCGCTGATAGAAGCTGAAGCCGCCGACAACGATGTATTTGCGGCCGTAGCGGCGGAGGGCTTCTTCGATCTGGCGGGATTGGGAATTGGTGCGGTAGAGGACGGCCACGCGCTCTTGCGGATTGCGCGCCAGGCGGGCTCTCGACGGTGTCGGCGATCCACAGGGCTTCGTTTTCGGAATCGGGGGCTTCGTAGAGGGTGATTTTTTCGCCGGCTCCGGAGTCGGTCCACAGGGTTTTGCCGATGCGTTCGGTGTTGTGGGCCACAACGGCGCTGGCGGCTTCGAGAATGGTTTGGGTGGAGCGGTAGTTTTGCTCCAGGCGAATGGTGATGGCGCCGGGGAAGTCGCGTTCGAAGTCGAGGATGTTGCGGATGTTGGCGCCGCGCCAGCCGTAAATCGATTGGTCTTCGTCGCCGACTACGCAGATGTTGTGGCGCTGCTCACTGAGCAGGCGCATCAGGTCATATTGGCTGCGGTTGGTGTCCTGATATTCGTCGACCATGACGAATTCGTAGCGCTGGTTGAGGCGCTGGCGGGTGGCGTCGTCGTGGCGCAGTAAGTTGACGGCTTCTAGGAGCAGGTCGTCGAAGTCGAGCGCGTTGGATTCGCGGAGGCGGGCTTCGTAGCGTTCGTAAACGGTGGCGAAGCGGGTGGTGGTGGGGTCGGTTGCGGCGCGGGCGATTTCTTCGGGGGATTGGGTGTGGCTTTTCGCGTTGCTGATGCGCGAGAGGGCGGCGCGCGGCTGCATGAACTTGTCGTCCAGGCCGAGGGCTTTGTAGATCGACTTGATCATGGAGATCTGGTCGTCGTCGTCGTAGATAGTGAAGAGCGGGGTGAAGCCGCGGCGGAGCTGGCCTAGCGGTGCGCCTTCGCGGCGGAGGAGACGGACGCAGAAGGAGTGGAAAGTGGCTACGGTGGGGGCTCCTTCGGGGCCGGTCGAGACTAAGCTGCGGACGCGGTCACGCATTTCGCCGGCGGCTTTGTTGGTAAAAGTTACGGCTAAGACCGCCCAGCCGGGGACGCGGAAGGCGGTCATCAGGTGTGCAATGCGGTGGGTGATGACGCGGGTTTTTCCGCTGCCGGCGCCGGCCAGCACCAGCAGGGGGCCTTCGGAGTGTTCGACCGCCTCCCGTTGGCGGGGGTTCAACCCCTCAAGAAAATCCATCAATTTGCGATTTTAGCACGGTTCCATTGCGATACCCGCATTTGGGGGTATCGGGTCTTTTATCGAGCCTATAGAACGAATTTCACGCCGGGACGTCCAAGGGAGCAGTCGTGTTGTAACCTAAATGGGGTATACGTGCGCCTTTTCATGTGGATAAATCGGGTTTACGCTATCGCCGGACGGTGGATCGTGGCAGCGGGCGGTAGGTGATGCTGATTGAATTCGAGCTCATTGAAAAAGCGAAAAACGGCGACGACGGCGCGTTCAATCAAGTGGTGCAGGCGTACCGGAAGCGCATTCTGGGGACCATCGCGCGGCTGATCGGGAAACCGGAAGACGTGGAGGATGTGGGCCAGGAGGTGTTTCTCCGGCTGTACTATTCGCTGGATCAGTTACGGGCGGCGGAAGTTTTCGAGCCTTGGTTGTACCGGCTGACGGTGAACGCGGCTTACGATTATTTGCGGCGGCAGAAGCGGCGGCATGAGCATCGCATGTCGGACCTGAGCGAGCAGCAGGTGATGATGGCGGATGCGTCGGCTGGAGGCAAGCAGAAGGCCGAGGAAGACCGGCGGACCAAGGTTCGCGAGATGGTGCAATCGCTGCTCGGCAAGGTTTCAGAAGAAGACCGGGTTCTGCTGATGATGAAGGAAGTGGAAGGGCTGTCGTTGAAGGAATTGGAGAAGATTTACAACGTGAACGAGAACGCCTTGAAGGTGCGATTGTTCCGGGCGCGGCAGCGGGTATTAAAGGCGTTTGAATCGCAAGAGTGAAGCGGGCGGCAAGGCGGCAAGGAGTATACAATGGATCGCATGGAACGCAAGGATGGGGGCGGCGTGAACGATAAATTGGACGCTTTGTTTGCCCAATACCGGGAGGCTTGTCCCGACCGGGAGGCGTCCGCCAACTTCATGCCGCAATTGTGGGAACAGATCGAAGCGCGCCGCGGCGCCGTGTCCTCTTCCTGGTTCCGGCTGTGGGCGCAGGTGTGGCTGGTGGCCACGCTGGCGCTGGCGATTGTGATCGGCGGCATTCTGATTCCGCGCTTTGAAAATCCTCCGGCGTATCAGGCGAGTTATGTGGACGTGCTGACGGCAGCCGATTCCGTTAACGATGCCGCCGTACTGCCCACGGGGGAAACCGAATGAAACCCACACGCTGGACAGTAGCCCTTTACATGGCGCTGGTTTTTGCGTGCGGGGGCGTGGTGGGCGCGTTCGCGTACCGCTTGTACACGGTGGCAGGAGTGAGCGCGAATGTGGGGCAGCGCAATCCCGAGGAATTCCGCAGGCGGTTCATGGCGGATCTGAAGTCGCGGCTGCAATTGAGCGATGACCAGGCGGCCAAGTTGGGCGTCATCATGGATGACACCCGCATGCGCGTTCGCGCCGCGCGGGTCACGATTGAACCGGAGCTCGAAAAGATTCGCGACGATCAGAAGCAGAGGATCAGCGAATTATTGTCGCCCAGCCAACAGATCGAGTGGCAAAAGATTGTTGACGAACGTCAACGCAAGCGCGGGGGCAAGAAAAACCGTCAGCCCCCTCCACAATAGCCCTGCCGCAGCGAGCGCGGGTCTTACGCGACCGGCTGTTTCTTCTTGGCTTCGGCGGCGTCGCGAACCTTCTGATACTTCTTCTGGAAACGGTCGACGCGTCCTTCGGTGTCGATCAGCTTCTGTTTGCCAGTGAAAAACGGGTGGCAACTGGAGCAAATTTCAACGCGGATGTCGCCTTTGTGGGCTGAGCGGGTGCGGAACTTGTGTCCGCAGGCGCAGGTCACATTCACTTCTTCGTAGGCAGGGTGGATACCAGGTTTCATGGCGAAGCTCTTAAACTTTCTTTGGGAATTTTTATCTTAGCACAGCGGCGGGCGGCAGCTAATGCTTGCCGGACTGCACTGTGGGAGCGCCGAGGCTGATCACGCTATTGGTGGCTTCCCAGATAGAAGTAATGTCGCTGGCGGTCGAGAGGAACAGGCAAATGAACACCAAAAAGATAAAAGCCAACAGCAGCGAATACTCGGAAACGGTTTGTCCATGTTCGTCTCCGGACAGGCGCATCGTTAGGGATGTCCGCGATTCCCTCATTTTTTAGGCTACTAAACTGCTATTTTAACCCAAAAGCACCCCCGCCGCCAGCGAATCTATGGTATAGTGATGTTTCATGTCGGCCAGCCGATTCAACTCGTTTCGATTTAGCTATTGGTGGTATTTTACCGTCTGAATCGCGACGAGTGGGCTGGAGCAAACCAGGTTTAGTAAGCAACCCACTCGCAAGAGTGGGTTTTTTGATTTTTAGGAGACCCCGATGATCATTTCGATGAGGCTGCATGCGAGTAAAGAGGAGATTGGCAATGTCAGGGCACGGATTGAGGAATTCGGCTACAAAGTGCATTCGATCGCGGGCGAGGAGCGAGTCGTGATCGGCGCGGTTGGGGTGGGCGACGTGACAGCGTGCCTGGAATCGCTTGAAGCGATGCCGGGTGTGGAGCGTGCCATGCGCATTTCGGCGCCTTACAAATTTGTGAGCAAGGAATTCAAGCCGGAGAAGACCACCATCAAGGTTCGCGATGTGGTGATTCGGCGGCGATGAGTTTGTCACCATGGCGGGGCCCTGTTCTGTCGAGAGCGAGAAGCAGATCATCGAGTCGGCGCAATTGGTAGCTAAGCATGGCGCTAAGCTGCTGCGCGGCGGCGCGTTCAAGCCTCGGACATCTCCTTATGACTTCCAAGGGCTGGAACTGGAGGGCTTGAAACTTCTGGACAAAGCCCGGCGCGAAACGGGGCTGGGCATCATTACGGAAGTGATGAGCGACCGCGATGTGGAGATGGTGGCGGAGTACGCTGACATTCTGCAGATCGGCGCGCGCAACATGCAGAACTTTTCGCTGCTGAAGACGCTGGGTAAATGCGGACGGCCGATTTTGCTGAAGCGCGGGTTGAGCTCGACTATTAAAGAGTTGCTGATGTCGGCGGAGTATATTGTGGCGCACGGGAATCCGGACGTGATGTTGTGCGAGCGCGGCATCCGCACGTTTGAAACGGTTACGCGGAATACTTGCGACATCGTGGCGGTGGCGGTGTTGAATGAGATGACGCATCTGCCAGTGATTCTGGATCCGAGCCACGCGACGGGCAAGCGCAGTCTGGTTCCACCACTGGCGCGGGCGGCGGTGGCGATTGGCGCGGACGGCATTATCGTCGAAGTGCATCCGCAGCCTGAGAAAGCCATCAGCGATGGCGCGCAGTCTTTGAATCCGACGCAGTGGGCAAACATGATGCAGGACTTGCAACCGTACATTGCACTGTGGAAACAGGCGCGGGTGCGGGAAGCTGTGGCTGTCTAGACTCCTTGTGAGCTTTCGCTCTCAACCTTGGCGGGTCGCGCTCGTCGTAGCGGTGTTGGTGTGCGCGGCTGCTTTGGAGTGTTGCGCTGGCTGCGGAATTCTTCCCTATGACGCCGGGCGGTTGCTGGCGATGCTGCCGGCGGAGCGGGCGACGCTGGTTTATATCGACACCGGTTCGCTGCGCAAGAGCGGGTTGCTGGATCTGGTGGCCGGATCGAAGGCTGCCGAAGAAGCGGACTACCGCAAGTTCGTTGAACAAACCGGATTCGATTACCGCACGGATCTGGACGCTGTCGCGGCGGCATTCGTGGACGGGCGGGTTTACACTGCGCTGCGCGGGCGGTTCCAGTGGGCAAAGTTAGCGGCGTACGCAGTGAGCCAGGGCGGGCAATGCCGGGACGCGGTTTGCAGCATGCCGGGCAGCAGCGCAGAGCGCAACATTTCTTTTTACGAAGTGACGTCGAACGTGCTGGCGCTGGCGGTGTCGCCTGATGCGCGCGGGGTGACGAACGTTGGTCCTAGCGAGCGTAAGGTGGACGTTCCCGCGGCGGCTGATCCGGTGTGGATGTCGGTGCCGGCTGCGGCTTTCAATAAGCTCGACGCGTTTCCGGATGGAACGCGCGCGTTCTTGAGTCCGCTGGCGCGGGCCGAAAAAGTTACGTTTGCCGCCGGGCCGCAGGGGGATCGATTGCAGCTTCGCCTGGAAGTTGTGTGTAAAACTCCAGAGGCTGCGGCGGATTTGGCGAAGCAACTTTCCGGCGTCACCGGCTTGTTGAAGGACATGATTGGGCGCGCGCATATGACTCCCAATCCGCGCGATCTGAGCGGAGTGCTGGTGGCGGGAAGATTCGAACAGCGCGCGGCCACGGTCATTGGCACTTGGCCCATCGAGCGTGGGTTTGTCGAAGCGTTGGCTTCCGGCCAGATACAATAAGATACCCATGGAAGCCCGTGTTCTTGCATTTGTTCTCGCCGGAGGCAAAGGCACCCGGCTGTACCCTCTGACGAAAGAACGAGCCAAGCCGGCGGTGCCCTTCGGCGGCCGTTATCGCATCGTCGATTTCGTGCTTAGCAACCTGATCAATTCGGGCATCTATTCGGCTTACGTTTTGATTCAGTTCAAGAGCCAGTCCTTGCTGCAGCATTTGCGCGACGGATGGGAAGTGAGCGGGCTGCTGCGCCAGCACTTCATCATTCCAGTTCCGGCGCAGATGCGGTCGACCGGCGAGCAGTGGTATCGGGGCACGGCGGATGCGCTGTATCAGAACATCAATCTGATTGAGCAGGCCGATCCGCACTACATTTTGATCTTCGGCGCGGATCATATTTACCGCATGAATATTCGCGCGATGCTGGAGTTTCACGTACAGAAGCGCTCCTCGGCGACGATTGCGGCGATTCCGGTGGAAAAGGAATTGGCTGCGGAGTTCGGGGTCATCGAAGCCAAGAACGACGGGCGCGTGACGGGCTTTCATGAAAAGCGCGCTGACGCTCCGACGCTGCCGGGCGATCCGACGCGTGTTTACGCTTCAATGGGGAATTACATTTTTTCGACCGACTTGCTGTTGCGCGAGTTATACGCGGATGCGGCGAACGAATCCAGCTCGCACGATTTCGGGCGCGACATTCTGCCGGGGTTGATCGGGCGCGCGGAGATGTTCGCTTACGATTTCCAGACCAATCATATTCCAGGCGATCCGCTGAACCAGGATCCTTACTGGCGCGATGTCGGGACTATCGACACCTACTACGCGGCGAACATGGATTTGCGCTCGCCGACGCCGGCGTTGAATTTGTATAACCGGCAGTGGCCGCTGCGGACGGCAGGATACTTCGACGCTCCGGCGAAATTTATTTTTGACGAAGGCGGGCATGCCGGGCAGGCCACCGATTCGATCGTCTCGGGCGGCGCGATTCTCTCCGGAGGGACGGTGCGCAATTCGGTGATCGGGCGCGGCGTGCGAGTGTTATCGGGCGCGTTGGTCGAAGACTCGATTGTGTTCGACAACTGCGTCATCGGCCGGCGCGCGCGTGTGCGGCGGGCTATTTTGGATAAGAACGTACATGTTCCCGAGGACGCTTCCATTGGTTTCGATCTGGCGCAGGATCGCTTGCTGTATCACGTGACGGAGAGTGGGATTGCGGTGGTGGAAGGGCATCGGTCGACGGTAGATATCGCTACGATGCTGGTTTGATACAATAAACGAGTCGGCTGCTGGTTCCCCCGCCAAAGTTTTTAAGCCGATGGCCATACCCAAAAGGGCGCGTAGCTCAACTGGCAGAGCAACTGACTCTTAATCAGTAGGTTGTAGGTTCGATTCCTACCGCGCTCACCAAATCTATCAAGCACTTGCCGGTCACTGAATAGTGACCGGTGCCTCCGCTACAGGGACTATCACAGGGACTACCTCAGGGTTTTGCTCTTGTTCTGCGATCACAGGGCGAAGCATGATCCCAGCGAGTGCGTCCCTTTTTGCGGTCATGCGAATGTGGCTGTACCGCTCCAACATGGTCCGGCTCATGTGACCGATCAGAGCGAGCATGGTGGACTCGGGGACGCCGTTCTCTGCTAGGCGAGTGGCGAAGGTGTGCCTGAGATCATGGAGACGGCAAGAAACGCCTGTGTCCTTCCGGAGTTGATCCCATCCCCACGAAATGTCCGTTGCGTGGCGCGTCGGATCGGCGGGCACGGGCTTTCCCCACGGAAATAGGTGGTGATCCGGCTTAGCGTTGCCGAAATGCTCCACGAACCATTCTCGATGCGCCGCGAGGATCGTCGCGAGATCGTCGTTTATCGGAATCATGCGGCCTGTTCCGTTCGCAGTCTTAGCCCGGCCCACAGTGATCGTTTGGTCGATTAGGTCGACCTGTGACCACCTGAGAGACAGCGCCTCGCCTGCTCTCATGCCAGTAAGCATCAGAATTGGAACAAAAGTCCCAAGGTGCGGCGTGCTCCGATCCTTCAGCCCATCGAGTAACGCCTTTTGCTCCTCAGGAGAGAGCGCGCGGCCCACGTCCTTGCGCTCTTCGAGCTTTTTCACACGCGGCCACAATTCTCGCCACGTGCGGCCAATGGCCCGGGACAGTTCGCCGATTTCCATGTTGATTGTGCGCCCGGACTTCTTCGCGGCCTGCCGTTGCCGGATGTAGTCGCGGATGCAATCGTCGGTGAGATCGGACAGCACGACGCCGCCGAGGCACTTCTTAACCTGCTTCAGCCTCCCTTCCGCGAAGAGCACGCTCTTTGGGCGATGTGAAAGTTTGTAGCCCGCCTGGTAGCTCTTAACCACGTCGTTGACAGTGCGGATGCGCCGGGCCTTTTGTTCGGTGGGCAAGCCCGCCGCCGCCCTCTCCATTTCTGTCTTGCGCCGTTTTTCGTATTCCTTTGCCACCGTCTTGGTGGTGGCTCCGGTGCTTTCCTGGAAACGTTTGCCCTGATAGACGAATTCACAGACATAGTACTTTGAGGATTCGCCTTTGCGAGTGGGCCGATATACTGCCATTACTTGCCGCCTTTCTTAACTTTTCGTCTGCTCTTCGGACGTCCGCCCAGTTTGCCCCAAGCCGATAACTGTTTCTTGGAATGCCTTTTGGCGCGGGCCTTGCCGCCCTGCGCACCGGTCTCCTGGAAGAACTTTAGTATCGACGGTGGCAACTTTTTGGGCATCGCGGAATCATAACCTGGGGCCTAGGATTCAGTCAATACTTAAGACGATGATTAGACGACAAAATTCAGTTTCAGCAGGTCTGAAAGTCGGACGGCGGGGAAAGCAGTACGTCTGGGTCCAGACGTGCGGAAGAGACAGAGCCGAAGGGCCGGTACACCAGCAGCTCTAGCGGGGCTACTCTTCGCTTAACTCCGGCTCCCGCCCCAGGGCCCTCCGACGATTTGCGCGCAAGGTTTTGACTTGTTCAACAGATGAGGACATCAACTCTTCCATCCGCTCTTCGCCAAAAAGAGCCGCCAGGAACAAGCAGAATTGAATAGGTCGAACTCGTAGGAGATCCACCAGCGTGTCCAGGTCGTCTTGGCAGAGCGTCCGCCGGTCCGCCACAACATTCAGATTCTCAAAGTCAGCGAACGCCCATTTGAGCGCCGATGCAACACGCCAGGTGTAGCGCTTTTCGAGAGGCAGGGCAGTGATTGCTTCTACCGCGGGTCCCACGTCTTTGTGACCCATCACGGCGATAGCCAGGTTGACGTACGGCTCCATGGCCGGTGAGTCCATTAGGTCTTCGGCGGTCGGATCGACTTTCAGATCGCCTATTGGAACTTGCTTTATCGGGTCGTCGTCGTTCTTATCGTCCATGTGCCCGCCTTCTAGGCACTCTGATTTTAGCGCTTAAGCTACCGTCCCCATGGCCGTTCGCGTTCAGTTATCCTTGTAACCTCTGGAGGACCACTCAGCACGTGCCGATCCCGGATTACGAAACAGTTATGCTACCCCTCCTGAGTGTTCTTTCCGACGGCGGTGTCCACTTCGTCGGAGACGTACGCGAGGTACTTGCCGGAGAGTTCAAACTGACCGCCCCGGAGCTTGCCGAGCGTATCCCGAGCGGTAAAGATACAGTCTTTCGAAATAGGGTCGGCTGGGCTACAACATACCTGAAGAAGGCGGGTTTGATCGAGCCCGTCGTTCGAGGCCAATACCGAATCACTTCTCGCGGCGCGGAGGTGTTGAAATCGAAACCGGTGAAGATCGATGGCGCGCTGTTGAAGCAGTTCCCAGAGTTTTTGAATCCCGTGAATTTGAATCGCGACGAGCAGCCGGGCAATGGACCCGAGGCTGAGGTAGCAGAGCGGCCTGAGAAACAAACCCCACAGGAGGTTCTTGAGAACGCGTATCAGCAGATCCGAAGGGACCTAGCGGATGAACTTCTTCAAACGGTCAGGTCCGCAACTCCGGGCTTCTTTGAGCATGTGGTCGTCGAACTTTTGGTGGCGATGGGTTACGGCGGATCGCTAAAGGACGCCGGGAAGGCGGTCGGCAGGACCGGCGATGATGGGATCGACGGGATTATTAAAGAGGATCGTCTAGGCCTAGACGCTGTTTACATTCAGGCGAAACGGTGGACTGATTCTGTGGGCCGCCCTGACATCCAAAACTTTGCAGGCAGTCTTGAAGGGCATCGCGCCCGGAAAGGCGTCTTCATCACAACCTCACAGTTCAGCAAAGACGCTCGCGAATACGTGACTCGCATCGAGAAGAAGATTGTCCTGATCGACGGCGAACTACTCACGCAGTTAATGATGGACTTCGGCGTGGGTGTGACTGAGGTCGATACCTACAAGGTTAAGAAGCTGGACCGCGATTACTTCGAAGAATGAAAAGCGGCAGGCGTGCAAGGCGGTAAAGCTCGCGCTGCGAGGCTTTTCATGCGGTGCCTATATCATCCGTCAAGAACAAAGACGATGGCGATGGGAAATCTCACGCTTCTAAAAAGGGTCTGAAAGTCGGACGCCGCCGCGAACCCCCGGTAGTCTAATTACGTCTGGGTCCAGAGGTTGCATACCCGTTGCCCAGGGATGATCGCTCTTGGCGTCGTGTTATATTGCGAGGCGTAATGTTAGACAACGACACGATTAAAAGCGGACTAGAGCTTCTCAACATCGCCACAGCCACCATTAAGGGTGTCATCGGATTGGCCAGCGCAACCACCGACATTGAGCTTAAGAGGCAATCTGGGGAGGCGCTGGAGAAGGTGTTCGAAGCGAAGCAGCGATATTTTGACCTTCAAGAAAGCTACTTCGAAATTGGCCGCCAGAATCGGGAGCTGAAGACAGAACTCGAAAAGATCAGATCATCCGTGTTCCACCATTCTGTTAACTGGAGGGCACTCCCAGACGGAAAGGAGGACGGACCGTTTTGCCCGGTATGCGCTGGCGAAGGCGTGGATATGCGTCTGGTACTGCGCGACGTCGTAGATCAAACTCAGGAGTTCTGGTACTTGCGATGCCCGAAAAGTCACGTCGTTGGTGTTGGTATGGAAGGGATCAGAGGAAGAGGTCGAGAGCTTTCTTACGCGGTACCCAAGGAGCTAGTTCCGGAAGGTCGGTATTTTCTTCGCCCTTCAGGTCCGCGCTAATCGCCGATAGCTTGCCATTACAGCCCCAATTTCCCGGCGCTATTCTCCCGGAACAGATTCCCTGTATAATCTCAAAGCGAACTCCTTCTGTTTTCTGGAGGTTTAACATGCGACGCTTGCTTGCGGCGCTCATACTCTGTTTATCCTTCCTTTGCCCCGTTGCGCTCCCAGTTCGCGCTCAGCAAGGGACGGCGGACCCGCAGGCCACAAAAACCCAGACGGTCTACGTCACCCGCACGGGCAGGCGGTATCACCGCGATGGATGCCGGTACCTCGCGGCGAGCAAGATCCCGATCAGCCTCAAGGACGCGAAGGCGAGGGGATTCACAGCGTGTAAGGTGTGTCATCCGCCCGAATAAAAATGATGGAAATGGGGCTAAAAAGCGTACCTGATTTTGATGAACCGCTGGTACCGACCACTGCCGCTCGGGCCTGACGATTGTCGGGAAATCCTGTTTATACTGATAAGGAAACTAGATATTTCGGTCTCTAAACGCCAAGTACCCTCAAGGGAGACTCATTTGGATGATGGCCGGTGAACGCGCCCCGCTTCTAGTTGCGATCTTTCTGCTGCTGCCGATAACTGCGTCCGCCCAGCAATCCGGTAAGGCCGATTTCAAACACGGGGAGGCCCTCCTGAAGCAGGAGAAGACTCTGGACTGGTTAACTCTGGCATATGACTCCTTCTCGAAGGCTGCAAGTGCGGAACCCAATAATAGAAAGTTTCAGGCTAAGAAAACCGAAGTTGGCGTCTTATTGTCGGATATGCTCGTATCAAAGGCGCAGGCGTTGATCGATACAGACCCTGCCTCGGCCCAAGACTCGGCCCAAAAAGCCATGAGTTTGAACCCCGAGAATGTCCGCGCCAAACAGGCTTCCGATTTGCTGAACCAGCGCGTCGCCGCTGCTCAAATGAGACTGAGCGAGGCACATGCGGCGGCTTACCGTGGAGACGCCGATGTCGCTGCTAATTTGCTGGATGCTTTGTATGTGTATCGAAAACACGTAAAGCTCCAATTTGATGAGGCTGACGGCGAACTGAAGAGGGCGCGGATGGCCCTGCTACTTCGCCAGCTTTGGAAAGATGGAAAACTCGCTCCTGCTGTAGATGCCCTCCGCGCCTTCGAGGCAATAAAGCCCGATGGATCATTTGCATCTAGGACGGCCATTGAGATCAGGACTGCCATCGTCGCCTCCTTGATTTCCCAAGCTGCTACTCCGACAACGACTACAGGGGGGTTGGTTGAACGAATCAAACTCCTTCGGATGGCGGCCAGCGCGGACCCATCGTCAAACCAAATTCGTGCGCTCAACGCGAATTCGCTCGATCAGTTGAATAATGCTCTGAGAAAATCTATCGCTGAACTAAAAACCACCAGGGATACGTCTGCAGGCCGGATTCGCATGGGGCTCGATGACGTAGCAGGCGAACTATCGGGTGGCACCGGAAGTTCAGCACCGTCGAGTGAAGTGGCAAAGCAAGCATATCCAGGACTGAGCATAAGCGTGCGAGTTATCGACCCCAAGTCGTGCCTTCCTACAACTGTGAAAGATCGGCTGGAATCGGAAATTGCTAACTCTCTGAAACCAGTTGCGAGACCGGTACAGTCAGCGGGGGATTTGGAAGTTAGTCTCAGCGAAATTTCCTGTCCCCGGGTCGATATACCAAGGCAGTCCGTCCAATCAGTAAACTCAACCTATGTTGCCGGTCAGACCCAGCTCGCCAACCCGAATTATGCCCAGCTTCAGTCTTTGTTAGCGTCAGCCGAGGCGAACTTGAATCGAGCTGCGGCTGCAAACCAGGCGAATCCTAATTTCGTTAACGGCTTCGCTTACGGTGCCGCTATTCGTCAAGTGAGGGAGATTCAAACCGCGTTGGCAAATACGACGCCTTACACCAACTCCGATATTCGACAAGCCTACCAATACCAAAAGTTTGAGGCTTTGCGTTCCGCCGGTTTCAAAGTGACTGTCCATATTCAGGCGAATCCTTCTGGGTTTGGTTATTCGGTGAATAGAGACGTCGCGAGCAACAAAGAGGATAAGCGGGACGGCCTCAACGGTATCTTGCCGGGCGACAATTCAGGTGTAACGAACGTCGAGCCAACACTTTCGTCCATGGACAGTTTAGTCGCGGATAGTTTGGTCGGACTGTTGGGGAAAATCGCCCATGAGGTCCGTTCCGCGACAACAGGATATTACGCAGCGCGTGCATCCAGCGAAAAAGAAGCGACCGGCGACCGCATTGCGGCGGTGCTTTACTTAGTGGATCTCTCGGGTGGTACAGACTACGAAGCGGATGCGAACCAGCTGCGCATGCAATTTCGAACTGCGGTACAAGCCGACCAGACGGTGTTACTGGCGTACGGAAAAGGTCTCAAGCTAAGGGTTCCAGAACAGTCTGAAACGAACGTATCATCGGCGCAGTCTGGCAGCACCACCACGCTTGAGCAGGTCTTGGATGGTGTCGTGTCAATCGAGACCGATCAGGGCACGTCCGGGGCGGGTTTTTTTGCAGGACAGAAATGCAACGTCGTAACGAATGAGCATGTCATTTCAGGTGCAACGACCATTGTTTTAAGAACCTCTAAACGACGATTGTTTATCGGTCAAGTCCTGGCCAAAGACACTGAGAGAGACCTAGCGATTCTGACGACGAATGCGCCTGATTGTTTTGCGCTCCAGTTGGAAGAGACCAACGCCGGTGTCGGTACGGAGGTGTTCGCCATCGGCAATCCAATGGGCCTCGATGGAACCGTTACCAAGGGAATTGTTAGTGCCACACGTTCTTTTCCTTCAGGCATCAAGTACATCCAAATCGACGCTGGCCTGAATCCCGGAAATAGCGGCGGCCCGCTCGTCAATCAACGCGGCAGAGTCTTGGGCGTGAACACATTCAAGCTGAAAGGTTATGAAGGGTTGAACTTTGCGGTGGCTTCGGATGAAGTGCGGGCGGCGTTCGGGCGATTTTTAGGGTCCGCCCGGTAGTTCCTTTGGAATCACATATCGTCTGAACCAAGACGGTCGATTTCAGATTTCTGGTTAGCCACGATTAGATCCAAGGTGATTGGATGTTTTACCGGAGGCGTTCGTCTCCGCCTACAGCCCCAATTTTCCCGCCGAATTCTCTCGGAACAGATTGCCATCACGAATATATTTCCGCGCCGTTTGAACCGACCGATGCCCCGTTTGTTTCATAATCGAGCGCTCGGATGCCCCTGCAATGGCCGCGCTGGTTGCGTGTCCCGCCCGGAGACTGTGGCCCGCGTACTTCGCCGGATCGAGACCCGCCCGCTTCGCGAGCTTCTTTACCACGCGCGCCACGTCCATACCAGCCAACCGGCCCGGCAGTAACTGCCCGTGCCGATTGACGGACCGAAACACCGGCCCGCTGGTTAGTGTTACCTGCTCGATCCATGCCTGAACCACACGAACGGGACACGTCTCGGGGTTCGAGCCGTATGGGATTCCGACCTTGCGACCCTGCCCATATTGATCAGTCTTGCTTCGCCGAAGTGTCACCGTCAGACCATCCCGGCTAAATTCCAAGTCAGTCAGGTCCAGTCCAACCAGTTCGGCCCGCCGAAACGCGCCAGCAAAGCCGAGTAGGATCAAAGCGCGATCCCTGAGCCCAATTAAGTCCGCGCTCGACGCTTCCACCATGGCCCGGATGTCTTCCGTGAGCGCCGGGGTCTTCTGTGCCGCCGCCGTCCCCATCACGCGCATGACGCCTTTTAAGGTATTTCTTACCAAACCGGCGTAGGTTGGGGATTCCAACTCAGCCGCCTTGTGGGCCTCGGCGATGGCATTTAGCCGCCTCCGAATGCTGCCTACCCGCAGGATGCGCGCATACTCCGCAATGTATGCTGCGACGATCTCAGCGGATGCGGGCAAGGGGCAGACGCCGTGCCACGCGCACCACCCGCAGAAGTGCTTCCAATCGCTCTTGTAGCCTCGCAGGGTGCTGTCTGCCTTTGATGCCCGAATGAATTCCCGAACCTGTTCCAGCGAGGGGGACGGAACCAAGTCCGCCCCCGCCTCGTCGCCCTGGGGGTTGATAGTCACCGGAGTGATGTCCTTCATGCCGCCACCACCGCAGTGTTAACGGATTCCCCGGCCCTTGCGATCAGCCAATCGCACGCCTGTTGCGCCTTCGATGCCGCCGTGAAGATCGCCCGCGTGTCCGCCTTCAGGACCTTGAGCCAGGATGCAAGGTATTGGGCATGATCCGTGCGCGGTTCCGTGCTCAGTCCCACGTGAGCGCAAGTGAACGCCGCCCCCAATTCGGCAATCAGTTCTTCGGCGGCATACGCGTTATCCCCGAAGCGTTTGCCTAGCTGGCGATTGCAGCGGGCCGTCGGAGCGGTCCAGTGAGTAAACTCATGCGCTAGCGTCGAATAGTACGAAACGGATTCACGGAACGCCTGAAACGGCGGCATCTGGATGTGATCGAACGCAGGTGAATAGTACGCTTGGTTCCCGCCGTGGCGAACCTCAGCCCCTAGACTCCTAAAGAACACCTCCGCGCTCTCGATTCGTTCCAGCATCAGTGTGTCGGTGTCCACCTGGGGCGTATAGCCGTCCACTTGGGCCGCGTTGAACACGGAGTAGCCACGCGTAAACAGCAGGCGGGAACCATTCGCCTTGGGCGAATCGCCGTCATCAGTTTCGGCGGTATCGTGCGCGAATTTCCAGAAAACTACGGTGGTGGACTTTTCCCCCTTGCGGACCTGGGCCCCGTGTTCCTGCCACTGGGCATAGGTAGCCCACTCCCCACGCTCATACCCTTTCGCTTGCGCAGCCGCCCATAGACACACGGTATTAATCCCGCGATAGGGCTTCTTGCTGGTTACGTTGATCGGCGAGAAGGCATAGCGTCCGTTCGTGTGCCACGGCATCCGCCACGTACCTGCGCCATGTTCGATTGCTGTTATTATTTGGGCCGTCACGCGAGCGTATACGTCCCGTTGTTCGGTAGAGTCAGTGTTAGACATCGAAGTTGCGCCTCAACTTTTGGTGTTTAGGGGCCGTGGCAAGTTAGCGCTTGTCGCGGTCCCGATTCGCTCTAGCGTTCGATTCCTTCCGGTAATCGAACACCAGGACGCGGCCAGATTAGCCGAAAACACTCAACCGGTCCAGTGCCAACGTGTAACTACATAGGAATGGACGATGTGGCGGGAACTCACCCATCGGAAGGCCCAGGGGATGGGGTTGCGGGGCAAAAAGGACTATCTCGAAGAGTCTCGGCTCCAGCGCCTTGGATTCAAAAAATCAAAATGATGGCGAGATAAAAGTTACATCTGAGGTTCGGACGGCGGAATGCAAAGTCTGGGTCCAGACGTTACTGAGTCGGTTCCACCTTTTGTAAGGCAAGATTCCTAACGGATTAGGTTTTTACTTTTCGGGGGCGGTGTTGAAGCACTCGAATATTCCAAGGGGTCCGCAGCCGTGTTCGCTTCCAGGGATGTGCTCGCCCGGGCCGACGTTCAACGCTCTCGCACATTCCGCCATTGCGTCCTCGGTAAGTTCAATCCTTCCGTCTTGGCATGAAAGGTAGCGGCCTCGCTCGCTCATGTGCTCCAGCGCATAAGCGTTGGCAGAGTGATATTTTATGGCTTCGCCACGAGTTGCATCAAAATCGCTAGCAAAGCCATTCCAAGCACCCGGCACGATGGCCGAATAGAGCAGAAGTGGCACCATAACCCAGAGGAATGGTTTGGCTATTCGTTCAACAAGCAGGACAGTCCCATAAGCAATCGCGCCTCCAGCAGTACTTAGGAGGCCGGTGATAAAATTCCTCTGAGAACTTACGATCAATTCTGCCCCGCTCCACCCCGCTTGGCTTGCCGCGATATACCCGATCACCAAAGCTCCGGCAACGACCGGAGTTTTCCAAAGGACTTCCCAGGCGGACGGCATGATCTTCATAGGCTCACGGATTATCCACTGCGGCTTTACGAAACTTCAGCCGGTCGATCTGCACGATCATTCTTCATTTGCCCTTGTGAACGCGGAAGATCTGCAACTCTTCTTCACCAACAATCAACCACTGCTCCCCGAATCGGGCAAGAGTAAGGCGCTCTTTCTCTTCACCCGAAAATTGCTTGCCTGTGTTTCCAGATGAATCCCATCGCTTCCGGAAATTGATCACCACGCGGTCGGCACCGGCGGATTCGATTTCAAGTCCAGAAATGTCGTAGGCTTTTACTTCCGGGAACTCCGTCAAAACCTTCTGCTTTTCCAGTCTCACATCTTCCCGCGTTATATCTCTCTTCGTGAAGAACACTTCCACTTGGGGTCCGTAACACTTAACCTGGGAAGTCAGATCTCCTCGCAGAGTGCTCTGTACCCAAGTTGAAAGCAGTTTCCCGATCTCCGGGGGCAATTGTGGTGGACTTGGGGGCGTGATTGGAGGTACCGAAGACACGACCGGAGGAGGCCCTGGCAGATTCGGACGTGCGTAGGCGGCAACCTCTCCTTGCTGTCGAAGCAGATCCGCCACGTACTGAGTTGGCACAGCGAAATTCAACGCTTGGCTATGGGCATCGCTCCATGTGGCATCTACAATCCCTATAACCCGACCGTAAATGTCGAATACGGGACCGCCACTGGACCCCGGCGATATCGCAGCGGTTGTCTGAATCACCTGCCAATCTGACACGTTGTCGGGCCGAGATTGGAAAAACTGCCGCCCGCTTCGGAACCCGCTGACAATGCCTTCGCTAACTGTATTAACAAAGCCTTCAGGGGACGCGACTACCACCACGTGGTCTCCTGATCGCAACTGTTCTGTCCCGATCTCCAGGGCTTTCAGGTTGAGGTCCACGCCAACCCTTACTAGAGCGACATCCCTGTCACTATCGACTGCCAGAACTCGCTCAACTGGAACACGTTGGTGTTTCGGCAGGACCACCTCCCACCGCACTGCGTCTTTAATAACGTGGTGGGCTGTCGCGATGATGCCGGGCGAAACAACAAAGCCACTCCCCTGGCCAGTTGGTTGGCCAGAGTCATCGAGGCTCAGCAATACGACTACTGATTCCTGTGCAAGCTCTGCGATTTGAGCTGTGGTCAGCGGGACTGGAAGTTTCTGGTTATCTTGCTGGGATGTCGATGCCAGGATCTGTGTCGGGCGACCATCGCTGCCCGGAGGCTGCGGGTGGTTTCCAAAATAATATAGCGCTGCAACGAAACCGGCGAGTCCAAACAAAACCCATCGTTTCGCAGCCGATTTGGGTGGTGGTGGCGGGGTGCCATTTGGGACCTGGGGGGCCGGAACAGTTGGAGATGGGCCACCGTTTATATCCGGTTCAAGTTGCGGGTCACCGGCGTGTTGCCCGTGATCCAAATTAATGGGTTGGCCGGATTCACGAGCCTCTTCGAGTTTTTTGCGGGCATAGGCAAGTCTGCGTTTCAGTCGCCGATTTTCGTTTTTCAGGGCCTCCGCTGCCACGACATTGGCATCGATGGCTCTGGCAGCGTTAAGTGGCGTATCGCCGCGTTTCTGCCGGGTAGCCGATTGGCCCGCCAGATGGATGCGATCCCAGACGGGTTGGAGGTAAGGTCTTACGAATTCCCCACACTCATCGACCAGCAGCTGGGACCATGTGCCGAAGTCTTCAGCCCCCTCACCCAGATAGTACTCGCCTACAACATACAGAGCGTTCAGATACTCCCGATCGAGGCTTTCGTCTTCGGTCATTTTCTTCGTCATGGGTGCGACTTCCGGCTGACCAAATCATCCTCGAAACCAAGTCTCGCAAACCAACAACTATTATTCGAATCACGGGCTAGCGGAACATCTGCTGCTGAAAATCCGAGAATCTGGGTCCGTTGCTCCTTGCGATCTGCAATCGCATCAAGGCGAGCATATCGACTTTTCGGATACGACGCAAGCGCTGATTATCCTCGGCTTTCATGCCGAGGTCGAATGTAAAGGCGCGGAGGCGAAAGGTACTGCTGGCACTCTTGCGCCAAGTACGGCTTGACGCTGGCCTACGGCAGACGGACGTTGCGGCAAAGCTGGGCAAGCCTCAGTCATTCGTCAGCAATTATGAGAGCGGGGAGCGCAGGCTCGATCTCCTGGAATTACAAATGGTTTGTGAGGCTCTGGGCGTGGAGTTGGTGGATTTCGTCATGCGGTTCACCCGCGCGATGTCGGCGCAATCGGAAAAGTGAAGCAATCCAAAAGGGCAAACTACGTGTCACTATCCGTTGCATCGAAGAGACCGGGCTCGACCGACTTTGGACTCCGCCTCGGTTGGTTTGGGACTTCGAGGGCTCCCTCCAGGCGTAGCTCCTCTTTTGAAATTGTGGGACCAGCGCAAACTCTTTCTAACAAAGCAGCCTGTCGCGGCTCAAGGTCTATTAGCAAGCCCAGCACATTCAACACGTTGATGAGTTCAGTCGTATATTCAGCGAGCCAGTGATCGGGCTGAATGGCACCCAGCGGCGATGGTGTGCGCCTGTCGCCGATAATCGGACGTTCGCGGTTGGCCTTTCGGTAACTGAACCACTGCAGCAGGACCTGCTTGCCCGAAACCTCGTAAAGCCACACCTCAGGCTCAACATTCTCGACGCAGCCTTGCCCAACGAGCAGCCTCTTCTTGGCAGCATCGTAACCTATCGAGTCGGGCATCGCAGCTGGTTGCTGTGGGATTGCGCCAGACGCCGGAACCAGTGGCATCCTCGCGGGCGGCAGACGCGGAGGTTGCGCTGGACGACCCTTCTGAGGATCAATCATGCGCTCGCCAAAGGTTTGGAGCCAGATAACCGTGCGCCCGACGTCAGCCACTTCGGCGAAGTTATCCATATTGTCCGTAAGAGGAATTCGCAGACCCGGCGTAGAGAGGTCTTCGTGGAAGCGTGACGTAAATGCCGGATGCGCGGCGATCGCTACGATGTAGCAGATGAGATCCTCGGCAGACACGATCGTTCCATATCGTTGTGCAAGGAACGGAAGCAACCGTGGCGGTATGTTCGAAATCGCAGCCTCGGCGTCGCTCCAAAGAGGGAAGACCCGGCCGCCGAAGGAACCTCTATAGTGATCCAAGTCGGGTACAAGGCCGGTTACGGTCAACGCGGGGCCGTTTGAGGGCGAAGAGCGAGAGAGGGCAGTAAGATATATCTGCCGGTCGGACCGGGAAGCCCACAATTGCGCGTTGGGCTGGGTGATAACTCGGGGGTCCGGTATGATCCATTGGCGATTGAAGGAACGGAACCCGTAACGAATAGGGGCAAGGCTCGGGCCGCGCTCATCAATCAGCGGGCGGCGCACAGGAGGGTAACCTGGGATGCCTTCTTTGACTATTGATCGGATGTGTCGATCAGCAGGTATTCCGTCGCGAAGCGTGGCATGAAACAAATGCTCTTTCTGATCCGGTGGTGCATCCACTAGAGTCTGCCAGCGTCGGAGCAGAGACTCAGCGTCGGGACCTATCACCCAAGTGCGCTTCGCTTGGACTCCAGCACCGTTGTAAATAAAAAAATCTTCCAAGCTGGGATAGGTCGCCCAATCCCCTTGCGAAGCTGGAAGGAATGGTGCGCGCCAATCGGAAGGGCACTCAACCCATGCTTTGCTCTCTATTCTAAGTGCTGTGAGCGCCTTGAACTTTTCCAGTCGATGCACACTCGGTAAGGCTTGAAACAAGACCTTCGCTGGAGTGTCTGTCCCTTTTGCGTTGGCCGAGCGTGATGCAAGAACGATGCAAACGGGCTGCTGGACCCCCTGGAAGATTCGGGTATTCACCTCCGGCTGATGCCCCTCGGGTGAGCAATCGATAACCCAAATATCATCACAAGTTCGACGCAAGTAGTCACGCATTTTTTGAAAGCCCGGTCCGTTGAGAAAGCCTGCCACGGTGATGAAGCAAACGATACCGGACCGGTTCGCGGTGTCATGGTCGTAGACTTTCCAGGTTGCCCACCGCCAAAAGTAGATATACAAATTGCGAAGGTGCTTACTGTGCGCACCTTCGCCCCAGTCGCGAGGTGGCATCCAATCTTCCAGCGGGGGCGTTTCCTTTGCGTTACTATCTCCACTCTCAATCCACCCGCCGCGACCCTTGGCTTTTTCCTTATAAGGTGGGTTGCCGATCACGACGGTGATCCGCTCCTCTCTCTTAATCTTGTTGGCTTCTTTGCGGGATTTAGCTATCGGAGCCAGTATTCCTGGAATCCAGCTCTCATCATCGTGGGGATTCCCCAGCGTATCGGTTACGAACATCCGCAGTGGCGTCGCCGGAGCGCCGCCCGTTAGGTCAACAAGTTCCGCCAGTATTCGCAATTGCGCGACTGCGAACGGTCCTATTTGAATCTCGAAAGCAATGAGGCGATTCACGGCAGCGTTGATCGCACCTTTCACAGCACCTTCCCCTTCGTCCGCCCTAACAGCTTCGGCAATCCTCCGAAGCGTTCCCAGAATGAAGGTACCCGTGCCTGTAGCGGGGTCAGCCAATGTCACGGAAGGCGAGGCCAACCCCGCATGCAGCAGAAAACGAGGAGTTTTCAACACCTCATCGACCAGACCGACCATCGCCCCTACAACTTCGGGCGGCGTGTAATATGAACCTGTCTGCTTGCGTAGTTTGTTGTCGTAAACCTCCAGAAACTCTTCGTAGAAATAGAGCCAGGAATCCGGCTTATCCTTACTTATTTTTGACCAGTCAACCGCGTCGAGCACACGCGTAAGGGTTCCGAGCGATGTTTTTAGTGTTGCCTGCTCCGCATCGTCAGTCAGCAATTTAAGTGCTGCGCCAATCAGAGTACTTGTCCGGCTAAGTTCAGCGGCCACTCGCTGAAGCCCAGTTGCAAGTTCGATCTTTTTTGCGCGCGCCATCAGCATTCCGAACGTGACTGCCTGAGCATATCCGTCCGCGAACCTTTCGTCAGTCGCATCCGGGAAAAGCAGTTTGCGCCAGTCCGTTGCCAGACCCGTGAGGGCCTCACTTCCCAAGGCTAGTTGCTCAGCCACCTCATCGCGTAACAACCGGCAAAGTCGCGCAGCAGTGTGAGCCAAATCCCTAGCGCTACGCGGCGGGACTGGTTCCCAGTTCAAGAAGCTCTCAAAGAGAGTTAATAATGGCGCTGGAGCGTCTAGTTTGTTGCCCGAAGATTCGATGTCTCCGATCAAGCGGACCACTGAGCGGACTAACTCCCCATTCTGCCAAAGGCTGAACGCATTGCCGTCCGTGTAGATTAGGTTCGGTAGGGAACGTAACCTCAACCACTGCGCCTTGTCATGCAAATCGGTGAACTTCCGTGGATCAGCCCCCTTGCCAGGCGCTTTTAGTTCGACGAATCCCACAAGAGCGTTGCGAACGGTGATCGCGTAATCGGGACGCGTTTTCAATTCACGGATAGATGATTCACCTACAGCCGCGATGGACGATCTGGAAAGTTGGCAGAGTTCTGCAAAATCCCCGAGTAGATGTTCGAATGGCGCGCGAAGTTGATCCTCAGGCTGTCCGGTTACGGCCGGGTTCGAAAGCTTTTCTTTCGCTCTTGCTCCGAACGTGGCAATCGCCGAACCGATAGTCAGTGTCATCTAAGGAATGTCTCCCACACCTGAAAGCTTCAGAATACATTCTTCGGGCATCCGATCCAGGGATCGCTAGAATGTCTGAACTCAGACGTAGCTCAGAATCGCAGATAGAACAGCGCGCCCTTAAGCTGGTTGTTGTACGGTGATTCGCAGCGTTCCCGCCTACAAGTAACGCATCTGCACTTCGGACCTTCCTGGTGGGCAACGGTGCGTGGCCGTCCTTTTCTCGGACTAAGTTTGCCGATCTCGCGCATCCGCTCGCTACGCTCCTCCGGTGACGGGAATCCGTAAGACAGGATGGCTGGTCCACGCCAGCGCTTGATAGCCATCATGCGGGCGAAACGCCGCCGGTCGTTGGCAGCGTTGTACTCCCGGAGTTCGCGTTGTTCATCCGCGTTCATGACCACCAAAATCATGCGGCATGTGTCGGAAAATTGCAAGAGAACTTGGCAGGTTGCGGCAAGGATTCGATTCAGACTATTCTCGTTTCGTTGGTACTCAACCATGTCCACCTTCGGGCCGAGTTCGAACAAAGGGGGTTCAGATCCGGTCCCCGGTGCATCTGGGAACATCGTTGCGCCACCGACGGCGGGTGTCGAGGATATTCCCTCACCACCCAAAACCATAGGAGGACTTCGGGATTATGTAACGAATCTACATCTCGCCAACGATGGTGATGGAAGCGAGCAGGTATACTGGCCTGCAATCAACGAACACTTCCCGAATTACCAGCGTTTCTGGCAGTATCTAGTAGTCCCGATGACGAAGCGGATCGAACTCCCTTTGGGGAGTGCAAATCGCCACGAGCGCCGTGACCGCATTGCGGATGACGTTTGGCGGGTCAGCTATCTCAACTACTCCCTCTTCTTAAATCTGACATATGCGTCCGATCATTTGACCCTCCCGCTGAACTCTTCATTCGGGGACTTTTATGCGCACCTCGGGTCAGTCTGCGACCTAGCGGAGGATTTCCTGATCGCGGTTTATGCGCTTGCTTCCAAGTGCCGAAATCAACCGGAACCATTCCGACCGCCTATGACACGGGAGGCGTTTCTTGATATTGCAGGGAACTGGTACGACAAGGATTATCCAAAACTCTACGAACACTACCAAAAGAAGGGCAAGATGCGGCCGCTGTATCTACCATCGCGCCCGATCATATTGGAGAAATATTTTGGACGTGAAGACCCCGCATGGAAGGGCTATACGAGCGTCGCAGATGAGATTCGTCCTTATAGGAACAAAGTCGTACACGACGTCGCTATGGGCACCGTTCTAGTTGGTGCGGGTAAATTTCATCTTGTACCCCGCAAGGCAGTCATTAAAGACTACGGAGAGATGCGCCCGATTCAGGAGGCCGCCAACGATCCAGAACGCCTGCAGCGGGACTTCGTCGTTCGAGAAGAACAGATGATTGTCGACCTCCGCAGTGTCCAAGCAGCCCTGAATGGGGTTTGGGAGAAACCAATCGCAGACCTTAGCGCGCTGCTCTATGAGGAGCGAAACACAATCTTACTGCAAAAATATGACCTAGAGGCTTTATTGTAAATGTGACAGAGAAAAGCCTTGCTCCGCGTTCGTTTCTGCTAAATCCATGTGGTGTGCTGCGCCCCAGCGGGATGTCGGTGATCATCTACCTTTACGTGAGCATCCATGGGCCTATGATCAGTGTGATCTTGCTGGGATTTAAAGTTCATCAGGGGTGTTAGGGCGGTCCTATCGCCCTGGTGTCGATTTCTGGCTAACTTAATCATTTCATTGTGATTTTATCGAAATGAACATTTGCGGTCCGGAGATTTTTTTACCGGCTAAGCTATTGATTATAAAATGAATGTTCCGCTAACATCCAGTTCTTCACCTAGACCGGCCTTGCCGCATATTGCTGTGAGATCTAAGCTCCGGCCCCCCGGTTCCCGCAGCGAAGCACGTGATTGGTTCCTACAAGTCCCGTAGTTTTAACGCATTCCACACGAAGGCGATCCCCAAAACCAGGATAATTATGGCCCAAAAGAGGGCCATTACGCGGATACCCCCCGAAACGCTTATCACGCGGACACAGATCTGGGACCAAGCGCTTTTAGATTATGCTTCCGCCCTTGTTCCAGCTCCGTGACACCATGCCATTTCCTTCAACATCCGGTCCCGGACCTGCCACGGTGCATCACGATGTCGTTCCATGGCATCCAGCACCTTCATGGGCACCGGCTCGCCCGCCGCCAGCCGTAATTTGTACTGTGCCGGAATGCCTGCACCATCAAGATAACGAATCGGTAGACGATCCATTCCTAACATGCGAAGCGCCGCGCGGATCTTCGGCCCGTCCAGGTCCGACCACACCCCAATCACAGTGGTGCCGTTGAGAGAAACGAAGCGGATGCCCGCACCGCCCAAGGTGTCGTTCGCCTGAGAAATCGCGAAATCCGCAGCTCCCGATTCGGGACCTTCCTCGGCGGCGGCCAGTGCCTCTACCGCTAGTTCCTCCACATATTTTTCGAAGTCCATGTTTGTGACTCTGGGTAACAGGGTAACGGCCAACTTATTCAAAAAAAGGCTCGTTACCGTTGCCACGTTACCGTTTCAGATAGACCCTGCCATCCCGGACTTCGACATGGTCGGCACGCGTGAGGCTCAACAGTGTTTCGTTGAACATTTTGCAGCTTCCCGCGTATTTGGAGAGAGTCTGTTGCATGTGTCTCTTAAGCGCACCTTCATGCTTCTTCACCCAGTCGAGAAAGCGCCGCTCTAGGTCTCCTTCCGGTCGAGCCTGCGATTCTCGCGTTTCTATCAGGAGCCGAGTACACTCGGCGGTGTACAACGCCACGGCAATGGCCGCTTTGGCCTGGTCCAGCGTAATTTCGGGTAAGGTTCCCTCGCACGCTGCATACACCATCGCTATCTTTCGGGCATGGACATGGATTCGTTTGACGGCGGCTCCATGGAGGCCATCGCGGGCTTTTCCTTCCCACTCGATATAGAAAAGATCAAAAACCCTTTGAGCCTGCCTCGAAAAAACGGCTCGCGTCGGGGGTAAGGAGGCCAGCGACACCAGCTTCTCCCGCACAGATTTGATCATCGCTGCATCGGGTTCACGAGGGGAAGGAAGCGGCGGCTTCTTCACGCCCGTGAAGAACGTAATTCGGTTTCCGAAACCACCGTAAAAATCCTCGGGTCGAGCGTTTTTCCAAAACCAGTCCGCGGTGGTTCCCGCCAAGACGGTGGGTGCGGGCCCAATCAAATGCAGGGGCTGTTTCCGGTACGCCAATCTGTATTCGGGTGGACAATCATATGTTTCCGTCAGGAATTCGAGTATGGAAGCCCCGCTCCATCGCCCCCGCGCCAAAAGTGCGGAAATCTCTTCCCAAAAAAATAGGTACACGGTGTCGACCGCACCATCCTTCTGAAGTAGATCGCCAAGGCCCTCGGGAGATCCTACGCCGCGCAGCACTGGAATTTCTGGTGCGACTAGGCCATGGTGAAAAAGCCGTCTTTCCGCGGTAGTCTTTTTATCACCGGTAGGTCCGAAGAAGAGCAGGTACATGTTGGCGAAAATTTCATCACCAGCGAACATGGAAACTCGCCGCCCGAGATTGACGGCAGCGGCCGCCAACAGCGTGGTGAAGTGGGCTACGTCACTGGCCTCGGTCGTTCCGTCCGTCGCATCGCGGTATTGGGCGAAGATACCTCGCCACGCAATCTCGGGAAACGTCGGAATCACCTCCGGTGGCGTTTCGGAAACCGTTTCACCAGCGGGTTCCGCGGGCGCGTTTACCACCACAAGTTCGTGTGCAATACCAGCGCGTTCCTGGCGCGGACCCTCCACTAGCTCTCGCAATTCGCGCCAGCCACGCCCGTCACAAGAATTGTGCTGGCATTTGAAACCTAGCGCCCCGCCATGGGCGCGCGTAACGACGGCACAGCCGCCGGTATGGTCGAGGTTGAATGGGCAGGCCACGAGTTCCCATTTTTCACCTCGACCCTCCCAGGTAAGCGGTCCACGCCGGACCATCAAATTGTGCCGGTCCATCCATGCTTCCAGGTTGAAACCACCTGGGTTCACTCCGCTGCTCATGGCCACCGACGGCAGCTCTGTAACCCGGGCCGCGAACCTCGTAAGTGGGCCGTCCCGCATGATGATCATGTGTTCCGGGGCTTCTAGTATTCGCGAAGGACGGTGTGGCCGCTCAGGTGTGTGGTCACCCTTGCGCGCGATGGTCCCGTAAAGTTTGCTGATTCGTGCGGCATTATAGACGGCGATGTCGATTGAGACCCGAGCGTCTCCGTACCGCTGATTAAGAGCCTGAAGGCATTTTTTGATCAGGTCCGTGGTGGCTTGATCGTTGGGCAGATCAATAGGGTAAAGCAGGTGGCCGCCGTTCCCGCTGTCCGCAAGGATCGGCGTGGACCAGCCCTCGGATGCAAGTCCATCGCGAACAGCGCCCACACATTCCAGCGCGGCACGATGCTCTTCATCGGTACTGGATACACCCGCGGGCCTTATGGGGTCCGCATCAACGAGTAGAAATCGTCTCCTAAGTATATTGATATCGCTGGTAGTAAGCTCCGCCCTAAACTTAAGTCTGTTTGCCGAGCGAGCCAATAACGCTCGGTCCACCGTATTTAGGGTGATATATTGTCCGCCTACCACCCTGCGATCTAATTCGATTGCGGATTTCACCAGTTCCTCGGCGTTGTCGAAGTAGCCGCTGATCGTTCCGTCACGACCAGCTTTCGGTGCCCGAAGTTCGACGGTGTCGCCCTGCCGAAATAGAACCCGGAGCGCGCGGCGGATTTCGCTGGGATCGACTGTGAGGGGCGGGACGTCAGGCACTCTGCACCCCCGCGAAATACAGGTCGACCGATGCCAGCGCCGCAGCCTGGAACTGGGTGCGGGCGAGATCATCCTCGAACTCGACCAACGGCTGCCAGCCATCATCGCCGTCATCGCGCTTATAGGGGCGGGCGGGCATGCTGACCCAACGTTTCCCGTTCTTTTCGTGAAGGCAGACGTTGCGAATAATCAGACCGTCTGATATCTTCAGTGAGAGAAAGCCGCGTAAAGTATTTTTTTCGTGGGCTTTCCAGTCGGTTACTGAGATCGTCTCTCGATGCCCGCCGGTCGCCCCGGCGGGTTTCGCTTTTTCGATCATCACTCCGCCTCCTGCCCGCCGCGTTTGTTCCGCTCAATGTGGGCGCGGATATCACACGGGTCATAGCGCACGAGGGAGGTTAACTTAACAAATGGGATTCCGACGCCAAGCAGGCGATCCCGACGCAGAGAAGCGACACTGCGCCCGGTGATCAGGGCGCAATCACGTTCGTTTACCAAGGGTTCGAGGTGATTGTTAGCTGCGCTTACGCGCTTGCTGTGTTGTGAAGTGTTCATACACCTACTGGGCGAAAATTCGATGCGGGCGGAGGCTTTTCGGCGAAAACTCGCGTAAAAAGCCAATGAAGAGTAGGCGGAAAATATTCTGTAGTTTTTTGTAGAGACTTGGCGAAAATTCGCCTAGGTGTGATACGAAGGACCGCAGCCGATCTTGAAGCGCATGCGGTATCCGGTTCCCTTAACATAAGGGACGGGATCGGCAGAGCTTCGGAAGTGATTCCGAAGCGCCTTGCGTATCTCCTGCATCCGCTTCTCAACCTCAGGCCAAGCCGTGCCCGTTTCCGCCCCGTCCTGTATGGTGCCGTTCCTCTCCGCCATCGCGCGCAACGTCAGCCAGGCCCGGTTGGGCTTACCGCTCCTGCGGTCCCTAAATCCCAGTTCGGCGTAATTGTAACTTTCTGTGTTCGCGCCGTTAAAGACCTGAACCCGTAAGTCACTAAGGAAGGAGATCTCCACCGCATCCCAATTCGATGCCGGTGTTGGGATCGGAATTTCCGCCACTTCGGTCACCAACCCATGGTCTCTAGCAGGGACCGAGCTAGCTTCCAATTCGTGGATGTTTTCCGACCTCGCCGGGGCGCAGGGTGCCGCGCCCAAAAATGCAATCTGTGCGAAGTGCGATTGCTGGTACTCTTCTGCTAAATGCCGGAGATCCGTCGATAGAGTTTTTTCCAGGGGGCTAGCGCAATCTTTCAATCCGAGCGTCGTAACTGCATCCGACAATCGAAGCCGGGCAGCGTCACCAGTTGCTTTTTCAATAAGTTGGATTCGTTCTTCGGTCAGACCGGCGCTGCTCCACTCAGCGGCCACGGAGTCGAATGTTTTTCGCATATATCGCCTGAGAAGGTTAGATACTTTAAGCGATAACGCGTCTGATACTTGCTCGTCAGTCAAGGCTCCGGTCGCTTGGTCCGCATCCCAAGTGATGTAATTCTTATCCAAAGAACCGGCGGTCAATCGTTCTGTTCCGTCGTCGATGCTCTCATCCTGGCGACCGGTTGAATCGAGAAGGCTTGCCCATCGTAGAAGGCGCTGGACGTTCCAGTCAAATCCACCGTCAAGCATTAGTAGGGCCACGCCGAGCCGGTCTTGGGTATCTGGCGGAAGGGTATCGGGCGTTGCCATTTGGTTGTTTGTGGGACAAAGCTTCCTTCCCGGACCTGGCCCTACAATGCTTTTAGATTCACAACCCTGAGTATCGATTCAACCTGGCGGCTATCGGTCTGGCGTCAAAAAAACCGCGCTCATGTTTCGCTTAGCCGACTTTCAGGCGGATGGGAGGAAGTACAGGGACTTTCACAGGGACTCTAGTTCAATTCCCTTCGAAATAGTGAGCGTCCGTGGGCAAGCTTGAAACACACTAAGTCCAAGGCAAGGAATCGGTTGCGAGCGTTCCCCGGATGTAGCCAAGGCGCTGGGAAGTAGCTGTGTCAGCGACTCTTAATCAGTAGGTTGTAGGTTCGATTCCTACCGCGCTCACCACTCAAAAAAAGGACTTTTAAGGAAGTCCTCTCCTTGCCGGAGGTACTCCGGGCGGTACTAATTTGACGCCAGAGCATTGGCAAACCCACTGGCTATAGTCCAGCCAGAGCAAGCTGCCTTCGTCCCTAAATTCCTAGCTCAGGATGCGGAGACCCACGGAATTGACGGTCCCCCTTCGCCTCACCTAATTGCAATCCGTCAAGATGCGTGGGGACTTCAGATTCTTCATGCTGGCTTTGAGGCGCCCGTATAGCATTCAATTTGCAAATGCCATCTGTGCGACAGAGGAGAGCTTATACGGTGATGATCTTTGGATCTGCCTTCGTCGGGGGAAATGTTTCGCAAATCCCAAGCAGTCGCTCCGCATAAGAAAATCCCGCAGCACGAACCCACGAAGGTGTTATTCGCACGCACCAGATCACTAGCATAGTGATACACACCGCGCCGAAGACTAACGGCACGGGCTCAATGCCCCCGCCGATAAGCTGACTCCAGATTCGTCCGAAACAGGCGATTGCCGATCCAACGGCGATCACCAATGCAGCCGGCTTGATTGCCCAGAGGTTTCGGCGAAAGCCGAAGTTTATGTTCTCTTCGAACACCAGGGGATACTTTGCATCCGCCGGGATGTTTAAGCCGAGAGCTGCGGCGCTACGGCGTATCGATTTCGATTCCGCAAAATCTCTCGCGAAGATGTTCACAACAAGCCTGACGGCCACAGCGATTCGGCTTGTCGAGCACGGCCCGCTACCCGCCATGCTCATTTGCAGTAGCGCCGCCGGATTGGAGTGGTCCGTACGAGGGAGCGAAACAAAACGGTTGTGGCCGCAAAAGCCCAACCCCGACACTTACGCATACGATATTTTGAACGGCACGGACGATGAGGCCTCGGGGGATGTCCTGGCTTCAGCCTGGTTCGACCACCCGTTGTCTGAGCGCTATCAAGTTCACGAGCATTCCGTTCGGGCATACAACGGCCTCTTACTCACTCTTCTGTGGTGGCGGAACGAGACGATGTTAGTGAAACTTGATGACTACGAAGAAGAACGGGACGCGAGGCGTTCGGACTCGTGGCGTCGTTAGCCGAGCGTCCTAGGGGTACCCGGCAACCGAATTTGTGACGGGTCGCGGTGATTCTAGGACCAGCGGTGCAGTGATATCGCTACGAAGGATCTCCGCCGATGCTGTGTCCATCAGCAGTCCGACTAGATGGGGCGTCGCGATTTGCGCGCTGTCATTGAGAGTCCAAGCCGAAGCGCAATTTAGCATCGTGTCTAAACTACTTGATTTGGGCACGACCTAAAGAGCCTGATTCTTCGCTGTAACAACAGCGTTTCCTGTTGTTGTTGTGTTTATGGGTTTTGGCACGGAAAGCAGAATGATTGATTGGTGGAAACCCGGGGACAACTCGCCCGTGAGAGGCGGACTCATCGCTCCTAATTCGGCCAACGTGACGAGCGTGTCTTAGCCCAGGTGGGCCGGAATGGATGGTGAGGTTCTTCGAGGCAGGATACTTACTCAAATCACCCAATCTTCAGCTATAGTGAGGGCTTGGATTCGGCGCTGCCACATTCCCCAGATCGCCCGTTCCAGACGCCTTCCCCCGAAGGCGTTGAGACACTGCGCGAGATTCAAACGCCGGAGTCGCAGTTGAAAGACCTGTCAGGTCTTGAAATCCACGAGCTGTGGCGGGAAGCCGAAGCCGACTCGGTCGGTCTCCGGGAGGATGAGCTGGCGACCGTGCTACTCACGCTGGGCGTCAAATATAACTATGGGCTGCCTACGGAAATGGTAGCTACGCGGCCGCAAATCGCTGTGTTCTGGCGATCGCTTCAACTGCGCGATCTTGCGCTCGCGCACGCTTGCGCCCTGGGCCGCGAAACAGCCTGGCAACAATTCATGACTCGCTACCGGGAGCCCTTGATTCAAGCCGCAGTCAGTATGACATCTTCGGCGGCAAGCGGGCGTGAACTCGCCGATTCGCTCTACGCCGATCTATTTGGGCTTATGGATCGGGGCGGGCAACGCCGCTCTCCCCTTGCTTACTATTCCGGAAGGGGATCGTTGATTGGTTTCCTGCGGGCGACATTAGCCCAGCGCAAGGTCGACCACCATCGCCGAACCGTTCGTGAGACGCCTCTTCCAACTCACGAATTACGCGCTGTGTCTCCCGGCACGACGCCGACAGTGGAGACGCTTACGCGGCTTAGCCGAGCCCTTAGCACGATCTTCGGCCGTCTCGCCGCGGAAGACCGCTTTGTTCTTTCGGCCTGGTTTCTCGACCGGCGTAGATTGCTTGAAATCTCCCGGGTTCTCGGCGTCCATGAGGCAACGGTAAGCCGCCGGCTGCTGCGCCTGACCGCCCGGTTACACGAGGGGTTGCTGGAGAATCTACAGGCATCCGGCCTCAGCAAAGCGGCTGCTGAGGAGGCGCTGGCCACTGACCCGCGGGATCTCGACGTGAATCTTCGCCTCTTATTGCAAGCTTCCCAACCTGGAACGTTCCCAGAACAGGGACTAGATCGGGACCTCAGGCAAACATGAGAGAGCAACTCCATCTCGACGCGGATTCGCTCAACGCTTTTATCGAAGGCGTGTTGCCGGAACACGAACGCGCGCAGTGTCTGGCGCATCTTGCCGAATGTGCGCGCTGCCGCGAGATCGTGTTCCTGGCGCAGGGCGTTCCTGTTTCGCTCGCCGCACCGATTGCCATTTCCGTCCGCCGGAGGTGGTTCCAGCCGATCCCGCTACTGGCGGCGGCAGCCGGGGTGTGTGTCGCCATCATCTTAACCTGGCTCTACTTGCGTTCCGGGCCAGGAGCGCGGCAGCCTGAGTTGACCGCCCGCGTGGCGCAGTCGCCGTTGCCGCCTCCGGACAATCGAGTGGAAGCACCGGCTCCCAAGCCTGTCATACCCGAGGCAAGCCCTTCCGTGCGACGCCGTAGTGCAGAATTGGCTGCGCAAAATCCGCCGCCCGCTCCCGTGACGTCGCCCGAGCCTCCGAGCATCGCGCCGCCGCCACCTCCGGCCGAGACGGCCCGCAGCAAAGACAGCAGTGTGCTGCAAACAGCCACTCCGCCCCCGCCACAGCCGTCCGCTATCGTTGCTCAGACGGAGGCAGTCCCGTCCGGAATCTCCGGCACAGTCACCGATCCAAGCGGAGCAATCGTCCCCCAATCTACCGTTGAGCTTCGCCAACTAGCCGGCAACGGTACAACCAAAGCGCGCACCGACACCTTCGGTGAATTCAAATTCAGCGGCTTGGCCCCCGGGCAGTACGAATTGCAGATCACAGCTCCAGGATTTCGAAGGACCACCCAGCGAGTCGAAGTACAGCCACAACAAATAGCCGCCGTGACGGCCAAGTTAGAGGTTGGTTCCATGGCAGAGACGGTGCAAGTGGAAGCGAATGCTTCGGTTGTCCAAACTCAGTCTTCGCAAGTGGGGCTAAGCAAAAAGGCAGTGCCACCCGATGCGCCCCTTTTGTCCTCCAGACTGCCTGCCCGCATAGAGGTAACGAGCGGCAAAATTATGCTCTCAGTCGATTCCGCTGGCGCGCTCTTCTTCAGCGGGAACTCCGGGAAGAGTTGGAAAGCCATCAAGTCCCCATGGACCGGCAAAGTGGCTAGCATGGTGACTCCGCCTGAGCTGACGCAGGACTCGAGGGCGCTGTTTCAACTAACGACAGACTCCGGCTCCGTCTGGTTGAGCCGCGATGGCCGCCGCTGGTACCCCGCGCCCCCTCAGCGGTAAGTTCCGCCGGTCCGTTTAAAAAAGAAAAAAATATTCCGCAAGATTGGCCAGCTGCTCCGTTCTCCTCAGTAGAGCGTGAAAACGCGACAGGAGGTTGGTCATGAAAAGGTCTGTGTCACTTGTTCTCAGCAGCGTGTGCGTGCTGGCGTCGGCAACGATCGCGGTGTTGACATCCCGCTCACTGGCGCTACCGTCGGAAACTGGTTCTCTCAGTGCCACGTATGCGCGTGGAGTCTTGCGAGTCTCGATCCCCTACAGTGCGCCTCGAAGCGGTGAGGGCAGTCTGCTGCTGGAAATCCTCGATCCCGAAGATCGTCCCACCGTGAGCATCGAGAAGCACGCGGACGCCAACGCCGGCCAGGGATTCTGGAAGCGGGAGCTAACCCTTCCGGGGTATCTTCCCTTTGACGAACTGGTATGGCATCGCCTGCGCTACCGATTCACATACGCGCAAGAAAAGACCGCTCCGATAGAGGGCATCACTTCGATCTCGCGCATTCTTCACCTGCCGGTGGTTCACGTCCTGGGCCAGCAATCTTACTTAAGTGGAGGAGCAGCGGCGGTTCGGTTGATTGTTAACGAAGCGGGCAGCGGCGCGCCCGTCACCTCCGGATCCGTGCAGATCGAGTTGGCGGGGCAACGCAATAAAACCCAAACTTTATTTAAAGGCGCACTCAATGAACATGGCACCACTCCGGTGCAGTTCCACTTCCCGGCTGGCTTAGCCGGGAGCTACGCGCTGCGCTATGCGATCGACACTCCCCTTGGACCCATCGCGCACGTCGAGCAGATCCGTCTCGAAAACAAATCCGCCGTCCTCCTGACAACGGAAAAGCCGGTCTATCAACCCGGTCAGATGATACACGTCCGCGCCCTGGCTCTCGATCGCGCCTATCATCGGGCGGTAGACGGACGCCCATTGACTTTCGAACTCGATGACTCCCGCGGCAACAAAGTATTTCGGAAAATTACGCAAACAGATCCGTACGGTCTGGCGTCGGCGGAGTTTGGTCTTGCGGACGAGGTCAACCTAGGCACTTACCATTTGCGCGCAAACCTGAGCAACTCCGGCGAGGCGCCGCAAAGCATCTCGGAGATCGCGCTGCAAGTCGACCGCTACGTGCTGCCGAGGTTCAAGGTCGCGGTCGAATTATCCGGAAAGGACAACAAAAGTAAGCGCGGCTACCGTCCTGGCGACCAAATAACGGGGACGGTGCGCGCAAACTACTTTTTCGGAAAATCGGTGGATGGCGAAGTGACCGTGAAGGCGTCCGGGTTCGATGTGGACCACTTCGAGGCCGGCGCTGCAGCCGGTAGGACGGATAGCGACGGCGCGTTCCATTTCAACATCCGCCTTCCTGATTATTTCGCCGGGCGCTCGTTAAACCAAGGCGCTGCCCGCGTTGTGATTGAGGCGAGCGTGAAGGATGGCGCCGGACACACGGAGAGCCGAGGTGAATCGGTCACGGTGAGTGACTCCCCGCTGTTGATCAACATCGTGCCCGAAGGCGGCTCACTGGTTCCCGGGCTTAAGAATCGTGTGTACGTCCTGACATCGTATCCCGACGGCACGCCGGCGGAGTCCGAGGTCAGCATCGAGGCGGCGGGAAAAGCGGCGCAGACTGCGGCTACCGATCGCAGTGGTGTCGCAATCTTATCTTTGACGGACGGCGCAAGCAGCATCCGGGTCAAGGCTAAGGATCGCGAGGGGAATCGTGCCTCCATGCAAGCGGACCTTGAGTCCCGCGGCGGGACGTCCGAGCAGGTTCTGTTGCGTGCCGAACATGCGATCTATCACCCTGGCGAATCGATTCGGCTGGAAGTCCTGACGACAAAACCGAGTGGCTACGTGTACGTCGACGTTGTCAAAGATGGACAAACTATCGGCACGCACGACCTGAGCATCTCGAGCGGCCGTGCCGTGCTGGAACTGACGGCCACGCCGGACATGACGGGTACGGTGGGCCTTCATGCCTACCTATTTGGCTCGGAGGCATCCATCATCGGCGACCAACGGATGGTTTTCGTACAGCCTGCCGATGAGCTGAGAATTGAAACATCGCTGGATGCCGCCGTTTACAAGCCGGGCGGCGAGGCGCGCCTTGGCTTTCGTGTCACCAACAATCGCGGTGAAGGTGTTCAGGCCGCCTTGGGAGTCGAGATCATCGATCAAGCCGTCTTTGCTCTAGCCGAGAAACAACCTGGCTTCGCCAAAGTCTTTTTTTACCTGGAGCAGGAAGCGTTGAAGCCGCGCTACGAGATTCACTCCGTCTCGATATCCGATGCTGTTACGTCTGTCGACCCCGCCGAATTCAAGCGCCGTGACCGCGCGGCGCAGGCGCTGTTTGCGGCCGCACAGTCGGTTGCGAAGGACAGCACTCCGGCGGAATTCGGCGGTACGGTGCCGCATGATAAATATCCACAGTTCGCCTCACGTTACCTGGCGCGGCTGCGGACGCAGATTGACGGGGTTGTCAGCGCCAGAACGGAAAACAATCCGAACACATGCGATCAAACACTGCTGGCCGCGGGTTTACAAAAAGCAAATATTCGCGATGCCTGGGGTAACCAACTTCGCGTCGACGGCAATTGGTCGGGCACGAGGACTTTCGTTGTGCGAAGCGCCGGTCCGGACGGACAGTTTTACACCGCCGACGACCTGCTCCAAAACCGCGACGAACATCGCTGCGTCGTGCCCACATACCAGTCGAACGGTGGGCCGTGGATGTGCGAATCGTGTCTTCTGGCGATGTGGAAGCGGCAGTCGGGGGCACAGTCTTGGATCGCTCAGGAACAGTGATTCCCAGGGCTTCGATCAGGCTGGTAGAAAGAGTCAGCGGGAAAGTTCACACTTTAGCCTCTGGCCCCGATGGAGGATTCTCCGTTGCGAAGCTCGCTCCCGGAAGTTTCGACATCCAGGTTTCCTCCCCGGGATTCGCAACCGCGGCCCGCGAAATCTCGCTCGCAGCAGGCGATCATGCAGTCTTCTCGGTCGTTCTCGATGTCGGTGCGATGGCGGAGGCCGTCCAAGTGGAGGCCAACGCTGCGATGGTCACTACTCAGTCCGCTATGGTGGGCGTCGCGAAAGCTTCGCGGCGCTTGAAAGATGCCGACACCGTGGCAGCACCGGGGAGCGCTCCTGAGACTCATGTGCGCTCGTGGTTTCCAGAAGCGCTATATGTCGCGCCTGAGATCATTACCGATGGCGGCGGCCGCGCAAGCATCACCATTCCGATTGCCGACAACATAACGACCTGGCGCATGGCGATGATGGCCTCGACGAAGCAAGGGGCGCTCGGGAGCGGCACATCGAGTCTCAAGGTATTCCAGGACTTTTTCACCGAGCTCGACCTGCCCGCCACCCTGACGCAAGGAGATCAAGTTTCTATTCCGGTAGCTGTCTACAATTACAGCGGTAAGCGCGGCCAAGCTCACCTTCAGCTCGTCGAGGAGGAGTGGTTTTCGCTTGCCGGCGATACGCCCGAGAAGAGTCTCATCGTCGAAAACGACCGCGTGGGAGGATCGCAATTCACGATCGAAGCCAAGCGGATCGGTAAGTTTAAGTTCACGCTCAAGGCCGAACTGGAAGGCTCAAAGCGCGCCGATATCGTGATCCGCGAGATCGAGGTCGTTCCAAATGGCCGCCAACAAAGCGTGGTCTTCAACGGCCGTGTGGAAGGCTCGGTCGAACATGCCGTGGTCTTCCCTCCCAGCGCGATTGCGGACGCGAGCAAGATCTTCGTTCGCCTGTATCCCGGCGCGTTGAGCCAGGTGGTGGAAGGCATGGACGCCATTCTGCGGATGCCTTACGGCTGCTTCGAGCAAACTTCTTCGGCGACCTATCCGAATGTACTGGCGCTCGATTACATGAAGCGGACCAAGAAACTCACACCGGAAGTCCACGCCAAGGCCGAAGGGTTTATCGCCAACGGCTATCAGCGCCTGCTGACCTTCGAGGTCCCCGGCGGCGGATTTTCCTGGTTCGGCCAAGCCCCCGCCAACAAGATCCTGACTTCGTACGGACTCATGGAGTTCGCCGACATGGCGAAGGTGCATGACGTCGATGCTCGCGTGATTCAGCGCACGCAACAATGGCTGGCGCGACAGCAGCAATCCGACGGAAGCTGGAAACCCGACACTAACTTCATCAACGAGGGCGCGACCAACCGCTACAACACCGATGTGGTGCGAATCACCGCTTACATCGCTTGGGCGCTGCAAAATAGCGGGTATCAAGGACCCGAGATCGAACGGGCCCGTCAGTTTATTTCGCGACGCATGAGCGGTACTCAGGATGCCTATACGCTGGCCATACTGGCGAACTTTGCCACGGACTTTCAGCAGGATCGTGCCTGGACGCACCAGGTCGTCCAGCAGCTCGTGGACACGCGAACTGAAAAGGATGATCAGGCGTGGTGGACGTCGGAAGAGACGGCGGTTTACGGCCGGGGCGCAAGTGCGGCAGTCGAGACGACGGGGTTGGTTCTGCAAGCTCTGCTCAAGTCCGGCGAGGCTCCTGCGGTCGCCCGCAAGGCGCTGAACTACATAGCAGCCCGCAAGGACGCCTCCGGCACATGGGGGACCACGCAGGCCACGATCGTCGCATTGCGGGCTCTGCTGCTTGCGACGGAGAAGGGTTCAGCCGAGTCTCGTGGAACGGTTAGAATTACGCTCAACGGCAAGCCGGCTGCGCAGCTCACCCTCACTCAAGAGAATGGCGATCTATTCCACCAATTCGTTCTGCAAGACATCGATTTCAGCGGATCGAACAAAGTGGGAATTGACTTTCAGGGCCAAGGCAGCCCGGCCTACCAAGTGGCCGGACAGTACTTCGTGCCGTGGACCGCGAAGACCTCCGATGAACCACTCTCGATTGAAGTGAGCTACGACCGCACGCGCCTGTCCCAAGGCGACCTCGCCTACACAACCGCGACGGTCAAGAATCACCTGTCGAAGACCGCCAACATGGTGATGGTGGACCTGGGCATTCCTCCCGGTTTCGACTTGCTCACTGAGGACTTGGACGATTACCGCAACAAGAGTGCGGGGCGGAAAGGCGGCCGCTTGGAGAAGTTCAATCTGACCGCGACGCAGGCCACTCTCTACTTCGATTCCATAGGCGCGGGCGAGACGATCGCATTGCGTTACCGTCTGCGCGCGAAGTATCCGATCCGCACGCGGACCTTCCAGTCGCGGGTTTACGAGTATTACGATCCCGAAGTGAATTCGGTGGCGCGGCCCGTCGAAATGGAGATCCGAAAGCGCTGAGGCATAAGATGCTAAAGCAACGCGGTCGCAGTGAGACTCGATTACCAAGCCTATCGAGGAGAAGTTGAAATATGCAGCAACGAGATGTTGTCGCGTCGCGAATCGTAATCACAGCACGATCTTGGTTGTCTTATCCCGTCGAATCCGGCTTGTTTCGGTTGAAAACTGGCAACATCGCTGCGATCTGTTGGAGGCATTCGGGAGAGATCAAGTTGTAGGGAATTACATTCTTTGTTCGCTTGCGATCGCGCAGACGAAGAAATGTGATCGCATCGCAGAACAGCAAATCCGCGGGTGGGATTCGGCCGATCTTTTGATCATTGAGCACACAATCGATGAGAGTATGCCGGGTTCCAATCATGTGGCTCAGAAGACCGTAAGCAAGTTTTATAAACGCTTCACTGATTGAGACGACTGCAACCACTGAAGGCCGCCGCAAGTTCCTCACTATGTCAAAGTGCGCTTCAGCCGAAGAATAGAGCACCGTAATGGCCGGCCGCTCTTTCGGAAGAGCCTTAGCGATGGTGGGCAGGATGCCGGGTGGAGAAACCACTATCGCCCCGAGCGCAAGCTTAGGATTGGCGACTAACTCCTCCGGCGAACAAGCCTCCACGCGGCAGTTGAGGACGTTTTCGACCTCGGCCTGCAGGAGTCGGCACATTCCGGTGTCGAGAGAAAGCACAAGAACGTGATCGGGCGGCTCGAGGGCGAGCCACTCGCTCACCCGGTTGCTCAATTCCTGAACACTGTAACCGTGCCGCCGGGCGACCCGAATAGTCTGGTTGATGAGGTCGTCTAAATCTGGATGCGGCGCAATCGCCCGCTCGTCGGGTGTCTGGACGACCAAGCGGCTGCCGTGCTTTCTCGATAGAAGCTGTAGGAACGTGAGGTCCTGGTAGGACTGGCTGACGGTGTTGTGATGAATGCCCAGTTGTCGTGCGAGTGTCCTCACGCTGGGGAGGAGTTCTCCGGGCTTTATTTTTCCGACAGCGATCTGATATTCGATCTGAGCCGCGATTTGCTGTCGCAACGGAACTGGGCTTTCCTTACTGATCCGGATTTCCACGATTTGGGTGCCTGTGAGTGTTTAGAATTGTGACACGTTCTTGACCCCTGTGACAGCTTGCAAACTGTCACCGTCATCCCTACCGTTACGTTCCCGATCGGCGTAGTCTCATCCCAAATGACCAACAAGCAAGCTCCTCTCAACGGATGGTGGATCGCAGCCGTCTTCCTTTGCGCGGCGGTGTCACTTGTCCTTTTGCCTCACGTCGCGCAGGACGAGAGCTATCACGCTTTTGCCGACCACAGAACGATCTGGTCCATCCCCAACTTCTGGAATGTGGTTTCCAATCTTCCATTCGGCATTGTGGGCGCATGGGGACTCTGGAGACTCCGTGGCGCCAGCGCTCGAGTGCTAAGTGCGGGATTGCTCCTCACATGCGTTGGCTCAGCCTACTATCACCTTGCCCCAAGCGACATCCGTTTGATCTGGGACCGCCTCCCCATGACGCTGGTGTTCATGTCATTCCTCGCGGCAGTTATCGCGGAAGGGCGAAGCTCACGATGGGAGGCCCTGATTCTCTGTCCGCTCCTAGTCTTGGGGGTTGCCAGCATATGGTGGTGGAAAACTAGTGGGGATTTGCTCCCATACGTTCTGGTACAGTTCGGCCCCGCGATAATCATGCTGCCGGCTTTCTGGCGCTCTACTGGAAAGCGCTGGCTATGGAGAATAGCGGCGCTGTACACGGCAGCGAAAATCGTGGAGCTCTGTGACCCATCGATCTACTCGGCTTTGCGGTGGAGCGGGCATACTTGGAAGCATTTTCTGGGAGCCGCCGCCGGGTATTGTATTTTTCGTTGGTTTTGTGACAGTTCACAAACTGTCATCCGAACGTCTGGCGACAACCTTACCGCAAGCGTAGTCTCTACCTATAACGCCTGCGGGAGCGATTCCGCCGTTTAGATTTACACAGAAAGCAGGGCTTCTATGGGTATCTTGAATCGTGTTTCTATCATGTTTCGCGCCAAGGTGATGGGTGTGGTGGATCGAGCGGAGGATCCGCGCGAAACCCTTGCCTATGCATGTGAACGTCAGGAACAGCTCCTGGCTGAGGTCCGCCGATCGCTGGTAGAGGTGACTGCCTCCAAGCACCAACTGGCAGCCCACATTCAGCGGTTGGAGCAAAGGCTCCCTCAACTGGACGATCAAGCGGAGCGCGCCGTGGCGGCCTCGCGCGAGGATCTCGCGCGCCAAGCGTTAGAGCGCCGTCAGCTGGCGGATCGCCAAATCATTGAGCTGCGCAGTCAATTGGAAGAGGTCAGCTCCGAGGAACAGAAGCTTCGGGTGGCCGAACGGCGATTTGCGAGTGCGGTCGAAGCTTTTCGGGCTCGTAGGGATTTGCTTTCGGCGCGCTATACGGCAGCCGAGGCACAGTATGAAGCGCAGCGATCCCTGGCCGGCTTGTCCGGTGAACTTACGGATCTGGGCGCAGGCATCCATCGCGCGGAGGAAAAGATTGAACGGATGCAGGCGCGCGCGACTGCCATCGACCAGTTATTGTCGTCGGGCGCGCTCGAGAACCTGAGCGGCGACCATATCGAGGAAGAGCTTCGCCGCCATAGCGATCAGCAAGAGATTAGCGAGCGGTTGGAAGAACTCAAAAAACAACATAAACAAGGAGAGAGCAAATGAGTACCACCACCTATGCAAGCGTTGCTGCGCATACGCCGATGGACGATTTGGAGCAGGGCCATTCGGTCATCATCGCGGCTCGCTGGCTGCTGGTCGCCGCGGGATTGATGTTTGTCCTCTATCGACCGGAGTCGATCACGGAGCTCACGGTCGGAGTGCTGGGCGTGCTTGGCATTGCCGTGACAAATTTCTGGCTGCATACGCGGCCGTTGACCAACCAGTCGGTGGAGCCCCTATGGGCCTACATTGCCAGCACCGCGGATCTGGCGGTGATTTCCGGCCTGGTGCTGATGCAGGGCAGCCTGACCAGCAAAGCATACGTCTTCTACTATCCGGCGGTCCTGGCATATTCACTGGTCTTCCCAACGGGCGTGAGCATGGTGCTTACCGCCGGCGTACTGGGATTCGTATTCACCTGCGGAGCGGGGGACGGTCTTGATGAGCGTATCCTGGTGGCTCGCTTGCTGACGCTCGTGGCCACCGCCTTCATCGGCTGGCGCTATCGCAAAGTGGAGCAGCAACGAAGAGAACGGCGCGCCGAAATCTCGCCTAGCCGAAGCGTGTACGGGTCCGAATCCGCGCGAATCGAAGCACAAGAAGACATCTTCTACGGACAGATTGTATTCGTCACGGCGCGCTGGTGCATCATCGCAGGGTCATTATTCCTGGCGCTGTTCCATGCCGATAACATCGCTGCAATGGAATGGAGGCTGATCCCATTGCTCATCCTGGTCGCCGCGAATTTCTTTCTGCAGGGCCGCTACATGATGCGGCTGCCGGCCAACGCATTGCTGTTGCAGGTTCTCAGTTTCATCGATTTGGCTGTAATCACGATTATTGTGATGAGCGGGAATCCGGATTTCTTTGTGTTCTATTATCCGGTTGCTCTAGCCTACGCGATGGTTTTTGTTCGTCGTTTGTCGCTCATATTCACGGGCATCCTGGCCGTCGGGTACACCGCGGTTTTTGCATTGGTGGCACCAGGCATTCACTTCAACGGCGATGAAGAGACCCTGGCGATCCGGCTAGTGACGCTCCTGGGGACCACGCTTTTGGGAACAATGTACTGGCGCATGCAGCGCGCGCGCCGATCCCAAGGGGTGTAGTTATGCAATGGCGGCGTTTGTTTCGGATCCTTTTCGAGCCGGCGAAGGACCCGCTGCGGGACAGCTTCGGGATATCGATCGAACGGGTCCGAATACTTCGGATTAGACTCAACGAACAGCTGGTGAAACTGCGTTCCCGTGCCGATAGTCTGGGTGAGCCAGGGTTCGAAGCGCAGATTCGGGAGTTGCAAGCGGAGCACGACAGGCTGGTACACGTGGAGCAGCGGGTGAATGGGGATCTGGATACGCATCGCGCCCGCCGGGACTTGTTGGACGCACGGCAGACCGCAGCTCAGGCGCAGGAGCGGCTGCAGGATCTTCTGGGGGCGTTGGATGATGCGCACGCGCGTGCTACTGCGCTGGCGGAAACGGTTTGGGATCGCTCATGATGACGACTACTCGCAGTGTGAGGGACGAGCATTTGGAATCGCAGTTTCCGGCTGTTGATGATACGCTAACCCGAATGAGCACAGAGAGTGGCGGGAAGCGCGGGTTTTGGATGCTCATTGTCACGCAATTCCAGGGAGCGTTGAACGAGAACGGCCTTAAGCAATTGGTGGTCTTCCTGGTATTGGGGATGGGGTTGCAACAGGCCGACCGGGATCGGCTGGTGCTGGTGATTGGCGCTCTTTTCGCCATCCCTTTTATTCTCTTTTCGATGAGTGGCGGATATCTTGCGGACCGCTTCAGCAAACGCACGGTTACCATCGGGATCAAATTCTTCGAAGTTGCTGTAATGCTTCTGGCGATCGCCGGGCTGGCTTGGCACAACTTGAATCTGGAGTTTGCCGCAGTGTTTCTCGCGAGTACGCAGTCGGCGCTCTTTGGGCCCGCAAAGTATGGGTTGCTCCCGGAGATCCTGCCGAACGCTCGTCTGTCATGGGGCAACGGAATTCTCGAATTGGGCACATTCCTAGGCGTAATCGCGGGCGCCGCGTCGGCTGGAATCATGGCGGATCGATTTCAGGGTCACCAGGCATGGTCCGGATATATCTTTCTCGGCTTGGCAGTTCTCGGGCTCGCGACTAGTTTGGGAATAAACCGGGTGCCCGCAGCGGCCCCGGCGAAGAAGTTCGTGGCTAACCCACTTGCGGATTTGTGGGCCCAGGGGCGCTTGATTCGGGCTGATAGAGTTCTTTGGCTAGCAGTCCTGGGGAATACTTACTTTTGGTTTCTCGCCACTTTGTTGACTGCCAACATTGCATTTTACGGCAGCGACGTTTTGCATATCAGCGCGACGCTGACCGGCCTTCTTCAGGTAGCCATCGCCATCGGTATCGGGCTGGGGAGCGTCGGGGCAGGGTATCTTTCCGGCGGCAAGGTGGAGTATGGATTGATTCCGCTGGGCTCGATCGGGTTGAGCATTTTCGGAATCCTTCTCTCACTTCATGGCCTCTCTTTTGTCCAGGTCGTCGGGCTGCTGGCGGTACTGGGATTCTGCGCCGGCTTCTTTGCTGTGCCCATCAATGCCTTGATTCAGCATCGTCCGGATGAAGTGAATCGTGGCGGCACCATCGCGGCTGCCAATCTGCTTTCCTGGATCGGGATTGGCGCGGCCACCGCGGTCTACTATCTGCTTCAGCATTCCTTCAAGCTAAGTCCTTCGGCGATATTCCTGGCGGCGTCACTCGCTACTGTCGCGGCAACAGGATACGTGCTGTATCTTTTGCCCGATGCTTTGCTGCGCCTGCTTTTATGGATGGCGACGCACACTCTATACCGTATTGATGTGAAGGGAGCGGAGAATATCCCGCAAAAGGGAGGCGCACTGCTGGCGCCCAACCACGTATCGATGGTGGATGCGGCCCTATTGATTGCATCTACTGAACGCCCGATACGATTTCTGATGTTCAAAGACATGTACGAGCATCCGCTCATCAAGCCTTTTGCTCGTATTCTTGGCGTCATTCCTATTTCGGGGCAGCAGCGTCCACGCGAGATGATCCACTCGCTACGCACTGCTACGCAGGCGCTCAAGGATGGCGAGATCGTGTGCATCTTTCCCGAAGGGCAGATGACGCGAATCGGACAGATGCTTCCGTTCCGCCGGGGGATGGAACGAATCGTCAAGGGCCTGGACGTACCCATCATGCCGGTTTATCTGGGCGGAGTGTGGGGATCGATATTCAGCTTTGAGCGCGGGCGATTCCTGTGGAAGTTGCCACGCCGCATTCCGTATCCGGTAACAGTGTTCTTCGGAAAGCCAATGCCGGCAACCACCAGTTCCCAGGAGGTCCGTCACGCTGTGCAGGAGCTGGGCGCGCAGGCCGAACAGAATCGGAAACAGCATCTGCGTCCACTGCAGCGATCCTTGGTTGCGACTGTGCGGCGACACCCCTTCCGCTTTGCGATAGCGGACGGGAGCACTCCCAAGCTGTGTTTTCATTCGGTTCTTACGCGCACGGTATTCCTGGCCGGGCGGCTGCGTTCCGTGTGGCAAGGCCAGAAAATGGTGGGCATCTTACTTCCACCCTCTATTCCCGGCGCGCTCGTCAATTTTGCGGCGTTGCTCATGGGTAAGACCCCGGTGAATCTCAACTACACGGCATCCGATGAAATCCTTGCAGCATGCGCACGCGAGTGTGGGTTGCAGACCGTGATCACATCGAAAGCGTTCCTGGAGCGCGTGCGCGTACATCCGCCGGTCAGCGCTGTCATGCTGGAAGACCTGGCGCAGAATCCGCGGACGGCGGAACGCTTGCAGGCTCTGTTGATGTCCTGGCTGTTTCCTGTTCGGCTTCTTGAGAAGGCGCTTGGGTCGAGTCAAGTGACGCAGCTCGACGACGTCGCCACCGTTATCTTCTCGAGCGGGAGCACGGGAGTTCCTAAAGGAGTGCTGCTCACGCATTACAACCTCGCGTCGAACGTCGAGCAAATGAATCAGGTCTTCATGCTCGGAAGTCATGACCGCGTCTTGGGAATCCTACCTTTCTTTCACTCGTTCGGCTTTACCGGTACTTTGTGCATGCCGGCTGTGCTTGGGTTAGGCGTTGTGTTTCATCCGAGTCCCCTGGACGCGCGCGCTATTGGAGCTCTGGTCGGCCGCCATGCCGTGACGTTCCTGTTGGCGACTCCGACCTTTTTGCAAGGCTACATTCGCCGCTGCCCGCCGGAGGACTTTGGCAGCTTGAAATACGTGATGACGGGAGCTGAAAAGTTGCCGGAACGGATCGCCGTGGCCTTTGAGGATCGCTTCGGCATCCGGCCTATGGAAGGTTATGGCTGCACCGAGTGCTCCCCCGTGGTCACTGTCAATACACGTGATTTTCGTGCGGCACAGTTCCGCCAGGTAGGAGCGAAGCGGGGGAGCATCGGCCATCCGCTGCCTGGGATCACGGTACGGATTGTTGATCCGGAGACGGGCACTCCCATGTCGATGGGGCAGGCCGGACTGCTGCTGGTACGCGGTCCTAATGTGATGCAAGGCTACATCAATCATCCCGAGAAGACCGCGGAAGTGCTGCGCGATGGCTGGTACAACACGGGCGATATCGCCGAGGAAGATGAGGACGGATTTATTCGGATCACGGACCGGCTGAGCAGGTTTAGCAAGATCGCCGGAGAGATGGTTCCGCACATCAAGGTTGAAGACAAGCTGGCATGAGATTGCAGGGACGACGGATCAAGTATTTGCCGTCACTGCCGTGCCCGACGATAAAAAGGGCGAGAGATTAATGGTGCTGCACACGTTGTCCGCGGAACAACTTCAGGACTGCGTGAACCAACTAGGACAATCGAATTTGCCGGCGCTGTGGAGGCCACGCCCGGATCAATTCCTACATGTGGAGGCACTGCCGTATCTGGGCACTGGAAAGCTCGACTTGCGCCGCATAAAAGAGGTTGCCCTCAAGGGATCGGCATGAAACGCACTCGCCGGAGTGCGTTGGTCGTCCGCCTGCTAATCACGGGTGCAGCGCTTACGCTGGTTCTGGACGCAATCCCTGATCGCCAAGCATACGCCGCCCGCTTCCGGGATCGGCGACCAACTGCAGATTTGGACTGCTCCCATTAACAGCTATCTCTATGAACACCACCGCGCGGCCAACGCGCTGCTGATTTTAAGTTCAGCCATCATCGACCTGATGGGTATTTTCCTGCTGGCGCGCTGGATCGTTGGGCCTAGTGTTCGTCCTTTTCTGGGGCTTCTGCTTGTGCTTGGACTTCGACAACTGATGCAGACGCTTGTCGCTCTCCCTACGCCGGAGAACATGATCTGGCACTATCCGGGATTTCCGTCTCTGCTGGTAACGTATGGCGTTGCCAATGACTATTACTTTTCCGGACATACAGCGATTGCCGTGTTGGGCGCCACAGAACTGGCCCGGTTGGGACGACCTTGGGTAACGGGTTTAGCGGTGTTGATTGTTGTGTTTGAGGTCACTACAGTTTTAGTACTGAGAGCGCACTACACGATGGACGTATTCACAGGGGCGATTGCGGCGTTGTATGTGGCGTCGGTGATTGGACGAATCGCGCCACCTATCGATCGCGTGCTAGGCGATATGAAGAGCACATTAAAATAGGGCTTTGCCGCAAGATTCCGCTTGAAAAATGGCGGAATCTAGTCTAGTATCCTAACTGCATGATGTATTTATTCCAATTTCGGAGCGGCCTCAAAGGTACGCAGGCGTGCGTCAATCATGACGAACGTGAGGTGACCTGACCATCTTGGAATAGAAATTCCGGTTTTCAAGAGGGCGGCCACCAAAAATGGCCGCCCTTTTTGCGTTTACAGGCAGCCAAATAATGTGTCGAACTTGCTTTTCGTAAAAAGGGTAGTGGGTCGAAGTGTGTTTATGTGACTCGCGCTGGTCTTTGACAATCGAATATGTTGTATCGCGGGCGTGGTACATAGGGTGTGCCCTGGGCTTCCAACCCAGAGAAGAGATTTCGATTTATCTCCGTCCGCTCCAAAGTTTTTGCGGGTGTGGCCTATTGGCTGGGCATCGGGCCGCCAGTCCGACTAACAGAGTTCGATTCTCTGCATCCGCTCCATGATGAATTTGCATATACGTAAGCGCCAGAGTAGCTCAAGCGGACGAGCGCCGCTCTCGTAAAGCGGAGGTTGGGGTTTCGACTACCCCCTCTGGCTCCAAGAATTGGGGGAGTCGTTCAACGGCAGGACGGCTGGCCTGCAACCAGCAGATGGGGGTTCGATTCCCTCCTCTTCCACCAAGTTCGCCAGGCGTTGCTGGCACCAAGTGTGGTCGTGGCCGAGTGGATAGGCGGCGGTCTGTGGAACCGTCCACGAGGATTCAATTTCCTCCGGCCACCCCAAATTGTTTCCGGTCCATCGTCCAACGGGACAGGGCCCAGCTCTCCGCAGGCTGAGATTCCGGTTCGAATCCGGATGAGCCGGCCAAGTTCAAGTTTCGAATTTCGGGAGCGAGGAAGACGGCAAATCCGCTGCGTTCGGATCGCAGAGTCACTGGGTTCGACTCCCAGGTTCCCGACCAAAGTTGTTCCGGGGTAGCCAAGTTGGGAAGGCGCCGCACTGTTAATGCGGTCATGCGCAGGTTCGAATCCTGCTCCCGGAGCCATGCGGGGTTAACTCAGACTGGCTAGAGTGCCGCTCCTACAAAGCGGATGCCCCTGGTTCGACTCCAGGACCCCGCACCATGTTTAATCGCTACCGTAGCTCAATGGCAGAGCAGCCGACCGATAATCGGCCGATGAAAGTTCGATTCTTTCCGGGAGCACCACTGTTAAGGCGGGCACCCGTGGTCTAGCGGATCGGGCCTCGGTCTTCTAAACCGATGACGCTGGTTCGAATCCAGCCGGGTGTTCCAGATTTTGTTGGGAGGTGGCTGAGATGGACAGGCGCCGGTCTTTGAAATCGGACCACGTTGGTTCGAGTCCAACCCGCCCAGCCAACGGCTCTCTAGCTCAGCAGGCCAGAGCGTCGGTCTCATAAGCCGAAGGTGCTTGGTTCGAGTCCAAGGGGAGCCACCGGGTCCGTAGCTAAGACGGGACAGCACTCGCCTCTTAAGCGAGCAACGCGGGAGTTCGATTCTCTCCGGACCCACCAAGAGTGTTCGTAATTCGCAACCAAAGGAGAACTACATCGGAGTTGAAAATCTTCCAGAATGAACGTGCCTATGAAAACGCCCACGTATTTCTGTGGCTGATCAAGGACACGAGTTGGTGTCACGGCTGGCATGCGCTGGGAATGCTGATGATTCTACCCACGCTCACAGTGCAGTTGCACTTGACTTGGAGCAGCCGTAAGGACGTTCACGAAGTTTTTCACAGCGCGGCGGTGGCTTGCTGGATCACCGCGAATGCGATTTGGATGATTGGTGAATTTTTCTACCAAGATTCCTGGCGTCGCTTCGCACAATGGTTCTTCAGTGCTGGAGTGGCGGCGATGGTGTTCTATTACGCGGTGTATTTTCGCGCTCGAAGCTCATCAGGATGAGCATCCGGCTTTTAACCGGAGGGCAGTTGGTTCGATTCCAATCGGGCGCACCAGGAGGTTTTTTCATGAGGACGTTGGCAAGTGGTCAAGCCGCCAGACTTTCAATCTGAAGATCGCGGGTTCGAATCCCGCCGTCCTTACCATGCGTCCCGTTGGTCCAATGGATCACGACGCGAGTTTACGAAACTCGAAATTCCGGTTCGAGTCCGGAGCGGGATACCAAAGTTTTGGGCGTGTCTTCCGGCGGCCAGGATGGGGCACTGTCTATGCCTCGACGGGGGTTCGACTCCCCTCGCGCCCGCCAAGTTCGGCCGTCCCAACTTGACATCCGGCAACCACTGACAAGAATGCCGGACGACGGCCGATTCGCTGCGGGGAAGCTAATCAGGTGAAAGCGCCAGGTTGAAGCTCTGGAGAGCTCGGCTCGATACCGAGTCCCGCAACCATTGGGGAGTAGCACAGCGGCCACTGCACTCGGCTCTGACCCGAGCGTTCGAAGGTTCGAGTCCTTCCTCCCCAGCCAAAGTTTGTTGTTGTACGAGCACTGAATGCCGAAGCGGTCGAGGCGGCGGATTGCAAACCCGCTCTCATCCGGTTCGAGTCCGGATCGGTGCTCCAAGCTGGAGTGGTGTAATCGGGAGCCACGCTGGTCTTAGAAACCAGTGCCTACGGGCGTGAGAGTTCGAGTCTCTCCTCCAGCACCAAATTTGGAAGTACAGAGGGCGCCGGTGAATGGTCGCCGAGCCGTTTCGAAAGCGGTGGACTGGTGAGAAGCCAGTGGGGTTCGATTCCTCCGCCCTCTGCCATACGCCGGGGTGCTCCTGGGAGAGCAGCCAGTCTCCAAAGCTGGCGCACAGTGTTCGAATCACTGCACGGGCGCCAGATTTTTGGGTGCAAGGCGGATATAGCCGACCCATCAGTTTTACGCCTTAGTAGACCAATTGGGAGAGTCGTCTCGCTCAAAACGAGAACAGTGTGCGTTCGAATCGCACCTCGGGCACCAGGATTTAGTGAAGAGAGGAGAAAGAACCATGGCAAACAAGATGCTGTTTCAGACGATCTTCGGCGGATTGATCCCGGCGACGGATGCGGTCAATTTCGAAGGAGCGCCGGCTTACGCGTTGTCGCCCAAGCACGCCTTGGCGCAGTACGCGGCGACGGGCTGCTTCAACCGCACGTTCTATGCAGCGGCGGACGAGCAGCTGCAGCGCGTGCTGGAGTTGTGCGATGCCGTGGGTCCGGAGTTCACGGCGCAGGTAGCCGTCTACAGCCGCCGCAACGCTTACATGAAGGACATGCCGGCGTTGCTGTGCGCGTGGCTGGCGGCGCGTTCGCCGCAGTTGCACGAGAAGGTGTTCGTGCAGGTGATCGACAACGCCAAGATGCTGCGCACGTATGTGCAGATCCTGCGTTCGGGCGTGGTTGGGCGTAAGTCGCTGGGAACGGCACCGAAGCGCCTGGTGCGCCAGTGGTTGGCGGAGCGCGACGAAGAGTCGCTGTTCCGTTCGAGCGTGGGCCAGGACCCGTCGTTCGCCGACATCCTGAAGATGGTTCACCCGAAGCCGGCCGGCGGGCGCCGTGAGGCGTTCTATGGCTATATGCTGGGCCGTCCGCACGATGCCGCGCAGTCGCCGCTGTTGGTCGCTCAGTACGAGCGCTTCAAGAGCGGCGAAACGGCGGGAGTGCCGGATGTGCCGTTCACGATGGTTTCCGCGCTGCCGTTGTCGCGGGCCCAGTGGGCCGTGATCGCGGCACGTGCGTCGTGGCAGACCACGCGCATGAACCTGAACACGTTTGCTCGTCATGATGTTTTCGAGCAGGCGGGCATGGCAGAAATCGTGGCGGCACGCCTGCGTGACGCTGATGAGATCGCTCGTGCTCGCGTGTTCCCGTACCAGTTGCTGACGGCGTACGCGAATTGCGATCCGCAGGTTCCGCGTATGGTCCGCGATGCGTTGCAGGACGCACTCGAACTGGCGGTAGCGAACGTTCCGGCGATCGAAGGTGCAGTCTTCGTTTGTCCGGACGTTTCGGGATCGATGAAGAGCCCGGTGACGGGTCACCGTCAGGGCGCGACAACGAAGGTGCATTGCATCGACGTGGCCGCGCTGGTGGCGGCGTCGATTCTGCGCAAGAACCCGTCGACCGAGGTTCTGCCGTTTGAGCAGGACGTGGTCCGGCTGGATCTGAACCCGCGTGATTCGATCCTGTCGAACGCTCAGCGTTTGGCGTCGATCGGTGGAGGTGGAACCAACTGCAGCGCTCCGGTGAAGCTGTTGAATCACCGGGGAGCGACGGGTGATTTGATCATCTTCGTTTCGGACAACCAGTCGTGGGTCGACAACGGCTCGGGACGCGGAACGGAGTTGATACGTGCCTGGCAGCAGTTTCGCCAGCGCAACCCGCAGGCGAAGCTGGTTTGTCTAGACATCCAGCCGAACCGGACGACGCAGGCGGCGGAGCGTGAAGATATCCTGAACATCGGTGGATTTTCGGATCAAGTTTTCGAAGTGATCTCGGCGTTCGCGTCGGGAGAGCTGAATGGAGATCACTGGATCCGCCGGATTCAGGCGGCGTAGCGCGCGTGTAAGGGGCCGAATGCCGGCCGGGACTACATTCGACACATGACTCGTCTCGGTAACGAATCTTGTCGGCCCCTAAAAATTAAAACCGGCGAATGCTGGTTGGGAGTACATGGCAAAGCTGAAAAGCTGATCGGGTTCAAATCCCGCAACCGAGGTAACTCGGTTAGACTCTCACCGAAATTTGTCGCCGGAAAATAGAGATAGAGATGGACCGACGGCGAATGCTGGTCGGGAGTACATTGACCCATGGCGGCTTCGAAACCCGCTCCCAGGCTCACCCCCGGGAAACTCTCGCCGATTCTTGTCGCCGGCAAATATCAATCCTGCGGCGAATGCAAGCGGAACTACATTAATCTGGAGGTCCCCGGGTCGAATCCGGGCCGTGCTCGGTGCGGTAGCTCAGGGGTAGAGCAGCAGAATCGTTTCTCAAAAACCTTGTCGCCGCAGGCTGCGTTCGGGAGTTTATATGGCTGAAAAAATCTACAACGTAATCGAAACCGAGAACGGCGTGCCCATCAAAGCTTGGACGAAGGGTGTCCTGCTAGATGACCGCGCCAAAGAACAGCTCATCAACGTCGCAAAAATGCCGTTCGTCCATGGCTGGGTGGCGGCGATGCCGGATGTGCACTGCGGAATTGGCGCAACGATCGGAAGCGTGATCCCGACGAAGGGAGCCATTATTCCGGCGGCCGTAGGCGTAGATATCGGTTGCGGCATGATGGCAGTCGAAACCAGTCTGAACGCCAGCCATCTACCCGACACGCTAAAGGGCATTCGCGCTGCCATCGAAAAGGCCGTGCCGCATGGGCGCACCAACCGTGGCGGACCGGGCGACCGCGGCGCCTGGCACGACATTCCGGCTCGCAACCTCGAAATCTGGGGTTCGCTGAAGTCGCGCTATGATGCGATTCTTGCGAAGCATCCGAAGCTCGATCGCGGTAGTCACGCCAATCACCTTGGCACGCTCGGCACACCCATTCCGAGGGTGGACCTTCTCCGCCTTCGTGATAGGCGAGCAGGAGTTCGGCGAGTGTGTCGCTCATCGGCACAATATTCGGCCGGTCACCCTTGGTGACACGAAAGTGAATCGTCTTTTTATCAAGGTCCACATCAGACCATCTCAAAGCCTCGATGCTGCCTTTGCGCGCGCCGGTAAATAGGGCAGCGAGCCACCACATGCGTTTGACGGCTCCAAGTGTCTTCACGCCCCGCTCAACGGTCTCGCCGGCCTTTTCTTCGCGTGAGTACCACCATGTGGCCAGCTCTTTGTCGGAATAAGTCCAATCGCGCGCGGGAATCGAATCGACCTGTACTGCCGTCGTTGGCGGTTCCGGTAAAGAGGGGTCGATCTTGCGTTGCCATCGATAGACCGCGGAGACGAGTCGCACCACTTGGTTACTAGTCGCGGCTCCGTGCTTCTTCTTGATCCGCCCGATAAGGAACCGGAAACCGGCACGATCGTTGCCAACATCATGCTATCCGCGGGTCTTCCAGTCGGCGAGGTATTGGCTCGAATTGTAGCGGTTTTCGATCGTTTTCGGCGCGAGAGGCTTCTCCTCCAGGTATCGCTCAATCGCGATGTCGAGCGTAACAACCTCATGCGCTGCAGGCTTGGGCTTCAGTGCGCTCCACGCTTTCGTGGCTTTCTCGCGAGCGTGTTTCAACGACAGTTGACCGATTGTCTCTTTCACGAGTTGGCCGCGAACACGTCGCTGAAGGAAAAAAGATTTCGATTTCGCGCGACAGCGGATGTATAGGCCCTGTACTCCCTCGACGTGCCACATACCGCTATCGAAATCTAGGGCGTCAATCGCCTTTTGGTCGGCGGCAACTTTTTTCTTCTTAGAGTTCTAAACTCTTAATCAGTAGGTTGTAGGTTCGATTCCTACCGCGCTCACCAAATCTCTATTTTACGGATTCGCCGAGTCACGCTTAACCGGCTTTCCATAAACCTCGATCCAGGCGACGTCCGAGTATCCGCCTGGGCCATGGCCGCTTCCGGGAGTCAGATCGGCAAAACCGACCGCATCGACTTTGCTAAGATCCACCTTGTCCAGCAGGTTCCCCTTGGTCTGCACTTTGGGCATGTCCAGTTTAAGCCAGTGGACTTCAGATAGAAAGAATTCACTCTCGTGAAAGTCGAACACGTTGGCATCAACGTGATCTCCAACAAGCCAGGTTCCGTCGGCGAGTTTCAAAACGGGGCGAATCTCGTGAAATCCCGACGTCTTGGTGAACCAGCGGATCTTCGCCTTGCCTGTGAGATCCACAAAGTTGTCCTTATGGGTCAGAGTGAGTGCGCAGGATGATGCGCACAGCCCGGTCCATATATGAGGTACGTCTCCCTCGCTCGTGACACCGAAATCTTCCTTGGGCGCCCCATATATGTTCAGTTGCAGATCTGGGTTGGTGACGAAAGCCTGCGTCACCGGAACATTGCCGGGGGCGTTCTTCCAGGTTTCCTTAAAGAACAGCGGTGATGGTTGTGGCGCTTGCTCCTTTCCTCCGCCGCGCGCGCTAAGTTGCTGAGCAAACCCGCTGGTTGTCAGGCGCAAAAAGATCGAAGTCAAAAAAAGCAAAGCAAAGATCTGTCGCCTCATAGGGCCTCCTTAGTCCGCGAGCGGACTCGGCCGCATCTGGAACTTCACCAGCTTAGGCGTGGTCCCCTTGCCGCCTTCCATGTGGAATGGCGCGCGCGTCGAGATGGGGGTGTAGATGCCCTTCCCCTTCCAGCCCGCGTTCGGATTATCGATGCGGCCGTCCAGGCCTTTCGCGTAGTAGCCCATTGGATACGGCACGCGCAGCGTCATGAACTTGCCGTCTACCAGCGCGAGCAATCCTTCTGAGAGATTGCCGGTGGCCAGCGGCACGTCCTTGCCGACGCCCAGCATGTCGAAGCGATCGACGAAGTTGTAGTAGGCTGAGTCGGCGCTGCCATTCTCGACCGCGCCCTTATAGTTCGGGCCAGGGAATGTATACAGCGTCCAGCCTTCCGGGCAATGTTGTCCGGTCGCAGCGGCCGGTCCATTAAGCGGGCCCTTGCACTTGCTGCGATCGAAGCTCGCGTATTGTCCGCTGGAGAGCACCGTCCAGACGACACCCTTGCTGTCGACGTCCATGCCGCGCGGGGCGAAGCCCTGTGCCTTGGCTTTCGGATTATTCCAGGGCACCTCGTAATATTCGGTTAGCGCGGTCTCGGGCGGGTGAGAACCCGGGTTGAAACGAACCAGCGCGCCCGGCATTCCCAGGACCGATCCCCAGACAGAGCCGTCCGGCGCCGGTGAGTCGCCATAGAACGACACGTTGATGCGCTTGTCCTTGGTGGGATCCGCCGGTTGATTCGGTTCGGTGTAGGCGTCGCGCTTCCCGTTCCCGTTGTAATCGAGGACGAACGCGCTCCAGCCTTGCGCTTTCTTCTCGTCGTGTGTCTTGTCCCAGATCCTGGTATCGAACCAGCCTTCGATGCCGGCAGGCCCGAACGAAGACCACAGCACATCGTTGTTGTCGAAATTCACATGTCCCCATGTGAAGCAGGTGTCGATGGTGGTGGTCTCTTGTGTTTTCGGATCGTAGAGCTCCAGTCCACGGTCGCCCCGAGTGATCGGGAACAATTTTGCCGACGGATGGTCCGACCCCGCCTCGCACCATGCCGGCGATTCCGGCTTACGGACCCGCGCCGCGGCCCACACCCGTGCCTGCTTATCCATTGAGAAGCTGTGCACCGAGGTCTGGCTGTTCCAGATCACTTCTTCACCCCAGTAGGGTGACGGGGCCAGGGGCGGCGTGTCCGCGGAACTCGGCGTATGCGGATCGCGAACCGTCAATTTTATTTTGCTGGTGGCGGTGTGCGCCGGATCGAGCACGGTCAGATAATCGCCACTCTCTTCGAGCGCGCCGTAGATGGGGCCGTTGGGATTCACTGTCGGATTCCGCTTGTCGCTCGCGATGGCGTCATGCAGATAGACTTTGGGATCAGCCCAATCCCAGAGAGTGACCACAACGTTGCGCTCCTTGCCCTGCGGACGCGAGGGCGCGGCCGACGGCAGCTCCCCATGGGCGATGCGGTCGCTCCAATCCGCGTACATGGCCAACGCGCGTTGACGGCCGACCTGCGAGAAGCGAGCGCTCATGCCGCCGCCCGCTTGGCCGGCTTTAATCCGCTGGTCCCACGCGGCGCTCGAGTCATGGGTCTGGCTGAGAATACTCTGCGGGATCTCACGTGTGGCCTTGTCCCCCATTTGATGACAACCCGTGCAGCCGTCGGTGTTGACGATCTGGCGAATCCAATCACCCTGGCTCTTGACGCCGGGGGCAATGCCGTTCCCGCTGGGTCCCGTGCCGGGGAAATCGCTCTTGGGCGGCATCTGCATTAGAGAGAACCAGTACAGCGCGGGATAGTATTCAACGGCAGCCTTCTTGTCCGGCGCGACGACTGCCTTCAAGTTGAGGGTGGCGCCCGGGTTGGCTTTCACCTTCGGTGAATCGACCAAGCCGTAGCCGCGAACCCACACGCTGTAGCTCGCCTTGGGAAGATCCGGCACCAAATAGCGCCCGCTGTCATCCGTGACGACGATCTTGACGAATTTTGTCGGCAGTTCGGTGGTTTCGGCGATCACCCACACGCCGGCTTCCGGTCCCTTGGCACTGGTGACCACACCGCTGATATCGTCGCCATCGTTCTTGGGCGCGCCAGGCGCTTGTTGGGCGGCGCCGCGGCCCAGCCACACAGCGAGGAAGATTCCCACCCCGACTACCGCGATGCCGAGATACCGCAACTTTGTTCTGTCCATATTCGTATCACCTTTCGTCGGTTCAGTTCGAATCGATCGTTTCCACGGGCCAGTATACATCTGTTGAGGAATGCGGGCTAACCCCCAGTTGCGTGCCTTCGAGCGGACCCTTTGCGGCAGGATTCTCCTTCGCGATAATGGTCCCGAGGGGGATGAGAATATGATGCGAGCCTTTCAAGCATGTGTAATCGTCACAGCGCTGGCGTTGAGTGCCGTTGCCCAGGACTGGTATCACGATCGCGACGAGCGTTTTCGCGGCAAGGATTGGCAGGCGCACATTTTCATGCACGTGAGGACCGATCTGGATCATGTCTGGAGCGCGGTCCGGGCAAGCGACAGAGAGCGCGCTCGTCTCGATAAGACGAAACAAGAGCTGACACAAATGCAAGCCGATTTTGATCAGGGCCGATGGGATAACGGAATCCTCAACGATGTGATCGATTCCATTCGGAAGTCCGCAAACGACGAACGCCTGGTGCTGCGCGATCGAGGAGTGCTGGCGGATGATGTGACCCGTCTCAAGGAATTTCAGGATGAACACAATCGCCGGCATTAGTCACCGCAGTGTGTTGTTACACCTTGTAACGAGGCAGCAGCGCGCCGATATTTTCGCTGTAGACGGCTTTCAGCTCCTGCGCGTTAAAGACGCGGCATTCGTTGAGCAGCCGTACTTGTTCAGCGGTAACGACGAATGGAAAATCGCCGCCGAAAAAAATGTGTGAGAGCGGCACCATTTTCCGCAGTCCGCCGACGCCGATGGGGTTCACCGCGCTCGATGTGTCGTAATAGAACTTTTGCAGTTCGTAGAGCGAACCTTTGGGCATAGCCGGAGTGGCTCGCGCGACGGGCGCTCCCTCGCGTAGCGTGCCGCCGTCCTGCAGATAGCTGGCTTGCGCGCCGGCGATTCTTCCGATCATCCCGGGCAACGCACCGCCGCCGTGGGAGAAGATAAACTTCACGTCGGGGTATTTCGCGGCGGTTCCGCTGTAGAGCAAACTCACGATGGCGCGGGCGGTGTCCATCGGATATTCGATGGTGCCGGAACCGACGCCGGGAAGGATTCCTTCGCAGCAGGCGGCGTCTTTCGGATGTGTGTAAACCACAGCTTTGCGGCGATTTAATTCTTCATAAATGGGCGCGAGAGCCGGGTCGCCCAGATACTTGTCTCCGTATAAAGACTTGCCTCCCCAGTTGGTAAACATGTAAACGCCGTCGGCTTTGAGTTTGTCGAAGCCGTATTCGATTTCCTTGAGGCTGCCGTCGATATCGGGCAGCGGCAGCATGATAAACATGCCGAAGCGGCCCGGGTAATCGGAGAGAACTGTGGCAGCGTAATCGTTGATCTCGCGCGCCAGACGGCGGGTGTCCGCCAGATTGCCGAACCAGATTCCGGGCCCAATGGTGGAGCACAGTGCGATGGTCACGCCGGCCTTGTCCATGTCCTCGATTCCCTCGGCTGCGGACTTGATGGGGAATTCGCGCACCTTATTTTCGGTGAGGAATTTGACGTAAGCGGGCGCGGTGAGATGGTGATGAACATTGATCAAGCGCGGCTTCGTTTGCGCAGCAAGGGGGCGGCCGCCGATGAGCGCTGCGGAGCCAGCGGCGGCCAGGCCAGCCATAAAATCCCGGCGAGAGGAACAAAAGCTTGCGCCCATGGCTCGCAATTGTGCGGAATCTGCCGGAAATTGTCAAGCGTTTCCTGCGGAGGTAGTGGGCTACTTTGAAATTCGTTTTGATCCCCGCCTGAACATCCACCAGAAGCCAGCACAAAAGACCATTAGCGCAGGAAGTATTCCGAATAGCAGTACATCGAGCGAATCAAACGACATGAAAGAAGGACCGGACCACACGAAAACGGCAAACGCAATCAGTCCACCAATCGCCACCGCTGACAGACCGGACAGTGTGCTCTTGACGTAGATCATAGGACGACTCTATCGAGCTTTACGCCGCTCTTTCTAGCCCGCTCATCTGCTTCTAGCAAGGCTACCAAATCCGACCCTTCCCAGAGCCTATCGGTAACGCTAGGGGCCATGGCAGGCGTGCAACTCAGTGTGCCGCGGATCTTGATGAAGTTGTATGCGAAGTAATAGAGCGCAACGGCGGCGGAGTGGTTTTGATCTTCCGGCCATCCTCCGCCGGAGCCCGTTCCTCGGAGGCGCACCAGTTCGAAAAAAGATTCTCGATATCGTGAAACCAAATCGACGGGAGAACGCATCAGTAGAGTTATGCGCGGTAGAGCGTTGCTGGTGGCCTTGATTCTAGCTGGAGCTGTGCTGGCGCAGCAGCAAGTCGGGTCCCAAGATCCTTCCGCTGCGCCTTCGGGCGCGGCTAGCGGGCCGCAATCGCCGCAATGGCGCGGCCTTAGTATTGAAGATAAGCTTCGCTACGATGCGCGGCATCTGTTCGAGTTCGACAATTTTGTCTACGCCGGGATCGGCGCCGCTTTCGATCAGGCGCGCAACCGGCCGCCGGAATGGGGGCAAGGCGGGAGTGCTTTCGCGGAACGGTATGGGTCTCATGTAGGGCAATATTTAGTGCAGCGCAGCATCATGTTTCCGGTGCAGGCGATGGATGGCGAGGACACGCGCTTTTTCCATTCGAAGCGGACGAGTTACCAGGGGCGCATTGCCGACGCGTTCCTGCACACCATCTGGCGCCATGACGATAGCGGCGGCATGATGCCGGCTTATAGTGAATTCCTGGGCGACTATGGAGCAGCGGCGGTGTCGCGCATGTGGTGGCCGCAGCGTTTTCATAACGGGCGCGCCATCTTCTTCGCGGGATCGGATACGATTTTGATCGACGCCGGCATCAATGTCATGCACGAGTTCGCTCCCGATATGAAGCGCTGGCTACACGGCGATTTCGGGCGGCATCACTAGCAGCTTCGGCGGAACGATTTAGCGGTTCGCAGGCTGCTTACGATTTCCTGCTTTACGCGCTGGTACAGGCTGGGATCGTGCTGGCTGAGGCCGTTGAGGATGCCCATCATCTCAGTGTAGGCGCGGTTGCTATCGTTGCCGGCGTCGGTCATGCCGGAGAGGTTGTTCACGGAAAAAGAACGTCTATAGGTGGGGGATAGATTCGCTATAAGGTTCATGCCTCCACGAAAGCAAGTCGAGAGCCAATCGTTAAGTTGCTGATAAATATGCGTTATTTGCGTCTGGGAGTCCAAAATCTGACGGTACAACCGTTAATGAATTGACGATTAGAATTCTGGCGAAGCTCTGCGATATGAAGGTGTGCATCTGGCCGAACAAGCCCGCAACATCCTGGACGCCGCCGAATCGGCATCGCGGAACGGGCAGGCTTGTACGGACATGACCATCCTCATCGGGCCGGAAGGCTACATTCGCATGGTGGCGGATTCGGACTGGCCGCTGGAATCGCTGGCGCGGCATCACGGGGCGCAGTCGGCTTACCGGGTGAGCGAAGAAACGGGCCGCATACGCGTGGAGGGCCGCGACGGGATGCGGCGCTGCCTGCTTGAATCGGCGTCCCCTGCCCGCACTGCACGGTTGTTGCTGGGATGATTTCACTACTGAAGACCGCTTTTGAAATGGAGCGGCTGGAAAAATTCAAGAAGGTGGCGCTCGAATGCTACGGGCTGGCCCTGACCTCGACGGAACAGAACGTCATTGAGGTGGATCACCAGCAGGCGACGCAGTTCCGGGGAGAGTTGCAGGCGCTGATAAACCAGCTGGGCGGGGCCAAAAGCCCCGACCAATTGCAGAACATCCAGGACTTGTTCCGCGAAGAACTACGCGAGTACCGGGATAGCACGCACGAGCTACTGCGGCGGTTGCGCAAGGAAATGGACGCGGCGGTGGGGGCGCTCGAGGAGTTCGCGGGAAACGCCTCGGCGCGCGGCGACGATCACGAGAAGCAATTGAAGCAGGCGCTCATGACGCTGGACACCGCGGCAGCGACTGACCGGATGGAGGCGATGAAGGCGGCGATTCGCTCGGCTTCCGCGGATATCCTTTCGAGTTTCGAGCAGATGCAGGCGAAGAATCAGTTCGCCATCGCGCAGTTGAAAGACGAGATCCGGCTGCTACATCAAAAAATTCAGGCCGGGCGGCGGCCGGCTGCGCTGAACGCGGAGACCTGGAACCGGCAGGACGTAGATCATCGCATCGATCAGATGTTGCGGCAGAACACATCGTTCTGCCTAGTGTTAATCGTTCTGCGGAACCTGAAAATGCTGGCGGGCCGGTATTCGGGCGGCGTGGTGGAGGAGGCGCTGGAATCCCTGCAAGTGCGGCTGCGGGATGCGCTCGGTGGGGAATCCATGCTGGGGCGCTGGACTTCGAATCAATTTGTGGCGATTCTGAACGCCTCGCCGAGCAGCGCGATGGCGATCTCGCGCGATGCGGCGCAGAAGCTGACGGAACCGTATTCGTTTAAGCACGACGGAATTCCGTGCACGCTGGTGTTTCAAGTGGCAGCGGGCGTGGTGGATCATCAGGCGGGCTCAGACGTTCTGAAATTCCAGAGCAAGCTGGCGAGCTTGTCGAAGGCGCTCGGCGGCGGGCCGCTGTAACGAACCGTAAAGAAAAAAACGGCGTCTGCCGATAGGCCATTTGTGATTGTTTTACTAGCGCTCCTCCTGGCGCAGGACGTGCACTCGCAGGCGGATCGCGTACGTGCAGCTATGGCGGCTTCTTTAGCCCAGCAGCGCGCTTCGGTACGGATGCAGGTTGTGAGCGCGGCGGCGACCGGGTACACCCCGAACCCACTGTTGATACCTGAGATGGCGGCTTGTGAACCGGTATCGCAACCGGAGTTGTCGCGGATGATCGACGATATCGCTCCGCGGCAGAACATCAGTGCGGCCCTGGTTCGCGAGGTGGTTCGCCAGGAATCGGGCTTCTATCCTTGCGCGGTTTCTCCTAAGGGCGCGGCGGGGCTGATGCAGCTGATGCCGGCCACTCAGGTGCAATTCCAGGTGAAGAATCCGTTCAGCCCCAAAGAGAGTCTGGAGGCGGGCAGCAAGCTGCTGCGCGACTTGCTGGACCGCTATCACGGGGATTTATCGTTGGCCCTCAGCGCCTATAACGCCGGCGCGCAACGTGTGGACAAGACCGGCACGGTACCGGAGATTCCGGAGACTAAGAACTACGTGCTGGGGATTCTCAACCGGCTGACGCAGCAATAGGGCTGCGCAAAGCGCGGCTAGTGGAACAGACTTCCTAGCGTCTGGATTTCCTGCTCGAAGGCTGCGAGAACGCGCTCCTGAGAGAACGCAAGGCCGGGGATTTCGAGAGTCGCGGCTTTCTGGCAAGGCAGTGGAATCGCCAGCACCGACATTCCCAAGTGGTTGATATAAGCGTCGGCGTGGTGGACTCCCAGGCTTAGTTTCGGCTTCCCGGAAGGCTCGGGGGGCTGATGGTGATCGGCTGCGGCCGCTTGGATGCCTTCGGAGAGTTCCCAGCGGGAAATCGCCAGGGCAGACAGTTCGGCGTGATCGATGCCGATGACGTCGCGCTCGGCCTCAATCAGCGTGGCTCCGTTTACGGCGGTGAGGGCCAGGATATCGTCGTATTGGCGCGGCAGGCTCACGGCGATCAATAGTTTTCCAACATCGTGCAGCAGGCCGGCTAGGAAAGCATCCTCTCCGAATTCGAAAGGCACCGCTTCAGAGAGCAGTTCGAGAAGCGTGGCGGTGGCCGCGGAATGCACGTTGAAGCGCCGCACCGAAAAACTCTTCGCCATCTTGGTGCGTGAAAAGAGATTCGAGATGGACGAGCCGAGGGCGAACTTGCGCAGGGCCGCGGTTCCGATCATGGCCACGCCGTGACGCACGGAGGACACCGGGCGCAGGCGGCCGAAGATGGCCGAGTTGGCGAGGCGCAGGATCTGGCCGGATAGCATGGGGTCGCGCTCCACGGTTTCGACTAAATCGTTGATTTCGCAGTTTCGCCGGGAGAGCTGGCCTAGCAACTGGTTGAGCATGGGAGACATCTTGGGCAAACGGTCGAGGCAGCGCAGGGTTTGTGCGCGCAGCGAGGACGGCGTTATGAGGGATACTCCCATCCGGACTGTATATCGCGGAATCCGGAGGTTTGTAGAGGGAATTCCTAAGGGTCAGGCGCGGCGCCGGTGGTTCGAGGCGCGGGCGTTGGTCAGGCGGTAGATGTAGGCCAGGACTTCGGCCACGGCTTTATAGAGGTTCGGCGGGATTTCGCGGCCAACGTCGACCGAAGCGTAGAGCGCCCGCGCCAAAGGCGGATTTTCGACCAGGGGGACGCCGTTCTCGAGGGCACGCTGGCGGATGCGGAGGGCCAGATAGTTCTTGCCCTTGGCGACGACCAAGGGAGTGCCGGAGGAATCGTGCTGGTAGCGCAGGGCTACGGCGTAGTGCGTGGGGTTGACGATGACGGCGGTGGCGGTGGCGACCTCCTTCATCATTCGGCGGCGGGCCAGGTCGCGGCGCATGCGGCGGATCTTGCCCTTGACCTGTGGATTGACTTCAGATTCCTTGGCCTCTTCCTTCACTTCCTGCTTGCTCATCTTGAGGCCCTTGGTGTAGCGCTTACGCTGGCGGAAGACATCGATGATCCCGAAGACCAGGAAGACGCCGGCGGCTTTCCATAGCAAATCCTTGATGGCGGCGGCAACGGTTTGCAGGCTGACGTCCAGGCTGGCGAAGGGCAGGGAGAGGAAGACTTCCGCGTTCTGCTTGGCGATCAAATAAATGGTGCCGCTGAAGACGATCAGCATGGCGGTTGCCTGTCCGACGGCGGCGGGCCCTTGCGTGGCCATGTTCTTGATCTTGCCGACGGGATTCAGGCGCGAGAAATCGGGCATCAGTTTTTTGAGGCTGAAACCCATTTTGGTGACGGCGAGATTTATGGCGACGGTGGTCAACGTGGTCAGGCCGGCGAGGACGGAGAGCGGAAGGAAGGCGCGGTTCAGCAAGACTCCGGCGATGCGCGGGAAGGTGGTCACGGTGAGTTCGCCGCGGAAGGCGCCTTCGAGGGCCTGGCGCAGCATCTGCTTCATGCCGTCCATCCAGGAGGGGAACCAGGCACCTAAAATTCCCAGGAACACCAGGAAATTCGCAGCCGCGATGATTTCCCGTGAAGACGCATATTGGCCTTCGCCGCGCGCCTTTAAGAGGCGTTTGCCTGTTGGATCTTCTGTTTTGCTGGAATCCGCCATAATTTTGCGCTAGGCCGCGAGCAGACTGTAGACCAACTGCATGGCGCGGTTGGCGGATTGGGCGAACACTTGCGGAAAAATCAGCAGGAGCCAGCCCAGCAGAGTCAGGGACAACAGCATCTTGAGAGGCATGGAGATCTGCATCAGATGAAGCTGCGAATTCAGGCGGGTCAGGAGTGCCAGCGAAATCTCCACCATGAGCAGCAGCGCCAAGAGCGGCAGTACCAGGCGGAGACCTGTGCTAAAAATCAACGAACTGGCCTGGATCATGCGGGTGGCCATCGGCAGGGAGATGGCGAAGTGGCCGGGAGGGTGCGCGGTGAGGCTATCGGCGAAGGCGCGCAAGATCTGGCGGTCCATGCCGGTGGCGAAGAAGAGCAGTCCGGCGGTGGTTTGGGCGATCATGATCAGAACCGTGGAGTCGGCGCCGGATGTAGGATCGATGGTGCTCGCGAAGCTGTAGCCGGCTTGCAGGCTGATGATCTGCGCGCCCATTTGGAAGCCTTCGATGAGGAACGTCACGGCGAGACCAACGGCCAGGCCCATGCCGGCTTCGGCCAGAATCCAGCCCATTAACAAGGGGAAACTGACACTGTCGGGATCGATGATGGGCCAGCGCGACTGGAGCGCGAGCGTCAGGCTGACGGACAGGACCGCGCGCGCGATCTGCGGGCCGGCTTGAATCCCGGGAATCGGAACGAAGATGAAGGCTCCGGAAATGCGGGCTAGAACCAGCAGGAAAGCGTAGAGAGTCCCGACGTCGATTGTTAGATTAGTGCCCGTGAGATCAGTGCCCATACTTGGCGATGCCGGTGAAAACTCCCACGGTGTAGCTGACGAGCTGCTTGAGCATCCAGGGCATCAGGACAATAAAACCGGTGAGGAAAGCGGCCAGGCGCGGAAAGGTACTGAAGGCGGAGTCTTGTAGAGAAGTGGCCACCTGCACGAGGTTCATGACGATGCCGACACCGAAACCAATCAACAGCAGGGGCGCGGCCAGGCCAAAGGCTGCCAGGAGGGCTTCGCGAATAATCTGTACGGCTGCTTCTGGAGTCATGAATAAAGTCCTAGTAAAAAGATTTAACCAACGAGCCTACGACCAGATTCCAGCCGTCCACCAGGACGAACAAGAGGATCTTGAAGGGCGCGGATAGCATTACGGGCGGCAGTTGCACCATGCCTATCGAAAGAGTGACGGAGGCGACGACCAGATCGATGACCAGGAAGGGCAAGAACAACAGCGCGCCGATCTGGAAGCCGGTCTTGAGCTCGGACAAAATGTAGGCGGGGATCAGCACTTGCAGGCCGAGGTCAGAGGCGTTGCGCGGCGCGGGCGATTTCGATACTTCGACGAAGAGTGCGATGTCTTTTTCGCGGGCAAACTTTGACAGAAACGTTTTGAGAGGTTTGGAGCCTTCTTCGAAGGCCTGGCTGGCAGTGAGTTTGCCTTGATCCATGGGTTCCCAGGCGGTGTGATAAATTTCGGTGGCCATGGGCTGGAGGATCAGGAGCGAGAGGAACATGGAGAGTCCGATCAAGACCTGGTTCGAGGGCGTGGATTGCGTGCCCAAGGCTTGGCGCAGGAAATGCAAGACGATGGTGATGCGCAGAAACGGAGTGATGGACATCAGCGCGGCGGGCAGCAGCACCATTAAGGTGAGTGACAGCGCGATCTGCATGGGCAGGCTGAGCGTAGTGGCTGAGCCTTTGGCTCCCATCGCAGCGAGCGGCGAGTTGGAGGCCGGCGCTGCGAACGCGATCGTCCCGAACAGGACTCCGAAGAACAGATTTCGCAGCATGAGTTAGCTTTCCTGCCTTAGGGCGGAGGGCAGGGCGATCTGCGCGGATTCGAGCAGATTGCAGCCGTTGGGTGAGAGGCCGATGAGCAGGGTGCGATCCGCCAGACGAACGAGGTGCAGGGAGTGGTGCTGAGTGAGCGGCAAACGATCGATCACTTCGAGACGCGGCGCGCCGTCGTCGCGCTTGCGACGTAGACTGGTGCGCGCCCAACCTTTGCGCTTCATCGCCCAGAGGGCGCCGCACAAGAGGCCGAGCACAGTTAACACGACTAAGAATTGTTGGAACACTTCCATCGCAGATACTTATTGACTCCGTTTCCGGCTATCAAAACCGGTGATTCTTACGGCTACTGCGCCGCCTAAGCGCATCATGTCTCCCGAGCAGAAGGAGGCGCCTCCCACGTACAAATTCATTTTTGACCCGACCGGTTTGGGCAAGGTGAGTACGCTGCCGGGAGATAGGGAGAGGATCTCCCGGACAGCTTTTTCGCAACGGCCCAACTCGGCTTCGACGGGAAAGGAGAGTTGGGCGTAGCGCGACATTTGTTCTTCGGTTGTCAAACTGATGCTCCGTCAGACGCTTTAGAGCTGCATCGCGATCAGGGTCTGCTGCATCTGGTCAATCGAGGTGATGGCCTTGGCGTCGGCCTGGTAACCGCGCTGATACACGATCAGGTTGGTTAATTCGGTGGCCATGTCGACGTTGGATGCCTCGAGCGAGCCCGCCACGATGTTTCCACGAGTGCTGGTCCCGGACGCGCCGACCGAGGGAGTGCTGGTGCCGACCCCGGTCACGTATTGGTTATTGGTGACTGAGAGAAGGCTGTCGGGATTTGCGATAGAGGCAACCGCAAGCTGCGCGAGCGTACGGTTGGTTCCGTTGGAAAAAGTGGCGACCAGCACGCCGCCGTTTTGTAAGGTCACGCCGGTGACCGTCGCGGCCTGCACACCATCTTGAGTGGAGCCGGTGGTGGTGGAAGCGCTGGCGTACTGGGTAACCAGTGGGCTGCCGGTGGTATCAAACAAATTCCAATTGATATTGAGATCCGCCGCACCGTCCGCCAATCCGCCGGTGGTCTTCACACTAACGGGAGTACCCGCGGCCGGTGAGGTTAAAACACCGGCACTGCTGAAAGTGAGAGATCCGGTGGTGAGTGAAGTAGGAGTACCGGCCGTTCCGCCAGTCACATCTTGGCCGGGGATGGTTACGGCGTAGCTCCACGTCAAGGGGGCGGTGTTTGTGAAATCGACGGTTAAGGTATGGGTGTTGCCCAGGGAGTCAACTACCTGAACGGGCGCAGAGAAGGAATCGCCGACGGCCGCCGAGGCATTGAGATTGGCGCTCACCGTCATGTTGGCAGTGGGCGTGGGGGCCTGCGAGGAGAGCGAGGGAACAGAGATGGAGGAGACCGCTCCGGAGGGGTTCACCACTCCGTTTACGGCTGTCCAACCCTGCACCAGAGAGCCGTCGCTGCTTTCCAGCTGGCCGGAGGGACTGAGGCTGAAACTACCGTCGCGGGTATAAGTGGTGGCGCCCGACGGGTTCTGCATGACAAAGAAGCCACCGCCCTGGATGGCAGCGTCGAGTGCACCACCGGTAGTCTGGACCGTGCCTTGGGTGAAATTGCGAGTGCTGAGGGTGCTGCCGACCCCGGCGCCGACTTGCAGGGACGCCGAGGCTTGGTTCATGGCGTCCTCAAACAGCACGGAGCTGGACTTAAAACCCTGCGTGTTCGAGTTCGCGATATTGTCGCTGACGACGTTCAGAGCCTGTTCACTAGCGAGCATGCCTGAGAGTGGTATGGAAAACGATGACATGTATTTTTCTCTTTCTGTATGGTGAATTTTTAAATGCCGCTAGTGGAAGCGGGTGTCGTTAAAGCCGTATTCGAAAGGTCTTGTGCGGTGGTGTTAGCCAGGGCGGCGGGTGTTGAGGTGGCCGCCAAATTCGCCAAGGCGTCGTTGGTGGCGGCCGTGGTTGGCGTGGTGGGGGTAACGGCGCTGGCCGGGGTGTTGGGGGCGGAGTACGTTCCGGTCTCGATGTCCTGCCGAATTCCGGACATCTGTTCCAGTTGGCTGAACTGCGCTAGCTGAGTGAGGAATGTAGTGCTATCCATGGGCGCGGTGGGATCCTGATTCTGAATTTCGGACACCAGGAGTTGCAGAAATGTCTGTTCGTTGCCCAGGGCGCTGGTAGTGAGGGCGTTGGAGGTCGAAGTCGGGCTGGTGGCCGTAGTGGGGCTGTTCGGACTGGTGATGGGGGAAGCTATGCTTGCCATAGTTGTGGTGTCTCCTTAGAATTTTCGGTGCCGATGGAACCTTCCAGTTCTTCTACCCATCGGGGTTTGTTTTGTTGCTTGGATTCCTGTTCGGAGTTCGAACCGGATGAATACTGGCGGCCCTTGGAGCCGTCGGGGTCGGCGAAGGGTTGCTGAGAATTGTTCTGAGAAGTGGAGGCGTCCGAGCCGGGCTGCCAGACTTGCGTACGAATGCCGCCGTCTTCGAGGCGAGTTACCAAGTCGTTCAGACCGCCACGCAGAGTTTGCGCCATTTCGGTGTCGCTGGTGCGTACGGAAACGTGGACTTCGCCGGCGCGTTCGACGAAGCGCACAGCGGTGCCCTGGTCCGTAGTCGCGTCGGGAATCCGAATGGTGATGTCGTGATTGCCGCTGGAGGGCGCTGGCGGAGCCTCTTGCACCTGATCCATACGGGCGGCCACCGATACGGGACTGGTGGACGACGCATGGCTGGCCGCGGCGGAAGCGGGTTGATCCGCGGTGGCGGCGTGCGTTTGCGGGAGCAGCGTTTCGAGCTTGGCGAAGCGCTCACCCAACTTTTCTTGATCGGAAGACGGGTTTCCGCTGTCGCCGCTGTGGGCATCGGACTGCACGTCTGCTTCTGAGATGGTCTGTCTTGCCGTGACCGCGGCCGGCAGCGTGGTTTGCGGACGGGGCTGCGAGTCACTGGTGCGAGTGGCGTCAGGCGGCGCCGGCGTTTCTTCCGTGGGAGTGAGGCGTGCTGCGAAGGCGAGAGAGCCTTGGGGCGGCGCGGCGATGGTGTCTTCTGTTCGCTCGATCACGGGCGGCATTGCGGTTCTGGGATCGGTTGCCTGGGCAGAGGAAGAATCCTGCGTCACGGCGGAGGAATTGTTTTGTGCAGCCGCCGCAGCTTGCCGCGGTGCCAGGGCGCCAGCAGGCAAATGAACGGGAGGTGGTGGCTCGACGGTGTTCATGACCGGGATCGGGACGGTTACGTTAGCGTTAGCGGTTGGGGTTGGATCTGAAGCTTTTTGCGGCTCCTGGGAGGTGCGGTTGATGGTGAGCGTTTCCGCGCGCTGTTCGGGTGAGGAGTGGAATTGATAGGCGCTCCGGCGGTCCACAGTAAACGAAGGAGCGGGAGCCGGAGTGGGTTCGGGGGCTTCGCTCACAGTGGCACTCGTCTGCGTGCCGGTTGTGGCTGGCTGCAAAGTGCTGGAAGTCGTCACGGAAAGACGCGGAGTGAACGGATCGGCTGGCGCGGTAGAAGCAGGAGTCGCGGCGGCGGAACTTTCGTCGTGGGAAGGCGCTGAATCCTTCGACAACTGAGTTTGCCATTTAACCTGGGTCTTCGGCTGCGTCGCGGCGGAGAGAGGAATCGATTTTGAATCGCTCACCAGTGGCAAGCTGCGCAGATCGAACGTGCTCCGAAAAATCACGGGAGTGAGAAGGGCGGTTGCGGTGCCTGATGTGGCACCTGACGGCGTCCCTGAAGATTGGGGGGTTGGGTCCGTTGCGGTGGTGGAATCGAGGCCGGCGGCGTCGTCGGGCGAAGCTGTGGTGTCCTGCCGCAAGGTAATGGATGTCGTGAACGGCAGCAGCAGGCGCGGTGGTTCTAGAGGCGGCGTTACTGCTTGCGGGATGATCGGGTTGCCAGCAAGATTACCAGCAGGGCTAGCCGGCAGCGTCGACGATGTTGTGGCGGAATCTTTTTGTTTCTTCTGCGGGACGGTGCGGTCCGTGTCAGCGTCCGCATCGGCATCAGTGGCGCTCTCGCGAGACGAGTGATACTGCTCGAGCACACTGCGGAAATTCGCATGCGCGAGGACTCCGCTATCGGGCGGGGGCGCAGACGCAGCGTCGGGAATGGCGCGCAGGGTTCCCACAATCGGAGCAGAAGCTGTCATCACTGGAGCCTTTGCTATGCAGATTGGCGGCCAATTCTAGGGAACTCGTTTTTCAGTGAGTTAGCACGTGAGCGCTGTCAGGGCTCTAACGAGTTTCGTCGGGAATCTGACGGTGGCGCAGGAGCGGCCGTGTCTCCATATCGCAAGTTGCGATGAATATTCTAGGGAAATTCGCATTGTGTGAGTTTGGCCGTGTGCGTGCAATCTGGCACAGCAAAGTTATGGATCAAGTTTCCGTCACAGCCGCCAGCGGTCTGCAGTCGCGCATGGAAGCGCTGGACATGGTGGCCAACAATCTCGCGAATACCACGACGGGTGGATTCAAACTCGACCGGGAGTTCTACAGTTTATTCACTGCGGCTGAAAACGAGGGCGACGAAACGTCGACCAAGCTGCCGCTGATTCAGAAACAATGGACCGATTTCAGCCAAGGCGTATTGGCGCCGACCGGCAATCCGCTGGATGTGGCGCTTTCCGGCAAAGGATTTTTCGCGGTGAACGGACCCGCGGGTCCGCTATACACGCGCAACGGATCGTTCCAACTGTCTGCCACGGGCCAGCTAACCACCAGCGAAGGCTATGCGGTGCGGGACGTCAACGGTCAGCCCATTCAAACGCAATCGCAAGACCCTCTGGAGATCACTCCGGATGGTTCCATTACGCAGGACGGACAAGCCATCGCGCAATTGCAGGTGGTGAATTTTAAAGATCCTTCGACGCTCCAAAAGATGGGCAACAGTTATTTTCTGCCCAGCGATCCCAAGGACGTGCCGACTGCCGCTGCCGATACCACGGTAGTGCAAGGCAAGACGGAGAATTCGAACGTGGCGCCGGCCGAATCCGCGGTGCGTCTGGTGGGACTGATGCGGCAATTCGAAATGCTGCAGAAGGCCATCACTATTACTTCCGATATGAACAAGCAAGCGCTCACCGAGGTGGCTCGGGTAGGTGGGTGACCGCAGCAATAAAACGGGGAGATGAGGGAACACATGAGAGAACGACATGATTAGAGCTCTGTACAGCGCTGCCAGCGGGATGACCGCACAGCAGACCAACGTGGACAACATCGCCAACAATCTGGCGAACTCCAACACCGCGGGATACAAGGCGCGGCGGCCGCAATTTCAAGATCTGATGTACCAGACCATGGTGCAGCCGGGCGCTGCTGCGGGGGCGCAGACCACGGTGCCGACGGGATTGCAGCTCGGCCTGGGAACGCGCGCGGCCTCTAACGAGATCGTCTTCACGCAAGGGAATTTCACGCAGACTTCCAATCCGCTGGATCTGGTGATTCAAGGGAACGGCTTTTTCCAGGTATCGCTGCCGAGCGGCGAGCTGGCTTACACTCGCGCCGGCCAGTTTCAGATGAGCCGGGAGGGCAGCCTGGTGGACGCCAACGGCAATCTGCTGAGTCCGCAGATTACTTTGCCAGCAAACGCGCAGGGGATCACCATCGCTACCGACGGAACTGTGAGCTACTCGCTGCCGGGCCAGACGGCGGCGCAGACGGCAGGACAGATCCAACTGGCCGGCTTCATCAATCCCGCTGGGCTGAACAGCCTGGGTCAGAATCTTTATCAGCCGACCTTTGCCTCCGGCGATCCGGTCCTGGGGAATCCGGGCGGGCAGGAAGGCATGGGGACACTGTTGCAGGGTTACACCGAACAATCCAATGTGAGCGTGGTGGACGAGTTTGTCAACCTCATCGTCAGCCAGCGTGCCTACGAAGCCAATTCCAAGGTCGTAAAGGCCGCCGATGAAATGTATCAAATGATGAATAACGTCACGAGATGATGATGGCGTTTCCTTTTTTAATGGCTTTGTCGGTGTTGCCGCCGGGATGCCATACGATTTCGAGCGAGGTGATCTTCGCGCGCGATGTCGCGGCTGTCATCCCGGGCTTCACGCGCGTGGCAGGCGATTTTCGTCTGGGCGCCGTGTCCGATTCGGGCGCACCGCGGATTCTCGACGGGATCGAACTGCAACGAATCGCCAGGAATCAGGGCGTGGAACTGCAGGATCCGCCGAACGTGTGCTTTGCTCTGCGGGTGTTTGTGCCCCAGCCTGACGAGATCCGGACAGCGCTGCGCCAGAGCTTGCGGGATGTCCCGGGAATCGACGCGGCCAAAATCGAAATTTCTTCCAGCAGTCAACGCCCGGTTCCGTTTGGCGAGCTGGTTTTCCCCAGAAGCGGATTGCAACTGGCCGCCGGAATTCAACAGGAAGCGATGTGGCGCGGATTCGTACGCCATAGCGGAGGCGATTTCCCGGTGTGGGCCAAGGTGCGCGTCGTCGCGAACGTCACACGCGTCGTGGCGATTGCCAACATCCCTAGCGGAAAGCCGGTTCAGCGCAACCAGGTGCGCGTAGAAAGCGGTGAGGAATCGCTGCTCGATGAGACCACGGCGCGCAATCTTGAGGACGTGGTCGGGTACTTGCCGAAGAGCGTTCTGCGCGCCGAATTTCCGATTCGCAAGACGCAGTTGGCTCCGCCGCCGGATGTCGAGAAAGGCGAACTGGTGGATGTTCAGGTCTTCGCCGGCGCTGCTCATTTGGTGGTGAAAGCCAAGGCGCAGGCTGACGGATTCAAGGGATCCGCAATTGTGATGCACAATCTCTCGAGCGGTAAAGATTTTCCCGCGATGGTGGTGGGAAAGAACCGGGTCATGGTAGGGGATTCAGTGCAATGAAGAAGATCGCCATCGCTGTTATTCTTTTGTGCGCGGCTGCCAGCGGTGTGCTGGGGGCACCCAAGGATGATAAGAAGACGAAGCCCAAGCCGCCTTCGGCGCTCGACAAGTACATCGAGCAGGCTTCGCAGCCCGAAACGACAACTGGCCCTAATGTTCCCACCGGATCGCTGTGGACTCCCGCGGCGTGGTTTTCGGATTTGGCGGCGGATCAACGTTCGCGGCGGATCGACGACATCGTCACGATCGCTGTTCAGGAAAGCGCTTCGGCGGTGAGCACGGGCGCGGTGAAGACCTCCCGCCAGTCGAGCGCCAACAGCAGCATCACGGCCCTAGCTGGACTCACGAAAGCTACCGGGCCATGGGCGAACCTGGCTAACCTGGGCGGCCAAACGAGTTTAAATGGACAAGGCACGACTAGCCGCACCACGACGCTGACAACGACGGTTTCCGCGCGCGTGACGCACGTTCTCAGGAACGGCAATCTGGTGGTCGAGGGAACGAAGATTGTCGGAATCAATTCGGAAAATCAGACCATTACGGTGCGCGGCGTGATTCGCCCGATTGACTTGGATACCACCAACACGGTTCCATCCGCGAGACTCGCGCAAATGGAAATTCAGGTGAACGGCAAGGGCGTCGTGGAGGATTCCGTACACCGGCCCAACATCCTTTACCGCCTGCTGCTGGGGATCTTGCCCTTCTAGGAGATTTCGCGAAAAATGCTTTCAGTAATTCTTCCGCTTCTGACGCTGGCACTGGAGCCGCAGACCAACGGCGCCCGGCTCAAGGAGTTGGTTTCGATCGAAGGCGTGCGCGACAACCAGCTCATCGGGTACGGCCTGGTGGTGGGGCTGAAGGGCACGGGGGACAAGCAGCAAACGCTCTTTCCGGCCCAGAGTCTGGCGAATTTACTCCAGCAAATGGGCGTGACCAGCAATCCGACGCTGTTCGCGGTGAAAAATACGGCGGCAGTGATGGTCACAGGCACGCTTCCCGCGTTCGGGCAGCCGGGTATTCATATCGACGTCACCGTCGGTTCCATGGGAGACGCGGCTAATCTGCAAGGCGGCCTGCTGCTGATGACCAGCATGAAGGGTATCGACGGGCAGGTTTATGCAGTCTCGCAGGGCTCGGTGGTGACCGGAGGTTTCGTTGCCGGGAGGGGAGGGAACAGCCAGACGGTGAATCATCCAACCGTAGGACGAGTTCCGGGAGGCGCCACCATTGAGCGCCCCGCACCTACTGTCTCGCCCAGCGGCCGCGTGCGCTTTCAATTGATGCAGCCGGATTTCACTACCGCGCTGCGGATCAGCAATGTGATCAACGATAAGTTTGCGGACGGAAAACCGCCGCTGGCCAAGGCAGAAAACTCGGCATTGGTGGCCGTGACGATTCCGCCGGAGTACGCCTCGCGATCGGTGGAATTCATTTCTGAGATCGAAGCGCTGCAGGTAGAGACCGACCGGCCGGCGCGCGTAGTGATTAATGAACGTACGGGCACCATCGTGATGGGCAAGGAAGTGCGTGTCTCCCCGGTGGCGATTATGCACGGCAATCTGACGGTAGAGATTCAGACGGTAAATACTGTCTCGCAACCGGCGCCCTTCTCGCAGGGGCAGAGCACGGTGGTCCCGCAGGTGGAAGTCAACGCGAAGGAAGAGAAGTCGCGCAGCCTGGTGCTCAAGCAGGGGGCAACGGTGGAACAACTGGTACACGCTCTGGGCTCGATCGGTTCCACGCCCCGCGATGTGATCGCGATTCTGCAAAGCTTGCGGGCAGCGGGAGCGCTCGAAGCGGATATCGATGTTCTCTAAAGACGGCGTCCTCTAGACTCGCATGGCCGATTCACTTATTTCCGGAGTATTATCGACCCCTGGCCTGGCGACGGGAAGCAGCGGGCCGTCGCAGAAAACCGATAGTCCGCAAAAGATCAAAGACGCGGCCGGGCAGTTTGAATCGCTGATGGTGGGGCAGATTCTCAAATCGGCGCACGAAGAAGAAGGCGGATGGATGGGCGCCGGGGAAGAAGACCAGACGTCTGCCTCCACTATGCAGATGGCCGACGAATATTTCGCGCGCGCGCTCACCGCGCACGGAGGGTTGGGCTTGGCGCGGATGATTACCACCAGCTTGGGCCAAGCTTCGGCGAATGCGGCGGCGGAAGCGGCTAGCCGCTCCAATCCCGTGACGAAGTAGACGCCATCTGGGGCACCCCCTCGTAAGCCGAACGCGGCTCAGAGCTCGCGGCCGGTTCCTGCGAAATTGGCGCCACTTGAGATGATCCGCTGCCGCAGGTCCGGATCACCACTTCCTTCCAGGCACCGGCGAGCGTCGAAAGCACGGAGAGGGCATTTTGAAACGCTTCTTCGGACTTCTGGCTGTGGCCGGCCATCAGCTGCCGCTGGACGTAGCCGTACAGTTCGGCAAGGGTGTGCGTGAAACTTGCGCCCACGGAATGATCCAGCGCCAGGGTGAGTTCGTCGACAGCCTCGTGCGCTTTGGTGACCGCGCGGCCGCGTGCAAAAATGTCGCCGTCTTTGAAGCGCGCGATCGCGGTATTCACGCTGTCGATCGCGATTTCATACAACATCTGAACGCGTTCCACCGGGTGCGCGGAAAAGACGCGGCTTTCAATGTAGTCCCGATGAGCTTGCTGTGCGAACTGGTCATCCATCACGGGTACATATCGCAACAAATCCGCGAAGGTATAGTGCTATCTGCTAAGCCCTAAGGTTTTCTCTACCTTACGTCGATATAAGGTCTATCGCGCAGTACTAACGTGCAGACGGTATTACGGGAGAACTAAAAGTGTCGACAGTTTTGTGGCTGACCTCAAATCCGCAAGGGGATCTGGTGCAAGCATTTGAGCGGGTGACGCAGTTGCGGGTCGTGGTCGCTGACGGCTTGAATACCAACTGGAACCGCATTGAAGACCGTTTTCGGGCGGTACTGATCGAATTGCCCACGGCAGCCTCGGTGATCCGCGCGGCGTTAGCGCAAGCTCACCGGACAGCGGTGCCGCTGCCGGTGGTTATTTACGACAAGGAATCGGTGCTCGACGAGTCGCTGGTGCAGCCGCCGGCGATGTTCCAGCATTTGACCGGGGTGCAGACTGCGGAAGCGTTGGGTGCGGTTGTGCGGGATGCTCCACGGGCCGGGACGCGGCGCGAGGCTTGGGCGAATCTTTTGATCGGCGATAGCCAACCGATGCGCGATCTGCATGCTTTGATCCGCTTGATCGGACCGCGGCAGGCGACGGCATTGATCACGGGCGAGACCGGGACTGGAAAAGAGATGGTCGCGCGCGCGATTCACATGGCCAGCCGGCGCGCGGAATCCGAGATGGTGGCGGTGAACTGCGCCGCGATCCCGGAGAACCTGGTGGAAGCGGAATTGTTTGGACACGCGAAGGGTGCGTTTACGGGCGCGACGAATCCGCGCTCGGGTCACTTTGAACAGGCGCATCGCGGGACCATCTTCCTGGATGAAATCGGGGAGTTGCCGCTCGAAGCGCAGTCGAAGCTGCTGCGGGTTTTGCAGGAGCGGCAGATTCAAAGGATCGGCAGTTCAGAATCGCTTCCGATCGATACGCGCGTGATTGCCGCGTCGAACGTGGATTTGCATGCGGCGGTGGAGCAAAAGACATTTCGCGAGGATCTGCTGTACCGCTTGAATGTAGTCCCGGTGCACGTGGCGCCGCTGCGCGACCGAATCAGCGACATTCCGCTGCTGGTGGATCATTTCATTGACAAGGTTTGCGTACGCGAAGGAATCGAGCCGAAGGTTTTGTCTTCGAGCGCTCTCGATCGTCTGACCAGCTATCACTGGCCGGGCAACGTCCGCCAGTTGGAACACGCCATTGAAATGGCGGTTACATTGGCTGGAAGCCGCGGCCGGCTGTACCTGGGAGACTTTCAGTTTCCTTCGCCGCGAACAGTGAGGGCGATGGAGCCGGATATCCGTGTTCCCGCGTCGGGCGTCAATTTCGAAGAAGTCACCGCGCGCGTGGAGAAGCTACTGCTCGAAGAAGCGCTGCGTGCTTGCGGAGGCAATAAGGCAAAAGCCGCGAACATCCTGGGGATGAAGCGCACCACTTTGTTGTATAAGACCAAGGCACTAGAGGCAGTCGCAAGTTAGATATTCTATGGCGGACGCCACAACAGCCGGGACGAAGACCATCGCACTTCCGTGGGGCGCGCGTTTTTCCGCGGGCTTCGGCGAGATGGGTGTGCCCATTGCCGTAGTAGCGATCGTGCTCGCGCTGATCATGCCCATGCCGGGCCCGCTGCTCGATTTCTTGATTGTCACCGACATCATGTTGTCGGTGATCGTCATGATGGTGGCGGTGTACATCCGGCGTCCGGTCGACTTCAGCGTTTTTCCCACTACCTTGTTGTTGCTCACTCTGTTTCGCCTGGCACTGAACATATCGTCATCGCGACTCATTTTGTTGAACGGAAATACGGGAACTTCTGCGGCGGGTCACGTAATCGAGGCGTTCGGCAGTTTCGTGGTCGGCGGCAACTATATTATTGGCGCGGTGATCTTCCTGGTGCTGATCGCCATCCAGTACGTCGTCATCAACCATGGTGCGGTTCGCATCTCGGAAGTGACGGCGCGTTTCACTTTGGACGCTTTGCCTGGGAAACAGATGTCGATCGACGCCGATCTCAATTCGGGGCTGATCGACGAGAATGAAGCTCGCGCGCGCCGCAAGCATCTTTCGGCGGAGGCGGAATTCTTCGGGGCCATGGACGGTGCGACGCGCTTTACGCAGCGCGATGCGGTGGCCAGCATCCTTATTACAGGAATCAATATTATTGCGGGATTTCTGATAGGTGTCTTGCAGCATGGCATGGAACTGCGGCATGCGCTTGAAACCTATACGGTCTTGACCATTGGCGACGGCTTGGTTACCGTCATTCCGGCGCTGATGATCTCGATTTCAGGGGGCTTGATTGTAACCCGGACTGGATCGGAGGACAGTCTGGGTGATCAAGTCCACAAACAACTTTTGGGAAACGCCCAGCCGCTGATGTTGGCGAGCGGGGTTCTGATTACGCTGGCGATACTGCCGGGACTGCCGACCATTCCGTTCCTGCTGATGGGGGGCGGGCTGGGCACGATTTCCTGGAGGATGCGTCAAAAAACTGCCGCTATCGCCGCGGATTCGACAGTGGCGGCGGCTAAGCCCAAAGAAAATCTGGAAGGCTTGCTTAAGGTAGAGCCGCTTTCGGTGGAAGTCGGCTTAGGCCTGGTCAATCTGGTGGAGCGCGGCGCAGAGTCGCCCTTGCTCACGCGGGTTGCCGGTATTCGCCGGCAGCTGGCAACGCAGCTAGGCTACTTGATGCCGCCGGTGAAAGTGAAGGACAACATGGCGCTGCGATCGCGTGAATATGTGATCCAGATGCGCGGCAGCGAGATCGCCCGCTTTGAGCTGCTGCAGGGCCATGAATTGGCCATTCCCAGCGGAAATCCCGATCCGACGCTGCAAGGTAAAGCGACCGTCGACCCGGCGTTTGGATTGCCGGCGATTTGGATTCGCCAGGATCAAGTGGACCGCGCGCGCAGCAGTGGCTACACGGTGGTTGATGCGGTCAGCGTCATCGGCACGCATTTGACCGAATTGGTACGGCGGCATGCGCACGAATTGTTCACGCGGCAGGACGCCAAGCTGTTCTGCGACCGTGTGGCGCAGGAAAACCCCAAGGTCATCGAGGATTTGGTCCCGAAATTGCTACCTCTGAGCACGATCCAGCGAGTGATCCAGAACATGCTCAGGGAACGTGTGCCGATTCGCGATGGCGTCGGAATGTTGGAGGCACTGGGAGAGGCTGCGCACAGCAGCAAGAACCCGGTCCTGCTTACGGAATACGTGCGCCAGGCTGTGCGGCGCTCGATTGTCAAGCAATTGGTGAATACGCAGGGGGAGTTGCCGGCGTATCTGGTGGATCCTTCGCTTGAGCGGTCGATCGAATCGTCGGTCGAGCATGGCGAGATGAACAGTATATTGACCCTGGCTCCGGAAGGGATTCGAGACATTTTGGGACGGCTGCAACGCAAAATAGCGAAGGCGGAGACGGCCGTGGTGATTACCAGCGCCGGGTCACGCTATTTCCTGCGGCAGATTGTAGAATCGTCGATGCCGAGCTTGACGGTGCTGTCGCACAATGAGCTGCCGACAGATGTGAAAGTCCGTTCGCGCGGGGTAATTGAATAATGAAGCGTGATCAGATGCGAATCAAATCTTATTTCGCGAAGTCCGTCGACCAGGCCATGGCGCAAGCCAGGGAAGAACTGGGCGAAGAGGCGATGCTTCTCAATACACGGAAGGCGCCGGCGGATCATCCTAGCGGGATGAACTACGAGGTCATCTTCGGAGTGGTCAGCGGGGGACTAGCTGCGGAAGCGCCTGCTTCGCTTCCGGTGCCCAAGGTAGAAAGCGCTGCGCCGGAAGTGCACACGCACAGTCTGGAGCAATTGCACCAGCAAATCGATGAGATCCGGACTTTATTGCTTCGTTCTTCGCAGGCGCAGTTGACCATGCAGCGGGCGGTTCCGGAACTCGCCGATGTTTACGCACACTTGATGGCGGCTGAAATAGAACCCGCGCTGGGCAAGGATATTATCGATCGCCTGGAAGCGACTTTGGCTACCGACACGTTTTCTACGGGCACGGGAAACGCCGGCAACCGCTGGAAACCGCAGCGCGCCGATTGGGGACGCTTAGAAGCATTTCTTCGGGTAGAGCTGGAAAGCCGTGTGGGCTTAGCTCCGCGCCTGGGTGTTGACGAGAACCCAGCCGTGGTCTTAGTGGGCCCGCGGGGTGCCGGCAAGACCACCAGCTTGGCAAAACTCGCCGTGTTGCGGGCGCGCTTCGCGAACGATCGGCCGGCGCGGCTGCTGTCGCTCGATATGTCGCGGGCTGCCGCGCATGTGCAGCTTCAAGCCGTGGCCAACGCGAACAATATCGCGTTCGAGGAAGTGCCGGCGGCGTACCTGCTGCCTGGGCTGATCGCGGAAACCCGTCAAACAGAAACTGTATTTGTGGATACTCCGGGATATTCCGGCGCCGATTCGAAGGCAGCCGAAGCGGCGGCGGCGGCGTTCGCGGAATGCCCGCAGCTCGACGTGCACCTGGTCGTTCCGGGATACATGAAGGCTCGCGATCTACGTCTTTGCATCGAAAGATACGCGCCTTTCCGGCCAACTAAATTACTGGTGACGAAGTTGGATGAGACGCAATCGTTCGGCTCGATATTTTCCGAAGCGGCACGGGCGGGGTTGAAACTCTCGTTTGTAGCGCACGGACCGGGCATCCCCAACGACATTCGTCCGGCATCGTACAAAGATCTGCTGAGCATGCCGGCGGAACCCGCGAAGGCACGCGCACAGGCGGTTGCGTAACACGGAATGGCGACTCTCAGCACGTCCGCGTATTCCGAGCAGCCGGAGAATGTCACGGCCACCCGTGAGCAGTTGATTCTGGAACACCTGCCGCAGGTGAATTGGATCGCCACGCGGATTCATGAAAAACTTCCCGGCAATACGAATCTGGAGGATCTGATCTCCATCGGGATCATTGGCCTGATCAACGCGATTGACAATTTCGACGCGTCGTTCAACGTCAAGCTCAAGACCTACGCCGAATATAAAATCCGCGGCGCGATCCTGGATAGTGTGCGCGGCATGGATGGCATCGCCCCCCACAAGCGCAAGAGATTGAAGGTGGTTCATAGCGCGCTCAACACCTTGGAGCAGCGCTTGCAGCGGGCGCCGACCGAAGAGGAGATCGCCGCGGAGATGGGGCTCCCTCTGCGCGAGTATCAGGAATGGCTCACGGATTTGCGTGGCATCAGCATCGGGAGTCTGGACGCGCCTCTCAACGAGGATGACTCGCGCGGCCTGGTAAGTTATCTCGCTGACAAAGGGAGCGACTCGCCTGCCCTGATTCTGGAACGCTCGGAATTGCAGAAACTGATTCAGGAAGGCCTGGAGAAGCTGCCTGGTCCGGAGCGCCTGGTGCTGGACCTTTATTACCGGCAGGGACAGAACATTCGCGAGATCGCACCCATTCTGGACCTGCATATCACGCGTATTTCGCAAATCAAGGCGCAAGCGGTTCTCCGCCTGCGCAACTACATCGAACGGCGTTGGCCGACGCCGCGGGGAGTCTACTAACGTGACCCACATCAACCCATCCATCAAAAGCCTGCTGGATGTTTTCGCGAAGGAACTCAAGGCGCAGTTGTCGCAGGGAAATTCGGGAATCACCAGCGTTACGCCGAGCGAAAGTGCAGAACCGGCGCTGTCCGATTTCATCTGGTGGTCGAGCGGCCTGAGCTTCGACCCGTCCAGCCGCATTCTTCTGGGAGCTTCGCCGGAAACTTGGGAGACCCTATTCGCCGCCGATGAGCTGGCGGCGCGGATTACTCCGCTGGTGGAACAAACGGCCCGCAGCCGGTTTGGCGCGGAAGTCACGTGCCTCGAAGCAGAACGTTCGGAAGCGCCGGCGGCGGAGTGGACTTCGCTGCCGCTGACGATCACGCGTGAGACCGAAGCCGAGGTGGTCATTCACTTCAGTGTCAGTCCGGATTTGGAAGCGGCGCTAGGCGCTTCCGCGAATGATGAAGCACAGAAAGATGTGGAGACCCTGGCAAACGCTGGCGCAAATTTGGCCGAGATTCTGATGGATGTCACGATGCCCGTGAGCGTGTCACTGGGGCGCACCAAGATGTTTATGAAAGATCTGCTGCATTTGACGAACGGATCGATCGTCGAACTGGATCAGGATCTGGGCGATGAAGTGGAAATTCGGGTAAACAACTGTGTGCTGGCTTATGGCGAAGTAGTAGCGGTGGATGGAAACTATGCAGTTCGGATTCTAAGAATGGCGCCCGGCCGGAGTACTCCGGACCTTAGGGGAGCGCGGGAAAAAGCGGCGGCCTGAGAGCGCTTCGGGTCTCAGGTAAGAAAGAACTCTACAACCGGGGGGTTCTTGCGATATAGAAGGAGCAGTCCAATGAAATTAGAGAATAATCTCTTGAACATCTCAATGCCACAAAGCGACCGAGTCCAAGAGCCATCTAAGGCCCAGAGCCAAGCCTTTGGCCGCACGCCGTCTGCGCAGACCGCGGGGGATGGGGTGGATCTCGGAAGTCAGGCGGGGTTGGTTCAAACCGCGCAGGCTGCTGGATTATCCGATCGGGCGAGTATTACGCAGAGTCTGCGGGCTCTGGTTCAATCCGGTCAGTATAAAGTGGATACCGCTGCGCTTGCCTCCTCCATGGTCTCGGCTGCCCAGTACGGGGACTAGGCCGGTCCTATGAATTCCCAACAAGAATCGGCGCTGGAAGTTTGCCAGCGCGCCGAAAACATGCTGCGTGAAATCCAGAGCGGGGAATTGGTTCCCGGGACGGAAATGCTCGCGCAGTGGGAGACCGAACTAGGGCAGGTGGCTGCATTGCTCGAAGCCACGCACGGCTCGATGACGGACGAATTCAAGCCGCGGAATAATCCTGCGGTCCGGCAGGCGATCCTGAGGATCCGCCAGCGGGCCGGGCTTCTGAAACTTCAGTTCGAGCATGGGTCGAACTATTGCATGGGCTTATTGCAAATCCGGATGGGAACCGGGTACTCCGCGCAGGGGCTGCCGGTGCTGACGCCCACCGAATCGCGAAGCTCTTTCGAGGGTTAGGAGGATCCACGCGATGGGCGGACTTTTCAGCTCTTTGAGTAACAGCGTTGACGCGCTGCGCAGCATCGAAAGCGCGCTGGCAGTGTCGCAGAATAACGTCAGCAACGCGTCTACCCCCGGTTACGCGCGCCAGGTTGCCCAGCTCGAGTCACAGGCTTTCAATCTTCCCGCGGGCCTCACCGGCGGCGTGACATTCGGCGGCACGCAGAGCACGCAAAACGAATACGCCAACCAGGCGGTGCGGACGCAGCTTTCGGCGCAAGGTTACTACACAGGGGAATCGAACCCGCTGGCGACCATTCAATCGTTGTTTGACGTTACGGGGCAAACAGGCGTGACCGGCTCGCTCAACAACTTGTTCCAGAGCTTTTCGGCGTGGGCCGCAACGCCCAACACCACCAGCGCGCAGGCCGTTCTAAGCCAGGCGCAGTCCGTGGCGCAGAGTTTTCAATCGGCCGCGGCCAGTCTTTCGCAGATCACCACTAGCGTAAATCAGCAGATCACCTCCAACGTGAGCCAGATCAACACGCTCACGGCGGCGATTCAGCAGGCGAATATTGCGATTCAAAACAATCCCACTCCGGATGCTGGACTGGACGCGAATCTGCACGCATCGCTCGAATCGCTTTCGCAGCTTGCTGATATCACCGTGTCGTTCCAACCCAATGGCACGGCGACGGTGCTGCTGGGCGGGCAAACGCCGCTGGTGATCGGAGCGCAGCAGTACACCCTCCAGGCCAGTTTTGCGCCCACTGGCACCCCGGCTATTCCGAACGCTACGCCGGACGCGCGCATTCTGGATGCGAACGGGCAGGACATCACTTCTCAGATTTCGCAGGGAAGCTTGGGCGGGCTGCTGAATGTCCGCAACACCGTGCTGCCGTCGCTGCAAGGGGATGGACAACAGCAGGGCGCTTTGAACCAATTGGCGCAGCAGGTGGCGGACCGCGTGAATTCGATCTTGACCTCGGCGCAGACCTCCGGCGGGCAGGCGGGAAGTCCGCTGTTCGCCTATAATGCGGCGAGTCCGGCCGATATCGCGCAAACGCTGACGCTCGATCCGAACATTACGGCGGGTACGCTAGCGCCGGTAAGCGCGGGACCGCCGCTGGTTTCAAACGGCGCCGCACTGCAATTGGCGGGACTGGGCAACTCCACTGCCCCGGCCGACCAAATTTCCGGACAAACGATTCTCCAGTACTTGAGCAATATGGCAACCCAAGCGGGTCAGAGCGCCTCTGACGCACAAACCGGCAGCAATCTGTCGGCGCAGTTACTGGCGCAATCGCGGTCGCTACAGACGCAGGTGTCGGGAGTGTCGCTCGACGCTGAAGCGGCGCAGGTACTGCAATTGCAACAAGGCTATCAGGCAGCCAGCAAGATGGTCAGCGTCATCGATACGCTGTCCCAGGCGCTGCTCAGCATGACGACCGCGTAGACGAAGAAAGAGGCCATCCCTTGATTCAAAATTCAGGCGCCATCAGTCAGCAATTCCTGACGAATCTAGACTTGCTGCAGCAGCAGATGGCCCAGACCCAACAGCAGATTTCTTCCGGCAGCAAGATCAGCCAGGCGTCGGACGCGCCGAATGCGGTGGGCGACGTTCTGCAGCTCGAATCCGACCTGGGGAGCGTGAACCAGGTGACCAGCAATCTGAACCTGGTTTCGGGTCAAGTCAACAGCGCGGAATCGGCGCTCGAGACCGCCACCAGCCTGCTGGATCAGGTATCGAGCATCGCGGCGCAAGGCGCCGGCACCACGGCGTCGGCGGCTAGCCGCGCCACATTTTCACAGCAGGTCGGGCAGATCCTCACTTCGCTGGTGGGCGTCAGCCAGACGCAGTTCAACGGGGCCTATGTGTTCGGCGGCGATCAGCCGACGACGGCTTCCTACCAGGTGGATCTCAGTAATCCGAACGGGGTGGATCGTCTGGTGACTACCCAATCCACAGCTCTGATTCAGGATGCCTCGGGAATTACTTTCGCGGCTTCGAAGACCGCGCAAAATATTTTCGACAATCGCAATCCCGACGACACCTTGGCCAGCAACAACATCTTCGCGGCGGTGAATAGCCTGCGCGTGGCGTTGGCGAACAACGATACCGCTGGAATCAACACGGCTATCAGCTCCCTCAATACCGCGCAGGATTATCTCTCGCAGCAGCTGGCTTTCTATGGCGGCGTGCAAAATCAGATCTCGAACGCGCAGGACGTGGCGCAGAAATTCCAGCTGCAGGATCAGACGGCGCTCAGTAGTTTGAAAGACACCGATATGGCAGCGGCGAGCGTCGCGATGACGCAGCAGCAGGCCAGCTACCAGGCCGCCATTGAGGCCGAGTCCACGATGCCCAAAAGCAGTTTATTTGACTATTTGACTTCCGGAAGCTGACCCTGGACGCGGCGTCTTCAGCGCCAGCGGCGAAACCATATAGTTATTTTGAATTACGATATCCACGCGGCGGTTGCGCGCGCGGCCTTCCTCGGTGTCATTGGAGGTTTGCGGCGCGGTGTCGGCGAAACCCACAATCGCCACACGCTGCCGGTCTACGTGGAAGCGGCTCGCCATCACTTCCATCATTGAAATGCTGCGCGCGGCCGATAGCTCCCAGTTACTGCGGAAACGGACGGTGTGGATGGGAACCGAATCGGTGTGGCCTTCGATGCGCAAGGGATTCGACAAGGCGTTCAGCGCATCCGCGACTTTTTCGAGAATCGGATAGGTGGAAGGATCGATAGCATCGGTGCCCGACGGAAAAAACGCCGTCTGTTTCAGGCTGACCACCAGGCCGCGCGGCTCCAGGTTGACCTCCACCGAACCGGCCTTGATCTCGCTGGCCAAGTCTGTGGTCAACTTCCTCATCGAAGGCGTCAGCTCGACGATGTTCTCGGGCGCGGTTTCTTTCGTCGATTTTTGCGATCCGCCCGGCCCTCTCATCTGGGCGTTGCCCTGTCCGCGATCGTCCACCGTACCGCCGAGAATCTTGGCAACGGCCGGAGGGACGCCCAGCGTTTTGCCATCGGCCAAAGCTTTTTCGACGGCTTCTGAAATTTGTTTGGCGCGGGATTTGTCGGTTTGCGAGGAAGCGAACATCACCACGAAGAACGCGAACAGCAGGGTGATGAAGTCGGCGTAGGATACCAGCCAACGCTCGTGATTCTCGTGAGCCGCTTGTTTTTTCCGCCTGGCCATGAAGGTTTAGCCGGCCGTCACGGCGTGGCCGGCCTCGGCTGCCGCGGACCCGGCCTTGGCTTTTTTCGCGCCGGCCTCGCCATGCAGGAACGCTTCGAGTTTCACGCGAATTAGCTTGGGATTCATGCCCTCGACGATACTGATCACGCCTTCGAGCATCAGTTCCTTGGCGGAAACGTCGTTATGGATTCGGGCTTTGATCTTGCTCGCGGCAGGGAGGAAAAATAGATTCGCGACTGCGACGCCGTAGACCGTGGCTACGAACGCCACGGCGATTCCGCGGCCCACTTCTTCGATGTTTTCCAGGTGCTTCATCACCTGGATCAAGCCCATGACTGCACCGATGATGCCGATGGTGGGCGAATAACCGCCGGCGGCTTCGAACACTTTCGCATCGCTTTCGGCATGCTGCTCGGCTTGTGTAAGCTCCAGTTCCATCATGCTGCGCAGCTCTTGCAGGTCGGTGCCGTCGACCGCCAGCGAAAGCGCCTTGCGCAGAAACGGGTCGGCGATCTTGTCCAGGTCTTCTTCGAGCGAAATGATGCTGTTCTTGCGTGCCTTGGTAGCGTAGCGGATGATTTCCTCCACGGCGGCGTGAGGATCGGTGACTTCCTCGAAAAACACCTTCTTCAGGCTCTTGGCCGCGCTGATCAAAGTCTGCAAGGGAGAAGTGATCATGACGGCGCCCAGCGTTCCGCCCAGCACCACGATGGCGGCAGTGACCTGGGTGACGTCAGAAACCTTGCCGCCCTCCATCACCAATCCGCCGATGATGCCGCCGACGGCGACGATGATCCCGAGGATGCTGGCAATGTCCGGACGCGAGGCTCGATGGTTGGATTTACCCGCGGCTTTCTTTTCAGCCATTGGACCGCGGCTCTCCTGTTCCCAAATTGACCGCCGGATTCGTTCCCGGGGCCAGCGTGGATGGGAAAGACTGATTGCGAAGCAGGCACTGGCGGAAGGAGATGACCCGCTCAATGATTTCTTCAGTGGTCTCCAGGACCATGTATTTTTGACCCGACGTCAGCGTGATCACCGTATCCGGCGTGACCTCGATGTGCTCAATTAAATCTGAATTCACGATTAACGGGGTGTGGTTCAGCCTGGTGATCTTGATCATGGAGTTATCCACCCTTCCGAGGTCGTATTCCGCACATTTGCATATCGCAGAAAGAGCCGGATTGTTTATGTGCAATAAAGACTTAGAAACCGCGCTGCGGGCCGTCTGCAGCCTAAAGGATTCCTCTTAGGCGGACGATCATAACGCTAAGTGCACTTATGAACTTACGGCAATCTGATACCGGCAAAAGCGCGGGTCAAAAACTCGATCTGGGCCAGCAGGATTCCACTCCCCAATTCCGCAAGCTGCGCAGTGTCCACGAGACCTTCGCGAAGTCCCTCTCGAACGTGCTGTCGACGTTTTTGGAGGCGGAAATCCAGGCGAGTCTGGCGGGAATGAGTGTCACTACCGCCGGAGAGTTCCAGAAGAATCTTGCGAATCCGAGCTGTCTGATCAAGCTGCGGCTACATCCGGAAGCGGAGCGCATGATCCTGTATCTGGATTCCGCTACTGTACTCTCTTTACTGGAGATCTTTCTGGGAGGCAGCGGCCAGCCGTCGCCCGCGCCCCGTGAACTGACGGAAATCGAGTGGAGTCTGCTGGAGGAAGTCAGCCGCGTGATGATGCGCTGCCTGGGCGAAAGCTGGCAGGTTATCAAACCGGTAGAGTTTGTGGTCGAATCGCTCAACAGCGATCCTTCGTTGACGCCGTGCCCGGAGCCGGCACTTTCGGTGTTGCGGATCGCTTTCGACCTGCAGCTCGGCGAACAATCCGGCCACTTTGAAATGGCGGTTCCGCGGTCCTTTTTCGAGGCCGCGACGCCGGCTGCCGAGTCGCCGGAACTGATGGGCGAGACGCCCTCGCCACTGGATAGGGAGCGCAATGCGCGCCTGCTCGAAGACGCCGAAGTCGAACTCGAAGTGCTTCTGGAGGGCACCCAGCTATCGTTCGGAGACTTGCGCGCGCTGCGGCAAGGCCAGGTGGTCCGCTTCGACCATGGCCTAGAGCAGGCGCTACGCGGCGTAGTGAATGGCGATCTTTCGCTGCTCGGACACGTCCTGAGCGCGGGTAACAAGCGGGCGTTTCAGGTGGAAGAGAGGCCCTAGCGGCCGCAGCGGGCGAGATGGCGTACCAAGGACAGCGCCGCGCTTTGGTTGGCAGCGTTTTCCGCGCGTCCGGCGGCGTCCCATATAAGAAGGTCTTGACCCAGGCCCTGAATCAAGTCCATCCGTTCGCGCTCCTCGGCGCACAAGGCTTCTGGAGCCAATGCGGACGATTGCAGGAGGGTGGATTGCAACTCATTAATGGCACGCTTATTCCAGGCAGTAAGAATGGATCGGGCGTAGCGTTCGGAGGCGGTTAAGGGCGCGGTGGAGGTCATTTGTTGTTCCCACCAGGCATATCGCAAAAGCGGACGGATCTTCTAATAAAAGATACATGCGGGTAATAAAAGATACATGCAGGTAATAAAAGACAGGTACTGCGAGCGGTTGGGACTCGCATCTTCTTCGTACTATTAAAAAAATATTGAACTAAAACTAAAATTTCAGTGGGTGTCTGCGACATGAATAACACCGCTGAGAAAACAGTCGGGTTCGGCGAGACGCCGGAAACTTTAAGGCAAAGGAAAAAACATGTCACTTTCATTTCAAACTAACGTGACCGCGTTAACGGCCGAAAACAATCTTCAGGTGAACAGCAACTTCCAGTCGCAGACCATCAACCAGTTGACTTCCGGCTACCGAATCAATTCTTCCGGCGACGATGCCGCGGGCCTCGCCGTCGCAAACGGCTTGCGCAGCACTGTGAACGAGCTGACGCAGGGTGTGCGCAACGCGACCGATGGCACCAACATCCTGCAGACCATCGACGGCGGCTTGAACAACATTTCGAACATTTTGGATCAGTTGAAGAGCCTGGCTACCCAGTCTGCTTCGGGCACCTTCTCGGGCAACCGCGGGACCCTGAACCAGGAATTCACCACGCTACTGACCGAAATTGACCGCCAGGCGGCCAACATCGGCTTGGGCAGCGGTACCGGCACCAGCGCCCAGTACAACGCCAGCATTTCGGTCTATATCGGCGGCGGCAGCACGCAGGCGAATGCCCAGGTCACTATCGATCTGAGCGGTAGCGCCAACGTTGTCAACTCCGGCGGCCTGGGAATCGGCCTCGACACTGTCGACACGCAGGCCCACGCGCTAAAGGCCATTACGGACATCACGGCCGCGGTACAGAGCCTTGGCCTTACGCAGGGCGCAGTGGGTACTGGTGAGAACGCTCTGAACTATTCCATCAGCCTGGCGCAGTCGCAGATCACCAACGATTCGGCCTCCGAGTCGAGCATTCGCGACGCGAACATCGCCGTGGAAGCGGCGAACCTGACCAAGTCGCAAGTGCTGGAACAGTCCTCAGTGGCTGCCCTGGCGCAGGCCAATGCAGCTCCGCAAGCTCTCCTGAAACTGCTCCAATAATCGCAGCGGGGCTAATGTTTAATTCGAGCTGGGCCGATTCTTTACCGAGAACGGCCCAGTTTCCTTTTAGGTCAGCATTGCGCCGGGCAGTTTAGTTTCAGCGAAGGAGGATTTCATGGGCACCACCGCCGCCACATTCAATGGATCGAGTACCTACGCTGCCGATCTGCAACAGGTCATCACCCAGGCGGTGACGGTCGCCTCCATACCGCTGAATCAGCTGAACTCCAACGTCACTACGCTGCAGGGCCAGTCGACCGAACTGGGCTATCTGCAAAACGGCTTCAACTTGATTCAAACCGCCATCCAGGGGCTGACCACGGCTTCGACGGGCGGCAGTCTTTCGGCATCGGTCGGCGACAACACCATCGCTACGGCGAATTTGAATACCAGCGCGGCCGTCGCGGCGGGCACTTATACGCTGAATGTCATCAGCACCGGGTCGCCCACTACCAGTGTCAGCAATGCCAGCTTGCCGGCGGTCTCCGATCCTTCTGCGTCCTCCATCAGCACCTCCGGCTCTTATACGCTCTCGGTCAACGGTTCCAACTTCACGGTTACTCCCACTACGAATTCTTTGAATGCCCTGGCGCAGGCGATTAACTCGTCGGGCGCGGGCGTCAGCGCGACCGTTCTGAATCTCGGTTCTCCTTCTGCCCCGGACTACCATCTGTCTTTGCAGAGTACGGCACTCGGAAATATCCCGATTCAGCTCAATGACGGCAGCCAGAATCTGCTCAGCACTCTTTCCACCGGGGCACCGGCGCAATATCAGATCAATGGACAGCCGTCCACACCAATTTCGTCGGACAGCAGTTCCGTTACGCTCGCGCCCGGCCTGACCGTCAATCTCCTGGGGACTGGCCAAACCACTGTTACTGTAGCGGACGATCCAACTGCCTCCGCCAGTTCCATTTCCTCTTTTGTATCGGCCTACAACCAGACGGTGGACGAACTGGCCACCAATCACGGGAGCGCCGGCGGGACGCTTACGGGACAAAGCGTTGTCTTTTCCTTGCAGCAGGCTCTTCGCGATATGACGAATTTTACGGGCGGCAGTGGTTCGGTCGCCAGCATCGCCGACCTAGGGCTCACCTTTGACGGGACGGGTCATCTGGTTTTCAATCAATCTCAGTTTGACAGCGTCGCGGCGGCCGATCCCGGCGACTTGGCGGCCTTTATGGGCACCGGCACGGGAAGCGGTTTCCTGGCTTCCGCTGCCAACACTCTCAGTGGACTCAACGATCCGACCAGCGGTCTTTTTGTAGGGCAGCAGGCCACCATTGAGAATCGAATTCTAGCGGACAATCAGGAGATCTCGGACACGCAAGCCCGCATCACCACCATGCAAAATCAACTCACGGCCCAGATGTCGGCGGCCGACGCGTTGCTTTCGACCCTGCAATCGCAGAACACCTTCATGACGCAACTCTTCCAGGCCCAGAATGCAATCGCCCAGAACGGCAGTTGATCTGTTTCGCAAGGCTGTCTCGGCGGAGGCGTTTGCGGAAGCCGAACGGCTTCTCGAAGCGTACCGCTGCGACGTCGAAGCTTGTTGGAACGCGGCCACCTCCGACGATGCCCGGCTCGCGATCGCCACGGAAGTGAGCGAAGTTTTTGAGTGGGCGCGCACGGCCACACTGGTGGCACGCTCACACACGCAGCGCAAGCTGATTCTGCTCAGCCGCGAAAGTGCTTACACGCCCAGCCGCGGCAACACCGAAGTGCTCCATCTGGACGCGTAAGCAGCGTCAGAGATCCGACGAAAGCGTCGAATTCTCTCCTATCCCAGCCAGTACGGCGATAGCGAAATCAATCAGTTAAGCATTGGCACACGGCGTGCAATTCAGAGTGCACCATGTTCCAAGGTCTGGCTCTGAACTCCGAACACTACATGAGTTTGTTGAGCGCCCGTCAGAAACTGGTCGCTTCCAATATCGCCAACGCCGACACGCCCGGCTATCACACCCAGGACATTAATTTCCGCGCGGAGTTTCAACACGCGCTCGACGGCGAAGATTCCACTCAACCCGCGGTTGTCGAACCGGAGGGTTTGGCCAGTAAGCCCGACGGCAACAATGTCAATATCGATCGCGAAGCCCGCTTGCTGGCGGAAAATGCCATGCGCTTCTCGATCGCCTCTAATTTTGCGCGCGCCGAGCTGAATGCGGCGAAAACGGCGATTCAGGAAAGCAAGTAGCGTATGAGCCTGTTATCCGCATTATCGATCAGCGCCTCGGGGATGTCGGCGCAGCGCCAGCGCACGGAGCTACTGGTGGAAAATCTGGCCAACTCCGATACCACGCGGACTCCGGAAGGCGGTCCCTACCGGCGCAAAGACGCGGTGTTCACCTCAGATCCTTCGGCGGCGGATTTCTCGTCGATGTTCGAATCCGAAGTGGGCTCGGGCACGGGAGTGCGCGTTTCTCAAGTGATCACCGATCAACGCGATCCTGAAAAGCGCTATCTGCCGGGGCATCCCGACGCCGACAAAGACGGCTACGTGGCCTACCCGCGCATGAATCCCGCCGAAGATATGGTCGACCTGCTGGGCGCGTCGCGCGGCTATCAGGCCAACGTCTCGGCTGTGTCCGCGGTAAAAGATATGATTCAACGCTCTCTGGATCTGTTCAAATAGAGTCCCGCTATGTCCCTGAATATTTCTGGAATTTCGTCTCTTAGCCAAATACAGCCCGATGTGGCCGCCCCCGCGGCTGGCGACGGTGGAACTTCTTCCTTCAAGGATATTTTCAGCAGCGCCATCGGTGAAGTAGAAAATTCGCGCAGCAGCGCTTCGAAGAGCGTGGAGCAGTTTCTTTCCGGAGACGGCGGCGACCTGCATTCCACGATTCTCGCCACGCAGCGAGCCGATCTCGAGTTTCAAATGTTCATGCAAGTTCGCAACAAAGTGGTTTCCGCGTATCAGGAAATCATGAAAATGCCGATGTAAGTCACCTGATCGAATCCGTTCATGGAACAACTCAAACGACTGTTAGCAATGTTGTCGACCTCGCAACGCTGGACCATCCTGGTTGCGACCGTCCTGATTTCGGCTGGCCTCTACAGCCTGGTGCACTGGGAAAAGGAAAGCGCATTCCGCCCGCTGTACACCACGCTGGCGCCGGAAGACGCCGCTGTGGTCATTCAAAAACTGAAAGAGGGGAGCACGGAATACCGTTTGTCCAACAACGGCACCACGGTTTCGGTGCCCGAAGAAAAAGTGGCTGAGCTGCGCCTGGAACTGGCCGCCGCCGGTGTGCCCAAGAGCGGAAGAATCGGCTTCGAGATTTTCGACAAAACAAATTTCGGTATGACCGACTTCGCCGAGCACATCAACTACCGCCGAGCGGTGGAGGGTGAACTCGAGCGTTCCGTCATGGCGATTTCCGAGGTGGAGCAAGCGCGCGTTCACATCACTTTTCCGAAAGAATCGGTCTTCAGCGAAGCGCAGCAGCCGGCGAAAGCTAGCGTGCTGATCAAAATCCGCGCCGGCGCGTCGTTACCCGAAACCGCCATTCCCGCCATCACGCATTTGATCTCGAGCGCGGTCGAGGGCCTGGCCCCGGAATCGGTATCGGTGTTGGACATGCGCGGCAATTTACTGAATCGCGCCAAGCGCGTCGACAGCTCCGGGGGCGGCGATTCATCGGAAGCGGCACTCGAATACCGCCACAAAGTAGAGCAGGATCTCACATCTAAATTGGAAGCGACGCTCGAGCCGCTAGTCGGCGCCGGCCGCTTCCGCGCGTCCGTCTCCGCGGACACCGATTTAACCAGCGGCGAGCAGAGCGAGGAAAGTTTCGATCCCACCAAATCCGCCATGGTGAGTTCGCAGACCACCGAAGACACTTCCACTCCCACTCGCGCCATCGCGGGCATCCCGGGAACCGCCTCGAATCTTCCGGACGCGGCACCGAAACCTGCCGTCACCGGAGGCGGAACTTCTCGCAAAACGGAAAACGTCAACTATCAAACCAGCCGCACCGTTAAGCGGACGGTTCTCCCGCAGGGCTCGATCAAACGGCTGTCGGTATCGGTGCTGATCGATCACGAAGCCCACTGGGAAGGCACCGGCGCCAACGCGAAGCGCGTTCTGGTTCCGCCGTCTCCCGAGCGCATGAAGGTGATTCACGACCTGGTGGCGGCCACGGCCGGATTCAATATGGATCGTGGCGACATTTTGTTCGTCGAGGCGCTGCCTTTTGAATCGACTCTAAATCTGGATCCTCCGCTGACGGCGCTACCGCCGGGGGGCGCGGCTCCCAAACAAAAATCTCCTATCGAGGAGCTCAAAGCCAACCCAAAACTTCTGGCGATTTTAGGGGCCGTCGTGGTCGTGCTGCTGGCCGGATGCGGTTTCCTGGTCACGCGAATGAGGAAAAGTTCGGCTGCCGCCGCCAAGGTTCAAATGACGCAAGCTCTGCCGGAAGCGTCTGCTGCCGGCCATGGCCAGGAATTATCGCGCTCCGCCGCGGCCGCGCAAGATACGTGGGCGCCCTCCACTCCCGCATCGGCAAACCTGCACACGCTCGCCCCGGCGCGCCTGGAGACTCTCACCACGCAACTCCGCGAGACCGCTCAAAAAGACGCGGAGATCTGCGCCGGAGTGCTCCGCGGCTGGCTTAAAGAAGGGCAGGTCTAGTTCGTAATGACGACTCCTAGTGGCTCCGGGACCCTCACCGGGGCACAAAAGGCGGCCGTACTGTTGATCGCCTTGGGCGATCAGGCTTCCGCCGGATTACTGAAGCAGTTGAACGAAGATCAAGTGCAGACCGTCAGCGGAGCCATTGCCGATCTTTCCTCGGTCACCGCGGCTCAAGCGGAATCGGTATTGGAAGAATTTCGCGATGCAACTTCCGACTTGGCCCGCGTTGGCCCCGGAGGCGTGGCCTACGTCAAGCGGATTCTCACCAGCGCCTTTGGTCCTGAAGGAAGCAAAAAACATCTGGACCAGTTGCCTGGGCCGCACGGAGAGATGGGCAGCACCCGGCAATTGCAAAACGTCGACCCACAACTTTTAGCCCGCTTCGTAAAAAGCGAACACCCGCAGACTGTGGCGATTGTGCTGTCGCAGCTCGATCCTTCGCAATCAGCCGGCGTTCTGGCTTCGATGGATCCGTCGGCGCGGCCGGACATCGCTCTACGCATCGCCAAACTCGACAAAATTTCACCCATCGTCGTGGGCAAAATCTCCGCGGTCATCGGGCAGAAACTTAAGTCGCTGGGCGAGATGAAACGCCAGCCCTCCGGCGGCCCCCGTGCTGTCGCGGAAATCTTCAATCAACTCGATACCGAATTGAGCAGCGAAATCCTCACTCAAATCGGCGAACAGAATGCGGAGCTAATGGATTCCATCCGTCAGAAGATGTTCGTGTTCGACGATCTGATGGCGCTCGACGCCAACGGCGTCAAAGAACTGCTGGCGCGCGCCGACCGGCGTCAGCTCACCACTGCGCTCAAGGGAACCAACGAGGATTTGCGGCAGCATCTCTTGAAAGGCATGTCGCAACGCGGCGCTGCCATGCTGCTTGAAGACATGGAAGCCTTGGGGCCGATCAAAATTCGGGAGGTGGAAGCGGCACAGCAGGCCATGATCGCGGTCCTCCGGCAGCTCGAAACCGAGGGTGTCCTGAGCTTGAAGGGAGGCGGCGGTGATGACCAATACGTCGTCTAGAATTCTGCGCGACGCCGAACAAGCGGTGGTCACGCCGATTGCGTGGCGCACCAGTACAACCGCGCTCCCTCCGAGAACCAAACCTAATCCGATCGCTGCGAAGGAGGTTCTTTCGGAACCCTCGCCCCAAGAGAATCACCTGCTCCAGCAGGATCGCGAGCGTATCGAGCAAGAAGCCTATCAGCGCGGCTTCGCCGAAGGAAAAAACGTAGGGCTGCAACAGGCTAAAGCTGAGCTGCAGCCGGTGCTTGAACAACTTGGCAAGAGCTTGGCCACGCTTTCTTCGCTGCGTTCGCGCATTCGGTCGGAAGCGGAAGGCGATCTTCTCAAACTTGCCATTTCCATCGCGCGGCGCGTGCTGCATCGCGAATTGACACTTGAGCCAGAGTCCATTGAAGGCGTGATTCGCGTGGCTCTCGAAAAACTTCAATCCCGGGATCTCTGCCGCATCCGCGTGCACCCGGACCAGGAAAACGCCATCCGCAACGCCCTGGAGCGCTTCTCAAATTCACAGAAAGTCGAGCTGGTGGCGGATTCTTCCATGCAATGCGGCGACGTAATCTTCGAAACCGCGCACGGCAATTTGGATGCGTCGATAGAATCGCAGCTTCGCGAAATTGAACGCGGCTTCGCGGACCGCCTGCGCCGGGTGCCCGCCAACCGATGACCAGGGCTATTTCAGAAATGGAAACTTTAGAAAAAGTAGCGCTCGCTCCTTACATGGTCGATCTCGATCGCATAGATCTCTTGCCGTGGAGCGGTCAGGTAACGGCCACCGTAGGCCTATTGATTGAATCGCAGGGTCCAGCGGCGGCGATTGGAGATTTTTGCGAAATTCAGGCCGCGAATGGGCGCAGTATTCGCACGCAGGTCATCGGCTTCCGCAACGGCCGCGTCCTGGCGATGCCACTCGATGAGCCGGATGGTTTACAACTAGGCAGCCGCGTGATTGCCCGTTCGCAGGATGCTCAGCTCGCGGTAGGGCCGGGATTACTGGGCCGTGTTCTTGATGGCTTCGGGCAGCCTATGGATGGCGGTCCACCGATCGAATCGTCCAGCACCTATCCGCTGTACGCGCCGCCTCCCAACCCTCTTCAGCGCAAACACATTACGGATCGCCTGGTCACCGGTGTTCGCTCCATCGACAGCCTGCTCGCCTGCGGAAAAGGCCAGAGAATCGGGCTTTTCGGCGGCAGCGGCGTCGGCAAAAGCACTCTATTGGGCGCGATGTCGCGTAAGAACTCGGCGCAAGTCAGCGTGATCGCTTTGATCGGCGAGCGCAATCGTGAAGTCAAAGCGTTTCTCGAAAACGAACTTGGGCCGGAAGGGATGAAGCGCTCCGTCGTGGTTGTGGCTACCTCCGATCGCCCCGCGCCGCTGCGCATCCGCGCCGCCTATGTGGCCTTAGCGGCGGCAGAATATTTCCGCGATCAAGGCGCCGACGTGCTGTTGGTCATGGATTCGGTCACGCGCCTGGCCATGGCGCAGCGCGAAATCGGATTGGCTGCCGGAGAGCCTCCTAGCCAGAAGGGCTACACGCCTTCCGTCTTTGCGCTACTACCCAAAATTTTTGAACGCGCTGGCAACTTCGGAACAGGATCGATCACGGGCTTCTTCACAGTGTTGGTCGAAGGTGACGACTTCAACGAACCGATTTGCGACGCGGCGCGGGGCATTCTGGATGGGCACTTCATACTCTCGCGAGACCTGGCTTCGTCCGGACACTATCCCGCCATCGATATTTTGAACTCCGTCAGTCGTCTTTCGAACAAAGTCATTACGCCGGAAGAACTGTCCGCCAACCGGCGCATTCGCGAAGCGCTGTCGACTTATCATCAATCAGCCGACTTGATTCAGTTGGGCGCGCATGTGCAAGGCGCCAATCCGGTATTGGATCGCAGCATCCGCGTTCGTCCGCAGATTCTGGAATTCCTGCGGCAGGACTCTGAGGCCTACGCGCCGCTTGACGAGACGCGGAGCCGGCTGTTTACGCTGGCTAAGGAACTCTCATGAAGGCGTTCCAATTTCCGTTGCAACGAGTTCTCGAGTGGCGCGAGCTGCAGATGCGCACGGAAGAAGAAAAGCTCTCCACGATTCAAAATAAGCTGGCGGAAGTTCTACATCGCGAGAACACGTTGACCGCCGATCAGTTGAACGCGGAAATGAATGTGTTGGGCCGGCCCTTGGTCGAAGCCACTGAATTTCGTGCCCTGGCGGCGTTTCAGTTGCGCATCCGCGGCGAAAAAGTGTCTTTGGTTGCGGCCCGCAAGAAGCTGGAAATCCACATCGCCGAACAACGCAAGCGACTGCTGAAAGCCCGCAAAGACTGTAAAGTCCTGGAGAATCTCAAAGAGCGGCGTAAGAAGGCCTGGACTTATTTGCACGATCGCGAGCTCGAAAACACCGCCGCTGAATCCTTCATTTCAAATTGGGCGCGCTCGAACGCCGAGAGTGAGGAGAGACCTGCTTGAATATTTGTTTGCTCACCGAGACGCAAAGCGGCTGCTACAAATGGCGCGGCGCGATTCCCGCTAAATATCTGCGCCAACGCGGGCACCAAGTCGAAATTCTCTCGAATCAAGAGAGCTATAACGCGCCCGACGTTCTGGTTCTCTACCGCGCGCACTATCCGCAAGCGGTAAAAATCGTCGAATGGTGCAAGAAAAACAGAATCCGAGTAGTCTTCGATACCGACGACGCGCTGGATCTGGTCCCCCCTGAGAACCTGAACTACAAAGCTGTGCAAGCGCGGCTGCCGCTTTATGAATTCCTGCTGCGCGCCGCGGACGTCGTGACCACTACGACGGACACGTTGGCCGGCTATCTTCGTCAGTGGAATCCCAACGTCACGGTGATTCCCAATAGTGTTGATCCGGAGGAATGGACGGTCGAACCCAGGAGCGGGGAAGCCCGCATCGGATGGACCGGAAGCCCCACGCACTTTCTGGATCTGGCCGTCGCGCTGGATGCGGTCCGCGAAGTGCAGAAAAAAATTCCGTTCACTTTTGTGCTTCAGGGAATTTGCCAGGAATCGACTCTTGAAGAATTGATGGCCGTACTCGAAGCGCGCTGGGGCCAGGCTTTGTTCCATACGCCGCTGGGCAGATCCATCAAGCATTTCATGGATAAGCTGTCGGGCATCCGCTACGAGTTCCATCCCAACGTCCCGCTTGAGCAGCATCCGCGAAAAGTCTGCGATTTGAAACTGGACGTCGGCATCGCGCCCCTGCTCGATGATCAGTTCAATCGTCATAAGAGCTGCATTAAATACTACGAATACGCCATGTCGGGTGCGATCACGCTGGCGTCGCACGTGGTTCCGTATTCCACCGAGGTCCCGATTACGGCGAAGAATAATCGCGAGTCTTGGAAGCGGAAGCTGGAAGAAGTTCTGCAAGCGGATCGGACCAAGTTATATCGCGAACAGCGCGATTGGGTGTTGACGCACCGCAATATCGAAAAGAACGTTGAGCTATGGGAACAGGTTCTCGCCGGCGACCGCCCTTGCACCAGCCAGGTTGAGGAACTGTCGCCCGTCCTCGAAGCCATTTGATTAAAAAGGAAAAGCAACCATGAAATTCAAAGAAAGCGCACTCGCTCACAAGCTGCTCGACGGCCTCGACGGACTTGAAATCGGCGGCTCCGCACACAACTCGTTCGGGCTGAAGACTAGGAACGTCGACAACACCGATGAGCTGACTTGCTTCAAACAGGAAGAGATCAAGCTGTGTGGCACGTCCCTGCCGGTGGACATCGTTTCGCCTGGCGACCAACTGCCCCTAGCAGAAAACAGCGTCGATTTCGTCATCAGCTCGCATGTCATCGAACACTTTCCGGACCCCATCAAGGCGCTTCGCGAGTGGTATCGCGTGGTCAAACCCGGTGGGTATCTCTACATCATTGCGCCGCACAAAGAACGCACTTTCGATAAAGAACGCCCGCGCTCCACTCTGGCTGAGCTGATTGAACGGCACGAGACAGGCAGACAGCCTGAAACCCTTAACGAACACTGCTCGGTGTGGATCACCGAAGATTTTGTCGAGCTGATTCACTGGTTGGGTTGGAACATCCTGCATGTCCAGGACATCGATGACAAAGTTGGCAACGGCTTTACCGTCGTGGTCGGCGTGACGAAGGGTAACGCTCCCAAGTTGAACGTTGCGGCCGGCGTCTCGAAGCCGTCCGCCTCCCCGCTGCAGCCTGCATGGGCGAATCCGCCGCGCTTTGCGCCCGCTGCGCAGTCTTCTCCAGCGGCCTCCTTCGTGAGCCCCGATCCGGATCAGTTGAACAAGCTGCAAAAAGAAAACGCGCAGTTGCGCCGTGCGATCGCCGATTTGATCGTCGAGAAGCAAATGCTGAAGGACATGGCGCAAGGCCACGTCTAGGAGCTGGCATGACCACCGAGACGCAGAACAGCAAGCTGGCGATCGATTACCTGCTGATGGCGAATCTGAACATGCTAGACCGCGGCGAAGAAGGCCCGGCCGGCAACGCAAGATTGACGTCTCTTCTGTGGGACGTCCTGGAGCGCCTCCGCCCTACTGTGTTCTTCGATATCGGAGCGTTCGATGGAGGCTGCGCCGTCGCCGCCAAACAAAGATTTCCCAGGCTTTTGGTGTATTCTTTCGAAGCCAACCCCGAAATCTTCACGCTTCACAAAGCGAATGTTTCGGCGGCCGGCGTAAAATATCTCAACCGCGCGATCGCGGACTCCGTGGGTCCGGTCAAGATCTACGCGCCGCGAACCTTGTCGCGATACTACGACAAGGGCGTGGTGCTTCCGGGTCATATCAATGAGCCCAAGACCACTGGCAAGACATCGCTGCTCCTCAGAAACGAGGACGCTATTTACGAAGAATTCAATGTGGACGGGACCACTCTGGACGGGTTCCTCGCCGAAGAAGGATTTGATATAGCGGAGCAGCGCATCGCTCTCTGGATCGACGCGGAGGGCGCCGCTGACAAAGTCGTGAAAGGCGCCGAAAAAGCCCTGGCGAGCGCAGTGGCCGTCCTGATCGAAGTCGAAAACTTCGAGTTTTGGAAAGAACAGAAGGACAGCGCCTACATCACGCGTGAGCTGATCGCGAAAGGCTTTGTCCCGATCGCCCGCGACCGCGAGTATGGAGACCATCAGTTCAACATCCTATTCGTGAAAGCTGCCTTGATACCGCGGATCGCGTCGGAATTGTTCGATGCAAAATCACCATTGCGATCTTGCATGGCCGCGCCCGCGCCCCAGCAGGCTCCCGTCAGCGTGCGCACCAAACCGTCTTCATCGTTGGGCGGCCACTTCCAGAAACGCATCCCGGTTCTGATTCCGGTATTCAACTCCGTGACGTACTTGAAGAGCATGGTCTCGCAACTACGCCGCTTTGGTTTCGAAGAGATCATCGCCATAGACAACGCTTCGACCTTTCCGCCGCTGCTCGACTACCTGTCGCAGGGCAGTCCCGATCTCTCCGTTATCCGCCTGGAAGAGAACAAAGGACCGCACAACTTATTTCTGGATCCGAAAAACCTGTTCTCATTGCCGGATTATTTTTGTATTACCGATCCGGACCTGGAACTGAACCCGTCGCTGTCGCAAGATTTCATCTACGAACTGATCTCGCTTACCGAGAAACACCGCGTAGGCAAAGCCGGACTGGCTCTCAACATATCCGACTGGTCCAAAATGCGCCACGAAAAGTTCCACATCGGCGCCGCGGAATATCAGATCTGGGAGTGGGAAGCCCAGTTCTGGAAGAATCCGGTCGGCTTCACCAGCACCGGCGACGAGGTTTATAGCGCCGCCGTCGACACCACCTTCGCCGTATACAACAAGCGCTTCTTCGATCCGGTGGACCACTTGAGGGGCGTCAGAGTCGGTGGAAAATACACCTGCCGGCATTTGCCCTGGTACAAGGACAGAATTGTCCCCGCAGAGGAAGAAGCGTTTTACCGCGGCAGTCAGAAGTTTTCGTACTACAGCTGACGCCCGCCATATTGCAGTTCTAAGGCGATTCTGCCGATGTTCTAGTTGTTTACGCGTAGGGTCTTCACAAAGGACGGATTGACAACACAATGAAATTCAAAGAAAGCGCACTCGCTCACAAGCTGCTCGACGGCCTCGATGGGCTTGAAATCGGCGGCTCCGCGCACAACTCGTTCGGTCTGAAGACTCGCAACGTCGACAACACAAATGAGCTGACCTGTTTCAAGCAGGAAGAGGTCAAGCTATGCGGGACCTCTCTGCCTGTGGATATCGTGTCGCCTGGCGACCAACTGCCGCTCGAAGACAACAGCGTCGATTTCGTCATCAGCTCGCACGTCATCGAGCACTTTCCCGATCCTATTAAGGCACTCCGCGAGTGGTATCGCGTGGTCAAGCCCGGCGGTTATCTTTACATCATTGCTCCGCACAAGGAACGCACTTTCGACAAGGAGCGTCCGCGCTCCACTCTGGCCGAGCTGATCGAACGGCACGAGACTGGCAAACAGCCGGAAACTCTCGCCGAACACTGCTCGGTGTGGATCACTGAAGATTTTGTCGAGCTGATTCACTGGCTGGGCTGGAACATCCTGCATGTTCAGGACACCGATGACAAAGTTGGCAACGGCTTTGCCGTCGTGGTTGGCGTGGCGAAGAGAACTTCCACTCCGATGCAGCCTGTCGTGAAGACGGTTCAAGCTCCCGCCGTGCACGCACCGCAGCACTTGTCCATGAGTTTTTTGCTGGGCCCCACGGCGCGAGTCCGCACCGGAAGCGCCGCCAGCACCCTAGAATACGCGCGCCGCCTGCAGGCGCGGGGACATGAAGTCTCGCTCACTACCTGGCCGCAGTTCATGTGGCTCGAGGATGAACCATTCCCGGGACTCGATTTCAAAGTGCCCATTCACTACGACGCCGCAGCCCGACGCGAATCTCTGCCGTATCATTTTCTGGATAAAACGCCGCGGGATTTTCTAGGTGAGTTGCGCTTCTTCTTGGCCTACACGCACTTGCTAACGCCAGCGATCCCCGAAGCCGACCTGATCATCGCCGCCAACTGGGAAAGCATCATCCCCGCCTGGCAATCCGGAAAAGGCAAGCCGGTTCACTTCCCGCAACATTATGACGAAGTGTTTTTCGCTTCGGATGCCAACCCCGCTTCGGGCTTGCAAGGCAATCCGCTGATCAAGATGCTGTGCCGCAATACGTTTCAGATGCCGATGTACCGCATCGCGAATTCGAGCTGGCTCGCCGGCGAGTTCCGCCGCCGCTTTAACGAAATTGTTCCAGTGGTGCAAAACGGAGTCGACACCGCCAAATTTCACCCGCGCCCGAAGTTGAGCGCGCAGGACGGCGTGATCCGCGTCGTCACCTACTGCCGCCCCGAAAAGTGGAAGGGTTTCCAGGACGCGGTGCCCGCCATGGCACAGCTCATGCAGCGCTATCCCAACAAGATCGCGTGGCACGTCTACGGTTTCGAGCACCCGGTTTTCGGACCCAACAATGAACTCGCGCCCTACCAGTTTCACGGGACGCTCGATCACGATGCCCTGAGCCGTCTTTACGCCGAAAGCGATATCGCGTTGTGCCCTTCGTGGTACGAAAGCTGCCCGCTGCCACCCATTGAAGCCATGGCCTGCGGCACGGCCGTAATCACCACGCCCTACGGGACAGAAGGTTACGCAATCGACGGCCACACTGCGATCGTGGCGCGTCCGCGCGTCATCGCTGACTTCGCAGTGGCGCTCGATGGCCTGGTCCGTATCCCCGAGCTCCGGCAACGGCTCGCGAACAACGGGCGTGCGATGGCGGAAAGCCTGAGCTGGGACGGCGCCATCACTGCGCGCGAACATCTGTTGTGGAGTATCCATCGCAACCAGATGCCCACCGGCGGCCTGCAAGGCTTCGATACCGGAATCATGGACGGCTACGGGGCGTCCTTTGACCGCCTGAGTGCTGAAGTGGGTGCCCGAGAAGGCGAGTTGCTACAAGGCGCCGACAATCAGAAATATGTGGTGGAGTCGGGCCGTCTACGCAAGGTCGCGAATCCCTCTGCGGTCGGGTTGACGTCGAATCCCACACGGCCGCTGGACTTGCTGAGCCTGCTGCGCAATGAGCATGGCCCCGACATCACGTCGACCGCGAACTATTACGGCTTGCGCGCGTAGCTATCTAGAATCACGATTTCCACGCGGCGATTGCTGGCGCGCCCATCCGGAGTATCGTTCGAGTTCTTAGGATCGTAGGAGCCAAAGCTCGCCACCGAGAGCCGTGATTCTTCAATTCCATAACGGCTGCTTAAGAGCTCCAGCAGACGCAGTCCGCGAGCCGCAGCCAACTCCCAGTTGTTGGCGAAGTGCCGGTTGTGAATGGGAGTTGCATCCGTGTGCCCCACCAGACTCACATTGTTGGGGATCTTGTTGAGCACATCGCCGATCGTCTGCACCGTCGGCAGCGCGTCGGCGTTGATTTTGTCCGCGCCGGGTTGAAACAGCAGAGCCTGCGGCAGGCTGACGACCACGCCGCGGGAATCTACTTGCACGTCCAGATTGCTTTTTTCCAGGTCCTGCTTGATCGCGGTCATCGCCGCGCTGGGTCCTTCCATTACGGGCGCTTTCGCGACCGGCGCAACGGGCGCAACGGGTGCGACAGCCGCCACTGGAGCCGGTTTCTTCTGCGAGTTTTGCAGGGTCTGTGCCGCCATCGCTACAAACAGAATCAGCAGGATGGTTAACACATCCAGATAGCTCACCATCCAGCGATCGCGTCCGCCTTGTTGATTCTGATAATACGCGGGCTTCATTTGCTGGGCGCCTGCCGCAAAAAGCAGATCAGCCGTTCGCGAACCAGCGAAGGATGAGTGCCGTCGATCAGGCACAGCCCGCCTTCGACGATCATTTCCTCGATCTCAAACGCCTCCGCCACGCTCGCTCGAATACGGTGCGCGGCGGGGAGCAGAATCAGATTCGCCAGCGCCAACCCGTACATGGTCGAGACGAACGCGGTTCCGATTCCGAACGCCACCGAGTTCATGTTGGAGAATTGGCGGAGCACATCGATCAATCCCACCACCGTGCCGATGACGCCGATCGCCGGCGCGAACCCCCCCGCCACTTCCAGGACTTTCGCGTCCGCGTCGCCCTGCCGCTCGTGCAATCGCACCTTGGTTTCGAGAATGCTCTGAAACTCGCCACGGGTCTTCACGTCAATCGCCAGCCCCAGCATCTCGCGCAGAAAAGCATTGTTGAGCTGCTTGATTCTCGGTTCCACCGCGAGCATCCCCTGTAAGCGAGCGATCCTGACCGACGAAACAATCTCGTCCATCAATTCTTCGCGATCGGTGGCAGGCTGGCGGAGCAGTCCCAGCACCCGCTGAACGGCGTGCATCAGGGCCTTGCGAGGCGTCGTGATCAAAGTAACTCCGCAGGTTCCTCCCAGAACGATCCACGCTGCCGTGGGCTGCAGGAAGTAACGGAGGCTGACTCCAGTGGAGGCGATCCCGGCGATAACGGTCAATACCGCGATCGCAATCCCGCCCACGATCCATCGGTCCACGGGCACTCGCCGGGTAGTTTCGCCCGGTACGGCGGTCAGTTCAGTAGGAACAGTGGTGGGCGAAGACACAAATCACTCCACCGCTCATAATGCAATTCGCGAACCAACCCGCGTCCCTTCATATCCAAGCTTTTGCGGCGCTTTTGCCGCGCGGAAAGCGTGTGGCAACGGCGGAAACTTGACGATCTGCCAAAATCCCGACTCGCTGCGGCGTCACGATCCACGCTTTCTAAACGCGCAAACGCAATGGCCCCGGGATTGCAATCTTCTTCGCCGGAGTCAAAGAACCCATGATCACTGCAACCAACCCCTTGACGATGCCGCCTGCCGAGCTGCCCCTTACCAACCCCGCGAGCACATCGGCCGCCGCCGCCTCCTTCGCTGACCAACTCGCGACCGCGGGCGAGAATTCGTCTTCCAGTCCCGCAGTCCTGCAGGACTCTTTCCTCCAATACTTTCTCGGCGCCGCGTCGACGACAGCTCCGTCCGTGCCAGTGCCGTCCATTGCAGACCCCGTGGTTTCGAGTGTCGCGTCTGCATCCACCAGTCCGGCAGCGCCTTCGGTCAACACCAGCGATGTACCGCAAGAAACGCCCGCCTACAGCATCTCCTCCACCGCGCCCTATTTCACGCCCGCTCCGGACCAGTACACCACCGTCACGCCCACCAGCGGCATGACGCCGTTCCAGGCGGATTCCATGGACTCCTACATGCAGAAGTTCATCGGGCAATCCGTCTCCGACATGTACGGGTTCATCAGCGGTACCCAGGGTTGGGCCAACGGCGGCTCTGCGGCGATCACCGATAACTTTGTTTCCATGGTGCAACAGCGGATCACGGCGTATCCATCCATGGGTCAAGGGATCGACCCGCAAGCAATGGGTACGCAATACGCGAACCTGTTTATGAAAGTTCTTTCCGGCGTGCAGGTCTCGCAATTGGGCGCCACGAATTTCAGCGGCAGCGTTCTCGATTTCCTGAACCAAGGCGGCTCACCCGAGCCCACCGTTTTGAATCAGGCCCCTGCGGTAATGAACGTCTAGGGACTACTTTTTCACAGGGAGTGCCAGGGCCTTTTCAATGGCGCTGACTAATTCGGGATCGTCCGGTTCCGTGTCAGGCTCGAACCGCTTGGCCACTTTGCCGTCGCGGCCGATCAGGAATTTGGTGAAGCTCCAGCGAACCGGTCCCCCCGTCGTGGGCTCGGCCGGTTTGTCCTTGGCCGCATCGTCCGCCACAGCCGGCTTTTCCGTTAAAAACTGATACAACGGCGCGATGTGATCGCCGGTGACCACAATTTTCGCGAACAGCGGAAAATCGGTTTTGTACTTCGCGGTGGCGAACTCCTGGATCGCGTCGTTGCCGTCCGGCTCCTGCTGCCCAAAATCGTTCGATGGAAACGCCAGCACCACCAATCCCTGATCGCGGTACTTCTGGTATAACGCTTCGAGACCCTCGTATTGCCCCGCGAAAACGCTCTGGCTAGCCACATTGACGATCAACAGGACTTTGCCGCGGTAGGCCGCCAGCGGCGCGGGTTTGCCGTCGATCGCCAGCGGCACGTAATCGAACACCGTGGAGGCGCTGCCAAAAATCGCACCTGCGACCAATAATAATCCGAGCGCACCCGATTTAGAATTCATAGCGAAGAGCGAACTGCATCACGCGCGGCGGCGTGGTGTCGGTGAACTCACCAAACGTACCAGCCGTGTGCAGCGCCAGACTCGGGTTCGTGAAATTCACGTTGTTGAAAACATTGAAAGCTTCACCGCGAAGCTGCAGGCGATGTCCTTCCCAAGGCATCTGGAAGGATTTAGCAATCGCCAGGTCCACGTTGTATTGCGGCGCCAGGCGCAGCAGCGCGCGGGTGCCCACTTGGCCGGGATATTGATCCGCAAAGCTATTGATCGCGTCGGTACTCGTAAACAAGCTAGGATTCCCGTTGCTGTCGTAACCGATGGAGCGGGTAAACGGGGCCACCGGAATCGCCAGTGAGTTCTGCCAGTAATTGGTGTTCCAAGTGAAGTTACCCTGAATAACCGTGGGCAGACCACTGGCTAACCGCATGATGCTCGAAACCTGCCAGCCGCCCACCACCTCATTTAACCATTTCGAAGCATGCCCGAGTAGCGGTTTACCGGTTCCGAAGGGAAGTTCGTAAACCACGTTCGCGTTCACCAGGTGCCGGATATCGAAATCCGACGACCCGCGGAAGGCGCCGGGATTGAAAATGTCCTGAATCACCGCGCCGTCCTGTCCCGATCCACTCTCCGCCGCCGAAGCGTTGTCGATTGAGTGCGAAAGGGTGTAGTTGAAATCGAAAGAGAACCCGCTGCTAAACGCGCGCCGCAAAGTAACCGTGAGGGCGTGATAATCCGCGCTGCCGGCGTTCATCCAAGTGGGCATCGAACTGGCTTGCGGACCAAAGAAGGTGTAGCAGCCGGTGCGCGAAGCACAAGTGCCCGCGGGCGTATTGAATTGACCGGGGATGCGGTCTACCGCGTGAAGAATGTCCAGGTAGCTCCCGCCATAAACTCCGTAGATCCCGTAATAGTAGTTCGCGGATGCGCTACCCGGGAAATAGAAATTCGTGAGCGCCGGGAACATGCTTTGGACGAAAGGATTATTGGGCACCAGCGACGGATTTGATTGCACAGCGTTGGGGTCGACTCCAGCGTTATTAAGGTTGCGAAACGCCGTCATGCTTTGGATCCACGTCTCGCCGGAGATCGGATCTTTGAAATGTTCCAGCGGCGTGTACACATCTCCTTGCAGCAACAGTTTCCGTGAAAGCCGGCCCGCGTAGCTTAATTCCAGATTCAGCTTACCGGGCAGGGAACGCGCGAAGGATGCATTGAGGATGATTGAATAAGGCGACTTCAAGTCGGGAGAAATCCCTTGGAACTCGCCCACGATGGCCGCAATGTCGGGAGGCGTATAGGGGAAGCCGCCCACCGGTGCGGCCACTTGAGTTGGCGCAGACCCGTTGTAGCGCGGCGAAGTCGTGAAGTCGTAAGAAATCGGATTACCCAATGTGGTCGAAAGTCCGAAGGACCCGAATTGATCGAACTGCGTGATCAGGTCACTACCAAAGCGGTCATACACCATACCGGCGCCTACGCGAAAGACTCCGTTCGAGCCGAAAGCTTCCTTCAGGATGCCCTTAGGATTGCTGGGGCTGTAAGCCAGCGCGAGACGCGGTGCAAAATTGTTGTTATCCGGGCCGTACCAACTCGCGCTGTTGTTCACGGGTCCGTTTAGCACGTAACTGAGCCGCGCGTCGGGCATTGCATTGTCCGGCACGCCTTGGCTCTGCAGGTAATTTCGTTCCGCAAAGAATTGGTTCAAGCCGATGGTAGGGGAAACCTGCAAGCCGTTTGCCTCGTAAGGCGGACGGTCGTTGCTATAACGCAGGCCCAGCGTAAGCGTGAGATCGCGCGAAACCCGCCAGGTGTCGCTGACGAAGGCTTCATACTCGCGGGAAACGAAGTCGCGAACTTGCGGCAGGCCTTGCGCCAACACCGAACCGTTGCGCTCGAACTGATAAGTGATCGAAGTATTGTTCACCAGTCCCAACAGGATTCCCAATGCCGTGGCCTGGGTCGCCGGGTCGTTCACTTGCAACCCCGGATTCCCTGTCTTTTGCTGAATGTATTGCGTAAGATCGTTTTGGATGTCCTCGCCCAACCCCACCGCTACGTTCGCGCTGAAGCCGTAGCTCGGATAGGATTGCGCGTACGAAAAGCGGCTGTTCGTCATGTACCGCAAATTCACGCCCGTAGCGATGGTGTGTTTGCCCTTCGTCCAAGTGAGATTGTCGACGATATTGTAAACCGGCAGGATGCGTCCGCTGGCCCTGGCGAACGAATTGTAATTCTGCAGCGGATCCAGAATGCTGGTGTCGGCCAATTCGAATTGCGCGCCAGCGGTACCGGATTGCGCCAGCCCCTGGCGGGTCAATCCGAACGTGAGATTATTTACCAGCGTCGGTCTTAACACCGCGGTGTAGGAAGCTGAGATCCCCTTGCTATTATTCAGCAGCACAGCGCCGCCCTGACCAGGAAACTGCTGGAGCGCATTGGGCTGATCCTGTGAGCCGTTCGAGAGCGTGCCGCGGATCGACAGTGTGTGCTTGCCCGATGAATCCAGGATGAAATCCATTTTTGCAACGTAGGCGCGATTGTCCAGGCGGTTGGGCGCATTAAAGCGGTATCCCGTAAAGTTCAATCCGCCGTCCGCGCCGTACGCCGGATCGTTGCCCACCGGATACTGTTTGAGAATATTCAGATAGCCCTGATTCAGCCCGATGTCCAGCGGGTCGAGCGCTTTTATATCCGCTGCATTGAGGGTTTGTATGCTGCCGTCCGACGCGGCGAAAGTCAAGATCCCCTGCTTCAAAGTTTCGCTAGGAACAAACCGTTCTTGCCCGGTAGCGCTGGCATCGATGCGGCGCTCGTAATTAAAAAAGAAGAATGCGCGATTCTTCTTGATGGGTCCGCCGAGCGACGCCCCGAATTGATTGCGGTTCAGCGTCTGCCGGTCCACGCCGCTGCGGTTGTTAAACCAGCTATTCGCCGCAAACAGGGTGTTTCTGTTGAATTCGTACGCCGAGCCATGTAGAGAATTTGTCCCGCTCTTGGTAATCAGCACCACCTGGCCGCCCGAGGAACGCCCTTCATCCGCCCCCTGGCCGCCCACCGTGACGCGAAACTCCTGCACGGAATCCAGCGGAATCGGCAACACTGAATTAAAGCCGGCGATGGGATTGGACGTATTGGCGTTAGATCCCTGGTGGTCATTCGTGCTCCCCGACAGGCCGCTGTCCTGGTTGTCATTCACATCCACGCCGTCCAGCGTGATGTTATTTTGATCGCGGCGTGCGCCCATCACTTCGCCCGTCGGAGTTACACCGGGCTGCAGGCTGAGCAATTGCACAATATTGCGCGTTTCGAGCGGTAATTGACGCACCTGGTTCTCCGTGAATGCGTTCCCGATCGACGCGTCACTGGTGCTCACCAGGGCAACCTCGGCCGTCACATTCACCACGTCTCCCGTGCTGCTCACTTCCATCTGGAGATCTAGCGCGGCCGCAACGTTCACTTGCAGTTGCAGTTTGTCCCGCGTAGCCGTGGCGAACCCCGGCTTTTGCACATTAATAGAATATTCGCCCGGTGCCATTTGAGGAAATTGATACACGCCCGCCTGATCGGTAGTCACTTGCCGCGAAAATCCGGTAGCCGCATTCCCGAGTTTCACCACCGCGCCAGGAATCACCGCGCCTTGCGGGTCCGTGATGGTGCCGTGCAGCGAACTGGTGGCCTGAGCGTTCAACAAGACCAGCGCCACCAATAAACCCAAGCCCAGTCCGATGCTACGGAAAATAGATACAGAGATCCTTGCAGCAGGCATATTCTCTCCTCTAAAAACGCAGATCAAATGTAGATTTGAACGACGGGTACAGAGTGCCGGCGTAGGCGAGGACCGCAATTCGGAGCGGCCAATGCAAGTTACGTGGAACTACTTAATGGCTGTACGATGAAGGAGGAACGTGGTCCTGATCTATGGACATGAGCCCCGGACGACCCCCTGCTTCATTCCATTATCCGCGAGAGCAAGCAGATGTCAAGCGTATTTACACGCCAGTGGGTGACTCTTTACTACAAGTGCTAGGCGATGATTAAGCGATGATATCGTGAATCACTTTACCGGCCACATCTGTTAACCGGAAATCGCGACCGCTATAGCGATATGTCAGTTTGGTGTGGTCAATTCCCAGTTGATAAAGGATCGTCGCGTGCAGATTCGTGCACGTGCACCGGGTTGTCGACAGCCTTCCAGCCGAAATCGTCGGTGGAGCCGTAAACCATGCCGCGCTTGAAGCCGCCCCCAGCGAGCCAGACCGTAAAGCCGTGCGGATTGTGATCGCGCCCATTGTGCACTTGGCCGCCCATAAAGCCGCTGCCGACTTCCACCACCGGCGTACGTCCGAATTCAGACCCGCAAACAATAATCGTCTCGTCGTACAAGCCGCGCTGCTTTAAATCTTTAATCAGCGCCGCGAAGGGCTGATCGGAATCCTTGGCGTTCTTGCGGTGCAATTCGATGTCGAAGTGATGATCCCACGGATCGCCCTTGGCGTAGTAAATCTGCACCATACGCACGCCGCGTTCGATTAGGCGCGCGGCAGTGAGACATCCCCGCGCCGTGCTGCCCTCGCCATACATCTTGATGGTGGCTTCGCTTTCCTTGCGCACGTCAAACACATCCGGCGCCTCGGTCTGCATTCGATAAGCGGTTTCCATCGATTGCAACGTGGCTTCCAGTTGCGGATCGGCGGACCGTTCCTGCTGCATCTGCAAACGATCCAGTGTTTCCAGAAGATCGATCTCGCCCTTCTGTTGCTTCAGATCGAACTTATCGTTGTGAATATCCGGAATCAATTTCTGCGGATCGAATTTCTTCTCTTTCACGCTGTCCGTGATAAACGTACCCTGGTAAACCGGAGGCAGAAACGCCGAATTCCACAGCGGAGGCCCCACTGTGGTCGGCACCTCGGGGCACAACACTACAAAACCCGGCAAACTTTTATTTTCCGTGCCCAGGCCGTAAGTGATCCAAGATCCCATCGACGGACGCCCCGGCTGAATATGCCCGACGTTCATCATCAGCAACGATGGCTCATGGTTCGGAATATCGGTGTACATGGAGCGGATCATGCACATGTCGTCCGCGCATTCGCCCAGGTTAGGGAAGATCTCGCTCATCTCAATGCCGCTCTGTCCGTACTTCTTGAACGTGAACGGCGAGCGCATCAGGTTGCCGGTCTTGCGCTCATGCGTCAGCGTGTCGCCCGGGATCGGCTGGCCGTTGTATTTGTCCAGCATCGGCTTGGGATCGAAGCTGTCCACCTGCGAAATCCCGCCGTTCATGAACAGAAAGATGACGTGCTTGGCTTTGGGCTTGAAGTTAGGAATGCGCGCGCTCGGCACGCCCTGCGAATCCGACGGCGTGTCCGCCTTCGCGATCGATTCTCCCACCATGCTGGCAAAGCTCAACATGCCAAAGCCGCCGCCCATGCGGCACAGCGCCTCACGCCGATTAAGTCTTAGTTTCATAGCGACCTCAATTCACGTACTCAAATTCGTTGGAGCTCAATAGAACCCGCATGTACTCTTTCCACGCCGTTGTAGGCTGCCCGGCGATTTCGCCGCCCGGCGTTTCCGGATTCTTCTTCAAAAAACCCTGCCCCGCAGCGGTTTCGGCTGGCGTCGGCACACGCCCGTAGAGCAGCCGGTAAGCCTTGCGGATGCGCGCCTCGTCCGTGCCTTCGTCATACACCCGCCGCGCCAGTAATTCCGCTTGCTTGAAAATAAAACTGCTGTTCATGAAAAACAAACGCTGCAGCGGAACATTTGTCACGAAACGCTGCTCGGTAGTGACAGATGTATTCGGGAAATCAAACACCTGCAAAAAGTTATCCAAACGATAACGGCTCACTTTGGCGTACACAGTCCGCCGCACGTTGTCGTCGCCGAAATCAGTCGACGGCCCTCCGGCCTTCTTCAGATCCAGCGCGCCCGATACAAACAACGCAGAGTCGCGAATTTCTTCAGCTTCCAGGCGCTGCCGGTTCGCGCGCCAATACCACCGGTTTCCCGGATCCTTCTCGGTATTGGGCTCGATCGCGTCCGCGCTCAACTGATACACCGACGACAGCAGAATATCGCGATGCAGTTTCTTCATCGACATGCCCGAATCGACGAAACTCTTAGCCAGGTATTCGAGAAGCTCCGGATTCGACGGCCGCTCGCCCATCCGCCCGAAGTTACTGGGCGTCTCGACCAATCCCGTCCCGAAGTGCCACTTCCACACGCGATTGACGATCACTCGCGCCGCCAGCGGACTGCTGGTAATCGCGTCCGCCAATTCCAAACGCCCGCTGCCTTTGCTAAACGGCGGCGCATCCTCTGCCGACAGCACAGTAGGAAACTTCGCAGGAACTTCGTCGCCCAACACGTTCGGATTCCCGCGCAGGTTCACATGCATCTGCCCCAACGCCTTGGTATCGCTGACCCCATGAATGAATGGGAACTGCGGCTCCGCTTTCTTCAGTGCCTCGATCTCGCTGCGCGAAGTGGTCACGTGCTCCAAAATCTCCGCCGAAAAATGCCGCTCCAAGTTCCAGTCGTGAAGCGACAACAACCCCGGATCAGGCTTTTGATCGCTGTCCGAGTCCAGGTCGAACAGGAACACATCCAAATACAAGTTCGTCCGCTCCAGTGGCATGGTTTTCAATTCCAAATCGCACCCGGGACAAAACTGATCCTTGGTTTCAAACTCGTTTGGATACGCATCACGCCGCGGCTTCTTGCGCACGTCCGCCTTGGCTTTAATGATGTCGTTCTCTTCCTTCAACTTTTTAGCATCCGCCAGCACCGACAGCACTAGATTCTGAAAGTTATCCGCCAAAAACTGCGCCTGCTCCAGCGTGCCCCCGCTCTTCACCATCGCCTGCCAATCTCTTAAATACGAATAGTGCTTCGGAGGCTTCGCCAGAAATTTGATCCAACGTTCCAGCATCTCCGGGTCGACTTTCTCGTCCGCGGCGGCCTCCGCGAGCTTGGCCTTCGGTTCGCCCGTAACCTTCCAGGCGGCCACTAAGTATTTCGACGTCTTATGAGCCAGCACTTCCGCATACAACTTGCTCTGCTCATCCAGAAAATCGCCCAGCACTTCTTCCTCATCGTCGATCTTCTTCTGCTGCTTTTCCCAAACCGCCGTTTCCGCCGCAGACGCCGCCGGATACTCCTTGTAAGTGGTGTTCAAAAACACCGCCGCCAGCGAGTAATAGTCCTTCTGCGAAATCGGATCGTACTTATGATCGTGGCAGCGCGCGCACGCCACTGTGAGCCCAAGCATCCCGCGCGACACCAAATCCACCCGCTCATTACGCTCATCCGCGCGCCCCTGCACCGGCTCGGCCTGATCCCACCACCACGGCCCTTGCCCCAACATGGCAGTCCCCGTGACCGGGTCGGGCTGCTGCTTGCTATCCATTAAATCGCCCGCGATCTGCGCTTTGACGAAGCGATCGTACGGCATATCGGTGTTGAACGCCTGGATCACCCAATCGCGAAATACATACGCCCCGCTGAACGGCATGAAGCCTCGGCCTTGCGGGTCGAGCCCACGCACATCGTCCTCGGCGTAACGCACCACGTCCAGCCAATGCCGCCCCCAGCGCTCGCCATACTGCGGCGAAGCGAGCAGCCGGTCCACTACTTTTTCAAAAGCGTTCGGAGCCTTGTCGCTCACGAACGCATCCACTTCTTCCGGCGTCGGCGGTAAGCCGGTTAAATCGAGCGTCGCGCGCCGAATCAGCACTCGCCTGTCCGCAGCCCCCACCGGTTTCAGTCCTTCGCTTTCGAGCTTCGCCAAAACAAATTTATCGATGGTCGTGCGAGCCCAAGCGCGATCCTTCACCGCTGGAACCGCCGGCTGCTTCAGCGGTTGAAATGACCAGAAAGCCCGCTGTTCAGCCGTCACCGTGCCCTTCACCGGCGCAGCGACGCTTACCTTAACCGCCTCCGTCCACGGCGCGCCCATCTTCACCCACGCAACCAGCGCCTCCACCTCTGCCGGCTTCAGCTTCCCGCCCTTCGGCATTTTAAGATCGCCCGTCTGCCGCACGGCCTGAATCAACAGGCTCTTCTCCGGATCGCCCGGCACCAACGCCGGCCCCGACGTTCCGCCCTTCAGCAACCCCTCGCGCGAATCCAGACGCAGCCCGCCCGATTGAACATTGGTGTGGCAAACATAGCAATTCTCTGCCAGCACCGGCCGGATTTTATTCTCGAAAAGATCGCTGCCCTCCGGAGAAGCAGGCGGAGGCGCGGCTACCAAGGCCGCAGAAATCATCGTCAATATAACAACGTGCTTCATATCACAAACCCTTCGGATCGATTCGCCAGACTTCCTGCATTTCATGGTTGGACAACCACAAAGAACCCACGCCGAACCGCAGCGCGTCTCCGCCCTTTCCAATGTACTGCTTCACCACGCGATTTGTAGCCGGATCAATGCGCGACAACGGCGTTCCAATCGCAGTCACCCACACCGAGCCGTCTCCCGTAGCAATATCGCCGCCCGCCCCCGGAACGCCGACAGCAATGGTCGCGACGACGCGGTTCGACGCCGGATCAATGCGCGAAACACTGCCGTCGCCCTGGTTCAGCACCCACACGCTGCCCAATCCCACCGTGAGAAATCGCGGCGACGGCCCCACTGGAATCGACGCCACAACCTTTTCCGATTTTGGATCGACGCGCGACACCAGATTGTTCTTGGTGCTGCTAACCCAGATCGAGCCTTCGCCATCGACCGCCGTGAACGACCCGCTAGCAATCTTGATTTTCGATACCACTTGATTCGTTTTAGGATCGATGCGTGACAGGATCCCAGCTTTATCGGAAGGCAACCAAACGCTACCGCCGCCCGCCGCGATTCCGCCTTCGGTGTCAGCCACGCCCGTCATGATCGCCGCCACCCGCTGGTGTGTTTGCAGATCCAGCCGCCAAACGCTGCCATCGCCGCAGTTAGGAACCCACACACTTCCGAAGCCAATCGCTAATCCCGCGCAAGGAGACTTGCCTACCGGAATGGTAGCAACAATAGTGTTGGTCTTCGGGTCGATATTAGAGACGTTGTTTTTGGGATTATTCGAGATCCAAACGCTGCCGCCGATCGCCACCCAATCCGGGGATCCTGGCACCGCAATCTTCGCGAGAGCGTGCAAGTCCGCCATCGGCCGGCGCACGGCCTTGAGATCCGGTGTATCGGCGAGAGTCCCTCTGACTGCCGCCAACATCAACAAACCGCATGAAAAACAAATGGCCTTTATTTCGCCCGGCATGGATCGACACACCAATTCTAAAATTCGATGGGATCTCTTGCGGACAAGGCAAGACGTTCAGACGGGTGACTGCAGATCCAACTTTATCACAACGTTAAGCTGGGGTTTCGGCAGGCTTTATTTGTCCTTTTTTGATCGCCGCCATAAATGCGGCATAGTCAGAATCGGTCTGATCCGCATACTGTCCGGCGAAATCGCGCAACGCCCGCGTCACTTTAGTCCCGGCCCCGCAATATCCCGAAATTTCGCACGCATCGCCCGACCGCGCATGCCCCCGCGCCAGCAATTCTCCCGCCACCTGCGCCAGACTCTCCAGCCCGCCGCCGCGCAATTTCTGCAAATCGACACTGCCCTTGTGATCGTTGAGCTGCCGGACCAAATACTGATGCTCTCCAATAGATGTCCAGCCCAGCAACAAGTCCGAGATTGGCTGCACCGCGCGCTGCCCCTCCGCCGCGCGCCGTCCCTGATGCGGATACACCAAATCCGGCAGCCACTGCGCATACGCCGACGGCATCTCCTGCTTGATCTGCAAAAACATCGGGTCTAGCGCCCCGTTCCCTTCAAACAGCACGACGTAATCGCGCAGCCCCACGCTCCCGGTTCCCACCACCTTGAAGCCCACGTCGATCGGCCGGAACAGATCGAACAAATGCCGCCGGTCCGGCGACAAAATTTGGCGATACGACGCCAGCGAATCCAATACCTCCTGCGCTTTCCCGCCACGCACTCGCCAGAATCCCGGCCGTAGATCCCGCAGCCGCGGCTGTCCCCCATGGTTCTCCGTAAATTTCTGCAGCAGCTCTGAGGGCCGCGCTCGTTGCGACTGCCGTAACGCCGCATGAATCGGCCGGACGCGTTCCTGCCGGTGAATCTGCCGCCGCGCCACTTGCAGAATCGGCAGGTTCGCGAATTCCCGAATCGAGCGGCAATAGCTATCCCCAAACATCTCCGCCGCGTCTTTGCATCGCGGCCGCGCGTGCCCGCTCTCTCCCCCTGCCAGCACAATGCTAGCCGCCATGCGCTTGACGTCCCATTCCCACGGCCCCCGAATGGTTTCGTCGAAGTCATTCAGATCGAAGACCAGCGCTCCATCTGGCGCAGCGAACGACCCCAGATTCTGCACATGCGCGTCGCCGCACAGTTGCACCGTCAATCCCGAATGCGGCAACCGTCCCAAGTCCGCCGCCATGATCGAAACCGCCCCGCGGAAAAACGCAAACGGCGAGACTTTCATACGCGCGTATTTAATCGGGAGAAGCTGGCGAACGCGCCCCTCCGCCGCAGCGCGCAACACCGCCATAGGATCGAAGCGCCGCTCTTTCGCCCGCAACTCTGCCTGCGCCGCGCGACTCACCGTCTCGCGCCGGCTTCTGCCGAACTGCGTCCGTTCCTTTTGAGTTGCGATCACAGCCCTCAGCGAGCGGCAGCCTTTTTTGCTGGTACTGCCACTTTACGCTTCGCGCGCGGCTTGGTCGGCGCGTCCATCTCCACCACTTTGGAGATCGCCTTTTTCAGCGATTCAAACACCCGGTCCGGCGATTGCGAGGAATCGATCACCTCAAAACCGTAAGGCTCGGCCATATCGTCGAACACCTGAATCAAGCTCGACTGATAACGCACAAAGCTCTCATACATGTCTTTGCCGAAGTGTAGATCGAGACCGCTTTCCCAGTAATCGAACGCCCCGCGCCCCACCACCACGCGCGAAATCAGGTCCTTCACTTCCGCGCGCATGTACAGCACCGCGTGCGGCACCAGCGCGAACCCCGCCGTCCGCTCGATCCACGAGCGATTCTCCCCGCGAGCGATCGCGCGCGCCATGATCGAAAAAATGTAGCGGTCCGTCAGCACCACAAACCCCGCCCGCAGCGCCGGAATGATTTCGTTCTCCAGCCGATCCGCGAAGTCCGTCGCATAATACAAGGTCATCGTGATCGGACCCAGCGTATTCCCCGCCTTCGCCTCCTTGATGCCCTTACCCGCCAGCGCCGAACGCGCCATGCCGGTATCCAGCACCGCGTGTCCGAACTCCTCCAGCCACGGCTTCAATCGCCGCACCTGCGTGCTGCGACCCACCGCATCCGGCCCTTCGATCACGATCAACTTGCCTTGCAGTTCCGCATAATCCACGCCCGGCAACGCCGTCCTGTAATACGACAGCGGCGGTCTACCCTTGTAATTCCGCAACCCGGACCTCCGTCCCCAACACGCCCGGCGGCCGCGTCCGCCCGAATTCCTGCACCACAATCCGCCGCATTTCTTTTTGCTGCGTCTCGATGGATTTGGTCGCGTCAATCACATGGAAGCCCATTTCTTCGATCATCGATTCGTACTCTTCCAGAATCCGTCCCTGGAAAATGCGAAAGCTCTCTTCGATGTTCCGGCTGAGCCCCAGGTCCATGCCAGCCTCGTAATATTTCAAAGCGTCGCGCCCGCCCAAAATACGCCCCAGCGCCACATCCAGCGGGACTTTGAAGTAGAAAGCCAGCGACGGCTTAATGGCGAAGCGATATAAATTACGCACCCACGAGCGATCCACGCCCCGCACCACATCGCGCGCAAACGCAGTGTAAGCGTAGCGATCCGCGCACACCACCGCGCCTGCTTTAAGCAGAGGAACAATGTAATGCTCCAGCCGGTCCGCGAAATCCGTGGCGTGAATTAAGCTGAACGATGTCGGCGTGAACATCTCTTTCTTCTTGCCGCGCCGCGTAGTTTCACGCACCAGCGGAGAAGAATTCCATTCACTAAATGTCACCGCATATCCGCGCCGCCGCAGCCATTGCGAAAGCAGCGAAATCTGTGTGGACTTCCCCGAGCCGTCAATGCCTTCCACCACAATCAAACGCCCAGGACATCGATTTTGTAGGAAAACCTGCATCAGCCCCTATATCATAAACGAGAGGCACCCCTGCTGTTGGTTAACGTTGTGTTACAAGAAATCACCGTGCGAAAGTAAGCATGTCCCAATACGCAGCCATCGATATCGGTAGCAATTCCATTCGTATGCTTGCGGCGGAAGTCGACGCGGATGGCAAGGTGGAAGTGCTCGCTTCCGAGCGCCAGGTCGTCCGCTTGGGCACCAGCGTCTTTCGTGAAGGCCGTCTCAACGAAGCCACCATGAATCTGGCCTGCGATGTCCTCGCCGGCATGGCTGCCACTTACCGCAAGCTCGACGTGTTAGCCGTGCGCGCAGTTGGCACAGCCGCTCTGCGCGACGCCCGTAATCAGCCGGAATTCCTGGCCCGAGCCTCCACTATCCTGGGCTCCCCCATCGAAGTGATTTCCGGTTTAGAAGAAGCCCGCCTGGTGCACCTGGGCCTGCAAAGCCAATGGCCTCATCCTAAGCAGCGCCTGCTGGTGGCCGACATCGGCGGCGGCAGCGCGGAGCTGATCCTGAGCGACGCCGGCCATATCATCGACTCCTTTTCCAAGCCACTCGGAGCCGTTCGCCTGACCGAAATGTTCCTGAAAAGCGACCCCGCCGATCCCCGCGAGTTGGTCCGCATGCGCAAATATATTCAGGAACGCGTCGCCGGTCCCGTAGCCCGTTTTGGACCCGCCAAGATCGACCGCATGGTCGCCACTTCCTCCACCGCCGCCGCCGTAGTCTGCGCCGTCAACCGCGTCCGCCGCTCACGGCGCGATGTAGCCGACCGCCTTCCCGCCACCGCCGCCCAGATCCGCAGTTTGTACGATCAAGTCAGCGCATCCAGTCTGGAAGGCCGCCGCAGCATCACCGGCATCGGCCCCAAGCGAGCCGAAATCATCGTGGCCGGTGTAGCCGTGCTGCGCGAGATTATCGAAAAGTTTCAACTGCCCCGCCTTTACTATTCCACCGCCGGCGTGCGCGAAGGAATCATCGCTGACCTGGCTCATCGCAAAGTGGGCCTGGCCCAAGCGCGCCTCAATCCCGACCGCCGCCGCGTTGTGGTCGCGCTTTCCCGCCGCTACGGACTCTCCGCCCCACACGTGCGCAAGGTTGCTCAATTCGCCGCAACGTTGTTCGAACAATTGCGATCCCTGCACGCCTTGCCCGCCTTAAATGGCCAGTTGCTCGAAGCCGCTGCCTATCTCTATAACATCGGCCACTGGGTAAACGAATCGCGCCACCACAAGCACTCGCTCTACCTGGTAGCGAATTCCGATCTCGCCGGTTTTTCCGAATGGGAGCGCTTAGTCATCGCCAACCTCTGCCGCTATCACCGCAAGTCCATGCCGCAGCCCACGCATCTGGAGTTTCAGTCGCTCGACGCCGAAGGCCGCCGCGCCGTGGTGCTGTTGGCCCCGCTCCTGCGCATCGCCGTCGCCCTCGATCAAAGCCAGGAACAATTGGTCGAAGACGTGCTCGTATCCACTTTGGATAAAGCCGTAGAACTCCAGCTACAGTCGAAGCGCGATCTGGACGTCGAACAATGGCACGCCGAGCAAGTGTCTGGCGCGTTCCGTGAAATCTACGGCCTGCCCCTGCAAGTCCGCGTGAAACGATGAAACCGCCGTCCATGTCGCAGTACGTGCGCCACGAAACGCGAGCCCGTCTTTGCCACTTCAAGGCCAACCTCCGCCATGCCGCGAAACATTCCGACGATCCCGGCGCCATTCACGACCTGCGCGTATCCATCCGCCGCCTCTTCCAATGTTTCCGAATTTTCGGCGCACCGGTCAAAAAACTGCGGCGTCGTCTTCACAAGATAATGCAGCGCTGCGGCGCCGTAAGAAATTGTGACATTGCTCTGGATCTTTTAGTCGAGTGCGGCCTCCCCGCAAGCCCGTCTGTACCACAACTAAAGAAGGAGCGCGAGGATGCCGCGCGAAAACTGCACCGCACGCTCAAGAAGGAACGCCGCAAGCGCCATCGGGCCGCAAACGCCGCTCCGCCGGCCCACGACAACTGGCAGATCGCCACCCGCCTGCCCGCGTTGGCGGAAGACTTTTTCCAAACCGGCGACGCTGCAGCGGCCCCGCATTCGAACTACCAGACCCTGCACCGCTTTCGCCTCCGCGCCAAACGCTTCCGCTACACCCTGGAGTTATTCGAGCGCTTCTACGGACCTGAAATAGCGGCGGCAGCGAAAGCTCTAAAGGGCGTGCAAGACCGCCTGGGAGCTATTAACGATTGCGTGGCCACCATCAACCTTCTTCCCGAAGACCCCAGCGCCGTAATCGCCATCCAAGAGCGGCTCGACCAACGCACCGGTGACTTCCGAAGTTATTGGCGCCGTCATTTCCCTGCGCAAAAGCGAGCCTGGTGGAGGCAGTGGCTTTCGCACCCGCGCGCGCTGCCTGGCGGACCCGTCAAAGCAGCTTGAATTGCTTCATCCGGTAGCGCAGCACATCCCGGCTGATCCCCAGCAACTTCGCCGCCTTGGTCTTATTGCCGCCCGTTTTCTCCAGCGCCTGCACAATTAAATTTCGCTCCGAATTCTTTAATGATAAATCCGTCTTCGGAGCAGCTTGCGGCGGAGTCGAGTGCTCGAGCGCCCCCGCGCGCCGCGAAGCGAACTGAATACTCCCCGGCTGCAGCACATCGCTTTCCTCCAGCAAAATCGCCCGCTCGATCACATTGCGTAGCTCGCGCACATTCCCCGGCCAGTCATATGCGCTTAAAATCTTCGCCGTGGCCGGGGCGATTCCGGAAATATTGGCTTTGTAGCGGACGTTGTGCTGGCGCACAAAATGATTCGCCAGCGGCAGAATATCTTCCGGATGATCCCGTAGCGGCGGCGGCGCAATCTGAATCACACTCAGCCGGTGAAACAGATCCAGGCGGAACGCACCCGTCTGCACCGCACCCGAAAGATCGCGATTCGTCGCCGCAATCACCCGCAAATCCACTTCAATGTCCTGCACTCCGCCCAGCCTGCGGAACGATTGCTGCTCCAAAACCCGTAGAAACTTCGCCTGAACTGCCGGAGACAAGTCCCCCACCTCATCCAGGAACAGGGTCCCGCCGCGCGCGACCTCCAGCAACCCTTTTTTCTGCGTGCGCGCATCCGTATAAGCCCCCGGTTCGCGCCCGAACAATTCACTTTCGAGCAGTGCCTCCGGGATCGCCGAGCAATTCACCGCCACGAACGGCCCTGTGCGGCGGTTGCTCGAATAGTGCAAAAACTGCGCCATCAGATCTTTCCCGGTCCCGCTTTCTCCCTCCAGCAGAACGGTAGTCGCCTCGCTTCGTGCCACCCGAACCGCGAAGGACAAGACCTGCTTCATCGGCTCCGACGCCGCCACAATGTAGAAACGCCCGAACTGAATAGAGCTCCCCTCGCCCTCCAGCGCTGTCTTCGAAATCAGGTGAAGATCTTCCCCCCGCTCGCTGCGGCTTCGAACATAATCACGACCCCGCCCGGCTCCCCGCTCGAATCGCGCAGCGGAGCGATATTCCCGGAAATCGCTTTCTGCATGCCGCTCTTTGTGATGAGTCGCGCGTCGCGAATCTCCACCAGAGACCGCTCCTCAAGCGCCTCCTCGATCGGCAATTCCGAGTCCGCCAGACGGAACACTTCCCTGACTGACTCGCCTAGCGCTTCCTGCTTGCTCCAACCCGTCAGCTTTTCTCCCGCCGGGTTCATCATCACGATCTTTTCCGATTGGTCCACCGAGAGGATGGCCGTCGTCAACGCGCCCAGCACATCCGTCATGTGTCGCGCGCGGCTCAGCAGGCTGCGGTCGTGGCGGTGTTTCGAAAGCGCAATCTCCACGCTGGCGTGCAGTTCAGATTCATGAAACGGCTTGACGACATACCCCAAGGGCCGCGACTGTTTGGCTTTCTCCAAAGTATCGCGGTCCGCGTGCGCCGTCAGATACACTACCGGAATATCGAAGCGCTCCCGCAGAATGCGCGCCGTTTCCGAGCCGTCCATCTCGCCCTTGATGCGGATGTCCATCAGCACCAGATCGGGTGGATTTTCCTCCGCTTCGCGAATTGCCTCGGCGCCGCTCGAAACTACGGCCGTAACCTGGTAGTTCAACCCCTTCAGGATGTCTGCCAAGTCTTCAGCGGTAATCCGTTCGTCTTCGACGATTAAAATTTTATCAGCCAAACCTTCCTCATATTATTCCATGCTAATCAGCAGAAATGGGAAGGCCGTCCAGGAAAGTTATGGAAAATAAAGTCCCGGCGCGTCCGCTGGTTTTTACCTCAGCATCAAGCTGCCGCGCTAACGTGTGCACCAGCCTCAGTCCTAGCGTGGGCGAGTTTTTCCAGTCCAATCCCGGCGGTAACCCCACACCGTTATCGCGTATCATAAGGTGCACTTTGCCGCGGGACTCCCGCCGCAATACCACTCGAATTCTCCCGCTTGTGCCTCCTGGAAAGGCATATTTAAACGCATTAGACAGTAATTCATTCACGATTAAGCCGCACGGCAGCGCGACATCCCGGTGGCATTGCAGCGGCTCCAGACGCACTGCGGTGTGGATCCGCGAGGCCGCCCCATGGGAGCGAACCAGGTGCTCCACCATCCTGCGAATGTAGTCCGCGAAATCGATTTCGGCCAGGCTGGAGGACTCGTACAGAATCTCATGCAGGATCGCCATCGCCTGAATCCGGTAGCGGCTCTCTTCGAATTTCTTGCGCGTCGCCGGATCTTTGATGCTGCGCGCCTGGAGCCCGAGCAGGCTGGTAATCACCTGCAAATTGTTTTTAACCCGGTGATGGACCTCTTCGATCAGCACTTCTTTTTCCCGAAGTGTCGCGCGCAACCGTTCTTCGATAACCGTCGGCGGAGTGATATCGCGCAGGGTATAAGCGCAAATACTGCCGCCATTCCAGGGAATTTCAGACCGCGACGACTCCCCTACGATCTCACTCCCGTCTTTGCGCCGCCAGTGGGTCTCTTTCCCCCCCGCACCAAGCAAAAGCTCCAGCGGTTTGCCCAAGACCTCCTCCGCCCGGTATCCGAATATGGCTTCGGCGCGCTGATTATAGAGGACGATTACCTCCTGCCCGACCGCAATCACGGCGTCATGGACTAGATTCAAGAGTCGGAACGCGGGCTGGGTTTGATCCAGAACATCGCGATCCCCCGGTGGCCGGTTCGCGTGCGTCGGAAATTGCTTGGCGCGCATGTGGGGTGGAGAGGCCTTCGCGACCAGTTTCAGAAGCATATCATACATGAACCCCGCACATGAACCGCGCACACTTCCGCGATATTGCGTACTGAAACCCAGTCCGCGCGAGCTAGCCTTTAATGGAGGCTGGCGTAAGTTAAAGTTATATTCCGCTACTTATCCCGCATAAGCCACAAAAAGCCAAACTTCTGCCTGCCGCCGGGTCCCACGCAGCAGTGGGCAGCGAATTGCCTATCTCCTAACCGTCGGAAACGGAGAAACTTATGGCCTCAGCCGCTTGTGCACCACCCCAACCCATGGATATCGGCCCTGCGAGCCCCCAGCCCCCTGCCCCAAACCTCGCCCAAAATCTAGACTTGGTGCGCCGCGTTCAGCGTGGCGACGCTGCTGGAATGGCCGAATTGTACGAGTACATTTCGACCGGCCTGCGCGCGTATTTGGCATGCCAGCTCCGTTCCCAGGATTTTCACGACAAAGTGCACAGCATCTTCGTGGATGTGGTGATCGCTATCCAACGCGGCCAACTGCGTGAGCCGCACCGTTTGATGGGATTCGCCCGCACCATCGCGCGCCGCAAGGTGTCGGGCTACATCGACGACGCTGCCTCCACACGCCGTAATCAAGTCGATATCGGCTCGGTCTTCTGGCTGGCCAGTCCCGGCGCTACCCCCGAAACCGAAATGATTTCCCGCGAACAACAGGATTTAGTGCGCTGGACCCTGGCCCATTTATCCGAACGCGAAGGCGAAATTCTGTCGCGTTTTTACGTGCAGGAACAAAGTCAGCAGCAAATCTGCTCGGAAATGGGACTCACCCATACCCAATATCGCTTGCTGAAGTGGCGCTCCAAAGCACGTTTCGAGCAGGTGAGCCGCCGCCAAATCGCCAGCCGCCACCTGCGCTCTTTGTGCGCGCAGGCGCCGGACTATGCCAGTCCCGTGATGTTCCCCTCGGCGTCCACGTCGATGTCGAACCCGCGCTGAATCTTACCCAGACCGGGCATCAGCATCATGCTGCCCGACACCACCACCACGAACCCTGCGCCCGCCGACAGCAGAACGTCGGTCACATGCAGCGTCCATCCCGTCGGCACGCCCAGCTTCTCTGGATCGTCTGAGAACGAATACTGCGTCTTCGCCATGCAAATCGGCAGACTGCCAAAACCGAACTCAGTCAGCCGCTGCAGCTTGTCCTGCGCCGCTTCGGTGAACGTGACGTCCGCTGCGCCATAGATGTTCTGCGCGATGGTGTTGATCTTCTCCACCAGCGTCGCCTCCAGCGGATAGATCGCGTGCACCTTCTTTTCGCACCCGCTGTCGGCAGCCTCAATCACCTTCGCGGCCAGTTCGGTTGCGCCCGCGCCGCCCTTGGTGAAGGCCTCTACAAACGCCATTGGGACGTTAAGTTGCGAGCAATATTCTTTCAACGTGTTCAACTCCACCTCGGTATCGTCCGGGAAATGGTTCACTCCCACCACGATCGGCACGCCGAATCCGCGCAGATTCTCCACGTGCTTTGCCAGATGCGGTAAGCCGGATAGCAGCGACTCGTGACCCTGCACCTTCAGGCTGCGCACGGTTGTCACCAGCACCGCCACCGACGGCGTTAACCCGGAATATCGCATCACCAGGTCGAAATATTTCTCAGCGCCCAGGTCTGAGCCGAACCCGCACTCGTTCACCACATAATCGGCCAGCTTCAATCCCATCGCCTGCGAAATGATACTGCTGGTCCCGTGCGCGATGTTGCCGAACGGCCCGATGTGTACCATCGCCGGCGACCCTTCCGTCGTCTGCACCAGATTCGGCATGATGGCATCGTTCAACAGCGCCATCAAACTGCCCGTAATTTGAAACTCCGCTGCCCGCACGGGTTGGCCCGAGCGATTTAATCCCACCACGATCGCATCCAGTCGCTGCAATTTTCTCGGTCATGGAGACCAGACGGATGCCTTTCTTCTTCAGTTCCGCCTTGATGGTCAAATAATCAGGGAGGCTGCGGGCCATGCGGTCGAGCTTGTGGACGACTACAATGCCCACGCCTTTCTTTTCCGCGCAGAAGCGAATGAGCTTCTGCAACTCGGGGCGCTTCATGGTTCTCGCAGATTCTCCTCGGTCAACATACTCCTCTAATACGCGCCACCCATTGCCCTTGGCGAATTGGCGCATGGCTGCGAGTTGGGCGGGTATGGAAAGTTCTTTTTCGGCTTGCCGTCCGTGGAAACACGGGCATAGAGAATGCAATTCATTAAAATAGTGTCGGAATGATGCGCGGGCGACCTGTCTTTACCTTACCGATTATGGGGAAACTGTCAAAGGTGGGTAAGTCCGACGACGACGCAAGAGTGAAACTCGCCAGCAACAAAACTGGGCGGACTATCAGGTTTCTCCCCACTCGAAGAGCGGTATCATCGATGAGCCACATCATAAATCTGAGCCTCGGTGCTATTATTTTTTTATTTGTTTTCGAGCTGAGCGTTGTGATCGATGAGTGGACACCATGGACATTCAGAGCATAGTGGCACAACTCAAACAGGAAGCTAGCCGTATCGACCGAGCTATTAGTGCTCTTGCGGGACTCGTTTCCTGAACCCGTACCTCGGGACCGTTTTTCCAAAGCCAGCCAGGCTAAACCGGCAAGGGGCCCAAAACGTCGTCGCATGAGCGCAGCCGTACGGGCCAGAATCGGCGCTGCAAGGAAAGCATGGTGGGCAAAGCAGAAGAGCAAGTCTGGATCCCAAAAGACTACGACTGTCTCCAAGAAATCCACTGCTTGAAAGCCGATGAGTGCGGCCATGCGGAAGAAATTGTCGGCAATGATGAAGGCGAGGTGGGCGGCAAGGAGGAAGGCAGCATAAAGTAACACAAGAGCGCTCGGCCTCATGGTTCTTTCGCCTCGGCGACTTAGGAGTTCATACGCGCAACGCTCGCCGCCTTGGAGTTCTTGCAGTCCCGGGGTAATGACATAGCAAGGCAATCCCTGTTCCGCCGGTATGTCTTGCAATGCATCCGAGAGGAGTTACTGCGGTTGGGACTTCTTGACATCCGATAGAATGCGCGTTGCTGAGGTTTTCTCATGCAGGCGAAACTTCAATCGCGACCGGACTTGTTGCTTCTCTTATCCTTGCTACTGGCCATTCTGTTGACTCCGGTGTTGGACCAGGGTAATTGGGGCCGACTGGTGCTCGCGGCAGTGACGTTTATACCAGTCGTCGTATCCATTGTCAGGTTGGCGCAGATCAAGGTGTGGGTGTGGCCTTCGATTCTGTTGATGTTGGGCAATGTGATCTTCGTGGTGGCGGGCAACACCTTTCGTAGCCGAGCTTAAACGGGATTCGATGGGGATTTCTGGCTGCTTTCTTCGCACTCGCGGCTGCAGGTCTTTTCTCATATCTGAGGAACTCTCGGATCGTCACTCAGGCGCAGCTTTACACTGCCATCAACATTTATCTGTTGCTTGGCCTGGTATGGGCAACGCTTTATTTGGCGATGGATTCTTTCTGCCGGGTGCAATCCAGATGGGAAGCCACTCAGTCGACCGTCAGACTGAGCTACTTTATTTCAGCCTGGTAACGCTCTCTACGATTGGATACGGCGATATCGTGCCGCTGAGCGGGGAAGCCCGCATACTGGCGGCACTGGAGGGGGTGACCGGAATTCTCTACATAGCGATTACAGTGGCGCTCTTAGTAAGCAGGTTCAAAAGCGAACTTTCGGATTAGTCTGTGCGAACAGTCTTTGTAGAAGAAGGCCCCCTAAGGCTGGCCAACTTCCGAATCGCCGGCCTGTCACTCAAGACGCCAGCCGGTTCGGGTACCGTCGCTCCGGGCCACAATATCTTACGTTCCGTCACGTGCCTCATTCGGAAAACCTATAGCAAAGCCCCCGCACGACATCAAGACAGACGGAGGCTCTTAAGCGAGGACGAGCGGCTCCGCCACCGATATTCGGATTGATGGCCAAGTCAAGTACTGTAACGTTTGGAAGCTCTACTTGATATTCTTCGACCTCGCGTATCGATTCAGGTGGACTGAAATTCCACTGCTGCCGCACAATTTCCTTAACTGAGCTTCCGCCATCCGGGGACCACCGCAGAACGAACTCTTGCGTGCGGGCAGTTTCATTTTCCTCAAACACAAGCGATATGCACCTTAGCCTTTGCGGCTGATCGAAGACCAGCCGGATCGTTTGGGTCCCGGGCGCTGCTGCGCGCCAACCCCGCGCATCTCCCGAGACGAAAGCGGACTCGACCGGACAATCTCTATCTTCGGAGGTGAACTCGACCACGGCTGCACGCTCGACATCTAGCCAAGCTTCGCCGCGACCTCGAATACTCTTCGGTGTTGGCGTGACAAGGCGCTTTCGCATCCGCCCAGTTTACTACTAAGCGGGTTCAGCCTGGAGCGATTGCACACTTAGCGCGAACCGTGACCCCTGTGATAGCCCGGTAACCTTCTCACCTATGTGCTTGTACTCGCGGGTGAAAGGCCAAAATATCCCTTAACGTGTTTGCCACGCAAAGGGATCAGAAGAAGTGCTC
>CAVPZQ010000009.1:0-15134 GCA_963710155.1 Bryobacterales bacterium | reverse complement strand
GGCCACAGCCTGGGCGGCCCCATTGCCTACGCTTTCCTGCGCTTGTTCGCCGAGAAAGCCAAAGCGCTGGTGCTGGTCGATGCCTTCGTCTCGCGCCACATGGCCGGACCGCCGGACCGCGCCGCCACCGCCGCCTATTTCGCCAGAATCGCCCGCAGTTTTCAGGGCCCCGCCGGTGAGAAAAACTTCGCGCAGCGCGTCGAGTCGTGCTTTACGCCGCAAACCCCGGAACCCCTCCGCGCCGAAATTCGCGCCAAAATGTACGCCACGCCCAAACACGTGCGCATCGCGGCGCTCAGCAGCATTTCCTCACTCCGCCCGGCCCCCGCGGACGAAGTTTTCGACCTTCCCGCCATCGCCATCCAAGTGGCCGAGCCCCACACCCAGGAAAGATTTGATCTCATGCGCACGATTTTTACGCGTATGCAGCTAGACAGGTGGGAAGGCGCGGGTCACTTCTTAATGATGGAGGACCCCGCGCGCTTTAATCGCGAAGTAGAACATTTCCTCGCGTCCTTCTAGCGTTAGCGTGCATCATGGTAGGAGTGCGGTTTATCAAACTCAGTTTCGTGCTGGCGAGCGCGTCCCTGCTGGCGCTGGCGGCCGATACTGTTCCCGCGCCCGCCTGCACCGTGCAAGGCCCCATCGCCAACTGGGACGCGGCCGCGCAGCTCATTGCTGGCATCAGCAATTACTCTTACGCCGCTGCGATGACCGACGAGCAGAAGTCCGCCTGGGCGGATTATTCCAAAACTGCCGCGTCGGATTGGAACCGCCTCAAGCGCCGTTATGTCGACCGCATCACCGCCTGGCGCGGCAAATATCTGCAGAAGACTCCGCCGACCGACGTAGTGTTTTATCCCTTCAGCGGCCCCGACGCCACCAATCCGCTGGCGTTCTTTCCGGACGCCCGCGAGTACGTCCTGATCGGCCTCGAACCCGCCGGCTGCATTCCGTCCAAGACCGAAGACTACGCCCCTGAATACTGGCCCGCCCTGCGTCGCGGCTGGCAATCCGCCGCCGCCATGGGTTTTTTCAAAACCGAAGACATGCAGCGCGATCTCGCCGAAGGCGCCCCCAGCGGAGTACTGCCCGTGCTGCTGTTCCTGCTGGCCCGCGCCGGCAACACGGTGGTGGATGTGACTCCGGTCGGCATCACACCCGCCGGCGCCCTGATTCCATCTAACGACAAAGCGTCCACTGAAACCCGCGGCCTGACGATACAGTTCAAAGACCAGCGCCAGCGCACGCGCACCATGCGCTATTTCGCCCTGAACCTGCAAAACCCGCGTTTGGCGAAGAAGCCCGGCACCACGCACTATCTGGAATCCCTGCCCCCCGGCGCGACGCTGGTGAAATCCGCGTCCTACCTGATGCACAAAAAACATTTCTCGACCGTGCGCGGCATCATCCTGGCCCACAGCAACGTAGTGATCGAAGACGACTCCGGCATTCCCTATCACTACTTTTTCGAGCCGCCGGTGTGGAACGTCCACCTGTTCGGCGCCTATGACGAACCCATCGGTTTATTCAAATCCGGCCTGCAGGATGATCTGAAAGCCGCCTACGACGCCCACAGCGGTGTCGACCCCATCGACTTCGGCATCGGCTACAAGTGGCAGCAGAACCAATCCAATCTGCTGCTGGCGATTCACAAGAAGTAGCACGCCCGCGCGCTAAACTGGTTGCATGGCAGATCCCACCACTCCGGCCGCCGGCCGCACCGTCTTTTGCGTGAAGTTGCAGAAGGAAGCCCCCGGCCTCGACGAAGTCCCCTTCGACGGACACCCGCTAGGCCAACGCATCTACGAAAACGTTTCAAAAGAAGCCTGGAAGGGTTGGGTGGAACACATGAAGATGATTATGAACGAATACCGCCTCAACCTGGGCCAGCCCGAAGCGCAGGAATTTCTGCTGAAGCAAATGGAAGAATACTTCTTCGGTAAAGGGTCTGAATTACCGCCCGAATTCAAACCGGAGTAAAATCAGGCCTGAAAGGGCCCCCTATGCGCTGGTGTCTGTTCTTGCTGCTGCCGGCATTTCTTCCCGCGCAGTCCACAGCTGAGTCAACCACAGCAAGCCTGAAAGGTCAGGTTCTCAGCCAAGCCGGCGAACCGCTGCGCAAAGCCAAAGTTTGGCTGAGGCCCAACGGAGGCTCGCGCCCGAATCCCATCATCTACTCCGATACCAGCGACGCCAATGGTAATTTCGTATTTGAAGCCGTCAGCCCCGGCCGCTACACACTTTCGGCGCAGCGAAGCGGTTTCTTATCGCAAAACTATGGAGCCCGCAGCGCCTTCAATACGGGTCCGGGAGCTGTGCTGACGTTGGCGCCCGGGCAAGCCATGAAGGACCTCTCCTTCAAGCTGAGCCCGCAAGGCGTAATTACCGGGCGCGTCGTGGATAGCGATGGCGATCCAGTTCAAGGCACGCAGGTTCAGGTAATGCGAATGTCTCGTATGCGTGGACAGCGCCGTCTGTCGCCCTCCGGAAACGCCGCAACCGACGATCAAGGCGACTTCCGCATTGTCAATCTTCCCCCGGGAACCTACTATGTTGTCGCCGATAATGCGAGCGCGCGCATGTACGGAGACTTCGAGGTAGTGCGGCCCGGCCGCGCTCCCAGCCGCCAGACCAATGTGGCCACCTATTATCCCAGTGGACTCGATACCGCGAGCGCCACGCCGGTAGAGATTGCGCCGGGCTCCGAAATTCGCGGAATCGAAATTCAAATGCGCCGCGAGGCAGTGTACTCGATTCGCGGCGTGATGATCGACGCCGCCAGTGGGAAACCCGTCGTCGCGAATCTGAACGTGCGGTCCAAGGACAATGCGGAATTCGGACTCGGCATGGGTGCAACCTTTTCCAGGGAAGATGGAATCTTCGAGCTTCGCAATCTGCTTCCCGGCGTGTACTTGCTTATGGCAGGGGCCGACAACGAAGTGCGACGGACCGCCGTGGAAGAGATCACGATCACCGATTCCGATATCACCGGCGTGAAACTGGCTTTGACGCAAGGCGCGACGATGAGCGGAACCATCAAAGTCGAAGGGGCTGCCCCGCAAGCTCCCAAAAACTTTACGCGCACCGAAATCATGCTGATTGGCGCCGACGAATTAAGCCGCTCCTCAGTGACGACACCCAAGGAAGATGGCACGTTTGAGTTAGCCGGCATCGTTCCGGCCAAATACTTTGTGAATACATATAACCTGCCGGAGGGAGTCTACGTGAAGTCGGTTCACGCGAGCGAACAGGACGTAACCAACGCGACGCTGGACTTAACCTCTGGCGTTGCCGGCAGGCTCGACATCCTGCTTTCCGCGCACGCCGCCGAAGTCATGGGCACGGTCAAAAACAGCGATGGCGAAGCCCTACCCGGCGTCCAGGTCACACTGTGGCCCAAGGAGGCGCCACCCGATAACAGGCGGGGTGGAACGACAATATCCGCAACCGACCAGAATGGCGATTTCCGCGTCATGGGCCTGGCTCCCGGCGATTATTTCGTCGCCGCTTGGGAAGAGCTGGAGCAGGGCTTGGGCGACGACATCGACTTTCTCCGCCGCTTCACATCGCAAGCGGTCGCCGTAACGTTAGAGGAAGGCGCGCACCAGGCCGCGCAACCGAAATTGATTTCACGCGAGGCCGCCGCCACGGAGGCCGCCAAACTTCCCTAGCTGGCTGTCCGCTTGACCAAGCGCTCTTCCCGCTTGCGGAGCGCCGCCGAACTCTCAATTGCAATTGCCGCGCGCGTCAGCTCCAACGCCCGCGCGTAGTCCTTCGCGCGATGCTCGTAGTGTTTTGCGAGCTCCTCCATAGCGCGCACACGATAGGGATTCCGGCACACCGCCAGATCGTTCCACACCGCCAGCGCCGCGTCCTCGCAGCCCAGCTTGCGTTCCAGCGCCGCGATGTCCCACAGCGTGCGGAACAGAATTTCGTCGGGCAGCCCCGCATCCACAGCGCGCCGGAACAGCGTGCGCGCCTGCTCCATCTCGCCCGCTTCGCGCAGCCAGCGTGCGATCCCGGCCATCTCGGAGCCGTGCCGCAGCGGAGCGCTCGCCGGGTCCTTAAACGCATAGGGCACAATTCCCGTCAAACACGCCAGGGTTAGTATGTCTATGCAATTGTGATGAAACACCGGCAGCAGCCGCGCCATCTCTCCTGTGCGTACGTAATCGAAATAGATGTAAGGGATCATCGCGCCCGGCACGTCACCCTGACGTTCGAAGCCCAGAATCTGCTGCTCGAGTTGGATCAAGCGGCAGCTATCGAAGCGCAGTTTCCACAAGCGCCGCGCGCCGTAGAGCAGATCCAGGTGCGCCAGCCGTGCGAGCGGCGAGCGCGCGCGGTTCAGCCGGTAGCGCGTTTCGAGCAGCGGTTGATCGAAGGTACGGCCGTTATAAGTGATCAGCACGCGGAACCGCTCCAGGTGCCGCGTGAGCGCATCCAGTTGGCTCGCTTCCTCGCCGTGATCGCGCATGAAAAACTGGCGCACGCGGAAACCGTCGGGCGTGATGCGCCCCACGCCGACTAAGAAAGCCGCGGTGCCAGTGCCTCCAGCCAAGCCTGTAGTTTCGGTATCGAGGAACGCCCACTGTTGCGGCGGCACATCGCGCACCGCCCCATTCGACAAGGTTTCGAGCAGATCGTGAGGCAGCTCCGCGAGCTCACTCAGCTCCGCGGAGCCGTGGCGGCGATGGCGCGCATAAAACGTTTCTGTCTCGAAATGTTTACCGTATTCGGTAACGATTTCTTCCCCGGGAAACCATTCCTGCACTTGAAAAGCTGTGGAAAAAGTGTGCGAAACCCCCGTGGAATAAGGGTTTTCTGGCTTTCCGTATTTTTCATCGCAGTCCGCGGCCACGCGCGCCATGCGCCGGCGCAGAGCCGCCAGTTGCTCTTGAAGCTCACTCATGGCCCTTACGCTGTCAGCATAGCATTGCATGAAACCCGCTAAAAATCGGCGTTTTTGTGCAGTTTTCCCTTTACACCAACATTCGGCATACCGTATGATGCAGTAGTGAAATGCGCGCCTGTCGCGATTTCCGAGCAGCCGCGCGCAGCGAAAACGTACTAACGGGAGAATCAGTTTTTCGAAAAAAGGAGCAATATGGCAGCAGCAAAAATGACACAGTCGCAATTGATCAAGAAGCTGGCGGAGGTTGTCGGCGTTCCTGTTAAGGTCGCCAAGGCTTTCACCACGGCGTACGCCGATATGGCCATCGCCGAAACCAAAAAGAATGGTGTTACCGTTCTGCCCGGCATCGGCCGCCTGGTGCGTGTGGACCGCAAGGCGCGCATGGGCCGCAATCCGGCCACCGGCGAAGCCATCAAGATTCCGGCCAAGAAGGTCGTGAAGTTCCGCGTCGCCAAGGCTGTGAAGGACGCGATCGTTCCGCCCAAAAAGAAGTAGCGCGGACCGCGCCTGTCAAAATTAAAACCCCGCCCGGCTGGTGCCGCGGCGGGGTTTATTCTTGAAATCCGCCGTAGCGGGTTAATTCTGAAATCCGATTGAGGCGGTCCAAACTGCGGACGGTGCCAGGAAGCCGTTACGCTTGCTTCTTGTCGTCGGGCGGCGGCGGCTCCTTCATAGAGTCTTTGAAGTTGCGGATGCCTTCGCCCAAGCCTTTCGCCAGCTCAGGTATTTTTTTGCCGCCGAACAACAGCACGGCGACTACCAGGATGACCATTAACTCAGGCAAGCCGATAGAACGTAACATACGGCCTCCTTTTTATCTGTCACGATAAGCATAGCGTGATCCTATGAAGCGGCGCAAGGCCCCCAAATTCGACCAATCCAATGAAGTCCGCGCCATCGCTCGCGAACGCGTGGGCCCCGTCAAACCCTCCCAGGCCATCCTTCCCAAAACCACCCGCAAAAAACCCAAGCACAAGAAGCCGCCCGATCAGGAATAACATAGACAGTCAGGAGGAACTACCCATGACGAAGTCTCATGGCGCACTGCTCTGTGCCGTCGCTATGCTGGCCGCGACGCAACCGGCCCACGCCGAGCAAGGCCTGATTGTCCACAAGGCCCTTTCGCTCGACATGGCCATGTCGATGGCGCAAGGCTCGCTCGAAAAGTGCCGCGCGCTGGGCTATAAATGCGCGGTCACCGTGCTCGGCGCCACCGGCCGCACCATCATCGCGTTCGAAGACGATGGAGCCAATCTCCACCGCTTCGACGTGGCCCACAAGAAAGCCTACACCGCGCTGGTTTACCGCCGCCCCTCACGAGAAGTGGTCGAGGGCTGGTCGAAGAAAACCGCCGAGCCTGTGCCGCTGCTCGAAGGCACCATGCCCAATCCGCCCATCGAGGGCACTATCGATATGGGCGGTGGCCTGCCGATTGTCGTCGACAAAGAAGTCATCGGGGCCATCGCCGTCAGCGGAGCGCCCGGCTGGGACATGGACGAGGCGTGCGCCAAAGCCGGACTCGCGAAGGTCGCCGATAAGTTGAAGTAGTGGGGCGGGCCTCCGGCCCGCAGCCAACGCCCACGTTGGCTCGGCGAGACATTCTGACCCTCATGGTACAAAAAGAACAGAATGGCTTTTGTAAAAGTCGGCCCGCTACAGCAGTTGCCTCCCGGTTCCGCGATCCACGTTGAAGTCGGCGACGACGCGGTGGCGGTGTGCAACGTCGGCGGCACGCTCTACGCGATGGACGGAATCTGCCCGCACTCCAGCGGCCCACTGGGCTACGGAGCGCTCGACGGCGCGATTCTCAGTTGCCCCTATCACGGATGGGAATTCGATTGCCGCACCGGCGCGTTCGGCGGCAACGAAGATTTGAAACTAGCCACCTACGCAGTAACAGTGAAAGACGGCGAGATTCTGGTGGAACTTGCCTGAGCTTCCCGAAGTAGAAACGGTAGTGCGCTCGTTAGCGCCGCATTTGCCCGGCCGGCGCATCGTCGCCGCATCGTTTTCCTCACGCTTTGTGACGCCGGGAAATCGCAAGACGCTGGCGCGCCGCCTGACGGATCGCACCATTCAATCCATCCAGCGCCGCGGCAAGTTCATCGTGATGCAGCTCGATGAAGGCACGCTGACGGTGCATCTCGGGATGACCGGCCGCCTGCTGCTCGACGCCGCTCCGTCCAAGCACTCCTACGGAATCTTGACCCTCGACAGCGGATCGCTGATCTACACCGACCCGCGCCAGTTCGGGCGCATTCTGTGGAATCACGACCTCTCGCGCCTGGGCCCGGAGCCGCTCGATATCGGCCTGAAAGAATTTCAGGCTCGCCTGAAACTCCGCAAGACCAGCATCAAAGCGCTCCTGCTCAACCAGACTTTCCTAGCCGGCGTCGGCAACATCTATGCGGATGAAACACTGTTCGCGGCGCGCGTGCATCCGCTGGCGGTGGCGTCAAAGCTGAGCGCCGCAAAGGTCGCCGCCATCCATCAGCACATGCGCGAGATTCTGGGCGCAGCCATCCACCAGGGCGGCTCCTCAATTTCCGATTACGTAAATGCCCAGGGCGAGCGCGGCTGGTTCCAGCTGCAGCATCAAGCCTACGGACGCGAAGGCGAGCCGTGTTCGGTGTGCGGTGCGCCCATCCGCAAGATTACCGTGGTCCAGCGCGGAACCCACTACTGCCCGCGGTGCCAACGACGGTAGCCGCGACATCCGCGCGCGCCTTGGCGATTTCGTCGGCCACTTCGACCACCGCTTTCATGCCCTTCACATCGTGCACGCGCACCATGTGGACCCCATAGAGAATCGCCGCGGTCACCGCCGCCGCGCCCGCGAACTCGGTTTCGATCGCCGATTCCCGCGCCAGAAAATGCTTGCGCGACGGGCCCACTAACAACGGCAGCTCCAGCTTCGCCAACTCGTCCAACCTAGCCAGAATCTCCGAATTCTGTTCCTTACGTTTGCCGAAGCCCAGCCCCGGATCGATGACAATGCGACGCCGTTCGACTCCAGCGCCCACTGCGCGATGCACCGACGCGTCGAGCTCAGCGGCAATCGTGGCCAGCGGATTCTTCAGCGGAGGCAGCTTCGCCCAAGTCTCCGGCATGCCGCGCATGTGATTGATGATCAGCCCTGCGTCGGCTTGCCGCGCCGCGCGCGCCAGCTCCGGATCGATGGTGAGCCCGCTCGGGTCATTGATGATATCGGCACCCAACTCCAGCGCCTTCTCCGCGACACCGGATTTATAAGTGTCCACGCAAATCGGGACGGTCAACTTGTTACGCAGCCGCTTCAAGACCGGCACCAGCCGCCGCAATTCCTCGGCTTCGGAAACGCGCACCGACCCGGGCCGCGTGGATTCCGCGCCGACGTCGATAATATCCGCGCCCTCTTCTTCCAACTCCACCGCGCGCGCGAACGCACGGTCGGGATCGGCATATTTGCCGCCGTCTGAAAACGAATCAGGCGTGACGTTCAGCACGCCGACGAGCAACGTGCGCTCGCCGAGCTGAATCAGCTTGTCGCGGACTTTCCATTCGAAATGCTTGCGAGCCATGGGTACCTCCACGATAACGCGAATCGTGGGGCGGCCCTCCGGCCGGCAGCCAACGCCCACGTTGGCTCTTGCTACTTCGCCTTCCCGAATCCCGCGAATCCGCGCTTCGCATCCTCCGTGGTACGCGACAAAGCGTTCATCTGCACGCCCGCCTCGATGGCCTTCTCAAGCGTCATTCCGTCCGTGTGATACAGCAGTTGCTTGGTCAAACTTAGTGCGCTCGCCGATTTCGCCGCCAGGTTTCGCACGTACGCCTCGACGCCGGTGTCGAACTCGGCGTCAGCGAATACTTGATTGATCAGGCCTATGGATTTTGCCTCCGGCGCCCCAACTGGTTCCCCGGTCACCAGCAATTCGAACATGCGTTTCTCAGTCACCGCGCGTCGCAGCAGCGCCGCCACCATGGCAGGCACGAATCCGATCTTCACTTCCGGATATCCCAACGACGCCGATTCCGCCGCCAAAATCAAATCGCTCGCGCTCGCTATCCCCGCGCCCCCGCCCAGCGCGCGTCCTTGCACCGCCGCCACCACGGGATGCGGATGCCTGCGGATCGCCAGCAGCACGTCCGCCAAACGCCGCGCGGTTTCCAGATGCTCCATCGCGCCCGCGTCGTTACCCTTGTCGAGCGACAACAAATCGAACCCCGCGCAGAAATCCTTGCCCGCGCCAGTGATCAAAACAACGCGCACCGCCGGGTCTTTCGCGGACCCCGCCAGCGCCTCGCCGAACCCTGCGATCACCTCCGCGTTCAACGCGTTGCGCTTCTCCGGACGATTCAACGTTATGCGGGCAACGCCGCCCTCGACGCGGAACAGAATGAGATCCATCGCTAGCCATTGTAGCCCCTGCTATCCTGTAAGTTATGAGAATTTCCCTCCTTTTGACCGGCCTTTTCCTGGCGATCACGCTGACGTGGGGACAGGCCCCGCCCGCGGCGCCCAAACCCGCCGCTACCGCCGCTCCGAAACCCACCGCCGCGGCTTCACCCGCTCCTGCAGCGGCATCGTCCGATCCCGTCGTGCTGACCATCGGCACGGAAAGAATCACCAGAACCCAGTTCGAGCAGATCTTCGCGCAGATCGTGGAACAAATGCCGGCCGAGCGCCGCGCCGCCGCGCAAGCTCCGCAGGCCAAGCGCCAACTCGCCGAGCAATTGGCTGAGTTGAAGGCCCTCGCCCAGGAAGCCCGCCGTGAGAAGCTCGACCAGACGCCGGAAGCCAAAGCGCAGCTGGCCATGCGCTCCGATCAACTGGTGGCCGGCATGCTCTTCCAGAAAATTTCGAAGGACGCCAAGCCCAGCGCCGCCGATTTGCAGACCTATTACAACGAGCATAAAGCCGACTACGACACCGTCACCGCGCGTCACATCCTGATTCGCATGGCCGGCTCCGCTGTGCCACTCAAAGAAGGCGAGAAGGATTTGACCGACGAAGAGGCGCTAGCCAAAGCCAAAGATATTCGCGCGAAGTTAGTCGCGGGCGGCGATTTCGCCGAGCTTGCGAAGACCGAATCCGACGATGCCGGCTCCGGCGCCAACGGCGGCGTGCTGGGCGATTTCACACGCGGCCGCATGGTCCCGCAATTTGAAGAAGCCGCCTTCGCCTTGAAGGTCAACGAAATCAGTGAGCCCGTGAAGACCCAGTTCGGCTACCACATCATCCAGGTGACCAAGCACGAGAGCAAGAGCCTGGACGACGCGAAGCCTGAGATCACCGAGAAAATCGGCCCCGAGATCGCGCAAAAAGGCGTGGACGCCATCAAGAGCAAAACCACCATTACGTTCGATCAGAATTACTTCGGCAAGTAAACTCCCCTCATGGCTCTAACCGCCGGCGACCGCCTGGGACCCTATGAGATCCTGGCGCCGCTCGGTGCCGGGGGCATGGGCGAAGTGTATCGCGCGCGCGACACGCGCCTCAACCGCGAAGTCGCTATCAAAGTTTCGAAGGAGCAGTTTTCCGAACGCTTCGAGCGCGAAGCCCGCGCCGTGGCCGCGCTGAATCATCCACACATTTGCACGCTCTACGACGTCGGCCCGAACTACCTGGTGATGGAATTAATCGAGGGCGTGCCCTTGCGCGGCCCACTTTCGCAGCAGGAAACTTTGCGCTTCGCGACCGAGATCTGCGATGCGCTCGATCACGCCCACCAGCGCGGCATCATCCATCGCGACCTGAAACCGTCGAACATTCTGGTTACCCCTCAAGGCATCAAGCTGCTGGATTTCGGACTCGCCCGCATCGCCGTGGGTCCTGGGGACGCAACGCAGACGCAAATGACGCAAGCCGGGGCCGTGATGGGCACGCCCGCCTACATGGCTCCGGAGCAGTGGGCCGGAAAACCGGCGGACGCGCGTTCCGATATCTACGCCGTCGGCTGCGTGCTTTATGAAATGCTGATGGGCCGCCGCATGGCAGAGGACCGCCGCCCGGTGCAGCCCGCCACGCTCGAAAAAGTCCTGCAAAAATGTCTGGAGCGAGATCCGGCCGCGCGTTACCAATCGGCCGGCGAGGTGAAACAGGCGCTAGCCGCGGTGGCGCACCCCAAAGGCTTCCGTCGCGAGTACATCATCGGAGCCGCCTCGATAGTGATGCTGATCGGCGGTTTGGCACTGCTGGTGATGCAGTTTCCGTCCAACCAACGGCTCTCCGACAAAGACGTTCTGGTGCTGGCGGATTTCAGCAACGCCACCGGCGACAGGATTTTCGACGGCACGCTGCGCACCGCACTGGCGATTCAACTGGAGCAATCGCCGTTCCTCAAAATCATCGACGATGAGCAGATGCAGCAGGATCTGAAGTTGATGGGCCGCGCGCCCGACACGCGGATCAGTAACGTGATCGCCCACGATATCTGCGTGCGCGAAGGCCAGAAGGTGATGATCAACGGTGCGATCGCGGATCTTGGCAAGGTGTTCTTGGTAACGGTGCAAGCCGTGAATTGCCAGAACGGCGCGACCCTCGCGCGCGAACAGGTGCAGGCCGAAGGCCGCGAGCAGGTGCTGAACGCGATCTCAAAAGCGCTACCGGTATTCGCGCGAATTAGGCGAGTCGCCCAGCTCGATACAAAACTTGGACCGTCCGTTGAATCTGGTCAGCACCGCGTCGATCGAAGCTTTCAAGCCTACGCCCTAGGGGTGGCGGAGAGAAACCAAGGCCGCGACTTGGCATCGATTCCTTCCCTGGAACACGCCATCCAGTTAGATCCAAACTTCGCGATTGCCTACTTGCAACTGTATTTCGCCTACAGCAACTCCGGCCAGAACGGCCCCGCCGAAGAGGCGCTGACCAAAGCCTTCTCGCTAGCCGCTCATGCCAGTGAATTCGAGCGCCTGCGAATTCAAGCCATTTATTACCGCGTCGCAACCGGCGAATTGAACCGCGCCATCGATACCAACCTGCTTCTCATCCGCACCTACCCGCGCGATCGTGTAGCACACAACCAATTGGGAGGTATCTACTGAACCTGGGTGAATGGGAGAAGGCGCTTGCGGAATATCAGAGCGCGGGCGATCCCAGCCTATATTCGGCTCTGATTCTCGCTTACGCGCGCCTGGACCGCTTTGACGAAGCCAAATCGGTTGTGCGAACGTCGGACGTCGCCGCGGTCCACCGCGCTCTGCTACGTGTCGCTTACATGCAAGCCGACCCGGCTGCCGCTGCGAAAGAAATCCAGTGGTTCATGGGCAAGCCGGAGGAATATCAAAGCCTCGGCGAACAATCGCAGAACGCTCTCATCCACGGGGAATTCAAAAAGGCCGCGGCGCTCGCGCAGCAGGGCGCACGGCTCGCGGAACAACACGGTCTCGAAGGCGCCGCCGGCCAGTTGCTGGCACAAGTCGCCGGCATGGGCGAGTTCCGTGGAAGCTGTGATGGCGTCCAGCAGATCGGAGCCGTCGCCGCGCTGCTGTGCTCCGACGCGGAAGCGCCGCTCAAAGCCGCCGAAGCGCAAGCCAAAGAGCGTCCTAACGACACGCTACTAAACGCCGTCCGCCTGCCCGTCGCCCGCGCAACGCTAGCGCTTCAGCAAAACCAGCCCGGCAAAGCGATCGACGCGTTGCAAGCCGCCGCACCTTACGAGCGCGCGTATTCGCAGGTGCCCTATCTGCGCGGCATCGCCTACTTGCGCCGCAACGAGGGCGCGGCGGCGGCGGCGGAGTTCCAAAAGATTCTGGATCACAAGGGGGCGAACTGGGGCGTGGTTTATCCGCTCTCTTACCTGGGAGTGGGCCGGGCATGGGCGCTGGCGGGAGATTCCGCCAAAGCGAAACCCGCCTATCAGGCTTTCTTCGCGATGTGGAAGGACGCCGACACCGATCTCCCGGTGCTGGCGAAAGCCCAGAAAGAATTCGCGGCGCTGAAATAGCTCTACAGGCGCACGATCTTATCGGAGGTGTTCGCCTTCAGCGCATTGCGCGTGTCGACGATCAGCTTGGCGCGCTCGACGATGCGCGTGTAATCGAAGCCTTTATGATCGGTGACGATCACCACGCAGTCGGCCGCGGCCGCGCCTTTGTCGGCATCGATCGCGGTCATGTCCGGCACCACGCCGTCGGCGTGCAGCTGCGGCACATACGGATCGCTATAAGTCACGCTCGCGCCGCGCTTGCCCAGCAAATGAATAATATCCAGCGCCGGCGATTCGCGGACGTCGTCAATATCGCGCTTATAAGCCACGCCCAGCACATGTACGCGCGAGCCCTTGAGCGCCTTTGTAGTGATCGTTCAGCGCGTTCTGAATTTTGTCGACCACGAAATGCGGCATGTTGCCGTTGATGTAACCGGCGAGTTCAATGAAACGCGCCTCAATGCCCGCCTGCTTGGTTTTCCACGACAGATAAAACGGGTCAATCGGAATGCAATGCCCGCCCAAACCGGGACCCGGATAAAACGGCATGAAGCCGAAGGGTTTGGTGGCGGCCGCGTCGATCACTTCCCAAACGTTGATGCCCATGCGATCGCAAAGCATCGCCATTTCGTTCACCAGTCCGATGTTGATCATGCGGAAAGTGTTTTCGAGCAGCTTGACCATTTCGGCCACGCGCGTCGAGTTCACAGGGATAACGGTTTCGAGCGCCTGCTGGTAGAACAGCGCGCCGGCCTGCGTGCACGCCGCCGTGATGCCACCCACTACTTTCGGAATGTTGCGCGTCTGGAATTTGGCGTTGCCGGGATCCACGCGCTCCGGCGAAAAGCACAGGAAAAAATCCTCGCCCACTTTCATGCCAGGCCGCTCGAACATGGGCAGCATCAATTCATTGGTGGTGCCCGGATAGGTGGTGGATTCGAGGATGATCAACACGCCCGCGTGAAAATGTTTGGCGATTTCCTGGCACGCGTTGACGATGTAACTCATGTCCGGATCTTTGGTTTTGCGCAGCGGCGTGGGAACGCAAATGTCGATGGTATCCATCGTCGCGACCGCGGCGAAATCGGTGGTCGCTTTGAGCTTGCCGGATTTCACTAGCGGTGCTAACACCGAAGTGGGGATGTCCTGAATATAGGATTCGCCGCGATTCAGCGCCGCGACTTTCTTGCCATCGATGTCGATCCCCGTGACGTTGAACCCGGCGGCCGCGAACTCGACGGCCAGCGGCAGGCCCACGTAGCCCAAGCCCACAATGCCCACGTGCGCGGTCTTAGAGGTATCTTCTTCCGCGAGATCTTCGAAATAACTCACTTGCTCTCAGTCCCTTTCCAGAAAAACTCACCGCTGCCCATAATTTCGGCAGGTCCGGCCAAAAAGATATCGTCACCTTCCCAGCGTAATGCAAGGGGCCGGCGGGCGTCAAAACCTGCACCGGCGGAGTTACCAGGCCGCGTGCGAGGGCGGCCGCGCCGGCGCCCGTTGATCCCGTGCCCGACTCATGGTTTCGCCCGCGCCGCGCTCGAAAAAACGCACGTCCAGCGTGTGGCCGTTACCACCCGAACGAACGACACGTTGGTGCGATTCGGGAAACGCGGGTGGCGCTCTACGAGCGCGCCCAGCGCCTGCCATTCAAAATCGAAATCGTCGACGAAAAAAACGCACTGCGGATTGCCGACGTTCAGGATCGTGCATTCGCGCTCTTCGATCGACGCATGCAGTTCTTCGATGGCCGCCTCGCCCATGTTCATTTCGAAAGAGTACGCGTGGCCTTGGCGTTCGAGCAGACGCAGATGTTTGAGGCCCGCGCCGGTGGCGATGCGCACGTCGGTCCGGCCGCGTCCGCTGGACCAGCAGCGCCGCGGCACAGCGCGTGCCATTGCCGGAAATTTCGCTGCGGCTGCCATCGGAATTCCACAGCTCAATTTTGGCGTCTTCGATCTGCCTGTTGAGATCAGCAGCCAGCCGTCGGCGCCGATGCCGGTATGGCGATCGCAAATCGCGACGGCGGCCGCGGCGATATCGCCCAGTCTTCCGGCAATTGATCGCGCCAGGTGAGCAGAAAATCGTTGCGCGCGCCGTGTGCTTTTGTGAAAGGGATGTTCATGGGATCAGCTTCATTGGCGCTGATAGATTTCCACGGCGGGCGCTCCTTTCACCATAATCCGCTTCTTCAATTCATAGCGCGGGCCTAACCGAGTCACTGCTTCGTCGAGCTTTATCGCCGGCCACCGCCAGCACCCATTCTTCGTGGAAAAACAAATCGGGGCGCAGCACCGCGGCGTCCA
>CAVPZQ010000008.1:0-18131 GCA_963710155.1 Bryobacterales bacterium | reverse complement strand
GCTGGCTGGCCCCCGGCACCCCGCGCCCGGAGATCATGGTGATCACCTCGTTCAACGCCGGCGTCCGCGTCTTCGACATCTCGATTCCCGCCGCCCCCAAAGAAATCGCGTATTTCGTACCGCCCCATGAAGGCGAAATCAATAACTACGAAAGCTGGTGGCGCGGCTCCACCGAGAACGTTTTCGTCGAATCGGACCGCAACCTCATCTGGATCGGCACCCACGACGGCAGCTATTGCCTGTCCTGCCCCGCGCTCGGTAAACCCGTGCTCGAAGCGCGCAAAGTCGACCGCTGGTCCGTACCGCATTGCAACACCGGTTGGGATGACGCGACGCCTCGCGCCTTTTATCCCGGAGCATCCAGCAGCCAAAAGGCGTAAAGTAATTATCGAAGCTTTTTCGAAAAGGAGACAGCACTTATGGATTCATTGCTAGGCCTGAATAGAAGAAATCTGGTGAAACTCGGCATTGCCTCCGCCGCGGTTCCGTTCTCAGACATCCTGACATCGTCGGCTTTAGCGCAGGATCTCGGCTCGGAAGCTGGCGCGCGCGGCAAAGTCGGCGGGCGTTCTGAATCCGAGCTCTTCCTCGGCAACAACATGCCCGGCGGCGGCCAACTCGAAATTCGCCTCACCGCTTCCATCTACACCAGCGACCCCGATCAACTCGAAGTAGCCCAGCGCATGAAGCCGTTTAATCTCGACTCCTGGGTAACCGAATGGACCCGCGTCGCCGAAAAGAACGAGCGCGCCGCAGACCAGCTCGCCGCTGAAGGCCGCAAAGTCACCGCGAATGAGTTTTACCTCAAGGCCTCCACGTTCTACCGTGAAGCCTGTTGGCCCCAGCCCGTCACCGATCCGCGCATGATGCCCAGCTACAAAAAAATGCGCGAGACTTACGACAAAGCCTGGAAGATGACGCGCGCGCCCTTCGAGCGCATCCAAGTCAACTACGAAGGCACCATGCTCGACGGCTACTTCCGCAAGCCCAACGGCCCCGCCGGAAAACGCTTTCCCGTCATGATCGCCTTCCAGGGCGCCGACACCATGGCTGAAGCCACCATCCTCGGCGGCGGCGCGTACACAGCCCGCGGCATGGCGTATCTAGCGGTGGATTTCCCCGGCCAAGGCGGAGCGTTACGCCTGAAAGATCTGCATCTCCCGCCTGACACCGAGCGGATCGCGAAAGCCATGATCGACTATCTAGAAACCCGCCCCGACGTCGACGCCAAGAAGATCGGGATGACCGCCATCAGCATGGGCGGTTACGGTGTCCCCCGCGCCGCCAGCGGCGAGCCCCGCATCAAGGCCGCCACCATGAGTAGCGGATCCTTCGGCCTCTTGAGTGATATTTTCGATTACTACCCGCCCATCCAGGAACGCATTCGCTGGATCGTGGGCGCCAAGGATCTGACCGACGCCAGAAAGAAATTAGCGGACTACACGCTAGAAGGCCGCGCCAACCGCATCGAGTGCCCCATGCTCATCGGCTACAGCAAAGACGACCGCATCATGGACCCCGCCGGCGCCCTCAAGCTATACCAGTCGTCCGTAAACTGTAAACGCGAAATGGTGGAAGGCACGGGTCACAACCAAGCCTCCAACGCCGGTGGGCCCCGATCCGCCCGCCCACCCGTATTCCCCGACTGGGCCGCCAAACAGTTGGTAACCGAATCTTAATCACAGAAGCGGAGAGCCCGCCCTTTTACTTAGGCGGGTTCTCCTCGTTCTTCAAAAACTGATCGAAGTTCACGTTATCCACGCAAATCAATTCCGAAATATTCCAATCCGGCCGCAGCGTATAAAGCAACTGCCCGCCCCAAGGCTTCGTATAAGCCATCGGATCGTCCATCGTAATATCGATCTGCAAAGTCTTAGCATCGGTCTTCTTCAGCCGCTCAACCACGTGCAGATCCTCACTGTGCGGATGCCCCGCGCGGTCGAGCCATGTCTTGTCGTTGAACCCGGTGCTGTCGATCACCAGCGTGTCGCCTTCCCACTTGCCGATCGAATCCCCCATCCAGGTCGACGGCAGATCCTTCACATGCGCCCGCCCATCCATCCAGACTTGCCGGATCAAATGATCGAACTCGTAAATAATCAGCACGCGATTCGCCTGCTGAACGATCTCCATCGGAAACGGCTGCAAATAAATTCGCGGCACTCCCGGTGGAAAACAGCCCGTCGCATTCACCGTAGTCGGATTCACCGGATCGTTCGAATCCTTGAACGACCGCGGCCCAAACGACGGCTTCGTCAGCTTAAATTTCTCCAGCGCCCACGGCGTCATCGGCGGCTCTTCCGCCATGAAGCCCCACCCGCGATAGCGCGCCCCAGGCACGTTCTTTGCCGTCCACACTCCGGAAAGGTCCGGCTTCTGCTGCGCCGCCGCCAGCGCGGCGACGCCCGCAAAAACAAAAATGCATTTCAAGAAACCAGAGCGCATATCAGTCCCCGGCTCCCAGCTTCAATTCCTCGCCGCTCGCCGTAATGCACTTCGTGATCCACAGCGAATGCGCCCCGCTGGCCGAGCCCCAGCCCGTCAGCGTGATCTGATCCCCCGGCTTCAAGGTTTTTTTATTCCACCCGCCGCGGATCAAACGGTTGGGGCTGGTCATCTCGCCCTGCCAATGTTGCAGCTCGCCATTTTCCGCTTTCACATCCAGATAAACGATCGAATGCGGGTTGAGTAATTGGAAATCCGTCACCGTTCCTGTCACCGTAACCGACTCCTTCAAGTTGTAAGAAGCCTGCCCGTGATGCGCCAGCGCCAGACCCGGAATCAATACGAAACTGGCGATTACCACCAGTAAGATTGCGCTTTTGTGTTTCATAAAACCTCCCAGTGGGACTTTAACAACGCCGCCAGAACCTGTCAAGCGCGAAGTGCCCCAATTATTCAGACGGACTGCGCAGTAAGCCCGTTACTCAGGTGATTTTATTAGCCTTTAATATCCCACCGTGGCAGATGGATCGATCCATTGGGACGCCCGCTAGCAAGCGATTGTTCCTCGCCTCGATCAACTTTGTTACCCTCGTAGGCATGCAAATCCTGGTCGTCGAGGACGAACAGCGCATGGCCGATCTGCTGGCGCGCACGCTCCAGGAAGAAGGCCACCAGGCTGTGGTCTCCGGCAACGGCCGTGAAGGCCTCGCCATTGCTCTCTCCTCCCGCTTCGACGTGATCGTGCTGGACGTCATGCTCCCCGGCATGGACGGCTTCACCGTGGTCCGTAAGTTACGCGAAAGCCGCAACCAAACCCCTGTCCTCATGCTCACCGCCCGCGATGCCGCCGCCGACATCGTCAGCGGCCTCGACTCCGGCGCCGACGATTACCTCGCCAAGCCCTTCCCGCTCGAAGTGCTGCTCGCCCGCCTGCGTGCCATCAGCCGCCGCGGTGACGCGCCGCGCGCCGCCTGCCTCGAAATCGGAGCCGTCAAATTAGACCCCGCCAGCCGCAGCGTCACCTGCGCCGGCGAAGTTGTTAATCTCACGCCCCGCGAATACAAGCTCCTCGAGTTGCTGATGCGCAACCGCGGCCGCGCCGTCAGCCGTGACGTCATTCTCGAATCGGTGTGGGGCTTCGACCACGAAGTCAGCCAGAACAATCTCGAAGTGTTCGTGCGCCAGCTGCGCCACAAAGTCGACACCCATGAGCCCAAGCTGATTCACACACTGCGCGGCTTCGGCTACATCATGCGGGAGCCCTGACAGCATGCACAGCCACTCCATCCGCTTTCGCCTCACCGTCTGGTATGCCGTGGTTCTCACCGCCGGACTCGCGCTCTTTGGCGTCCTGTTGTGGGTCTCCCTCCGCCACCAGTTGCTGGCCGATATAGACGAGGAACTCGCCGGCCGCGCCAGCCGCTTCGAAAGTTATTTCCGCAACGAGTCCGACCAGCGCGTTCCTCATCTGCGCGCCGAGCTCGAGGAGTTTTGCCAGGCCTTGCCGCCCACCAGCTACGTGATGCTGCGCGGCTCCGACGGCTTTACCTTCGCCTATCCTGAGAACGCCCAGACCGCCGCCGCCTCGGCGCGCATGCTGCAGCGGCGCTTTACAGTGAATGGCGACACTTTCGACCTGGATGTCGGCTCCCCCACCAGCAACGTGGTCTACGTCCTCAATGAACTGCGCTTCCTGTTGCTGATTCTGATTCCGGTGATGATTGCGATCGCCTGCCTGGGCGGCGTATGGCTCAGCCGCCGCGCCCTCCGCCCCGTGCAGGACGTCACCGCCGCCGCGCTCATGATCAGCATCGAAAATTTATCTGAGCGCGTCCCCGTGCCCGCCACTGGCGACGAAATCGCGCGCCTTGCCGAAGTCCTGAATTCCATGCTGGGACGCCTCGAGTCCGCCGTCAAAACGCTTTCGCAATTTGTCGCCGACGCCTCGCATGAGCTGCGCACGCCGCTCGCCGTCATCCGCACCACCGCCGAACTGGCGCTGCGCCGCGGCCGCTCCCCTGAGTCCTACCGCGAATCGCTCGACGATGTCGTCTCCGAAGCCCAGCGTATGACCCAGCTCGTCGAAGATCTGTTGATCCTCGCCCGCACCGACGCCCAGATCGTGGAGATGCCGCGCGCTCCGGTGGACCTTCGCGATATCCTGCAAGCCGTCGTCGCGGAAATGAACAGCCTCGCGCAGACTCGCCAAATCCACATCCAAACTGCGCTTGGCGATGCGCCTGCCATCATCGCCGGCAACCGCCCCGCACTGCATCGCCTGTTCGTCGGCTTGCTCGACAACGCCCTCAAGTATTCCCATCCCTCCGGCGAAGTGATTGCCACCATCGAGCGTCACGATACCCGCCTCTCCGTCACCATCCAGGACTTTGGCGCAGGTATCGGCGAAGCCGATCTCCCCCACATCTTCGAACGCTTCTACCGCGCCGATCGCTCCCGCACCGGCAGCGGTCACGGACTTGGGTTACCGCTCGCGGAAAGCATTGCCGTCGCCCACCGCGCGAAGATCGACGTGCGCAGCGTCGCCGGCGCCGGGTCCAGCTTCACCGTAATCTTTCCTTCGCGCGACCCTCATCCCGACCCCGCGCAAGCCGCCAAGCCCGGCGCGCTCGCTCGTCATTAATCGCCAAGGATTTTCCGGGAAATCTGAGGATTTACTGAGGGCCACCTGAAGCCTTCCTGAATAAGTCTTCGCACGCAAGCTTTGCCGCGAATTTGAGATACGCAGCGCGCCTTTCGTCATCAATTTCCGTTGACACCTATTCCAGCGGGTGATAGCATTCCATAGCTTCTGTGGTGAGTGAATGAACGTTTTTACCCTGAGCCCTAGTATTGCCTTGGGAGGTTTCAATGAGTCTCGCGTTTGTAAAATCTATTTTCGCGGTGCCCGTGAGTAGTCGCCGGGCCTCGCAGATTTTCGCTTTAGTGCTCGGAACGTTTTTGCTGAGCGCGTCGCTCTGGGCGCAAGGGGCGGCCGGCAGCATCGCCGGGACCGTAACGGATCCCAGCGGCGCCTCCATTCCCAACGCCAAGGTGACCATCACCGACCTGCAAAGAGGCGCCACCCGCACCGTGAACACCGACGCCGCCGGCGCCTATGCCGCGCCCAACCTCAACCCCGGAACCTATGCCGTGAAAGTCGAATTCCAGGGTTTTAAAACCGCCGAGCGCAATGCCATTCAGCTCGAAGTCAGCCAGGACATTCGCATCGACATGACGCTCGAGACCGGGAATCAAACCGAGACCGTCACCGTCACCGGTGAAGCCGCTGCCCTCAACACCAGCAACGCCGAAGTAGGCGGAACCCTCAGCAACCAGGTCATCAACGATCTCCCGCTCAATGGACGAAACTTCGAGAACCTACTCGACCTGCGCCCCGGCGTCGTGAAGTATCCCGGTAACTCTGGTTGGACCCAGGCCACCAACGGCCTCCGCCCTCACGACAATTTCTTCATGGTCGACGGCATCAATAGCAACGATCCCTGGATGGCGCAGAGCATGATGAACGCCGTCATGGCCGCTGGCGACGCCGGCACCATGCTCCCCATCGACGCCATCGACGAATTCAAAACCAATCAGAATCCCCGCGCCGAATACGGCTGGAAGCCCGGCGCCGTCGTCAACGTCGGCATCAAGTCCGGCACCAACGCCTACCACGGAACCGCTTACGCCTACGGCCGCACCGATTCCTGGGACGCCAACAATTTTTTCAGCAATGAAGTCGGCCAGGCCCTGCCTCCACTCTCGCTCGAACAGTACGGCGGCAGCGTCGGTGGAAAGATCATCCGTGACAAGCTTTTCTTCTTCGGTAATTTCGAAGCCCAGCAATACAACGTCGGCAGCCCCTTCGTCCACAGCGTCCCGATCTCCACTCCGGGCGCCACCGACCCCAAGCTGAGCCTGGTCGGCGCTTGTAATGCCGATCGGGCGGCCGGCAAAACCATATCGGCGCTCAGCGCACAATTAGCCGGCCTAAGCACCTCTTGCACTCCGCTGGCAAATTTCCCTGGATTGTTCCCCGTCAGCTCCACCGGAAACTTCCCGACGGCCCTGGCCAGTTCCAACTCGATTTTCTCGGGAGTAGGCAAACTGGATTACCGCATCAACGATAAGAACTCCCTCAACGGCATGTTCTTCATGAGCCCTGGCACCGGTACCTTCGTCGATGCCCCCGCCTCCGAAATCGCCCAGCAGTGGCTCACCACCCAATATGCACGGTCGCAAGTGATCTCCGGGAACTGGGTTTACGTTGCCAGCCCCACAATCGTAAATTCGCTGCGCGTTGGTGTGTCCCGCTATCACCAGATCTTCGGAACTCCCGATGTCGGGGAAAATCCCGCCAGCTATCTCTACAACGGCGCCACTTACAATTTCTATACCGGCCAGAACGACCCCACGTTCGGCGGTTTCCCGCGCCTCCAGATCAGCGGTTTCCCGAGCTTCCAGTTGGGCGGTCCCGCCAGTTGGCCCAAGACCGTCGGACCCGATAGCGTTTACCAGTTCACCGACACCGTGTCCCTGCAGAAGGGCAACCATTCCATCAAATTCGGCGGCGAAGGTCTCTTGAACCGCAGCGACGACAACGTCACCAGTAATAACAAGGGGCCCACATCCTTTAACGGTCTCCAGAACTTCTTTAGCGGAACCCTGAAGAGCGCGAGAATCACCAGTGGCGACACCGCCCGCAGCTTAAGCGACAACGGATTTGCCGCCTTCATCCAAGACGACTGGCGTATCAAGCCGAAGTTTACCGTGAACCTGGGCTTGCGCTATGAATTGACCACTGTGATTCAGGCCGACGGTAATCTGCTCGGCAACTTCATCCCCGGTCAAGGGATGTTCCAGGTGGGAAGCACCCAGCTCTCTAACGTAACCAACGGCGATCACAAAAATTTCGCGCCACGCGTTGGCTTTGCCTACGACCTGGGTGGAAACGGCAAGACCGTCGTACGCGGCGGCGCCGGCATGTATTATTCGCAGGCCAGCTTCGATACCTTCATGGCCGTCGCCAATCTGTTCGGCCTTCGTACTATCCCCACCGGCGTGCCGCTGTATGCCAACGGCAATCCGACGCCCACCACGGCCGGTGGAACCATCAACGTGGCCACCATCAGTTACTCGGGTTCATCGCTCGGTTCGCCCAACACTCCCGGCAGCATCGCGTACGGCTGGAACCACAACGGCCCGAATACCCCACTCTACTCTCTCAGTTCAGCTTGCGGCGATGGCACGGTCACGCTCTCCACCGGATTCACTCCGCAACCCTGTTCCATTCTCGGAGTCGATCCCAATCTCAAAACCCCCTACGTCGTTACCTATAACCTGGGCATTCAACGCGCGCTCAATAACACCCTCACTCTCGAAGCCACTTATGTCGGCAACCACGCCGCCAGATTATTTGGCGTAACCGACTTGAACCAGCCTCAAACCGTCGGCGGCTTCAGCGCAGGTTGGGGAAATCCCGCCAATCCCAATAGTGCCGCCGGACAATGTCTCGCCAGCGCCTCTGCCGGATACAACAACTGCAGTCCAAACGGCGCGGCCGAAGTTGCCGCGCAGCCCTATAACAGCAAGTTCCCGTACCTGAACTACATCGACTTCCTGCAGAACAGCAACACCTCGAATTACAACGCTCTGCAAGTCTCGTTGACGCAGCGCCAGCAGCATGGCCTGTCCTTCGTGCTGGGTTATACCTACGCCCACGCCCTCTCCGAAAATCCCGACAACTGGAGTTTCTTCGTGCCCATCAACAGCACTAATCAGAAATCCATCTACGGGAATAGCATGTTCGATATCCGCCACCATTTCACCGCCTCGATCACTTACCTGATTCCAGGGAAAAAGACGCGCAGCCAGCTAATCGACGGCTGGTCCCTCAATTCCATCATCCTGTTGCAGAGCGCCTCACCCTGGGGCGTCAACGACCTCACCACCGACTTCAGCGGAACCAATGAGCTAAACCAGCCGATCGGCTCCAACGGCGAACAGTGGAATTTCTATGGCAACCCGAGTGACTTCCAGACACGGAAGTCCTTCAACGACACCAACGGCTGCTCTGCCGGGACTTGCAACACCGGTATTCCCTATTTCGGACCTACCACTGGCAACCCCAACGCCCCCACCACCAACGCCGCCTGCAACGCCCAAGCCGTCAAGAACGGCCCCTTGGCTTTGGCCGCCCTCAATAACTTGGGTTGCTATGCGAATGGCAGCTCGATCCTGATCCCCCCGGCGTTCGGTAGCTATGGCACCACCTCCGCCAATATGTTCCGCGGACTGCCGTATTACAACGTGGATCTATCGATCACCAAGGTCTTCCGGTTTACCGAACGCTTCACCGCCCAGTTCCGCGCCGAAGCCTTCAACGTGTTCAACCACACCAATATCGCGAACCCCTACGGTGGACCCGGCGGCGGCAACGGCTTCACTGATCCCAGCGGCACCGGCGGTGCGGGTTTCGGCTTCCAGAATTCCACCCCCGACGTCGTCAGCTCCAACGCCGTACTCGGCTCCGGCGGTCCCCGCGCCATCCAGTTGGGCCTGAAAATCATCTTCTAGCCGGCGATCACAGGAAATACCAGGGGCTGAACGTAATGTTCAGCCCCCTTTAATTAGGAAAAACAAAAATGCGTAAAATTCTTGCAATCATGTCGGCGATCATCGTCGTTCTCGCCCTCGCACTGGCTCTGCTCTCCACCCGCGTGCGCTCCGTCGAAGCCCAAGCCAAGCCCGGCACAGGTTTCGCCGCCATCCCCGGCACCGTCGGGGGCCAGGATCCCTTCGGCGCCTACGAGCCCGTGAAGAATTGGCCCAAGGACATCAGCACCCTCCCCGGCAATGAGGCTTGGACCTGGGGCGCCGGCCAAAGCGTCTACGCCGAAAATCCCAATCGCGTGTTTCTCCTCTTCCGCGGCGAGCTCCCCAACATCAAGCGCCCCGCCACGAAGTTGCTACCCGACTTCGGACCCAGCATCCAGTTCCCCATCGGCCGTCTCCCCTGGCGCGACGCCACCGTTTCCGCCCTCCCCGGAGCCGGCGGAACCGGCCAGGATCCCGATGACGGCCCGAAGCTGTGGAAAGGCACCGTCGGTGTCGACGCCAAGTGGGAACACTGCCTGACCGTAGTCGACGCCAACGGCAACATCACCGAAACCTGGACCCAGTGGGACAAAATCTTCAAGCGCCCCCACTACGTCACCATCAACCCCTACGATCCCGACAAGCACGTGTGGGTAGTCGACGACCACATGCACGCCATCTATAAGTTCAGCCACGATGGCAAAGAACTGCTGCAAACCATCGGCACGCCGACAGTCAAAGGCGCCGACGGCACCCACTTCAACCGCCCCACGTTTCTAGCGTGGCTCCCCGACAGCACCATGTTCGTAGCCGACGGCTACAACGGCACCCGCGTCGCGAAATTCGACAAGGACGGCAAGTTCCTAATGGCCTGGGGCCAGAAAGGCACGCCCCCCAACGACAAGCGTCCCGGCTACATGAACAACGTCCACGGCATCGCCGTCGACCCGCAAACCCGCCGCGTCTTCGTCAACGACCGCGCCAACCACCGCGTCCAAGTCTTCGACGACAACGGCAAATATCTCTATGAGTGGAACTTCGGCGAAGAGCCCTCCGACATCCACCTTATATATATAGGAGCCGACCGCTCCCTCTGGGCCTACGACCGCGGCACCTCCAAAATGTTGAAATACGACCTGGAAGGCCACTTCTTATATTCCTGGGGCATCTGGGGCGACGGCCCCGGCGGCTTCTGGGGCGTCCACGGCTTCAGCGTAGACCAAGAAGGCAACTTCTACACCGCCGAAGTAGACAGCGGCCGCGTCCAAAAATTCAAACCCCGCGCCGGAGCCAACCAGGCGTTTGTGGTCAGCAAACCCATTTACTCCGCCTGGAAATAAGGTGGGGCGGATCTCCGGCCCGCGTTCGACCTCCAGGTCGAACTCCGTGCCATCCGCTTACTGCCCCTTGGCCGGCGGCGCAACCGCAGGTGCCGCCGACCTTACTCCCTGCGAAAACTCCAGCGTCAACGGCACCACCACCGTCGGTCCGTCCTTCCCCCCCGCCTCGAATCTCCATTCCCCCACCGCCGCGATCACCTCTTTTTCCCACTTAGCATCCGAAGACTTCTCGACTCGAACGTCAACCGGCCTCCCCCGCTCATCCACATTCAATGTCACCACCACCGATCCCGATTCGTCCCCAGCCGCATCCCGCGGAAACTTAGTCCTGAGGACGGAAGGCAACGACGCTCCCTCAGGTGGCGTGAACGAAGCCCGCGTCAAATGCCATTCTCCAGCCTTTCCCAGCAGCCGGAAGTTGACTTCAACTTTAGCGAGCACCGCGACCGGATTCCCCTCCTTGTCCCCCGGAGCAAACCGCCACGAGCCGATCGCCTCGACAGCCTTCTCATCCAACCCCATGCCCAGCGATCGCACCACTTTTATATCTCTGGGCGTCCCATCCACCCCGACAATCAAGGAAACCGCCACGCTTCCTTCCAATTTCGCCCGCAGCGCTTCCGCCGAATACTGCGGATCGCTTTTAGAAATGACGTGTGGAGGACTCACCCCGCCGCCCACCCGGTAAGTCCCCGCCGCAGGATCCAATCTGAAATTGACAACGATCTGCGTGCGCACTTCCACCGCCTCGCCGTTGAGCAAGGTTGGCTGATAAACCCACTGCTTCACCGCCGCCATAGCCGATTCCACCAGCATCGGGGGCCCGCTAACCAGTTGCAGATCTTTCACCGTTCCGTCTTTCCCCAGCAGCGCGGTGAAACGCACAGTACCTTCGACGTGCGCCGCCTTAGCGTCCGCGGGATATACCGGATTCACCCGTTTGATCAATGTTGCAGTCCGAATCGTACCGTTAACCTTGGGAGCCGCCGTCGGCAGCACCATTTCAGTCGTTCCCTCCGGCGCTGTGAACACGAACTCGTTGCCCGTTAACGCCGGTTCCCAAGTGAGCTTGTTGACCGTGAAGTCGAGATTAGTCTGCACCGAGCTAGCCTTCATGCGCAAAATAACGTAGTTCGTTTGATCGATCCAAATGATGAAATGAATCGGTCCCGTTGTCCCTTGGCTATTTTCAAAATCCGCCGTAATAACGTAGCAGTGAACCGCGGAGCCATCCAATACGACATTCTCGTCGGGGGATCTTTGCGCCGACACCAATCCGTTCACCGATCCGCCCGATAACATCGACGCGTCCGGACTTCCTATATCAGGCCTGGAGCCCGCCCGAACCTTTACATAGCGCCTTATAGCCGCCAAGTAAATCCAGGTCTGCTCGCCGTCGCTGATCATCACTGTCGCGGCTTTCCCGACGTTCACCTCGGTATGAACCTTACCGGGCGGCTGAAAGATAACATGACCTGTAAACACGCTCGGCGTGCCTTTATTCTCGGCGCTCCCGCTGAACTCAGCGCGATAGGTGCGACCGACCTTTGCAGCCTCTGAGACTTTGTCGAGAATTGCGCGCGCTTCCGGAGAATCCTGGCCGAGAGCAATCGAAAATGTCAGGAATATAAGCGAAATAGCCGCCCGCATCATTTGAATTATGCTATCACGCGCGCTCCTTCATTCCCATCCCCCTGCGTTTCAATCACTTCCCGCTTTGCCTTTATCCCCACCAGAACCACCCCCATGCATACTGAATTCGCAGTACAAGCCTGCGCAGGCTAATCGTTGTTGTTTAGTGGAATCCGCGCCCGTTGCGAAAGCGGCGGGCTAGCCGTCCTGGAAACATTGTGGAGAGGGCGGGACAGGAGAGAATCGATTCTCTGGTGATCGTTAAAAGTTGCCGCGGGAGGAAATGGGAGAGAGCAGAAAACTGGTTCATTCAGTCACTTTTCAAAGACCAGCAAGCCGTCCATGACCTTCACCACTCCGGTGGGCAGCCCTCAAAAGCGGCCCACCGCGAGACGATCTTTGCAGCTATCGGTTTTCATCGGTTCCCATCTGCGAGCCAATTCTTCTCAGGAGAAGTGTCTCTCGACTAAGCGATAATTGTCGGGGATGCGTGTCTTCGTTATCGCCACCTTCGCGCTCTTTCTATCCGCGTGCCAGAAAGACGAAACCGTCCTCGTCCCCGATTCTTTCCGCGTAAAGTTCTCCACCACGCAAGGCGACTTCATCGTCGAAGCCACCAAATCCTGGGCCCCGCGCGGCGTCGACCGCTTCCACGAACTCCTCCGCATGCACTATTTCAACGAAGGCCGCTTCTTCCGCGTCGTCCCCGGCTTCGTCGCCCAATTCGGTGTCCACAAAGATTACGATGTCCATGACCGCTGGCGAAAATACTTCATCCTCGACGACCCGCGCATCGAAAAAAATCTCCGCGGCACGTTAGCCTTCGCTCAATCCGAACCCAACACCCGCGCCACCGAAATCTTCATCAACCTAGCCGACAACCCCGCGCTCGACGCGCAGAATTTCACCCCCTTCGCCAAAGTCGTCTCTGGCATGGAGGTGGTCGACAAGCTTTATTCCGGCTATGGTGAAATGAGACCCGAAGGAAAGTTCATCGATCCCAACCGCGTCGAAAACGGCACCAATGCGTACCTCGAACCGCACTTCCCGAAGATGGATTACATCAAGCGCACTGAAATTCTGAAGTAGGAGATCCCGTATGATGACCCGCCGCCACCTGTTGCAATCCGCCGCCGCCGCTGCGCTTATTCCACGCCGGTTAGCCGCCGCCGAACTCACCGCTAGCCCGCTGATGACTACGCTCAGCACCTACATGGCGGAAGCCGCGCGCCGCCCGCTCCCCGCCCCCGTCGTCGAGAAAACGAAGCAGGTGATTCTCGACACCATCGCCGCCATGGTTTCCGGGTCCGAGCTCCCGCCAGGAAAATTCGCCATCCAGTTCGCGCGCAACTATAAAGGCGATCGCGTCGCAACCGTAGTCGCCTCCAACGTCATGTGCGGAGCCATCGAAGCCGCCATGTGCAACGGCATGCTCGCGCATTCCGATGAAACCGACGACACCCATCCCCCTTCGCAATCCCATCCCGGCGCCTCCGTCGTGCCCTCCGCGCTAGCCGTCGGCGAGCAATTTAATAATGATGGCGCTCGTTTCTTGCGCGCCGTAGCTCTCGGCTACGACATCGGCCCGCGCGTCACCATCACGCTCGGCAAGCTGCAATATATGGTCGACACGCACCGCAGCACGCACGCTCTTTCCGGAACGTTCGGATCCGCCGCCGCCGCCGCGTGCGCCGCAGGCCTCACCGCGCAGCAGATGCGCTGGGTGCTTTCCTATACCGCCCAGCAAGCCGGAGGCCTAGCGTCCTGGCAGCGCGACACCGATCACATCGAAAAATCCTTCGACTTCGGCGGCATGCCCGCCCGCAATGGCGTCACCTCCGCGCTCTTAGTCCAAGCCGGCGGCACCGGCGTCGACGACATTCTCTCCGGAGCCGACAATTTCCTCGAAGCCTTCGTCCCAAAAAACAGCGCCGATTTGCTGATCGAAAAACTGGGCGAGCGCTACGAAGTCACCCGCACTCAATTCAAAAAGTGGACCGTCGGCGCCCCCATCCAAGCCCCTCTCGACGCCATGGAAAACATCCTGAAGCGCACCCCCTTCACCGCCGATCAAGTGAAGCAAATCACCGTGCGCGTATCCGCAGACGAAGCCACCATCGTCGATAACCGTATTATTCCCGACATCTGCCTGCAACATTTAATCGCCGTAATGGTGGTCGATAAGAACGTAACCTTTAAATCCGCGCACGACCTGGCCCGCATGAAAGATCCCGCCGTGCTCGCCCAGCGCGCTAAAGTGAACCTGGTTCACGATGAAGCGCTCGAACGCCTGATGCCCAAGCGCGTAGCCATCGTCGAAGTGACGCTCACCGACGGCAAAGTTCTAACCGACCGCGTAGAAGCCGTCCGCGGCACCGCCGACAATCCCATGACCCGCGACGAAGTCGCCGCCAAAGCCCGCGAGCTGATGACGCCCGTGCTCGGCGCCGCCCCCACCGCCAAGTTAATCGAACGCATCTTCGATTTAGAAAATCTCAAGAGCGTGCGCGACCTGCGCCCCTTGCTGCAAAAATCCTGACTTATGCAACGACTCAACTACGCCACCGCTTCCCCCGAAGCCCTTCCCAAACTCCAAGCCGTTTCCGCGTTTGTCCATCACTCCGGACTCGACCCCAAGCTCCTCGAATTAATCTTCCTGCGAGCCTCGCAAATCAACGGCTGCGCCTGGTGTTTAGAGTTCCATTCCGAGCGCGCCCTGCACGCCGGGGAAACTCAGCAGCGCCTCAATCTGCTAGCCGCTTGGCGCGACGCCCCCGTGTATTCGCCGAAAGAACGCGCCGCTCTCGAATGGACCGAAGCCGTCACGCAAATCGCCGGCCACCGAGTCCCCGACGAAATCTACCAGCGCGCCCGCCAGGAATTCCACGACGCCGATCTCACGAATCTCACCATCGCCGTCGGCATGATCAATCTGTGGAACCGCCTTAACGTGGCGTTCCAAACAGATTTAAGTTCCGTGCCCCAGCCCGCGTAAACTTCTAAGGAGCCCACGGCAGCGGTATATCCGCCGCGGTTCCGCCCTTCCGCGGACCGCGCTTGGCCTGTTTTGAGCTCACCAGCGCATCCAGCAGCATCTGGTTCGCGAAATCGAAATGCCCCCGCGCGTTGCGCCATTGCCACAGCCGCTCGAGCGTCGTCATCCCATGCAGCAGCGCCGCGTGCGTGAAAATCACCTTGGGCATTCGCTCCGGCAAATAGAACGGACTCCACGCCCGATTCATAATCACTGCCCATTCCTGAAACAACTCCCCGGCTTCTTGCCCCGTCGGATGATTCTCGTTCAGGAAGTCATACAACTGCGGATGCGTTCGCGTGAACGCAGAAACGCCTTTGAAAAACGGTCCAGCGCAGCGCGCCCCTCCGCGCTCCCCACCGCCCGCTTCAGCGAGGACAACATCTTGCGCGATCCCGCCACGGCAATCGCCGCGTTCAACTCCGAACGATCCGGAAAATAATTGTAGAGTGCGTTGGTTGCCACATGCAGCCGCCGCGCAATCGCGCGCAGCGAAGGCGGCTCGGCGGCGTCTTCCTCCACCATCTTGAGCGCAGCCTGAATAATCGCGGCTCGGCTCAGCTTCGCGGGATAAGCCATCCTAAAGATCTTGACACAACGGCGGCGTGATCAGTCGTCGCCGCGTTCGGTGAACAGTAGCCGCCGAATGCTCCGCAGATCGTTCAACGCCCGCCGGCTCTTATGCATCTGCCCCGCGAGTTGCGTCAACTTATATAACGCCAGATTGAGCGCCCGCACCTGCCGCTCATCGCTTTGCCCCTCCGCGTCCCGCAAATGTTCGCGAACGTCGCCCACCGCCTCTTGAATACTCTCCTCCAGCAGCGCCACAAATTCATGCGCGTCTCGATGGATTCGAAAGGCTTGGCCAGCTCCTCGTACATCTTGGGTGCAGGTTCGTCCCTCCAGCGTACCGCGATTGTAACGCCATCGTCATGTGCGCCATGCGCGCGCGAGCCACATTTGCCTTGAGGTGGCGTTGCAATTGTGTTTCAATAGGTCCAATTGCCTCTGTTTCGCCAGAGGCGTCCAGAAAGAAGGGGTTGTATGAAAACGTTTCAGGCATTCCTAGCCACGCTGCTGGTTTGCGCCAGCGCCTTTGCGCAATCCGGCGGCACCGCTCGATTTCAGGCACGGTTCACGATCCGTCCGGATCGGCCGTCCCCGGCGCCCAGGTCAAAGCCATAAAAACCGATACCGACTTGGCGCGCACCGTCGAGACCGGAGCGGATGGCTCCTACATTCTGCCGAATCTTCCCGTCGGCCCGTACCGCCTCGAGATCAGTAAGGATGGCTTCAGCACCTCGGTCCAGAACGGTATCGTGCTGCAGGTTGCCAGCAGCCCCACCGTCGAAATCACCATGCAGTTAGGCGCGGTGTCCCAACAAGTGCAGGTCGAAGCCTCCGCGCTGACTGTCGAAACGCGCAGCTCCGGCGTAGGCCAGGTGGTCGACCAGCAGCGCGTGGTCGATCTCCCGCTCAACGGCCGCAATCCGACTGACCTTATTTATCTCGCCGGCGCAGCCGCGCAAGCGCCCAACGCCGATCTGGTTTCAACTAAGAACTATCCCAATGAAGCGCCCATCAGCGTCGCCGGCGGAGCGGCCACCGGGACCACATATATGTTGGACGGCGGCAGCCACAATGACCCGCTGAATAACCTCGCGTTGCCCTTGCCGTTCCCGGATGCTCTCCAGGAATTCAAAGTGGAAACCAGCGCCTTGCCCGCCATGTACGGCCAGCATTCCGGCGCCGCCGTGAACGCGGTGACGAAATCCGGCACCAACACTTTCCATGGCGATGCTTTCGAGTTCGTCCGCAACTTCATGTTCAACGCCCGCCAATTCGGCGCACCGGCGCGCGACACGCTGAAGCGCAATCAATACGGCGCGACCATCGGCGGCCCCATCCGCAAAGACAAGCTCTTCTTCTTCGCCGGCTATCAGGGCACCGACATCCGTACCGATCCCACCGGCAACTTCACTTTTATTCCGACGCAGGCCATGCTCAACGGCGATTTCACCGCCTTCGCGTCCGCGGCCTGCAATGGCGGCAAGGCCAAAGTTTTGGCGGGCCCCTTCGCCGGCGGCACCATCATTTCGCCCAAGCTGTTCGATCCCGCCGCCGTCAAAATGATGTCGTTCTACACGCCTTCAACCGACCCTTGCGGGAAGACCTTCTTCGGCGTTAAACAGAACTTCGACGAAGAATCGGGCGTCATGAAAGTGGACTACAACATGAGCGACAAGCAATCTCTGTTTGTTCGCTACTACGGCACGCATGCGGTGGTCGGCACGCCCTTCGACGGCAAGAACCCCCTCACGGAAACCATTTCCGGCGCCAACGACCTGGTGAATTCCATGGTGATCGGCGACACCTACATCATCAACGCCTCAACCATCAATTCCTTCCACTTCACTGGCAACCGCAGCGGCGTCACCAAGACTCAGCTTCCGTCCTTCGACGCCAACACCCTGGGTATTAATATGACCACCCTGGTGCCGGGCCACATCGTCGCCACCGCGTCCAGCGGCATCTACAGCTCGACGGTGTTCTCCTACGCCGCCACCGATCCCGTGACCGATCCCGCCTGAACCAACCCGTTCCGGTATTGAGCCCGTGATCGCACGGTCATCCAGACATCGTCTGAATACAGCCGAACCATCAACCTGAAATGTCCCCGCAAGCCGCGAACGACGCGGCATTTCTATTTGCTTGCCGGAGGGGTTGGCGCGGGCGCCTTGGTGGTCCCCGCCGCCCCCGGGGCCGGATTGTATCCGTTGTCGCCGGCCCGCAATCCCGGAATGTTGCGGCACTGCATGGATCGACGAGGTCGCCCTTCAAGGTACGGCCAATCGGCTCGCATACCGGTTCCGCTGCCGTGCCGTTCTGCGCCAGCGCCGATGACGACGCCAGCACCGCGAGAAGAACCAGGCTTCGCATCTGACGCTCCCAGAGCCGGCGGCCGAGAGCGGCCCGTCTCACAAGCCCGCCAGGACGCTACGTGACCAGCTATTGCTGGCAAAGAAGTTGAACGGCCGCTGTTGCGCGATCCTCGGCGTACGGCGGGGCCATCGGTCTCCTTA
>CAVPZQ010000007.1:0-20031 GCA_963710155.1 Bryobacterales bacterium | reverse complement strand
GCCGCCGCTCGACGACCACATCACGCTGATCGCGCCCGCCCCGCCCGCGGCCACTCCCGACAAGCTGACGCTCGACGCCGTCGTAGTGGAAGCCACCCCATTCACCGTCAACGCCAAGGGAGAGCCTGACGGAGGTGGCGCCGGGGTGGAGGTTTGCGCGGCGGCGTAAAGCGTCAGAATGGCAGCCTTGTCGGGAGCGGCCAAAGTCGTGACCATCTTGTAATAGGGATACATGACGGCGGTGGGATCGTCGGAGTGTCCCAGACCCAGTGCGTGTCCTAGCTCGTGCAGCGCGACGCTGAACAGATCAGTGTCGGAGCCCACGTGCCAGCTCTCGGAGTCGTCAAAGTGCATGTCGCCGGCGAGCGGCTCGGGATTCGGCGGCGCGGGGTAAAAGGTGTGGGCCAGAATTCCACCCGGCCCATCAAACGGATAGCCGTCGCCGTGGGCATAGGTGGCAAACAGAATGTTGACCGTGGCGCTGCCCGTCGGGTTCGTTCCGGACTGCCACGTGACCGCAACCACCTTCGACCACTCCGCCATAGCACGCCGGATCTCGGACTCGGCGGTGGCGGAATCGAGTTGTGTGGTCACGTGGCTGAACACGTAAGTGAGCGCGGCCGAGCCCAAGCCGGGGCCGTCCCAACCGTTGCCGTAAGTCGGGATGGCTTGCCCCGTGGGGCCGTTTGCGGTGAGCGCTCCCACGTAAAAAGGAGCGGGAATGCCCTGGATCAACTCGCGCGATGCCGGGAAAATATAGGCCACTTCGTCAAGCGCCGTCAGCACTGCGAGCGCGGACGCGGATTGTCTCGGGGTCAGATACAACATGAACTGGAGCGGATTCAGATCCGGATTAGCCACTGGCCCCAATCCCAAATTGAGCAGCGTGCCGCGGGCTTGGTTCATGTCGGTATCGGGATGGAACTCCACTAAGAAATATCCGTTAGACCTGACCAGCGGGCTGATCTTATCAGCGGGCCGAATAGACGCTGCGTAGTGGGCTCGCAACCCTCCGATATTCGTGGGCCGGTCGAGCGAAACTAAGAGGCCGTTGTCCGGCACATCGCCCAAAACCTTGACTCCGCGGCGTTCCAGAGCACGTACGATAGCGGCCGTGGGACGCTCGCCAAACTGCAGCAATAGATGGCCCGGGCCGGTCGGGTTGGGGCTCGCAATCTCGTCGACAGTAGCGGACGGATTGGTCTCGATATTTCTGGTTTTGAGGTGGATTACGGACTGGGCTGAGGAAAGTGCCACTAATGAAGATAGGATCAGCAGATTTCTTATAACTCGAAGCATATCCACTCATCGTCTTCCTATGAGAGATTTCCTCTCGAAGCCACACTGCCTGTCATAGGGCTTTGCCTATTCCATGCGCATCTTATTTGCTATTCCGTTTTGGCTGGCGTTCGCCATAAATGCTCAGCCTCCTGACTACATCATTAATACAGTGGCCGGCAGCGGCTGGATCGGCGATGGGGGTCCGGCGACGCTCGCGATCCTGCGGCAACCGGGGGGAGTGGCTGCGGACAACCGCGGGAATCTGTACATCGCCGAAACCGGGGGGCACCGCGTGCGAAAGTTGGATCGCTCGGGCGTGATCACGACCGTTGCCGGAACGGGAGTCGCGGGATTCAGCGGCGATGGCGGCGCGGCAACCTCTGCCCAACTGGCGTCGCCTTATGGATTGGCGGCGGACAGCCTGGGAAATCTTTACATCGCGGACTTGGGCAACGCGCGCGTGCGCTGCGTAGATGCGAACGGTAACATCAGCACAGTCGCCGGAGGTGGAACGCTCGCTCCGGGAGCTGTGAACGAAGGCATGGCGGCAACCTCAATGCTGCTGAACTCGCCGCGCAATCTCCTGGCGATCGACGGTGGAGGGCTTTACATTTCCGACTTCGGCGGGCATCGCGTGTTTCAACTTTCGACGGGCGGGTTGTTGACCACGGTGGCGGGCACAGGCACGCCCGGTTATTCAGGTGACGGAGGCATGGCGGCGGCAGCGCAGCTGGCGTATCCTGCGGGGCTGGCGATGGGGTTCGATGGCTCGCTCTACATCGCCGATAGTTTGAATCACGCAGTGCGCCGGATTTCGAGTGGCGTGATAGTGACCTTCGGCTCGGTAGGGACTCCAGTTGGTATGGCACTCGATATCTTCGCGACGCTATTCGTTGCCGATATCGGCGCGGGTGCGCTGCTGCGTTTCCCGGCCGACGGCGTTTTGCCTCCTGTTCCGATTCCGGCGAGCGATGTGGTCCGCGCGATGGATTTGAATATGTACGCTCCTGAAAGCTCCGTCGGCATTGTCGTGCGCCTGCCGCTCATCGGGCAGATGGGTTTGGCGGCGGGCGGCGGCGACACCGCGCGGGGAGATGGCGGCGATGCGACCGAGGCGCTGCTGAATCATCCCAGCGGCGTGGCGGCGGACGCTTCCGGCAACCTGTATATCGCGGATCGTGACAACGCGCGGGTGCGGCGTGTGGCGACGGACGGGACCATTACGACCGTCGCGTCCAACGCAGGATGGGTGGCCCCCAGCGGCATCAGCGTGGATGCGGCGGGGAACATTTATGTCGTCGACATCGGGCTGAAGCAGGTTCTGCAGATCACCCCGGCGGGAGATGCGAAGCGTGTCGCCGCAAGTCTAACCCTGACGACGCCGGCAGCGGCCGTGGCGGATGCGGCGGGCAACCTTTATATCGCGGACTACGGGGCCGGGACGATTTTTAGCGTGGCGCCGGCGGGCGCAGTCTCAATACTTCTCGACAAATTGGCGGGACCGCACGGGCTGGCTCTCGATGGCGCGGGGCATCTGTTTTTCACCGAGCAAGACGGCGCGCGCGTGCGCAGTCTGGATCTCGCTTCAGGCAACTTGAGCGAACTGGGCGCCGGACAGTGGAGCATTCCGCGGGGAATTGCTGTGGACGCAGCGGGCGACGTTTTCGTTGCCGATACCGGGCACCAGCAGATCATGCGCGTCGACGCGGCGGGACAAGTAACGGCCGTTGCCGGCATCGGAGCCTCGGGATATTCGGGCGATGGCAGCGCTGCTACGAGCGCGCAGTTGAATTTTCCCTGGGACGTAGCCGTCGGGCCTGCGGGCGTTCTGTACGTCGCCGATTTGGAAAACTACCGCGTGCGGTTGCTGACTCCACAAAGCGGGCCGACTTCCGTGACGACGGTTCAAGTATTAAACGGAGTCAGCTTAGCTCCGGGGCCAATCGCGCCGGGGATATTACTCGTGGTGCGCGGAAGCGGCGTCCCGGCCACCGACGCGGCGAGCACGATCGTATTGATCAACTCGATTCCGGTGCCAATCTTGGCCATGGACAATACGCAAATTCAAGTGCAGGCGCCGATCACGCTGGTAACGTCGGCCGATGCCGAGATCGTGATCGTCGATCAGGGCAACATCACGGCGACGGTAGAAGCGTCCACCGCGGCGTCGGCGCCCGCGCTGTATCCCGTCGACCCGCAATCTGCAGCGGTCGGTCGCGGCGCGGTCGTGACATTCTATGGAACCGGCCTCGGGTTGGGTGATTTGCCAGTGACGGCCACCATTGGCGGACTCGCTGCCGATGTAGTTTCGCTCAATCCATCGCCCGGCTATACGGGGCTGTTTCAAATCAGTCTGCGCGTGCCGGGAGCGCTGGCGGCAGGACCGGCTGGTATCGTCGTCACAGTAGGCGGAGCCGCCAGCCAAGCGGGCGTGAACATTACCGTCAACGGGCCATGAGGATTATACGTACTGCACTTCTTCTTCGAGTTCCAGCCCGAAGCGTTCGTGAACGCGGCGCTTGAGATCGGCGATCAGCTCCCGCACCTCGCACGCTGTGCCGCCGCCTTCGTTATAAATCAGATTCGCGTGGTAATCGGCGACGCGGACGCCGCCGCGCACCAGGCCCTTGGCTCCGGCCTGTTCCAGAAAATAGGCTGAGGGAACTTTGCCTTCGCGAACCACCGCGGCGGGAACTTGCGCGCGCACGGCTGCGGACAAATCGGCCCACAGAAGGTTTTTGAAGATGCTGCCAGCGCAGCGCATGGTAGGCGGATACTTCTCGTTGCGGATCTTCAGAATGCCGGCGGCGTTGTCGCGTAGTTCAGTGGCGTCGGCAGGTTTCAACTGCAACGTGGCCGAGAGCACGATCCAATCCTTGCGTCGCTTGAAAATGCTTTCGCGGTACGCGAATTCGCAGGCGGCGTTGCCGATTTCGTGCACACATTCGCCTTCGAGGTAACGGACACTGCTGACGAACTCGTGAATCGAATGCCCGTAGGCTCCGGCATTGCCGTAAATGGCTCCGCCCACCCAGCCGGGGATCCCGGTCATGGTCTCGAGACCCTTCAGGCCGTGGTCGATCGAGGCGTCGACCAGATCCTGCAACGCCGCTCCGGCGGCAACACGAACTGAATCGCCGGCGAATTCGATTGAGGAGTTGGTGTAGCGCAGCACGACTCCGCCATAGCCTTCGTCTGCCGCCACTAAGTTGGTCCCGCCGCCCATAACGGTATGGGGCTCGCCGCTTTCACGAATTTCGCGGAGGGCTTCGATCAACGCCGGCTCAGTAGCCGCATCCGCCAGCACACGCGCCGGGCCGCCCACCTCGAAACGGGTATAGCGCGCCAGCGGTGCGTTTTCCTGGATGGTCAAGCCGGCGCTCGAGCGCATACGGCTATTTGGAGGTCTTCGAGAATAATCCCAGCAGACCTGACAGGGACGAGCCCTTTTTGGCCGGCTGGCTTTTCCCGCCCAGGCGTTCGACGATCTCAACCATGCCCTTACCGAAGGGAGTGCTGGCTGGAATCGGCTTGCCGTCGAGCAACGCTTTTTGCACGGCGTCATAATCGCTGGGCAGGGTCTCGAATACTTCGGTGTGGAGCGCGGTGCCGATGACCTCGCGGCTCAAGCCGACATCGCGCAAATAGCGGTTCACCACTAAGCGGATCTTCCAGCGCCCGATGCGGTTGGTGTCGAGATACGACAGCGCCCGCTGCGCGGCCTGTAGCGCTGGCAGCTCGTTGGTGGTCACCAGAAGCAACTCGTTCGCCGCCCGCGCGATATTCAAATTCCATTCGGTATAAACACTGCTGGTGTCCAGAATCACCACGTCGTAAGCATGGCGCGCATATTCCAGAATCGGCGAAGGATCACGCAAATCCTGATTCTGATCCAGCATCAACTCGGGGGCCAGCAGCACGTCGACGCCATGAACCGGGCGGACCATCGCGCCCCACAGATCGGCGTCGAGTTCGCTCGAGCGCTGCAGCGCGTCAAGGAAGCTATACACCGATTTGACCTTGAGCAGGAACGACAAATTGCCGGTAAGCGGATCCATATCCACCAACAAAACCTTCTTCCCGCTAGTGCGCTTCCATTGAAACGCCAGGTTGCAGGCGACGGTAGTGGCTCCGCAGGCGCCTTTGGCTGGCATGACCGCGATGGTCTTGGCCGGCTCCTTGCCGCCGAAGTATCCTGGGCGGCGGCTGGGCTCGCGATAGTTTCCCGAAAGCGGCATCCAGTTGCTCGGCGGTCAAAGGCAGGATCAGGAAATCCGAAGCTCCCGCGCGCAGGCAGCGCAGAATGAAATCCGGTTCGTTGCCTCCCAGGATGGCAATCACCGGTACGTTGCTCCCATGCGTCCCACTTCTTCTAGCAATTGGAGCGCCTGGTCGCGGTCGCTGGTGGTGTCGAGGAAACTAAATGGGGGGTTCCGGCAGGCAATAGGTTGGGCAGGTCGCGGGGCGAAGGATAGGCCTGTAAGCGTTGGATTGCGCCTCCGCCCAGATGCGGCTTTAAAAGCGCTTCCAATTGGTCCAATAGCGGGGCGTTCGGGCTGATGGCTAACGGTCGCCTGGAGATGGAGGTCTCAGAATTCGCCATGCAGACCGAACCGGATTGGGATACGTTTCAAAGCAGTAAATCGACTAGACCCGATCATAACATGAGAACCCCTCCCGATTTCAGCTACTAACAGAGTGGTATCACCGGTCGATGAGTCTTCGACGCCGGTTTTACTCCGTGGCGGACTACGGCGAAAGGCAGCAGCCGCCAGAAGGTAGGAAGGAAGTCAGATCCGGCCTGGGTAAAAGCCCAAGGAGGACCACTAAACAATGATGAATGTTACTGACACGATGACCATTTCGGCCCCTGTTCCGGGCGCCGTCACAGGAAACGCCCCGCAAGATGGCTGGGCGGCGCTCGAAAGGGCGCAAGAGGAAGTGAAAACGGTGAGCGTCTGCGACACGCAACCGGTGACGGCGGAGGGCATCCGGACTCTGCTGGGCGATAACTCCAACCTGCACTTTGCGCAGGCTACTGATTCTTTGGCTCGCGCCAAAAACATTTTGCGGGAGTCTGCCCCCTCGGTGCTGATGTTGGACAAGGCTTTCGGGATTCAGATCGTCCTCGAATGGTTAGCGGATATCCGCGTATCGGGACCGGTGGATTTGACGGCCAACACCGCAATTGTGATCTGGGGGGCTTCCATCACGGAAGCGGAGGCACTGCGGTTTTTGCAAGCCGGAGCACGCGGGATTTTGCGCAAGACAGCGGGCATTGCGGTGGTCCTGGCGTGTCTAAAAACAGTGGCCGCGGGGCGCAGTTGGATGGAGGAGTCGGTCTTTGGGGAATCGGGACGTGGCGAGCGCTATCCGCGCAGCGAGCTGACGGCGCGGGAGCACCAGGTTTTAGAGTTGGTCGAGCAGGGTTTCAAAAATAAGGAGATTGCGCTCGATTTGGGAATCCGGCCGGGGACGGTTAAGATTCATCTGAAACATATTTTTGAGAAAACTGGGGTGCGCGGGCGCTACGGGCTGGCTCTGAATGGGCTGAAAGAACGAGGAATGGCGCTGGCGCAAGCCTAGGTTCGAAGCAGGGGTGTGCGGGCTTGATATGCTTAGAGCGTGCGAAACCTTGTTTTATTGGCCCTGCTTGCTACGTGTGCTTCGGCGCAGTCGCCGCTGAGTAAAATTCTTTCGAGCGAACTGGATCGCAACTTCGCTGCGCTCAAAGCGAAGGGCGATCCAGCGCCCTATTTCATTGGTTACTCGGTGACGGATAGCGAGTCGAACGTCCTCAGCGCGAGTGATGGCGCGATTTCATCGCAGAACCAGAATCGCGCGCGGCTGCTCGACATCACGGTGCGCGTCGGCTCGCCCAAGTTCGACAACTATCGCCGCGTGAACGGGCAGATTCCCCGCTTCACGGTGACCACCACCATCGCGCTCGAAGATAATCCGGCTTCGATCCGGCAAGCGGTGTGGCTCGCGACCGACCGCGTCTACCGCAACGCTTCACAGCGGCTGATCCAGATCAAAGCCGACGAGAAGTTGAAAGCGGCGGCCACCGACGGTTCCGATGACTTCTCTGAAGAAGCTCCGCAGGTTTTCTTTCAGCAGCCTCCGGCGCTCAAGTTCGATTCTGCCGAGTGGGCCACGCGCTTGCGTAAGCTCTCTAAGGAATTCACCAAGTATCCGGGCGCGCTGAATTCCAGCATCACGCTGCAGACCGAGCGCACCATGGAAACCCTGGTGACCACCGAAGGCACTCGCCTCGAACATGGCCGCCTGTTCAGCCGCATCATTATTACTACCGCCGGCAAAGCCGCGGACGGCATGGATCTGCAGACCATGGAAAGTTTTGAGACCGACGATTCGGCTCGTCTGCCCAAGGATGCGGTGATTCTAGCTGCTGTCGAGAAAGCCGGCAAGAATCTGCAGGATCTGCTGCGCGCTCCGCCCTCCGATCCTTTTGTCGGACCGGCGATCCTATCGGGCCGGGCTGCGGGCGTTTTCTTCCACGAGATCTTCGGCCATCGCATCGAAGGGCACCGGCAGAAGGACGAGTCCGAGGGCCAAACCTTCACCAAGAGCGTCGGGAAAGAGATTCTGCCCCCGTTTCTTTCGGTGGTCTTTGACCCAACCATCCGCGAATTTCAGGGGACCATGCTGAACGGGTCCTATCTATATGATGACGAGGGCGTGAAGGCGCGCCGGGTTCCCATCGTCGAAGACGGCATTCTGAAAACATTCCTGATGTCGCGCTCGCCGATTGATGGGTTCCCGAATTCGAACGGGCACGGACGCCGCCAGCCCGGTGCCGAAATCGTTTCGCGGCAGTCGAATCTATTTGTCGAATCGTCAAAAAAAGTCAGCGACAAAGAATTGCGGCAGATGCTGATTGAAGAAGTGAAGAAGCAAGGCAAACCCTACGGGCTGTTCTTCGATCAAGTCACCAGCGGCTACACCACTACGGCGCGCCGCGGCTTGCAGGCTTTCACCGTGGTGCCGCTGATGGTCTACCGGGTTTATCCCGACGGACGCCCCGATGAATTGATTCGTGGAGTCAGCATCGTCGGCACGCCGCTGGCGAGTTTTGCCAACATCATGGCCACCTCCGATAAGAGCGAAATCTTCAACGGAATTTGCGGCGCGGAATCGGGCAGCGTACCGGTGGCGGCGATCTCCCCGGAACTGCTGGTATCGAGCATCGAGATTCAGCGCAAGGAACGCTCACAGGATCAGCCGCCGTATCTGTCGCGGCCGGAGGCGCAGCCCTAATGCCCCCCGTTTCGCGGCGTCGCTTCTTGATCGTCACGGGTTTATCCGTGCCCGTGGCGCGTTTGCTCGCGCAGGATCCTTACGCAGAAGACGTCATTCTGCGCGCCATGAAAGATGAACTGGAACGCTCGCGCCAGTTGCGCGTGGTGGGCGGCGGCGGCGACGATACTCCCTATTTCATCAGCTATACGCTCGACGACAACGACGCTTTCGAAGTGGACGCCAGCTTTGGCGCGGTGACCACTACCGCGCGCAACCGTTTCCGTCTTCCCAATATCGAAGTGCGCGTGGGCAGTTACGACTTCGACAACACCGGACACATCTACAGCGGTCTATATAGCGGCTCGCGCTACGATACCGACCCTTTGCCGCTCGATAACGATTACCGCACGCTGCGCGAAGGGCTGTGGCTGGGGACCGATTACGCCTACAAGGCCGCCGTCGAATCAATCGCGCGCAAACGTGCCGCCCTCACCAATGCCGCTGCGCCCGCGGACAGGCTGCCCGATTACACGCGAGCCGATAAGTTCGAGAGCCTGGCGAAAATCACACGCACTAGAGTGGACGAGGCCGCCTGGGGGGCTCGCATGGCGAAACACTCGGCGATTTTTAACGCTTATCCCGAGGTGCTCGCGTCCGGCGTCGAATTCCACTTCAATCAGGACACTACGTATTATTTGGACACCGAAGGAACCGCGCTGCGCTATCCCGACGACGTAGTTTGGATTTACGCGCGGGCCGAAGGGCAGTCGCCCGACGGCATGGTGTTGCGCGACACGCTGGCGACGCCCGCATTCACGGTGGCGGCACTTCCTTCGGAACACGAAACCGACGCCTCGCTCACGGCCCTGGCCGGCAACATTAAAGCTCTCGCGCAAGCGCCAGCGGGAGATGCCTATTTGGGACCAGTATTGTTTGAACCGCAGGCGGCGGCGCAGCTTTTGGCGCAGTTGCTGGGCGACAATCTGCACATCCCACGCAAACCGGTGTCCGATCCGAACCGGCCGGTGAACGTGATTGCCAGTGAGTTTGAGGGACGCACCGGTTCGCGTGTGCTGCCGGAATGGCTGGATGTAGTCGACGATCCCACGCAGACTATTTATCAAGGCAAGACGCTCACTGGTTACTATCCGTTCGACTTCGAAGGCGTGAAGCCCAGGCCGGTGACGGTGATCGAAAAGGGTGTGCTCAAAACTTTCTTGACTACCCGCCAGCCCACCAAGAACTTGCCCTCGTCGAACGGTCATGCGCGTTTTCCGGTGGGGTTCGGCACGCGCGGGGCCGCCATCGGCAATTTGTTCGTGAAGCCGGCGCAGACGACTCCGCTGGCGGATCTCAAAACGCGCTTGATTCAGATGTGCAAGGAGCGCGACAAACCTCACGGCCTGCTGATCCGCAAACTGGATTTTCCGTTTTCAGGTGGCAACGCCGACATTCAGACGCTGCGTAATACTTCGGCGAATTCCGGCGGCTCGCAGCGGCCGGTCAGCCCTCCGGTCCTCATGTACCGGGTGTACCCGGACGGGCGTGAAGAACTGATCCGCGGCATCGGCTTCAAAGGACTCTCAACGCGCTCGCTGCGCGATATTCTGGCGGCGTCGGCCGAAACCACGGTGTTCGATTACATCAACAATGGAGCGCCTTTGGCTCGCACCGGGGTGGGCGGGTACATTGCGCTGACGTCAGTCATTTCTCCAGGATTGCTGTTCGACGAACTCGAAGTGGACCGGTTACAGGACCAGTTGCAAAAGCCCCCCCTGGTGCCGCCGCCAGACCGGACCGCGAGCCATTAGGCTGCCATCATGCGTTTGCTGAGCCGCACCATTCTGCGCGAGCTTGTGACCACGGCGCTGCTGTGGGCAGTCCTGTTTACCTTCCTGATCTTCCTGATGCGCGCGCGTCCGCTGTTCGAATTCCTGGTGCGCAGCACGGGACCTCATTCGACAGTCATCTATTTATTCATGCTGGTGCTGCCGCAATCGCTGCCCTTTACGGTTCCCATGGGCGTGCTGGTAGCGGTGCTGATCACGCTGACGCGCATGTCGACCGACGGCGAGATTACGGCGATGCGCGCGGCCGGTATTCCCGGTCAGCGCGTGGCGCCGCCGATTCTGTTATTCGGCACGGCGGCGCTGTTGATCGCCGCGGCGGCTTCGCTGTGGCTGACTCCCTGGGCCATTCGCGAACGCTATCGCGTGGAAAATATTTTGATCGGCAACGGGCTGACTTCCGACGTCCAGCCGCGCGTATTCGAGGAGCGTTTCCCCAACTCAATTGTATACGTGACCGATGTCACCACCGGCGTCACAGGGCGCTGGAAGAGAATCTTTCTGGCCGATATCACACCTCCGGAAGAACGCGCGCCGGGTTCGCCCGAGCGTGGGGACGAGCCGCGCATCACGCTGGCAACCGAGGCCATCGTGGCGGCCGATCCGGTCTTGAACCGCCTACAGCTTGCGTTGCGCAACGGGAGCACTTACGAAGCCGGCAAAGATGCCGGCGACTATCGCATCACCGCGTTTCCGGCCGGCGACCAGGCGCTGGACGCACGCAAGCCCGCCGAAGTTCGCGCCACCCGACCCACTGTCGAAATGGATTCGCGGCCACTTTATCGCATGGCGTACCGCGACCGCACGCTCGACCGCACCGAGCGACTCGACGCGCGCACCGAATTTAATCAACGCCTGGCGCTGCCGCTGGCCTGCGTGTTGATGGCGCTGGTCGGCATTCCGCTCGGCATAACGCAGAGGCGCGCCGGGAAATCCGCGGCCGTGGTGATGACGGCAGGACTCGCGTTCCTGTACTACATGGGACTCATCGGTTTCATCGGCATGGCGCGGCAAGGGGCGCTCTCGCCTGAGATGGCGGTGTGGCTGCCCAATTTGATTTTTGCGATCGGCGGCATCGTGATGCTGGTGCGTCTGGAGAAGCCCGGGGACGTCGACTTGATGGGAGCCATCAGCAGCCGTTTACGCAAACTGCGCGGCATCCGGCCCATTCGCAAACCCGTGGAGCGTCCGGAGCCCCGGCTGTGGCTGGCGCGCTTCTCGCTGCTGCCGCGCGTTACCGACACTTACGTTCTTTCGAGCTTCATGTTTTATTTCGTAGTGTTGCTGGCCAGCTTCGTGCTGATGTTCCAGGTGTTCACCTTCTTCGAACTCTTGAGCGACATCATCCGCAACCGCATCGGCATGGATCGCGTGCTCGAATACCATTTCTTCTTGACGCCGCGCCTGATTTATGAACTGTCTCCTTTCGCGGTGCTGACCGCGGTACTGGTGTCTTTCGGCATCCTGACCAAGCACAACGAAGTGACCGCGATGAAGGCCTGCGGAGTCAGCGTGTACCGCCTGGCTTCGCCCATTCTGGTGGCGGGAGTGATCCTGAGCGGTGCGCTATTCGCGTTCGATCATTATTGGGTGCCGGAATCCGATCGCCGCCAAGACGCGCTACGTGCCGAGATCAAGGGCCGCCCTGCGCAAACGTTTCTGCGCCCCGACCGGCGCTGGATATCCGGTTTGCACGACCGCATGTTCTACTACAAATACTTCGATCAAGGCCAGCGCGTGATGCTGGGAGTGAACGTATTTGAAATCGATCCCGCACGCTTCCGGCTGAAGCGCCACATCTCCGCCGAACGCGCCCGCTGGGAACCGAGCCTGAATGCCTGGGTATTCGAGAACGGCTGGAGCCGCGACATGAACGGCAATAACGTGACGCGCTTCGACACCTTCTCCGGCAGCACGCGCACCTTCACCGAACTCGAAGAACCGCCGGATTACTTTATTAAAGAAGTGAAGCAGTCGCGACAGATGAATTTTCGCGAGCTGGGCGCTTACATCGCCGAGCTGCAACAGAGCGGATTCGACACCGTGGCTCTGCAGGTGCAACTCCAGAAAAAGTTCGCCGTGCCGTTGTTCGCCCTCATCATGGCGATGGTTTCGATTCCCTTCGCGTTTCTCGCGGGCAATCGCGGCGCCATGGCGGGCGTGGGAGTCAGCTTGGGAATCGCCATCGTTTATTGGTCAGTGGGACAGGTGTTCGAACAGTTTGGGAACCTGAGCCAGTTGCCGGTGCAGATCGCGGCGTGGTCTCCGGACGTGGTGTTCTCGCTCGCGGGCCTGTACTTCCTGGCGCGCATGCGGACATGATCCAGATCTCGAAGCGTCACGAAGCAATGCTGGACCTGCTGCAACGCGAATCTTTCGAATATTTCTTGCGCGAATTCAATCCCGTCAACGGGCTGGTCGCCGACAAGAACAAGGACAAATGGCCCGCCAGCATCGCGGCCGTCGGGCTCGCGTTGGCCGCCTATCCGGTCGCCGTCGAACGCGGATGTATGTCGCGCGCCGATGCGGTGACGCGTACGCTCACTACTCTGCGTTTCCTCTGGAACAGCCCTCAAGGGCCGGAGCCGGATGCCAGCGGCTATAAAGGCTTCTACTATCATTTCCTGGACATGTCGACGGGACGCCGCGCGTTCGAGTGTGAATTATCCACCGTCGACACAGCCCTGTTACTGGCCGGAGTTCTCACCGCCGCAGTTTACTTCGAGCAGGATTCAGGGGACGAATCTGAAATTCGCAAACTCGCCGATGCCATCTACCGGCGCGTCGACTGGCAGTGGTCGCAGAATGGGAATGCAACCGTCGAGCAAGGTTGGATGCCGGAGACGGGCTTTCTAAGCTACGAATGGGAAGGGTACGATGAAGGGCTCATTCTGTATTTTTTAGGATTGGGCTCGCCCACCTTTCCGCTACCTGCCGAAAGCTACGCTGCGTGGGCTTCAAAGTATGAGTGGAGGAAACTTTTCGGCTATGAATACCTTCACGCGGGCCCACTGTTTACGCATCAGCTTTCGCATGTGTGGGTAGACCTGCGGGGCATACAAGACGCCTTCATGCGCGAAAAGCAGAGTGACTACTTCGAGAACAGCCGAACCGCAACTTACATACAGCAGCAGTATGCGATCCAGAATCCCCGGCAGTTCGAAGGATACGGCGCGCTGTGCTGGGGCTTAACGGCAAGCGACGGTCCGGGCCCCGCGACGATTTCAGTGCGCGGCCAAGAGATCGAGTTTTTCGATTACGTGGCGCGCGGAGTGCCGGAAGGACCCGACGACGGAACCATCGCGCCCTGGGTGGTCGCGGCCTCGCTTCCGTTCGCGCCCGAGATCGTGCTGCCAACGCTCGAACATTTCATCAACGATAGAAACCTTAAGGACTCGAATCCCTACGGATTCAAAGCTGCGTTCAACCCGACGTTTCCATCCAAAGGTGCCTCGCCCGATTGGATTTCGGAATGGCATTTCGGTTTGAACGAAGGACCCATCGTTCTGATGATCGAGAATTTCCGTTCAGGGTTTCTGTGGTCGCTGATGCGGCGCTCGCCGTATCTGCTCGAAGGATTGCGTCGCGCCGGCTTCAGCGGCGGCTGGCTGTAATGGCGGAGAGGGGGAGATTCGAACTCCCGGAACCCGTGAAGGTTCAACAGTTTTCGAGACTGCCGCAATCGACCACTCTGCCACCTCTCCGCGACAAACTCAGTTTACCATGTGCGGCTTTTGAGCTCGCTAAGCCCCGGCCTGCGTGGCTAACACTTCCACCAAAGCGATATTCGGCATCAACTCATCCGGCAATCCGTGGCGCTCTTTGAGGTACGCCAAACTGTTGTAGGAAAGCCAAACTTTTTCATTCGCGTCTTCCCACACCAGAATCTTGAGAGGCAAGTCGATCGCGCTGCTAGGCGCCGCCAGCATCAGCGGCGTTCCACCTTTCGGATTTCCGAAGATCAATAACTTGGTGGGGCGCATCTTCGTCCCGATTTTTTCCGCCTCGCCACTGTGATCGACCAGCGCGAATAGAGTGACTCCCTTCGCGCGAAGAATACCTTGCAGACGCTCAAGTGTCTCCTCCACCGAATGATTGCTTGGGATGTCGACGATGCCGTTGGCAGAGACGCGTATGTGGTATATTACCACCCAATGGCAGCCGCGCTTCGAGCCATGCGTTGGGTTACAGCGGCGCTGCTCGCCTCCTCGGTTGCGCTCGCGTTTCAGGGTCCGCTGCTGCTGTCGCGGCCTCCGGCATCACCTGCTGCGGGCGATACTCTGCCGGTCAACCTACGCGTCGATACCACGCTGGTGCTGGTCCCGGCCCACGTCACTACTGGCGGCGGCGCGTCGGTCACGGATCTCTCGCAGAACAACTTTCACGTGAGCGAAGACAACGTCGAGCAGAAGATCACCTATTTTGCGAAAGACGACGCGCCCATCTCGATCGGTGTGCTGCTCGATACCAGCGGCAGCATGCGGAATAAAATGCACCGCTCGTCGGAAGCGGCGGCCACTTTCTTTCAGACCGCGAACCCGCAGGACGAATTCTTTTTAATCGAATTTAACGATCGCCCCAAGCTCACCGTCCCTTTCACCAGCGATCCCGACGTGCTTTACCGGCACGTGCTGCACGCCCACCCCTTCGGACGCACGTCGCTGCTCGACGCGGTGCACATGGCGTCGATCCAAATGAAACGTGCGCGCAATACACGCAAAGCGATTCTGATTGTATCCGACGGCGGCGATAACAGCAGCCGGTTCACGCCCCATCAAGTGCAGGCGGACGTTCTCGAATCCGACATGCAGACCTACGCGATCGGAATTTTTGAGCCTGACGTGACACGCAAGCTCACCGCAGAGGAGCAACACGGACCCGATCTTCTGGAGGAACTGGCGGAGGCAACAGGCGGCAGGCACTATCGCGTCGACGACATCGATCAGTTAGCCTCGGTGGCGGCACGCGTAAGCACGGATTTGCGCAACCAATATCTGCTGGGATACACCTCGACCAACGTCGAGCGGGATGGCAAGTACCGCCAAGTCAAAGTGAACGTGACGGCAAACGGCGCAGCTAAGCTCAGAACCTACTATCGCCGCGGCTACTACGCGCCGCTCGAGTGATTCAGGGCTCGGCGTGAGCGGCAGCGGCCGGTACGGATTCCGGACCGGAAACAGCGGCTGCCACTCGCTTCGGCGAAGTTTTCTTAGCGGCTTTCCTCACCGGCACGCGCTTCTTCGCCGCTTTCGCCTTAGGGGCTGCGGCCTTTTTGAGCACCACTTTTTTCCCGGCGCGTGCGGCTTTCTTAGGCGACGTTTTCTTGGGGGCTGACGAGGTTTGCACCTTCACAGCCTCCTTCACGCTCAGCACCGCGGCCTTCAGGTCTTTAATCGCCTCGCGCAGATGGGGCGCGCTGGCCGAAAATCGGTCCGCCACATCCGACATCAATGTCTCAATCTTGGCTAGCCGCTTGAGAGCTTTGTTCGCTTTCATGTCCGCTCCTCTCGGTGGTAGAAGGAAGCCGCCGGTTTCAGGCGTCTTACGGCCTTTAAGATATCACACCGTTTTACGTAGTTCCTGCAATTCGCGTGGCGCGCACGATGAAACGGTCGGGGGCCGGTCCGATGAAATAGAACGGATAGCAGGTGACTAGCGTCAAGACCTCATGGTCGTCGGAACTCAAAACGGACACGTCGGAGGGACTTACGATTTCGGTTGTGATCACGCGGTACCGATACTCGCCTTGCAAGGTAGTGAGCAAAATGACGTCATTTTGCCGGATATTGCGCAAGGGACGGAACAGGGTGTCGCGGTGCCCGGCGATGCCTACGTTACCGGGTTGGCCGGGGAGCGCGGTGCCGCGGATGTGCCCGCCGGCGCGCCGCAATGTGGTTTCGTCGGTACCTTCGGCAACCACCATGGTCATGCCAAGACGCGGGATTTCCATGCGTCCCAGCAAACCGTTCGTCGCATCGGCGCCGGGTCCTGGCGGCGCCGCCGGCTGCAGCTGACGGTCAAAGGTCCGGCTCGCTTGGCGCTGAAAGTTCCAGGTATCGGCCAGCACGAACGCGCAATAACCCAACAGGCAGAATGCGACCGTCCATAAGCCGATTTGCAACCATCGCAAAAGCTTCATTTCGCAGCCGGCTCGGTTCCGGGCGCTAATGTGACGCCGGAGCTGTACCCGGCCCGGGTGCGCACCAACAGTTTTCCGTCCGAGTTCGCGTGCGCCGTGAGGCGGACCTTTCGGTAGGTCCCGTCCTTTTTGGTGCTCGTCGAAGAGTATCCGATGGTGTATTGATCCCGAATATCGCGCGCGATGCGCTCGCAAATCTGCAGAGTTTCACTGACCTCGGTGGGGAAAAACGCTTCTCCACCGCTCTCGTGCGCCAGGCGCTCGAGCACCTTCGGATTTTTATCGGGATCATCGGTGTCGTATATCCCAATCGTGTAGATCATCGCGCTTGACCGTTCTGCCATCTTCAACACTTGGTCGAGCGTCGCCTTGCTTGCATTATCACCGCCATCGCTGATGACGATTAGAACCTTCTTGTCGCTTGTGCCTTTTTGCAGGCGCTTGAGCCCTTCGACGATGGCGTCGTAGAGTGCGGTGGTGCCGATCGCAGGAGCTCCCCAAATCGCCGCCCCCAATGTGCCCACGCTATCGCTAAAACCCATCCCCACGGGTAATCCCAGCGACGCGATCTCATTGAAATTGACGACGAACATCTGGTCGTTGCGGTTGCTTGATTGCACGAAGGCTTGCGCGCCGGCCGTCACGTCCTTGAGTTTCTTGCGCATGCTGCCGCTGTGGTCGATAATCAGGCCGACGGTGACAGGCGTATCTTCGTGGCGGAATAAGCGGATCGCCTGCATACGGCCATCTTCGAAGACTTCGAAATCCTTGCTCCCGAGTTCCATGACGGTATGGCCCTGGTGGTCGCGCACGGTGGCTTGCAGAACCACCAGATCGACATCGACAGAAATGCGGAACGCTTCCGGCTCCGGGCTTTTGGCCGGCGGCGGCACTTGCGCCATCGCTGCGCATCCCACAAGCAGAACCACCAGGGCTGCAGGTCTCATGATGTTTCGCGTTCTCTTAGGAAGCCTCGATGCGGCGGTATTCCGGCTGCCACATGGCGTCTTCCACCTGCTGCACGATGTCCACCAACCTGACTCCTGCCAAGCCCTCTTGCACGGCGGCTTCAGCCACTGCCACCGCAACGGTTACCGTGACGCTGCGCAGATCTTCGATATGCGGCAGCAGAGTCGCACCCGCCAGGCGCACGGCGACTAGACTTGAGAGCGCGTTAGCCGCAGCCACCAGCATGCCGACACTAATGTAGCGCGCCCGCGATACGATCGTGCCCAAGCCGACGCCCGGATACAGCATGGCGTTGTTCAACTGACCGATCACGTGGGTGATGCCTTTGTAGGTAACCGGCGTGAACGAACCGCCGGTGGCGATCAAAGCGCGCCCGTCGGTCCAGGCGATCAGATCGGCCGGCGTGGCCTCGGCGAGCGGCGCTGGACTCGACAGCGGAAAAATAATAGGCCGGTCGGTGTGCCAGGCCATTTCGCGGATGATCGGTTCGCTGAACGCGCCCGCGCAGCCGGAGGTGCCGATCAGCATGGTCGGCCGCACTTGATGCACTACCTCGGCTAGCCCGATGGCGCCCGAGTTTGCCGCGTGATTCGAACTTTTTCCGTCGGCGCCGTCGCGCGTGGAATGATGCCCATCGGTGCCATCGCGCGCCGTGCTTAGCCCGTCGCGGCCGTCGCGCGGCCAATTTTTTCCGTCGGCGCCATCGCGCCTCCAGCCTTTGACTTCAGTCGCCGTACGAGCGTAGGTCTCGTGATAGTCGCGCAGGCGATCGCCCATATCATCGGTGAGCAGGCCCTCGGAGTCCAGGCACCAGAACCGCCGGCTGGCAGCCTCTTCAGACAGGCCTTCGCGGACCATGGCGTCGCGGATGAAGTCGGCGATGCCGATCCCCGCGGTGCCGGTGCCGAAAATCACGATACGCTGATTGCGCAGCGGGGTTCCGCACACCCGCATTGCGGACACCACGGCTGCCAGCGTAACCGCACCAGTGCCTTGCAGATCGTCGCTGAAAGTACGGAATTGACCGCGATATTTCTCGAGGATGCGGCGGGCGTTACCGGGCGCAAAATCCTCCAACTGCAGCACTGCCTGCGGGAACAGCTTTGCGGCTGTCTTTATATAGGTGTCGATGAACGCATCATAGCGTTCGCCGCGAACCCGGGCATGACGGTTCCCGGGATACGTCGGGTCGTCGCGCAGGCTCTCGCGGTTGGTGCCCACGTCGATCATCACCGGGATTACACGCGCCGGATCGATCCCGCCGGCCGCGGTGTAGATCGCCAGCTTCCCAATGGCGATATCGATGCCACCCACGCCCCAATCGCCGATTCCAAAGATCTGCTCGGCGTCGGTGGCCAGGATCAAATCGATGTCTCCCGCAGCGCAGTCCAGGTTCTTGAATGCCGCTTCAATCCCGTCGGGCTGGTCAATTGAAAGGTACACGCCCCGCGGACGGCGGCATTCGTGATGGTAGTGTTTCATCGCCATGCCCACCGTGCGGTCGTTGACGATCGGGATCATCTCGCGCAGGTGTTCGGAGAACAGGCGGAAGAACAACACTTCATTGCGGTCGTGCAGCGCGGTCAAGTAAATGTTCTTGCCCAGCGCGTCCGGCAGCCGTTGGTATTGGACGTAGGCTGAGACGACTTGCGATTCGAGAGTGCTGATCACCGGTGGCAGCAGACCGTCCAAGCACAGGGCTCCCCGCTCCTTGACCGTAAACGCAGAACCTTTGTTCAGCAGCGGCGTCGTGAGAATCGCCATGCCACGTTTCTTCGTGTACTGCGCCTCCGCTCCTTCAGGCTGAGTTTTTCGCAATGGTGGCACCAATAGTGGGACGACTTTTTGTTGCATCCGGACTCCTTTCGCGCCGCTGACCGCCCTACAGGGGGCGGCGCGCCCAGGCGGCGCGCCAAGCACATCTCATAAGACCTACAGCGCCCGTTTTTGGATCAGGCCCAAGGTCAAAGCCCCCGCCAAAGCCAGCATCCCGAAGAGCGCGACCATCGGGAGCGAACTGGCGGTGGCCGGAAGCGTTTCGGCAACCGGGGCATTCTGCGCCAGCACTGCCGGGGGAACCGGCGTCACCTCTTGCGCGATTTCCACTTCCTCGCCGGTGGGTTGGACCGCCATCACTGGCGCTTGTTTGAGCTGCACCACAACGGGCTCGTCGGGCGTCTTCACCGCTACCGTGACTTCCGGTGTGATGTCGGCCGAGGTGGAAAGAACGGCTGTATGGGTTTCCTTGGCCAACGTGATCGCTCTGGCTTTCGGATAGACGAATTCCTCGCCCCATTCTTTGCCCGGATAGAACCAGGCGCGCAATGCTTCGGGCTGGCCCGCGGGACGTTCGCGGAAAGTCATCACGGTTTTGTCGGTGGCTTTCAGGCGCAGGTTGGGAATGGCCAGGATGGTGGCGTAAATCGTGTTTTCGTCCTTGCTGAAAATCTGCACGATGTGGCGGTCGGACTTCGAATCCAGAACCTTAAATACGTAAGTACCGGCTGGCAAAATTCCATAGCCCTGTAAGTG
>CAVPZQ010000006.1:0-10850 GCA_963710155.1 Bryobacterales bacterium | reverse complement strand
GGCACGATAAATATAGTATCAAAGGAGCTTTTATTGTAATATAGTATAGATCGTAGGACAAGGGAGGCGCTGCCCGCCCGAAGGGCGGGCGCAGCTCTCTTGTCAATATAATAAATACATCAGTTAAAAATGATAAAGGCGCCTTTGATGTATACAATCCTGCCAGTCTAATCTAGCCTACATTCGGGATTTTTCCTAGCCCATTTTCGATTTGAAGACTCATACTTCCTCATCGCTTTCTTCACCTAGCAACTCACCCTCATCCTCGTCAACTGGTGCATAGTCTGCGCCTCGTGCAAAGCTACTCCTCGTTGTAAACCTTGCAGTCTTATCACACTATTGAACCAACTTCTAAAGCTTGATTCCCTTCCTAAAAGAGTGATTTGCACTCAGCCATTGCATTTTTTTGCGATTATTTTGGCTGTTCGACTGGCAAATTTTATCCGCTATAAAGACAATAAACAAATCCAACGGATCGATCTCTATCTGACAGATTTACCAACCAATAAAGCTATCCATTTTACCGGTGGCTTGCGCCGGTTGCATATGCTGTCACAGCGTTGCTTTGAAATGATCCGCCTCCATACTCCTAAACCTGTTGAACCCGATGCAGACGCCTTCTGGAAAAAAGAAGCCCATCTTGAACCCCATCAAATCAAATACGGCTCTTTACCCCTTAGTCAGCCTTTCAAAAAACCTGACTTGCTTCCTTTGCCAGGAATTGCTGTTGAAATCAAGATCCAGACATATTCAGATTCTGAACGGGATGCAATAGCAAGGCTGACTCAAAGCCAATCAGCAGAGAGCATAGGGAGTTTCAAGATCCCTGAAAATGATAAAGTAGGACTGGTTATGCTTGGAAGCGTTCCAGATAAATCTGCTGTTCTTGATTACGTCGATGAAATAATCCATGCATCGATTCAGAATCCCCCTCTTGATGAAGAAAATGCCCCCATTTTCTATTTTTTTGTGTCATGTGGAAAACCTGAGAACGGCGGTCAAAACCTCTTTCGCAAGGTCTTTGAAAAAATTGGCGAATCCAACTTGAATTTGCAGATATGCTCCAGGCTTCGCCGACGCTCCCGGCTATCGCACCATCAAGACCATGCAGAAGGGCATTTTGAATCAGTACGCGCCTACTAAGATCTTCGAGGAAGTCCCTTGGGGCGAGCTGATCGAAAGCGGCCGCGTCATCGCCGGCGGCCCGGAGACGGTGCGCCAGCGTATGGAAGACCTGATTAAAGGTCTGCGCGTCGGCAATGTGTTTTGCTTGATGCAAATGGGCGACATGCCCAAGGATAAGGTGCAGCACTCGACGCGCTTGTTCGCCGAGCAGGTCATACCCAAACTGCGCGATGTTTTTCCGGAGTACGCGAACGATAGCCGCTTCTGGTGCCACCCTCTCGCAAAGCGCGTGACTCCCGCGGCGCTTCCAGTGGAGGCCCTCGTCCGATGACGCTCAAAACTGTCGCCACCGCGCGCGTGCCTGTCCGCTATTACGAAGGCGGCTCCGGCACGCCGCTGGTTTTTCTCCATGGCGCCGGTGGCCTGAATATGGATCAGCCGTTCCTCGACGCCTTGTCTCAGCGTTTTCACGTTTATGCACCGTTGGTACCCGGCTACGGCGATAGCGATGAGTGCCCCGAACTGCGCGACATGTTGGATTTCACGCTGCACACCTGGGATGTGGTCAGCGCGCTCGGCCTCAAAGATCCTGTGCTAGCCGGGTTCTCGATGGGCGGCATGATCGCGAGTGAAATGGCAGCGATTGCGCCGAACGATGTCTCGCGGCTGGCCCTGATCGCGCCCGCCGGCCTGTGGCTGGAGCAGCATCCCATCCCCGATTTCTTCGCGATGCTGCCCTTCGAGCTGCCGCCGGTTCTCTTCTACGATGCAGAAGCTGGCGCGAAGGCCATGACTGCCGGTATGGACTTGAGCGATCCCACATTCCTGCAGGGTTTCCTGGTGCAGAACGCGCGCCAACTCGGCGCCGCCGGGAAGATCCTGTTCCCGATCCCCGAGCGTGGCCTCGCCAGCCGTCTCTATCGCATCCGCGCGAAAACGCAGTTGATCTGGGGCGACAGCGACAAATTAATCGCGCCTGTATACGCGCAGGAATTCCAGCGCGGCATCGCGGACTCGACTCTGACCATGATTCCGCAAGCCGGACACGCGGTGTCCTTCGAGAAACCGGCCGAGGTGGTCGCCGCCATCAATCGCTTCGCGTGAGCTTGGCTTCGAGCGCCGTCTTCACATCGGGCCATTCGGAATCGAGAACGCTGAAGTAGACCGTGTCGCGCAGCCGCCCGGTCCATGTAATCACATGCTGCCGCAGCGTGCCTTCTTCCTTTGCGCCGATCCGTAATATCGCGTTACGCGATTTCTGATTCAACGCATCCGTCTTCAATTCCACGCGAATGCATCCCAGCGTTTCAAAGGCGTGGCGCAGCATCAAGTACTTCGTCTCCGTATTGATGGCCGTGCGCTGCCAAGGCTTCGCGATCCATGTCGCCCCGATCTCCCGACGCCGATTCGCAACGTCGATATTCATGTAGCGAGTTGACCCGATCACGCGGCCCGTTGAGCGCTCTACCGTCGCGAAAGGCTGCGCCGTGCCCGCAGCCTGCGCATTCAATGCGCTCTTGACGTAAGCACGCATTTCCTCAGCGGTAGTGGCACGGTAAGGAATCCATTGCCACAATTCCGGATCAAGCCCTACTTCGCATAACGCGGCGTGATGCTCCAGCGTCAGCGGCTCCAACCGCACCTGCGTACCCTCCAGAATCACTTACCCACCAGGTGCGTGACCGACTTCTCGTTCTCGTTGCACACGAACTCGATCAGTTCCGTGTCGAGCATGATGCGCTGCGTCATCTTCGCGGTCCACGGCTTGGTGTACGCCTTGGGATCATCCACCGTGACCTCGATTTCCAAATTCCCATAGTTCACCCGCCGGAATCGCTCTGTCATCTTGCCGGTCTCGGTCAGCGGACTCCCGTTCACATCCAGCCACCCGTCATCGCGGAAGCCAGTGGTCTCGACCACCAAAGTGTCGCCATCCCACTTGCCGATGGAATACCCATACCACCACGGCTGCGCATCGCGAGGCGGCAGCGCGCGCCCGTCCGTGAAGATCTGGCGGATGCCGCTGTTCCCTTCATACAAAATGACGATCACGTCCGGAGTCTGAATAATTTTCCGCGGTTGCGGATGAGTATGCAGTTGCATCAGTCCCATGGGCAGACAGTGCGCATCCGGATTGTCCTTGCTGTTTTCTCCCATGCGCTTCGCGAGCAGTTCCTTGGCCCACGGTTGGTACGGCAGCCCGCCTTTCATTCCGTAGCCGATGTCCCAAAATTGATTCGACCCCAGCGTCGGCCCGAGCCCGGTAGTCGGAGGCCCCGCCGCCGCCCGAAAGTTTTCCCAGACTCCCGAAAGATCCGGCTTGCCATCGGCAGTGCGCGGCGCCGGCGCGTTCAAATTCGGCTTGCCGTCAGCGGACTTGGGAACCCCGGGAGTAGGATGCAGCGGCCACTGGGCGCACAACATCGCGGCGCTAGCGAAGACCATCACCAGGGTTTTCATAGTCACCGATTATCCCTCAAAATATGCATTCACACACCGCCCCGCGCCGGTATTTCCCGCTGTGCCTGGAACTTCGCGTTTCCCTCCACCGCCCGCTTGGCCGCGCTGTGTAATCGTTTACCCAGGAGTTCGAGCGTTCTTCCAACGGAGGGCTTGGACCGGTCCAGCGAAAGCGAAGAGCGGCATTCTAGATTCTGCCGCGAGGGCCTGTGTGCGTTGGGGGCTTGCCGGTGCCTGACTGGTCCCACTCCGTTGCGGGTTACGAAGCGGACTCCTGCCGTCGGGGGTAAATTCAGCGGGCGGGGCCCCCAATTGTTTTTAAGGATCGCGCCGAAACAGAGAAAATTTGAATATTCGCGGTCGTCATGCGAACATTTGACAGTGCCGACGTCACCGGACATCCGTCAGGGCGAACCGCGCTGGCCCGCGATGGTTGCGCTGCTCGCGGTCAGTGGGCTGTTCTACGCGCTGCCGCCCGCGTTGAAGGTCGGTCCCGATTGGGTGTTCGTGGTGCTAGTTGCCGTACTGACTGTGCCCGGTGGTGTGTTCCGCTCCGTCCGCGCCCTTCCGCTGGCCCGCGTTTGCGGCTACGCTGCGTCGAGCATCTTGACCCTGGCGATGATCGGCTCCCTATGGCTGTTAGTTTCGCGCCTGCCACTCCACAAGGAATCGCCCAGTGAGTTGCTGCGCGCGGCCACGGCTCTGTGGATCTGCAACGTGCTGATCTTCGCGTCGTGGTACTGGCGTCTCGACGCCGGCGGCCCGCATCAACGTGACCTCAGCGTGTGTCACACCGACGGCGCTTTCCTATTCCCGCAGATGACCCTGAGCCGCGAACTGCGCATCGAAATGGAAGAGGACGATTGGAAGCCCGGCTTCGTGGACTACCTGTTCCTGGCCTTCAACACCAGTACCGCGTTCTCGCCCACCGACGTTCCAGTGCTCTCGCGCTGGGCCAAGGGGCTGATGATGATCCAGGCCATCATTTCGCTCGCTACCATCGCGCTGCTGGCGGCTCGCGCCGTGAATATTCTTTAGCTGCGCTTGAAATGTTTGCTCAGAGCCAACCGCTGCGAGGAGTAATTGGAACCGATTTCTTTTCCATAGAGCCGGTCCGGAGGAGCGAGCAGCTGTTCGTAAACCAGACGGCAAACGATTTGCCCGTCTTCGAGCAACGAGGGAACATCGTGCGAGCGCACTTCGAGGACCGCGTGCGTTCCCCGGCGCTCCGCCGGACCCCAGCCGAAACCGGGATCGAAGAAGCCCGCGTAATGGATGCGGAACTCGCCCACCGAAGGATCGTAAGGGATCATCTCGGCCGCGTAGCCCGGCGGGATGCTGACTTTTTGCTTCGATGCCAGAATGTAGAATTCACCCGCTTCCAGGACAATTGTCTTCCTGGCATTGCGACGGATCGCTTCCCAGAATTCTTTGGGATTGTAATAGCCGATGTTCGCCAGATCAATCGGGGCGGTGTTGTGGAGCGCGCGGTAGCCAATAATGTCGCTGGCTTCAGTGCCTTCGAGGTCGATTGAGAGTTGCAATCCCTCAGCGATCATCGGCGCGATCGGCGAAGCATCCGGCGAAAACACAATCGATTCCGTTTCGCGCATTTCCTTCAGCATGGTGTCCGACGAGCGCGGCGCTCCGCGGCTCAAGCGCAGTTGATTCAGCTTCGAACCCTCGCGCACAATCACGTCGAAGGTAAGCGGCGCGATCTCCGCGTAGAGCTTCCCTTTGTATCCCGCCCGCACATCTTCGAACCTGGCGGCGTAATCCGTGATCAATCGCGTGAAAATATCCAGACGGCCCGTGCTGCTCTTGGGATTCGCCCGGCCTGAAATGAAGTCCGGAAGGAACAACTCCTCCTGCAGCGGAACGATATACACCGAGCCCTTTTTGAGCATTGCCGAACTCGTAAGATCGATCTCTTCGATTACCATCTCTTGCAGCTTTTGCTGCACGGTCGAGAACTGCGTAGGCAGGAAACTGGCGGAAACTCGATAGCCAATCTTGCCTAAGCGCAAGTCAATGCTGGACGGCTGAATTTGGTCTTCTGATATGGGAGTAGTGGCGTGAATGTTGCCATTGCGAACCAGTTCTTCCAGCCGCTGGACGGGTAAAATACCTTTGCTGAGCGCGTCGCTCTCCGGCAGCAGAAGTTCCGGAAATAGGACCAGGGCTTCACCGTTCATATCTGTAATTCTAGCGTCCCGAGCTCCCAAAGCCGCCCGTGCCGCGCCGCGATTCGCCCAGTTCGCCGCCCTCTTCCCACTCCACCGCCTCATACCGCGCGACAACCAACTGCGCGATGCGGTCGCCCTTCTCGATCACATATTCGCCCGCGCTGAGGTTGAACATCACGACACGAATTTCACCGCGATAGCCAGGATCGATGGTCCCGAAGTTCGCCACGATCGAATGCTTCAACGCCATCCCACTGCGCGGCCGCACCTGCCCTTCGTAGCCCGCGGGCAGTTCGATCGCGATGCCCGTAGGAACGCCCTGCGCCACGCCGGGCGACAGCACCACGCGCTCGACAGACCGCAAATCCATACCGGCGTCTTCTTCGGGTCCGTGAGAGTAATGCGGCAGCACGGCTTCGGGATGCAATTTCTTCGCGCGGATTCTCATGAACCCGTTATGATAACGAAGTTAGCCTCCATGAAACCTCCACGCGTCCTGGCCGTCGCGCCCATGCCCCCGGAAAAGATCGCCTATGCATTGGCGCGCTACTCACGCTCGGCCGATTCCATTCGCGATTCGGTCGAGTGGGTGCGCACCCACGATTCCACCAAGTTTCTTGAAAGTTTCTACTTCCAATACGGCCACGCCTCGATTGCCGACTTGGGCCATGTGGTGTTGTGCTTTGAAGGCGTCTCCGAGCTCGCCGCTACCGAAATTGAAGACGAACAACTGTGGGATGGCCAGGCCCGCTCTTCGCGTTATCAGGATTTTTCACGCTCCGGCTTCGTCACGCCGCCTGAGCTCGCGGCCACCGCTTACCCGGCAGCGGCACAGAAGTTGCTCGACGCCTATCACCACATCCATCAACACATCCTGCAACATCTGACCGAAAAACTCCCGCGCCCCGACGATATGAAGTCCGACGCCTATCAGCGCAACCTAGCTGCACGCGCTTTCGATGTCGCCCGCTACACGCTGTTCTTCGGCATCCCGACGGGTGTGGGACAAGTCACCAGCATCCGCACGCTGGAGCGCCAGATCCGGCGCCTGAAAGCGTCCGAGTATGCCGAGATCCGTGAGCTTGCCGAAGAAATCGCGGCCGCTTGCGCTCAGCCGCCCACTTGCGCGTGGGACGAGAAAACCGCCGCCGAGCCGCTGGCGCCCACGCTGGCGCGCCACGTCGACGCCGATCAGCACGCGCTCGATTCGCGCCGCGATCTGGCAGCCTGGGCGCGCGCCAACATTTCTACCGCGCCTTCGGCAGTCGACGCCGTCGACTTGCTGCGGCCGACGAACATGCAGGCCGAGATCGCCGCTACGTTGCTCTATCCGGTTACCGAGTTGCCCTTTCGCGATCTCTATGAACTCGCGTGTTCCTGGTCACCGGCCCAGCGTAATGAGGTGATCGACGTAGCGCTCCGCTCGCGCACCCGACGCGATGAACTGATGCGCGGCTTCCGCGGCGGCCTCTACGCTTACGACATCGTCATGGACATCGGGGCTTATCGCGATATGCACCGGCATCGGCGCTGCCAGCAGTATCGCCAGTGTACTCCGGACGCCTCGGTTTCGACACTCCGCAAGCGCTCCGCGACGCCGGCATCGCAGACAGCTACGAGACCGTGATGACCGAAACGCTGGCCACGATTCAAACGCTCCCGGAGCCTGTCGCGCACTACCTGCTCCCCTTCGGCGCCCGCTCGCGCTTCCTGTTCAAGATGGATTTCGCCGAAGCCGAATACATCGCGCGCCTGCGCAGCGGCGTCAAAGGCCACTTCAGCTACCGCCAGGTCGCCTGGGAGATGAAGCAAAAGATGGAACAGCTCGAACCTGAACTCGGACGCCTGCTGGAAGCAACTCCGCCATGGATCGAGGACCCTCTCAAGCGCTAGGTTATGCGCGGCTGGAGTCAATGCGCCGCGGAAGCAGCGGAGTCGCTCGGGCGCACCAGCGGTTGGAGGTTGTTGCCCAGAAGCGAGACATCGGATCGAAAACTGTTCGTGTTCGCTCCCAGCAAGAGAATCGAATTGTCTAGAACCTGAACGTGATGCGCAGCCTTCGCCGCGCCGCCCAGGGTAATCGCGTTGACCATTCGACTGGTGGCAAGGTCGTCGATGATCGAGTTCCCTTGTATGTCTGCTTGCAGGGTGCCCGTGGTCGAAAGCAGCAGAATGGGAGCCTTATAGCCCGCGTTCACGGAAGCATCGAGCGACGACCCGGCATTGCGGATGGTGTTATTGCGAATTTCCAAACCAACCGCGGATCCAACCGCCATGCGGATTCCGGCGACAGGCGCGTTGTCGACGATATTGTTTTCGATGCTGACATTCGCCGCGGTTTGATGAGTGACAGACCACCAACCCATGCCGATGCTCGCCGTGTTTCCGGGGCGGCTGGCTAACTCTAAATCGAAGACCACGACGTTATTGCTCATAAGGAGATTGGCGATCGGCAGACTGGCGCCTGGTTCCACCACAATTCCACTCGTCGACGAGGCTGCCGGTTGGCGCGTATAACTGAGTTGGTTCACGCGGCATGAATTGCCCGACACCACCAGTCCGTTGATGCCGTAGCCGGTGGTGTGCGCGTGGTAGGCGCGGGACCACAAAGTAATGCAGTGAAGCGCACCCTTGATGGCATTTCCGCTCACCACCCCCGCTTCCGAATCTCCGTTGCTAACACCAGTCACGTTGATCCCATTCGCAAAATCGACAATCGTGTTGCCTGTAATCGACTGGCCCGTGCCATGGGTTTCAATCGCCGTGACTCCCGCCGGTGAATTCCGGCCCGTCGCCGTAAAATGATTTCCGCGCACTAGAATCTGCGAGCCGGTCAGGTACAGCGTGCTGTGGTCGTGAACGAGGTGATTGGGGTCGTCGCCTATCGCCTTAAATGTGGAATCCTCCACGGTGATCCGCGAACCGGTGGCAACGATGGAATTAATGGCACTCGAGTTCATGATGGTGACGCCGCGAAATGACAGGTCGTCGCCAAACAAAACGAATTCCGGCCTGGCGTGAGCGTAAATCTCTGCGATGTCCGCGATGGGATTATTCGTCACGTTGGCGTCGATCGTGATCTCAGCGATCTGGCAACCGTTACAGCTCGTCGAATAGATCACGGAGTCGTACGGTGCCGATGCGTCTGCTACCTTCAACGTGGCTCTCCCGCGCAGCGCCGTGCCCGCCGGTAAACTCAGAAACTTAGTCTTATCCGCGATGGGTGTGATCACGCAGACGCCGCCATCAGGCAAAACGACTGTCTTGCCGGCATTGTGCGTCAAGATCTCTTGCAGTGCGGCTCGTGCGTCGGTCTTGCCATCGCAGATCGAAGGCGCTACTTGCGCGGCCGCGATGGCGCTGACGAAGATCCCGAGCAAAAGAGCCCACACGTAGATACCGTATCGACCCGGGGCGCCCGAGAACTAGTGTCTTATTCGTCGGGCAGTGAGAAAACGAAAACTTGGTTTGAGGTGCTCGGATGCAGTTCGGGCGTCAATGGCAATAGGCCATTGCTTACCAGCGATCCCCCGGTGCTGACGGCGATGTACTGCTTGCCGTTCACTGCGTAGGCGATGGGATATCCTGTCACTGACGAGCCTAGGTTCACTTCCCACAGCACTTTGCCGGTGTCCTGATCGAGCGCTCGAAAATGCCCGTTGGTGTCGCCGCCGAAGACTAGTCCGCCGGCCGTCGCCACCAGTGACATCATCCCGGCGCGCTGTTCGTATTTCCATAGCGTCTTCCCGGTCTCCGCGGAAATCGCGTAGACTGTGCCCACCTTATCGGTGCCGGGCGTGATCTGGTTCTTGCCGCGGATCGCATACAGCGAAGTGGTCAGCGGAGCGACATCCAGCGGCGATACCGTCTCGCAGGCGTTCTGCAAGGGGTAAAACATCACGTTCATCGCCGGGCTGTAGGATCCGGCCTGCCAGTCCTTGCCGCCGTTCGCGGTGGGGCAAACGAAGCGCTCTTCGCCGGCCTTCGAGAATGTGGTCTCGGGATTCACGGTGACTTTTCCGGTGGCGCCGTCGATCGACGAAACCACATTCTGCCGGACCGTCGGCCGGGCCCACAGGAACTCGCCGGTTTGGCGATCGAGGGTGTACACGATCCCGGTTTTGCCAGGAATGCCCGTCACCACTTTGCGGCGCTCGCCTGGCTTCAGCTTAGGATTGATCCACGACACCTGGCTCGCGTCGGGCGCGACCACAGTGTCCACCAGCAGGCGCTCGAACGGATGATCGAAATCCCAGTGATCGACGATGTGCTGGTAATACCAGACGATCTTCCCGGTGTCGGCGTTCAGGGCGAGCGTCGAGTTGTGATAGAGGTACGTCTTATCGTTGCCCGCCAGCATGAACTTGGGCGCGGGCGATGTGACGGAGGTCCCGATATAGATAAGGTTGAGCTCCGGATCGTAACTCGGCACCATCCACGTGCCCACGTGACGGCGCTTTTCGTAAGGAATATTGCCCCAGGTTTCATCGCCCGGTTCGCCAGGGCGGGGGATGGTGTGGGTTCGCCACAGTTCCTTGCCGGTTTTGCCGTCGTGCGCGGTGATGATGCAGCCATCCGGGGTAGCTTTGTATTCGCAGCCGCGGCCCGAAATGATTTTGCCGTTGGCGATGATGGGGCCCGAGGTCTCCTGCGCGGAGTCCTCGCGATAATCGACGACGCGGTTTTCCCACACCAGTTTTCCGGTCTGCGCGTCCAGCGCGTAGACGAAGTCGTCGGCGCTGGTATCGATGATCATATTCCCGTAGATCGCGACATTACGATTGATGCTGGGAACGATCAGGAACTTGTTGAGGTCTTCGGGCAGCTTGCGCTTGTACTCCCACAGCAGATCACCGGTGGCGGCTTGGATCGCCTGCACGTAGTCGCTGGGATTCGGCAGGTACATCACGCCCTTATAGATCAGCGGCGTTGCTTCCTGGATGCCGGGGCCCATGCCGCGGGTCCAAATCATTTTCAGCTTGCCGACGTTAGCCCGGTTGATCTGAGTGAGCGGGCTGAAACCCCAACTGTTCAGCGTGCGCCGCCACATCAGCCAGTCGGCTGGATCGGGATTCTGTA
>CAVPZQ010000005.1:0-74667 GCA_963710155.1 Bryobacterales bacterium | reverse complement strand
GGCAAACGCGCGAGCAGACGCAGCGTGTGAACGCGTCTTGGTAGGTTGCCGCACGCTAACTCGCCGAGAACCATCGCATGGGTCGCTACCTCGTCTTCCTCCAAGAGATCGCGCAAACGCGGGTTGCCTTTACGGAAATGGTCGATCCATACGGAAGTGTCGACCAGCGTCATGACGGGATTAGCGCCGTGCTCCGGCGGTCGCTGTGCGGCGGCGGGCGATAGGGCGGAGTTTGGGCGCGGTGCCTCCCAGAGCGGCGAGGGCTCTAGCGCTTTCGCGCGTGATGAGCTCTTCTAAGCCGCGGTGCAGCAGGGCGGTCTTCTCTTTTATTCCAGTGATGCGACGGGCTTCTTCGAGTAAAGTGTCGTCAAGGTTTAGCGTCGTTCGCATATGCATTAGTATGTATGAATGATGCATACAATGCAACCGGGTTAAGAGCGGGGAGCAGAACTCAGACAGCCCCGAAGGTTCAGTTTGCCGATTCCAGTACACTAGGAATGTGGCGCAGGCCAACATCTTCGACCGCATCACCGTCGAACCCGCAAAGTGAGGCGGCAAGCCCTGCATCCGCAGCCTGCGCATCACCGTGAAGTCGCGATCATTGCTTGATCGGTTACGCGTTGCTAGGATCGTACCATGGACGGCAAATGCACACTACTGAAGGACGAGGAAGGCAATAGAATTTGCGGGATTCACCGTGAGTTGCTCATAGAGTCCGAACTTACGGGGGACAACCCACCTGGCCTAGGGCATATCAGAACGTGGGTTTGCCCTGTAACAAATGAGCCCTTTTTTGAAGCTCAGGGGATGTAGGTTTTTCAAACTCATACGTTAGCCACACTTTTCGTCTGGAGGACGACATGGAAGCCAGATTAGCGCGACGATGGTGGTTGGTGGTATTGGCAGGGAGCCTCTGCTTTGCCCAATCAGACGACAAGCAAGTTGTCGATTCGTTCAAGGGGTACATGCAGCATCATTTTGACAGCTATAAGACAAATCGGCGCGAGCGCGTTACTTTGCTGGGCGGTGGGTGGGTCAAGGAATACTACGAACCGGATGCAAGCTCGGCGACTTTTGATGTTCAGAGAACGTCGTCTCTCGTCAGTCCGTATTTAGGGAAACTCAACTTTCGACTACGCGCGCACTACACAGCGTTTCACAAGACCCGTGAGGAGGCCGCTGGCGATTCCAACTTCACACAGGTATCGAGCACATTGCATATGCACACCTATGCCTACCAGGACGGTAAGTGGGTTCCGCAAGCGCGCAAGCATGCCGGTGTTCCAGGAACGACGGAATATGCGTGTGATGAGGTGGTAAGAGTCGGACCAGACGCAGGGCAACTAGACATTTACGGGTGTCTAGAGGAATACGACGAAGCAAATAAACAATAGGAACGCGGGTCATTACGAGCCACGTCGCAGCCCTAAACCGTCCCCAAACTCCCCGCAATCAACGCCACCAAATTCCACGCCACCACAACCGCAAACAAAATGTTAATCCGCGTCAGCAACCGCTCCCGCCCGCACCGCCAGCAGTAAAATCCCAGCCCCAGCGCCAGCATCTTCACCGCCAGCAATCCCCCCAACGGATGCGACGAAAACCGCATAGCGAACCGCACCATCGGGTTGCCCTCCTGCACCCCTCGCAGCAGGAAAGCGAACGTCGTCAACAGGTCCAACATCTGCAGATAGGAATATTGAATAAGCAGTTGATTCACGTAAGGGGCCTCGGCTACTAACCTTATCCAGTCTAGAGAGAACCACTTAGCGAGTAAATAGTACTTCCGGCACAACTCGCCGTACTACAGCGACATCCCCCTAAGGGAATCAAAGGTTTCCGCCGATAGTACCCTCGTGCCAGGCCACCATCCCCGCAGCCCCTCGTATCTCGGTCTACGCCTCGACGCACTGCGGAAAAACCAGAATCCCGACGGCGGCTGGGGCTATTTCCCCGGCAAAGCGTCCTGGCTCGAACCCACCGCCTACGCCGCCCTCGCCCTAACCGGAGACCCAGCAGCCGACCGCGCCTGGAAACTGCTCTCGACGTGGCAACTCCCCGACGGAAGCTGGAAGCCGTCCTCCCAAGTGGACGTCTCCAGTTGGGGAACCTCGCTCTGCGCCACCATCGCCATCGCCCGCAACGAATGGGGTGAGCCCCTGCGCAGCGGCGTCAACTGGCTTGTCGGCACCACCGGAATCGAATCCAACTGGTTCAACGTCGTAGTCGCCCGCCTGGGCATGGTCAAACAGGAACGCAACATCAGTCTCAAAGCGTGGCCCTGGAAACCCGGCAATTCCGGATGGGTCGAACCCACCGTGCACGCCCTCGTCGCCCTGAAACAAGCCGCCACCCAGCTCTCGACCCGCGACCTCCGCGATCGCATCCACATGGGAGAAGCGCAATTGATAGACGTCCGCTCGCGCGACGGCGGATGGAACTACGGAAGCCCCGCAGCGCTCGGTATCGATCTCCCGTCCTACCCCGAAACCACCGCCCTAGCGCTAGTAGCCCTGCAAGGCCGCAGCGATCTAGGCAAGGCGTTCGATTTAGCCCAACGCCAGATCGGCGAAACGCCATCGCCCCTAGCCCGCGCCTGGCTCACTATTGCGATGCGCCTCCACGGCATCCAGCCCGCTGAAGAACTCACCGGCCCGCCGCCCGCTGATCTCATGATCACCGCGGTAGAAGCGTTAGCCGCTCCCGAAGGCCACCACCATCTCATGCAGACCGGAGCCGTCGCATGACCAACAGCAATCGCCGCGAATTTCTGGCAGTAGCCGGCGCGGCCAGCGTAGCCGGATTCGCCGGATTCAGCGGAGGCCGCCACATGCAACCCGACACTCAATCAAAACTCCCCCTGGCAGGCCAGACCTCGCCCGTAGCCGTAGTCAAAGCCGCGTCATATTCAACCGACCTGGCCGACGTAATGATGCGCGGCATCCTAGAATGCGGCCTCGACGTCGCCGGCAAACGCGTGCTCCTGAAACCCAACTTCGTGGAGTTCGATCCCAACACCTGCATCAACACCGACGTCGCCGTAGTAGCCACCGCGCTAGAAGTATTCCGCTCCCTAGGCGCCGCCGAAGTGAAGATCGGTGAAGGACCCGGCCACCGGCGCGATACTTTCGCCATCGCCGAACTCACCCGCTACCGCTCCGAAATCCCCAAGTTCGATGACGTGTTCGTCGATCTCAACCGCGACGACGTAAGCCCCATCGAAAACTTCGCCGATCGCAAGACCTTCTATTTCCCTAACTCCGTTCTAGCCGCCGACCTTATTGTGTCGTTAGCGAAAATGAAAACCCACCACTGGGCCGGCGCGACGCTTTCCATGAAGAACTTCTTCGGCCTGGTCCCCGGTTCCATCTACGGTTGGCCGAAAAACGAACTCCACTACATCGGTATCAACAATTCGATTCTCGAACTAACCCGCATCTTCGGCGCAAAAGGTTTTGCGCTGGTAGACGGCGTAGTAGGCATGGAAGGCAACGGCCCCATTCAAGGCACGCCGAAGAAAGCAGGAGTCCTAGTAATGGGCTCCGACCTGGCCGCCGTAGACGCCACCTGCTGCCGCATCATGGGCATCGACCCCACCCGCGTAGAGTATCTACAAAAGGCAGCCGACCGCCTAGGCGTAATCGACCCCACCCGCATAGAACAACGCGGCGAGCAAATCGCCGGACTTCGCACCAACTTTGAGTTGATCAAAGAATACAGCCAACTCCGCCTTGCCTGACACGCCCGGTCGTCGCTCTCTATCCCCTCGCGATTGAGCCTCTTCCCGTTTTAAATTCCCCACCACCAGCACACCCTCCATGCATACTGAACTCGCAGTACAGCCTGCGCAGGCTAATCGTTGTGGTTTAGTGGAATCCGCGCCCATCGCAAGATGGGCTAGCCGTCCTGGAAACATTGTGGAGAGGGCGGGACAGGAGAGAATCGATTCTCTGGTGATGTTAAGTTGCCGCGGGAGGAAATGGGAGAGAGCAGAAAACTGGTTGATTTAGTCACTCTTCAGAGACCAGCAAGCCGTCCATGACCTCTACCACTCCGGTGGGCCGCCCTAAAAAAGCGGCTCACCGCGAGACGATTTTTTGCAGCTATCTGCGTCTATCGGTTCCCATCTGCGAGCCAATTCTCAGGAGAAGTGTATTCTAAAATATGCGCATCCCCGTCCTGGCCGGCAATTGGAAGATGTACAAGACCGCCGCGGAAACCTCCGCCTTCTTTGAGGCCTTCGCCCCCCTAGTCTCGAAATCTACCCACGCCGAAATCGTAATCTGCCCATCTTTTGTAAACATCCCAACCGCCATTGAAGCCGCGAGCGGCACCGCGATCGAAGTAGGCGCCCAAGACCTTTTCTGGCTCCGCGAAGGCGCCTACACCGGCGAAATCTCCGCGCCTATGTTGACCTCCGTCGGCTGCCGCTGGGTAATCATAGGCCACAGTGAGCGCCGCCAATACTTCCACGAAACCGACGAAACGGTACTCAAAAAAACCCAGTCCGCCCTAGCCGCCGGCCTGACGCCCATCGTCTGCGTAGGCGAGCGCTTAGAAGAACGCGAATCCGGCGCTACGGAATCTGTCTTGCGCACGCAATGCGCCGGCGGCATCGCCGGCCTGACGCCCGAAGAATTCGCCCGCATTGTGATCGCCTACGAGCCGGTCTGGGCCATCGGCACCGGCAAAACCGCCACCCCCGAAATCGCGGCCCACGCCCACCGCGTTCTACGCGTCGAGCTAGCCACGCACTTCGGCGAAGCCGCCGCCTCATCCCGCATCTTATACGGAGGCAGCGTCAAACCCGACAACGTGAAAGCCCTAATGGCACAAGAAGAAATCGACGGGGCGCTAGTCGGCGGCGCCAGCCTCGACGCGGCGTCCTTCGCCGCCATCGTCAACTATTAATTACTGCCGAAGCAGTGGCACTTCGTAATAAAAATAGTCTTGTCCCGTACTGGCATCGCGGATCCCCGTCAAATACAACTTCGATCCCGGCTCGTGCTCCGCCTCGAAGTAGAAAAATCCATACACGCGCTCGCCCACCGGCAATAGCTTCGCGACAAACGCCCGCCCCTCGATCTCCCAAACATTCAACGGGCCGCCCTTTGCCCTCGTCGGAAACGGGATCGGCAGCGGAGGCGCCCCCAGCTTCGGAGGCTTCGTCACCCCGCGCAAATGCTGCACTTCGTCCACCGAAAGCGCCGTGACATGCTTGTTATCCGCCGTCACAAATTCCGCCGTCAGATCCAGCCGCAGCGCCTTGCCGGTTTCGTTCTCGAGAATTACCAGCACCGGCAGCACCCCGTATTTATTAGGGTTCAGCTTGCCGAAAGCCGTAGCCGTCTCGACGTCGCTCAAATAAGGAACCGCCGCGATGGTAATTTTGTCCAGCGTCTGGTGCGAGGCGAACGACGCCGCCGGCCCCGGCGCAAAGCGCGGGCGTTCCTTGTCGGCAGCCAGCGCCGTCGCTATACTCAAAAGAACGAAACCCGTCACGCGTCTCATATATTTCCTGTACCAGCTCCTGCAGATCGCCTTAACGCCCGCGATCGGCCTCTATTTACTTTACAGAGGATTTCGCGACCGCAGGTACTTCGCCCACATTGGCGAGCGCCTGGGCCTCTTGCCAGGCTCCCTTCAAACGACGGGCAGCGGAGCCATCTGGTTCCACGCAGTTTCCGTCGGCGAAGTGCTGTCGCTGGTAGAACTTCTGCGCGGCCTCCGCGCCGAACGCCCTTCTGTGCAATTATTCGTCTCCACAACCACGTTAGCCGGACGCGCCACCGCCGAACAAAAGCTGCAAGGCGTGGCCAACGGCGTCTTCTTCGCCCCTCTCGACTACGGTTCCTGCGTCCGCCGCGTCCTGCGCCAACTGCGGCCGTCATTAGTGGTCGTTCTCGAGACCGAAATCTGGCCCAATCTCTACCGCGAAGCGAAACTCTCCGGCGCGTCGTTGTTAGTAGTCAACGGACGCATCTCCGACCGCGCCCTGCCGCGCTATCAGCGCTGGAGTTGGTTCTTCCGCCACGCCCTAACGCAGCCCGATGAAATTCTAGTCCAGACCGAGGAAGACGCCCGCCGCTACGTAATCGCCGGAGCCCGGCCCGAAAAAGTAAAAGTCGGCGGCAACCTGAAATACGATTTCAATCCGCCGGCCGCCGGGACATTCATCGATGAAATCAATCCCGAACAAGTGTGGATCGCCGCCAGCACCATGCCTCCCGCAGCCGCCGGCGACATCGACGAAGACGACGCCGTCATCCAAGCCTTCGAAGAAATCGCCGTCACGCACCGTGGATTGCTGCTCATTCTAGCCCCCCGCAAGCCCGAACGTTTCGCCATCGTCGCCGACAAACTTTTCCGTGCCGGCGTGCCGTTCACGCGCCGCACCGCGTTCGCCCCACTGCCGCTGCCCAGCGTTCTCCTGCTCGATACGATTGGCGAACTCGCCGGGCTCTTTGAAAAAGCCGGAGTGGTCTTCATGGGAGGAACGCTAGCGCAGCGCGGCGGCCACAACATTCTGGAGCCCGCCTACTTCGGCAAGCCCATCGTCGTCGGCCCGCACATGGAAAACTTCGCCGCGATCGCTAAAGAATTTCACGACGCAGGCGCGCTAGCCCTGATCCATAATCCCGCTGAACTCGCGCCCACCGTCACCCAGCTTCTCGCGAATGGCTCAGTCCTCGGCCAACGCGCCCGCGAACTGGCGCGAGCCAAGCGCGGCGTGACCACGCGCATCGCTACCAAAATCTGGGACGCGTTTTCCGAAGGCGTTCCCAGCCCGCTTCCGAAACTTCCCGCGCGCGTCGTTCTCACGCCGCTCTCCTGGATCTGGCGCCTGGGCCACCGCGCGAACGTCGCCCTGATTCTTTCCGCGCAGCGCTCGCTCAAAACCCCTGTGATCAGCGTGGGCGGACTCACCATGGGCGGCGTCGGAAAATCTCCTATGGTCGCGCACCTGGCTGCGCATTTCCAGCAAGCCGGCCGCAACCCCGCCATCCTCACCCGCGGCTACAAACGCAAATCGGCTGAGCCCATCGTTCTGGTGTCTCGCGGCGAAAAGGCCAGCTTGAATTTGACCGGCGACGAAGCGCAAATGTTTCTGCGCGAAGGCGCCGCTCACATCGGCATCGGCGGCCATCGTTACGCGGTGGGCCGCGAGATGGAAAAACACTTCGCGCCCGGAGTGTTTTTGCTCGACGACGGTTTTCAGCACCGCAAACTCGCGCGCCAGCACGACATCGTTTTGATCGATGGTTTAAATCCCTTCGGCGGCGGTGTATTTCCCTTGGGCCGTAGCCGCGAACCGGCAGACGGCCTGGAGCGCGCCACCGCGATCGTCGTATCGCGCGCCGAGCCCGGCCAGCACAACACCGGCCTCGAACGCCAGCTCCGCCGCTACAACCGTACTGCTCCCATCTTCCGCTGTCGCGTGATCCCGCGTGAATGGGTGGACGTTCATTCGACGCTCGCCGTGGCCGTCGCGCAACCAGGGTTTACAAAGGTGGCTGCGTTTTGCGGGCTGGGCAATCCGCGCTCGTTTTGGAGTACGCTCGAAGAATTGAAACTCGACCTGGTGTTTCACTGGGCGTTCCGGGATCATCATTCTTATTCGCCTACTGAACTGCAGCGCGTCCTCGCGCAGGCGCAAAACTGCGGCGCGGAAGCCATCGTCACCACAGAAAAGGACGCGTTGAATCTGTGCGAAGGGGCTTCAGGGATTATGGCGCCGCTGAAACTGTACTGGTTGAAAATCGGCATCGAAATCGAAAGGGAAGAAGAATTGCTGCAACAGATCGGACTCCGGACGCAAGCATGAAGACCGCGATCTTCGGGGGAACTTTCGATCCCATCCATTCCGCCCACCTGGAAATGGCGCGCCAGGCGGCCGATCAGTTTGCGCTCGATCGCGTGCTCTTCATTCCCGCCGGTAACCCGCCGCACAAGCACGCCGATACGCCGTTCGAGCAGCGCTACCGCATGGTGGAACTCGCTTGCGCCGCCGACCCGCGCTTCGTCGCATCGCGGCTCGAAGAAGGGAAGCAGAAGAGCTATTCCATTGACACCATCGAACGCGTGAAGGCCGCTAACGGCGAAGTATTTTTCATCATCGGCGCCGACGCGTTCGCGGAAATCGAAACCTGGCACCGCTGGCAAGACGTCATTCGCGCCGTGGAGTTTATCGTGGCAGCACGGCCGGGTCATCAGATTGTGAGTCCGCCGGGCGCGCCCGTGCATCGTTTGGAAACCCTGGAATTACCCGTTTCGTCTTCTGAAATCCGTGACGCACTTGCACGCGGAGATATGCCGTTGGACCTGCCGCCGGCGGTCGCCGACTACATCCGCGCCAACGGTTTGTATCAGTGATCCCTGGCGGTGACCAAATCCGTCACCGCGGTCAAGGCCCGCTGATAAGGCGAGGCGGGGAACTCCCCGATAATCGCGCGCGCTTTTTCGGTGAACGCCTGCGCGCGTTCCTGTGCGCGTTCGATCCCTTGATGGCGGTGCAGGATGTTCAGAATCTTGCTGAACGGAACTTGATCGTAATTGCCGTCAGCCAACACCGTTTCGACCAGCTTGCGTTCCTCGGCGTCGGCGGTTTCGAGCGCGTAGATCAGCGGCAGCGTGACTTTGCCTTCGCGGAGATCGTTGCCAACGGGCTTGCCCAGAATCTTTTCGCGCGAGGTGAAATCCAGGATGTCGTCGACCAGTTGGAACGCGATGCCCAGGTTCCAGGCATAATCCGCCAAGCGCGTTTCGACGTCTTCCCCAGCCGCCGCGCTGATCGCACCCAAGCGCGCGCAAGCGGAAAACAGGCTGGCGGTTTTACGGTCGATCAGTTCGAAGTAATCGGCTTCGCTGATGGCGATTTTGCCGATGCGCTCGAGTTGCAGCAGTTCGCCTTCGACCATCATTTGCGTCAGGCTGATCAAGAGGTCGAGCGTCGGGAAGTTGCGCTCGCGGACGGCCACTTGAAAGGCCTGCATGTAAAGCCAATCGCCCGCCAGCACCGACGTGTGGTTGCCCCAAACAACGTTGATCGACGGGCGGCCGCGGCGGGTTTTGGCGAGATCGATCACGTCGTCGTGCACCAGCGTCGCTGTGTGAATCATTTCCACCACGGCAGCCATGCGGATCAGCATGGGATTCGCGTCGCCCAGCATACGTCCGGAAAGCAGCACCAGCATGGGCCGCAAGCGCTTGCCCCCGCCCGATTGCAGATATTGATTGATGTAATTGATGGCCTCGACCGAAGCCACCGATTCGAGGCCGATTTCGCGCTCCACTTTTTCGAGGTCTGCGCGCACCAAGTCGAATATTTCGAGAGCGGAAAGGGTTTGGCCGATCTTGCCGAATGCCATGAGGATCTTTCAGTCTAACGCCAAACGCCGCCAATTGTCCGCCGTGGTTTGTGCGATCTCATCGGCGGTGACGCCGCGCAACTCCGCCAGTTTGCGCGCGGTCTCGACGACGAAAGCAGGTTCGTTGCGCTTGCCGCGCTTGGGGACCGGCGCTAGAAAGGGCGCGTCGGTTTCGATCAATAGGCGATTGGACGGCGTGATGCGCGCGGCTTCTTGAATGGCGATGGCTTTCGGAAATGTGACAATGCCGGCGAAGCTAATGTGGAAACCGATCGCCAGCGCTTGCTCGGCTTCGCGGGGGCCTTCTGAAAAGCAGTGAAGGATTCCCCCCAGGCCGCTAGGGGCCCAATGCTCGCGCAGCAATGTAATGGTGTCGTCCCAGGCCGAGCGCGTGTGAATCACGATGGGCTTGCGCGCATCGCGGGCGATGCGCATTTGCTCGACGAACACGTCGCGCTGGACGTCGCGCGGCGAGTGATCGTAGTGAAAATCGAGTCCAATTTCGCCGATTGCGATGACTTTCGGGTGCGTGGTGAGTTCGCTCAAGCGCTGGTAAGTTTCTGCGGTGGCATTCGCGGCGTCGTGCGGATGAACGCCGACGGTGGCATATATAAATGGATAGCGGTCGGCCAGGCGGATGCCGGCTTCTAGATCCGGAGGGCCGTCGCCGGAGCCGATGGCGACCATGGTTTCGACGCCGGCGGCCAGGGCGCGCTCGATCACGGCTTCGCGGTCGTCGTTAAATTGTTCGCTATCCAGATGGCAGTGCGAGTCGATCAACTTCATCACTACTTGAGCCGCGCGCCGGGGGGCACGTCTTCGAGGAAACTCGCGAGCACCGGAACGTCGCCCTCGCGCGATGCGGCGACAATCATGCCTTGCGATTCGATTCCGCGCAATTTGCGCGGGGCGAGGTTGGCGACGATCACTACTTTGCGTCCGACCAGTGCTTCTGGTTTATAGGCGCCCGCTATTCCGGCCATGATGCTGCGCGGTGCGGGCTCGCCGATGTCGACGTGCAGGTGCAGCAATTTGTCGGATCCTTTCACTGCCGCGGCGTCCAATACGACGCCGACGCGCAAGTCGACTTTGCCGAAGTCGTCGATGGTGATTTGCGAAGAGCCGGACGTGGCGGCGGCCGCCGGTTCGGGTTTCTTGCCCAGCAATTCCAACTGCCGCGCGACTTCCTTGCTTTCGAGATCCATCATCTTTTCGATGGAAGCTTTGACGTCGGCGCGAGGAAAAACCGTGGACACCGCTCCCAGCGCCTGGTTGCCTTGCAGATGTCCCCAATGGAGGTCGACCGTTTTCACGAGATCGATGGGTGTGGTGAATCCAAGTTGAGTCCAAATCTTCGCGGCGGATTCAGGGAGAATGGGCGCGAGCAATGCCGTAACGATGCGCAGGGCTTCCGCCGCCGTATAGAGAACTTCGTCCAGACGTTTCGCTTCAGCATCTCCAGCCTTTGCCAGCTTCCAAGGGGCTTGCTCGACGATATATTTGTCGACGGCTCCGATCAGGGACCAAATGGCTTCGAGAGCTTTGGAGAATTCAAAGCGGTCGAGCGACTCCATGGCAATCGCGGTGATTTCCTGGGCGCTTTGCGCGATCTGCTGGTTGCCGTCGCACACCGGAATCACGCCACTGCGGTAGAGATTAATCATCTCCAGGGTTCGCTTGGCGAGGTTGCCGAGGCCGTTGGCCAGATCGGAATTGTAGCGGCCGACCAGCGCGTCGTAGCTGAAACTGCCATCCTGGCCAAAGACCACTTCACGCAGCAGAAAATAGCGCAGCGCGTCGGTGCCGAGCACTTTGTGGATGGGCGTGGCGCGCACGATGTTGCCGCGCGATTTGCTCATTTTGTCGTTCTCAAACAGCAGCCAGCCGTGGGCGAAGATGCGCTTGGGCAAAGGCAAGCCGGCGGCCATCAGAAACGCCGGCCAGTAAATGGCGTGGAAGCGAACGATTTCTTTGCCGATCAAATGCAGATCGGCGGGCCACAGGTCTTCGCCGGCGACGGCGCTCATGTAAGTAGTGAGCGCGTCAAACCAGACGTAGAAAACGTGCTTGTCGTCGTTGGGAACCGGGATGCCCCATTTAATGGTGGTGCGGCTGATGGACAAATCCGACAGGCCTTTTTTGACGAAGGCGAGCACTTCGTTGCGTTTGCTTTCGGGGAGGATGAAGTCGGGTTGTTTTTCGTAGAGCTCCAGCAGCTTTTGTTGGAACGCGGAGAGTTTGAAGTAATAGTTTTCTTCGGAAACAGTTTCGGTGGGGCGTCCGCATTCCGGGCACGGGTCGCCCGGTTTCGCGTCGTTGACGTATAGCTCATCGAACACGCAGTATTGGCCGCTGTAATTGCCTTTATAGATGTAGCCGTTGTGCAGGCAGCGGTGGAACAAATCCTGCACTTGGACGGCGTGTTTCGCGGCGGTGGTGCGCTGGAAACGGTCAATGCTGAGACCCAGGATTTCCCACTGGCGCTGGAACTCGGCGGAAATAATGTCGGTGAATTCCTGCGGCGTTTTGCCGGCGGCTGCGGCGGCGCGCTCGATCTTCTGGCCGTGTTCATCGGTGCCAGTGGCGAGGACGACGTCGTAGCCTTGCATGCACTTCCAGCGTTTAATGGTGTCGGCGGCAATGGTGGTGTAGGCGTGGCCTATGTGCGGCGCGGCGTTTACGTAATAGATCGGAGTGGTGAGGTAATATTTCATTTCCTGACTTTCGAATAAGCTTCCTGGGCGGCTGCAATGATTTTGGGCAGCGGCGTTCCGGTTTGGATCGCTAAGGCGCGGCAATCCTCGTACTCGGGAGTGGCGGCGCCGTGGCCGGAAACTTTCATTCTAACTTTGCCATGGGGCGTTTCGACTTCCACGATGCGGCGTTCTTCGACGCGGCGCTCGGCGGGGTAAATACGCAGGCCCAAGGTTGAGGTTTCGGCAAAGATAATGTCGGCGAGTTGTTCTTGGTGCTCGGGTTTGGCGATGACGCGGAGGAGCGCGCCGGGGCGATTCTTTTTCATTTGCAAGGGTGAAAAAGAAGCATCCAGCGCGCCGGCTTCGAGCAAACGTTCTAGCGCATAACCGAGAACTTGGGGGCTGGAATCGTCGATGTTGGCTTCGATTACGCTCACAAGGGTGGCTTCGGTAGCGGTGGTGCGCTCGCCTACCAGGACGCGAAGGACGTTGGGCTGATCTTTGAAATCTTTGTCGCCGGCGCCGTAGCCGATGCTCGAGATGCTCATGGCGGGGAGCGCTCCGAAGTGGGCGGAAAGCGTGGCGACTAGGGCGGCTCCGGTGGGCGTCGTCAATTCCACCGCGGGGCCGCGGGCGTAGATGGGTTTGCCTTCTAATAGAGCTGCTGTGGCGGGGGCGGGGACGGGGAGCAGGCCGTGTTCGGTATTGACGGTGCCGCTTCCGACGTTGATGGCGGAAGTATGGATTTCGCCGATGTCGAGGATGTCGAGCGCTACGCAGGCGCCTACGATGTCGGCGATGGAATCTACGGCTCCCACTTCGTGGAAGTGGACTTTTTCTACCGGGACGCCGTGGACGCGGGCTTCGGCTTCGCCTAAGCGCCGAAACACAGCGGAGGCGTTTTGTTTGGCGCGATCGGTTAGCGGGGCTTTGTCGATCATGCCGAGGATGTGTTTCAAGTGGCGGTGGGTGGGGGGTTCGGGGGGGAGAATTACGCGGAATTTGGAGGCGGTTACGCCGCCGCGGCGGGTTTTTTCTACTTCGAATTTGGCGCCGGTTGAGAGGGATTCTAACGCGTCGATCAGAGCGGCGGCGGGGGCTCCGGCGTCTAGCAAGGCGCCTACGGTCATGTCTCCGCTGATGCCGGAAAAGGCGTCGAGATAGGCGATTCTCACTCTTTGATTATAGGGGGAGGTTCGTGGGAAGGACTGCACGCGGATGGGCCGACGGGGACGTCGGCCGCAGGCCGGAGGCCCGCCCTACAATGGTATCTGCACATGGGGAGAATGGTAAATGGCTAAGAAGGCGCGCGGAAAAAGTGTTCCGCTAGCGGTGACTCGCAAGACGGCGAAACCAACGGCCGAGTCTGGCTTTCCGATTGTGGGAGTGGGGGCTTCGGCGGGGGGGCTGGAGGCGTTCACGCAACTGCTGGAGCATTTGCCGGCAACCAGCGGCATGGCTTACGTATTGATACAGCATTTGGATCCTACGCATGCCAGTCAGCTTCCGGAGATTCTTTCGCGGAAATCTGCGATGCCGGTGCAGGAAATTGGGGGGGAGACGCGGGTGGAGGCCAATCACGTCTACGTCATTTCGGCGAGCGAGAATCTACGGATCGAAAAAGGGATTTTGCATCCGGTGGCGCGGCCTACCCTGGCAGGCGTCCGGAATATGGTGATCGACGATTTCTTTGAGTCGCTGGCGGTGGATCGCGGCAACTTGGCTTTCGGGATTGTTTTGTCAGGGACGGCTTCGGACGGGACGATTGGGTTGCGGGCAATTAAGTCTGAGGGCGGGATTACTTTTGCGCAGGAACCGGGTAGCGCCAAGTTTGACGGGATGCCGAGCAGCGCGATCGCGGGGGGGGCGGTCGATTTCGTGCTGCCGCCGGAGGGGATCGCGAGGCAATTGTTGGCGCTGGCGGGGCATCCTTACTTGAATCACCGGGGGGAGAAGGCGGCAGAAGAAGAGAAGGCTGCGGCGGACGGGGATTTGAATCCGATTTTTGGAGTGCTGCGGTCGGCTACCGGAATCGATTTCACTTATTACAAGCACAATACGATTTTGCGGCGGATTGAACGGCGGATGGCGCTGCACGGCATCGACAATCTGAAAGAGTATTCGCGCAAACTGCGCCACGACCGTGGGGAAGCGAAAATTCTCGCGCAGGAATTTTTGATTAACGTCACGGCGTTTTTCCGGGAACCGGAGACTTACCGGAGTTTGCACGAAGTAGTCTTTCCAACCTTGATCAAGGGGCGCGCGGCGGACGATCCGATTCGGATCTGGATTCCGGGGTGCTCGACGGGCGAGGAAGCGTACTCGCTGGCGATGGCGTTGACGGAGTTTCTGGAGGCGAACGACGTATCCTTCGGCATCCAGATATTTGCTACGGATCTGAGCGATGCGGTGATCGAAAGGGCACGGTCCGGGATATACCTGGAGAACGCGCTGGGCGGGGTGTCGGCGGAACGGCTGCGGCGGTTCTTTGTCAAGCGGGACCGGATTTATCAGGTGAGTCAAGCGATTCGCAGTTTGTGTGTTTTTGCGCGGCAGAATCTGACGAAAGATCCTCCGTTTTCGAAAATCGATTTGATCAGTTGCTGCAATCTGCTGATCTATCTAGGGCCCGTATTGCAGAAGAAAGCCATCTTGCTGTTCGATTACGCATTGAAGGCCGGTGGATTTCTGGTGCTGGGAAGTTCGGAGTCGGTGGGTACCCATTCGGACTCGTTTGAGGTGGTCGATCGCAAGCAGAGAATTTATTCGAAGAAGCGAAATACCGTTCATCATGCGTGGGAGGAGATATCGAGCGGCAGCGCGGGACTGGGATTGAGCGTGCCGCAGAGCGGGGCGGGCGAGAATTCGAGCCCACTGAAGAATATTCAGAAGTTCGTCGACCGGATGCTGCTGGCGGAATACGCGCCAGCGGGAGTGATCGTCGATGATTCGCTGCATGTGCTGCAGGTGCGCGGGGAGACCAGTCCTTATCTGCAGATTCCTCCGGGGGAGCCGACTACGGATTTGACGCGGATGGTGCGGCCGGGGCTGTTGGCGGCGCTGCGGTCGGCTATCCGGAAAGCTCGCCAGCAAGGGATTCAGGTGAAGGAGATGGGGCTGCGGGTGCAGGGGGCGGGCGAGGTGCGGAATGTGGATTTGCGCATTTCTCCGATTCGCGATCCGAACAGCAAGGAGCCGTGTTTCCTGATCTTGTTCGATGAGGCGGCGCGGCGTAAAGCGCCGGTGGTGCAAAAAGCGGCGAAAGCTCCTAAGCGGGCGGCCGAGGAAGTAGCGCGGCTGGAGGAAGAGCTGCGGGCTACGCGGGATTATTTGCAATCGATTATTGAATCGCAGGAGGCAGCGGCGGAGGAACTGCGGTCAGCCAACGAAGAGGCGCAGGCGACTAACGAAGAGTTGGACACGGCGAAGGAAGAGTTGCAGGCGTCGAACGAAGAACTGAATACGGTCAATGATGAGTTGCGGGCGCGGAACCTGGAGCAGAGCACGCTGAACAGCGATCTGCGGAAATTGCTGGGTAGCATTAACGTTCCACTGGTGATGGTGGGGAAAGATTTGCTGATCCGCTGGTTCACGCCGGCGATGGAGCCACTGCTGAATTTGCTACCGACAGATCAAGGGCGGCCGATCACAGATCTGCACTCCAGCAGGATTCCTAATTTCCGCGAACTGCTGGTGGCGACGCTGGCGGGTGAGGGGAGCCAGAGTATTGAGATAGAGAGTCCGGCGGGGCGCTGGCTGTCGCTGCGCATTTTGCCTTACCGGGGCATCGATAATTCGGTGGACGGTGCGATCGCTACGCTGATCGATATCGACGATTTGAAACGGGCGCGGGATTTGGCGGAGGCGGTGGTGGCGGTGGTTCGGGAGCCGATGATCGTGCTGGACGCGGCGCTGCGGGTGAGGACGGCGAATCCGGCGTTCTACCAGACGTTTCAACTGGAAAGCCGGGAGACCGAAGGGCGTTTGATTTACGAAATCGGGGGCGGGCAGTGGAATATTCCGAAGTTGCGGCAGCTGTTGGAAGACGTTCTGCCGAAACGGAGTTGGATGAGGGATTACGAAGTGGAGCAAGATTACAAAGGCATCGGTGTGAAAAAAATACTGCTGCACGCGCGCGAGATCCGGCAGGGGAACGGCGAGCGAATGATTCTGCTGGCGATCGACGATGTGACCGCGAAGAGCCCTGCCAAGACTGGCTGAAGAGCACCACTTCGGTGGTTTGCGGCCGGAAGCGCGGCACGAGTAGCCGTTCAGAATCAGCGGGTTGATGCTGGCAAATTAAGTGCATAAGAGTGGGCCCAGGGAAGGGTGTGACTCCATATGATGCGGCTGATTTCGAAACCCATGATGCGGACGACGCTGACGGTGCTGTGTATGGTGACGGTTCCCTATGCGAGTTCAGTGGCGATGGCGCAAGCTTTGCCGCAGGCGCAGGGGGACGCGCAGGTGCAGTTTTTGACGCCGGAGCAATTGGATAGTCTGGTGGCTCCGATCGCGCTGTATCCCGACCCGCTGCTGAGCCAAGTGCTGGCGGCTAGCACGTATCCTTTGGAAATTGTGGAAGCGCAGCAGTGGCTGCAGCAGAATCGGAATCTGTCTAGCCAGCAATTGGTGGAAGCGGCCAAGCAACAAAACTGGGATCCGAGTGTGCAACTGCTGGTGGCGTTTCCGGAGGTGATGGCGCTGGTAACGCGCGATGTTCGCTGGACTACGGATCTGGGCAATGCGTTTCTCGGGCAGCAGGCGGATGTGATGAATGCGATTCAGCGGCTGCGGTCTGAGGCTAGCAATAACGGACGGCTGCGGAGCACGCCGCAGCAGGTGGTGAGCACAGAAACGCAGAACGATGAATCGGCGATTCAGATTCAACCGGCGAATCCGCAGGTGATTTATCCTCCGGTTTATAATCCGACTTATGTTTGGGGGCCACAGGTGGCGGGGGATTATCCGGCATTTTCCAATCCGCAAGGTTATTACGGGCCGCAGGGTGGTTACGGGCCGCAGGGTTATTACGGGCCGCAGGGTGGTTACGGGCCGCAGGGTTATTACGGGGCGCAGGGTGGTTATGGGCCGCGGGGCGGTTACGGTTCGCCGGGCGATTCGGGATCGGGGTTTGGATCGGGCGTCAACATCGGGGGATTGTTCTCGGGATTGTTGAGTGCGGCTGGAACGATTGGGTCGGGGCTGCTGGGGTCGGGAATGGGGTTCGGAGTTTGGGGATGGGTGCTGAACTGGTTTACGCATAGCCTGTTTCTCAACGGGTCGTTTTTTAACGGGCTGGGATATCACAACTATGGCGGCGGGTTTAGTGGGGGCGGAGGGTTTGGGGGAAGGGCGGTGTGGGCCCACAATCCGGCGCACCGGCTGGGGGTTCCGTACTCGCATGGATTTGTTTCGGCGCGCTATCGGGGAGGGGATTTCGGGGGGCGGTCTAATTCTTGGAGATCTGGGTTTGCGAGTTCAGGGAGGTCGGGTTCGGATGGGTGGCATCGGCCTGGGTTTGGTGGATCGTCCGGGGGAGCGTATCGATCGGGTTTTGCGTCGAACGGCGGGGGGGCGCGCGAGAGCTATCGGGGCTCGGCTGCGTTCGATAGGGCGCCGCAGCGGGCGGGTTCGGAGCGCTCCAATTTCGGGAATTTTTCGGGGGCGCAAAGGTTTTCTGCGCCGCGCGAGGCATCACACTTTTCAGCCCCACGCTCTTCATCCCAGCACTTCTCAGCCCCGCATTTCTCGTCACCGCATTCTTCGGCGCCGCATTTTTCTGCACCGCATGGATCATCTCATTCGGGGGGTGGACATTCGGGCGGGGGACATTCCGGCGGCGGGCATTCGGGGAAGGGTTCTCACAAGCACTAAAGGCGCGAGCGGAGATCGCGGGCGGGCGATGCGATATCTGTTTCTTGCGAGTTGGCGGCGTGGCGGTGCGTGCGATGAGCGAGTTCGCTGATCCTTTCGATCTGCAACGGTTCGTGACGGCGCAGGATGCGGTGTACCAACAAGTTTGCGCAGAGTTGCGCGGCGGACGTAAGGAGGGGCACTGGATCTGGTTCATCTTTCCGCAGATTCGCGGGCTGGGGTCGAGCGCCATGGCGAATGCTTTCGGCATCGCGTCGCGGGCGGAGGCGGTGGCTTACTTGCAGCACGCGGTGTTGGGAGGGAGGCTCAGGGACTGCACTCGCCTGGTGAATCTGGTGGAGGGGCGCAGCATCGAGCGGATCTTCGGGTATCCGGACGATTTGAAATTCCGCTCGTCGATGACGTTGTTTGCAAGTGTGGCCTCTGATAAGCAAGTCTTCGAGGACGCTTTACGGAAATATTTCGGGGGAGAGATGGACCCGTTGACGCTCGAAAAGCTGGGTTGACGGCTTTAGTGCACCGGGCTTTTTTGCTGGCTCAGAATATCGAGCTGGCATTTCTGGCCATCAGCGTCCGTCACGAAAAGGCGGTGATCGCCGACGGCGTATTTGATTTGTTCGTTTTGAATGAGCAGGCACCAACCGTTCCAGGCATGTTTTTCTCTTGCCGTGTAGAGGGAGTCATCGCCCTGGATCTGGAGGACGTGGGGATCGCCGGCGCGGTTGCGGGAGGCGAGGCCTTTGATGTACTCGTTGCCGCTGATCGAGGAATCGGCGGTTACCTTGCCGGTCTTCCAGCTCCGTTCTTTCGTTGCGGCGCAGAGCAACAGCGGAAACAGCAGGCAGCAGAAGGCAACGGGTCGCATCTAGAAGCAGCGTAAGCCATGCGGGACGCTGGCTACATCACCCGAATGACATAATGGCCGGGCATTAGCTTCCGGGAGTTCGTCCAGGCGGGGAGGGCCCAAACGGCCACTCTACTATAATGAATTCGGCAAAAAGAATAGCTGGGATGGGTTTGACGCCTCGCTATGCGTAATGCTCCGTTGGTTAACCCTTATGAAAAAATGTTTCCACGCTGTTCCGTTGATCGCGTTCCTGGGTTGGGGGGCGGCTTCGGCTCAAATTCTGCTGGACGGCGAATGGGCTGCCCGTTATCACGAAGACCAGCCTGAACGTATCCCGGGGCCAGAGCTGGGTGACTACTTGGGTCTGCCGATTAACGATGCGGCTCGGCTGAAAGCGGAGAGTTGGGACGCGTCGCGCTTGACGCTGCCAGAGGAGCAGTGCCGGGTTCACGTTTCGCCGTACATTTATCGGGGCCCGCTGGATCTGCGCATCTGGTCGGAGAAGAATCCGGAAACGCAGCAGGTGGTGGCGATCCGCAACTACCTGGGCACTTATTCGCAGAACCGAACGATCTGGATGGATGGGCGCCCGCACCCGCCGGCTTGGGCTCCGCACACGTGGATGGGATTTTCCACCGGCAAATGGGAGGGGCCGATACTGACCGTGTACACCACACACATCAAGCAGGGTTGGATACGGCGCAACGGGCTTCCGCAAAGCGATCAGGCGACGCTGGTGGAACACTTCATACGCCACGGCGACCATCTGACGCATATCAGCATCCTGACGGATCCGGTGTATATGACGGAGCCCTTAATCAAGTCAGAAAACTTTGAAATGAATTTGCACGGGGACGAGGCGCAGTGGGTGTATCACTGCCGGTCGGTTGAGGAAATTTCGAATCGCCACAAGGGTGACGTGCCGAACTACTTGCCGGGCGAGAATCCTTTCATGACGGAGTTTCCGGATCGGTATAAGCTGCCCGCGGCGGCGGCGCTGGGCGGCGCGGAAACGATGTATCCCGAGTACCGCAAGAATATGAAGCGTTCCGAAAAAGGCGCTGTTGGAAAGGGCCGTGCGGTGGCTGAGGTTCCGCCGCCATCGATGGCGGAAGCCGTCAAGGTTCAAGGCAACGTGTATCTGATCGTGGGAGCCGGTGGAAATGTGCTGGCGCAAACCGGCGAACAGGGCACGCTGCTGGTGGATACGGGAACGGAAGCAGCGAAAGAAAAGTTGGTGAGCGCGGTGGAGAAATTGACAAGCGAACCCATTCGTTGGGTGTTGAACACCAGCGCCGATCCGGATCATGTGGGCGGAAATGTTGCGGTGGCGAATTTCGCGGGGTCGGCGCGGCATGTGGCGTTGACGAATACTCCATTCGGCGCCACGTCGCAAGTAGCTGAGTTCGTCGCCACGGAGGCAGTGCTGAATCGCATGAGCGCGATGAACGGCAAGCAGCCGGCTTATCCAGCGGATGCGTGGCCCACGGAAACTTACGCGAATGAAAAAGATGAAGTCTACTTCAACGGCGAGGCCGTTGAGATGCTGCACGCGCCGGCGGCGCACACCGATGGCGATAGTCTTGTGTACTTCCGGCGCTCCGACGTGCTCGCGGTAGGCGGCTTGTTCGATCCGGATCGTTATCCCGTCATCGACCTGGCGCACGGCGGCAGTTTGCAAGGCATTCTGGACGGACTCAACCGCATTCTCGAGATCACGATTCCCGCTTTTTCCGAGGAGGGCGGGACCATGGTGATTCCGGGCCGCGGACGCATCTGCGATGAGGCCGACGTGGTGGAATATCGTGACATGGTTGCCATTGTTCGCGATCGTCTGCGGGCGATGATCAAGAAGGGGATGACGCTGGAGCAGATCCAGGCGGCGCGGCCGACGCTCGATTACGACCCGTTGTATGGGGCGACGAAAGGTGCGTGGACCACGGACATGTTTGTGGAGGCGGCGTACCGGAGTCTGGTTGCAGCTGCGAAGTAGGTAGGGGCTCACGGCGCTTCCGCGGCAAGTCGATGCGTCGATTTCCGGCGGATGCGCGAACGCTTACGACCTTTGAGAAGAACTAATTCCCAGCCTTCTCATCATGGAGATTAAGGTCGTCCGCTTCAGGCCCAGCCGGGCGGCGGCACCGTTTTTGCCGCCGACTACACCTTCGGTTTCGAGGAGAGTGTGGAGGATGTGCGAGCGGTCCACTTCTTCGAGCATCAGAGGCGCGGATTCCTTCGACAAGCGGGAGGGCGCAGGCAGCGAGCCAGTGAGCACAGGTCCGGTCGAGAGAATCACGGAACGCTCGATGAGGTTCTGCAATTCGCGGATGTTGCCGGGCCAGGAGTGACGCACAAGATCCGCCATGAAATCATCCGCGATGGCCGTAATGGTCTTCTGCATGCGATCCGCGTACAGCATGGTAAAGTGATGAACCAATAGACGAATATCTTCGGGGCGGTCACGCAGCGCCGGCAGTTCAACGGGGAACACGCTCAGCCTATAGAAGAGGTCGGCACGAAAACGGGTTTCGTGGATCATTTCAGGGAGATTCCGATGTGTGGCGCAGATCACGCGAACATCGCTATTAATAGGGGTAGCGCAGCCCAGACGCTCGAACTGCCTTTCCTGCAGGACTCGAAGAATCTTGGGCTGCAGCTCTAGAGGAAGGTCGCCAATCTCGTCCAAAAACAAAGTACCCCGGTTTGCACGCTCGAACCGTCCGATGCTGCGGGTGTTCGCCCCGGTGTAGGCGCCACGCTCATGGCCGAACAGCTCGCTTTCCAGCAAACCTGAAGGAATTGCGGCGCAATTCACTTTCACAAACGGGCCTTTGGAGCGGTCACTGCAGCGGTGAATCGCTTCCGCAATCAGCTCCTTGCCGGTTCCTGTTTCTCCATTGATCAAAACGGTGGCGTCGGTGGGTGCCACCATCCGTACCATTCCGAGGACGTCCCGGAGTGCGGCGCTGTTACCGACGATGTGAGGTGCTCCACTGCCAACGAGTTCGTTGTTGTCGAGAGCGGCTTGCGCCGCCGGCGCATCCTCGATTTCTAAGGATGCGGAATGGGGGATTGCGGGCAAATGAATCGCCCAACTTATGTTTGCAGCCATTTCTTGCCTCCTGTTAGTTTCAATTGTGAAGGTAGCCTCTTTTTCGGCCAACCCTGGAAGGAGCGTAATGGTTCACTCTATGGAAACTCCGGGGAACGCCTTTTGAGGAGATGAATACCCTCATATGGGTGTGAGGCCTAGATTTTCCGGTTTGGAATATCGATACGCTTCCATCCAAAAAGGCGCGCGTCGACCGACCAGGCGCCAGGCCCGACCAATCCCAGGGCGGCTCCTAGGGTTACCAACAGGATATGTATCAATGGATCCTGAGGTTGTGAGTACGTTCGCCATAGCTCAAGCACTGCCATGAGACCGCCTGCGAGGGGCGTCCATAAACCTGCCAGCAAAAGTACTCCGGTGCCGGTTGCAACCATGTTTAGGACCTCTGGTTCGAGCCGAGGCTCTCCCTGCAATCCGAGGATCCCCTGATCCATTAATGTAAAGCCGGCGACCAGCCGCATGAGCATAAGACCGATGCCAGGCCAACCGCCCGGAAATGTAGCGGACAAGTGCCGGAAACGAAGCATCCATTCTGAAAGTATGCGATTTCCCGGGCCCTTTAAAGCTCCAAAAGGGAGTTAGGAGCAACTCTTTGTAGTTAGCGCTAGAAGTCGATGAATCCGCGTTTCAGGCCGATCATGGCGGCGTGGGTTCGGTCCTTGGCGCCCAGTTTTGCGAGGATGCTTCTGACCCGGCCCTTCACGGTTTCTTCCGGGATTACGAGCTGAGCGGCAATCTCCTTGTTGGGATTCCCGCCGGCGATCAAACGCAGGACTTCGATTTCCCCAGGATTCAAAGCATCGCCGGTGGCATGTTCGGCCACTTGGAAGGAGATCTCAGGAGAAAGATTCTTCTTCCCTGCGTGGACCGCGCGAATGGTTTCGATGAGTTCCTTATACAGTAAATTTTTGAGTAGATAAGCGCGGGCTCCCGCTTTGAGGGCGCGCATAACCTGGACGTCGCCGGTGTATGTGGATAGCACGATGATGCGAGCGTCGGGAAATTCGTTGCGAATAGCGATGGTCGCATCCACCCCGTTCATTTCCGGCATCTGCAAGTCCATCAGAGTCACGTCCGGGCGAAGCGCACGGAACTGCTGGATCGCTTCCTGCCCATTGGATGCTTCGGCGACCAGACTCATATCCGTTTGATGGGCGACAAGTGCGACGATCCCGCCGAGGAACAGGGGGTGATCGTCGACTGCCATAATCCGAATCATGAGTTGCTACCTGCCTTTTTGGGAAACCAGCGGAAACGGCCGGCGGGAGAGGTTTCGTAAGCAATGGAGGCAGGAATACTCAGCTCCACTTCCGTGCCGGATTCGTGGCGGCTCCAGATTTCCAGGTGACCGCCAATGAGTTTGGCACGCTCGCGCATGCCTGGCAAACCCCAGTGTCCGGCGCGTCCTTGTCTCTCAAGCACCGCGGCATCGATGCCTTTTCCATCGTCACGAACGCGCAAGCGAAACTGCCCGTCGTGATAGGCGAGGACCACGTCGATCCGCTGCGCCTGTGCATGCCGGAAGGCGTTGCGGAGGGCCTCTCCGGCGATCCGGTAAATTTCATCGCGGACGATTGGCTGGACGGCCCGCGGTGTGCCTTCCACTTCCACGAAGGATGCCAAGCGATTCGAGTCGGCATCGCCGGCGGCGAGTTCTTCTCCGAGAGAACCGATCGCCCGGGCCAGATCCTTTGTTTCGATCGTAGAGGAACGTAACCCCTGTACGGCGTCGCGGCCTTCCGTGATGGCCTGCGCGGCGAGATCGAGAGCATTTTCCAGGGCCTTGCGGGCTTCTGCGGGACGGTCCGGAATCTCGTCATAAGCCACCTGGAAGCGGAGCATCAAGCCCTGGAAACTCTGCAGCATGGTATCGTGCAGTTCCCTGGCAATGCGGGTGCGCTCGCTGACACGCTCCTCCAGGCGAATGTTGAATTCCTGCCCGATCTGATGGAGCCGGAACCGGTATAGCACCCAGAGCAATCCCAGAAAAGCGGTTGCGCATGACGCTTGGAACCAGGCGCTCTGATAATACGCCGGAGCGATGGAAAAATCCAGGGAGTCGCCGAGCTCGTTCCACACACCGCTGTTATTGGAGGCTATAACGCGGAAACGATAGTTGCGTGGAGGGAGGTTGTTATAGAATGCCCTTCGTTCGTTGATGACCTCGTTCCAATCCCGGTCCTGGCCCTCAAGCTTATAGCGAAAGTGGATCTTCTCCGGCGCGACCAGGCTGAGAGCGGTATAGTCGATCTCGAGATTGCGAACCAGCGGAGGCAGCCGCAGGTTCGACGTAGCATCTTGTGTTTTGCGGTCGGCAGTGAGCTGCTCGATGTGCACCGGCGGCGTGAGTTTGTTGGAGGGAAGGCGACGCGGATCGATCACGCTGACGCCCTCCAACGGCAGGAACCATATTTTGCCATCGGGGGACTTGGCGACACGCTCGCCGTACAAGGCGAACGAATGGACGCTGGCACCGTCGGAACTGTCAAAAACCGTGGTCTGGATCGTGCGCTTCGGATCTGTTGCCCACCCGTCCAATTCAGTTCGGGCAATGCGCACCAAGCCGCAGGCCGCGTACAGCCAGAACGCATGGTCGTCATCTTGCATGACCCAGTGAACTTCATCGCAAGGCAACCCGTTCCTGGTTGTAAGCGTGGCGATACGGCCATTTTTCACTCGGCTTAGTCCGCCCTCCGTTGCCGCCCATAGCGTGCCGTCTCGATCTAGCTGAAGGCCATTCACACGCCCGTTGCCCAGCCCATCAGCCTGGGAATAGGATGCGCGGATCTGACCATCCTTGAAATAAGCAACGCCATTCCCAAATCCGAGCCATAGACCGCCTTGCGCAGGGTCAAGGAGCAGAGCCCAAGGTTTCTCGGTACGTCCCAGCCGCCCCCAGGAGATCCGTTCGACCACGTCCCCCCGTAAATGAAATAAACCCTGGTCGAGGTCGAGCCACAGATTCCCCATCCTGTCACCAGCGATGGAATGTACGGCTTGGGCGGCCACTTCGCTTACAGGAGTAAACCGGCCATTCTCAAAGTAAGCAATTCCGCGATGGGTGGAGACCCAAATGCGTCCCCGATAATCCTCAAAGATGGATACCACGGAATCATCCGGCAGTCCGCTAGTTCGGCTGCGATAAGTCGTAATCTGTCCGTTATTCCATCTGTTCAAGCCATCGTAAGTGCCAAGCCAAACACTGCCGTCCCTGGCCGCCAGAACACACGATACGGAGCCAGTGGACAACCCTTGCGCCACAGAAATCGTAGGGATGGCGAAATCGCGAAAGCGGTCGAGGCCAGCATCGGTGATGACCCAGACATTGCCTTCCCGATCCTCGAAAAAACGGTGAATGAAATCGCCAGAGAGGCCGTCAGATCGCGCAAACTGATCGGTCCTTCCTTGGTGCACACGCAACACTCCGCCACCGACGGTTCCGATCCACAAGCCACCATCACGATCGCGGAGCAACTTTGAGCCGCTGAAGACCGGCGCCGATCCGTAGCCTTTCGAAAGATTCTTGAGCTCCGGGACGAGAGGAAGCGGCTGTGACGGCTGTCTACCGCCTGGAAACCGGTACACCTCACCTGTCCCCTCAACCAGCCGTCTGATTTCCTGGCGCATGACAATCAAGAGACCACCCTCGTCTCCTTCGATCAAACCCAATACCTCATACGGCGTCCGGTAAAGTTGGGGAGGATCAGGCTTCCATCGCCACACTCCTGTCGCGCCTCCTGCCCAGAGATAGCCCCGGCTATCCTCGTATAGCGCCCTCACTTCGCGGCCGAAACCGCCGTCTGCTCCATAGCAATGGGCACCCCCACTCCGAATCGCACACAGCCGTCCGGTAGACCCGGCAAAGCCGCCGACCCAGACCGTTCCTTCACGATCCTCGAGGAGCGGAGCAGCTTTTCCAGTAACGTCCGGGTAATTCGTCAGCTTGCCGTCCTTCCAACTTGCAAGCCCTTGGGTAGTGCCAATCCAAAGCCGCCCATCGCGCGCGGTGAGCAGGCTCAAGACGGATCCAGGATAGAGATGCTCACCTGCTGGTGGCTGCCACGGAACCGTTCGAACGCCGTCGAAGCGGAGCAAGCCGGATGCGGTGGCTAGCCAAAGATAGCCGTCCGGCGTCTGAGAGATATCCTGGATGGGGACTTTGAAAAAGCCGTCGCGGATCGTCCAAGCGGTGTGCCCGTATTGATTGATGTCGAGAGACGGGTTCAAGGCGAAAGCACCAGGGCAGCAAGCCAGAAGGATGCCGAAAGTGATGGTGGCTCGCCGCCCTCTGTGAACGATTGTCATGCAACTGCACCAATTTGTGAGGTGCGGAGCATCGGCTTCACTAGCGGCCAGCGAAGCGATCCCTGCTCAAGCACCTGGCGATCGTCGACTGCCATAATCCGAATCATGAGTTGCTTCCCGCCTTTTTTGCAAACCAGCGGAAACGGCCGGCGGGAGAGGTTTCGTAAGCAATGGAGGCAGGAATACTCAGCTCCACTTCCGTGCCGGATTCGTGGCGGCTCCAGATTTCCAGGTGACCGCCGATGAGTTTGGCACGCTCGCGCATGCCTGGCAAACCCCAGTGTCCGGCGCGTCCTTGTCTCTCAAGCACCGCGGCATCGATGCCTTTTCCATCGTCACGAACGCGCAATCGAAACTGCCCGTCGTGATAGGCGAGGACCACGTCGATCCGCTGCGCCTGTGCATGCCGGAAGGCGTTGCGGAGGGCCTCTCCGGCGATGCGGTAAATTTCATCGCGGACGATTGGCTGGACAGCCCGCGGTGTGCCTTCCACTTCCACGAAGGATGACAAGCGATTCGAGTCGGCATCGCCGGCGGCGAGTTCTTCTCCGAGAGAACCGATCGCCCGGGCCAGGTCCTTTGTTTCGATCGTAGAGGAACGTAACCCCTGTACGGCGTCGCGGCCTTCCGTGATGGCCTGCGCGGCGAGATCGAGAGCAGTTCCCAGGGTCTTGCGGGCTTCCGCGGGACGGTCCGGAATCTCGTCATAAGCCACCTGGAAGCGGAGCATCAATCCCTGGAAACTTTGCAACAGGGTGTCGTGTAGCTCGCGGGCGATGCGTGTGCGCTCGCCGACTCTTTTCCTCCAGCCGCATGTTGAATCGCCGCTCGACACTTTGCAGGCGGAAGCGGTACGCCGAAGCGAGTGCAATTAAGACTAAAGCCGCTGCCAGACTGCGGGACCACCAGGTACCCCACCAGGGAGGCAGAATATGGAGGCGAAGCGCGGCGTCTTTCGCGTTCCATAGACCGCGGTTGGTTGCCCCTTGCACACGAAGCAGGTAATCACCGGGCGGCAAAGGGGTATAGGTCACCAGCCAGTGCGTGCGCGGCACTTCATTCCATCCGGTCTCCAGCCCTTCGAGTTTGTAGCGAAGGCGATTTCGTTCCGGGTTGGCGTAACTGAGCACTGCGGAATCGAGCGAGAACACATTCTGGGCGTGGGTGAGAGTAAGGGAATTCGTGACCGTGATCGATTGTTGCAGCGGTGAGCCGCCCCCTATAGGCGCGGGCTTCCCGAACAACTGAAAATCTGTGAGAGCCACCGACGGAATATAAGAATTATCAGCCACCTTCTCGGGGAAAAAGGCTAACACTCCACCGTAGGAGTTAAAGAACATCTCGCCGCTCGGGCTTTTCCAGCCGGCGGTTTTACCGTAGAAGTCATTTCTGGGTATTCCATCCGAGGCGTCATAGTTGGCGAATGTCTTTGCGCGCGGATCGAATCGTGAAAGACCGTTGCTGGTGCTTAACCACAGATTGCCCCGTTCGTCTTCGAGGATACCGTTGACATTGTTGTTGGGCAATCCGTCGGCTTCATGGTAGACGGTGAAGGTGCGGGTGGCGGGATCGAAATCGATTCAGACCGCTTTGCGTCCCGACCCAAACGATCCCGGAGCGATCGATGCAGATTGCGTTGACAAGATCGTTGCTGAGGCTGCCGGCCACTCCGGGCTGATGCCGATAGATGGTGAATTGTCCGGTGCTTGGTTGCAGATAGTGCAGGCCGGAGGACAGGGTGCCGAGCCACAGAGCTCCTTGCGAATCTTCCGCGATCGCACGATATTGGTTGGGGCCCTCTGCAGTGCCTCTGTAGACCCGGAAGCGCTCGGTCTCTGGGTTGAAAGCGCTCAGCCCGTCCATTGTTCCAGCCCACAATTTCCCCTTGCTATCGATGAGCAGGCTGGTCACGTTGTCCTGGCTGAGGCTGTCAGGATCACCCGGCTTATGACGATAAGCTCGGAACCTCCCGCTCTGTTCGTCAAAGCGATTGAGGCCTTCGCTGGCGGTGCCGAACCACAGAGACCCGCTGCGATCTTCTGCAATCGACTCGAATGGACCAGAGGGGACGCCGGGCGCCCCGCCACGATAGAGGGTAAACCTCCCTGTCTTCCGGTCGATTCGGTTGAGCGCCGTTAGGGTGCCCACCCAGAGAGTGCCGCGGCTGTCCTCTAACACGGATCGCGGCAGGCCGCCGTCCAAGCTATTGGGATTGCCGGGCTCATGGCGGTAGGTTCGAAACGATTGGGGCCTTCTGGAAAACCGGTCGATGCCCGCGGACGTGGCGACCCATATATTGCCTTCCCGATCCTCGAACAGGGTTCTCACCAAGTCGGCGCTCAGGCTGTCAGGATCGCTGGGATCATTTTGGTAGCGGACGAACTCTTTCCGATCACCATCGAGTCTGAGAAGTCCGTTATTGCGCGTCCCCAGCCATAAGGCGCCGTCGCGATCTTCGTGGATTGCGCCCACCCCACTGAAATGCTCCGAGCCCTTGAACGAATACTGAGTGATGCTGTTGGCGTGCCGATCTAATACCGCCAAGCCGTTGTTCCCGGACAATATGGCCCAGAGAACAGCGGCGTGATCCTCGAAAAGCGACGTTCTGCGATTTTCCGAAGGCACGGGAAAATGCCGGGTGACTTTACCTTTGTCGCGGTCAAAGATATCCAAGCTTTGCCGCATGGCGACCCAGAATGTTCCGTCCTTCTCTTCGAACGTCGACCGCACCTGGGAATCCATCAGACTGGAAAAATCGCCCGGTTGGTGCTGGTAAAGCACCGTTCGCCCGGTGGCGGGGTCCAGCCGGTATAGCCCACGGGTCGTGGCCAGCCATGTCGTCCCCTTGCGATCCTGATTGATTTCAAAAATCGGACCCTCGATCCTTACAGTGCTCGGGTCGGAGGCGTAGCGGGTGATTCTATCGGTGATGGGATCGTATTTGTCCAGACCTGCATCGGAGCCGATCCACAACTTCCCGGAGCGATCTTTATATAGGGCTGAAACTGCGTCGCCGCTGAGACTGTTGGGATTTGCTGGATCGTGCCGGTACTCTTTGAAATGGTAACCGTCGTATCGCCGCAGACCATCCATGGTGCCAAACCAAATAAAGCCTTGATCGTCCTGCAAAATTTGGTTGACGTTGCTCTGTAACAAGCCCTGCTCAGAGGATAAATGGGTGAACCGGATATCTTTTCCGTCTACAGCAGGCAAGCTAACGGTGTGAGTCCTAGTACTACTATCTGAGGAGTAACCTGTGGCGGCGAAAAACCATAGGGCGAACACGAACGAGCACGCGACGCGGAGGGCATCGCCAGGCGAAGGATTTACAGGGTGCTGCGGTAAGTTGCACATGCGCAACCGGAACCTATCCTCGTAAAACGTCAGCCAAAGTCCGGCATCCCCGTTTTGGCTGTCTGTACCGGAATTATACTCCGTACCAGCTTTACTTGTGGGGGATGCCGGCTACACCCGGCGCTGCGTTATCCAAAACCGGAGGAGCATCTGTAAAATAGAAGCGCACGTCAAACTGGGACCTGACGTCGGGGAGCGTGTGGTCGTGGAGGGTATGGAAAAGACACTGGAACCGGCGGACGGACGGCAGAATGGGCTTCCGCTATCTCTAGCGGCCCCTGAAGCGATTGCTCGTATTCAAGGGCAACTGGGCAGGATTCTCTCGAGCCACACCTTTCGCACCGCTGAGGGCGAAAAAGCCCTTTTACGCCATGTCGTGGAACAAACGATTCAGGGCCGGGGCGGCGAACTGAAGGAATATACCGTTGGAGTGGAAGCTCTGGGGCGTGGGGATTCCTTTGACCCGCGCCTGGACACCATTGTTCGCACGCAGGCCCGCAATGTCCGCCTTCGCCTGGCCCGGTACTATGCCGGTGAGGGGGAGGGCGATTCTCTCAGGATCTTGCTGCCAAAGGGCGGCTATGCGGCGCAGTTCGTCGAAATCATTGTCGCGCCGGAAGGGGACGTTCCTGCTGCGCTGGAGACTCCAGCGCCGCCGCGCGAGGGCTTGTTGTCCCGGTGGGACTGGAAATTTGTTCTCGCCGCGGCCGGCGCAACGCTGGCGCTGGTGGCTTTGTGGTTGACCTACCAGCGTCCCCCGCGACCGCAGTCTCCGGCCGATGCCGCTTCCATTGCCGTTCTGCCATTTGTGAATCTGAACGCTAGCGGCGACAAGGAGAATGAAATCCTGGCCGACGGACTTACGGAAGAATTGATCGATTCGCTGGGGCGCATCCCGCAACTGCACGTGGTGGCGCGCTCATCCGTTTTTTTGTACAAGGGGCGGCCCCTCGACGTTCGCAAAGCGGGCAGGGAACTCAATGTTCGCAATGTGCTCGAAGGCAGCGTACAGATCGCGAAGGGCCGCGTACGAATTTCCGCGCAGTTAGAGGATACGACCAACGGATATCAGATTTGGTCAGACAGCTTCGACTGCGACCTGGATGATGCGATTACGGTGCAACGCCGGATTTCAGGGGCTATCCTGCAGTCCGTGGGCGGTCAGTTGGCCGGTGCGGCAAATCTAAAAAACGGAGCCGCTCCTTCGCCCGTCGCGTACAAGGATTTCCTGCGCGGCCTCTACTATCTCCATAAAGGCACTGCGGAGAACGCCCGCACTAGTATCAATTATTTCCACCGGGCAGTCGCTGCCGATCCAGACTTCGCCCCCGCCTACCGCGGATTGGCGGATGGATTCTCCAAGCTCGCCGGGTTTACGTCCACTCCTTCACGGGATGTGATTCCGCAGATGCGCGCAGCGGCAACGCGCGCACTGGAACTCGACGACACGCTGGGAGAAGCTCACCTCGACCTTGCACGCGCTTTCACTTACGAAAACAATTGGACCGATGCGGACCGGGAATACCGGCGCGCGTTGAATCTCAGTCCGAGCAGCGCAACCGTGCGTCTTCATTATGGATACTACCTGCTGCAGACGGGCCGCCTGGAAGAAGCACTCGCCGAGAGCCGGATTGCCTTGGAGCTCGATCCGCTTTCTCCCGCCCAGCATCAGTTCGCAGGCCGCATCCTTTACTTCCTACGCCGCTATGACGAGGCCATCGCGCTGTTACAGAAAGCCGTAGCGGCGAACCCCTCGTTAGGAATTGTGCATGAGATGCTTGGTTTGGTTTATCTGGCGCGGCCGCTTACTTACGCTCAGGGATTAGCGGAGAGCGAGCGGGCACGGGAACTGATGGAGAACGATCCGATGACGACGAGCCAAGTCGGATACGCCTATGCGCTTTCCGGGCAAAGAGCCAAGGCGCGGGACATGCTGCGGCAACTTGAAAGGAGTCCCGACGGATCTCTGCGGGCGCTTCCGCTGGCGCGCGTGTATGCCGGTCTGGGAGAGCGGGACCGGGCGTTTTCGTGGCTGCAAAAGGCCGTGGATCAACGCGACGTGGCGCTTTCACTCCAGGCGGATCCGGTTTACGACAGCTTGCGATCCGATCCGCGCTTTCGGGTCCTGCTCCAGCACGTGAATCTGACTCCAGCGGGTTTCCCCTTAATTTCAATGCGTTAACCGCATTCTTCACGTCAACTTCACCTCAATTTCACTCCCCAGGTATTGAGGATAGGCCGACATAGGCGGATACTATGGGGTGCGATGTTGAGGACTGATCTCATTTGCTCCCACCGAGCCCTGGTGGGACTCTGGCTTGCCGCAGCCTTCGCTCTACCCGCGGTGGCTCAAGTTGATTTTTCGGGAGAATGGGCGCCCCTCTATCACGAAGACAACCCGGAGCGCGTCCCCGGGCCGGAGTTGGGTGACTACACGGGGATCCCTATCAACAACGCGGCGCGGCTGCGCGGTGACGCCTATGACGCTGACCGGATCGCGGTGGTCCCTGAGTATCAGTGCCGTCCCCACGGCGCTGACTATTCGATGCGTGGCGCTGCCAACATGCGGATCGACCAGGAATACGATAGTGCGGAACGCCTGATCGCCATCCACACCCGCATGAGCTTCCAGGAGCAGGCTCGGACCATCTGGATGGATGGACGGCCCCACCCGGGCAATCTCGTTCCCCACACCTTTCAGGGCTTTTCCACCGGGACTTTCGACAACAACATGCTCAATGTGTACACGACGCACCTGAAGATCAGCTACCTGCGCCGCAACGGCCTTCCTCGCAGCGATAAGGCTACGTTTACAGATCATTGGGTCCGGCACGGAAACTACCTGACGGTGACCACCGTCATCACGGATCCCGTTTTCCTCGAAGAGGAACTGGTCCGCAGCGAGACCTGGATTCTCGACCCTGGCCAGCGCATGGGCAGATACTATTGCGAAGCCGTTCCCGAGATTGTCAAACCCGGCGTTGTTCCTAATCATCTTCCTGGAACGAATCCGTATCTTCATGAAGTGGCCAACTGGTACGGAATACCTTACGAGGCCACTCGCGGCGGTGCGGCAACTCTCTATCCGGAGTATCGCCATAAGGCGCCGAAGCCAGATGTGACTCCGGAAAAGTGCGAACGCTTTTGCAAATGCGGACAGAATGGCGGCGGATGCGCGGCGCGTTAGGATCGAGGAGAATCTTCATGCCCGCAAGCAGCAGTCTTCGCGCGGGGGCCGTTCTTCTGGCGGCTGCTATGATCGTTTGCGCGCAGCCCGCGCAGACGCAAAATTTCGACAAAGTGCAGATTCAGGTGGTGCCGGTGCAGCGCAACATCTATATGCTTTCGGGCGCCGGTGGCAACATCACGCTGCAGATCGGCCCGGAGGGCGTGCTGATCGTCGATACGGAATTTGCGCCGCTGGTTCCTAAAATCCTGGTGGAGATTCGTAAGCTCTCGCAGGGCCATATTCGCTACATCATCAACACACACGTCCACGGTGACCATGTCGGCGGGAATGAGGCGCTGGCCAAGTCGATTTCGATCAGTAACCAGGAACCGCTCAACATCATCGCGCACGCCAACGTACTCAATCGGCTGACGGCTCCCGGCGCGGTTAAACCGAACGGCGAGGCGCTAGAGGCTGGGCTTCCGTACGACGAATACGAGACACCCAACAAGAGCTTGCATTTTAACGGCGAGGCGGTGGTGATCTATCACGAACCGAAGGCCCATACCGACGGCGATAGCATTGTGCTCTTCCGCGGGTCGGACGTGATCAGCACCGGCGACATTCTTTCGCCGGAGGGCTACCCCCGCATCGACTTGGCGAGCGGCGGCAGCGTGCAGGGCGAACTTGCAGCGCTCAATCACCTGCTCGAACTTACCGTGCCGGGCAACCAGCAGGAGGGGGGAACCTATCTGATTCCGGGACATGGCAGGATTTGTGATGACGCTGACCTGGTGGAGTACCGCGATATGGTGGCGATTATCACGGACCGTGTCCAAGATCTAGTCAAGAAGGGCCGGAACCTGGAACAGGTGAAGGCGGCGAAGCCTACCGAGGATTACGACACGCAGTATGGCACTCAGCCGGGCGCGAGCGATCGGTTTGTCGAGGCGGTGTACCGCAGCCTGGGTGGGAAGTGAATATGAGAACGACTACACTTCTAGTGACGATGGCGGTCCTCACTCCGGCGCTGCTGTTCGCACAGCGAGGCGGCCGCGGGCCGGCGCGACCTGATGGCAAGGCGGGAGCCATTGAGGACCTGACGGGATATTGGGTTTCGGTGATCACCGAGGATTATCGCTGGCGCATGTTCACTCCGCTAAAGGGCGACGCTGCTAGCGTGCCGATCAACAACGAAGGCCGCAAGATGGTGGACGCCTGGGACCCGGCCAAGGACGAAGCGGCAGGCCAGCAATGCCGGGCTTATGGAGCTGCGGCCATCATGCGTGTTCCCGGCCGTGTTCATATCACCTGGCAGGACGATATGACCCTGAAGATTGAGACAGACGCCGGCCAACAGACTCGTCTACTCCATTTCGCGGCGCAGGCTCCGGCCGATGGTATGGCGAGTTGGCAGGGATTCTCGTCGGCGCGCTGGGAGGCTCCGCCGCCCGCGAGCCCGAATGTAGGCGGCGGACTGGGGGGCCTGATGCCGCGGGCTGGGCAGACGCCGCGCACGTTAGAAGTGCGCACCTCACAGTTGCTCCCAGGCTATCTACGTAAGAACGGCATTCCCTACAGCGAGAACGCCAGCGTCACGGAATATTACGATCAGTTCACCGAACCCAATGGTCAAGCATGGTTCACAGTGACGACGATCGTGAACGATCCCAAATACCTGGCGATGCCATTTGTAACGAGTAGCGACTTTAAGAAAGAGCCCGACGGATCGAAGTGGAGCCCGGAACCTTGCACTTCACGGTGACGTTCGCCATGGCAACCGCTCAGAGAGTCCAGATGCAATGGCCCTTCTGATAGAAGGAGAGCTGGCCGCCTTCACTGATCATCAATACAGCGCCGAACTTTGATGCGGCGATGGCCGCGGCGGTACGTCCCCCTTCACCGACCTCCTCATCGATATCCAGCGAGGCGCGGTGCCGGAGAATGGCTCCGAAGGCGAGCAAACTCGCATCGCGATCCAACACAACGCTGCCGTCGATCTGGGCGATACTTTCGAGCACGGCCGGCGAAAGTTCGGTAGCGCGCGTTTTTCGCAAGAGGTAGTGGAGTTGATTTTTCGCGCCCGCTCTCTCGCGGCGACCGGTTTCGAGAAGATCGAGCCCGCTCACCAACTGACGGGCATGCCGCGCATCATCCAGGACGACGAACATGCCTCCGCGCCGATGTTCGGCAAGGTTGAGTCCGGCAGAGAACAGTCGTGCCGCGAGATCCCGACAGCCGATCGCGGCGTCCCACGCTTCATATTTCGAGACCGCGTCGGTAAGATGCCAACGCCCGTCGAAAAAAGTAAATAACTGAACGCCATCGCCGAAAATTTTGATCTCGCCGTTGGGGGTGAGTACCAGGCATAGGTGTCCGCCGCAAAGAGTGGCTTGGCTATGCGTGCGGTAGCGCCGCGCGGTGGGAACCGGAGGCTCCATATCTCTGAAGGGCTGGGCCCATTCCTGCACATCCACCAGCTCCACCATGCGGCCGTTCGCGTCGACCAGCGCGACGGTTCGCAATCCGTCGCAGATGCGGTGAAAACTATGAATTGAGGTCAGCTCGCTCGAATAGGGAAGAGCATCCGCGGGCTGCGCCGGCAGGGCGTGACAGGCATCCGGCAGCGCTCCGAATAGCAAGACTCCGGTGGAGATTCGCTTGTCCTCATAGGAGCTCAGCGCACTGATTCGGAGGACCTCGATGGCCTCAGAAATACGATCCGGAGGGGAAGCCGCGCTGCGGGCGTGATCGAAAACCCTGGCATCGAGAAACGTAGAAACATAACGATCCTCGGTCAGGCCGCCGAACATCGAGATACTGCGCGCGTCGCTCGCGGGGTTAAACAGAAGCTCGTAGCGCGTCGAAAGGAATCTCGCGATGCCACGCAGCATCTTCTGTTCGTGATCCGTGAAGTCCCGGTGATTGGTGAGAGCATAGCGATTTCCTAGCCAGTCAAAGTTTAAGCCGCCCTGCGAACTGGCGTGGAAAACGATATGCGGAGTGGATTCCGGGACGCGTCCGACGATTTCGAGATGACTAGAAGGCAGGAAATACTGGACACCGCGTCTCAGAAGTTGGTCATACAGCCCTTCGAGTACGGGCCTACCGCTTTCGCTAGACACTCCAAGCATGACTTTTGGATGCTCCGAAGCGGCAGGCCGCACCATGAAAGTGAGTTGACGCTCTAAACGGGCGTAATCACCGCCTCCTGTTTTGGAATGCTATCGAGCATCGTCATTCCGACGCCCAAATGCTGATTCATCAGTAGGTGGGGCGTATGCGCCATCCACTCCGCCAAGGAGACATCCTGATATTCGCTGGCCCTGAACATCTCGAGAAACATCAGATCGGTGTCGCCCGTGTTCTCGATGTAGTGAGGGTTGGAAATCGGCACATATCCGACATCTCCCTCTTCAAAGTCCATGGTGCGCGCGGTGGAACCTGCGGCAAAAACCGTCATGCGGCCCTTGCCGGTGACGTAGTACTGCCACTCATCGGCGTTCGGGTGCCAGTGCAATTCACGCAGACCGCCGGGCTTCAGGGTGACGATCGCGGCGGAAATTGGCGTCACTGGAAAGATTTTTGAGTCGATGATCTTCACTTCCCCGCCGCGAGTAATCTTGGTCGGTTTCATCGTGCTCGCCTTAAAGTCGAAGCTCTTTACCACGGTTCCCGTGCCTTGGGCCGCCTGTGTCTGCTCGACTTTCAAATCGCCGGGAAGGCCTGCTTGAAAGATGAACAGCTCTTTTTTTGGAACCTTATCGAAGGTTGATTGCGGCACATGGAAGTTTTTCGCCAGCACTCCCGGCGGCGTGTGGGAGAGCCAGTCCGTGATCAGGAAGGTGTGAAACTCATCAAAGTTTCCGTCGTCGAATACCAGAAGGAACCGGCAGCCATCCGGGCCCAGGCCCTGGATCGAGTGAGGAATGCCGGGCGGGAAGAGCCATAGGTCACCCTGGCCCACGTCGCTGACAAAGCTCCTTCCTTCTTGATCTACCGCTGTAATGCGGGCGTTGCCGTTCAGCATGATCGCCCATTCTCCTTCGACGTGCCAATGCAACTCGCGGACGCCGCCGGCTGTGAGCCGCATTTCCACTCCGGCAATGGTTGTCGAAACCGGCAATTCGCGCGCCGTGACCTGCCGTGTCCATCCGCCGCTCATGACGCGCTTGTGTGACAGAGAAAACGAATACTTAAATGGTTTTACGGTGCCGCTATCGGTGGAGGGAGCCCATTCCGAATCCGGATTCTCCGCCGCCAGAGGCACGGTTCTGCGGTCCGGGATCGCTCTCGTTCGGTGCATTGTGGCTAGCTAACAGCGGTGTTTGCGCGTTCGCGTCCTCTCTCCCCATCATCGCCAGTGTGGCGGCGAGGGCGGCGGAGCCTATTCCAAACGCCTCCCGTCGACTTGTCTTCGTAACATCTTTCTCAGTGTCGGCCATTGCTATCTCCTTTTGTTTCGATCTGTCAAAAACCGTAAGTCACGTAGGCAAACGGATAGTTGTAGTCCTTGCCGCCAGTAACCTCATTCAAGTACTGGCCGGTAAATAGATGGGCAAAACCGAAGCCATAGGTGACGTGGCTGTTTTGCTTATAGTCGGCAATCAAGTCGAGTTCGGTGCCGAGGTGGTTGCTGGTGGCGCCTGGATGGGCGGCTATCGAAATGGCGCCGCTCGATCCATATACGGCATCGTTGGTCGTCGCCAGCCACAGATCGTTGAACATCTCAGTGAATGTCCACTTAGCGGCAACTTTTTCGCTGGTGCCAACCCGCAGGTCCTCTATGTTCCTCCAGCCAAATTGATCGGCGAAGTCCATTTTGTCGTGGGCAGAAGGATAAATTTGATCATGCGTGCCCCAGGTATTTCCGCTCGGGTTCCGGTTACCCGATGCATAGTTGTATTCGACGAAAGGTCTGGGCTGCGTACGCGCATTCTTGAAGGTATAGCCGACGTTCCAGTGTCCGGCCCAGGCGTCGATGGAATACGGTCCGAGTGACCCGGTTTGCTTGTTCATTTCGACGTCGTAATCGAGATTATTGAGTAACGTGCCGGCGATATGAGCGCCTGAAGTAACCTCGCTGAGATGCCCACGGCCCTCGGTTTCAGGGAGCGACACACTGTCGGGAGCCACTCGCCACAATACATAGGGCTCGACGGTGGCGTGAGGGATTACATGGGCAAAACTGCTATAGATCCCATAAATGTTGTTGCCTGCAATGTGATGGTCAATCTGGCCGTCAATGGCGTTGATCACGGAGGCGGCAAAGATGCTGACCTTAATATTCGAAGGATGGAGGTCGAGCCGGACGGTGTCGAAGGTGCGACCCATATTCAACCAATCTGACGGTCCGATGACACGCTCATCGCCGAAGCTAAACATCTGCCGGCCTACGACGGCGTCAATCCAGCCATCGTTCGAGTCGCCAAGCCGGGCATACGCCTCGCGAATATCCCAAATATTCTGGTAAGGAGGCCCGGTTGCCACGTGGTGATTGAAGAAGACCCGCGAATCCTGGGTGACGCCTACCAACTCCAGCCATTTCACGGGCTGCAGGTAGATGCCCAAGCGAAGCTGCGTCAAATCGTACGCGTCGTTGACGGGCGCATAGGCGAGTCCGGTCTGGCCTTCCATACGGTCGTGGAACTGACCGCCGAACTGAATCCAATGCGGGAGCAAGGTGTTGAGATTGGTGATGGGAAAGAGCCAGCCATCTGGATTGGGTCCGAAAATGCGAAGGTCGGTGGCGGCATGAGATTCGCCGGGAGTGCCCGGCTGATAGGGGTTGGGGGCGGCGGATTGAGGAAACGCCTGCTGAACTGCGACGAAGCCCAGAACCGCGAGTTTCAACGCAAGATTGTTTACGATTCGAATCATGATTTAACTCCGAGCCGCATCGGCGCGGGCGCCAGCAGGCTCGGAAACATGAAAGCAATCAGGGTTCCTTTCGACGCGAGGCGGGGGGGACCAACAATCACAGCACGGTGACGAGGGCTTTGCCCGAACATCACAGTTTGGCCACTGTCATCCGCTCGACATCAGGTGTCACCACAATGGTCGATCTGCTTCCATAACCAAGCGGACGCATTTCGCAAAATTGGGGCATTGCTAGTGAATGCGCCGTTAAATGCTTTGGAAGCGGACGTGCACTTTTCATCAACGTTGGCAGCTATGGGTGGCGTGTCCTATTTTCGCAGCGGTACATTCTTCGCGGCAGTCACGGCCTTTGCGAAGCCCGCGCATTCGCCGCTAAGCCCAACAAATATTTTCGCTCCTGTATCGACGCCCGCACAGTCAATCTTTGAACTGTCTCTCTTTGTCTTAACGATCACAGCGGCGATCTTCGTAGTGGTTTTCAGCTTGCTCGCCTATGCGGTGGTGAAGTTCAGGAGACAAAGGAGGCAATGACGGGCGCGAGCCCGCACAGGTTTACGGAAGCACCCAGGTGGAGCTGGCTTGGACGGTAATCCCCGTTCTCATTGTTGTGGTCCTCTTCCTGGCGGCCGCGCGTGTAATCGCGCGGCTTCAGAACGCCGCCCAGCCGGCTAACGCTATAGAACGTCACCGTCACCGGGCACCAATATTGGTGGGAGTATCGATATCCGCCGCTGAAATGGTAACCGCGAATGAGCTGCATGTGCCGGTAAGCGATCCGGCACATCCGACTCCGACTTTCCTGACGCTGCTTTCCGCGGATACGGACCACAGTTTTTGGGTGCCTCGCCTGGGCGGAAAGACCGACCTGATTCCGAACCACCCCAATAGATGTGGGTCGACCCGCACGAGACCGGACTTGTTCTGGGGCAGTGCGCGCAATATTGCGGAACGCAGCACGCCAAGATGCTTCTGCGCGTCTATGTGCAATCGCCGAGAAGATTTCGACCGCTGGGTTCACGAGCAACAACAACCGGCGCATGATGCGTGAGACGTCATCCGAGGGACACGCGTGTTTTCGAATCGACGGCGTGCGTCAACTGCCATACCGTTTCAGGCACGCCGGCGAATGGCACCTTTGGTCCGGATCTGACTCATCTCATGAGCCGGCGACACGATCGCCGCGGGTGCGGCCGAACACACACGAGAACCTGCGTGGCTTGGATTAAGAATCCTGACTGCCATCAAACCTGGATCAAGATGCCGGCCATGGGATTGAGCGATCAGCGAGTCGGCGGCGGTGACTGCATATCTGGAGACGCTTCGACTGATGTCGACTGAATACCATCGCACTAGCCGAGATCCCGCGGCGCCCGCTCACTTTGCGGCTGCACGAGTGGGTGACCACCGTGGATCACAAACGGCTAGGAATCCTCTACGTTTTGTACGCGCTGATGTTTCTGGCACTGGGCGGCATTGAAGCGACGATCATGCGCATGCAACTTATCCGGCCGCATAACGATTTCGTCTCGCCTCAGGTCTTCAATCGCATGTTCACTATGCACGGCACGACCATGATTTTTTTTGTGGCCATGCCGATGGTGTTTGGGTTTGCGAACTATCTTGTGCCGCTGATGATCGGCGCCCGCGATATGGCATTTCCCCGCCTTAACGCGTTTAGCTTCTGGATGAGCGCTCTTGGCGGACTTCTCTGTATTTCAGCTTTTTCGGCGGCGACGGACTGTACGGGGCCGGAAACGCGCCGGACGTCGGTTGGTTCGCTTATGCGCCCCTCACCGCGAAAACATTCTCGCGTGGGACACAGCACGGACTTCTGGATTTTATCGCTGCTGTCGTCCGGCTTCGGCAGTATCGGAACCGCCATCAACATCATCGCCACGATCCTGTGCATGCGCTGCCGCGGAATGACGCTGGGGAAGATGCCGCTGTTCGCCTGGCTGAACCTTGTGATGGCGGGCCTGGTCATTATGGCCGTAAGCCCGCTTACGGCGGCGCAGATTGATGCTGCTGGTCGACCGCTATCTGGGCGGGCACTTTTTCGACACGCAGGCGGGCGGCTCAGCCGTAATCTGGATGCACTTCTTCTGGGTCTTCGGCCATCCGGAAGTGTATGTGCTCGTCATTCCGGCATTTGCGTTCGCTTCCGAAATCATTCCTGTTTTTTCCCGCAAGGCGATCTTCGGATATCCAGTGATGGTGGCGGCCACGATCTGCATCGCATTTATCGGAATGAGCGTCTGGGCCCATCACATGTTCACGGTCGGCATGAGCGCGGCTGCGAACACTTTCTTCGTGCTGTCGACGATGGCCATTGCTGTTCCTACCGGTATCAAGATTTTCAACTGGCTGGCCACCATGTGGGGAGGTCAAATTCGACTTTAAGACGCCGATGCTGTTCTGCGTCGCTTTTCTGTTTCAGTTTTTGATCGCAGGTTTGACCGGCAGTCATGCTGGCTCGGCGCCGTTTGACTGGCAACTTGGAAATTCGTACTTTGTGGTCGCGCATTTTCACTATGTGATTGTGGGCGGAATTCTATTCACGTTGTTTGGCGCTTTCTACTACTGGTTTCCGAAGATGTCCGGGAAGAATGTATAACGAGGCGCTGGGCAAGCTGCATTTCTGGTTGTTCCTCATCGGATTTCATCTGACGTTCGATTTCATGCATATTCCGGGCATTCTGGGGATGCCGCGGCGAATCTACACTTACGAGCCGGGCCGCGGCTGGGATATCTGGAATCTCATCGTGACCATCGGCGTGTTCTTTCAGGCGGCCGGCGTGCTGGTCTTCGTCGGCAATCTGCTGTGGTCGTACCGGCGGGGTGAACTTGCGGGAAATGATCCGTGGGATGCATGGACGCTGGAGTGGTCCACTGTTTCGCCGCCGCCCGCGTACAACTTCGCCGCATCCCCGCGGTGAGGAGCCGCCGGCCGTTGTGGGATCTGAAGCATCCGGAAGATCCCGATTGGAGGTACGAGTAGAGCCATGAGCGCACGATCCGTGCGCTTCACCGAGAGCGACGTCCGATGGCGGCTTCCCTCGCGGGGCCGCGTTGGAATGTATTGCCTGATCGCCGCCGAGTCCGCGATCTTCACGATCTTCGTGGTGGCCTATCATCTTCTATCTGGGCAAGAGCCTTAGCGGGCCGCAGCCGCAAGATGTTCTCCATGTTCCCATCTTCTAACGATCTGTCTGCTCTCGAGCAGCCTGACGATTCACTTCGCCGTGGCGTCGCTGAAGGGTGGGAATGTGCGTTCCTTCGTTCGTTGTGGTTTCTGACATTGGCCTGGGTGCGGTCTTCCTTGCGGGGACAGCGCGCGAATGGGATCACCTGATCTTTGACGAAGGATTGACCATTCAGACCAACCTGTTTGGAACCACTTACTATTCGCTGGTGGGGCTACATGCGTTTCACGTGACCGTCGGCCTGCTTGCTCTTGCGGCGGTGTTCTACTTTCGCGAGTTTGGGCATGTGAGACAGGAGCATGCCGGGCGTGCCGAGGTTTTGTCTATGTACTGGCACTTTGTGGATGCGGTGTGGGTAGTGGTTTTCATCGTCGTATACATGTCGGGCGCTAGAGAAGCAAGAAGATGGCTAGCGAACTACAGAACTGGAACTCCGAGGTTGCCCCAACTACGATCGAGGCGCCGGCGCCAACGGCCTGGCCGATTGTCCTTGCGTTTGGAATCACGCTGCTGTTCGCGGGATTAGTTACCAGCGAAGCGGTGAGCGTGCTCGGCGCGATCCTCGCTATCGCGGGTGCGGCTGGCTGGTTCCGCGAGGTTCTGCCCCGGGAGCGGCATGAATCGCTGCGGGTGATGGAGCAAGTGCCGCGTGTAACGACCATACGGCGCGAAGTAGCCCGAATGGAAATCGCGCGTGAGGTGCGGCGCGCATGGCTGCCGGTGGAGGTCCATCCGATTTCCGCGGGAGTCAAGGGCGGTCTGGCCGGAAGCGTGGCCATGGCGATCCTCGCGGTGCTCTACGGTGTTTTGAACCAGCACAGCATCTGGTATCCGATCAATCTTCTGGCGGCCGGCTTTTTCCCGGGCGCGATAACGCAGACGACTGCTGAATTGGCCGAGTTTCATTTACGCATGTTCCTGATTGCAGTCCCCATTCACTTGGTTACGTCGCTGCTGGTCGGACTGCTTTACGGCGCGATGCTACCGATGCTTCCGCGGCGGCCGGTTTTGCTGGGAGGCTTGATCGCGCCCATCCTGTGGTCCGGTCTGATTCACAGCATTCTGGGAATCGTGAATCCAGTGCTCAACCAACGCATCGACTGGCTTTGGTTCGTGTTGTCACAAGTGGGATTCGGGATTGTGGCGGGCATGGTGGTATCCCGCCAGCACCGGATTCGCACGCCGCAGCATGTACCGTTCGCCCTCCGCGTGGGCATTGAGGCGTCGGGGATGAGAGACGAAAACCGCGGAGAGGACGAAGGGCGATGATGCGGTGGGGGCATTCTTCTCGCGGCAGGGCTGCTGGCCACGGCGGCTTGCGGCAGGCACGGCGCCGCGCCCGGACGCCCGGCGGCGGATTCGCAAGTGATTCCTCCGAACAAAATTTTGGACGCCAGCTTTCTCTACGCAAAGAACTGTGCGGGATGCCACGGGCGGGATGGCAGGAGCGGCGCTGCGATCGCACTCGGCGACCCGGAGTACCTTGCTATCGCCAACGACGCCACGATGACGCGCGTAACCGCGGAGGGAGTTCCTGGAACCGCAATGCCGGCGTTCGCGCAGCACTCCGGCGGACTTTTGACGGAAGGCCAAATCGACGTCATCGTTCGCGGAATTCGAGGCCGCTGGGGCAAGCCGAATGCTCTGCGCGATGCTGATCCTCCGCCCTATGCGGAGCAAGGGTCAGGTGATCCGAAGCGCGGCGCGACCGTGTATGAAGCTTACTGCTCGTCATGTCACGGCGCCGAAGGCCGCGGGGGAAGCAGGCCAGTTCCATCGTGGATGGTGCCTATCTGGCGTTGGTCAGCAACCAGAACCTGCGCACGACGGTGATTGTGGGACGGCCCGAAATGGGCTTTCCCGATTGGCGCAATGACCTGACCGGCAAGCCCATGTCGCCGGACGATGTCTCCGATGTGGTGGCTTGGCTTGCCGCGCAACGGCCACAGTTCGCGGGCCTGTCAAGTTCACTGCGGCCAGAAGGAGGAATTCGATGACTTCACCGAGTGATCTTTCGAGACGCGGGATGCTGATGAAGATTGGGATCCTGTTCAACGGCGCCATTGGCGTGATCCTCGCGGTGCCGATCGTACGCTACCTTCTTTCTCCGGTGATTCGCGAACGGAATGGGGGTTACGAATCCTGGCTGGCGCTGGGCCAGCTCGAGCAGTTTCCGGCGGGGCAGACGCGCCTGGCGTCCTATCGGCATCCGGCCGCAAATCCAGCAGACGGTGAGACCGCGAATATTCCGTGCTGGGTGCGTAATGTCGATGGCCAGCAGTTCCAGGTTTTCGCGATCAATTGCGCGCATCTCGGGTGCCCGGTCCGTTGGTTCCCGCAGTCTGGCTTGTTCATGTGCCCGTGCCATGGCGGCGCTTACTATGAGGACGGTTCGCGCGCGTCCGGACCTCCAGAGCGTGGCTTGTTTGAATATCACTACAAGGTCGAACAAGGGAAGCTGCTGATCCAGGCCGGCGAAATGCCCACCGCGGGAGTGCCTACGGCGAGCTTAATCAATATCTCTCTCGGGAGACCGCCGTGCGTTTGAGCGAAAAAGTGGGTCAGTGGTTCGATCAGCGCCTGCAGCTCTCGAGGCCGATTCGGGAGACGATGGAGCACCCTGTCCCGCGCCGGACCGCAAGCTGGGCGTATGTGTTTGGCAGCGCCGCTCTCACGGTATTCGGACTCCAGGTTGTCACCGGTATTCTCCTTGCGCTACTGTATGTGCCTTCGGCGGGAGAAGCGTGGAATAGTTTGCAGATTCTCAATCACCAGGTCACGCTCGGCTGGTTCGTTCGCGCGCTGCACGGCTGGGGTTCGAATTTCATGATCGCGATCGTTCTGATCCACATGGTGCAAGTGTTCCTTTTCGGGGCTTACAAATTTCCCAGAGAGTTGACGTGGGTCGTCGGCGTCCTGCTGCTTCTGATGACGCTGGGAATGGCCTTCACCGGCCAAGTGCTGCGATTCGATCAGGACGCGTACTGGGGACTGGGCATCGGCGCGTCCATTTCGAGCCGCGTACCTGTCCTGGGGCCCTGGATCGTGAACCTCTTGTTGGGAGGGCCGATCATCGCAGGCGCGACGCTTTCGCGTTTTTTCGCGCTGCATGTGTTTGTGATCCCAGGCTTGCTGATTGCTTTTGTGGGCTTGCATCTACTTCTGGTCTTGAAACTCGGCATCAACGAATGGCCGATGCCGGGACGAATCGTTCGCCGCCCGACTTATGTGCGGGAATACCACGAACTGACGCGCACGGACGGCATTCCGTTTGTGCCCGGTGCGGTGGTGAAGGATTTGTTTTTCTCGGGCTTTATCCTGCTTTCGATCGCCGCGTGTGCCGTGTATTTCGGCCCATTCGGACCGAGTGGGCAGCCGGATCCCACCATTATCCAAACCGCGCCGCGGCCGGATTACTTTTTCCTGTGGCTTTACGCAGTGTTGTCTCTGCTTCCGCCATCGCTCGAAACACCCGCGCTGCTGATCGGACCGGTGATCGCACTGGCTGTGCTGTTGGGTCTCCCGTTTGTCTCCGGGGAGGGGGAGAAAAGCTGGAAGCGCCGCCCCATTGCGGTTCTCACGATTCTGCTAGTGGCCGTGGCCCTGGGAACCTTCACACATCTAGCCGACTATGCGCCATGGAGTCCGGTAATGGACGCTTGGAGCGGCGAGCCGATTCCTGCGGGATATCTGAAAGGGCGCACGGCGCTGGAGCGGCAAGGGGCACTCGTATTTCAAGCGAAGCAGTGCCATAACTGCCATGCGCTAGGCGGCGCGGGCGGTGACCGCGGGCCGGAGCTGGATCGAGTCGCGGTCGCGCTTACGCAAGACCAACTCATTCGCCAGGTGATCCAGGGCGGCGGCAACATGCCAGCTTACGGGAAAAACTTGAGTCCGGCCGAGACTAGCGCGCTGGTGGCGTTTCTCGAGACGTTGCATCCGGGCGGGCAGGCGCCGGCGCGTGAAGCCTCCAGCGCAGTCAGACTCGGAGGAGGCCCTTAGGGCGTTCATGTCACATTCGTCGTCCTTCGCGATTCCCGTAACTCTGGTTCTGATAGGAGTGGCGTGGGCTTACTGGCGAGGCTGGTATAAGCTTCGCAAAGCTCTCCCGGATCTGGTTTCGGGATGGCGGCTGGCAGCGTTCACGGGCGGTGTGATTTCACTGTGGGCGGCGGTGGCGTCGCCTCTCGCGGCGATGGACCATAAGCTACTCACGATCCATATGGTGCAGCACCTTCTCTTGATGACGGTAGCGGCTCCCTTGATCCTGTTAGGAGCACCGGCCTTCACCTTGCTGCACGGATTCCCGCAGCGCTTCTTAGGTAGCTTATTGGCTCCGCTTCTACGGTGCCTGCCCGTGCGCGGAATTGGACGCATTGTGAGTCACCCGCTCTTTTGCTGGCTCGCCTCGACGGTTACCGTACTCGGATGGCATATTCCCGCACTGTTCGAGCTGGGAATGCGGTCGGCAGGATGGCACGAAGTGGAGCAGGCGAGTTTTTTCTTCGCCGGCCTTCTTTTCTGGTGGCCGGTGGTCCAGCCTTGGCCGAGCCTCGTGAGGGGGCCCCAATGGTCTGCTCCTTTGTATCTCTTCCTGGCCACGCTACCGTGCGATGCGCTGTCGGCATTTCTCACTTTTTGTAACCGCGTGGTCTACCCGCACTATCTGTCTGCGCATCGGCTGTTGGATATTTCCGCTCTCCGAGATCAGGAACGCGCGGGCGCCCTGATGTGGGTTTCTGTAACGTTTGCCTATCTGGTTCCGGCAGCGGTAGTGACAATCCAGATGCTTTCGCCGCGGCGGCGACCTTCGGGAGTGGAGGTCGGCTGAAGATGACGAACAACTGGCAACAATGGGTGCAACACCCGGAGAAGTCGAGGGTTCGAAATGCCCTCTTCCAGATTCACCTGTGGGTGGGCGCGGGAGCCGGCTTGTATATTCTCTTCATGAGCATTTCGGGCAGCATGATTGTTTACCGGAATGAGCTGTCGAGGAGGTTCTCGATCGAGTGGCTGGTGAATCTTCACACGAATCTACTAGCCGGATCGACAGGGCGCTTTGTAAACGGCATTGGCGCGATTTGTTTGACTGCGCTTTGTATGACGGGAGCTGTTGTATGGTGGCCGGGAATGAAGAACTGGCGTCGCAGCTTGACGGTGGACTGGAGGGCGCATTTTGCGAGGATCAGTTGGGACCTGCATAGCGCGCTCGGATTGTGGTGTCTTCTCTTCGTACTGATGTGGGGAGTCTCAGGGATCTATTTCTCTTTTCCGCAAATTTTTAACGCGTTGTACCTCCTGGATCCCGCCGACCGTTTTACCGACACAGGGCTGTCTTGGCTCGCCCAGTTGCATTTTGGCCGCTTCGGCGGGTTTGCCGAGGCGCTGTGGACTGTGTTGGGACTTGTACCTGCCATGCTGGCGTTCACCGGCGTTTTTATTTGCTGCCGCCGGGTGATGTACAAAAAACCATCCAGCCCAAATAGGCAAGACGATTTGTCCACAAGTGTCGGGCGGGCGCCAAGCGAGTCGATTCGGTGACGCCGCTGAGGACGAATTCGGAATCACGTTTGTGGAAATCAAGACTTCGTGCGCGTAAGCTCACTTGCAGGTTTACAAAAGAAATCGACGCGATTCGGCGCGCTTTGGAGCGCGTTTGGGGCCGCGTGCGCTGGAAGATGGTGGCGATCATCCTCCTGATGGGCGGTTCGACGGTGTTGTTCGCGGGTCTAGCCGTCGTTATCGTCAATGTGGTGGTGAGGCGCGAAAGCGCCAACGTTGCAGAGAAACAAATCCAGACCTTGGTTCAGGCCAGCGGTTCCATTGCTTCCGCCGTCTTAGACAATGTCGATGCCTGCGCCCCGGAAGGTATGAATTTGACCCAAACCCCGAAAGTTGTACCAATCGAGACTGGAGGTATCGTTGGCAGTTGAGGGCCTCGAAAAACGAGCGAGGAGGTTCGACATGCCGAAGAAGGGGCACACGGAAGAACAGATTATTGGCGCGCTGAAGCAGTACGAAAGCGGCGAGAAGGTAGCGGAGATCTGTCGGAAGCTGGGGGTCAGCCAGGCGTCGTTCTACACCTGGAAAAAGCAGTATGCCGGGATGGGTGTTCAAGAGTTGCGCGAGCTGCGGCAACTGCGGGATGAGAACAGCCGGCTGAAGCGGCTGGTTGCGGATCTGAGCTTGGACCGGCAGATCTTGCAGGAGATTGTCTCAAAAAAGCTGTAAAGCCTCGCCAGCGATGCCGGCTGGCGAGGTGGGCGCAAGAGGCATATCGGATCGGGGCGCGCCGTTCGGCACGATTGGTGAGGGTGCCATGGGCGACGTTGCTGTATAAGAGTCGCAAAAAATCACAGGAACCGCTGATCCGGAGGCTGCGGGAAATGGCCGCGACGCATGTGCGCTATGGCTATCGCCGGCTGACGGTGTTGCTGCGGCGCGAAGGTTGGAAGATCAGCGCCAAACGCGTGTACCGGCTTTATGACGAAGAGAACCTGAAGGTTCGCAGCGCCGAGCGGAAGAAGATTGCGCGGCGCCAGCGCGTTCCGCAAACTCAGGCCACGCGGTCCGAACCAGTGCTGGTCGGCTGATTTCGTGAGCGACAAGCTATCGGATGGTCGAGCGATCCGCATCCTCACGGTCATCGATCAGTTCACGCGGGAATGCGTCTGGCTGGAAGCAGATCGCTCGATGAACGGCCCAAAGGTAGTTTCCGCGCTCAGATGTGCGAGCGCCCGAACGCGGCGGCTCGCCGCGGAGCATCACCCTCGACAATGGCAGTGAGTTCGCCGGGCGCGCCATGGAGATGTGGGCGATAGAAGCGGGCGTACAGTTGTGCTTCATCCGCCCAGGAAGACCAGTTGAGAACGGGTTCATCGAAAGCTTCAATGGCCGGCTCCGCGACGAATGCCTCAACGTCGAGTGGTTCACGACCTTGGAGGAAGCGCAAGCAAAGCTCGCCGAATGGCGGAATCACTACAATCATGTGCGACCTCACAGTGCGCTCGATGATCGGCCTCCGGCTGTCTTTGCAGAACGGCACCGAGAATCGCCACCGCGCTTCGCCCTGTTGCCATCGAATGCGACAAACAGCTCACCGCCTCAAGGGTTCGCTCTGCCGGCTGACGCCGCCCTTGACCCGGCTCGCCGTTTGTCTGAAGATATCCATTATCAGGGCGAAGCGCTCTTACGCATCGCCCAAACCAGAGGCTCTCTCTTGAGTCTCTGGAGTGACTTTCAGGCCCGTAAAACGGGCTCTGGAGGGCCTTAACAGCCGAAAATCCCACTTTCGGTTGGTACGAATAGTGGGAGCGGGTCAATTCCAGCGGGCTTAAGCCGCTGCTGGCATATACCAGGGAGGCATTTCCAGGGGCGCGGATATCTCTTCGAATGGATGACAGCGAAGGCACGCAGCTGTTGCCGCCCCAAACCAAGACGTCCGTAATCACCAAGCCGGATTGGCTGCAGCAAACAGGGTTCACAGGTGTGGTGGCCGACAACGGACAGCTTGAAATCCGCAACCTGGCGGAGCGCGAGGAAGGACAATGCAGGGTGACGGCCGTCTTCCAGCTGTCACTTGGAGCGGAGGTGGCACGGCGGCTGTCGGCGGCTGGCGACATCGAAATCAAGCCGGTGGAACCGAGGATATTTCGCGCACGCCTCTCGACGCAGCGAATATTTCGGACCATGGATACCAACTTTGTACCTGGTTCAGCGGCGCCGGTGGCGGTTGTGATGACGGTCCGGGACTGGAACACGGGTATGGCGCAAGACTGGATTGTCTACACCGTTCGACCCGGTTTCTCGCGGATGTTCGAAGATATTGCGACGCTGGGGAGCCAGCGCGCGGTCTGGGTCCCGGTTCTTTTGGCTTTGTCACTTTCGGTCCTCCTGTTGTATGTCTCAGGCGCGTGGATGGGCATCCGTTTGAGCCGTCATATCGTCACAGCGATTGACGATCTCAGCCTGGGAGCAAGGCAAATTGCAGTTGGGAATTTTGCCTACCGTATAGCCGTGAGCCGGAACGATCAGCTCAGCGCCCTCGAGCGTGGCTTCAACGATATGGCTGGAGGGTTGGAACGCCTGCAGCAGGAGGAACTGGCAAGACAGCGACTAGAAGACGAAATGGACCTCGCCCGCCGGGTTCAGGACCGTCTGTATCCCCGCTCGGTGCCGCAGCACAAGGGCGTCACGGTTGCGGGGCGCACGCAGCCAGCGCGGCTGATCGGCGGCGACCTTTACGACTTCTTCGATTTGGGCGTGAGCCGGGTGGGTGTCCTGTGCGCGGACGTCAGCGGAAAAGGAATTCCTGCAGCGCTTATGATGGCGAACTTACAGGCGATCGCGCGCGGGCATACTGGACGCAGGCGCGACTCGCCATCCCTGCGGCCGGACGAATTTGTCGACGTCCTCAATCAGGAACTCACCGGTCGCTTTGGAGATAACCGCTATGCGACTCTTTTTTGGTGCGAGTACAACGTTGAAACCCGGAAGTTACAGTACATCAACGCGGGGAATCCGTCAGCAATTCTTATTCGCTCGAGTGGCGTAGTGGAGAGATTGGCATCAGATGGGTTCCCGATTGGAATGTTCGAAAGCGCGAAGTACTCGGCGCAAGAGCTGTGCTTATCGGCGGGCGTCATGCTGGTTATTTTTAGCGATGGCTTGACAGACGCCCTGAACGTGCGCGGTGAAGAGTTCGGCGACGAACGAGTGGTTCAGTGCTGCCTGGGTAGGGGCCCCGGCGACAAGGCTAAGGACATCGTCGAAAGACTCACGCGCGCGGCGGCGGAGTGGTCGGCCGGGGTCGAGCCGTTTGACGATACGACTTTGGTGGTCATTGCGGTCGAGAGTTGAAACGCGGCGTGCCGGAGTAACTGCGTCGAACTCCCCACAATTACTGGCATGTAGATGACACTGGCGCTCGCCTTGGGCGCCGGCAGGTCATTTCTCTCCGTGCGTTTCGCTGTCTGAGGGAATGGCCGATTACCTGCTACTGAGAGAGTGGAGAGGTAAGAGTCATGGGAACGCTCACATATGTGCTCGACAAGATGCCACCCGTTCCAGCAATGCGGGGGGCGCATGGAGAAGCCTTGCTCATCCGTGAGATTCTCGCAGGCCGGCGAGATCTGTTTGACGATCTGATCGCGCCTCACCTGGACGCTGTCCGGCGGATTGTCCGGTCGAGGATGGGGAATGACCCGGACATCGACGACGTCGCGCAGCAGGCGGTCTTCAAGGCCTACACGCGCTTGGAACAATTTCGCTTCGAAGGCGGCTTCAGAACCTGGTTGATTCGTATCGCGCTTAACGAAGTCATTCAGAACTGGCGCAAGAGAGTGGCTTCACGGTCGGTGGTGATGGAGCCCTCCGATCTGGCAGCCGTATCGGCCGCGGACCCGAAAGATTCTCCCTTCAACCTTTGCGTGCGGAGCCAGACGGCCCGGTTGCTGCAAACGGCACTGGCCACCTTACCGGAACCGTATCGACTGGTAGTTCGAATGCGAGACTTCGAAGAGCGCAGCGTCGCAGAGGTTGCGGACGCATTGAGTCTGACGGCGGCCGCCGTAAAGACTCGTCATCACCGCGCCCGGCTGAAAATGGCGAAAATACTCTCGGAACAGAAGGCAGCTCCCCTGTTCAGCGATTAGGTTGGGCGGTCGCTGCAGGCGAGTACCCGTCTGTGAGGGTTTTCAGAAACGCCACTAACAAGTCTTCCTCTTTATCACTGAGCTTCAAATCGCCCAGTTGCTTTCGATTGACCGTCCGCGGATTCTCGGGCGCCGGCCAACAGGTTACTTTCTCGCCAGGACCGCCTGGATTACACTTCGGCAGTGCGTCGCGAGTGTTATAGAAATGGACCACTTCCTTGAGCGACTTCAGATATCCGTTGTGCATGTAGGCTTTGACGAAGGCGGCGTTCGGGCGCTTGTCGACATTCCTCAGCGTAGGCGTTTTGTATTTTCCAAGAAATGAATTGGCCATCGCCGCCCACTCGCGATGGGGATTGAGCGGGCTCGAGAGGAAGCCCCCCACTCCTGGATCAAGGTATTTGATCGCCCTCCGGGTTGGCCGTGTAACCGAATTTGTCCGGAGAGTTCTCTTGGTAGAAAGGCAGATCCGGGTTTGCAGGCAAGCCCAGGTTGGAGGCTGTAAAGTCGGTGAAGAGCGGTTCCTCACCCGGGCCGCCGTCGCGGTGGCATTCGTTGCAGTGCGTGGCTTTGCTTCGGAACAGCGCATAGCCGGCCTTTTCCTCGGGCGTAAACTGCGCCTTCCCGCCCATGACGTAGTCGTACTTTGCAGAGAAGGGATTGACGTCAGGCGAAGATTCAAAAGCCGCGATGGCTTCGCCGATGCGATCGAAGGTAGTTTGCGCAATCCCGCGATCGACCGGGCGGAGATGAAGGGGCAAAGGATCCGCCTGGGGTGGCGGACCGGGGCGATCACACACTTCCTTCGCGTCGGCCGGCCAGTGCACGGCGAAGGCTTGCGCTCCCCACAGCTTTTCCGCCATGGAGCGGTAGGGGCGCAGCGACATTCGGTACACCATACAAGCCGGGTCGATCAATCCTATTTCGTTCGGGTCCAGCGGCGGCCCTTGTGCCTGCTCGGCCAGTGCGTTGTTCAGGCGCAGGCCGGTGGCGCGCATGTCCCAGAAATTGCCCCCTACAAAATCACCTTGTTGCGGATTGTAGTGAAGCACCGGCGCGTAATTCGCGTAGGTGTGGGTTTGCGGACGCCGTCCACTGAAGCGCGTGCGAATGGAGCCGGGGTAGGCTACAGTCGTCTGGTTGAGAGCGCTGACCGGTCCACTGAAACCGGTCTCCGGCATGTGGCAGAAGGCACAGGTCTCGTTCCGCTTCACGGATAGTTCCTTGTCGTGAAAGATTATTTTCCCGAGAAGAGTGATTTCTTGAAAGCGATCCAATGTTACCGACCTGGCCCGGTAGAGAGCTTCGGCCTCCATGCGGTCGATTTCCTGTTCGACAGACTGAATCTCCGCTCGAGCCGCGGCTGGGATCCGATCCTGATCGTGGGGTCCGCCTCGCTCTCCGGAATGAAGTGCCGTGGAGGCCGCGACCAGACCGATCGCGGCCGTTACTGGCAACCAGCTATAGCGCATATGTACGGGTCCTCCTTAGCGCCAATACACGATGATGGAAGTTACTTCTCTCCGAAGTGAAACACCAAGCCGCCGGAATAGCGGAGGTTGTTCTGCACAGTGTTGGAGGTCTCGACGAAATTCGGCAGTTGCGTCATGAAGTATTCCACCTGGAAGGGCTTCACTGCGAAGTGGCGAGTGATGTTGATATCGAGACCCACTCCAGCCGCTGATGCAAAGCCGTTGGGACTGCTGGTGATAGGCGGCACGCTGCTTATGAAAGGACTGGTGGGAGAAACGGCACTTGTGAGACCCCACTCGTGGACGCCGCCGAATAGAAACTGGACGTAAGGAACCGCTCGTCCCATACGCCAATTAACACGCGGTCCGGCCATGTAGCTAACGGAGTGGCGGCTGAAATTGCCGCTATCGTAACCGCCTACATCCACCACAATGCCGACGGTCTTGTTGAGATTGTACTCAGCGTAAGCCGAGCCTCCATTCTCGCCATAATGAGCCAGGCCCTGGCTGGTGACGTGTACGAACGAATAATTCACACCGACCTCGACGGCGGGCGTGCCGTTCTCCTGAGCGCTGAGAAAAGTACCGGACAAACAAATGACCCCTGCGATAAACGCATATCGTTCCATAAGAAAAGCAATCTCCTTATTTTGATTGTTGTCCCGCCTCACGACAGGACGTTCGACCGGTATAGTGCAAATGATTCGCCGTTTTCCGCTGCTCTCCGCTATGCGGACCGCGCAGATTTCTATGCGTTGGATCGCCAGCACTTATCCGGCGGTTGACGAGGGGAGGCCGATCGTTGAGCTGTGAACGATTGGCCGGATCGTGTCGCTGCGCTGCCCCGGTGTCGATTTGGCGCCTCTAGGCAGCCATCGCTCGCGGAGTTATCACGGGTTGGCGGGTCGCGTCGAGGGCCGGGATACGCGGCCGTTCTGTGCTTCCTGAATGGATACCTGATTCACCTCGAGCGTACTTGCGGTGGCCCGATCGAGGGCAAGCTTGGCCTTTGCGTAGGAGCCCTTCGCGGCTACTTCGGTGGATCGCGCCTGTGCCAAAAGAGTTTGATACTGGATCACTAGATAATTGGTGGCGAGGCCGACGTCAAAAGTCGATTGTTCCACATCTACGGATTGCTCTTGAAGAATGCGGCTCTGCACGGCGGCCTGGTACGCGGCCTGCGCCTGCCGCATGGCCACATAAGCGTCGGCGACTTCCAGGCGAACCTGATCCTCGAACTGCTGACGCCGCACCTGGGTCTGGCGAAGCTGCAATTGATCGCGAACGGCATCCGCCTGGGCGATGCGGTTTCGCACGGGTAACGTTAACTGGAGGCCCACGCTGTAGGTTGGGAAATTGTTCTTAAAAACTTGCCCAAGCGCGGTTCCGTAGCCGCCGGGATAAGTCACTGCGCTAGGCGTAGCCGCCAGGGCAACAGGATCGACAACTCCTGCCAGGCCTCCATTCTGCACCGTCCCGACCAGGTCCAATTCGGGGCGCAGAGCATTGAGCGAGCCCTTCAAACTAATCTCGGAATTTTGAACCTGAATACCTGCTTGCGTTAAATCGGGACGGTTTCGCACTGCCTCGGCGATCATATCCTCGACGGGGCGCGCGGATTCGGTGTCGGGAACGGTGATGGTGTCGGTGGGGATAATGTGGGCGGCGCGGATCGCGGGATTCGCCAATCCGCCGCGAGTCAACGCCGTTTTGACGATCAGCTCCTGCTGCTCCACTAGGCCTTCGGACGAGATCAGGGCTTGTTGAGTGACAGCCACTTGAGCCTGCGCCCGCGTCACTTCGATTGGCGCCAGTGTGCCTTGATCGACTTTATCCTTGTTGTCATCGTACAGCCGCTGTGCTAGGCGCAGTGCTTCGCGCTTCACCTTGATGTCTTCATTCAAGCTCACCAAGTCCGTATACAGCCTGGCTATGCCGGCAACCGTGTCTATCGCCTGCTGCTGAAATACCAGATCCGCGATTCTTCCGTTATTGTTGGCGATATTGATAAATCTGCGATTCAGCGCGATTCCAAACCCGCGAAGCAGGGGCTGCGTAATGGTGAACCCCATGCTTGCATTCACAAGCGGATTGTAGGTGTAGCGGTCAGAGTTGGAGGTTAGCCGCGTATTGTCGAAGGTCATGCTGAGCTGTGTGCCCGGTGAGAAGCTCTGCGTAAATCCGACATTTCCCGTGACATTATTCGTCACCAGCCAGTTGGATGTACCCGTGAGGAGCGGATTGTATTCCGGAGTGCTCTGATGGGCCCAATTGACCAGACCCGAAATCGCCGGATCATACTGGGGAATCGGCGATCCGGATGATAGCGGGAGCGCGCCCGTCACTGACAGATCGTTCTGTTGCTGCGTGATCAAGGCGACGTCTGAAAAGTTCGTGTTCACCGCCGGCGCAGGTGTGGAACTAGCGGTGAGGGCAGTCAGCAGCGGGCCGTTCGGTCCGCCGATTCCGGGAGGGGGCTCGTTCACCAGCAGACTCAATCCGCGCAATAATCCTCCACCCTTGGCCCGCAGAATATCGGTCTGCGCGATTCGCGGCAGATAGCGCTCGGTCTCGATATCAAGGTTGTTTTCGAGAGCGAGCGCGATCGCATCCGCCAACGAAAGGTACATCTCACCGGCGCGGATGAGATCGAAAATCCGGTCTGAATTTTGAAACTTCACCGGCGAAACCGGCGTTGGCTGGTAGGGGCGCAGGAGCGAGTCGCGCACAAAACCCATTTGCGCTTTTCCCAGCCCCGGAAGCAACGCCAGCAGGACCGCGGCGTATGTCAAGCATCTCATCGCGTTACTCTTTTCCGTTGGTATTCGAAGGAGCGATCTGAACCAGTGCGCCCTCCTGCACGGCGTCGGTGGGATCGGCGGCAATCTCTTCACCGACCTGGAGATTGTCGAGAATCTCCAACTCGGTCCCGTAATCGCGTCCCGGCTGCACTGTCTGAAAATGGACGCGCCGGACCCGGGCGAGCGTAGCTGCGTCGATTCCGTCGGTTCTGATCTTTTCCTGCTCATCAGGGGCCAACGGCTGGAGCACAGCCAACACGGTGCCACTCGGCCTCACTACCAGCGAGGCATCCGGCACCAGAAACGGCGGATCGATTCGAATTGTTTTAAACGACACCATGGCGTACATTCCGGGCAGCAACACTCCTTTGGGATTGTCCACATCCACTTCCGTCAACAACGTCCTGGATTGAGCGTCCAGCGAGCTGGAGGTACGCGTCACCTTGCCCGGGAAGCTTAGATTGGGGATTTGCTGGACGCTGACGGTCGCGGTTTGTCCGACCCGGACACCGGGTGAATTGGTTTGGGGAACCGCAACTAGAATGCGCAGGCGCCCGATTTCCGCCAGACGGAAGATTTCGCCTCCGCTGGGAACATCGGACGGCGCAGCGCCATTGGATCGCGCGGGCCCAAGAGTGGAACCGGTAGCGGAGATGAGCGCGCCGATGTCGACGTTCCGCGCCGTGATGACGCCGGCAAATGGCGCGGTGATGCGCTCGTATTGTTGCAGCGTGATCAGCCGCGCCAAGGTCGCCTGGCTCGCCCGAACATACTCCTGGGATGCGCGCACGGTCTTCTGTTGGGCCTCGACGTTCGCTTCCGCGGTTTTGGCGGCAGTCGACTGATTATCGCCGTCCTGCCGTGAAACCGCGCCTTTGGCGGTCAGGATTTTATATCTGCCCCAAGTGAGCACGGCGAGATCGCGAGTGGCTGTGAGCTGCTCGAGGGTAGCCTGGGACTGGCCGAGTTGGCCCTGAGCTTGGGCGAGTGCCGCTCTGGACTGCGATACCTGTAGATCCAGATCCGGCGCCTCGATATCCGCCAGCTTCTGGCCGGCTACCACGCGGTCGCCGATGTCGACGTACCGTTGTTTCAAATAACCAGCAGCACGAGCGAAAATGTAGGCTTCCGTAATCGGCGTGATGTTGCCCGGCAGCAGCAGGTCAATGCCCGAGGGTGCACGCTTGACTTTCGTGGAATTCACCAACGGAGGTGTAATGCTTCGGGTTGCGGCGGCGGCGGCGAGCTGTTGTTTGGTTCGCGCGCGCGGCAAATATCCGAAGGCGTAAACCCCGGCGGCAGCGACGACCAGAATCACCCCCAGAGCCAGCAGCTTGCGCCACGGTCCACGATGCATACGTTGTGCCTCTTTGGTATTCATGGCTTGGGGATCTCTCCGGCTTCTTCCGCGATCTGGCGATCCAGATTCAGCGGCGCCTTTCTGCGCAGCAGCGTGTAGACAATGGGGACGAAGAATAACGTCGTGGGCGTCGCGAACAACAATCCGCCAATGACGGCGCGCCCCAAGGGAGCGTTCTGCTCCCCTCCCTCACCCATGGCGAACGCCATCGGCAGCATACCGATGATCATCGCCAGGGCCGTCATGGTGACCGGGCGGATTCGGGTATACCCGGCCGAGAGCGCGGACTCTACTGCGCTCTTCCCCAGTTCGCGTTCGTCATTCGCAAACGTGACCAGAAGAATGCTGTTTGCAGTAGCAACGCCGATGCCCATGATTGCTCCCATGAGCGCCGGAACGCTCAGCGTTGTACCGGTCAAGTACAGCATCCACAGCATACCCGCCAGTGCTCCTGGTAACGCCATCAAGATGATGAACGGATCCAGCCAGGACTGGAAATTGATGGCCATAACCAGATAGACCAGCACTACGGCGAAGATCATTCCGAGGGCCAGGCGAGTAAAAGAAGTCCGCATGGTGTCCACTTGACCGCGCACATCGATCGTGGTTCCGCGCGGTAGCGTCGCGTGCATTTTGGCGATGATCCCTTCGATGTCAGCGGCAAAACCTCCCAAGTCACGCTGATCCGGGCTCGCGAATACGTCAACCACGGGTTGAATATCGTAGTGGCTCTCTACTTCGGGGGAGTTGGTCCTTTTCAGTTGGGCGAGATTGGAGAGCAGTTGCTGCGTACCACCCGAGGGCGCCGTAATGGGCGTGCGCTGCATGGCGTCAAAGGTGTCGATTTTATATTGCTGCGTCTGCGCGGCCACCTGATAGTTAACCCCGTTCTGCGGATCGAGCCATTGGTTTGGCGCTACTTGACCGCTGGCCGATAACGAAATCAAAAGGCTGCTGGCGACGTCTCTCTGCGTCAGTCCGGCCTCGTCGGCCAGAATGCGGTCGACATTGACGTCGACCGTCGGATAATCCAGACGCTGCCTGACAAAGACATCTACGGCGCCCGGCAGGCCGGCGATTTGACTCCGTAGTTTTTGGGCAATTTGAGAATTTTGATCCAGATTGTTCCCGCTCACCTGAACGTCCACCGGGGCGGGCAAGCCGAAATTGAGAATCTGACTGGTGATGTCGGCGGCTTGAAAAAAAGAATCTTCCGCGGGAAAGTTAGCGGCAAGGAGGCCGCGGATTTTCCGAGTGTACTCGAGGGTCGGGTGATGATTCGGCTTGAGCGAAATCAAAATCTCGCCGTCGCCGTTGCCATTGGTGATGCTGTCGCTGAAAGCCAGATTGATGCCGGAATTGGGTAGACCGATATTGTCGAGGACGGAATCGAGCTCCCCAGGCGGGATCACCTGACGGATCTCCCGCTCGATAGAGGAAAAAATGGCGGCTGCCTCCTCGATGCGGGTCCCGGTGGGGGTGCGCACATGCAACCGCATTTGTCCCGAGTCGACGTAGGGAAAGAAATTCTGGCCGACGAGGGCGACCAGTCCGGCAGATGCCAGCGCGAAAGCCAGGAATGCTCCGCCGCTGACGAACCGATGCGCGAGCACCCATTCCAGCAAGTGAAGATAGCGTTCCCGGAAACTTTCGAATTTTCGATCGAACGCCTGATGAATGCGCCAGATGATGCCCTCGGAACTGGAGGCGGCAGCGTCCGCCCCTTCGCCTTCCTGGTAAAGGTGCATTTCCGATTGCAGCATGTAGTGGACCAGCGTCGGGACCACTGTGCGGGTCAACAGGTAAGACGTCAACATGGCGAACGCCACGCCCATGGCCAGCGGCGTAAACAAGAATTTCGCCGCGCCGGACAACATGAGCACTGGAACGAAGACAATGCAGATGCATAATGTGGAAACAAACGCCGGCACAGCGATCTCTTGCGCGCCATCCAGAATCGCGCGAACCAGAGTTTTCCCTTTGATCCCCATATTGCGATGGACATTTTCGATCTCCACCGTCGCATCGTCCACCAGGATTCCGACTGCGAGCGCCAATCCACCCAGCGTCATCACGTTAATGGTCTCCCCTAGAAGCCCCAACACCGTGAGAGAGGTGAGAATCGAAAGCGGAATGGAAATGCAGACAATCAGTGTGCTGCGCCAACTGCCGAGGAACAGCAGGATCATGAGGGCAGTCAACAAGGCCGCGATGCTGGCCTCACGAACCACGCCGAAAACGGCGGCGCGGACGAACAGGGACTGATCGAAGAGCTGCGTGATATTGAGTGCAGGTGGCAGCGTGGCCTCTATTTTTGGAAGAAGGTCTTTCACGCCCTGCACCACAGACAGCGTAGATGCGCCGCCATGTCGCAAGACCGTCAGCAGTGACGCCAAGCTGCCATCGATACGAACAATATTCGTCTGCACCTGATAGCCGTCCCTCACTTGCGCGACGTCGCGCATATAGACCGGCGCGCCGTTCACGGTCTTGATGGGCATGTCGTTCATCGCCGAAACGAGTGCGGGGCTGCTATTCAGTCGAATCAGGTACTCGCGTGTTCCCACCTTCGCGGTGCCCGTCGGCAGAATGAGATTCTGCAGGTTTAGCGCGTTCGAGATGTCGGTGGCCGACAATCCTTTTCCGTATAAAGCATCAGGATCCAGATCAACCATCACGGAGCGGACTTTCCCGCCGTAAGGCAGGGGCACGGAGATGCCGGGTATGGTCGCCAGGCGAGTACGGACAAAATTCTGGCCGTAGTCATAGAGTTGCTGCTCGGTAAGGGTACCGCTGCTAAGACCCAATTGGAGGATAGGAACGCTGGAGGCGTCAGTCTGTACAATCAGCGGAGGGAAAATGCCTGGAGGCATGGTGCGGAGCAGTGTTTGCGAAACCGCAGTAACTTGCGCCACCGCCAGATCCACGTTGGTGCCGGGCTGCATGTAGACGCGAATGAGTCCCACGCCGTTGTAGGCAGTCGACTCGATATGTTCGATTCCGTTGACCGTGGTCGTCATGGCGCGCTCGGAAACGACGAGGACGCGTTTCGCCATATCGTCGGGGCTCATGCCGTTGTAGGTCCAGATGACGCCGACCATCGGAATATTGATGTAGGGGAAAATATCGGTGGGCGTTGTGACGATGGACAGCGCGCCCATGATGCCAATAAGAATGGCCATCACGATGAAGGTATAGGGGCGGCGGAGTGCAAGGCGGACGATCCACATTTCGCTAAGATCCGGTGCACTCTTGCGACCAATCTCGCGGGCGACGCGGATTTACTGGAAACTATGCAGATGCGCTTGTGCCACAGCTCAATCCCGGCTTATGGCAGGATTCAAACGCCTTTGCGGTGACACCTGTGTCAGCATAGCGTCATCTCGAAGCAAGGCACACTCCCACGAGTGCATGGGGGGCACGACGCGGGAGTGGAGGGTCCGTTTTGCTCTAAAGATATCGCAGAATTTTCGCTAGGTGGTTTTGCCGGATAGCTGACTGCGCGTACCTGGGGATAGCCGTACGGCGTCCACCGATCGATCGCGAACCCGCGGTGGGCGCAAAACCAAGGGCACTACTGCGCTTACTAACATGGCGATGGCGATAATGGACATCGCGCCTTGGTAGTGTCCCGTCGCTTCACGTACGCGGGCGATCAGCGTCGGGCCAGTCATAGCAGCCGCACCCCACGCAGTCAGCATAAGGCCGTAGATCGATCCGATCTGTTTCGCGCCAAAGTAATCGGCGGCGAAGGCGGGCATGGTACCGAAACCGCCTCCGTAACACAGCAAAATAAGAAACGCCAGGAGTGAGAACAACGCGAATTGATGAGCCCGCGCGAGCAGCAGAAACAAAACGGACTGAAGTAGAAACATCGCCAGGAAAACAGCGCGCCGACCGATGGTATCGGAGAACCAGGCCCAGAGAAAACGTCCGGCGCCATTGGCGATCGAAATTAATCCCACCAGTCCGGCAGCGGTGGCGGCGGTCACATGCGAAATCTCCTGTGCCATGGGGGCCGCCTGGGAAATGATTGCGATTCCGGCTGTGGTATTCAAAAACAGTGTCAGCCACAACGCGTACCACTGCCAGCTTTGGAGCGCCTGCTTGAGCATGAAGTTTTGTTGCGATGAGCCGGACTGTGTAGCGACGGCGGGTTGGAATCCCGGCGGACTGTATCCTTCCGGGGGATTAATCATGAAGAATGCGCCGGCCAGAACCACCGCCAAGTACATTCCACCGAGAATCTTGAATGTGGCCGCCACGCCAACGGACGAAATCAGCGACTCAGCGATGGGCGCCGTGACCAACGCGCCGGCGCCGAAGCCCGCTACCGCGAGGCCGGTGATCAGCCCCCTCTTGTCGGGAAACCAGCGGATCAGGGTTGCTACCGGAACGATGTAACCCAAGCCGAGCCCTGCGCCGCCAATCAAGCCGTAGGTCAAATAGAGCATGGTCAAGCTATGTGACGAGCCGGCCAAAATAGTGCCGCCGCCGTACAGAATGGCGGCGAGCATGGCGATTGGGCGCGGTCCATGCCTGCGCATCAACAGGCCACCGGCAAATGACGCGAAGCCGACTACGAGAATGGCAAGTTCGAACGCAAGGGTTACCTGCGAAATGGTCCAGCCATAAGTCCGAGTGAGCGGGATGCGAAAAACGCTCCATGCGTATACGGCGCCTAATGCGACCTGTATTAGTATGCCGGCGATTGCAATCATCCAGCGATTAGAAGTGTTCGTCGGGAAGGCGAATGCTTGTGTCTCCATCTTTTTTCACCTATAAACAACCCTGCAAATTCCTCTCCACTGAATCCAAAGACTGTAAACGTCGGCAATCAGTGGACGCGGGCTGTGCAGCCCTCCAACTTTTAACGCCGCGACGTCGATGAGTGGTCACACTGTCAGAATGTGGACAGAAGACTGATTCCAATCGGCCCAGTCTCTTCCAACCAGGAGCGCCGAACGATTTTGTGCAGAACGGGAAAGATGACGTCTTTGCGTTAAGCAACGCGGTAAAGATCGTTCATGACGTTCGGCCAAGCCGGGAGATCTCGGGCCCGAGAGTTTTTGGCGAAACTCGAGACGTCAGAACCTCAGCGGATGGGCATCGGCGTCGCGATCCTGTTCGCCCCGGCCGTGAAGACATTGAAAATCTTTTTCGATGAGCAGATGCGGGCCCGCTTGGGACGGCGCCTCGATACTCACCTGGTCGCTCTCAGCCCACTCCGTCATCACCTGCGCCGGAACCGTCACCCGGATAGCGCGGCCGTCAAAAGCGGCAGTGACCGACTTGGCGTGAAACGAGCCTTCCAGCATATAAAGCAGCTCTTGCCCCGGCGAGAACTCAACCACCGATTCGATACGCCCCCACTCGCGCAGTTGAGCGACTTCCTTCTGCGAAAGACGCAGGCGCAGCGAGTTTCCCTCAATGCGAAGTTTCACTACTGCCGCTCCCTTCTGAGCATGTGGATTAGTTTCCAGTGCAGAGCCTGAACGCTTAAAGGCCTTTCCCCACGCTTTCCAGCAGGTCGAGTGTGACCGCAATTGCGTGCCGGCTGTTCTCACTGCGAAGTCTGCGCAGCAGCTCAAATACTCCTGGCGCCCGCTGCGTCTTTTCCCGTTGCGCTCCCTGCGTCGCCGTCTGCACAAGGTTGTCCAAAATATCCGGCGGGATGGTGCCGAAGAATTTTGTCAACAAGATGAAATTGCGAATAGCGCGTAGCGATTCAGGGGTATCGACGGCAGCCGTCAACGTACCTACCAGCTGCTCACCAGCGCCCACCATGCCGCGCAGCAGCTCCAGCACGCCGCGATCGTGCAGCAGTTGCAGCAAATCAAGCGCGGACAAGATTGCGTCGGCGTGCTGATGGGGAGACTCGCGCAAGTGTCGATCGGCGCCGTTCCCGTTCTGATGCGGAGGAAGTAAAGAGATCGGTTGCGCCATACGTGTCAAGCCTCCTGTTTGGGTTTTATCTGAACCAGGCCATTTCCTGGAAACCGGTAATCCTGCCGCTGCCACTTTCTTTCCACCTCCACGCCGTGCTGAGGAGTGGGATGTCCGAAACGGGGATTGATCCGCGGGAGTGGGCTTTCGCCTTTCGGTTCGAGGACCTGCATCCGCACCGCTGTTTCCTTGTATGCGGGCGTGTGAGTGACCGGGTCAACATGGCTGCCAGTGAGCAGATTAACCGGGCTTTCGGTGGAGTTCATCGGCATGTATAGTTGCCCATTCCGGACGCGGTCAGTGACCAATGCACGTACACGGACGCGGCCGCGACGCGATGTAAGTTGCACCAAAGTTCCGCTCTCGATACCTCGCTCGCTAGCCAGCTCCGGTGAAACCTCGACGAAAGTGTCGGGGGTCTTGGCGCGGATGCCGGGAGTGCGGTAGGTCAGATTTCCTTCGTGAAAATGTTCGAGTAGCCGGCCGTTATTCAGGTGAAGGTCGAAGGCAGAATCTATATGCTCCAGCGGCTCGTGGAAAGCGAGCGGAAATAAACAGGCTTTCCCGTCCGGAAAGTGAAAGCGTTTCGTATAAAGCAACGGCTGATCGCTTCCGTCCGCGGCGACGGGCCACTGCAGGGTTTTGTATCCTTCGAGCCGTGCGTAGTTGACACCGGCGAACATGGGAGTCAATGCTGCAATCTCATCCATGATTTCCGAAGGGTTCTTATATTTCCAGCAGGCGCCAAGCCGCTTCGCGACGTCCTGGATAATCACCCAGTCCGGACGGCTTCCTTCGAGCGGTTCGAAAACCTGATGCAGCCGCTGGACGCGCCGCTCGGTGCTGGTAAAGGTGCCTTCCTTTTCGAGGCTAGGGCTAGCGGGCAGAACTACGTCCGCGAAACGGCAGGTCGTGCTGAAGAATATGTCTTGCACCACGAAAAAATCGAGCTTCTGGAAGGCTTCGGCGACAAAGTTAGCGTTCGAGTCGACGATACTCATTTCTTCGCCGCACAAATACATCGACCGCAATTTGCCCTCATGAATCGCCTCGACCATTTCATGATTGTCCAGGCCTGTGGTTGACGGCAGGCTCACGCCCCAGTGGCTCTCGAAACGCGTGCGAACTTCGGGATCGTCCACCGATTGGTAACCAGGCAAAGAGTTGGGCATCGCGCCATGGTCACTGGCCCCCTGGACATTGTTGTGTCCGCGCAAAGGATACGCGCCCGTGCCCGGCCGCATGTAATTCCCGGTGACCAGCAATAGATTTGAAATTGCCGTGGAGGTGTCGGACCCGTTGCTGTGCTGGGTTACGCCCATCGCCCACAGAATGCAGACTCGCTTTGCCGCGGCGATCATGCCGGCCACTTGCTTCAGGGTGTCGACGGAAATGCCGCAAGTTTCCGCAGCGAATTCCAACGTAAACGGTTCGAGGCTCTTTCGATACTCTTCGAGGCCGTTGACCCATTGGTTCAGAAACTCGGTGTGGGCCACGCCTTGGTCGAGGATGTAGCGGCTCACGGCGGATAGCCAGACCAAGTCTGTGCTTGGCTGGGTATGCAGAAACAGGTCAGCGCGCCGCGCCATTTCATGCTCACGCAAGTCTGCGACGATTAACTTCTGCCCATGGAGTTTGTGCGCTCGTTTAACGCGTGTGGCGAGAACCGGATGGCTTTCGGCGGTGTTGCTCCCCACGATCAGCACCAAATCCGCCTGTTCAATGTCCGTTATCGAACCGGAATCGCCGCCGTATCCGACCGTTCGGAACAGGCCCGTGGTCGCTGGGGCCTGGCAATATCGCGAGCAGTTATCGACGTTGTTGGTTCCGACAACGGCGCGAGCCAGCTTTTGCATCAGATACGCCTCTTCGTTGGTGCATTTCGAGGACGCGATGAACGCCAGCGCATCCGGGCCGTGGAGCCCTTTGATTTCGGCGAACCGGCGGGCCACCAGATCCAGGGCCTCATCCCATTCGGCTTCCCGAAAACGGACGCCTTCGCGGATGAGCGGCTTGGTGAGGCGATCCGGGCTGTTGACGAAATCCCAGGCGAATTTGCCTTTGATGCAGGTGGAGACGCCGTTAGCGGGGCCCTCGGCCGGTTCCACTTTTAAGATATGCCGGTCTTTGGTCCAAATGTCGAAGCTGCAGCCGACACCGCAATAGGTGCAAACGGTTTTCGTCCGTCGCACGCGCGTATCCCGCATGGCGGATTCGACCTCGGAAACCTTCATTATCGCGGGGTAACCTGTTTGGGCTTCGAGACCCTTGACCACATCGATCATGCCGTCCAGTACAGGCTTGCTCAGGCCGGTCATAAATCCCGCGTGCCCGAGCATCGACTTCTCCATCAGGGCATTGCAAGGGCAAACCGTGACGCAGTGTCCGCAGGAAACGCAGCTCGACTCGCCGATTGGCGCGCCGCCATCCCACAATACGCGAGGATGCGGATCCTCCCAACGGATGGAGAGCGTTTCGTTCACTTGGAGATCCTGGCAGGCTTCGACGCAGCGGCCGCACAAGATGCATTGATCGGGATCGTAACGGTAGAACGGATTGCTGTTGTCGACCTCGTAGGGCTTCGGCTGAAATGGATATTGCTGGTGTTCGACTGCGAGGAGCTTGGTGGTGTTATGAACGGTACAGTTGCCGTTATTGTTATCGCAAACCGTGCAATAGAGGTCGTGGTTGTGGAGAATGCGGTCAAACGCTTCGCTGCGAGCGGCCTGAGCCTGCGGGATGGTTGTAGAGACCTTCATCCCGGGCACGATGGCTGCGGCGCAGGCGCGGACGAGCTCTCCGTTGACCTCGACGATGCACGTGTCGCAGGTCTGAATCGGCCCCAGTTGCGGGTGATAACAGACCTGTGACAAATGCACTCCAGCATAGTTGATGGCGTCGATCAAACGGCCGCCGGCAACCGCCTCAAATTCAGTTCCGTCGATGGAGATTTGCGTCATGGCCGCTCGCTTTGACTCAGGCGGTCTGCAGAGTCAGCACCTGCTCAACTTCGAGCATGTCCTGGGGGCTGAGTTTAATGTCGGGTGCGCCGGCGATGCCGCTTACCTGTTGAGGGCTGCGGACCCCCACGATGGCACCGGTTACAGCGGGATTCCGCAAGGTCCAGGCAATGGCTACCTCGCCGGGTGTGGCGTTGTGGCGTTTACCGATGGCGCGCAGCATTTCCACCAGCCGCAGATTGCGAGAGAGCAGCGGTTCCTGAAAATTCGGATTGTCTTTCCGCCAATCGTCTTTAGGAAATGCCGCGATGCGTTCTCGTGTCATGGCGCCGCTGAGGAGTCCGGAGGCCATGGGGGAATAGACGATTACCCCAATATTGTGCTGCCGGGCGTAAGGAAAGATCGAAGCCTCGACGTCCGAGGACAGCAGCGAATAGGGCGGCTGGAGAGAGACGATCGGAGCCACATGCGAGGCGCGCTGCATTTGCCGCGCATCAAAATTGGAGACGCCGATATGACGGATCTTTCCTTCGGCTTTGAGTTTGGCCATAGCGCCGACGGCCTCTTCAATCGATCCTGGCGAGGCATTTTCGGAATGGCCGTTCCAAGCCGGCCAATGAATTTGATAGAGGTCGATGGTGTCGAGTCCGAGGCGCTGCAGGCTGGCCTCCGCTTCCCGGCGAATAGAGTCAGCGCGCAGGCTGTGTCCAATTTTCCCCGATTTGTCCCACACCAGGCTGCACTTCGTGAAGATGTAAGGGCGCGTCTGAAGTCCCTTGACCACGCGGCCGACAACGGTTTCCGAGTGCCCCAGTCCGTAGGCCGCCGCGGTATCGATCCAATTTATACCGCGGTCGAGACCGGCGCGGATGGCGGCGACGGATTCCGCGTCATCCTGCGGGCCCCAGCCGAATTCCCAGCTTCCACCGCCGATGGCCCACGCTCCGATCCCAATTCGCGTAATCTTCAGGTCGCTCTGTCCGAGCGTTCGCAACGTCATTTTCATGTCTCCTCAGCAAAATAGATTCTTTCTCAGACTCCCATCGACTTCAACAACACACGATCCAGCGAAAACGCCCCGGAACCCTTCGCGATCAACACCACTACCAACGCAATAGCCAGCAGATGATATTCATAACCGTGATTTTTCCGGGCGCCGAACCAATCCATGAATAGGCCGTAACGGCCGTGCACCATCACGATCGCGGCCAGCATCGTCACGCCGATGCCGACTGCCGCGACGCGGCTTAGCAAACCAACGACGAGTCCCAGGCCGCCCAGGAATTCGGTCGCAACAGCCGCGAATGCCAGCGGAAGCGGAAGTCCCAAATACTCGTGCATGGTCCGCATGGTCTCCTTCAAACCTGGCCCTCCGAACCAGCCGAGAAGTTTCTGAGCGCCGTGTGCGAAGAAGACGACGCCCAGAATGGTGCGAATGATGGTAAGCGTCCAGTCGGGATTGGTAGCAAACAGATCTTGTAGCATCGGCTCTTCCATTTCCTAAGCCACCGGCGTTTCCTAAGCCACCGGCGTCAGATTGCTTTCAGCTCCAGCGTCATGTTCCATCCGCCGAACGACCGCGGAGAAATCTTCCTCGGCTCCGGATGCCGCCTCGGCGGTATTGACTGCGGCAGCCGCCTTTGTGGCGGGCATCGAAAGCCCAGAACGTGCGGCCGCAACCAAGACCAGTCCGAAATCCTTGCGCATGAGACGAACCGGAAATTGCGGAGCGTAGTCGTCTTTTTTTGCGGTGGCGAGTTTTCCGATATGGGCGGGAGCGACAACGGCCGTCTTAGCGAGAGTATCGAACAGAAGATCGCGAGGCAGGTCCAGCTTCAAGCCCAACGCGACTCCTTCCGCGATCGCCTGCATGCCCACTCCCAAAAGCGTATTCACCACCAGTTTCATGGCCACACCGGATCCGTCCGGGCCCATGTAAAACCACTGGCTTGCGATAGCGGCGAAGATCGACTCGGCGGATTCAAAGACTTTGCGATCACCGCCGCCGAATAAGGTCAGTTTCCCGGCTACGGCGGCAGGCGTGCTGCCGGAAACCGCTACGTCCAGCACGGGAAGATCAAACTTCTTCGCGGCCTGGTGTAACTGGCGGGAGAACTCGGGAGAGATGGTGCTCAACTCGATAATCCTCGTACCATTCCTGGCGTTGCGCAGAACTTCGCCCTGCCCCAGGTAGACCGCTTCCACGGCGACTTCATCCGGAAGGCACGACAAGACTACATCCACTTGTTTCGCCAGTTCCTGAGGATGCCGCGCGACTTCGGCTCCGGCGTGAGCGAGTTCCATCGCATTTTTGTGGTCGAGATCATAGACGACCATGGGGAAGCCGGCCGCGATCAAGCGGCGCGCGATGGGTGAGCCCAAGTGTCCCAGCCCGATGAACCCCAATCGGCTACGTAAAGTAATCTTTTCGTTCGGCAGCATCTGCCCTCCCATTCGGTGGCTGGCGAATTTGCCAGTCGATAGGTTGATTGCATCTGCCCTGCCAACTCCACGAAGTGGGCTTGCCTTGCATTCCATGCGCGCGGAAACCCGTCACGCTCTAAGCCTTCGTGCTTTTGGAAAGCCAATACCCCAGTGCGACCGCGTTCTGTTGTCTGTTGGCGGAACGTCAAACGTGGCATTTTATCGACACTAGTTTTGACCCGGGCTTCGCCGCCATGTCTTCATTTCGACGCCTTGGCAGTGTGCGCGGCTGTAAGTCCCTTAAACGCGAAGACCCGGAGCATGGAAGGCCGCTTGCATACTTTGTGACGTATGACAGATGGTTCAAAGCTGATCACGCTCGGGGACACGCCCAAAGCGGTATCGCGGCGCCGGTTCATAAAAGGTGTAATCGCGGGAGGCGCGGCGGTCTCCTCCGCCAGCTATTTATTCCGCGGTTCAACGGTTCATGGGGCCGGAGGTGCGGGCGAACGGCTCATCAGTCTGAACGTCAATGGACAGCGCCGCCGCGTGGATGTCATGAAACAAGAGACGCTGGCGTGGACGCTGCGCTACAAACTCGGACTCACCGGAACGAAGCTGGGCTGCGATCGCGCCGAATGCGGCGCCTGCACGGTCCTGCTCGGTGACGTGCCGCATTATTCGTGTTCGGTTCTCACGCACACGGTACGCGACCGAAACGTCTTGACGATCGAAGGGCTGGCTAAAGATGACGGAACGCTGCATCCGATCCAGCAGGGCATTCTAGACGAGCAGGGATTCCAATGCGCCTTCTGCATGTCCGGGTTCGTTATGGCGACCACGGGTTTTCTAAAGACAAACCCGAATCCCAGCAGGCTGGAACTGGCGCACGGCATTTCGGGAAACCTGTGCCGCTGCCAGGACTATGACAAAATCCTCACCGCTTTGATGCGTGGCGCCGAGAACATGAGGAAGGTGGAGCATGTCTAATTCGGAGAACCAGCGTGAATACGGGGCGCAGTACAAACTGATCGGCAAGAACTATCAGACTGCCGATCTTCTTGCGAAGGTCACGGGCAAGTCAAAGTATGCCGAAGATTTTCGCGCGGAAGGCATGCTGTTCTGTAAGCTGTTGCTCAGCCCGCTACCGCATGCCCGGGTAAAGCGTATCGATGCCAGCGAAGCGCTGGCGATGCCCGGCGTGAGGGCGATTCTCACGGCGGATGACCTTCCTGCACCCGCCGACACGATCACCGACAACGGGACAGTCATTAAAGCGAGTAAGTGGGGCGAACGCGGCCTCACGATGGAGCCGGTTTACCAGGGCGAGCCGATTCTCGCCGTGGCCGCGGTAGATGAATTAACAGCCGCCGAGGCCGTCGAGAAAATTAGAATCGATTTCGAAGCGCTCCCGTTTGTGGTTGATCCCCTCGACACGTTGCGTTCAGGAGGGCCGAACCCGCGAACCGACGGGAACATCTGGGCGACCCCGGCAGGCGGGCAGACACCCGCCGTGACGGAACTCAAATGGACTGATGAGGACTTCGCGGAAGCCAGGCACGGCCGCCTCCCCATGGGCAAAACGCCTGACGAATGGTCGTATGGCGACATTGACGCAGGTTTCAAGAAAGCCGCGCTGGTGCTGGACGAAACCTTCGTCACTCCAGACGTCAGCCATCAGACGCTGGAGACCCGCAGCGCAATGGCTTACTGGCAGAACGGCAAGGTCTACCTGCATACCGGAACCCAGAGTACTACGCAGACCCGGTCTGCCCTCGCGCGATGGTTGAACGTGGATTTGCAAAAAATTGTTTTCATCAGCGCATACACCGGCGGCGGATTCGGCAGCAAGGTGACCGGCGGCGTTTCCATGATTATCCCGGCCCTGTTGTCGAAGAAAGCCAATGCCCCGGTGATGATGCGCGTCAGCCGCGAGGAGGAAACATTTATCGGGCGCGCGCGGCCTGGTTTTCAGGGCCGGATGAAAGTTGGTTTTTCCAAAGAAGGACGCATCATTGCCCTCGATATGTTCGTGATCTCGGACAATGGGCCTTACGACGCACAGGGTGACTCTCCGACATCGGGGCATATGGTCTCGCTGCTGTACCAGCCACAGGCCATGCGCTGGCGCGGGGTGACGGTCATGACAAACACGCCGCCGCGGAGTGCGCAGAGCTCGCCCGGCGGATTGCAAGGAATCACCATCATCGAACCTATCCTTGCGAAAGCGGCGCGAATGCTCGGGGTGGATCAAGTAGCGATCCGCTTCGTAAACTGTCCGGAGGGCAAGGCGCCGTACGGGCCGCCGGTGAATGGCACGCTGCAGCACGCGACCAGCGCATTCCTTAAGCAAGCATTGCAACGCGGCGCGGAACAATTCAGGTGGCAGGAGCGGGTAGCGCGCAATCCCAAGCGGATCGGAAGCAAAATACGCGGGGTGGGCGTATCGCTCAGCTGCTATGTTGGCGGCACCATCGGCTTCGATGGACTTCTCGTCATCACGCCGGAGGGCCGGGTTCGTTTTCAATCCGGAATTGGAAATTTGGGAACGGAGTCGGTGATCGATGTCCACCGCGCGGGTGCGGAGGTTCTCGGCGTCCCCTGGGAAAAGTGCGACGTCGTGTGGGGCGACACATCGAAGGATTTGCCGTTTAGCTGTGTGTCCGGCGGGAGCCAGACGACGCACGCGATGACTCGGGCCGCGCATGCAGTGGCGATGGATGCCCGGCAAAAACTCCAGGAAATCGCAGCGAAAAGTCTGGGCGGTAAACCCGAGGATTACACGGTGGCGAACGAGCGCGTCTTCCGCAAGGGATCCGGGTCCGGGCTGACGTTGGCGCAGGCCGCTCAGCGCGCCATAGCGCTCGGGGGCAAATACGATGGTCACGAAGTTCCGGCCGACGTCAATAAGATGACCAAGACGTCGATGGCGGCCCTGGCGGGCCAGGGACTCGTGGCTGCGGCGCGCGACAACTATCCGCGCGACGGCATGACGCATTCGTATGTTGCAAGCTTCGCCGAAATCGAAGTGGATGTCGAGACCGGCAAGTACTATATTGTGGATTTCCTGGCGTACGCCGATGTCGGTACGGTCCTCCACCCGCATGCGCTTGGCGGCCAGGTTCTGGGCCGGTCGATTCTGGGCATCGGTCACGCCATCAGCCAGAAGTGGGTCTTTGACCCGCACTATGGCGCGATGGTTTCGAAGAGATTCCACCACAACAGACCGCCGACGATCCTGGATGTTCCGGTGGACATGCAGTGGGAGGCGTTGGATATTCCGGATCCTGAAACGCCTGTCGGCGCACGCGGTATCGGCGAGCCGCCCGTCGGGGGCGGATGTGCCTCCATCTTGAACGCCCTCTCAGACGCACTGGGCGACGAGATTTTCCAGCGCGCGCCGGTCAACGCCGATACGATTTTGACGTCGCTCGAAGCTGGACGGCCTATGCAACATCCCTTGATGGCCCACATTTAACTTGATGGCGCACATTTAATTCGGAGGACCTATGGCAGTTATAAGAGACGTCATGCCCGCTTTCGATCTCCTACAACCGGCTTCGATCGGGGACGCACAGAAGCTTCTCCAACAACATGGAGCGGACGCCTGGGTAATGGCCGGTGGACTCGATAGCTTCGATTGGCTCAAGGATCGAATTAAGAGACCGAAGGTGGTAGTCGACCTGAGCGGCATCGCAGAGCTTAAGGGTGTGCGCACCAGCGGCGATGGCATTGAGATCGGTGCGATGACCACGCTCACTGAGGTGGTGAATCATCCCGTCATCAGAGCGAAGTACAGTCTGCTGGCGGAGGGAGCCGAATTGGCCGCTTCTCCGCAGATACGGAACCAGGGAACCATTGGCGGCAATGTGTCGCAAGACGCGCGCTGCTGGTATTACCGTGCGGGTTGGCCGTGCTATCGCGCGGGTGGCAACATTTGCTACGCCGACACACCGACCGGCCGCAATCGCGAACACGCGATTCTTCACGCGGAGCGATGCGTGGCCGTGAACCCGTCCGATTCAGCTCCAGCCCTGATCGCGCTCGACGCCAAATTTGTCTTACGAACGCCAAAGGGTGAAAGAATCGTCGACGCCGAAGACTACTTCATCGGACCTAACATCGACATCACACGCCTTCACATTTTGAAACCCGGCGATCTGTTGACGGCCATACGCATTCCGTCGACATGGGCCGGCGCACGATTCTATTTCGAGAAAGTGCGCGACCGAAACGTCTGGGATTTTCCTCTTTTGAACGTGGCTTCTGCGATGCAAATATCCGGTAATACGATCGGGAATATTCGTATTGCCGTAAACGGCGCCGCCGCTCGTCCACTGCGCTTGAGAGCAGTCGAGAACGCGGTTCGCGGACAGTCGGCTACCGCGGCAACCGGCGAAATGGCGGGGAGACTGGCCGTGCAGGGAGCAGTTCCACTGCAGTTCAACGCCTACAAAATCCCACTGATGAGAAATCTGGTGAAGCGCGCCATTGGGGGAGTGGAGGAGGCGAAATGGACATCCTAAAGCCGATTACCGAATGGGCCACCAGTCCCTGGGGGCGAAATGTTCCCATCCACATCGCGTGGTTCTTGATTTGGGTTGCGGCGCTTGCCGGCTTGTCATTCCTCATCGTGCACGCCATCTACCTGCGCTTTTTCGCGAAAGCTGAGGAATTTGAGGGCGGTAATCCTCCCGTGCTTGCGACGGTCCTTCCGCCGGAGATTCCCAGGCACTCACTGGTAGCGCGGCTGTTTCACTGGATTATGGCGGCTTCCATGTTCACGCTGCTCTTTACGGCATTCCTTCCAAAGGTGGGCGTGCAGTTCGATTGGGTCACCTACCATTGGATTGCTGGAATCGTTCTCACAGCCTCGGTAATCTTTCACATCATTCACGCATCCTTTTGGCTGGACTTCTGGGCGATCTGGCCGGACAAAGAAGATCTGGTGGATGCGTTGAGACGAGTGCGCAGGTTTATGGGCCAGCAGGCGCCCCCGCCGCGCAGGTTCGCGAAGTACCCGCTAGAGAATAAGCTCTACCACGGCGCGATCATGGCCACGGGCTTGTCTGCGATCGGAACGGGTGTGTTCATGCTGTTCCGCGTCCGAACGATTTTGTTCCCGCGCAATCCTTATCTGTTCAGCGATATGACCTGGGGCCTGATGTACGTGCTGCACGGGTTAGCTGGCGTGGGACTCATCGCACTCGTCATGGTGCACGTGTATTTCGCGGTTCGTCCCGAGAAACTGGATATCACAAAGTCGATGATCTTCGGCTCCATGAGGCGTGAGTTCTATTTGGAGCACTACGACCCGGAGCGCTGGCGTTTGGAAACGCCTGGTTCGAAGTCCACAGAAAAGAGCGGGAGACATAGCGTATGACTGCGGAAGTCGGGGAACGTTTTGAGGCTGTAGAGGAATGCTACGAGTTCATGCTGGCTTACGCCGCTAAGGGGCTCGGGAGTGACCAGGGCAGTGAGTCAGGCAGACAAGTACGCGAATTCCTGAATCGCGCGGTTGCCGCGCTCGGCGGACTTGCGGAGAGCTGTTCGACTGCGATTCGCGAAGGAAGCCCCGAGTTCCTGGCTGTGTTGGACCGCGACGCGCGTGCTTCTCGTGCCGCCATCGAACTAGTACTCGCTCAACCGTCGATCAGTTCTCAGTTAATCGACAACCTGAATGCGTCAATGCATCTGCGGGCGCTGCTCACAGATGTGTTTCTGCTGGGCGAAGTTCTTCGGTCGCAGCAAGCTGCAGCACTGACTCAAGCGGCACGGTGAGGCTCGAGATGTTGGTAGGTCACGTGCTTTTAGATATGCATGAAGTTGTTTGCTGCACTCATCACATCTTATTTGTTGACCGGTTTCAGCTGGGCCGCCTGCCCAGTCCCAAATCTGCCCGATTCGACGGCGGGTCAGGAATCCCTGCTTAAAAATCTCCGCGACGCAGGATTCAAGCAATCCCGTGAGGGCCATTACCAAAACGCCGCCGCTTGTTATACGGAAGCTTTAAACATCGGCCAAGCACTCGGGATCAGTCCGGCAACAGCGATTGACCTGAGCAATATGGGAGATCTCGCCGAGGGAATGGGCGACTACACCGAGTCCAAAAACTACTATTCGCGCGCATTGGATGTGCTCAATCATCTGGGCGCGGCCGACTCCGGAGCGGCCGGAGACCTCTACACAAAACTTGGAGTGCTGATGCAGGTCCAGGGTTTGATTTCCGAGGCGGAAACG
>CAVPZQ010000004.1:0-28156 GCA_963710155.1 Bryobacterales bacterium | reverse complement strand
GCGAAGCGCGGCGAGATTGTCCTCCACTTCCTGAAATGCGACGAGGGTGGTCTGGCGGTAGTTGGCGACGGTAGCATCGTAGTTCGCCCGCGCGCCTTCCGATGTGGCGCGGCGCCGGCCGCCGTCAAAGATCGTCTCCAACATAGTGGGGCCGACCGCCCAGAAGCGGCTCGGCCAGGCAAACCAATTCGTGATCGAGCTTCCTTCGAGACCACCGGTGGCGCTTAAGACCAGGCTCGGGAAATAAGCCGCCCGCGCGATGCCGATGCCCTCATTCGCCTCTCCCACGCGGCGCTCGCTGGCGGCGATGTCGGGACGCCGCTCCAGGAGTTGAGAGGGGACGCCAACCGGGATGACTGGCGGCTCCAGCTTTAAGGGCGCGGGTTGGACGAGCGAAATTCCGCGGGCGGTTTTCCAATCAAAATCGCGATGGCATGTTCATATTGAGCCCGCATTACCCCGATATCGGTGTCCTGAACGCGTGCGGTGTCCAATTGCGTTCGCGCTTGAATGACGTCAGACTCCGGCGCCGCGCCTCCGTCCAACAGATTCATGGTGAGTTTCAACATATCGGTGTACTGATCCACGGTCTGGTTCAGCAACCTTTGCTGAGCGTCGGCGCTGCGCAGCTCGAAATAGTCGACGGCCAATTCGGCATGCAGACTGAGAGCGGCGGTCGCGAGATCAGCGGCAGTAGCTTGCGCCTCCTCGCCGGCAGAGGTGACGGTGCGGCGTATCCGGCCCCACAAGTCGACCTCGTAGGAAAGGTCGAAGGGGAGAGTGAATCCGGATCTCGACCTGGTACCGACGTTAGAAGGAAAATAGGGCTGATTTGGCGAATAGCGCAAGGATTCAATATTAGGGTCTACCCCTATGGTCGGAAATTCCGACGCCCGGTTAAAGCGAACCATGGTACGCGCCTGACGGAAGCGCGCTTCGGCCATTTTCAGATCCTGGTTGGAAACCGTGACTTGCTCCTCGAGCGCATTCAACTGAGAATCCCCGAAGATCTCCCACCATTTGCCGCGCAGCGCGGCCGCTTCGGGTTGGGAGGTTTTCCATTGATTTGATTCCTGGTGATCCGATTCTTTGAACGAGTCGGGTGGCGGCTCCTTGAAGGCGGGCGTCACGGGAACCGGCGGCCTCTGGTACTTAGGACCAACCATGCAGCCCCCGAGGAGCACCAGGCCGAGCACCAACATGACAATACACAGGCGCAGACTTTTCATTGCGTTGTGCCTGCCGTAGATGCGGCGATCCGAACGGGCGCGCCGCTGATCAGTGAGTCGGACGGATTGACGATCAGCTGGTCCGTCAGCTTCAGACCTGAAGTGACTTGCACTGCGTCGCCATAATCCACACCGATCGTAATCGGAATTAACTGTGCCCGGCCGTCGCGAACGACGCCAACTCGAAGACCCTCGGAACGAAACAGCAAGGTATTGGCAGGGATCGTTACGGAGCGAGCTTGACTGGGCAATTTGAGATGAACGTGCACATAAGCCCCGGGGAGCAACTGCCCGGTAGGATTGTCGACGTCTATTTCCGTATTCAGGGTTCGCGACGCCATATCGATGGATTCGGAAGTCCGGGCGATTCTGCCGTGAAAAGTCTGACTGGGAAACTCATCCAGCGTGAGAGTCGCCATGGAGCCCATACGCGCCGCTCGGGAATAGACTTCCGGCACGGCGACGAAGACGCGAAGGGTGTTGGTCTGGGCAAGTTGAAACAGTTCCGCGCTGGGCGAGCCGGCGCCCGCATTGATCAACCAGCCCGTATCGGTATTGCGTACCGTGATGACTCCGTCAAAGGGAGCGTAGACCTTCTCGAAAGAGACCAGGTCCTCCAGCCGGCGGACATTGGCGGCGTACGAATCGACCGATGCTTGCGTTGCGCTGAGGTTGTCGAGTGCCTGATCGGTAGACTGTTGGGAAACGGAACGCGTCTTGACCAGCCCCTGCCAACGTTCCGCGGTGGTCTTCGACAATGCCAGATTGGACTTGGCGGAAGCCAGGTCTGCCCGCGCCTGTTCCAATTGTTTGTCGATTTCGGGCGTGTCAATTGTCGCCAGGAGATCGCCTTGTTTTACTTTCGCGCCGATGTCGTAGTACCACTTCACCAGGTATCCGTTAGTTCGCGCGTATATGGGAGAGTTGACGAAAGGCTGTGTAGCTCCGGGTAGAACCACCTCATCGATGGGCGCGGCTGCTTTCGGGCACACCACGCTAACATCCTCGACGGCGGCTGTTTCAGTCGCATTTTGGAGACTGGCTTCCGCTTCGACGCGGCGGTGGATGCCGCTGTAGATGAAAAACCCCAGCGCGAGGGCTAACGCTAGACCCAGCAAAAAAAACAATAGCCTGCCAGCTTTTTGCTGGTGTTTAATTTCCGGCATTGGGATTCTCCGTTTCCGGGCTCTGCGGATGCACGCGGGAGGGGCGCATTCCGTGCAATAAGCCGAACACCGTAGGGACAAAGACGAGCGTGGCCACAGTGGCACAGAGTAAGCCGCCCACCACGGCGCGGCCGAGAGGTGCGTTTTCCTCGCCTCCATCGCCCAGCCCGAGGGCCATGGGGATCATGCCGATGATCATGGCGAGGGCGGTCATCAGAACCGGCCGAAAACGCGTGAAGCCGGCCTCGATGGCAGCCTTTAGAGGGTCCCCGTGGCTAGCCAGGCGTTCGGTGGCAAATGCCACTACGAGAATACTATTCGCCGTGGCCACGCCCATGCACATGATCGCGCCCATAAGAGCGGGCACGCTGAGAGTCGTGTGAGTGAGAAACAAGAATACGATGATGCCGGCTAACGCGGCGGGCAGCGCCGTAATGATGATGAAGGGATCCAGCCACGACTGGAAATTGACGACGATCAAAAAATAGATCAGGACGATCGCGAACCCGAGTCCGGCCAGCAACCCTTCATAAGATGTGCGCATGGTCTCTACCTGTCCCCGTATGCGGAAGAAACTGCCGCGAGGGAGCAGCTTGCGATTCTTATCGACGATGCGAGCGACGTCCCGCCCCACGGCGCCGAGATCGCGATCCTGGATAGAGCCGTAAATGTCCACCACCCTGCGGATGTTGTAATGCGACAACACTTCCATCTCACTCCCACGGCTGATAGAGGCCACATTGGAGAGGATTTCTGGACGAATCATCGACGGGGAACTGATGGGCACGTTGCCGATATCCTGCAGAGATTGGACTCGGTATTGCGGGGTCTGGGAGATCATTTCGTATTGCACACCGTTTTGCCAGTTCAGGAAATAAGACGGCGTGGTTTGAAAACTGCCACTCAAGGCGACGAGCAGGCTGTTGTTCACGTCGCGATCGGTATAGCCACCCTGGGCGGCCTTGGTTCGATCGACATTTACGTTAAACCGGGGATAGTCAAACTCCTGCTGAATGCGCAGGTCGGTGAGCCCGGCGACTTGCCGAAGCTGGTTTAGCACGCTGTTGGCAACCTCGCGATTCGCCTGAAGGTCCTGCCCCTCGATCTGCACATCCACGGGAGCCGGGAGCCCGAAGTTGAGGATTTGAGTGGTCATGTCCGCGGGCAAGAAGTAGAAAGAAGTGCCCGGGAATGCACCAGGCAAGGCTTTTCGAAGACTGCGAATGTAATCGGGCGTGGGATGGTGTTTTTCGCTAAGTGAAACGAGGATATCGGCGTCGGAGGCTCCTATCACTCCCGATGTGCTGTAGATGTAATTCATCTGGCTATAAGGGAGGCCGATATTGTCGGTAATGGTCGCTACTTCCTTACTGGGAATCTGGCGGCGAATCGAGCGCTCGATCAGATCGCAAAGCATGGCAGTGTCCTCGATTCGCGTTCCCGTCTTGGTGCGAACATGCAGAATAAACTGTCCGCTGTCGGTGTTCGGGAAAAAGTCCTGACCAAGCCATGGCACAAGCGCGGCAGCCGCAAGACAGACCAGCAAGAAAGCCGGAACAAAAAGAAATCGTTTCCCCACTAGCGTTGTCAGCAGCCGCTGATAGGCCCGGCGAAAAGCTTCAAATCCGCGGTCGAACGCCTTCTGCGCGCGTGTAAAGGGATTGCGCGAGGGAGTGGCATTTTCTTCGCGAGGTTTGAGGAGATACATCGCGAGCGTCGGAACCAAGGTTCGCGACAGGATGTACGATGCGATCATGGCGAAGATGACTGCTTCGGCGAGCGGCTGAAACAGATAGTGCGCCACGCCACCCAAGGAGAACATGGGAAGAAAAACGATGCAGATACAAAGCGTGGAAACGAGTGCGGGTACCGCGATTTGCGCCGCACCGTCGAGAATTCCCTGGTGCAGGGGCTGGCCTTCCTCCAGGTGACGCGAAATATTTTCGATCGTGACCGTGGCGTCGTCCACCAGGATGCCGACAGCCAGAGCCAAGCCGCCCAGCGTCATCAGGTTGATGGTCTGATGCAGAAGGCTGAGGATAATCACGGAGCTCAAGATGGCCAGCGGAATGGAAACGGCTATGATTACGGTGCTTCGCCAGCTCCCCAGGAAGATCAGAATCATCAACGCCGTGAGGAGGGCGGCGATGCCAGCCTCGCGGACGACGCCGCTGACGGCAGCGCGCACGAAAACGGACTGGTCCGCTAGCTGTTGAATCTTGAGTTGCGGCGGCAACGTCTGCTGAACACGGGGAAGCAGGTTGCGAATGCCTTGGACCACGCTGAGCGTGGACGCGTTACCGTCTTTGATTACCGTGGTCAGAACACCGCGGTGGCCATCCTGACGAACGATGTTGGTCTGCGGGATGAAACCATCGCTTACGTGCGACACATCACGCACATAGATAGTCGAGTTGCCGACCACTTTGACCGGTAGGTTATTCATTTCCTCGACCGTTCGTGGCGCCGAGTTGGTGGCGATATCGTACTCGAATTGATCGATCTTGGCAGTTCCGGAGGGCGCGATGACATTCTGTGCGTCCACCGCGTTTACCACGTCCTGCGGAGACAGACCCTTGGATTGAAGCAATCCGCTGTCCAGGTTGACCATCACTTCCCGTTGCTTGCCGCCGTAAGGATAAGGCACCGCCGCCCCAGGAACCGTCACCAGTTGCGGCCTCAAGAAATTCAGCGCCAGATCATTCAGGTCTGCCTCGCTCAGTCCCGGACCTGAAAGAGAGAGTTGAAGGATGGGCACACTGGAGGCGGTGTAATTAACAATTTCTGGCGGGAGCGTGCCCGGCGGCAACTGGCGCAAAATGCTTTGCGAAGCCGCGGTGACCTGTGCGTTGGCGCGATCGACGCTTGCGGTGGGCTGCAGAAAGATCTTTACGACCACCGTTCCATTAACAGTGGTTGATTCGATGTGCTCAATATTGTCAACCAGCGTGGTCAACACCTTTTCGTAAACTGTCGTGAGCCGCCCCTCCAATTCTTCGGCATTCATACCCGTATAGACCCAGGAAACGGCCACAACCGGGATGTTGATATTCGGAAAGATATCGGTGGGAGTGTTCAGAATCACTACCGGGCTGAGAATGAGAATCAGCAGGGCAAGGACGATGAAAGTATAGGGCCGCTCAAGCGCGATCTTAACTATCCACATTTCACAGAGCCTTCATGGAAACCGAACCGGTACATCCTCGATCCTCTGCCCCCGTAAGTGCAAGTACCGCGCCAGTCTAGCCACGAAGAGAGATTTCAGAGCAAGTCCGTTTGCCTCTGTCATTTCGCGGCGGGTGGCTACCTGGGTTTGCCGGTATCGGTGTTCGCTGGTCGACATGATGGTTTTCGTTGTGACACTGCGCTGAACGTCATGTTCGTCTGGGGGGCGCTCTGCTTCGCCTTTTTCTGGTTTGCCATTTCCTGTAACGACTACGTCAGCGGAGCTGTGCGTACGGAGCACGACTTCGCGGCATCACAAATGCAGAGCGTTCAGCAGAGGCTTACTCATGGATTGGGCAAAACATGGAGTCAAAATCGTACGCTCGAATGAACTTGATTTGAATACCCCGCAGACGTCGGGCATGACCCGCGCTGCCGCAATTTCGCATGCGCGGGCGGGAGCGAGTAAGCTGTGGGCCGGCACAATGGTGGTTCAACCGGATGCCAAGACGGGACCGCATCATCATGGAGAACTGGAGACGGTCCTTTACGTTGTTAAAGGCCGGGTTCGAATGCGCTGGGGCGATCAGTTGGAATTCAGCGAGGAAGCCAAGCCGGGCGATTTTATTTACGTTCCCCCTTACGTGCCGCACCAGGAGATCAATGCCAGCCCGGACGAAACTTGCGAAGCTGTCGTCGTGAGGGACGGACAGGATCCAATTGTTGTCAATTTAGATCTACGTACTCCAGAACCCGCCAGTGCGGGGCATGGCGGCATGCCGTTCCACCCTGGGCATTGAGTGTTTATCGGAGATTCGCGCTTAGATCGGACCGTGTTCTCGACCGACGGCGGCTCTTAGCAACCGGCGCGCCCGACGAAAGGAGCTAGTTGCGAGACCATGACTCGCCATTATCTGTCCAAATGGCGACATCCTCTGACTGTTACGGCGACTATCGAGGAATAATTCCTTCTTTCACAACCACCCTGCGGGAAGACCTTTGGAAACACAGATGCACCTACGAAGAGGAGAGGCGATTCCATAAAATGCGCTTCGAAACAACACCGACCGCGCAGCTTCCTGCCGGCGGCTCTCCGTCCAGGGCCGCCCCAATCTCCTCCACGGCCGGCGGAAGCACATTCCTGATTTGGGAAACGTCGACGCAAATGAATGGCGCACTGCCCCCTGCGGACAGGCCCCCCCGTCAGCAATCCCCTGAGGGGTCTTCCTCGCCTCCATCACGTCGAAAGCACCAGCTGTGGAAATGGAGCCTATTGTTGCTCGCCTGCGCCGCCGGCCTTTTTTTCGCCGTGCAACAGCGTGCCAGCGTGCGGAACGCGACGCCGGCTATGCGAGGCGGACCGCCTCCGGTGCCGATTACGGCAGCCACCGCTAAAAAAGGCAACATTGGCGTTTACCTGGACGCAATCGGTACCGTCACGCCGGTTTATACATCCTCAATCACACCGCAGGCGAACGGAATGGTCACCGCCGTGAACTACACCGAAGGCCAAATGGTGCAGAAAGGCGATTCGCTGATTGAAATCGATCCGCGTCCCTACCTCGCGCTCGTGCTGCAGGCGCAAGGCGCCCTCGAGCGCGACACGAATCTTCTTGCGCAAGCCAAAATGGATCTCGACCGATACCGCACGGCCTGGGCACGCAACGCGATCCAGAAGCAGACCCTTGACGATCAGGAAAAGCTGGTGCTCCAGCTTCAGGGTACGGTTAAGAACGACCAAGGCGCCCTGCAGGCTGCCCAGGTGCAGCTCGACTACTGCCGCATCACTGCACCGATCGCGGGCCGGGTCGGGCTACGCCTGCTGGACCCCGGCAACGTGGTGCAAGCGAGCCAGACGAGCACTGGCGCGACACCCCTTGTCGTCATCACGCAGATCCAACCGATCACCGTCATTTTTACGCTCGCGGAGGATAGCCTGGGTCAGGTCGAGGCACAAGTAAGCAAAGGAGCTGCGCTGCCTGTCGAAGTATTCGATCGCGGGCAGGACACCAAAATTGCGACAGGAAAACTGCTGACGCTCGACAACCAGATCGACACCACCACGGGCACGGTAAAGCTCCGCGCGCTTTTTGAAAATAAGAACAATGCCCTTTTCCCGAATCAATTCGTGAACACGCGACTCCTGGTCCGGACGTCAAAGGGCCAGACGCTCATTCCGACGAATGCCATTCAGCACAACGGACAAGAGGCCTTCGTCTATGTGATCCGCAATGACGCCGCATCCGTGCAGACCATTAAGACGGGAATTGACGACTCGGGCATGACGGCCGTCGAAGGCGTTCATGCGGGCGATGTCGTGGCCACCAGCGGCTTCGACAAACTGCAGAATCATTCGAATATTACTCTGTCGAGCCGCCCGATGCCTGAAGGCACAAATGGGGGCACCGGTCCTTGAGTCTGTCTGGCCCATTCATACGTCGGCCCGTGGCCACTTCGCTCTTGATGGCTGCGGTTCTGCTGGTGGGCGTCCTGGCCTATTTCCAGTTGCCGATTTCAGCTTTGCCGCAGGTCGACTACCCGACCATCCAGGTGCTTACTTTTTATCCTGGCGCGAGCCCGCGCGTGATGGCCACCACGGTGACGGCGCCGCTCGAGCGCCAGTTTGGCCAAATGCCCGGTCTCAGCCAGATTACCTCCACCAGCTCCGGCGGCAGCTCCGTAATCGTCATGCAATTCAATCTCACCCTGAATATCGACGTGGCGGAAGAAGAAGTGCAAGCGGCCATCAACGCGGCACAGAGTTACCTGCCCTCTAATCTGCCGGCGCCGCCGGTTTACAGCAAGACAAATCCGGCTGACGCGCCGGTACTCACGCTGGCGATTACTTCGAGCGAAATGCCTCTCTCCCAGGTGGAGGACCTGATTGATACCCGGCTGGCTCCCAAGCTCTCGCAGCTCAACGGAGTCGGCCTGGTCAGCATCAGCGGCGGCCAGAAGCCGGCTGTCCGCATTCAGGCCAATCCGGCAGCTTTATCCTCCTATGGGCTGAACCTCGAGGATCTCCGCACCGCACTTACCCAAACCAGCGTGAATCAGGCGAAGGGCAATTTCGATGGGCCTTATCAGGATTACCAGATCGACTCTACCGACCAGTTGCTCAGCAGTGCCGACTATCGCAACGTCGTCGTCGCCTATCGCAACGGCGCACCGGTTGTGCTGAAAGATGTGGCGCAGGCGATCGATGGAGTTGAGAACAACCGGCAGGCCGCCTGGATGAACCGGACGCCGGCCGTGATTCTCAACATTCAGCGGCAACCCGGCGCCAATACGATCAACGTAGTCAAGAGCATCAAATCCCTTCTTCCGCAGCTCCAGTCCAGTCTGCCTGCCTCGATCAAGGTGACACAACTCACGGATCTGACCACCGCTATCGAAGCATCTGTCTCCGACGTTCAATTCGAGCTGCTGCTCACGATTGGGCTGGTTGTATTGGTGATCTTCCTCTTTCTGCGGAACCTGTACGCGACCATCATCCCCAGTGTGGCCGTTCCGCTATCGTTGGTCGGCACTTTCGGTGCCATGTATGCGCTCGGCTATAGCCTCGATAACCTTTCGCTGATGGCCCTCACCATCTCCACCGGCTTCGTCGTCGACGACGCCATCGTGATGATCGAAAACATTTCCCGATACATCGAGCAAGGCGAGCCTCCGATGCAGGCTGCGCTCAAAGGCGCGCAGCAGATCGGCTTCACCATTTTGTCGCTGACGGTGTCCCTGATCGCGGTACTCATTCCACTGCTGTTCATGGGCGACGTGGTAGGACGGTTGTTCCGCGAATTTGCGGTGACCCTGGCGGTCACCATCGTCATCTCCGCAGTGGTGTCGCTCACGCTCACCCCGATGATGTGCTCGCGGATACTGAAACACAACTCCGGGCAGCAAGGCAGGCTGTATAGAGCATCCGAGCGCGTCTTTGAGAGCATGGTCGGGTTCTACGGGCGGACTCTCCGCTTCGTGCTGCGCTTCCAGACCATCACATTGCTGGTAGCTGCCGCCACACTTGCACTCACGATCTACCTCTACATCGTCATTCCGAAAGGCTTTTTTCCGGTGCAGGACACCGGCGTAATCCAGGGCATCTCGCAGGCTCCGGAAACCATCTCATTCCCAGCCATGGCGGAAAGGCAGCAGCAACTCGCCAGTGTGATCCTTGAGGACCCGGCTGTCGAAAGTCTCTCGTCCTTCATCGGCGCCGATGGCGCGAATACGACTCTGAACAGCGGCCGCTTGTCCATCAATTTGAAACCGCTGAATGTCCGTAAGATTGACGCCTCTGCGGTGATCCGCCGCCTGCAACAAAGCCTGCGGGAGGTGGAGGGAATTACGCTCTACATGCAGCCTGTGCAGAACATCACGGTGGACGATCGAGTAAGCCGAACACAATATCAATACGCTCTGGAAGACGCGGACGCGAATGAGCTGGATCTCTGGACCAACCGGTTTGTGGCGCAGCTCAAACGGCTGCCGCAGCTCGCCGATGTCGCCACCGACCAGCAAACCGGCGGCCTGGCGGCGTCATTGGTCATCGACCGGGCGACGGCGTCGCGGCTGGGCATAGCCCCTTCCACCATCGATAACACCCTGTATGACGCCTTCGGGCAGCGCCAAATCAACACGATCTACACGCAGGTCAACCAATACCACGTCGTCCTAGAGGCCGAAGCGCAGTTTCGGCGCGATCCAAATAAGCTGCAGGAAATCTATGTCCAGGCGAACGCGTCTTCCGGCGCTACGGGCGCCGGAGCCTCCAATTCGTTCGCATCGTCCGGGTCCGCTGCTGCGGGTTCAAACGCCCTTACCGCTTCTGTGAAGTTCACGCCCTCGTCCGGGGTCCTCACACCACCACTGAATGCCCTCAGCTCGGGTGTGGGCGCCACCGCCACCACGGCCACCAACGCGTCGAATACCAGCAGCAGCTCCGCCCCCGCCAACGCCGTACCCCTGAGCGCGTTCACACATTTTGAAAGCACGAAATCACCGCTCTCCATCAACCATCAGGGCCAATTTCCAGCCGTCACTGTATCTTTCAACCTGGCACCGGGCGCGGCCCTGGGCAGCGCTGTCGCGGCCATCGAGAAAGTGCAGGCCGATCTCAAACCTCCGGCGAGTTTGCAGGGCGGATTTCAAGGAGCCGCCGCCGCCTTCCAAGCGTCTCTCTCTAATGAAGGATTGCTCATCCTCGCCGCGCTGGTGACGGTCTACATTGTGCTGGGCGTCCTCTATGAGAGCTTCATTCATCCCGTGACGATTCTTTCCACGCTGCCTTCCGCCGGTGTTGGAGCGTTGCTCGCGCTCATCCTCTTCCACCAGGACCTGACAGTTGTCGCGATCATTGGCATCATTTTGTTGATTGGGATCGTAAAGAAGAACGGCATTATGATGGTCGACTTTGCGCTCGAGGCCGAGCGCGAGCGTCAGAGGAGCTCGACGGACGCTATCTATGAATCCTGCCTGCTGCGTTTCCGCCCCATCATGATGACCACCATGGCCGCCCTCTTGGCCGGGATTCCATTAGCCTTCGGCGGCGGATTCGGATCCGAGCTGCGGCGTCCCTTGGGAATCGCGATGGTTGGCGGACTCCTGCTGAGCCAGGCGCTCACGCTATACACCACGCCCGTCATCTACATTTTCTTCGACCGCTTCACGAAACGGAATCGGCCACAACCGGCGGAAACATGAACCCATCGAGAACATTCATTCTCCGTCCGGTGGCCACGACGCTCCTGACGATTGCGATCGTAATCGCGGGTGCCATCGCCTTCAATGTCTTGCCGGTCGCGCCTTTGCCGGAAGTTGACTTTCCTACCATTTCAGTCGGCGCCGTGCTGCCCGGCGCGAGCGCGGACATCATGGCATCGACGGTTGCCACGCCGCTCGAACGGCAGTTCGGACACATCGCCGGCATCACGGAGATGACCTCTTCAAGCTCGCTCGGAAACACTGCTATCACTCTCCAGTTCGACCTTAGCCGGGATATCGATGGCGCCGCGCGAGACGTCGAGGCAGCGATCAATGCCGCCCGAACTTACCTGCCTACCAACCTGCCCGCCAATCCGACTTACAGAAAGGTCAATCCAGCCGATGCGCCGATCATGATCATCGGCCTTACCTCGGAACAGTATGACCGCTCCAGCTTGTACGACCAGGCTTCTACTGTCATCGAGCAAAAGCTTTCGCAGATCCAGGGCGTAGGGCAGGTAACTGTCGGAGGTGGCGCGCTGCCTTCGGTGCGCGTGGAGGTCAATCCCACAAAACTCAACAGCAAGGGGCTCACGCTGCAGGACGTCCAGTCCGTCCTCAGCCTTCAGAATGCCGATCAGCCCACGGGTCAGATTTACGACGATCGGGTGACCGCGGACATCATCACCAACGATCAAATCTCCCGCGCCGAGGACTATAAGCCGCTCGTGATTGGAACCAACAACGGAGCTGCTGTGCGCCTGTCCGATGTGGCTGACGTCTTGGATTCCACGCAGAATGTCCGGACCCTGGGCATGCTGAATGGTAAGCCGGCCATCATGGTGATCATCTTCCGGCAGCCTGGGGCGAACATCATCCAGACCGTAGAGCGCATCCGGTCGCAACTGCCGTCCGTGAAAGCCTCCATCGCCAAGGGCATCGACACAACCATCGTTCTCGACCGTACCACCACTATCCGCGCGTCCGTCGCCGACGTCGAGCGCACGCTCGGGATTTCCGTCATTCTTGTCATCGCGGTGGTATTTTTGTTTCTCAGAAATCCCCGCGCAACCCTCATCCCAACCGTGGCCGTGCCGGTCTCCCTGGTCGGAACGCTGGCCGCCATGTATCTGTTTGGATACAGTCTCGACAACCTGTCATTAATGGCGCTGACCATTGCAACAGGATTCGTAGTCGACGACGCGATTGTGGTGATGGAGAACATTTCGCGCCATCTCGAGGCCGGGATGTCACCCCTTGCAGCCACGCTCAGGGGTGCTCAGGAGATCGGTTTCACGGTGTTGTCGATCAGTATCTCCCTGGTCGCGGTCTTCATCCCCATCCTGATGATGAGCGGCATCGTGGGCCGCCTGTTTCGCGAATTTGCGATCACGCTTTCTGCAGCCATCGTGATCTCGATGTTGGTCTCATTAACGACCACCCCGATGATGTGCGCCCACCTGCTGAAGGACCAGAGCCATACCAATCACGGGAGGCTCTACCGGTGGAGTGAGGCGTTTTTTGCCTGGATACTCTCGATTTACCGTCGTTCACTGGCGTGCGTGCTGGAACATCCGGTTCCGACTCTCGCGGTGCTGTTGTTGACGATTGCATTGAACCTCGTGCTGATCGTGAAGAGTCCCAAAGGATTTTTCCCGCAACAGGACACCGGGGCTCTGGTGGGCGCTGTTCGCGGACCGCAGGACGCGTCCTTCCCCGTCATGGATAACTCGCTTCGCCAGCTGACGGGCGTGATTGAATCAGACCCGGGCGTCGAGAATGTAATTGGCTTTATCGGCGGCCAGGGACCTTCGAATAGCGGATTCATTTATATCGCGCTGAAACCGCTGGAAGTGCGCAAGACAGGCGCCGCGGCAATCATCGACCGGCTGCGTCCGCGGTTGAATCGCCTGCCGGTCGCGTCCGCGTTTCTCCAGGCCGCCCAGGATCTCCGCATCGGAGGCCGATCAAGCAACGCCCTGTATCAGTACACCATTCAGTCCGATGACGTGAAAGAACTCTCGCACTGGGGTCCGATTCTGCTGGCGCAAATGCAGGCTCTTCCCGGCTTTCAGGACGTGAACAGCGATCAGCAGAATGGCGGGTTGGATGTCCTGCTAAAGTACGACCGGACCACAGCTGCGCGTCTTGGTCTCACTGCGCAGGCTCTTGACAACTCCCTGAATAGTGCGTTCGGGCAATCCGAAGTCTCCATCATTTATACCCAATTGAACCAGTACTATGTGGTGCTCGAAGTCGCACCGCCATATTGGCAGAGTCCGGCAGGTCTGAAAAACATTTACTTTCACGGGACCAACGGCGTGGTTCCGCTGACCACGGTCACGCAGTCTGAAGCGGGTACAACTCCCCTGACCGTAAACCACACCGGACTGTTTCCTTCGGTCACAGCATCGTTCAACCTTGCTGCCGGTTTGTCTTTGAGCGATGCCACCCGGGAGATTGACGCAATGAAGCAAAGACTCGGCACACCTTCCACGGTGAGCGGCTTTTTCGCCGGAACACTAGAGGCTTATCAGCAATCCCTCAGTAGCGAGCCATATCTGGTCCTGACGGCCTTGCTCGCCGTCTACATTGTGCTTGGTGTTTTGTATGAGAGTCTGGTGCATCCGCTGACCATCATTTCGACGCTTCCTTCCGCGAGCGTCGGCGCCCTCATCGCTCTCCTGCTCTTCAAGATCGATCTCAACGTGATCTCGATCATCGGCATCGTGCTCCTCATCGGCATCGTAAAAAAGAACGCGATCATGATGATCGATTTTGCCCTGATTGAGGAGCGCGAGCATGGCAAGAGTCCCGCGGACGCTATCTTCGAGGCTTGCCTTTTGCGTTTTAGACCGATTCTCATGACCACCATGGCGGCGCTGTTTGGCGCTTTGCCGCTGGCCTTCGGCACCGGAACCGGCTCGGAGCTGCGGCGCCCGCTCGGTATTACGATCGTTGGCGGCCTCATCGTGAGTCAAATACTGACGCTGTATACTACGCCGGTAGTCTACTTGTTCCTCGACAACTTAAGACTGCGGATCCGGGGTGAGTCGAGGAGCGGGTTTCATCCCGCGCGAGAACCCGTATGAGTCGCCTTCCTTACCCCATCGTCTTGCCGCCTACGATGATCCTCGTATTAGCTGGATGCTCGATCGGCCCCAAATACCAGCCGCCCGCCATGCCTGCCCCCGCGGCTTACAAGGAGTCGCCCAGTCAGTTTAAAGAAACCGACGGCTGGAAGGTCGCGGCGCCATCGGACGCGATGCTGCGTGGCAAGTGGTGGGAGATTTTCAAAGATCCGGAACTGAATGCGCTGGAAGAACAGCTCGACATAGATAACCAGAACATCAAGCAGTCCTTCGAGAACTTCATGCAGGCGCGCGCCCTGGTCCGCGAAGCGCACGCCCAATACTTTCCGACCGCTACGATCGCACCCTCGTACAGCCGCTCTCGTTCTCCTGCAAGCGGATTTACCGGCAGCACCGCCGGAAGCGTTACGAACACAGGACAGACCAACAGCATTGCGTCAGTGCCTCTGGACATCTCCTGGGCGCCGGACCTTTGGGGCAAGGTTCGAAAAACCGTGCAGGAATTTCAATACTCGGCACAACTGAGCGCGGCCGATCTCGAGAATGAAAGGCTGACGGAACAGGCCAGTCTGGCCGCATTCTTTTTCGAAATCCGCGGACAGGACGCGCTGCAAAAAGTCCTCGACGGCACTGTAGAGGCGGACGGGAAGTCGCTCGAACTGACCAAGGCGCTCTACGAAACAGGTATAGGTGACCAGATTGCCGTGATCCAGGCACAGGCCACGCTGGAGAGCGCGCAAGCGGCAGCGCTCAATCTCGGCGTCGCGCGCGCTCAATTTGAGCACGCCATTGCGGTGCTGATCGGCAAACCGGCCTCGGCGTTTTCTGTTCCCGTCAGGCCAATGACTACCGCCGCTCCTCCCGTTCCCATAGGCGTGCCCTCGCAGTTGCTCGAACGCCGGCCGGATATCGCCGCCGCGGAACGCAACATGGCCGCCGCCAATGCGCAGATCGGCATCGCTTATGCGGCCTACTACCCGGCATTGACTCTCTCCGCTGGGGGCGGCTTTGAAAGCTCAACACTGCAGCAGTTGTTTTCTTGGCCGAGCCGGTTCTGGTCGATCGGAGGATCTCTCTCTGAGACCCTCTTCGACGCAGGATTGCGGCGCGCCACGGTGGATCAGTTCATCGCTACCTACAATGCAGGCGTAGCGGGCTACCGGCAGACCGTCTTGACCGCCTTCCAGCAGGTAGAGGACAACCTTGCCGCCGTGCGTATCCTATCGCAGGAGATTCAGAAACTGCAGCAGGCGGTTGCCTCCGCCGATACTTCCCTGCAACTTGAAATCGGAAGGTATCAGACCGGCATCGATCCGTATCTCGATGTGGTCATCGCTCAGACTATCCTTCTGAACAATCAGCAGGCATTAATTAATTCACAAGTGGCGCAGATGACCGCGTGCGTCCAGCTTATTGCCGCCCTTGGCGGCGGGTGGGACAAGTCGCAACTTCCCACGCCGGCGCAGGTCACCCGAAAACCAACAAAGGCCGAATCCACGATCCTGCAGTAGCGGCTTTCTTGGGCTATATCTTGAAAGGACGCGTGCACAGAGATCTCCCGGAAGCCATCCATGCTGTCCATGCCGGTCAAAAGCGTATACCCCCAGAGGTCGTCGCCGAACTGGCGAATCACGCCGGGGAGGACGACTTGACGTCGCGGGAGATCCAGGTGCTCCGCCTGATCGCGTCGGCAGCTCTCCCGCGAATTCTTAAAGGTGGCCTTGCTCTCGGAATCATCGGAGTCGCCGCAGCTGCGCTTCTCCTTATCGGTCTGGGGACCCCGCTGACGGGCATTGCGGTAGCCGTCGTTGCAGTGTGGATCGCCTTCTGGCGGCATTTCCCGCGACCCGGCGATTCATGGTCTCCCCTTACGTTGACACCCCTTGGCGCCATTTTTGCAATGGTCGGGCCCGGTGCCTGGTCTATTGATGCGCGGCTCTTCGGTAGAAAGGATATCGACATTAGTGGACCCTAAAGAGTGTGTTTTCGTACCCCTAAAGTAGTACCGTCAAACCTCCCAATCTAGCTAACCAACCGGCCGACTAATTAGGGTTGGTGCCGCGCGGAATTGGTTCCACAATCAGGGCAGAAGGATAAAGGAGCTGGTGTCAACCACGATCCGTTGCAAACGCTCAATCCGTGAATAAGGAGCTATGTCAATGACTAATAATGAGCTAGAGCGAATTCGGACGATGCTGACTGCAAAAGTTGCCGAACTGGAGAAATTCATTCGCCACCGCGATGGGATCGCGATTGAAAGAAGCGCCGATCAATTGGAAGAAATCCAGGCGGCTTCCGAACGGGCCATTGCGATTAGCAACCTTGATCGTGAATTCAACCAACTTCGAAATACGCGCGCAGCCCTTCGCCGCCTCGCGCTGGGAAGCTTTGGGATCTGCCAGCAATGCGATGAGTACATCCACCCGAAGCGGCTTGCCGCGGTGCCCTGGGCGTCCTTCTGCATTCGCTGCCAGGAGGCCGCGGACGGTAATCCGGATGTCACTGGGATGCTGACCGGCGACCCAATCCGCCTCGCCGCATGAGGCAAATGTAGGCCAAGAAACTGGTACAGAAGGGCTGACAACGGGAGAAAGAAAAAAATGACTGCACCGACGAACTGGATAACTGAAGTAGAGACTTTCAACGATATCGGATTCCCGGAGATCGAGGGTTCTTCGACCAGAGGTGTGCGGACGAAAAGCGAATATAGCGGCAACGAGTTACCCGAGATCATCGGCAACAGCGCCGGTCTCCAGCGGGTGCTTAGATTAGCGAGCATCGTAGCGCCGACCGACGCCACTGTACTGATTCAAGGGGAAACGGGAACTGGCAAGGAACTGATCGCACAAGCCATTCATAGGGGGAGCGATCGATCTAGCGGACCGTTTGTGAAGCTGAATTGTGCCGCCATTCCCGCCGGTTTGCTGGAAAGCGAATTGTTCGGGCACGAGCGCGGCGCCTACACTGGGGCGTTCACGCGCAGCATCGGACGCTTTGAGCGAGCGAACAAGGGCACCCTATTCTTGGACGAGATCGGGGACCTCCCGCTGGAGTTGCAGCCCAAAATTCTTCGTGTCCTCCAAGAAAGACAGTTCGAGCGTCTAGGCGGAACGGCGACGATTCAAACCGACGTGCGCGTGATCTGTGCTACTCATCGGAATCTGCCTGACATGATAGACCAAAGGCAGTTTCGTGCCGACCTCTTCTATAGGCTGAGCGTATTCCCCATCGAACTGCCGTCGTTGCGTGACCGCCCCGAGGATATTCGTTTGTTGGTCCGTCATTTTACGATGATGTACGCGAATCGCGTCCAAAAGCCGATCACGGCAATTGCAGAGGAATTCATCGAAGCTCTTGTGCGTCATCCCTGGCCGGGCAACATCCGCGAATTGCAGAACTTCGTTGAGCGTTCGGTGATTCTCTCAACTGGCCCAATGCTGAATGGATCGCTTCCCGGGATCCCCCGCGCGTCGAAGGGATCCGCGCCCACGACTTTGGAAGAGGCGGACCGCTCGCACATACTTCAGACTCTGCTCCAAACGGAAGGCGTAGTAGGCGGTCCCAACGGCGCTGCTGCCCGGCTGGGATTGAAGCGGACCACGCTAATCTCCATGATGAGGCGGCTGGGAATTAGTCCTCTTGGCCGCCCGACAACGCTCACTCGAGCAACCGCGTCGGTGGGATGAAGAAACAGATAAATTGAAGAACCCAGGCGGTTGTCTCGGTGCGGTCCGAGTTGGTCGCCCGCCTATAATCCACCAGATTCCGTAAGCCAGCGGAGATCGCCCGTAGCCTGCATGCGCAGATCATGCGCGCGCCACTTCAAAATCGACGGCTATGTTGAGCCGCGTCGCCCGGTCGGTCCGATCGATCCATCTAAGACGTGTTACCTATGTGTCCGGGTCGGACAACAGGGAAAATGGTGGGCGCGCAGGGATTCGAACCCCGGACCCCCTCGGTGTAAACGAGGTGCTCTAACCAACTGAGCTACGCGCCCGGAGACTTCACTTTAACATGCGGGATCGCGATTTCCGGGCGCGCGTGATCGCCGACGATCCGCCCCGTCGATTCACGGCATAAACCGAAAATGCAGAATCACCTTGCTCGCTACAGCAACCTCTTCGCTCCGCGCCGGCTCGAAAGTCCACCGCACAGCAGCAGCAAGTGCTGAATTAGCAACCGCCACATTAAGAGCGTCGCTAAACTCGATGAGTTCAGCGCTTTCTACCGCCCCGGTTTCTCCGACATCCACCCGCACATCCACCGCAACCGGCCGCGTGATGCTCTGTTTTACGGGGTTGGTCAACACCGGTTGAGCTTGGAAAATAGGCGCCGGCGCCAAGGTTTTAGCTGGTTTCCTCAAGCGTCGCACCAGCGGGACCTTTCCCACCAGGCGTCCCCATGAGGAACCCGCAACCGGTTCTGTCCACACTCGCACTGTGGGCTCTGGAACGGGTATCGGACTGGCCGCCCGTTCGGCAACAGGCGTCTTCGGTTCTTGAGCCAAGTCTGCCGGAGACGAAGGGTCGCGCCTGACAGCCGCCGCCGCATCCCTTGCATCCGGCGATTTGACCGGATTAACCGCGCTCGTTTGAATGTCTTCCTTCTCCGTGGCAACCGGAACCGGCGCAGCCGTCTCGCTGCGTGCCGCGGCGGTCTTGTTGGCGGGCAAATCCGTCGCTGGGTGCGTTGCCGATGGTTTGACAACTGGCTCCGGCGGTCGAACCGGTGCCGGCACAGCTTGCGCCGCCAGATTTACCACCTGTACCGACCCGCTCGCGTTCGCGGTCGGGGAAAACACCTCCACGCGAAAGCTCACGTCACGGCTCCTCGGTTCGTAAGCCACATTCCCCGCGTTGAATTCAGTCGGGGCCAGATTCCTGAGCATCTGATACTCGCCATCCTGGATATGCAGAACCGCGTGAGACGGATTGCGTACGCCAGAAGCATTTTGGTCCCAATGAAGCCGCAGCAAAGCGCCGTTCCCTTCCACCGTCAGATGGAGGTCCTTCGTCGTCACTATTTGCGGAGGAACCGAAGGCGGACGAGAATGAGAAAACATGCCGATTCCCGCGCCCAGTAACGCCGAGAAGACCAGTGCCGCCACCAGCCAGGTTCCTGTTTTGAATCCTGCCCCGCGCCCCCACCACCCGCCCCGCGTTTGGGCGAGCCCGTGATCCAGCGCCCGCCCGAACCGGTTCCCTTCGATAGCCAATCTGGGCCGGCGTCCGCGATCCAACAGCGGAACGGAAGCGCTCGCCGTGTCCTCCAAATCCGCGGGAGGGATTGGTCTCGAAACAGCCAATAGCGCCGTCTGGATTTCCGGTGGCGGCTGCATGACCTCATCCGTCTCCGGTGCGGGAGGACCTTGCGGCGCTACGCCAGGCGCCAAAAGCGATCCCAAGCCGAATTCGTAAACGCACTTCATCTCCCCGTTTTCACGAACGAAAAAAGCCGCTTTAGCGGCTACCGGGCAAGCCAGTAAAAATAGGGCATCGCCGTCAGCGAAGCATCTCTCAAACAGCTTGTTGTCCGCTTCCTCTAACAGCAGTTGCTGGGATCGCGTTTGGCTGCGAAAGATCCCGATGCTGGCAGCTCCTTTTTTCGTCAATGCCTCTCGCAGAAGGACCAAATCGGGCTCAGAGAGGACATAGGACGGCCCTGAACGGTGTTCCGAATCGATGGGCTCAAACCCTTCCATCCAGAACGTAGTAATGCCATCCCGCTGATCCGTGCGGCCGAGTAAAATGCCCCCAACCTCCAGCCCCCGGCGTGGTACCCGTTTGAATGCCACGCGGACTTCCATTGCCAGACGTGCCAGCACGTCCGGATGAACTTGGATGGCGAATTTCTGTGAACCTTGGGTCCAGGCACAAATCGGTTGCCCGATAGGGGACAACACAACTTGGGCCATATTGCTAAGATCGCTTTGGGGGGATGAATGTTTCGGAAAAACCTTAGTACTGCGCCCCCGGCGTATGCCCATACCCACCCATTTCGCGTCCTCATCGCCCCCCGATTCAACCACTTCCCACTTCGGACTTCGCCTGACGAGCTCCGCGCCTCTGCATAATGAAACCGTAGTACAAGCCTGCGCAGGCTGATCGTTGTAGTTTGGTGGAATCCGCGCCCGTCGCAAGATGGGCTTGCCGCCCCCGGAAACATTGGGAGAAAGGCGGGACAGGAGAGAATCGATTCTCTGGTGATCGTAAAAAATCGCTGCGGGAGGAAGTGGGAGAGAGCGGAAACCCGGTTGATTTGGGAGTAATTTCTTCTAGACCGGCAAGCCGTCCATTTCCTCTACCACTCCGGTGGGTTGCCCTAAAAAAGCAGCCCACCGCGAGACGATCTTGGAGCTATCTGTGTCCATCTGTGAGCCAATTTCTCTAAGCCGAAGTGTGTCCCTAGCCTTTGGTACTTTCTATATGCCTAGTACCAGCGCTCTATTCCCCCCTGCACCCCCTCCGTCTATGCTGTAAGGGCAATAACATGAACCCCCGCCGCAACCAACGTTTCCCGTTCTCAGGCAAAGTCACTCTTTCCTGGGAGCAGGGTTCCGATTACGCCATGGCTCGGGGAACCTGCCTCGACATCTCCCAAAACGGCCTTTGCATTAAGATCAAGGAACCAATCGCCGTGGGCTCCTACGTCGGCTTGAGCATTGATCCGCTAGGCTTCAGAAGTTCCGCGTCCGTGCGGCACATCGTCCGCGGCGTGGCTCACTTCACCGTGGGCCTGGAACTCAGCCAACCCGCCCCCGCCCGCGTGCTGACGGTCCAGTAATTACCGGCTTGCCGATTGCTGCTCTGCCAGCTTCGCCTTGAAATTCTTTTCCTGCGCGTCCAGGTGCGCCTGATAACCCGCCGGATCGATGAACGGATTCACTCCGCCATCCTTCATCCGCGCGTACTTTTCCGCCATCCCGTAAAAGCGCCCGTGGGACCCCAGAAACACATCGCAAGGCAGAGCCCGCAGCGTCTTGAACCCGCGCGCGTAATCCTCCGCGATCTGCGGATAATCCTTGTTGTTTACCAGAATGTACCCCGGGTTGACGCCGATGCTGCCTAGAATCACTACGTTATAGGTTTTGCCGCCGTCCTGCACCTTCATGGTCCAAGTGGTGCAGCCCTTCGTATGTCCCGGAGTCAAATGCGCCACCAGCGTCACGCCGCCGAGTTTTACTTCGTCGCCGTCATGAATCACGCGATCCATCGGATGCGGCTTCCCGTGAGGCGTCATGCGGCTCAACGCCGGAACATCCTGCTCCATCACCACCACTTGTGCCGCCGTCATTTCCTTCACCAGCGCATCGCCTTCCATATGATCGCCATGCGCGTGGCTGCCTAGCAGGATTTTGGTGTCGGAGAACTTGAATCCCAACTTCTCCACCGACGCCTTAATCTCCGGAACGGTGGATTCAAAATCGCTGTTGATCAGAATGTTTCCCTCGGGCGTCGTGATCAGAAACGATCCCAACTCCTCGGTGCCCACAAAGTAAATGTTGCCCATCACTTTGTAAGGAGGAAACGGCTTGTTGAAAGCGTCCTGCGCGTTCTGCGCCAAAGCCCCCAAAGCACTCATCAGAAGAATCGCCATGAGTTTCATGGCTGCCAGTTTACACCAGTCAATCGAAGCGCAACAGCTCCGCGATCTTCTGCTCGGAGAGCCCGCTTTTTTCGATCGCCACCTCGCGAACCGTGCGCCCGCTGGCAAACGCTTCCTTGGCGATCAGGGCCGCCAGGTCGTAGCCAATTTCGGTAGCGAGCGGCGTCGCCATCGCCAGCGATTGTTCCACCAGGGCCCCAGCTTTATGGCGATTGGCCTCGATCCCCTTCACGCAGCGCGTGGCGAAGTTGCGTACGCCCGCGTTCAAAAGCTCGATCGAATCGAGCAAATCGTAAGCAATGACGGGCATCATCACGTTCAATTCAAAATTCCCCGCCGCGCAGCCCCAAGTAATCGCCGCGTCGTGCCCGATCACCTGCGCGCAAATCATGAGCAAGCTTTCTGCGATCACCGGATTCACTTTGCCCGGCATTATGCTCGATCCGGGCTGCAATTCCGGCAACCGAATTTCCCCCAGCCCGCCGCGCGGCCCCGATCCCAGCCAACGAATGTCGTTCGCGATCTTCGTCAACGCCACCGCGCAAGTTTTGAGCGCCCCGCTCAGGAACGAAACGGCGTCTTTCGCCGCCTGCGCTTCAAAATGATTCCGCGCCTCGCGAAACGGCAGCCCCGTGCGCTGCGCAATCTGCGCAATCGTTCGCGGAGCAAAGTTTGGCGGAGCATTCACGCCCGTGCCGATCGCCGTCCCGCCCAGCGGCAATTCGAAAAGTCCGTCGAGCGCCATTGCCAGCCGTTCCCGCGACGCCAGCACTTGATGCGCGTAGCCGCTGAATTCCTGCCCCAGCCGCATCGGCGTCGCATCCTGCAAATGCGTGCGCCCGATTTTCATGACGTCCCAAAACGCCTCCGCCCGGTTCTCGAGCGCCGCCCCGAGCAGTTCCAGCGCCGGCAGCAGTTGCCCGGAAACCTCCAGCGCCGCCGCGACGTGAATCGCCGACGGAATGACATCGTTGCTCGATTGGCTGCGATTGACGTGATCGTTGGGATGCGCCTTCGCCAGCCGCGCAATCACCTCGTTCGCGTTCATGTTGGTCGAAGTGCCGCTGCCAGTTTGAAAAACATCAACGACGAATTGCTCGTAATGCGCGCCCGCGATGATCTCGTCCGCTGCCTTCGCAATCGCCGCCGCCATCTCCGGACTCAACAACCCGAGCTGCGCATTCACCTGCGCCGCGCAGGATTTCACTAAGGCCAAAGCCTGGATGAGAGCCGGTTGAAAGCGCTGCTCCCCGATGGCGAAATTCTCCACCGCCCGCTGCGTCTGCGCGCCGTAAAGCACGTCTTCGGGCACGCGAACCTCGCCCATCGAATCCCGCTCCACGCGCCATTTCATGCTTTATATTATGGATCGGACCACGCCGCCATCGACGCGCAGCGCCGCGCCATTGGTTGCCGATGAAAGCGGGCTCGCCACAAAAGTCACCAGCGCCGCCACTTCTTCGGGCGTCGCAAAGCGCTTCAGCAGCGAACTGGGGCGGATGTTTTTGAAGAATTCCTGCTCGACCGTCGCACGATCCGTTTTCTGATCCGTGGCCAGCCGTCCGACGAATTCTTCCACGCCTTCCGAAGCCGTCGGACCCGGCAAAACCGAATTGACCGTAACGCGCGTCCCCGCCGTGGTTTCCGCGAGCCCGCGCGAAATCGCTAATTGCGCGGTCTTCGTCATGCCGTAATGAATCATCTCCGCCGGAATCTGCACCGCGGATTCGCTCGATATGAAAATGATCCGCCCCCAGCCGGCCGCCTTCATGCGCGGCAAATAATGCCGGCTGAGCCGGACGCCGCTGAGCACATTCACTTCGAAAAACCGAAACCAATCTTCGTCCGGAATAGCTTCGAACGGCTTGGGCTCAAAGATGCCCATATTGTTAATGAGAATATCGACGTCCGGAAAGCGCTGGATTGCCTCCGCGACCCCGGCGCTGGTTCCGAGATCCGCCGCCAAGCCAACCGCGCCCGGAATCTTCGCCAGTGCCGCGTCGACGCGCGCTTGCGTCCGGCCATTCACAATGACGCGGCACCGCTCTCGCGCGAGCGACTCGGCGATCGCGAATCCAATACCTGCTGTCGATCCGGTGATGAGCGCTAATTTTCCATTGAGTTGCAGATCCATTTTACTAGGATGCTACAACGGCGCCCAGCTAGGTCCGGTCGCGGCATTCGGTGTGGCCGCAACTGCAAATGATGTCGGACGTTTTGGCCTCGCCTTCGCAATAGGTGCTGCAATAACTGCTGCCTTCTTTGGCCTGGCAAGCGCAACTGGGATGAGCGCACTTCTTCGTGGTTTCCATGCGATCTCTCGTGCACTTTGAGGTCCGTTATTGGATGAGTTCGTCCTCGATGAGCTTTGGCCCACCGCCCAGCACAACGATGGTGTAAAACTTGCCCGCTTTGAATTCACTACTGGGCGCGATTTCCTTGTAATCCGTGAAATGGCCAAAGTCGGCTCCCGGAGCTGCGTGAATAGAACGAACTTTGGCTTTGCCTGGCGCGGGCGGCTTGAGCTGGTCCGGAATCACGGTGAGCGTAAATTTTCCGGCTTTCTCGAGCGCCAAAACCGTGTAGCGGTGGCCGCTCGTTTCGGGCTCGGAATCGGTAACCAGCGGCGTCCCAACCGGGTTCGCGGAATCGTAGAGTTTGAGCTCATGGTGCGCGTCCGCGCGCGGGCTGGGCAGCGCCCGGTAAGAAGTCACATCCTGAGAATCCACGCGCCGGAAGGCCAGCACATCCTGGAAATACAGATCCTTCGGACCGCCGGTGGCATTGATGAAACGCAGCAGAGTTTTTTGCTCCTGCTTGGCGGCGGCGGGGGAAGGCGCTGTAGAAGTGGCGCCATCGACGGTGGTTTCGCTGGGGAAGGAAGGCCTGGAACAAGATGCTGCCAGCAACGCGCTTAGAATCAGCACGCTGCCGGCAGGGAGTTTTCGGATCGCAATCATGCCCTGGATCAAAGCATTCCAGGGTCCATCAGCTCGACTTTAATAGCCGTAGCCGTAAGAATAGGGCGCGCCGCAGCCGGGAATCCAGTTCCCATAAGCGTCGTAATACCCGTACGGGCTGCAATACGCCCCGCCGTAATAACCGCCATAATACGGGTAATAGCCGCCGTAGCCGAAGCCGAAGCCATAGCCGCCGCGGTAATATCCGCCGCGGTAGCCCCTGTTATAGCCGCCGCCGTTGAATCCGCGTGCGCCGCCTACAAAACCGCGTTGACCGCCCACAAAGCCGCGTGCGCCTCCGCCCGCAAAGCCCCGTGCACCGCCGCCCGAAAAGCTGCGGGCGCCGCCGCCCGAAAAGCTGCGGGCGCCGCCGCCCGAAAAGCCGCGTGCGCCACCGCCGCCAGAGAAATGGCTTCCGCCACCACCACCTCCGCCGCCGCGATGCTGAGCCAGGGTCACGCCGGGGGTCAGCAGCATCAGTGCGCCGGCCAACAGAGCCGTGAGCGCGAATTTGGACGATTTCAGAGTGGTTTTCATAGGAACCTCCAGGTTCGCCTGTTTAAGAGCACTCTGATTTCCAATCTTAAATACATGATAATAAAACACTTATAAATCTGATATCTGGTGGATTAGCACCACGGCGGTGGTTCGGAGCCAACAATCAGTTAGCCAACCCAGCACTTGCATTTTTTGCCGAGTAATGAAATGGTATCCATATGGCTCGGCAGTATCAAAGACACGACTGGGAGATTTTTTGGGTCCTGGTGGTAGCTGCCATTGGTTGGGGCGTGGTTTGGCAGCACGAACTGGTCGGCATGTGGGTTCACAAGCTTTGGATCTCCAGATCGAAGCTGTTCTAAAGCTGTCTGCGGATGCGTAGCACGCGGGGCCGAGGCTTCGCCGTGTTGGCGGCAGTCGTCGGCATATGGCTGCTCGCGGACCGCGCCGCGGCACAAAAAGATTCCTTTCCCTTTGTGATTCTGGGCGACCGCACCGGCGAGGCGCAAGCCGGCGTGTACGAGCGCGTGTGGCGGTCGGCGGCGGCGGAAAATCCGGCGTTCATTATCAGCGTGGGCGACTCGATTGAGGGGTTGAACGACACTACCGCGGAGGACGAGTGGCGGCGCTTGGAGCAAATACTGACGCCCTATCGTCAGATCCCTCTGTTTTTGACGCCTGGAAATCACGACATCTGGTCGGCGCGGTCGCAAGCGACTTTCGAGAAACATGCGGGACATGCTCCGCATTACAGTTTCGACCACGAGCAGGTGCACGTGACGGTTTTGGACAACAGCCGGTCAGATGCATTGGGCGCGGGGGAACTGCAGTTTCTGGAACAGGATCTGGAGGCGCATAAGAATCAGCCGGTGAAGTTCATCGTGATGCACCGGCCGTCGTGGCTGGTGGATGCGATGTTTCAGAATCCGCGTTTTCCGTTGCATCAGTTGGCGAAGAAGTATGGGGTGCGGTGGGTGATCGCGGGCCATCTGCATCAGATGCTGGAGGTGGAGTTGGACGGCGTGACGTACCTTTCGATGGCGAGCGCGGGCGGGCATTTGCGGGGGAGCGAGCGGTATGAGGATGGGTGGTTTTTCGGGTATGCGGTGGTCGGGGTGCGGGGGAACGAGTTGGGGATTCAGATAAAGGAGTTGGGAGGACGCGTGAGCGGGCCGGGGGATTGGCGCAAGGTGGGGGCGAAGGCAGCGGGGAGCCCCTAGGCAATGGTTAGGAATGCTACACTGCCAGTGCGCATGACCGTGACCGTTAAAAGCAACGCAACTGGGTTGGTGGTGCCGCCGAGCGTGCGGCGGCGGGCGGGTATCAAGCCTGGCGATCGCTTGGAATTCAAGGTGTCCGGCGGGATCATCAACATTATTCCCAAGCTCCCATCGGCTGACGATGAGTACACTCCGGCGCAGCGTCGCGCGATTGACGCGCAACTGAGCGAGGCTCGGAAGGGGCCGTATTATGGTCCTTTTGATACTGCGGACGATGTGGTCAAGTTTCTGCGCGGTGAAATCCGCAAAAGGAAAACCAGGAAAACCAAAACGACCAAGTCATGAAGGTTGTTTTGTCGGATCGCGCGATTCAGTCGTTGCAAGACGCACCGGTTAGCGTTCGGCGTGCTTTTGAAAAGCAGCTAAGGTTTCTTTTAGCGAACCTTGTGCATCCGTCACTTCACGCGAAGAAATACGACGAGGCCAAAGACCTTTGGCAGGCTCGTGTAAACAAGGACTGGCGGTTCTATTTCACTATTGCCGACGATACGTATCGCATCGAGAAGGTCATTCCGCATCCAAAATAGCTGAATGCGCTAGACCTCATGTTGTCGTGTTCGGCATGTGCAAATTGTGATGATGCATCCGTTCTGCGATCTGCCTGACTCTCGCCCTCGTGATTCCTGCCTGTTGCTCCAATGCAAGCGGATGATCTGTTGCTTCGAGCTCAATGTATGGACGCACGCCAATGTCACGCGACGGCGGCCTTCAGGGTGGGTTTCGAAGGGGCCAAGGTAAAATTTAGCAATGGCTTCTCATACTCGGTTATTTATTGATGGATCGTGGACGGAAGGCGTTGACGGGAAGACGATTGCGGTTATGAATCCGGCTACTGGGGAAGAGGGCGGGACGGTGGCTTGGGCGGAAAGAGAAGACCTGGATTTGGCTCTCGCGGCGGTGGAGCGCGGGTTTCATACTTGGAAGAAGATTTCGGCGTTTGAGCGGTCGAAGATGATGCGGGCGGCGGGGGAGTTGGTGCGGAAGAGGGCCGAGGCGATTGCTGGCGAACTCACCGCGGAGCAGGGGAAGCCGATTGCCGAGGCTCGGATGGAAGTTCTGGCGGGTGCGGACATTATCGATTGGTTTGCGGAAGAAGCTCGGCGCACTTATGGGCGGGTGATTCCGGCGCGGGCTGAGGGCGTTTATCAACTCGTCGTTAAGGAGCCGGTGGGGCCGGTGGCGGCGTTTTCGCCTTGGAATTTTCCGATTAATCAGGCGGTGCGGAAGATTTCGGCGGCGCTGGCGGCGGGGTGCTCCATCATCTTGAAGGGTCCGGAGGAGACTCCGGGGCCGTGCGCGGAATTGGTGCGGGCGTTTGTGGACGCGGGGGTGCCGGCGGGGACTATTAATTTAGTCTTTGGAGTTCCGGCGGATATTTCGAATTATTTGATTCCGCATCCGGTGATTCGGAAAGTTTCTTTTACGGGATCGACGGCGGTGGGCAAACAGCTGGCGGCGCTG
>CAVPZQ010000003.1:0-33286 GCA_963710155.1 Bryobacterales bacterium | reverse complement strand
CCAGGTCATAGAAGTGTTGCGCACGATGGTAAGGAGCCAGGGCTTGGCGTTCTCGCCGCGGAAACTCGCAAAGGCTGAGAATGCCCGGAGAAACGACTCTTGAACGATATCTTCCGCATCCTCGTGGCTTCGCGTCAACCATTTGGCCAGGTTGTACGCCGACTTGAGATGGGGCGAGATTTGCTCTTCGAAATGGCGTAGCTTCTCCTGTGACGTCAATCTGTACCGCCTACTCTACAGACGCCTTCCGTCGTCATTATATTCCCGGGAATAAACGTGATTTGTGAGAGCGGAATAAGCCGCAGTCGGGCCTAGTTTACAAAGTAGTGTCACTGAGAAATGAATCCCAAGGAGAAAACAAATATGAAACGCAAGTTGCCAGTTTTCACTGCTTTGGCCATGAGCCTGATGAGCAGTGCGTTGGTCGGCTCGCTGAACGCCAGCGAGATCGACCGGAAAACCACAATCACGATATCGCAGCCCATGGCCGTGGAAGGGACGATCTTGCCGGTCGGCCAATACGTGTTGAAGGTGGACGATTCTGGGGCCTCGCTGGATGTTGTTAGAATCTTCAATCGTGAAGAGACCCGGCTCATCGCCATCGTAGTACCTGTTCACGCGTGGCGCCAGCAGCCAACCGAGAAGAGCGATTTCTCGTTTTATGACTCGGCCGCAGGACACCCTCCGGCTTTGCGAACTTGGTTCTATCCGGGCGACCCCGACGGCTTTGAGTTTCCGCAACCTCCGCACACGGCTGTAGCGGATTCGAATACGGCCATTGCGGCGGCGAAGAAGACGCCGGCGCGGACGCCTCAACCGACCGTCGCAACACAGCCTGGCGCGGCTGGCAGATAGAGTAGTCACCGGCATCCGGGGAAGAGCGCCCGTAACACATGAGTTCTTCCCCATGCCGGTGGACGCCCGATGATCTTCAAGCCCTGGTCCGTTACTTCTCTTCCTTTTGAGGCCTGAACCAGGGGGACTTCTCTAGCTCGTGCATGGCCTTCCGTAGCGCTTTCACTTTTTTCAAGTCGATTTCGCCACCTTTGTAAGTCTCGGTGAAAGCACCCAACGCTCTTGAAAGCCCGTTAAGACGCTGGATAAATTCGCGTTCCTGATCGGCAGCTAACTCTGCTGGCGATTCCTCCGCGAGATCCGGGACCCTTAGCATCGGGCGGGAATCAATCGGAGACCTTCCCATTCCCGGCGAAGTGCCGACCTGGAACATCACCCACAAGAGAATAGCGGTAGACATTGTTCAGAACTCCTCCGTGAATCTGCTTTTTGACTGGCGGCAAACGGCAACTCGCCCTACCGTATTCGACCCTCTCCTCCCGAATTTATTCCTGCATTGTGGCCTTGGGAATAAATTCAACGGGCAGAGAGTCTCCTGAGAAGTAAGCGGTTCTCATGCCGCCACAGAAAGGTGCTTACTATGACTGATATTAAAAAAGACGACCAGGAAGGCGCGGCGGGTCTTCTTACCCGCGATATCGACCGGCGCGGCTTCCTGAAATGCATGCAGTGGGCTGGAGCGGGCGTGGTATGGAGCTTCGCCGGAGGCATTCCGACTTCCCGCCTGATGGGTGCTCAACCCAAGAAGATGCGCTCCGAGGACTTCTCTTTTGTCCAAATCAGCGATAGCCATATCGGGTTCGACAAGGCTGCGAATCCGGATGTCAACCTGACGTTCCAGGCCGCTGCGGATAAGATCAACGCGATGGAACACCAACCCGACTTCCTGCTTCACACGGGAGATCTGACGCACTTGGCCAAGGCCAGTGAGTTCGATACCTTGGACCAGCTCCTCAAAGGCATCCGCCAGAAGCAGGTATTCTTCGTCCCCGGAGAGCACGATTTGCTGGGCGACGAAGGCAAGCAATACATGGACCGATTCGGCAAGGGCACCACCGGGCGGGGTTGGCAGAGCTTCGACCACAAAGGGGTTCATTTCATCGGACTGAACAATTCGGCGCAACTCGAAGGCATGGGCGCGCTGGGAGACCAGCAGATTGGCTGGCTCAAGGACGACGTGGCCAAACTGGGCGCCAGCACTCCCATCGTCGTTTTCGCGCATATTCCGCTGTGGGCCGCCTATCCGGAATGGGGCTGGGCCACCAAGGATAGCGCGCAGGCCCTGGATATGCTGAAGCGGTTCGGCTCGGTCACGGTACTGAACGGGCACATTCATCAAGTGATGCAGAAAGTGGAAGGGAACGTGACGTTCCATTCCGCCATGTCCACGGCTTTCCCGCAACCTGCGCCGGGAAGCGCGCCGTCTCCGGGACCGATGAAGGTCCCCGCGGATAAACTTCGCGACGTGCTGGGCATCCGCAACGTCAGTTTCGCGGCCGGATCGCACAGCCTGGCAGTAGTCGATTCGTCGTTGAGCGCCTAGCGGGCGCTCAACACGCAAGCGAATGCGGAACTCACTCATGCAGTTCAACTGGACAAAACTAACTCTGAGAACAACGCTAACGATACTTACCAGCGTTGTCTGCGTAACCGTGGCGATCGCTGCTTCCGCTAAAGACTCGGATCGCGACCGCGAAGCTTTCGAAAAGCGCTGTTCCGGCTGCCATGCACTCGAAAACATCAAGCTCGGGCCACCCCTGCGCGGCGTCTACGGCCGCGCTGCGGGAAAGAACCCGCAGTTTAGCTACTCGGACGCCATGAAGAGCGCTGCCGTTACGTGGGATGAATCGACGCTGGACCGATGGCTCACCGATACCGAGAGCGTGATCCCCGACAACGACATGACCTTTCGGCTGAACGACCCAGCCGAACGGGCCAGCATCATTGCCTACCTGAAGCAATTGTCATGGAAAAAAACAGGAGGATAAGTATGATCAAAAGGTTTCTCATTGCAACTGGGGCCCTCACGATCGCAGCTTTGGGTGGATCGCTGATTCATCCCTTCGGACCGCCGAACGGACCCGCCACTAACCAAACCGTCTTACGCGAAGCCCAGATCGATCCTCAAACGCTCGCCATCGTTCAGCGGGCCTGCCAGAACTGCCATTCCGAACAAACCCGGTGGCCCTGGTACAGCCACGTCGCGCCGGTTTCATGGATGATAGCGCGCGACGTTAAAGAAGCTCGCTCCCACATGAATCTATCGCGCTGGCAGGATTACTCCGTCGATGAGCGCATGCTCTTGCTGAGTGCGATTGGCAGTGCGGTCAGAAACCATGCGATGCCGGTGCAGCGCTATTTGTTGCTGCATCCCGAGGCTCGGCTCAGCGATGCAGAGCGCCAGCAGATTTACCGCTGGACTCGAGCCGAGCGAATCCGTCTAAGAACGTCCCAGCCGCCAGCAAGCCACACTTCACCGAACGGGCCGCCGGTAGTGGGCTTCGCAGATAGACCGGAATTAGGGGGTGCGGTAGATTTTCTTAGCCCAAGACGGGTTTTACAGTTCCGTTACGATGTTGGTACATCAAAATTCTTGACTCGCCAGCCGCGGCAAGAATACACTTTGATCAACAGCAGTGTGTCATTGCCATTCAGGGACAATGCAAATCAAAAAGTAGATCCAATCGGCGTGGCGGCGTTCTAAAAAATACCCGCCGCACTGGATAGATGCTCGGGCAGTCAAAAATTAAACTCGGGATATCGGTCAGGGTAGTTGGTTGTAAATCGGAAAGGTGGGGTTAGAATGTCCGTTCAAAAGGTAGCTACACGTGTCTTCATATTTTTAGCTTTCGCCTCGATGGTCTGGGCGCAAGCAACGTCGCAGATCCAGGGAACCGTGCAGGATTCGACAGGCGCGGCAGTTCCCGGCGCTGAGGTCAAGGTAACGCAGATAGAAACCGGAGCCAGCCGCACGGCCAACACCGGCGGCGACGGCGGCTATGTTCTTCCAAACCTGCCGACCGGGCCATACCGGATGGAAGTCACCAAGGCCGGTTTCAGCACCTACATACAGACCGGTATCGTGCTGCAGGTGGCGGTGAATCCGACCCTCGACGTGGCACTCAAGTTGGGCGCGGTCAGCGATCAAGTGCAAGTGGAAGCCAACGCGGCCCAAGTGGAAACGCAGGCCACCGGCGTGGGACAGGTGATCGAGAGCAAGCGCATCGTGGAGCTTCCACTCAACGGGCGCAACTCGACGGATCTGGTGCAGCTCACGGCGGGCGCGGTGTTTGTGGCGCCGCCGGTAAGCCGGTCCTTTGGCGGATCGAGCGGCGGCGAAGCGATTTCGGTGGCCGGCGGACAATATTTCTCGACATCTTATTTCTTGGACGGCGCCAACCATAACAACCCCTACGACAACTTGAATCTGCCTTTGCCCTTCCCGGACGCGTTGCAGGAATTTAAAGTGGAGACCAGCGCTTTGACCGCACAGAACGGCGTGCACTCCGGCGCGGCGGTGAATGCGGTTACCAAGGGTGGAACCAACGATTTCCACGGGGACCTGTTCTACTTCCTCCGCAACGGAGATTTGAACGCGCGCAATTTCTTCTCGGCCCAACGCGATCAATTGAAGCGCAATCAGTACGGCGGCACGGTGGGCGGTCCCATCAAGAAGGACAAAATCTTTTTCTTCTTCGGATATCAGGGAACCAAGACCCGGCAAACGTCCCAGCAGCCCACTGAGTTCGTGCCCACGACCGCGATGTTGAAGGGGGACTTTAGTCAATGCAAAACCATCACTACTTTAAAAAACCCGCTGACGGGCGCCGTTATTCCTAGCAAGATCCTGCCCTCTAATTTGATCAGCCCGGAGGCCCTCAAGATCGCTGCTTTCCTGCCGACGCCCAGCGATGCCTGCGGTAGCGTCAACTTCAGCATTCCGATCAATCAGAATGAATACCAGATCGTGGGCCGCACGGACTATCAATTAAGCGCCAAGCAGACCTTGTTCCTCGAGACATTCGCTCACGCCGGCTTTCGTGATCTTTTTAGCAGTCCTCCTGGAGTCATTGGCATTCGCCGCACTCTATTCGGGCTGGAAAATCGCTGCGGAAAGCTTGGCGCGCGTGGTTCTGTTCGCGATCAGCATTTTCGTCTTTCTCTACTCGTACGCCGGTCCCGCTAGCAACGACTGGCATCCCTTTCGCGTCATAAGGTTTCTTTTTGGATTGGCAGTAGCCGGAGCGCTCTTCGCCTGCGCTGATTTCTACTTTCAGTTTCCCGCGCCGGGGGGGTACGCCGATCAATTCGTGTACCTGGAAGAAGGCGTATTCCGGCGAGCCCAAGGGCTCTTCTATGAAGCCAGTACGCTGGGGAACTTTTGCGCTTTCTTCCTGGTTATGGTGATGGTTTGCTTATTCAGGCGTCGCGAACAGACCCCCCTCTCTCGCCCTGCCTTACAGTTCGGTGCCCTGATCCTTGCGGCGGCACTGATTTTTTCCTACTCGCGCGCCTCCGTTTTGAATGTCGCGGTCGCGGCGGTCGTGCTTGCGTGCATTCATGGAAGGCTTCGCCGCTCGCTCATCATGCTGCTCGTCGCGTTGCTTGCAGCGGCTGGCGCCATCCGCCTGGCGACGCCCCGCCTCTCTGCTGTCTACTGGAGCCGGTTGTGGGGAGGATTCAGTTTCTTCAGCCAGTCGCCGGATCAGGCCCTCTCGGGCCGCATTGGCCACTGGCAGATCTTGTATGATTTTCTGGCTCGCGAACCGTGGCACGCTGTATTTGGCGTTGGCTATAAGACCTTGCCATATTCAACCTTCATTGGAAGCACGGTGATCGCCGATAACACCTATCTCGGCCTTCTAGTCGAGACGGGAGTGGTCGGTCTAGTCGCGTTCATCAGCCTCAACGTTCTAATACTGCGGACAGGATGGATCGCCCGCCGCTCTCCCCGCCACCAGACTCGGTTTTTTGGCGAGTGGATTTTTTGCTTCTGGTGCGGCGAAATGGTCCAAATGTTCTCCGGCGATCTGATCACCTACTGGCGAGTGCTACCCGTGTATTTCTTGGTGCTCGGAACAGCTGCCCGACTGAGCCGGGACGACGCATGAGAATCTTGTTCCTGGATCAATTCAGCGACCTCGGCGGCGCGCAGCTCTGTTTGCAAGATGTCTTATTCGAAGTGAAGAGGCTGGGTTGGCAAGCCGAAGTATTGGCTCCCGGCAAGGGATCTCTGTTGGACTTCGCACGAGACTGCGGTTTTGCGGCACAAAGCCTTCCGCTCGGCCCATACACCAATGGCCGCAAGACTCCTGCCGATATTCTGCGATTTGGCGTTGACATGGTTCGGCTTGGGCGTATCGTGCGCAAGGTTCTGCGAAAACGTCTCGCCGATCTCATCTACGTCAACGGACCCAGGCTCCTGCCCGCTGCGCTCGGGCTTCGCCCGCCGGTTCTCTTCCACTCCCACAGTCTTCTTGACAAGCAATATGCGCGAACCATTGCCAGCTGGATTCTGCGTGACCGAGAGGCTCGCGTGCTGGCGTGTGCAGAATATAACGCCCGCCCGTTGAGGATGCTGCTTGGCGAGGACGCGGTTCAGGTCGTCTACAACGGGGTAGCCGATCAGAGCTTTCGTCCGCGCAAACCGAACGCAGGCCCGGTGCGAGTTGGGATGTTGGGACGGATTGCTCCGGAAAAAGGCCAACTGGATTTTCTTCGCGCTGCGAGCGCCATCCTGGACCGCAAGAAAGTTCAGTTTGTGGTCATTGGCGCCGCGCTGTTTTCGGGTGCTTCCTATGAGCAGTCGGTTCGTGGCGCAGCCGCGTCCGCCGGCGTGGAAATCCGTGGATGGACAGCCAACGTATCGGAAGCGCTTCACGATCTCGACGTTCTGGCGGTGCCATCGGCCAGTCACGACGCTAGCCCACGAGTGATCCTGGAAGCGTTGTCCGCGGGGACCTGCGTCCTTTCGTATCCCTCGGGAGGAATTCCCGAGCTCATTCGCCACGACTATAACGGAGTGCTCACGATGTCGCACTCCTCTGAGGAACTGACAACGCAGATACGGACTCTGGCTGATAATCAGGACCTTAGAAGCCGACTCGCCGCCAACGGACGACGGGAATGGGAAGCGCGCTTTAGGGTCGAGCGTTTCCGCCGGGAAGTATGCGTCGCAATTTCCGCGGCGGTCACTTCGCGAGCGCCCTTCGCCAGCGAACGCCGTTCCACATCACCGGAGCCAACGCCTGCATGTGACGGAAGGCTCTCCGCGCCATAAACCAAGCGCCGAACACCCTTCGTTTGACCCGCAGACGCAAGTCCGGCGCCGGTACATGTGCATCTACCACTATTGGATTAAAACGAATGGGAAACAGTCGCCGCTTGGTAATCTCCAGACGTGCGGGCCAGCGCTCCACCAGGCACCAGTGCAGAAACAGTTCATCTTTATTGGGCCGCTCCAAGGCGTTCAGCGGGGACCATGCGAACAGCTCGAACCAGCGCTGAACCGACGACGGCAGAGACTGCAACAACCTTTCCACGACGGGATGAGTGCGGCATTCAAACCAATCCACCGCCAGCCGGAATGCAATCGCCTCCACCAGCGTTGAGGACTTTCGGGCCTGCCAATCCAGCCAGAACGAATCGTCGTCCGCCGTGCGTTGTAAGAAGTGGGCCAGCTCGTAGACGTGATATGCCCGAGCATCGCCGCGGACCAAATGTCGAACTAGATGCCACGTCGAATAAGAGAATCCGTCACCCGGGTGAAGCGTGGGTATGGACAAGCCGTGGACCGTGCGATGAACGCGCCGCTCCCACATTTGGTCGGCGCCCTGGACGCTAAACTGTTCAGTCGTCCGATCCCAAAACCGGAAGTGGAGTTCGACGGTTAGGGGCAACTCCGGATCGTAATAGTCGCCTCGGGGGCGCCAACCAGTCATCCGGATCAAGGGAGGGAGATGATCGATGGCGATTTTTCCCTTTTGGCCGAAAGGCTCGTATCCGAGCGAACGGATCGCCTGGTATGCCGGTTCTATCGCGTGCGAAGGGCAATAGAGATCCAGATCGTACTGCGGGCGGTGTCGAGGGTTGTCAGAGTAATGGGGCCACTGCGCGAGCCCTTTGAGAACGATGAATTCGATACCTTCGCGCGAAAGTGCGCCAGTGACCTGCCGATATTCGTCGAGCGTGCGGGCATGACGGATGGCATTGTTTCGCAGATTCCCTGCGAGCCGCTCTTGGACCTTCGCCGGAACCTGGTGCCGGCCGCGCACCGCCAGTGGAAGCGTAAGCTGGGACCGGTCCGTGAGCGCCAGTAGCTTTAACCAATCCGCAAGAGGGATGTCGCGAAGCTCGGACGTACGATCCCGGGCGAAGCTGAGACTTTGGACGACTTTCAGGAGCCCCGGCGACATTCAAGGGTGGCCAGTTACCAACGAACGCAAGACGCGCTCGGCGGAATCCATATCGTAATAGCGCAGGCGATATACGGGAAGAGTCACCAGCTCTTCCAGAGTTTTCAATTGCTGGCGGCGGCTAAACTCGTCGCCAAAGCAGATTGCCGGCTCTAGTTGGCGGAGTGCTTCGTCCGGAGGGAACACTTCAGCGACGGCCAAAATCGGTTGCGGCGACCGTTCCAGAAAGACGACTTGGTTTGCCCTGCCTTCGGGCGCACATTTCAGTCCCAACCCTCGCGGATCGATTTCGATATCGTCTTTTCCATTTGGCCGGATACTGCGCGGATATCGCTCCAGCTCCGGAAACAGTTGCCGCGCCGTCTCACGGAATCGGATCTCGAAGGGTCGTCCGAGAACTTGATGATCGTCCCGGCCCCGCACGATTCCAGTCGCGTCTCCGGATAGAAAGGTCCATCCTTTTCTCGCGCAAGCAAAAGCGAGGCAAGTTTTCCCGGCTCCCGAATCGCCGCATAGCAGGACTCCGCGCCCGCCGAAAGCGACGCAGGATGCGTGCGTGTAGGCAAGATACGGCGCGGCGATCAGCGTGTAGGCCAGCGGTTCCAGAAATTGATAGCGCAGATAGTCGCCCGACATATTGTCCGCCAAATATGCGAATCCGCTTCCCGACCGCAGGTCAGCCGTCGCGAAATTGCCGCTGTCAGCCACAAGTGAAAACAGATGCTCGCGATTCCGGAACGTAGGGGCCGGCGGGGGAAGTGCCCCATCGGCTGGCGTGACGATGATGTTCAGACGAACGGGAGGCTCGGCCGAAAGACACGAATAGCGCGACCAGATCCGGGAAGCGATCGCATGAACTTGCCGCGAATTCGTGGCGACGCGGAGGCGGTATCCCATCGGGAAGTACTCTGCTTCAAGAGTCAGAGATGTGGCCGATTGCAACGGACCGTCGCGCCATATGGCGCTCATCGAATCAGGCATCACATTCCCTTAGAAGTCCGCGAGGTCCACGTTGGAACACCAGAATTGCGAGCACTGCAAACAGCATCGCTTGCGCCAATGAACCAGCCAGCGCGATCCCGGCGACGCCGTAACGATTCATCAGCCCGTAATTCAAACCCGTATTCAGGACCAGCGCCGCGCCGGAGAGTGGTAACAGCACTCGATTTGCGTTCAGAACCGAAAGAATACGCATTAAAATCGTGATTCCCGGAATGAACGGCAACTGCAGCAGTGAGAACACCTGTACGGACGCCACCATCCCGGTATCTGCGGGTGTGAACGCACCCCGTTGCAACATGAGCCGGACGATCGGCGTGGAAAATGTGATGAAGAGAGCTGCCGCCGCGCCAGCCAGAATTAGCGATCCTGAAAGAATCCGCGAAAGCGATTGTTTCAACCGCTCCCAATCGCGCGCGGCAGCCATGTAGGAGAATCGCGGAAGTATCGTGACACTGAGAGCTGCCGGACCGATCGCCATGAGCACGCTGGTCAAACGCGTCCCATAATTGAAAATCGACACACTCCCGGTTCCCAGCGCCGCGGCCATTGACTGCCCTATGAAAGCAGCCCCGGCACTCATCGCCGTAGCGGCTGCAAGATAGACGTACTCTTTCTTGATGTCAACAAGAGAGATTTTACGTTCCCGCCGCGGCGGAAGAATCGGGAAGCCGGCGCTGCAAAGACCCAGGCCGAGCATCAGGACCTCCGCCACAGAGGCGAAGCTTGTACCCACAGCCAAAATCGAAATCCCATGGCTTCTTCCGGCAAGCAGAATGCAGAGAATGATGATGGTTGGCGTCAATGTGAATGTAAGAGCGGGGACAGCAAACCTGCCCTGCGAGTTCAGCACGGCGCGCCAGACGTTCGCCACGGCGGCAAGCGGGAGAATCGGCGTCATGAGGATCGTCAAGGTCCCAATCAAGCGCAGATTCAGGTGGGCGCTTCCCGTTCCGAGCGTTGCCACGGCGGCAGCGCCACCCGCGATGGCCATAGCGGCGCAGCAGGAAAACCACAGGCTTCGCCGCAAGACATGTCCATACAAGTCAATGGCGTTCGTCTGCCCGTCGCTGTACTCGAACTCCACGAGTTTCGGAACCAGCACGGGCACAAGCGATCCACAAAAGATGTCGGCCAAAAAGGAGGGAACCAGGAAAGCAAGCAGATAAGCGTCGAGGGCAGCTCCCGATCCGAAGACACGCGCGAGAACCAGAGCTTTGGCTGCCCCGATAATCTTGGCGAACGTCGTGAAAGCGCTGACCGTAAACAGGTCGAAGAATATCCCGCGCCGGGCCGATGGCCCCGGGTTGAGGTCAGGAAGCTGCGCAAGCGGTTTGCGCGGAGCGATTCCCGTGAGAAATTGTTGCTGTTTTGGATTCACTGTTGCGCAAGACCGCTTTGAGTTTTCTTCGGGCGTTTACGATATAGGCTTTGGCGCCGCTGGGATTCGAGAGCCTCATCTGGCGGGTGATGATCGCCAAGGGCAGCCCGTGACCGTAATGCAGCGCCATCACACGCACTTCGATCGGCGTCAGCGTTGCCTGGATCAGACGCCACATATTTTGGAAGGATTGAACCCGCTCCATGGCCAGGTGAACCTCCTGCCCATGCGAGCCAGGGAAGTCGTCCGGCATCAATTCTCCGGCATCGGTGGGCTCGGTGCTCCGCTTCTTCAATGCGTTTAGACAATGGTTCCGGGTGAGGGCATAGAGCCAGGTTGAAAACCGGGAGTTACCGCGGTAGGTGCATAGCCGCCGAAAAGCGCGCAAAAATACTTCTTGAACCAGGTCCGGAACACAATCGGGATTTCTAGTGATCCGAAAACACCAGTTGGTAACTCGCATTTGGTATCGGCGAAACAGCTCGTGGAACAGATCGTCGATGGTCCGCTTGTCCACCGCGTTTCGCAGCAGAAAGACCAGCGCTTCGTCGCTATGTGCCTCAATGTTACGGGCACCCACGGCGCAAACGGCCGCGCGCACATCCCAACTCTGCACGGCCTTGTCCCGCATAGCCGAGCCCTGAATGATTTCGTAAACTTCCATGCCCCATTAGATGGGGCCGCAGTTGTGCAAGTTGTTTGCGCATTGCAAAGATCTTGTAAAAATAGATCCATCGGTCTATTCCGCCGCAGGTGGCAGATCCAGGCCACGAGGACCTTCGTACTCGGATGATGGCCGGAGCGGACCTGGAATTCCGTCCAAAAATCTAACCACCGGTGCGGAACGGGCGCTGCGCGGCGAAACACCTGGCCGAGTCCCATTCAGAACCGCCCGAAAGTGGCGCTCAAATGCGGCTTCGGAAAACTTGCTCGCACAAGATATGAGCTGCTGTGGGTTGATGAGCGACTCTATCCTGTCAAAAGAACGCAAGGCATCCTCGAGACACGTTTCCGTAGGTTCAGCATAGAGCACGCCACAACCATTGCCCACAATGTCGATCGCACCGCCGCGGCCGAGGGCGATTACCGGCTTTCCGCTCGCGAGCGATTCCACCATCGTCATCCCAAAATCCTCTTGACCCGGCATGAGAAGCGCGGTGGAATTGGCATACAGTTCTCTGAGCTCGTGATCGGGCACACGCCCACAGAATTCGATGTTCTTCCCGGCGAGCTTTCGCAGACGCGAGTGTTCCGGCCCGTCTCCCACAATCTTCAGCCTTCGCCCATTTCGGGCGAAGCTCCGCACAACATAATTTAAACGCTTGTAGGCAACCATTTCGGAGACCATCAGGAAATAGTCGCTGTCGGTGGAGTGATAAAAGTCGTCAACCGGCACGGGCGGATAAACCACGTGCGCCTTGCGCCGGTAGGTCTTCCATATCCTGCGCTTTACGTTTCGGCTGTTAGCCATGAATGTATCCACGCGCGCCGCGGTCGAATAGTCCCAGGTTCGCAGGTAATTTGCGACCGGAGCCATCAGCGCGCGGGTCAACATGTTGTGGTGGAACTCCGTGCAATATGCAGGATAGAGTTCCCACAAATAGCGCATGGGAGTGTGACAATAGCAGAGGTGCCGGCTGGTGGAGGCGGTGAGCACTCCCTTGGCCGGCCCCGACTCGCTACTAATGACCAGATCATAGGCGCGGAGGTCGAATTCTTCCAGAGCCATCGGCATCAGCGGCAGCAGTGACCGGTAGAACTTCTTGAATGGATTCAAGAATGACGTTTTCACGTTTTTCGACCGGATCAGTGCGGACACCGATTCGGGATCGTAGAACAGCGTGAAAATATCGGCTTCCGGAAAAATACGGCAGATCGCTTCCAGAACTTTTTCGCCGCCGCGAGATCCGAGCAGCCAATAGTGAACTAAGGCCACCTTCATTGGAGCGGCGGCCTTGTTTCCCCGGAGCTAATCGCGACGTATCCACAGGTCATGGTTGCCAGAAACATAGTGAGGACTTCGCTGTCCCCCAGGTTGTATTCGAATAGGCCCTCGGCAAGGACAGCCGCGATAACTGCCAACGCCCCGACCCAGATGAAACGTGCATTCGATCGCTCGGGGGCTGACTTCAAGGCTCTGCGAAAATCGCGGGCCATTGTCCCGATCAGCCACAGCATGCACGCGAGCGCGGGCAGCCCTCTTTCAGCAGCGTATTGCAGATAAACATTATGGAGATGCCCATACCAGCCCTTCGGAAGAGGCCGCGGAACATCCGCGGGCAAATACGCGAGGAACTGCAGCTGGACCTGTTCCGGTCCGATTCCAAATAGGGGATGAGATTCGATCATTCGCAGACCCGTCCGCGCCATAATGGTGCGGCGGGAGTTCGAGTCCACATCGCCGTGCGGGCGAAAAACCGACGTTACGCGATCCTGGATTGGCAAGGGCGCCGCGAGGAACATCGCCAGCGCAGCCGCCGGCATCGCCCAGACGAGCCAGCGCCTATAGTTCCATGCCAAGATCAGCGCTCCCGCGGGAACCGCCGCGAGGAAGATACTGCGCGTAAGACCCAGAACGAGTGCGATCCAGATGACAAGTGCTGCAGCCCAAGTGTATATTTTCGATACGCGAGCGGGGCTGAAAAGCAACACCGAGACGAGCACAAGAAGTACAATCGTCTGCTCACCGCCGTAAGTCATCCAATGGCTTGCGAATCCCGTAACGCGCCCGTCCAGAATGTAGTCGTAGACCGAAGCGTGAAGTTGAATCGCATCGCTCCAGCGACGGGCGAATTGAACCAGTGCGAAGCTAGCGGAAAGAGCGGCGATCCCCGCCCATGCCAATACCAAGTCTCGAATTTGCGAAATTCTATCGAACGTGTTGTATACCAGCAGAACAATGCCGTAGACGAAGAATTTCCGAATCTGGGGAAGGCCGTGCAGGGGATCATTCGAAAGTAAGTCGGCGATCGCGGTTGCGGCGAAAAACAGAGCGAGAGGCAGCGCGATCGGCGGGAAATGCAGCCGTCTTCGAGAAATCAGAAGCGCCACGATACCCATGCCAAGCAGGATTTGAGAAACGGCGATGGAGAACAGAATGGAAGCCGCGGAGCCGAACGCCAGCCAATACGGGATCTGGTCCGTCCGCGATAGAGAAATCTCCGCGAGACCCACGCCCGTGTGCAAGGTTGGCGCGCATTTAGTGTGCGTCATGACCCCACAGGACCTTTGGAACCGAGCTGAATAATATCCGGAAATAGAGACCCGGCGAAGCGCCCCGGGCAAGCATGAGGTCTAGCCGTTTGCGTTCGGCATAAGTAAGTCGGCTTCGGCCCATCATCTGCCAAAGGCCGGTTAGACCGGGCCGCAGTGATAGCACCGTTTCCATGCAGGTGCCGTAATGTTCTTCCAATTCCCCGCGCGTGATCGGGCGAGGGCCCACAAACGACATCTCACCGCGGACAATGTGGTAGAGCTGCGGCAATTCGTCAATCGAGTGCTTACGGCACCACGCTGCAAGCCGGCTGCTGACGCGGTCGTCCTCGCCATCCTTGGTTGTTGGAATAGTGTTGGATACTTCCTCAATAGCAAAAAGGGTCGCCCACTTCTGGTTTGGCTCCCACATCGTGCGAAGTTTGAGGACTGGCAATTCGGCCCCCCGCCATCCCACCCGTCTATGCCGAATCAGAGGCGTGCGCCGGGCGAGCATCGCGATGATCGACGCAATTACCAGGAGCACCGGGGCCACAACGATCAGCGCTACCGCCGCAATCCATGGCTCAATGCGATAGATCGACCGGAGCGAATCGACGGGAGTTGCAGCTTCCAGCGGAAGAGCGCGCTCAATTACCGGTGTCATTCGGAGATTTCAAGTGCCTTCAAACCAGTTAGACAAACCGAAATGCTGCGGAGAACTGTAGATTCGCAATGTTCCGGACGGCGCCGAGCGACTGTCTCACTAAGGGAGAAGCTTAGTGGCCTCTCGCTTTCAAAAAGGGGCTATCGTCACAGGTTATGAAACATGCGCTCTAAAAAGGTGGTCTTTTTCTTCCCGGCATTCTCGAGCCAGGAAGCCACCGCGCCACTGGGCATTCTCGCGGTCGCCACTCCGCTGCTTCGCGCCGGCTATGAGGTCTGCATCATCGATTCAACGATTACTCCGAATTTCCGCAAGCGCGTACTCGAAGAGCTGAAGGACGCGCTGTGTTTAGCGGTCTCGCTGGTCACAGGTCCGATGATCCGGGAGACCGTGCAAATCGCACGCGATGCCAAGGCGCTCTATCCGCGTAAGCCCGTCATCTTGGGCGGCTGGCATCCGTCTCTGCTCCCCGATCAGACCCTTGCCGCCCCCTACATCGACATCGTGGTGAAGGGGCAAGGTGAAGACGCGTTACTCGAAGTGGTGGAACGAATCGCGGCTAGAGAATCGTTCAAAGGCGTTCTCGGAGTGGGTTACAAAGCCGATGGCGGACTCGTTTTCAATCCCAGCCGTCCGCTCAGACCCATCAATGAACTGCCGCCGAAGGCCTATCAGCTCGCGAATTTCGATGCCTACGAGCGCGTGTGCGGACGCCGTTGGGGAATGTATACGTCGAGCCTGGCGTGTCCTTATAACTGCGGCTACTGTACCAACGATGGCGTCTATGGGCGGAAATGGAATGCCATCGAGGCCGAACGAGTAGCGCAGGAGACTACCGATCTGGTCTCGCGCTATGGTCTGAAGCTTTTGTGGATTGTCGATGACAACTTCCTGGTCGATCGTGACCGCGCAGTGCAAATTGCCGAAGGTATCGTTCGCACGGGCGTCAAATTCGACTGGAGCATCCAATCATCCACCAACCTAGTGTGCCGGCTGACGGTCGAAGAGCTGAAGCTGCTGAAGCGCGCCGGTCTTTCGCAAGTGGCCCAAGGTGCAGACACCGGATCGCCGAAGGTGATGGAGTTGATGGGCAAGACGTTCCAGAAACTGGACACTATACATCGAGCGGCGCAAAAACTGACGGAAGCCGGAATTCGGCCGTCGTTCAACATGATTTTCGGATATCCCGGCGAAGGCGAAAAAGAGCGGCGCGAATCTATCAAGCTGATCATGGATGTTTGCCGCAGTTATCCGGGCGCCGAGTTTTGGACCAACATTTTCACGCCTTACCCTGGCTCTCCGATCATGCATCGGGCGTTCGAGCTGGGAATTGACGTCCCCAAAACACTGGAGGGCTGGGCAGAGTTCTTCCCGCGCTATACCGTTCTTCCCTGGCTAAAAGGAAAGGCGCATCGCGAAGTTCAAACCATGCGCGAATATCTGCGCGTGGCATTCAATCGCGTTCCGATCGGGATCCGCACCAAAAATGTGGGGCAGCGCGTGGTGCACGGAATGATCAGCGGTCCCGCCCGCTGGCGTTTGGACCACAACTACTATTCGTTCCCCTTAGAGCTGTGGGTTAAGGATAGAGTGAACCGCTGGCTGGAGCTGCCTAAGCCAAAGGTCGATGCTCAGCGCCTGGAAGCTGAGGTGGTCACATGCTGACGTTGTCTCCCACAAGCGAGGGCGCTTAAACCTATGGCGGACGTACTGCTGACACATAGCAATCACGTTTACTCGGATCCGAAACAGGTTTCGAAAATGCAGCCCTACCCGCCCCTGCAAACAATTCTGGCGGCCGCGGTTTTGGAACAGCACGGGATTTCCGCCACGCTTTACGATCCCACACTTGATTCTCCGCAGGAAGGGTTTCGCGCCGCACTCGAACGCCATCGCCCGCGATTGGTAGTAGTGTGCGAGGACGATTTCAATTTTCTTTCCAAGATGTGCCTGGCTCGCAACCGGGAGCTCGCGTTTTGGATGGCGCAAACCGCCGTAAGCCAGGGCATCGAAGTTGTGGCCCATGGCTCCGATGCCTCCGACCGCGCCCCCGCCTACCTCGCCGCGGGATTTCGGTCAGTCATTATCGGCGAGGTGGAAGCGACTTTGCTCGAATACGCGGAACGAAATCCTCGGCACGAAATTGCGGGTCTGGCATTTCTCCGCGAGAGAAGCGTTCACTACACCCTGCCACGAAAGTTGAGGTCGGATCTGGATACATTGCCGGCCCCTGCGTGGCACCTGGTGGACCTGGATCGATATCGCCGGGCTTGGAAAGCTGCACACGGCTATTTTTCGCTGAATATGGCATCCAGCCGAGGCTGCCCTTACAGTTGCAACTGGTGCGCGAAGCCAATCTACGGCAATAGCTATCATGCGCGTTCGCCTCGCCGGATTGCCGAGGAGATGCTTCACCTGAAGCAAGACTTCAATCCCGACCATCTATGGTTCGCCGACGACATATTCGCGCTATCCGCCAAGTGGACTCACGAATTTGCAGCTGCTGTGGCACATCTTCACGCGGAGATTCCGTTCAAGATGCAATCCCGGTGCGATCTGATGACGCGCAACACGGTCGCCGCGCTGCGCCGCGCCGGGTGCGAAGAAGTGTGGATGGGGGCTGAGTCCGGGTCGCAGCGCATCCTCAACGCGATGAACAAGGATATCCGCGTCGAGGAAATCTATGCGGCCCGGGAGAACCTTCGCGCCCATGGTATCCGCGCCTGCTTTTTTCTTCAATTCGGTTATCCGGGCGAAACGTGGATCGATATCGAAGCCACCATCCGCATGGTGCGCGAGACGCAGCCGGATGATGTCGGCGTTTCCGTTTCTTATCCTCTTCCCGGAACGAAGTTTCATCAAATTGTCGCGGCCGAGGTGGGCGCCAAAACCAACTGGACCGATAGTTCCGACCTTTCGATGATGTTCTGCGGCGCTTTTTCGACCGAGCTTTACCGAGCCCTCGCGGACGCCTTGCATGCAGAAGTCCGCGGCGGACAAGATTCCCGCGCTGCGTGGCAGTTAGTCCACGAGCTCCGGGGCGTTGAGTGCAGCGAAATGACCGCGGTATGACGCGCCTTCTTCTCACCCACGGCTATTTTCTTTCGGAGGATCCGAAGGAGCAGCAGACCATGAAGCCGTATCCGCCGCTGGGCCTGCTGTACCTGTCTTCCTATCTTCGAAGTCGCGGCTTCGAGACCGAAATCTACGATTCCACGTTTGGTTCCCCGCAAGAGTTGTTCCGTCTGCTGGACCAAGGGCCGGCGGGCGTTCTGGGAATCTATGGGAATTTAATGACGCGCGCCAACGTGCTTGCGATTGCCAAACGCGCGCGCGCCGCTGGGTGGTTGGTCATATTGGGCGGACCGGAGCCGTCGAATTACCCGAGCGAGTACCTAAGTGCAGGAGCAGATCTCATTGTGGCCGGTGAGGGCGAACTGGCGGTCGAGCGCCTGATGCGCACGAATTTTGACGCCAACGCATGGCCATCGATTCCCGGGGTGATCTTTAGCGGTAACGACGGGACTCCTCATCGCACCGGTCCGGCTGAGCTTCTCACCGATCTTGACGCGCAGCCTTGGCCCGATCGCGAACTCATCGACATGGGTCAGTACCTGAGCACCTGGCGCACCTATCACGGCATGGGCTCTATTTCGGTGATCACGGCGCGCGGTTGCCCATACAAATGCAATTGGTGCAGTCACTCGGTCTATGGACACACACACCGGCGCCGCTCTCCGAAGGCCGTGGTGGATGAAATCGAATGGGCGATTGAGCGATACAGCCCGGATATGCTTTGGATCGCCGACGACGTATTCACGATTCATCATGGATGGCTCGCGGATTATGCAGCGGAAATGAAGCATCGCGGCATTCGGATTCCGTTCGAGTGCATCACGCGGGCCGATCGAATGAACGATAAGGTAGCCTCTCTTCTCGCGGAGCTAGCGTGCATGCGTGTCTGGATCGGCTCGGAAAGCGGTTCTCAACGGATCCTCGACGCCATGCAGCGCGGCGTCACGGTCGAGCAAGTCCAGAAGGCCGTGGCGCTCGCCAAACGCAACGGCATCCAGACTGGCATGTTCCTGATGTGGGGCTACGAGGGCGAGGAACTTTCCGACATTGAAGCGACAGTCGAGCATGTGAAGACATGCCGGCCGGACGTTTTCTTCACCACAATTTCGTATCCCATCAAGGGCACTCCATATTTCGAGAAAGTAAGCCAGCAGCTGGTGAGCATTCGGCCCTGGGCTCAATCCACAGACCGCGATTTCGCTCTTTCCGGCAGGCATTCGCGGACATTTTACCGCCACGCGGATGAATTATTGCGCAGCGAGATGGCGGCAGAGCCGGACGCCGCTGCGATTCACGCCGCGCGGCAAGCTCTGCACCTCATCAGTCATGAGGTGGAGGCATGAACCCAAGCCTTGTCTCTCCGTCCGATCATTCGGCGGCATACTTCGATGGGATCGCGGCACGCTATGACGAAATGTGGACCAACTCACTAGCCGGCAGATTGCAGCGAGATGCGGTGTGGCGCCATCTCGATCCCCTGATCCGGCGTGGGGATCGCATTCTCGACATGGCTTGCGGAACTGGTGAAGATGCGCTTCATTTTGCGGAACTGGGTGGCCAGGTACTCGCGGCCGACGCCTCCCCTGAAATGGTTCGAGTCGCACGCGGCAGAGGTGTGAACGCACGCGTACTCCCGATCGAGCGCATCCATGTGCTAGCAGTTGCCTTCGATATGGTCTTGTCCAACTTCGGTGGGTTCAATTGCATTCGCGACATCTCGGCTTTACAGGACACTCTGGCGCGTCTGGTCCGTCGGGGAGGGCACTTGGCCGTCTGCCTCATGAGCCGTTTCTGCCTTTGGGAATCCGCGTATTACGCGTCTTACCGGCAGTTCAAGAAAGGCGCTCGGCGTTGGACAGGAGAATCGACAACCTCTGGAGGCATAGACGTTTATTATCCTTCAGCGAAGCAAGTGCGAAATGCTCTTTCGCAGCACTTCGTGCTCACGGCGGATGTAGGAATCGGGATCTCGGTGCCGCCGTCGTTTGTGGGAGCGATACCCTCGCGTCTGCTCCATAAGTTGGCCGCCATCGATGCAGGTGTCGAAGCTTCGAGAATTGGCCGCGCCATCGGCGATCATCGCCTTTTTGTATTTCGCCGGAGTTAGTTATGGATTCTGCGGTACGACAACAGTTCCTGGATCATTACACGAAAATCCGTCACGCCGAAGGCCGTGGCTCACAGGATTCGGCCTATTACCGCGCGCTGCCCGATCGAGACCTTAGCGGCAAAAATCCGGAACAATGGAGAATCCGGGCCTGCAGCTTCCATGCCTTCGAGCGCACCATCCTGGCGGATGCGGAGCGGCAAGCCGGCCGCGAGCTTGACGTCCTGGATCTCGGCGCGGGGAATGGATGGCTTTCGTACCGTCTAGCGCTGCGCCGCCATCGGACAGTGGCGCTGGATATCTTCTGTGATGATCTGGACGGATTAGGGGCGCTCGGGCACTATCCGGTCCGCCTTCCAGCAGCCGCGGCGGAATTCGATTGTCTCCCATTTAGGCAGTCGGCCTTCGATCTGGCAATCTTTAACTCATCTTTCCATTATTCGTCCGACTATCGCCGCACACTCACTGAAGTTCGCCGTTGCCTGCGCCCCACCGGACAGCTGGTCATCATGGACTCGCCCGTCTATCAAAGACGCGAGCACGGCGAAATGATGCGCGCCGAGCGTCAGGCGCATTTTGAGAGAATCTACGGTTTTCGTTCCGAGGCGCTCAAAAGCATCGAATATCTTGACCATCAGATGCTGGAGAACCTTTCGAACGAGCTGAAAATCGACTGGGAATATACTCAACCCTGGTACGGCCTGAATTGGGCGGTGCGCCCATGGAAGGCGAAACTTCAGGGCAAAAGGCCGCCGTCGCGGTTTCTGATCGTGATGGGGAGATTCCGGGATCGATGATCATCTTGCTCCATCCGAAAGCCGTCAAGCCGAAGAACCGCCGGTTCCCTCTGGCAATTCTCTCTATCGCCGCGGTGCTCGAAGGCGTGGAGGACTACGTCATTATCGACGGTAATCTCGACCCGCAGCCGGGCACAACCATGGATCGAGTCGCATCCGAGAACCAAGTTGAGTTGCTCGCCGTATCCGTGATGCCTGGCCCACAGATGGTGGCTGCAATCGCGCTATGCCGCGAATTTCGGCAGAAGCATCCCAGGGTCCCAATCGTTTGGGGCGGATATTTCCCATCGCTCTACACGGACGCGACGCTCAACGCCGGGTATGTCGATTTCGCGGTGCGCGGGCAGGGCGAAGATACGATTCTCGAGCTGCTTTCCGCATTGCGCGGCGCACGGAAGTTCTCGAGCGTCAATGGTCTTTCCTTCAAGGACGACTTCTGCCTTCACGTTCACAACCCGGAACGGCATCTGCGGTCCCCGAACGATTTCCCCACGCTGCCCTACCATAAGCTCGGAGCCATCGATCACTACCTGTTGCCGACGTTCCTGGGCCGCCGCACAGCAGTGCATCACGCCAGCATCGGCTGTCCGTTTCGCTGCCAGTTCTGCGGCGTTGTGCCGATTTTCGATGGACGGCAGAAGACCGAGGCGCCCGAGCGCACCGCCGAGGTCCTGAGCATGCTCCAGCGAAAACATGGCATCGACGCCGTCCAGTTCTACGACAACAACTTTTTCCTCAATGAAAGCCATGCGCGCAGACAAGCCGAGTTGCTGACGCCGCTTGGGCTGCGGTGGTGGGCAGAAGGACGGATTGACACTTTTCTGCGTTACTCCGACAGCGCTCTCCGCGATATAAAACGCGCCGGCGCGACCATGATTTTCTTTGGGGCAGAGTCTGGTTCGAACAAGGTGCTGGCTGAAATGAACAAGCGCATCACAGCCGAACAGACGCTAGAACTGGCGGCGCGCATCCGCCACTTTGGCATCGTTCCGGAGTTTTCCTTTGTCGTAGGAAGCCCGACGGCGCCCGCGGAAGACACCCGCAACACCATTCAGTTCATCCGCCAGATCAAGCGCCTCAATCCGGAGGCGGAAATCATCGTCCAGCATTACATCCCGACGCCTCACCCCGACGGGATGTACGGCGAGATCGACGGCAAAATCGAATTTCCCCGAACGCCGGATGAGTGGGCCAGCGAACGCTGGCTCAACTTCACGATTCGCCAGGATCCGCACCTCCCGTGGCTGCCTTCGCGCGTCAAACGCCGCATCGACAACTTCGAGCTAGTGATAAACTCGCGTTGGCCAACGGTGCAGGATATTCACCTTCCGCAATGGAGCCGGGTGCTGCTGAAATTCCTCAGCAGCTGGCGCTATGCATTGGGATTCTATGAATTTCCCTTGGAACTCGCGTGGGCCCAACGATTCGTATCGCTGCGCAAGCCGCGCTGGGAGAGCTTGTGAATACGATTGCGGCAGATGCGGCGTATCGGCTGTGGGCTGAGTCCTACGACCAGGATCCGAACCCGCTCATCGAACTGGAGCACCGTCTGCTAAGTCAGCACCTCCATCTGTCGCCCGATGAGCGTGTTATGGATTTGGCTACTGGCACCGGCCGCTGGCTGGAGTATGCACTTTCACAGGGCGCTCGAGCAACCGGCTCCGATCTCAGCGCCGAAATGTTGACGGTAGCCGCCACCAAACGAGCAATCAAAGGCCGGTTGACGTGCGCCGACATTTGCGCCCTGCCTTTCGCGTCCGATTCCGTGGATGTGGGCGTTTGCTCGTTCGGGCTCGGGTACATTGGTCCGCTTGAGTTGGCTTTCCGGGAGATGGCTCGCGTCGCGCGACGGATCGTTACTAGCGATCTGCACCCAGATGCCGTCCTGGCCGGTTGGGTCCGATCCTTCCGTAGCAATGGCGGCAGCTACCAGATTGAACATCACGGTCATTCGTGGCCCCGCATCGAAGCCTGTGCGCACGCCGCGGGTTTGCGTCTGACGTGGAGACTGGATGCATCGTTTGGCGAGCAGGAGCGCGGGCTCTTCGAACGGGCTGGGAAAGCGGACTCCTTTATCTCTGCGCAACAGGTGCCGGCCGTTCTGATTTCCAATTGGGTGCGCGGATGATTCTCACCGGCGCCAGAGTCGCACTCGATGCGAATACCACCGAGACAGTCGATCTGGCGGTTTCCGGCGGCCGTATTTTGTTCTCGGCCCCAAAGTCAACGCATGCCAGTTCGCACCACCCAACTCTCGCCCTCACAGGTTTTCTGGTGCTGCCCGGCCTGATCAACGCGCACGATCACCTGGAATTCAACTTATTTCCGAGTTTGGGACGCGGGCCTTATCGGAATGCGAAAAGCTGGGCATCGGATATATATCGGCCCTCCATTTCCCCTTTGAAGGAGCACCTGGCGCTTTCGAAGTATCGTCGAATGGTTTGGGGCGGATTCAAGAACCTGTTGAGCGGTGTGACCACCGTGGCACATCACAATCCTTTCGACGCCGCCGCCTTCGGCCCGTCCTTTCCGGTAAACGTGGTGAAACACTTCGGCTGGGCTCATTCACTCGACTTCAGCCCGGACGTGGTGGAGCGTTTCCGCGCCACACCTAGGGATTGGCCGTTTATTCTGCACGCCGCCGAGGGGCTGGATGAACATGCGCGCTCCGAAATAGGCCGTCTGGAAGCGCTCGGAGTGCTCAGCGAACGGACCGTTCTGGTCCACGGCATCGGTCTGGATCTGCCCGATCTCCAACTGCTTTGCGCCCGGCGGAGCGCACTTGTCTGGTGTCCAACATCGAATGTGTCAACCTATGGCCAGACCATAAGCGCCGCCGTTCTTCGATCCGATTTGAAAGTGGTTCTTGGAACGGACTCCGCGCTCACGGCGCAGGTTGATCTGATCGATGAGATCGAAGTTGCCCGGCAGACACACCGGGTGGCCGCCGCAGATCTCTTTGAGATGGTGACCAGCCGTTCGGCGTGCGTTCTCCGGCTCCCGGACGGCGAAGGAACCATACGGGAGGGCGGCGTTGCCGACCTGGTGATCGTCGAGGATCGCGGCCAGACCCCTGCGGAAGCCCTTCAACAAATGCGGCCGGAGATGGTGATCGTTCGCGGAAACGTCCGTCTCACTTCCGCGCGCTTGCTGGAGCGGACTCCCAAGCTCGATACCCGGGACTGGCACGCGATCCACGTCGAAGGCAGGGGCAAATGGTTCACCAACGTGGAGCTGCCATCTCTCCACCACGAGACCGTCCGGTTTCTTGGCCCGGAGTATCGTCTGGCTGGAAGGCGGGTGTCGCTCTAATGCTCGAGTCTCTTCCAGTGCTCATCTTGAATCCGCACGGCCGCTGTAATTGCCGCTGCGCGATGTGCGACATCTGGAAGACTACCCAGGCCCAGGAAATCAGCGTCGCGGATCTTAGACAGCAGATGGACAGCATCGAACGTCTGCAAGTGCGCTGGGTGGTTTTGTCTGGGGGCGAAGCGCTCATGCACTCCGGCCTGTGGGGTCTGATCAACCTGCTTCGCGAACGAGAGATTCGCATCACGCTGCTGAGTTCGGGGCTTCTGCTCGGCCGCTATGCTTCGTCTTTAGTGCGTCACGTCGACGACGTGATCGTCTCGCTCGACGGTCCCCCGCAGGTTCATAACTCGATCCGTGGCGTCCCCTGCGCCTTCGAAGCGACCGCGGCCGGAGTCGCGTCTATTTTTGAGCTCGATCCCGACTTCCGCATTTCTGCGCGCTGCACCGTCCAGCGCTCGAACTTCAGGCACATGCGTGAAACCGTCGACGCCGCGCGGCGGCTGCGCCTGCATTCCATCTCGTTTCTTGCGGCGGACGTCGATTCTTCGGCTTTCGCCCGGCCCGGCGGCTGGCCTATGGAGAAAAAGACCTCCATCGGCCTCGATCGCTCCGAGATCGCGGTGCTTGAGTCGGAAATTGAAGCGTTAATTTCACGCGGCGACTGCGGACATTTTGTCTGCGAGTCACCGGCGAAGCTCCGGCGCATTGCTCTCCATTTTCGCGCCATCCTGGGCGATATTCCGTTCGTGGCGCCGGCCTGTAATGCTCCCTGGAACTCCGCCGTCGTCGAGGCCGACGGAACCGTGCGGCCCTGTTTCTTCCACCGCCCTATCGGACATCTGAGCTCGGGCAACCCGCTCGCTGAGATTCTAAACGGTCCGGAAGCAGTCGCCTTTCGCGAGTCACTGAACGTAGCTAAAAACCCAATCTGCCAAAAGTGTGTATGTTCTCTGAATTGGAGGGTGCCTTAATGTCCACACTGTTCGTTTCGGCCTGCTCATCGCGATTTTCTGCTGAAGCGCCTGAATTGTGCATGCACAGGCCAACCGCTTCGTGAGCAACTACCTTTGCATAACTTGCCATCCCATAGTTGGATGACCACACCGCCAATTTTGCACCAGACCTAGCTCGCGATCACGGTCTACTTCCGGCGGATTCGGTCCATGCCGCCTCCGCCATAACCAGCGTTCATCTCCAAACAGCAGTCTTTCGAGATCATGAAGCAGTCGCGCTTGGGCCCAGCTCCAGAAGATTTTGAGAAATGAAGCCCGCGCTGCCGCCTCCAACGCGCCCAGGCGGGACGCCGTTCCCCAGGCTCGACAGCCTTTTCTGCGCCGTTATCGCCGTCTCGAAAACGGAGATCGACAAGCGAGAGGCGAAGTGGAAGCGGGCGCAAAAAATGAAACGTAGTGTTTCAAAATAATCAATGAGAGGTGCCCTAATGCGCAGACAGTTACTTATGCTCACTTGTTCGGTAGCGCTGTTCGCGCAAGCGCCCGGCGAGTCCATAAACTCCCCTTTTCAGGCCAGCGGCATCGTTCTCGACGGGCTGGGGCAACCAGTGTCCGGCGCAACGGTCACCTGTCACCTCTTGCATAAACCGGTGGCCGCAGCGATGCCGTGGGCGTTAACAGATACAGCAGGACGCTTCTTAGTCCATGTCGGTTGGGAGGGCGAGTATGCAATTACGGCTGGGAAGGAAGAGTATGGTTACCCTGTTAAGTTCTGGGAACTCTATAGGGACAAAATACTCAACCACGTTACTCTGGATTCGTCTACGCCGCGTGTTGACAATCTGGTGGTCATCATCGGGCCGAAGGCTGGAATACTCATCGGATCGGTATCGGACGCAATTAACAACAAGCCCCTGAATCCCCATTTCCACATGTGGCGAGCCGATTTTGATGCCACGTGGATCGATGCCTCCGAACCGCTAGAATACCGAGCCTTGATTCCCTCTGGAGTACGAATGGGATTTTCCATTGGAGCTGATGGATACCAGAACTGGAATTTTCAGGGAGACCTTTTACTCAGCCCCGGTGAGATCAAGCGCCTCGACATAAAGCTCATTCCGAAAACGCCATAGGATTCGTCAAGCTAATTTATTACCCATCGTTGCGATCAATGTTTATAAGAACCTGCACTACAAGAGCATGGCTTCCGGCAAAGACTCCTGAAAATGCCGGCCGCCAAGGCTTCTAGGGCCCTGGCGGAAATTACATCGGCAAGCGGCCATTCGAGGATTCTCTCTGCCTCCAGCGGAAAAGGGGTTTGGTGCGTGCCCTTGCTGCCGCAGCCGAGCTTGGATTCGAGCTAGTGGACTTGGCGCATCAAATCGAAGCCAATAAAAAGCCCGCTGGGCTTGGTGGTCCCGGGGCCATACATAAGCACGCCGCTGGTCGAAGCCCGTTGCGAAGCGGTGACTCCCGGTGCGTTTGTGAAACCGAAGGTAAAAGCGTGACGGAAAAGTTTCTTTTGGATACCGAAGGCGTAGGCCGGACGGTGAATTCCCAGCTGCCTCGCATCCAGAAACGTCGGGGTGAATTCCGCTATCAATGCTACCGTTGGCCGTACATCGAAAGCGCCCCCAAAACCAAGGGAAAAGGTATCGTAGCCGGGAAGGCGGGGCTCCGGAGTGGCTAAAGAGGATAGCGAGAAAAGTGGACGGGCATTGAAAGAGAAAGTGGGCACGACGTAAATTTGAGCGATGTGGCCCAAACTGCGCGAAACAATCAATTCAAAGGTTTCAGCGAAGTTCCTTTCAAAGTCATTTGCTCCCTCAACTGTGAACCGCACGGCTGCGTTCAGAGGCGCCGCGGAGGATTCAGACAGGAAATTATACGCCGCCGTCATCTGGATCGGTCTTCCAATGAAAGTAGGAGACCGTTCGATGCCAACCGAAAAGTCCTTCGATACCCCATAGCGGAAGCCGAAAGAAGGCAAGGCGGTGCTATCCAATCCGGCCAACGTGTTTCCCTCCGCAGGGCCCGAGAAAGCCGGGTCAAACGCAAAGCGGTGCGAGAAGTTCACGTAAACTCCGCCGGCATCCAGGCTGCGGCCCGTAGGCAAACTCATCAGCACATCATCGCCCGGATGGTAAATTTTCGGTTTCTCGGCAGGAGGCGGCTGAACCGATCCTGGCTGCTGGCCCGCCGGGGCTCCAAGCGAACGGACATACGCGCCGACGGCTTTAATATCCTGCTCGGACAATTTGTCAGACCAAGCCGGCATGATTGTGCCTGGCCTTCCTTTCGTGATTATCGACTGAATTTGTTCGTCAGTCAGACTGGCTTGCACACTCGGGTCCGTAAAATTCGGCGTGTGCGTGCTAGCCAAGCCCTTACCCTCCGCCCCGTGACAACCTTCGCAATTGCGCTTGAAAATCGTTGCGCCCTGGGTCTGGTTGCTGCCGGCCTTTGCGAGGCTGGCTCCAGCCTGCCGCGGATCAACCTCGCGAGCGGTTCGGGCAACCAGATCCACAACGTAGTTCCTGCCATCTCGCTTGATGAGTAAAGTGGAAGTCGATTGCGCGATGAAAGAAATACCCAAAGCTTCGGGACTCGTGTATTCCGGTTTCGATATGGCGTTGGCTTCACCACAGATCCCCACGACGCACGTGGAGATTGCGGCCAGCAAGATGCGGCAATCCATGATTTCGTTCTCCTGAGCAAGAATTAACAGGAGGGCGCGTCTGCACCAGCCCCTGGCAACCACCTTGGCGCCCCGCAATGAATTGCAGGCATCGAAAGCTTTCGGCGCCACGCGAAGCGGACGTTTCGTCCGCGTTCAATGGGTTAGACAATCGGGAAATTCATCGAGAACGGCAGATTTGCTATGTTCCAAGAGCAAGGTGGACCCTGTCTCAATAGAGGAGCACGATCATCCCAGAGCATCGCGGTGAAGACGCACCGTTATGGAATCCGATTATATAAGAACACTGACGATTGGGAGACGTTTTATGCGACTAAGAATGGTGTGCGCTTTGCCGATATGCACGGGTGGGACTTCGCGAACGACCAAAACTGGAGTTTGGTTTTACTTATATGGGAGTTTGCGAGAGAAAATTCTTCCGCACAGCGGTACAAGCTGAGCACACGGGATATATGAGTGTATGGTTTTCTCCTTGAGGTGACTTAATGGACTCAAAACTGACCCCGCCACAGCGATTCCCAGAAGGCACGGCGGCCGCGGTCGCGGCTCCACCACCACCGGCAGCGCCGTTTTTCGATCCGTTACAGAACGCGTGGGTGCTGAGCCGCTACGGCGACGTGGCAGCGGCGTTACGTGAACCAGTGCTCCGGCCAGTGGGCCCCCAAAAATCAGCGGCTCATTTGCGTGAAGACGTAGCGTCTACTCTTTCCCAGTCGGAGATTTCAGACTGGCAGCAACGAATCGAGCCTCTGGCTGATCGGATCATCATGGAACTGCCGCTTGATCGCCCTATCGACCTCGTGAGCGAAGTACTTCGACCCTGGTCACTCGCCGTCACAACCATCGTGCTCAGTCTTGACGCAGCGGCTGGCCGACAGTTGGCGACGCTTCAACCGCAACTGTCCCACGGCAGTGCCGGCCCGCCGTCGCCGCGAGGGCCGTTCAAACGTGTGCGTCATGCCGTGCAGCGCAGGATCGCGAAAGTGCGGTTAAAACGACTATTGCGCGGCCTGCGAGTGCCGGGAGCGCAGTCGCTGTTCCTGGGTCTTACGCAGACTCTTCCCGATTTCTTGGCGAACGCGTGGCTCGGCCTGTTGGAGAATCGCTCTCAGATCGAGCGTCTCCGCGCCGAACCGCATCTGATGCCACGGGCCATTGAGGAATTGCTTCGCCATAGTGGCCCGGTTCATACGCTTTCACGGCAAGCGAATCAGACGGTGGAAGTCGCGGGCATCAAGATTGCCAGAGGCCAGAGCGTGTTGCTAAAAGTAGCTTCCGCGAACCGTGACCCGGAACAGTTTTCCGATCCTAACGCTCTCGACGTCGGGCGCCGCAGCTCCGGCCACCTTGGACTTGGGGCAGGTCCGCATTCCTGCATCGGGGCACTACTGGTCCGCATGGCGGCGATTCCGGCGACACGCGCCTTCGCGGATAGACTGGCCGCAGCGGAACTCGTCGATCCCATCGTCTGGCGGCACGGAACGGTACACGCTTCGCCCTACTCGTTGCGGGTACGCTGCCGTCTGATAGAAAGATCCGATCGGGCGACGATTACTCCTTCACCGCGGACCAGCGATTATCTCCATACGCTGGCGGCCGATAAATGTGATATTGCCGGGCCGGCCGCTACGGTAATCCCGTCAGCCCATTTCAGGAAGTGCGCTTACGCGCGCGATACACGAGTCTGACGCTTCCAACTTTGAGGCGATCTATGGCTTCGCACCGCACTTCGTCCGCCCGATCCCCGGAAGGCAGAAGCTCGCTCATTCCGCCGCCGCCGGCGCCGCCGCTTTTCGATCCATTGCAGAACGCATGGGTGCTGAGCCGTTATGATGACGTGACCGCCGCGTTGCGCGAACCAGCGCTGCAACCAGCGGGCCCCCAAAAATCACCGGCTCATTTGCGCGAAGACGTCGCGGCTACACTTTCCCAAGCTGAGATTTTGGACTGGCGGCAACGGATCGAGCCGCTGGCGTACCGCATCATGGACGAATTGCCGCGAGGGCGTCCCGTTGACCTGGTGAACGAGGTGCTTCGGCCCTGGTCCGCGGCCGCCGCGAAAGTCGTGCTCGGTTTTGATGCGGCCGCTACACAGGAGTTGGCCGCTCTCGAACCGCATCTCGCAGTCGGCGAGGCTGATTTACTGGCGCCGCGCGGGCTGGTCAGCCGCCTGCGTACTAGAGTCCAGCGCCGGCTTGCAACCGCACGTTTGAGAAAAATATTGCAGAGAGTTGGCGTGCGCGGCGCGCGATCGCTATTCTTGGGCCTTTCACAGTCCGTGCCTTATTTTTTGGCGAATGCATGGCTCGCTTTATTGGAGAATCCCTCTCAGGTCCTGCTCCTCCGCGACGAACCACATCTATCGCCGCTGGCCATTGAGGAATTGCTCCGTTATTGTGGCACGGTTCATACACTCTTAAGGGAAGCGGACCATGCTGTGGAACTTGCGGGTATCAAGATTGACAAAGGCCAGAGTGTGACGCTGAAAGTGGACTCCGCGAATCGCGACCCGGAACAGTTTTCCTATCCCAACTCGCTCGAAATCGCGCGCCGCGGCGCCGGCCACCTTGGACTTGGCGGAGGCTCGCATTCGTGCATCGGCGCACAACTGGTGCGCATGGCGGCGATACCCGCGACACGTGCCTTCGCGGATAAGCTGGCCGGAGCGGAGCTTGTCGATCGGGTCGTTTGGAGGCGCGGTTTGGTGCATGGCACGCCCTATTCCCTGCGCGTGCGGCGGCCTGAGTGACGGTTTTGAGCCGGCGAAGATTGCCCCTCAGTCATCGCTTGCCGAAGTCTAGTTATCCCTTCGGCCTGATGAGTTGGCATTCCGAGAACAAGAACATCACCGGTGAAGAGTTGCCCCGGGGAGGGGCTGTATACTTGAGCGCGAGACCGACGATTCCCGCACCGGACGACACGCCGGCGGCATCCTCCGAGATGTGCCGACGAGGACTGCGGAAAAGCTTGGCCTTGCATCGGCGAAATTGAACGCGCTCTGGTAAGCGGCGTGATTTCGATCTGCGGAGCGGCATCGGTCGCGGCCACTGATTCGCGTTGATCAGTGCTAGGGACGCTGCCGGCCTCGCGTTTTCTTGTACATACAGTCAGGTCACTCGGGGATTTGTGTGCAGTCAGTGTGCACGTTAACATCACCGGATGGGCCTGTGATGTTAACGTGGCTCCCCTGCGCCCAAGGGAGCTGAGTGGCTTCCAAGGGCTCCATCGCGTTTGGCCAAATCCTAATATTTACAACAAACCGGGGAAGCTGCTTTCGCTCAAACAGCAAATCCTACGGATGGAACAGATCGGGTTCGGACACAGTTCTGGCACAGTTCAAAAGCAGGGGCGTTAGCAATGGCAGTCCACTCAGGCTCTTAATATAGAAAATGAAGTTGAGCAATTGCTCCGAATCGCGGCACGTGTGCCCTACAAACCCTTCGGGTGGTGTATCCGCCATTCGCCGTTGAAGGCCGGATTCCGCATGCTGTGGCCCAGATAGAAATCCCAGTCCATTCCCAACGCTTTGAGTGGCGCCAGTTGTTTGGCGGGAAAGCCTGCGCGTTCCATATAGAACCCAACGGCTTGGTGATACGGATAAACGTGGTCGAGTTTTCTCAGAGTATCGATGAGTCTGGATACGGCGAGCGCTTCGCGCGCCCGACGATACGCTTCGAGGACGATCGCGATCCCACCAGCGTAACCCGGCCTGACCGTTGCATCAATCAGGGTTCGTTCGAGGCTGGTCACTCTCACCTTCGCCCCGGTGGTGACAGCCATTTCGCGAACTTCCAGGCCCGCCGTGTATTTTCCGCTGAGCACGACGATCTGACATTTTTCGTAGCGGAAGGTGAAGGCGGATTGGCGCTGCTTGCCTCGAAAGGCGCGATCCAGAGCCTCCTGGCTCAGTCTGCCCGATGGTTTGGGTTTATCGCTTTGCTCGTAGTTAACGCAGAGTTCGCGCGGAAGGCAATCCACCAGCTTGTGCATGAAGAGAGCGCTGGAGTGGCAGAGATAGGATTTCGGCGCGCGGATGGAAGCTGCGACTTCGAGCGGATCGGGATCGCGCCAGGCGTATCTTTGAAACTCGTTTGTATAGTTGCCGCTGACGAGCGTGAAACGCCGGAGGGGTAGAGACTCGATAAAGTCGTCCATGACCTCATCGGATGAAACATTCTGGACGAGGGCCCATTGTTCGCGGTTCTTGTCAATCAGGCGAACGAGCTCGGATCTGATGAACACGCGTTTGCCGAGACCGTCGAAGAATTCCGTTATGATTTGGGAGGTCTGCGCGTTTCTCGCCGTGCGATAGATGCGTCTGCGTTCGCTCATGCCAATGGGTCTGATCAGCCCGATCTGGGCCTTCCCGGGCCCGCCTTTGTCTTGCAAGAAAAATGTGGTATTTTTTCTTGCAGGGACAGACGCATCGAAATGCAACAAGTCATTGAGCAAAAGATACTTAGCAGAATTTATGGCAATGGGAGGGGGTGGGCCTTCTCCCAAGCGGATTTTGCCGATCTGGGAGCTCGTTCGACAATCGACTCCGCGCTGCATCGCCGGGAGCACGAAGGCGTCATTCGAAGGGTCATTCGCGGCGTCTACGATTACCCCCGCCATAGTGAGGCGTTGGGAGGCCCGACGAGCCCGGATATCGATAAGATCGCTCATGCGCTCGCTCGTAAATTCGCCTGGCGCATCCAGCCCAACGGAGCCACGGCTCAGAATCTACTCGGTCTGTCGACGCAAATTCCCGCGCGCGCAGTCTATCTCTCCGATGGGCCGGACCGTTCGTACACCGTGGGCCGGACCAAGCTCGACTTCGAGCACACGGCCCTAAAGGAAGCCGGTTTCAAGTTGCCGGAAAGTGGCCTGATCGTGCAAGCACTTAAAGCATTTGGCGAAGGCCGCATCACTCCCAAAGTTATTACGCAGATCCGCAGGCAGTTTGATTCGGCCCTCCGACAGCGGATACTCCTCGATACGAAGACGGCGACGGGCTGGGTCTACGCCGCCATCCAGGAAATCGCCAAGGAAGGCGCGAATGGATAAACTCGCCCGGAGGCCGGCAGAGGATCGGCGCGACATCTTCAGCGAGGCGGCGGCTCGGCTTCGCATCGCATCGACACGCAGACACTAGGCCGTGTGTGGTCCCTAGGCAACGCTAGTGGGTTTGGCCGGTGAGGAGTCGTTGCATGGCGGCCTGTTTGAGGTCGCGCTTCTTGGCGATGAGCCGGTCCAGCGCACCCAGCAGCGCATCCACATCGCTCAATGCCTCCGCAATGGCGCTTTGCTCCTCCTCGTTCTTTGGCCAAGCCAGTCGTAGTCTCTGAAATCTGAACCGCCGAGGTGTGCAATCGACGTCGTCTGCAACGCAATCCGTGCGAAAACACCAGACTGCTGACTGTACCTGAAGAGATCCGTGCCACTTTCCACACATCCAACTTGAACGCCGAGAAAGCAGACTTTGGCAACCGTGGCGTGTCGCGAATTGCTTGGAGGTATGGCCGCTCAATCATCGGGTTAGTTGGCTCCATCCCGGCGACCGTATAGGTTTCATGGTCATGCTTCTCTTGCGAACTGGCTCGTCAACCGCCGGCAACGATGCGGCCTCACCTCCTTGGGCACAAAATGGCTGACTGAGCTCTTAGAACGGAAGTGGAACTCTCAATATCAGAACTGGACGGCTGCACTTCCCGATTGCTGCGAGGCGCTATGGTATCCCTCGAACGTCAGGAAGCCCTGGCGGACGTTACCAGCTTCACTGGTCTTCGGGAAGTACGGTACAAAGTCCACCATGCGCGGCGTCATGCGCTTAAACCCCGTGTAGTAGCCAGA
>CAVPZQ010000002.1:0-47742 GCA_963710155.1 Bryobacterales bacterium | reverse complement strand
CAGCTCGCGAAAGTCGAATTCGTCGTAACGGAGGTCGATTCCGAACTTGCGCGCGGCGGCATCGAGGACGCGGATGCCTTCGGGAATGACTTCGGTTCCGATACCATCGCCGGGGATGACGGCGATTCTATGCTTTGCCATGTTCTCCTGGTTTGAAAAACTGTTGGATCTCCGCTAACAAAGCCTCCGGCGCTTCTTCGGGATATAGTGTCCGCAATCGAGCTCGCGTCCGCTGACGGTTTCGGCGACGAGGCCCCAATCCGCCAGGGGATCGAAACATCTCTCAACAATTCCGTAGATGCCCCACAAAACGCGCAGCGGGCATGTCAGCTTCGTGCCGGCGTCGCGATCCACGCAGTCGTGGACCAGGTCTATGGTGGCGGCGGCGCGATAATCTTCGCACATGGCGTGGATGCAGGCGGGGTCGCGGAAGGCTCGCAGGTATTCGGCCCAGGCTTCGGGCGAGAAGGCCCGCGCGCCGGCGCTGCGCTTGCCCATGCATCCTGCAAATAGAATTTGGGATCCGCGCCGATCAGGCGCTCGGGCAGCGGCGCGGGCTGGATCAGGAAGAACCAGTGCCAGTAGGCGCGGGCGAATTCCATGCTGGTCTGTTCGTACATGGCTAGCGTCGGCGAGATATCCAACAGCATCATTTTGTCGATGGACTGTGGATGATCCAGCGCCAGACGGTGCCCGACGCGTGCGCCGCGGTCATGGCCTACGAGTGAGAAGCGTTCGAAGCCGAGACCCTGCATCAAAGCCACTTGGTCACGCGCCATTTCGCGCTTGCTGTAGGTGGAGTGATCGGGAAGGCCAGCGGGCTTGCTGGCGTCGCCGTAGCCGCGCAGGTCGGAGGCGATTACGGTGGCTTCGGTCTAGCGCCGGGGCCACTGCATGCCAGATTGCGCGAGTCTGCGGAGAGCCGTGCAGCAGCAACAGGGGCGGTCCGCTGCCCGCCATTACGTAGGGGATGTGGATGCCGCCGGTGTCGGCGATGCCGTTTGAAATCCCGGGAATAGTCCGCCGCGCTCATTTGATTTCGACTTGAATCTCCACCGCGGTTTTGTCGCCCATCTGCTCAGTTTGATGCTGCAGGGCGTCGCGCCAGGCGATGTCGCCGGGATGGCGGGGGTTATCGACGACGCGTCCGTCGCCTAATTTCATAGTGGTGTGAAGCTCCGTCAGGTAAACCACTACATAATGCGGGTGCTCATGCATGGGGGATTTCACATGCGGCGGCAAGATGGTGCGTATCGCGCGGACACGGTCGTTTTCGAAGGCCACCAAGTGATGTTCGGCGTCGAGCTTCACGGGATCAAGCGTGACAGGAGGCGATTTGGGAGCGCCGGGTTTCAGCTCGATGATGACGGCTTCGAGGGGCTGGTCCGACACGTTCTCTTCGGCGTGTTTATTGGCTTCGTTGAAACCGACTTCGCCCGCTTTGCGGTCGAGACTGCGCACGGTGCCGTCGGCGGCGGTAATTTTCACGTGGATGTCGGTGAGGAAGACGGCTACCGTCGCAGGATGTTCGTGCGGGGCAATCTTTGCGTGCGGTGGATGCTTCACGCGCAGCACGCGCACCCAAGGGTTGTCGATCTCGACTTTGTAATCGGGACTGAGCTTCACCGGGTCTTGCGCGGTCGCGGCCACGGCGAGTGAAAGCAGCAGCAACGCGCGAGTCATTTTCCACCGCCATTCGAATGAAACGGATCGCCGCCCGCGGGGGGCGCGGGTTCGGCGCTGGCGATGTCAAGGTTGACGACGATCGGTTCCTGGCCGCTGCGCACCACTACGGCTTCTACGGCTCGTCGGCGCGTGCGTTCATTTCCTGGTGCGGAACGTAAGGAGGCACATAAATGAAATCGCCGGGGCCGGCTTCTTCCACATATTCCAGATGATCGCCCCAGCGGAAGCGGGCGCGGCCGCGAACGATATAGAGGACGGTTTCGAGCTCGCCGTGATGATGCGCTCCGGTGCGGGCGGCAGGGGCTACGACCACGGTGCCGGCCCACAGTTTGCTCGCTCCGGTGCGGGCGTGAGTGATGGCAGCCGCGCGCGACATACCGAGGGTCTGCGGCGTGTTGCTATCGAGCTCGCCTGCACGCACGATACGAATTCCGTGTTCTTTCCAATCAGACATGAGTTTGTTTAGCGGATGAAGTATCCGGCGGCGCGCCATTGCTCGCCATCGGCCATCACGGTCAGCGTTTCGACCGCGCTGGCCTTGTTTTGGAAGGAGGTCTGAAACTGCATCACCGCGTAATTCCCATCCGGCGCGCCGGGCAGCGTTTTCGCGAAGGTGACGGTCGGCTGGCCGCGCGACACGAGCGGACCCAGCGGCGCTCGCACGCCCTGCACCATGCTCACCCAGGTTTTTTCAGGAACCGCGGACCGGAAATTCGAACTCGCCTGTTTCCAACTCTCGGCGTATTTGCCGGTGTCGATCAGTTTCAGCCAGGCCTCTCCGCTCGACGTCGCCTGATCGTTCACCGGCGCCGCGAACAGCAACGCGGCAAAAATTAATAAAAAAACGGCCTTCACACTTTCCTCCCCATGGCGTTGCGCAGTGGCTTGCCTAGCGCGAAGATCGCGACTCCGGCAGCCAGCCCCAGCCCACCCAGCAACACGAAGAACGCATCCCTCGGCATCTTCTCATAGAACGTGCCCAGGTAGCCCGTGAGGTAATTGCCGATAAAATTCGACAGGAACCACATGCCCATCAGCATGCTCACCAGGCTAGGCGGAGCCACCTGAGCCACCAGTGATTGTCCGATGGGCGACAGATACAATTCGCCGACGGTGAGCACCAACGTGCTGCCTACCAGCCACAGAAAACTGATTTTCTGGGTCTCTCCTAGGCCGTGCGCGATATAGATGAGCGGCAGGAACGAAATTCCCACCAGCACGCACCCCATCGCCATTTTAGTAATGCTACCGGGTTCTTTGCCGCCGCGCGATTGCCAGCCCCAATACGAAATCAGCAGCGGCGTCAGCGCGAAAATGAACATCGGGTTGACGGCTTGAAACCAGGTGGAGGGCATTTCGAAGCCGAATGCGTGCCAGTCCGCGTTGCGATCCGCAAAAATCTGCAGAGTGTTGCCTTGCTGCTCGTAGACTGCCCAGAACAGGGCGTTGAGGATCACCAGCACCATCAGGGCGATAATCACTTTCCATTCGCGCGAGGTCAGCGGGACTTTTTCCGTGTGCGTCTTTTTGCCGCGCGTCAGATTGTCCTCCGCGAGAAACCTTTGGCCCCACAGGTAGAAGAAGAGTCCGCAGATCATGCCTACGCCGGCTGCGCCGAATCCATAGGACCAACCAAATTTCTGTCCCAACGTCCCGCAGACGAGCGGGGCGAAAAAGGCGCCCAGGTTCACGCCCATGTAGTAAATGCTGTACGCGCGGTCGAGGCGCGGGTCGCCGGGGGGATAGAGGCCGCCCACTTGCGTCGCGAGGTTGGGCTTGAAGCAGCCGTTGCCAACGATCAGGAAGAACAGGCCGACCAGAAACATCGACTCGGCTGCGAGGAAAAACTGGCCGATCGCCATGAGGATCGCGCCGATCACTACTGTCTTGCGCTGTCCCAATAAACGATCTGCGATCATGCCGCCGAAGAGAGGCGTGAGATACACCAGCGCGGTGTACATGCCGTAGATCTGCGACGCCAGGGGCTGCACGTTCTGCGGCCCGAAAACGGCTTCGATGCCGCGCTGCAAGGGCAGGAACCCGAGCACATGAACGCTGCCCGCGCGCACGTTCTTGATCAGGTAATCCACCATGTAGAGCACCAGCAGCGCGCGCATGCCGTAATAGGAAAAGCGCTCCCACATTTCGGTGAAGAAGAGAACGAACAGCCCCGCCGGATGGCCCAGGATGGTGCGTTGCGTCCGGATAGTATCGTAGGCCGAGGGCGGCGTGGCTGAGACGTTAGTGCTCACAGGATCCCCTTAGTTCGGTTTCTTTTTCTTGAACAGGTCGATGATACCGGTGGCCTCTTTGCCGACGTCGCTGTTGGTGAGCGGCTTCAGTTTTTGCTCCGCGATTCCGCCGATGAGCCCTTTGACGTCGGGCACGAATTTGGGATCCGCAGACGTGCCCTGAATAGAAAAGGGGACCGAGGTATTTCCGGAAGGGTTCACGATATCGAGCATCGCGCCGGTGTGGAGGTTGGCGCGCATTTTGAAATCCAGAGCGTTGGTGGGGCTAACGGTCCCCGCGCCGCTTAATTCGCCGATGGCCGGCGCGATCACTGAAATTTTCTCGACCTTCATGCCGCCCTGCTCCGTATGCACGGCGGCACTGATGTTGTCGAAATCGGTGTTGGGGCTGATCTTGATGCCAGTCAGCTTGGCGACAGTGTTCATCTTGCTGCCCAGGTCGAAGTTCGCGAGACGGGTCTTTTGGATGGCGACGGAGCCGTCGGCGACCAGTTTGTCGGTTTCGCCATCGACGGTGACGTTGGCGGCGGCGGTGCCCCCTTCAAGCGAGGAACCCTGCGGCAGGACGATATCGAGCGCCGGCAGCATGGCGGCCAGTTCCTCCACTGGCATGGCGGGCGCGGAAAGCTTCACGTGCAGGACGGTGTTGTTGTTCTTAATGACGTACGTGCCGGTGAGTTGAGCGTTAGCTTTGCCGATGTGTACGTCGCCGCGGGTGAGGGCGCCGGACCGCTGGCGCAGGTCGTTGTTCAAAATGAAGTCAAAACCCACGGTTTTCGTGGCGGGCTTGCCGGCTTTCGCCAGCTTTAAGTGTTCGGCTTGAATCGAGCCCTTCAATTGCAAAATATGAGCGCTCGAAGAAACGTTGCCATCGATCGAAACCAGCCCTTCAAATCCCGTAGAGGGCCGCACGAAGCCGGTTTTGGCAATGTCTAGTTTGTTCAGCTTGATGGTCACGTCGAAGGGCATTTCGGAGGCGTCATTGGCGTCGACGGGACCGGCCTTGCCGTCCATTTTGACACTGCCGCCGCCCTGAATGTCCGCGGAGAAGGAGACCGGGAAGGACGCATTGGCGGCGAAGTCTTTTATCTCTATATTTACCTTCTCGAGGACCTTAAGTTGCGACTCGCCCGCGGTCTTAACCGACAGGCGTCCGTTGGTAATCTTTACTAGCTTGGCGGTTAAATCCTGCATCGACTCGGATGACGATGCTGCCGGTGACGGCGAAGCGGGGGGTGGCTTCGCTTGGGTCTTAGTGCCCAAACTCGAGAAATTCCACAGACCGGCATCAGATTGAACCAAAGCGATCTCGGGCTCCTGGATTTCTATGCCGGTGATATTCAGTTTTTGCGAGAAAAGCAGGGGTTCGAGTTCGACGCCGACTTTCAATGATTTGGCGCGGACGAAGGGTGTCTTACTGTAGGCGGCATCGTCGGCGATGTCGAGATCGGAGGCTTCGACGCTGCCCGACAGTATGGAAAGCTTTAGGTCCCCCAACTTCACTTCGCGGCCGAGCGCCTGGGAGAGTGCGGCTTCCAGCCGAGGCCGGAACTGGTTCACGTTAATCAGGAAGGGGATCGCGAGGACGATCACCAGGAGGAGGGCTACGACAATCCCCAGCCAACGCAAGGCTTTCATATGCAAACCTCCAATGTTCAAAGTGTACACCGGAGGGGGCGGGAATCGAACCCAATTTGCGATGGCCCCATTCGTGCAACGGCTTATACGTGAACCAAACACCCGTCAAGGAAACCCATCAACCCTTCGTGTCCGACATTCAGGAGTTGCGGCGGCGCGCTCGCCAACACATGGAGGAAGGCGCGGTCACGAGCGCGTATACCGCTGACCGGGACACGGTTATCCGTATTTTGAACGAGGTCCTGGCGACCGAGATTGTATGCGTTCTGCGTTACAAACGGCACTACTACATGGCCACCGGCATTCACGCGCAGGCGGTTGCCGAGGAGTTTCTGGAGCACGCCAAGGAAGAGCAAGGCCATGCCGATCTGGCGGCCGAGCGTATCACGCAATTGGGCGGAGAACCGAACTTCAATCCGGAAGGGATGACGGGCCGCAGTCATTCCGAATATGCCGAAGGTAAGACCTTGCTGGATATGGTCCGGGAAGACTTAGTGGCGGAGAGAATCGCGGTCGAGTCGTACAGCGAGATCATCCGTTATCTGGGAAATGACGACCCGACGACGCGGCGTATGCTCGAAACGATCATGGCTAAGGAAGAAGAGCATGCCGACGATATGAAGAAGATTCTCGAGAACTTGAGCGAGAATCTTCTTCCCGAGAAATCCAGCCACGAAACGAAGAAGGCTTAGAGAAGCGACAGCGTCAAGTGACCCTATTTGGTCATTTTTAAGAAGCAGGAGACGGCAGATGGAACCATCGCGTTACGAGCATCAGAACTCAGAGGAGAGGCTGCGAATTCTTATCGTGGATGACGACTTGTCAATGCGGAAGATTCTCTACAGAATTCTTGAGAACGGCGGCTACGATGTGCTTTCGGCCAGCAGTGGGGCTGAGGCAGTGGCCATCTTCCGCAAATCGAGCCCTCGGGTGGACCTCTTGATAACCGATTACAACATGCCTGGGATGAATGGTTTGGAACTCGGACGCGAGTGTTCGGCTCTCAACGCCGCGTTACCGGTGCTGTATATTTCCGGGAACCACCCGGACCAGCAATTGCGCTCAGAAATCGACCGGCGGAACCGCGGATTCCTGGCGAAACCGTTCCGCCGGGAAGACCTCCTGCGCAGTTGCAAAGAAATGTTGCTGACACGTCTAGAGCCACACTGGTCCGCGGCGCAGATGAGCTTATGAGCACGCTGAAGGAGTTTTTCAAAGAATCCGACACGCAGCTCGGCGTGTTCTATCCGAAGCACTATCTGATTGCCGTGTTCCGGGACTTGAAGACGGCGCAGCAGGCGGTGGCGAAGTTGCGGCTGGCCGGTTTCGCCGAGGATGAAGCGATTGCGGTGGCGGGGGCGGATGTCCTCGAACTGACGCAGGAAGAGACCGGGCCGGGAAGTTTCCTGATGCAAGCGGTCTCACGCTTTTTCGCTACCGAGCAGATATCGCACGATAGCGATGTTCACTTAGCGGAGCAGGGCGCGGCGTTCGTCGCGGCTCACTGTCCGGCGGAGCAGAGCAAGGACGAGGCTTGGAAGGTGCTCGGGGCCGAGGGCCCCTTAGCAGCACGCTATTACGCCAGTGACGGAATCGAACATCTGGCGGGTGATTTCACTACGAATTAATTCAGACACAAGGAGAATAACCATGAAACCGAGTTCGACAGACCAGCTTGAAGGTGCGCTCCACGAAGCCAAAGGAAAGATCAAAGAGAAAGCAGGTCAGGTGACCAAGAATCCGAATCTCGAGGCGGAAGGCCAAGCCGAGAAAATCGGGGGCAAAGTTCAGAAGAAAGTCGGGCAAGTGGAGAAAGTACTCGAGAAGTAACGCCCTCTCGGGACAACGAAAATGCTCATACTACTCATCGTTTTGATTTTGGTTTTTGGCGGTGGCTTCGGCTACTACGGCCATTCGCGCTGGGGTGCGGGCGGCGGCGCAGGCGTCGGCTTAGGAACCATCCTGGTGATTCTGTTGATCGCTTACCTACTGGGAATCTTTCACTAGAGCAGAGCGGGCTTCATGCAGCGAATGACAGCGGTGAGTGTGCTCGGGCTGATGGGGCTTGCGACATCGCCCCTGATTTTTAGTCAGAGCACACCGGCGCCGACCCCATCCCCAGCAAGGGACCACCGGTTAGAGGATGCGCTCACGGACATCGCTAGCCTCAAGCGAATGATACGCGAGCAGGACAGGCGGATCGCCGACCTCCAGCAGGCCGTGCGGAGCTTGCAGCAGGCAGAAGGCGTAGCGGTGGTCGACGCAAAGGTGAAAGTTGCCCCTAAGCCGCTGGCGGCACCGTGGCACAATCCGCTGGCATGGGCGCGCGTGCAACCGGGCATGTCGCGCGCCGACGTGGAAGAAATCCTCGGCAAACCAACGTCGGTAGATGCTGTTATCGATTACCAGACTCTGAACTACAAGGGCGACACCGGCGCTGGCGTCCTAACGGGTAGTGTCAAGATTACGGACGATCGGGTTACGACAGTGACTCCGCCGGATTTTTGAACCCCTCTCCCTACCACCTCCCAAGTGTGGCAAACTAGAATCTTCCCAGGGAGCGTGCATGGTAGGGCGGCAGATTCAACAGTATCAGTTGCTCGAAAAATTGGGTGCGGGTGGCATGGGCGAGATCTATAAAGCCCTGGACACGCGCTTGAATCGCACGGTGGCGATTAAGGTACTGCCCAGTGCCAAGTCAGGGGACCCCGATCGCCGCCGCCGTTTCCTGCAGGAAGCGCAAGCCGCGTCGGGACTGAATCATCCGAGCATCATCACCATCCACGATGTAATCTCCGAGGGCGACACCGAATTCATGGTGATGGAATACGTGCAGGGCAAGACCCTGAACGACCTGATCCCCAAAGGCGGGCTGCGCGTTCCATTGTTGATCAAGTACGCGCTTCAAATGGCGGACGCGCTAAGCACCGCGCACGCTGCCGGTATCGTGCATCGCGATTTGAAACCGGCGAATGCGATGGTGACGGAGAGCGGTCTGGTCAAGATTCTCGATTTCGGTTTGGCCAAACTCACGGACCGCGGGCCGGTGCCGGATACCGGGGACGACCGCACGCGCACGATCGCCAATGTGGCGCCGATGACGGTGGAGGGATCCATTCTCGGCACGGTCAGCTACATGTCGCCGGAACAGGCGCAGGGCAAAAAAGTGGACACGCGCTCTGATATTTTCTCGTTCGGCGCTGTGTTGTATGAGATGGCCACGGGTGTGCGTGCGTTTGAAGGCGAATCGAGCCTGTCAACCCTATCGGCAATTCTGCGCGATGAAGCGAAGCCCATGTCGACGGTGGCGCCGGACGTTCCGCCGCAGCTCGAAACCGTGATCCAGCGCTGCTTGCGCAAGAATCCGGACGACCGTTGGCAGAGCATGAAGGACGTGCAGGGCGCGCTGTCGGCGTTGAAGCGTGAATCGGATTCAGGTTCGCTCTACACCACGCGTGTGATGGCGCCGGGTGGGCCTGCGAGCGTGGGTCCAGCATCCGTGAAGGCCACCGCTGTTTCCGGGCCAGCAAGTGCGGCGCCTTCCAATTCAAGGGCCATGATCGGAATCGCCGCCGTGCTGGTGGTATTGGCGGCGGGCGGTGGTGCGTTCTTCATGATGAAGCAGCGCGCCGCGGCGAAAGCAGCTGCTGAGCTGGCCGCGCAAACGCCTCCGCCGGCTCCAGTTGCCGCGGTCGAACCGGCACCTCCGCCTCCACCTCCGCCGGATACCACGCTCACGAATGACAGCGTGCTTGATATGGTGCAGGAGAAGGTGCCGACGGACCTGATCCTGAGCCAGATTCGCGCGGCGGACAAGACCAGCTTCGACTTGTCGACGCCGGAAGTGATTCGGCTGACCAAGGGCGGTGTCTCGCCGCTGATCATCGAACAATTGCGGAACCCGAAACGCCAGCCGCTGCCGCCACCGACGCCGGTGAAGGGGAACACGCCGCAGAACGCCAAGCAAACTTCGCAACCGGCGCAGACTGCCGTGGCGACGCCGCTACCAGCTCCGACGCCGACGCCGACTCCGGTGCCGATTGCCACCAACCCCGCCGCCACATTAACGCCGACGCCCGCGCCGGCGCCAGTGGCCGTCGCGCCGCAGACCGTGAGTGTCATGGTGCCGGACGCGATGCCATTCCGCATTACCCTGGCCGCTGATATTCCCGCGGACGCCGAGATGGGGCGGCCGGTGCGCTTCACCACTACTGAGGATTTCAAGGTGAACGGTGTCACTGTAATCGCCAAGGGGGCGGCCGTGCTGGGCGAGGTTTCAGACACGGGTAAAAAGAAGGGCGTGTTTGGCATCGGCGGGTCCAAACTGAGCTTTAAGTTGAGTCGGGCAGAGGGCGTGGGTGGGCATCCGCTAAGCGTCCGTGCCCTGGCCGCGCGCAAGGCCGAGGGCACCACGCAGCGGCCTGCCGACAACGGGCAGAAGACAGGATCGAAGGACATTGCCGCCGCGCAAGGCTCGCAGTATATCGGCTACATCGACGGCGAGCAATCGCTTACGGTTCCGAAGTAGCCGGGGGCTGCATCAGATCGAAACATTGCCGCGCGATTTCCCACTCTTCTTCGGCGTGGATCACCAGCACTTGTAGGTTGGGCAGGAATCCCAGTTGTTGTGTGGCCTTTTCACGCAGAGGGGCGCAGTTTTCGCCTACTCCGCCGGTGAACACGAGGGCGTCGGCTCCGCCCAGCACCGCTAGCATCGAACCAATTTCGCGCACTAGACGATGAACGTAAATGTCGAACGCCAAGCGGGCGCGCGAGTCGCCGCGGTCGATCGCAGACAAAATCTCGCGCATGTCCGCAGAGACGCCGGAGATACCTAGCAATCCCGATTGCTTGTACAGAATATCGTCGAACTGATCGGCCGTGTAGTGGTGCTCTCGGAGCAAATAAACCAAAATGCCGGGATCGACGGAGCCGCTGCGCGAGCCCATCATCAGACCGTCGAGCGGCGTGAAGCCCATGGTGGTGTCGATACTTTTCCCAGCGCGTACGGCGGCGAGGGACGCTCCGCTGCCGAGGTGACAGGTGACGAGGCGCAGACCCGATGAGTCGCGGCCAAGCAGTTGGGCGGCGCGGCGAGACGCGTAACCATGGCTGATCCCATGAAATCCGTATCTGCGGATTCCGGCTTCGTACCAAGAGTATGGGCCTGGATAAATGTAGGCCTCTGGCGCGAGCGTCGAGTGGAACGCCGTATCGAATACCGCGATCTGCGTCATCTTCGGCCCGAAGTGTTGCTGCAAAATGTCGACTGCTTTGAGCGCCATGCGATTGTGGGCCGGTGCGATAGCAGTCTCTTCGGCAATGGCGGCGCGAACTTCCGGAGTCAGAATCGCGCTGGCACGAAAGCGTCCTCCGTGAACGATGCGGTGGCCGACTACGTCGACCGCGCCCGGCAGCGACTTCAGCACCGACTCGAATAACGCTGCAATGTCGGTTTTCTCGTTCCAGTCAACGTGCGTGCTCCACAGTGGCTGCGGAGGCGCGGCGTCGAGAGAGTCCTCGCCGAGATCATCGTACCAGCACTTCAGGCTGCTGGATCCAGCGTTCAAGACCAGGATCTTCATGCGGACGGCCACTGCCAATCGCGGATTTCCGGCATATCGATGCCATAGCGGGCGATGTACAGTTTGTGCTCGATCAGGTGCTCGCGCAGCTTGAGCTTGATGTGGGCTGCCTTGCTGTCAAGGCCGGGTACGCGGGCGATCACGTCACCGGCGAGATGGAAGCGGTCGAGATCGTTGACCACCGTCATGTCGAAGGGAGTGGTGGTGGTGCCTTCTTCCTTGTAACCGCGAACGTGCAGGTTATCGTGATTGTGGCGGCGGTAGGTCAGGCGATGAATCAGCCAAGGATAGCCGTGGAACGCGAAGATGGCTGGCTTGTCTTTAGTGAAAATGGCATCGAAGGCGTCGTCGGAGAATCCGTGGGGGTGTTCGCTGGCGGGTTGCAGGGCCATCAGATCGACCACGTTGACGACGCGAATCTTCAGGTCCGGTAGATTTTTGCGGAGGAAATCAACGGCGGCGAGAGTCTCTAGCGTGGGGACATCGCCGCAGCACGCCATCACGACGTCGGGTTCGCTGCCTTGATCGTTACTGGCCCATTGCCAGATGCCTAAGCCGTCGGTGCAGTGGGCGACTGCCGAATCCATGTCCAACCATTGCGGCGCGGGCTGCTTGCCGATCACGACGACGTTCACGTAGTTGCGGCTGCGCAGGCAATGATCCGCGACCGACAGCAGGCAGTTGGCGTCTGGCGGCAGGTAACGCGCACAACGTCGGCCTTCTTGTTTACGACGTGATCGATGAAGCCGGGGTCCTGATGGCTGAAACCGTTGTGATCCTGACGCCAGACGTGGGACGTCAGCAGATAGTTCAGCGACGCGATGGGCGCGCGCCAGGGAATGCCGCGTGTCACCTTCAGCCATTTGGCGTGCTGGTTGAACATGGAGTCGATGATATGGATGAAGGCTTCGTAGCAGGAGAAGAAGCCGTGACGGCCGGTGAGCAGGTAGCCTTCGAGCCAACCCTCGCACAGGTGCTCGCTCAGGACTTCCATCACGCGGCCGTCGGGCGCGATGTGGTCGTCGTTAGGGAAAATCACGGCGGCGGAGGTGCGATTGGTGACTTCGAAAAGCGCGTTCGAGACGGTTCGACGCGGTTTCGTCGGGTCCAAACACGCGGAAGTTTTGGGAGCCGGCATATTGGCCTTCATCACGTCGCGCAGCATGTTGCCGAGCACGCGTGTGGCTTCTGACGTAGTCGCGCCGGGCTTTGCAACGGTCACGGCGTAATCGCGGAAGTCAGGAAGTTGCAGATCTTTGAGCAGCAAGCCGCCGTTGGCGTGCGGATTCATTCCCATGCGGCGTAAACCCTCGGGCGCCGCCGCGCGGACTTCGGGGACTGGGCTACCGATGTCGTCGAACAGCTCTTCGGGCCGGTAACTCTTCATCCAATCTTCGAGGATCTTGATATGGGCGGGCTTTTCGGCTAGTTGTTCGAGCGGAACTTGATGCGCGCGGAACGTGCCTTCAATCTGGACGCCGTCGACCACCTTGGGGCCGGTCCAGCCCTTGGGCGAAATCATCACGATCATGGGCCAGGTGGGGCGCTTACGAAAACCGTTGTCACGCGCATCCTTTTGGATAGCGCGGATTTCGAGAATCACGGTTTCGAGGGTAGAGGCCATGGCTTGATGCATGGGCTCGGGCTCGTGGCCTTCGATGTAGTAGGGGTGATAACCGCACCCTTCGAGAAACTGTGTCAATTCTTCACGTGGAATGCGGGCGAGTACGGTGGGGCCGGCGATCTTATAACCGTTGAGATGAAGAATCGGAATCACCGCACCGTCACATACCGGGTCGAGAAACTTATTCGAGTGCCAACTGGCGGCGAGGGCTCCGGTCTCGGCTGTGCGTCATTGGCGACGGCGAAGCCGAGACCGGCGCACTCGCCGCCAGCTGGCACTCCGACGAATTTCTTAACCCCGTGTGATGGTGCGGTGATTCCGATTCTTCATCTGAACGGCTATAAGATCGCCGGCCCCACCGTACTCGCCCGGATTCCAAGGAAGAATTGACCGACTTTCTGGTGGGATACGGTTACCACCCCTACTCATAGAAGGCCACCAGCCCGAAAAGATGCACCCGCAGATGGTCGAGACTCTGGAAAAGGTAATGCTGGAGATTCGCGATATCCGGACTCGCGCGGGCGAAAAAGGCGCTCGTAAGGCCCCACTGGCCCATGATCGTGATGATTTCGCCCGAGGGCTGGACCGGCCCGAAGGTGGTAGACGGCTTCCAGATCGAAGGAACGTTTCGCGCGCATCAGGTTCCCGCTCGAACGGATTTCAGCCGAAAAGCCCGCCCACATCAAGATCCTTGGAAGACTGGATGAAGAGCTACCGACCCGAAGAGCTCTTCGACGACAACGGCAGCCCGGTCCCGAAGTCGCGGGACGGCCCAAGGGCGTGCGCCGCATGGGAATGAATCCGCAAGCCAACGGCGGCCTGCTGCTCAGGGATCTGCAACTTCCCGACTTTCGCGACTACGCCGTGACGTGGCAAAAGCCCGGCGCCACGGACGTCGAAGCCACCCGCGTGCTCGGAAACATGCTGCGCGACGTGATGCGGAGCAGTATGGGAGTGCGCGCAAAACTTTCGCGTGTTTGGACCGGATGAAACCGCGTCGAACCGCCTGAACGCGCTCTTCGACGTCACCAATCGCACTCCACCGCCGTCATTTTCCCCAACGACGATCACATCGCGCCCGACGGCCGCGTCATGGAAGTCCTGAGCGAACACCTGTGCCAGGGCTGGCTCGAAGGCTACCTGCTCACCGGCCGTCACGGCTTCTTTTCCTGCTACTGAAGCGTTCATTCACATCATCGATTCCATGTTCAACCAGCACGCCAAGTGGCTGAAGGTGACACTCGGCATCCCCTGGCGCGCGCCCATCGCGTCGCTGAATTATCTGCTGACGTCGCACGTCTGGCGTCAGGATCACAATGGTTTCAGCCATCAAGACCCCGGCTTCATCGATCACGTCGTAAACAAGAAGGCCGACGTTGTGCGCGTCTACCTGCCGCCGACGCCAACTGCCTGCTGTCGGTCGCGGATCATTGCCTGCGCAGCCGCAGCTACGTGAACGTCGTCGTGATCGGCAAGCAGCCCGCGCCGCAATGGTTGGACATGGATTCGGCAGTCGCCCACTGCACCGACGGCATAGGCATCTGGCAATGGGCCAGTAACGATTAAGGCAGCGAACCCGACGTCGTGATGGCGTGCTGCGGCGATGTCCCCACGCTAGAGACTCTCGCCGCCGTTGATTTCCTCCGCAAAAATCTACCGGACCTGAAGATTCGCGTCGTCAACGTGGTTGATCTGATGGCCCTGCAACCCGCCAGCGAACACCCCCACGGATTCACCGACGACGCCTTCGATGCCATTTTCACTAAAGACAAGCCAGCCATCTTCGCGTTCCACGGCTATCCTTGGCTGATTCATCGCCTGACCTACCGCCGCCACAATCACGATAACCTGCACGTTCGCGGTTACAAGGAAGAAGGCACCACCACCACTCCCTTCGACATGACGGTGGTCAACGATCTCGACCGCTTCCATCTCGCCGGTGATGTGATCGCCCGCGTACCCGGCCTTGACAGCAAGGCAGCCCACATCAAGCTCAAGCTGCGCGAGCACCTGATCGAGCACAAACTGTACATCGCCCGCTATGGCATCGATATGCCGGAGATCCGCGATTGGCAGTGGCCGTCCGCATGAAGATCCTGGTCTTGAACGCTGGATCCAGCAGCCTGAAGTGCTGGTACGATGATCTCGGCGAGGACTCTCTCGACGCCGCGCCTCCGCAGCCACTGTGGAGCACGCACGTTGACTGGAACGAGAAAACCGACATTGCAGCGTTATTCGAGTCGGTGCTGAAGTCGCTGCCGGGCGCGGTCGACGTAGTCGGCCACCGCATCGTTCACGGAGGACGCTTTCGTGCCAGCGCGATTCTGACTCCGGAAGTTCGCGCCGCCATTGCCGAAGAGACTGCTATCGCACCGGCCCACAATCGCATGGCGCTCAAAGCAGTCGACATTTTGCAGCAACACTTCGGGCCGAAGATGACGCAGATCGCGGTATTCGATACGGCGTTCCACTCGACGCTCGCGCCAGAGGCCTACATTTATCCAGGCCCATACTCTTGGTACGAAGCCGGAATCCGCAGATACGGATTTCATGGGATCAGCCATGGTTACGCGTCTCGCCGCGCCGCCCAACTGCTTGGCCGCGACTCATCGGGTCTGCGCCTCGTCACCTGTCACCTCGGCAGCGGAGCGTCCCTCGCCGCCGTACGCGCTGGGAAAAGTATCGACACCACCATGGGCTTCACGCCGCTCGACGGTCTGATGATGGGCTCGCGCAGCGGCTCCGTCGATCCCGGCATTTTGGTTTATTTGCTCCGAGAGCACCACTACACGGCCGATCAGTTCGACGATATTCTGTACAAGCAATCGGGATTGCTAGGTATCTCCGGCGTCTCTGCGGACATGCGCGAGATTTTGTCTGCGATCGACCGCGGCGACTCGCGCGCCCGCTTGGCGTTCGACATTTACGTTCATCGTCTAGTGCGCGAAATTGGTTCGATGCTAGCGGTGCTGGGCGGAGCCGACGCCCTCGTGTTCACCGGCGGAGTAGGCGAAAACTGCGCCCCTCTGCGTGAAAAGGCCACACAACAACTGGGATTCCTGCCCAACCTACAAGTGCTGGTGATCCACGCCGAAGAAGAGTGGGAAATCGCGCGGCAATGTTTCGATCTGATGCAGCCCCCGGCTACTTCGGAACCGTAAGCGATTGCTCGCCGTCGATGTAGCCGATATACTGCGAGCCTTGCGCGGCGGCAATGTCCTTCGATCCTGTCTTCTGCCCGTTGTCGGCAGGCCGCTGCGTGGTGCCCTCGGCCTTGCGCGCGGCCAGGGCACGGACGCTTAGCGGATGCCCACCCACGCCCTCTGCCCGACTCAACTTAAAGCTCAGTTTGGACCCGCCGATGCCAAACACGCCCTTCTTTTTACCCGTGTCCGAAACCTCGCCCAGCACGGCCGCCCCCTTGGCGATTACAGTGACACCGTTCACCTTGAAATCCTCAGTAGTGGTGAAGCGCACCGGCCGCCCCATCTCGGCGTCCGCGGGAATATCAGCGGCCAGGGTAATGCGGAATGGCATCGCGTCCGGCACCATGACACTCACGGTCTGCGGCGCGACGGCCACTGGCGCCGGCGCGGGCGTCGGCGTTAATGTGGCGGCGGGGTTGGTGGCAATCGGCACCGGAGTCGGCGTCGGCGTCGGAGCTGGTAGCGGCGTCGCCACGGCAGTCTGCGCCGGTTGCGAAGTTTGCTTGGCGTTCTGCGGCGTGTTCCCCTTCACCGGCGTCGGTGGCGGCAGCGGCTGGCGTTTCGGGTTCCGCAATTGTTCGATGATCAGCGGCGAGACACCGCCCTTGGTCAGCCGAATCACTTCCGGCGTCGACAAGTCGAAGCTGGTCTTGTCCGCCGCGCGAATCTGGCTCAGGATCAGGTCCGTCGGCACCTTCTCCTGCACCATATCAAGCACGCTGTCATTCGTGAGCGTGGTATCCGGCGGAGGTGGAGGCGGAGGTGCCGGTTCGACCGCGGCAACTGGAGCCGGCGGAGGCGTTTGCGCGGCCAGCTCGGCAGCTGCTTTCGCCGCGGCGCGCTGCTTCATCATGAAGAACGCCCCTCCGCCCGCCGCCAGATACCACCAGCACGGCGGCGATTCCGATCATGGGCCTAGAATTGAAGGGGCCGCACCGGCTGGCCCGGAAACGGCGGTGGCTTTCACGGATGCTGGACCCACGCTCGCAGGCCCACCCGGACATCACACGGTGGTGTAGAGCGAACCTGAATCCGATTCACGCTTCAACACCGACACGCGCCTTGCATTTCCTTCATGCTCTGCCAACGCTCGTCCGGATTCTTGCGCAGGCAGCGCTGGATGAGGCCTCGAGCTCGGCGGGACGTCCGGCGCCACCTTCGACATGGGCCGGGCTTCATCGCGCAGGGTCCATAGGGTCGACAGGCTCGATTCGCCTTCGAACGCCCGCACACCCTCGCCATCTCGTACAGCACCGCGCCAAACGAGAAAATATCCGAGCGCGTGTCCACCTTTTTGCCCTGCGCCTGCTCCGGCGACATGTAACTGACCGTGCCGAGGATGGACCCTTCCAGCGTCATCGGCGCCACATTGGCGATAGTGGAGTGCGGTCATCCCCGGTATCCGGCACCGCGCCGCGGTCGTGAGCTTCGCCAGACCGAAATCGAGAACCTTGACCAGGCCGGTTTCCGTCACCATCGCATTCGCCGGCTTCAAATCGCGATACACGATGCCGGCTGCGTGGCGGCGTCAGGGCATCCGCCATTTGCAGCGCGTACTTGATCAGCAAGGAACGCGCAGCCCGCCTTTGGGAATCAGGTCGTTCAGGGTTTTGCCCTGCACGTACTCCATCACCATGAATTCGGTGTCGCCCTCGGAAATTACATCGTGGATGGTGATGATGCTCGGAGTGATTGAGTCCCGACGCCGCTTGCGCTTCCTGCAGGAAACGCCGCCACCGCCGGGTCCCCGGATTTGGCGCTGGGCGATACCTTAATGGCCGCCGTGCGGTTCAAGGCGTGTCGAGGGCTTTATAGATCTCGCCCATTCCGCCCGCGCCCAATTTTTCGAGCAGATTGATTGCTCTTTGAATCTTCCGCCCTACCATGCACGCTCCCTGGGAAGCTTCCAGTTTGCCACAATTGGGAGGTGGCGGGGAGAGGGGGGTTCAGAAAGCCGGCGGGTTGACTTCGTGACGCGATCGTCCGTCCATCTTTACACTACCCGTTGGACGCCAGCGCCGGAATCGCCCTTATAGTTCAGGGTCTGGGTATCGATAACAGCATCTACCGATGTTGGTCTTCCGAGAATCTCTTCCACGTGGGCGCGCGACAGCCCTTCTCGCGGGCCCATGCGAGTGGATTTTGCCACGGCGCCGCCACAGCTTCGGGCACTTTCACCTTTCGTCGCCCTCCGCTACGCTTTCGCCGCTGCAAGCGCCGACGTTTTCTGCAGCTCGGCGATCCGCCGGTCCTGCTCGCGGATCATTCGCTTGAGGCTCGATGTCCGTGAGCGCATCCCTCCAGCCGCTGGTCCCTTGCTTTGGATAGGAGTCTGCGAAGTGTGCTCTGCGACTAAAAATCAGGGGCGATCGCCGAGCCGATCAGGCCGAGCACGCCCACCGCGATCATTCGCAGCGTGAAGAGCCTCGCTCTGCTCTAATGAAAGATTCCTAGCAGGTAGGCGATGAGCAGAATTAACAATATAGTTCCTAGGCCGACGCCTGCGCCGCCGCCCGCACCCCAGCGCCAATGGCCGTAATAGCCGAAACCACCGCCAAAAACCAAAATCAGAACGATCAGTAATATCAGCATTTTCCTTGTCCCGAGGGCGTTACTTCTCGAAGACTTTCTTCATTTGGCCGACTTTTTTTTGAATTTTGCCCCCGACTTTTTCGCTTCCTTCCGCCTCGAGATCCGGGTTATTCGTCATCTGACCTGCTTTCTCCTTGATCTTGCCTTTGGCTTCGTGGAGCTCCCTTTGACTTCATCTTTCGTACTTTGTTTCATGGTTTTTCTCCTTGTGTTAATTAATTCGTCGTAAAATCGCCCGCCACCTGCTCGATTCCGTCAGTGGTGTAATACCACATGCTGGGGGCCCTCGGCCCCAAGCACCTTCCAGGCTTGCTGCTTGCTCTGTTCGGTCAGACAATGTACTGCGACAAATCCAGCTCCATGCTGCGCTCGGGCGAGATCGGCATCGTGGGTTTTCTGTTCGGTGGCGAAGAATCGCGAAAGCGCTTGCATCACGAAATTTCCCGGGCCGGTCTCTTCCTTCGTCAGTTCGAGGAAATCCTGGCCGGCCACCGCGATCGCTTCATCCTCGGCAAACCCGGCCGCCCGTAACTTCCCACCGCCTGCTGCGCCGTCTTCGAGTCGCGGAAAACGGCAATCAGATAGTGCTTCGGGTAGAACACGCCGAGCTGCGTATCGGATTCTTTAAAAAATCCTTCAGCTGTAATAAGCTCATCTGCCCCGCGGCCAGTCGCTCTAGACGTGTCAGCTAATATTTCTTTGCACTGTGCAGGAACTCGGCCGGGCGGAACGGCTTGGCCAGGAATCCACGGTTCCGCCCGTCCATTTCCGCCCGCAATCGCTCGTCCGCGTGGATCCCGGAAATATACAGCACCGGTAACGCGGCGTTGAGAGCCGAACACTCGCGTCCGAGTTCCAAACCATTCATCCCAGGCATGTTGTAATCCGTTATCAAGAGGTCCACCCGAGGGCTCGATTTGCGGAAGATGGCCACTGCCTCCGCCCCACTGCTGGCCGAAAGCACATCGTAGCCGCCGTTCTCAAGAACTCTGTAGAGAATCTTCCGCATTGACAAGTCGTCATCCACGATAAGAATTCGCAGCCTCTCCTCTGAGTTCTGATGCTCGTAACGCGATGGTTCCATCCGCCGTCTCCTGCTCTTAAAAATGACCAAATAGGGTCACTTGACGCTGTCGCTTCTCTAAGCCTTCTTCGTTTCGTGGCTGGATTTCTCGGGAAGAAGATTCTCGCTCAAGTTCTCGAGTATCTTCTTCATATCGTCGGCATGCTCTTCCTCCTTAGCCATGATCGTTTCGAGCATACGCCGGTCGTCGGGTCGTCATTTCCCAGATAACGGATGATCTCGCTGTACGACTCCACCGCCACCCGCTCCGCCACTAGTCTTCCCGGACCATATCCAGCAAAGTCTTACCCTCGGAATATTCTGAATCACTGCGGGAGGTCATCCCTTCCGGATTGAAGTTCGGCTCTCCGCCCAATTGCGTGATCCGCTCGGCCGCCAGATCGGCATGGCCTTGTTCCTCTTTGGCGTGCTCGAGAAACTCCTCGGCTACCGCCTGCGCATGAATGCCGGTCGCCATGTAGTAGTGGCGTTTGTAACGCAGGACGCACACGATTTCGGTCGCCAGCACTTCGTTCAAATACGGATAACCGTTTCCTTGTCAGCTGTATACGCGCTCGTGACCGCGCCTTCTTCCATGTGCCGGCGAGCGCGCCGCCGGAACTCCTGAATGTCGGACACGAATGGCTGATGGGTTTCTTTGACGGCTGTTTGGTTCACGAATAAGCCGTCGCACGCATGGGGCCATCGCAAATTGGCATCGATTCCCGCCCCCTCCGGTGTACACTTTGAACATTGGAGGTTTGCAGGTGAAAGCCTTGCGCTGGCTGGCGATTGTCGTAGCCCTCCTTTTGTTGATTGTGCTCGCGATCCCCTTCCTGATCGATGCGAACCAGTTTCGGCCGCGGCTGGAAGCCGCACTCTCCCAGGCCCTCGGCCGCGAAGTGAAGCTGGGCGATCTAGAGCTTTCGATTATCTCGGGAGGTGTCGACGCCGCCGATCTCGACATCGCCGACGATGCCGTCTACAGCAAGACTCCTTTCGTTCGGGCCAAATCATTGAAAGTCGGCGTCGAACTCCAGCCCCTGCTTTTCCGCAAAAACTGAATATCACCGGCATAGAAATCCAGGCGCCCCAAATCGAACTGGTTCAATCGGATGCCGGCCTGTGGAATTTTTCGAGTTTGGGCAGAAAGACCCAAGCGAAGCCACCCCCCGCTTCGCCGTCACGCCAGCATCGTCATCCGAGTCGATGCAGGATTTAACCGTCAAATTAGTAAAGATTACTAACGGACGCTGTCGGTTAAGATGGCTGGAGAGGCGCAACCTAAGGTCCTCGATAAGCTAAATATAGAGGTAACAGATTTCGCGCCAATGTTCCTTTCCGGTTCCTTCCCGCGGATATTCAAGGCGGCGGCAGTGTCAAATGGGCGGTAAGGCTGGTCCCTCGACGCCAATGACGCTTCCGAAACGCCCTTCGATGTGGCCATCAAGCTGAACAACTCGACGTTGCGAAAACCGGTTTCGTGCGTCCCTCTACGGGATTTGAAGGGCTGGTTTCGATCGATGGGAACGTTGCTTCGAGCGCCCACATTCTGCATTTGAAGGGCGCGATTCAAGTCGACCACCTAAAGCTGGCGAAAAACGGCAAGCCGGCCACGAAAACCGTGGGCTTTGACTTCACTTTGAACCACGACTTGCGCCAGCGCTCCGGCGCGCTCACTCGCGGCGACGTACACATCGGCAAGGCCAACGCGGAACTCACCGGCACTTACGGCGTTAAGAACAACGACACCGTCCTTCACGTGAAACTTGCCGCGCCTGGGATGGCAGTGCGAGGAATTGGCCGCGATGCTGCCGGCGCTCGATATCGTCCTGCCGCAGGGTTCCTCTCTTGAAGGGGGAACCGCCTCGGCGAACGTCACCGTCGATGGCGATACCGACAAGCTTGTCGCCGACGGCTCGCTCGCGATCCAGAAGACCCGGCTCGCGAGCTTCGACCTGGGCAGCAAGATGAACACTGTCGCCAAGCTGACCGGCATCAAGATCAGCCCTAACACCGATTTCGACAACATCAGCGCCGCCTTTCACACGGATCAGGGTGGGATGAAGGTTGAGAAAATTTCAGTGATTGCTCCGGCCATTGGCGAATTAACCGGCGCGGGCACCGTTAGCCCCACCAATGTTCTGGATTTCAAAATGCGCGCCAACCTCCATACCGGCGCGTTGCTGGACATTGTGAATCCTTCCGGAAATACCTCGGTCCCCTTTTCTATTCAGGGCACGTCTGCGGATCCCAAATTCGTGCCCGACGTCAAAGGGCTCATCGGCGGAATCGCGGAGCAAAAACTGAAGCCGCTGACCAACAGCGACGTCGGCAAAGAGGCCACCGGTATCATCGACCTGTTCAAGAAAAAGAAACCGAACTAAGGGGATCCTGTGAGCACTAACGTCTCAGCCACGCCGCCCTCGGCCTACGATACTATCCGGACGCAACGCACCATCCTGGGCCATCCGGCGGGGCTGTTCGTTCTCTTCTTCACCGAAATGTGGGAGCGCTTTTCCTATTACGGCATGCGCGCGCTGCTGGTGCTCTACATGGTGGATTACCTGATCAAGAACGTGCGCGCGGGCAGCGTTCATGTGCTCGGGTTCCTGCCCTTGCAGCGCGGCATCGAAGCCGTTTTCGGGCCGCAGAACGTGCAGCCCCTGGCGTCGCAGATCTACGGCATGTACACCGCGCTGGTGTATCTCACGCCTCTCTTCGGCGGCATGATCGCAGATCGTTTATTGGGACAGCGCAAGACAGTAGTGATCGGCGCGATCCTCATGGCGATCGGCCAGTTTTTCCTCGCAGCCGAGTCGATGTTTCTGGTCGGCCTGTTCTTCCTGATCGTTGGCAACGGCTGCTTCAAGCCCAACCTCGCGACGCAAGTGGGCGGCCTCTATCCCCCCGGCGACCCGCGCCTCGACCGCGCGTACAGCATTTACTACATGGGCGTGAACCTGGGCGCCTTTTTCGCCCCGCTCGTCTGCGGGACGTTGGGACAGAAATTTGGTTGGTCCTATGGATTCGGCGCAGCCGGCGTAGGCATGATCTGCGGACTCTTCTTCTACCTGTGGGGCCAAAGGTTTCTCGCGGAGGACAATCTGACGCGCGGCAAAAAGACGCACACGGAAAAAGTCCCGCTGACCTCGCGCGAATGGAAAGTGATTATCGCCCTGATGGTGCTGGTGATCCTCAACGCCCTGTTCTGGGCAGTCTACGAGCAGCAAGGCAACACTCTGCAGATTTTTGCGGATCGCAACGCGGACTGGCACGCATTCGGCTTCGAAATGCCCTCCACCTGGTTTCAAGCCGTCAACCCGATGTTCATTTTCGCGCTGACGCCGCTGCTGATTTCGTATTGGGGCTGGCAATCGCGCGGCGGCAAAGAACCCGGTAGCATTACTAAAATGGCGATGGGGTGCGTGCTGGTGGGAATTTCGTTCCTGCCGCTCATCTATATCGCGCACGGCCTAGGAGAGACCCAGAAAATCAGTTTTCTGTGGCTGGTAGGCAGCACGTTGGTGCTCACCGTCGGCGAATTGTATCTGTCGCCCATCGGACAATCACTGGTGGCTCAGGTGGCTCCGCCTAGCCTGGTGAGCATGCTGATGGGCATGTGGTTCCTGTCGAATTTTATCGGCAATTACCTCACGGGCTACCTGGGCACGTTCTATGAGAAGATGCCGAGGGATGCGTTCTTCGTGTTGCTGGGTGGGCTGGGGCTGGCTGCCGGAGTCGCGATCTTCGCGCTAGGCAAGCCACTGCGCAACGCCATGGGGAGGAAAGTGTGAAGGCCGTTTTTTTATTAATTTTTGCCGCGTTGCTGTTCGCGGCGCCGGTGAACGATCAGGCGACGTCGAGCGGAGAGGCCTGGCTGAAACTGATCGACACCGGCAAATACGCCGAGAGTTGGAAACAGGCGAGTTCGAATTTCCGGTCCGCGGTTCCTGAAAAAACCTGGGTGAGCATGGTGCAGGGCGTGCGAGCGCCGCTGGGTCCGCTCGTGTCGCGCGGCCAGCCGACCGTCACCTTCGCGAAAACGCTGCCCGGCGCGCCGGATGGGAATTACGCGGTGATGCAGTTTCAGACCTCCTTCCAAAACAAGGCCAGCGCGGTCGAAACGCTGACCGTGATGGCCGATGGCGAGCAATGGCGCGCCGCCGGATACTTCATCCGCTAAACAAACTCATGTCTGATTGGAAAGAACACGGAATTCGTATCGTGCGTGCAGGCGAGCTCGATAGCAACACGCCGCAGACCCTCGGTATGTCGCGCGCGGCTGCCATCACTCACGCCCGCACCGGAGCGAGCAAACTGTGGGCCGGCACCGTGGTCGTAGCCCCTGCCGCCCGCACCGGAGCGCATCATCACGGCGAGCTCGAAACCGTCCTCTATATCGTTCGCGGCCGCGCCCGCTTCCGCTGGGGCGATCATCTGGAATATGTGGAAGAAGCCGGCCCCGGCGATTTCATTTATGTGCCTCCTTACGTTCCGCACCAGGAAATGAACGCACGCGCCGACGAGCCGGTAGAAGCCGTAGTGGTGCGCAGCGGCCAGGAACCGATCGTCGTCAACCTTGACATCGCCAGCGCCGAACCCGCGCCCCCCGCGGGCGGCGATCCGTTTCATTCGAATGGCGGTGGAAAATGACTCGCGCGTTGCTGCTGCTTTCACTCGCCGTGGCCGCGACCGCGCAAGACCCGGTGAAGCTCAGTCCCGATTACAAAGTCGAGATCGACAACCCTTGGGTGCGCGTGCTGCGCGTGAAGCATCCACCGCACGCAAAGATTGCCCCGCACGAACATCCTGCGACGGTAGCCGTCTTCCTCACCGACATCCACGTGAAAATTACCGCCGCCGACGGCACCGTGCGCAGTCTCGACCGCAAAGCGGGCGAAGTCGGTTTCAACGAAGCCAATAAACACGCCGAAGAGAACGTGTCGGACCAGCCCCTCGAAGCCGTCATCATCGAGCTGAAACCCGGCGCTCCCAAATCGCCTCCTGTCACGCTTGATCCCGTGAAGCTCGACGCCGAACATCACTTGGTGGCCTTCGAAAACGACCGTGTCCGCGCGATACGCACCATCTTGCCGCCGCATGTGAAATCCCCCATGCATGAGCACCCGCATTATGTAGTGGTTTACCTGACGGAGCTTCACACCACTATGAAATTAGGCGACGGACGCGTCGTCGATAACCCCCGCCATCCCGGCGACATCGCCTGGCGCGACGCCCTGCAGCATCAAACTGAGCAGATGGGCGACAAAACCGCGGTGGAGATTCAAGTCGAAATCAAATGAGCGCGGCGGACTTATTCCCGGGGTTTTCAAACGGCATCGCCGACACCGGCGGCATCCACATCCCCTACGTAATGGCGGGCAGCGGACCGCCCCTGTTGCTGCTGCACGGCTCTCCGCAGACTCGCGCAATCTGGCATGCAGTGGCCCCGGCGCTAGCCCAAAACTTCACCGTAATCGCCTCCGACCTGCGCGGCTACGGCGACGCCAGCAAGCCCGCTGGCCTTCCCGATCACTCCACCTACAGCAAGCGCGAAATGGCGCGTGACCAAGTGGCTTTGATGCAGGGTCTCGGCTTCGAACGCTTCTCACTCGTAGGCCATGACCGCGGCGCACGCGTCGGGCACCGTCTGGCGCTGGATCATCCACAGTCCATCGACAAAATGATGCTGTTGGATATCTCGCCGACGCTAGCCATGTACGAACAGACCAGCATGGAATTCGCCCGCGCCTACTGGCACTGGTTCTTCCTGATCCAGCCCGCGCCGCTGCCCGAGCGCCTGATCGGCGCGGATCCCGAATTCTACTTGCAGGAATACATGGGCAAGCGCAGCGCCGGCGCGCGCCCCTTCGCGCCCGAAGCCTGGGCCGAATACCTGCGAGCCTTCCGCGACCCCGCCTGCATCCACGCCATGTGCGAAGATTATCGCGCCGCCGCCACCATAGACCTGGTCCACGACTGCGTGGATCGCGACGCCGGCACGAAGCTGACATGCCCGCTGCGCGTTTTGTGGGGCATCTACGGAATTGTTGAGAGATGTTTCGATCCCCTGGCGGATTGGGGCCTCGTCGCCGAAACCGTCAGCGGACGCGAGCTCGATTGCGGACACTATATCCCCGAAGAAGCGCCGGAGGCTTTGTTAGCGGAGATCCAACAGTTTTTCAAACCAGGAGAACATGGCAAAGCATAGAATCGCCGTCATCCCCGGCGATGGTATCGGAACCGAAGTCATTCCCGAAGGCATCCGCGTCCTCGATGCCGCCGCGCGCAAGTTCGGAATCGACCTCCGTTACGACGAATTCGACTTCGCGAGCTGCGATTACTACGCGCAGCACGGCCAGATGATGCCCGACGATTGGAAAAGCCTGATCGGCAGCCACGACGCCATCTTTTTCGGCGCCGTCGGCTGGCCCGACAAGGTTCCCGATCACATCTCGTTATGGGGCTCACTGCTGCTATTCCGCCGCGAGTTCGATCAGTACGTCAATCTGCGCCCGGTGCGCCTGATGCCCGGCATTCCAAGCCCGCTGGCGAATCGCAGACCCGGCGACATCGATTTCTACGTCGTGCGCGAGAACACCGAAGGCGAGTACTCCTCAGTCGGCGGCAAGATGTTCGCCGGCACCGACCGCGAGATCGTGCTGCAAGAATCCATCTTCAGCCGCGTGGGCGTCGACCGCGTGTTGCGCTATGCCTTCGAGCTGGCCCAGCGCCGCCCCAAAAAGCATTTGACCGCCGCCACGAAATCGAACGGCATCTTCATCTCAATGCCCTACTGGGACGAACGCGTAGCCGAGATGGCCCGCGCCTATCCAGGCGTAAAAGTCGACAAATTCCACATCGATATCCTGACCGCTCACTTCGTCCGCAACCCGCACTGGTTCGACGTAGTGGTGGCCTCGAATCTGTTCGGCGACATCCTGAGCGATTTGGGCCCGGCCTGTACCGGCACCATCGGCATCGCGCCTTCCGCCAACATCAATCCGGAGCGCAAGTTCCCGTCACTGTTCGAACCAGTGCATGGCTCGGCCCCGGATATCGCCGGGAAGGGCATCGCGAATCCCATCGGCCAGATCTGGTCGGGCGCCATGATGCTCGATCATTTGGGCTATCCAGCGGCCCACGACGCCATCGTCCGCGCCATCGAACAAGTCACCGCCGATGGCCCGCGCACACCCGACATGGGCGGGAAAGCCACCACCGCGGTGGTCGGAAAGGCCGTAGCCGAGGCGTTGCCTTGAACCTGGCGATTCTACTGCTCGGGACCCTACTCGCCCAAAGGCAGCCTCCTGGTTTGTTCGTAGCCGACAATCTGCTGGCGGCTCACAACGCCGTGCGCAGTCGTGTGGGGCTCAAGCCCCTCGAATGGTCCGACGATCTCGCCGCGTTCGCCCAACAATGGGCTGACTATCTAGCTGCGAACGGCAAGTTCTTCCACCGCCGTAATCCCCAGTATGGCGAGAACCTGTACGAGATCACCGGCGGCGGTGCCTCCCCGGCGCAGGTAGTGAACGATTGGGCGTCGGAAGCGCGCGACTATCAGTATTCGAATAACACCTGCCGCAAAGTGTGCGGCCACTACACCCAAATCGTCTGGCGCGACACCAAGCGAGTCGGTTGCGCCGTCGCCCGCAGCGGCCGCACGGAAGTGTGGGTCTGCAACTACGACCCGCCTGGCAACTGGGTCGGCAAACGCCCGTATTAGGGCAACCCCAGCAGCGCCGCCGGGTTCTTCTTGTCCATCACATCTAAGTCGCTATTGCTGATTCCCGCCTTGCGCAGGATGTCCAGAAACTGCACCCAGCCTTCGGTGTGAACCGGATTCGCCGCCTGCCCCAAGTCGCTCGACAGAATAATGTGCTCGGGGCCAATCGCTCGTATGGCCTTCACGTAATCCGCAACCGGAATGCGACCGTCGACCCCCTGTGTCGGCAGCAGCGCCGCCCCGCACAACTCAATGTAGGCGCCCATCTTCGCCGCTTCCTGCATGTCCGGAATACTCATATTGGTGCGCGAGCTCATGGGATGCGTCAACACTATATGCCTGATCCCCATCTTCTTCGCCTCGCGCGTCAATAGCAGATTCTCCGCTGCCGAAGAGTGTCCCGTCGCCAGCACAATGTTTTCCTTAGCGATGATGTTGAGCACTTCAACGGTCTCCGGCAACAGCTTGCCGTCGCGCTGAACCGACACGAACGGCCGATTCTGCTTCAGAAAATGCACTTCATTTTCCGAGTCAAACGTGGGCATCCAAACGATGCGCAGCTTCTTGCCCTTGAACGCCGCTCCTTGCCGCACCGCCTCCGGATTCACCCCGCCTACAGCCCGGTCGAGCGCGATGGCGCCGAAGACGTCGATGCCCGGCACCACTTCGCTCACCAGATACGCCGCCTGCACTGTAGGAGCGTAATGATTCTTCAGAACGATGCCGCGCATCCCCGCCGCCTTGGCGATCTTGGCAAGTTCCAGCACATCGATCTTGCGCGGCGCGCTATCCGGGTCACCGTGCGTATGAATATCGATGATGCCCTGCAGTTGGCCGAAGCACATCCCGGCCGAAATCAAAAGCAACAGCAGGGCATGCATAAATTACACTCCCTCGACGGCCACTATCTGGGTATCGGCAATGCTGTGCCGCAAAGCCTTCAACGGCTGATAGTCCGGGTCGCTCAAGAGGGCTTTCACCGCCGCCATATCGGGAAACTTCAGCAGCGCGAGCCGATTGGGAACCCACGCGCCCTCAAGCACCTCGGTCGCCCCACCCCGCGCCAGATACTCCCCGCCATGCTTCTTTACCAGGGGCGGCGCCCCGGTCTTATAAGCGTCATACGCGGGCAGATCCTTGATATTAATATTGACAATAACGTAAACGGCCATAGCTAAAGAGTATACCCGCTTTGCATAGTACTTTTAGTCAAAAGGTACCATCCCGCGCTCGAATAAAGGCTTTAACCTCACGGGATTGCGTGTTAGGATCGATATAGAGAGTGAACAGAGACTTAGCAAATGTATAATGCGTTCTTTGGATTCACCGAGAGCCCTTTTAACCTAAGCCCGGATCCGGCGTTTTTCTTCCGCAGTGAGCAGCATGAAGAGGCGCTCGCCAACTTGGTTTACGGGGTCCAAGCCCGCAAGGGCTTTATCGTCCTGGCAGGTGAAGTCGGCACCGGCAAAACCACCATGCTCGAGTGCCTTCGGGATTACCTGGAATCCCAGTACATCGAATTCGCCTTCCTGTTCAACTCGCGCGTGAACACCGAGCAGTTTTTCGAGATGATCGCTTACGATCTGAATCTGCCCTGCGAGCGCACCTCGAAGACCGAAGTCTTGTTCGCCCTGAACCAGCTCTTAGTCGAACAAGCCCAGCTCGGACGTACAGTGGTGCTGATTGTCGACGAAGCCCACAATCTCGATTGGGAAGTGCTCGAAGAAATCCGCTTGCTGGGAAACCTGGAGAACCGCAACGGCAAACTCCTGCAGATCATCCTGGCCGGGCAGCCCGAGCTTGATCGCAAGCTGGACGCGCCCAATTTCGCCAGTTGAAGCAGCGGATCGTCCTGCGCTTCAATCTGCAGCCGTTCACGCTGCGCGATACCGTGGATTACATCCAGTCGCGCCTGGAAAAGGCCGGAATGCCGCACCAGACCGTGTTCCCGGAAGAATTGCTGGCGGAAATTCACCTGCGCGCGCAGGGCACGCCACGCCTGATCAATGCCATCTGCGACAACATGCTCTTGAGCGCCTTCGCCGACGAGCAGAAAGTCTGCACCACCGAAATGCTGGACGAGATCTCCCGTGACCTGCGCCTCGAATGGCCCGGCAGCCGCCGCGTCCGCTTCCGCGTGCAAGACGAATAGCTTCGAGCGGACTCCTCCTAAGCGCGAAGCGAGTAGAATAAGGCTAGTGAGCCTCGAAAACACGACGGATTCCGTCACCCCCGAACCCCAGGCACCACTGGAAGCTCCCGCCCTCCTCGCGGAAGCACCCGCCGTCGAAACGGCAGAGCCAGTCACTCCCGTCGAGCCGCCTCGCGGAGCCATCGCCGAATGGGCCATCACCATCCTGCTGCTGCTGTTCCTGACCACCACGTTGGTGCAGGCGTATGTGATCCCGACTGGCTCCATGGAAGACACGCTGCTCATCGGCGACCACCTGCTGGTAGACAAAATGGCCTTCGCGCCCAGCGGTCCGATCAGCAAACACCTGCTGCCCTATAGCGACGTCAAGCGCGGCGACATCATTGTGTTCCGCTACCCCGTCGACATCAGCATGACCTTCGTGAAGCGCGCCATCGGCATCCCCGGCGACCGCATCCGTATCGTAAACAAGGAAGTCTACCGGAACGGGGTGAAGCTCGACGAACCCTATGCCGTGCATAAGTCCGACCAGATCGACCCCTACCGCGATAACTTTCCTAGTGAGCCCAACTCCATGGTTTATCCGGGCGCGGTGGATATGTTGACTAACCATGTGGTCAACGGCGAAGTGGTGGTGCCACCGGACAGTATTTTTGCCATGGGCGACAATCGCGATTCTTCGCTCGATAGCCGCTATTGGGGTTTTGCTCCGCGCGAGAATATCATCGGTAAGCCCCTGATCATTTACTGGTCCTATGATGCGCCGACCGATGACTTGCAAAATCCATCGATCGGTCTGGATCACATCAAAGACATCGGCTTACATTTCTTCAGCAAAACCCGTTGGCGCCGGACCTTTATGTTGGTGCACGGGTATTACAAAAACTAACGCCGTATGAATAAGTTTACCGATTCAACGCGGGATTTCATCCACGAGTGGTCCCTGAATATCCTGATCCTGCTGTTCGGAACCACCACGCTGGTGCAAGCCTTCATCGTGCCCACCGGCTCCATGGAATCTACAGTCCTGATCGGCGATCACTTGCTGGTCGACAAGTTGTCCTATGCGCCCGCCGACCCCATCAGCAAGTACCTGCTGCCCTATACCGAGCCCAAACGCGGAGACGTGATTGTCTTCCGTTACCCCATGGACATCCGCCAGAACTTCGTCAAGCGCGTGATCGGAGTCCCTGGAGACCGCATCCACATCGTCGACAAAGTAGTGTATGTGAACGGCCACGCCCTTACCGAGCCCTACGCCCAGCACATCGATGCGCACATCGAGCCCTATCGCGACAACTTCCCGTCGCAGCCCTACGGGCCCGTGGTCGATCGCGCCCAACAAATGCTGGCGGCGAACGTGAGTAACGGCGAACTCGTGGTGCCCCCCGGCAACTACTTCGCCATGGGCGACAATCGCGAGAATTCCCTCGACAGCCGCTACTGGGGTTTCGTGCCGCGCGAAAACATCATCGGCAAACCGCTGGTGATCTTCTGGTCCTATGACGCCCCCACTGAAGAATGGGCCGGCGACAGCGGCAGCCACTATCTGGACCTGGCGAAGAACTTTTTCTCCAAAACACGCTGGAATCGCACACTGAAGCTGGTGCGCGGAATTCCGATCCAGTAAGTATGTCCCACAATTATGGCCTGATCCTGGCCGGTGGCCGAGGCACCCGCTTTTGGCCGCGCAGCCGCCGCGCCCGCGCCAAGCAGGTCCTGAAATTCTTCGGGGAACGCACCCTCATCCAGCAGACGGTCGATCGCCTGCGTCCCGTTCTTGCCTCCCGAACGCATCTGGATTCTCACCAACCACCACCTGCGCGCCGAGATCGTCAAGCAACTCCCGGAAGTTCCCAAGCGCCAGATTCTGGCCGAGCCCGTGCAGCGCAACACCGCTCCCGCCATCGGCCTGGCTGCGCATATCCTGCAGTCGCTCGACCCCGACGCCTTGATGGGAGTCTTCCCCGCCGACCACGTCATCGCTAAGCCCCGCGAGTACGTCCGCCTACTGCGCCCTGCCTTTCAATCCGCATCTCAAGGCAACATCGTAGTGCTGGGCATTCAACCCCGCTGGCCCGAGACCGGCTACGGCTACATCGAATTTCCGGAAGGCGTCCAGCCCGGGGCTCGCAGCGCGCAGCGAGTAGTGAGCTTCCGCGAAAAACCCGACGCGTCCACGGCCGAAAGCTTTCTAGCCGCCGGAAACTTCTATTGGAATGCAGGCATGTTTTTCTGGAAGACTTCGGTCTTGCTGGACTCCCTGCGCCGTTTCCTGCCCAAGACCGCGCAGCTTCTTGCCTGCCTGCCGCCTTTCACCAGCCGCAAGTTCTCCGAAACCCTGGCGTCCGTGTTCCCCAAATGCGATAACATTTCGATCGACTACGCCGTGCTGGAACGCGCCTCGAACGTAACTGGCATCCCGGCTGGCGATATCGGCTGGAACGACGTCGGGAGTTGGAATGCCGTCTACCAACTCCACAAACGCGACGCCCAAGGCAACGCGTTGCGTTCCGCCTCCATCATCGAAGCCAGCACCGGTAACTACATCGACGCCGAAGGAAAGCTGGTAGCGTTGCTGGGCGTAAATGACCTGATCGTAGTCGACACCCCCGACGCCCTCTTGATCGCCGACCGCAACCGCGCCCAAGAAGTGGGCGAACTAGTCAAGCGTTTGGAAAAAGCTGGCCGCACCGATCTACTTTAATATGACTTGTTGTAACGCTACGCCGCCTCCGGACGTTTCGCGTTCTTGAACACGCGCTTCAGAACCGTGATCGCCCGATCCACTTCCTGCTCGGTAATGATGTAAGGCGGCAGCATCCGCAGCGTGAAATCATGCGTGCAATTCAGCAGCACCCCTTGCTCAATACAATCCAGCACAATCTGCTTGCAAGGGAAATCCAGTTCCACGCCGATCATCAGCCCCACGCCGCGCACTTCTTTGATAAACGAGTAGCGCCGCGAAAGCTCCGTCAGCCGCATCCGGAAATAGCTGCCGACATCCGCGATATGCGGTAGCAACCCATCCAGGACATCGAAGAATTCGAGACCCACGCGGCAAACCAGCGGCCCGCCGCCAAAAGTAGTCCCATGCTTTCCCGCGCCAAGCCCCGCCGCCGCGCGCTCATTCGCCGCCACCACTCCCAGCGCCAGTCCGCAGGCCACCGGTTTCGCCGCCGTCATCACATCGGGCATCACCGGAGGATCCAGCAACTGGTAAGCGAAGTACACGCCCGTGCGCCCCACCCCACACTGAATCTCGTCGAAAATCAGCAGCGCGTTATAGTGGTCCGCCAGCTCGCGAGCCTTGCGAATGAACTCCTCGGTCATCGGATAGATACCACCCTCGCCCTGCACCAGTTCGATGATGATACCGGCCGTGCGCTCGGTCACCACTTGCTCCAGCGCCGCGATGTCGTTGCGCGGGACGAAGTGCACCCCCGGCATCAGCGGCTCAAAATCGCGGCGGTAACTGTGCTGCCCGGTCACCGACAACGCGCCGATAGTGCGCCCGTGGAACGAATTATCCAGCGCGACGATCTCAAATTTGTCCGGCGAGATCGCATGGCCGTGAGCCTTCGCCATCTTCAGCGCAGCTTCATTGGCCTCCGTGCCGGAGTTGCAATAGAAAATACGCGCCAGTCCACTGGCCTTCGAAAGGCGCTCGGCAAGCGGCCCGGCGTACTCGTGATAGTACAGGTTCGAAGTGTGCACCAGCCGTCCCGCCTGCTCGCGAATCACTTTCGTGAGGCGTGGGTGCGCATGTCCCAGTGCGTTGACGCCGATTCCAGCCAGCAAATCCAGATAACGTTTGCCGGCAGTATCGTAAACGTAGCAGCCTTTTCCGCGCTGCAGAACCACCGGGTAGCGCGCGTAATTTTGCAGCAAATATTGCTTTTCTAGATCGACGACCGTGGGCGATAGAGTAGCGGCTTCCATCTACTGATTATAGCGAAAGAGCGCGTGAAACCCCTATGCTACGATCAGTTCTGTGCCGCGTTTCGATTCCTCAATCGCAGCCTTGATCGATCACACTTTACTGAAGCCGGAAGCCACCGAATCCGACATCCGCAAAGTGTGCGCCGAGGCGCGCCAGTACGGTTTCTTTAGCGTCTGCGTGAACCCCTGCTGGGTTCGTTTGGTTGCTGAGCAATTGCACGGGTGTGCCACAAAAGTGTGCGCCGTGGTAGGTTTCCCGTTGGGTGCCAACACGATGGAGATGAAAGCCGCCGAAACCGCCGCAGCGATCGTTGATGGAGCGCAGGAGATCGACATGGTCCTGAACGTCGGCGAGTTGCGCGGTGGAAACGCCGACGCCGTCCATGCCGACATCCGCGCCGTAGTCGAAGCCGCGCACGCCCGCGGTGCGATCGTCAAGGTGATCCTCGAAACCGCGCTTCTGACCGACCCCCAAAAAGTCGCCGCGTGCGAATTGGCGAAAGCCGCTGGCGCGGATTTCGTGAAAACTTCCACCGGCTTCGGCCCTGGCGGCGCCACAGTTGAAGATGTAGCGTTGATGCGGCGAACCGTAGGCCCTGCGATGGGCGTGAAAGCCTCGGGCGGCGTGCGCACGCTCGAAGACTTGAAGAAAATGGTGGCGGCCGGCGCCAGCCGCGTGGGCGCCAGCGCCAGCGTCAAGATCGTCGAGGCCACGGCGGCTTAGGCCGCGATCCGCATGGCCGCCCCCCGCAAAGCCGTTGAAGCGTTCCGCGAGCGCGCCGAGCTGCTCGACTTCCTGCTCGAAGTGTCCCGTATCACTTCGGAAACGCTCGACCTCGACAAGCTCTTGGCAAACGTCGCCGACATCGTCAAAGTTGTCGTCCCCTACGATCTGTTCGCCATTCTGCTCTATAGCGAAAGAAGTCAGGGCCTGCGCATTCGCTACTCGATCGGCCACCGCGAAGAGATCGTGCGCAGCCTGGTGATCGGCTTGGGCGAAGGCATCGTGGGGGCCGCCGGGCAAAGCCGCGAACCGGTTCTGGTAGAAGACGTGCGCACTGATCCGCGTTACCTGGTCGCGCTCGACGCCGTGCGCAGCGAGCTCGCGGTTCCCATGATGGCGCACGGCAAGCTGGTGGGCGTGATCGACGTGCAGTCCACCCGCGCGCGCGCCTTCCACGATCAGGACCGCCGCATTATGCGCCTGATTGCATCGCGCGTCGCGGGATCGATCGAAAACGCCAGTCTCTACCGCCGCGTCAACCAGCAGAACCGTACCTTCCGAACGCTGGCACAACTCTCGCAGGAGTTCAGCTCCATTCTGGACCTGGACGAGTTGCTGGGCAAGATCGCCGCGTCGGTGCGTACGCTGATTAAGTACGATGCCTTCAGCATCCTGCTGGTGGACGCGGACAAGAAAGTGCTGCGCCACCGCTTCAGCGTCCGTTACGACCAGCGCGTGGATCTCGATAATATCTCCCTGGGCACTGGTATCACGGGCGCAGCGGCTGAATCGCGGCAAACGGTGCGCGTCCTGAACACCATGCAGGATCCGCGCTACATCGCGTCGCAACCCGATATTCATTCCGAAATGGCCGTGCCTTTGATCGTTCAGGATCGCGTGGTGGGCGTGCTCAACATGGAGAGCGAACGGATCGGCAATTTCACCGAAGAGCATCAACGAACCCTGTCGCTGCTGGCGCCGCAGATTGCCAGCTCCGTCGAAAACGCGCGTCTCTATGAAGAGTTGGCCGGCCGCGAGCAGCGCATGGATCAGGACCTGAAGGCCGCGCGTAAATTGCAAAAAGTGTTGTTGCCGCGCGAAGCGGATATCCGCGGGCTGGATATCGCGATCCGCTCCCGGGCTGCGCGCGAAATCTCCGGCGACGTCTACGAATTCTTCGAACAAGGCGACGATTATGCCGTGATCGCCTTCGGAGACGTCAGCGGCAAGGGCGCAGCGGCGGCGCTCTATGGAGCCTTGATCAGCGGATTGCTGCGGATTCTCACCCCGCGCCGCCGAAGTCCCGCCATGCTGATGCAATCCCTCAATGAAGCATTACTCGAACGCAAAATCGACGCGGTCTACGCGACCCTGATGGTACTCCTGTGGGAACCACGCACCCACCGCATGACAATATCCAACGCCGGAGCCGAGCCGCTGCTGATCTCGCGCGCCGGCCAGATTATCACCGCCAAGGCCGAAGGCATGCCGATCGGCCTTCTGGAACATCAAACCTACGATGAAGTGACGTATCAGGCGGAGTCCGGCGACACCTTGCTGCTATTTTCCGACGGCGTCGAAGATCAGTTGAACGCAAACGAAGAGCACTTCGGACGCCCGCGCGTCCAGCGCTTGCTGACCAAGCATGATGCCGAGACGCCGCGCGGAATCGTCGATCAGATCTTTGCCGATCTCGACGAATTTCGCGATAGCGTAGCGCTGACCGACGACCAGACCGTGGTTAGCATGAAGGTGATCGGATGAACGCGTTTACCTACGGCGAACACGCCCTCTACTGCGAAGGCGTGGCCTTGGCGGAAATCGCCGCGCGCGTCGGCACGCCCTGCTACGTCTATTCCGCTGCAACGATTCTGGAGAACTTCCGCGCGTACAACGAAACTTTCGGCGATCAGCCCCATACCATCTGCTACGCCATGAAGGCTAACAGCAACCTCGCCGTGCTCCGTTTGCTCGCGCAGGCCGGCGCCGGTTTCGACATCGTTTCGGGCGGCGAATTGTTTCGCGTCCTCAAGGCTGGTGGCGATCCCGCCAAAGTGGTTTTCTCCGGTGTCGGCAAGACCGCGCCCGAAATCGACGACGCGTTGCAGGCGGGTATCTTCAATTTCAACTGCGAATCGGAACCCGAGTTGGCGTTGATCGACGCGCTGGCGCACCGCCGCGGAGTGAAGGCCCGAGTAGCGTTGCGGGTCAATCCCGACGTCGAGACCGACACCCATCACTATATTTCCACAGGTAAGCTGGCCCACAAATTCGGCGTCGACATCGCACAAGCCGAAGAAATCTACGAGCGCGCCCGCAAACACGAGAACCTGCTGCTGGAGGGCGTGAGCTGCCACATCGGTTCTTTGCTGCTCGACCCTGGGCCTTTGATGGAGGCCGTCGATCGCGTGCTCGCGCTGATTGAGCGCCTTCGCGCCAAGGGTTTCAATATCCGTCACGCGGATCTCGGCGGCGGATTGGGTGTCGCTTACAAACCCGAAGAGGTCACGCCGTCGATTGCGGAATTCGTGAAGTGCCTGAAGCAGCGCGTCGCGGGGCGCGACTTGCACGTCGTGCTCGAGCCCGGACGATCCATCGTCGCGGCCGCCGGCGTTCTGCTCACCAAGACGTTATACCGCAAGCAGACCGGTGAAAAAGAGTTCGTGATCGTGGACGCCGCGATGAACGATCTGATTCGCCCGGCCCTTTACAGCGCCCACCACGAAATTCTGCCAGTGCGCCAGAACAACCATCGCAGAATCCGTGCCGACGTGGTAGGCCCGGTCTGCGAAACTGGCGACTTCCTCGCACGCGACCGCGAAATGTCAGAAGTCATGCCCGGCGATGTCCTGGCGATTTCGACCGCCGGCGCCTACGGATTCGTCCAGTCGTCTACCTACAACGCGCGCCGTCGCCCAGCCGAAGTGCTTGTGGAAGGCGACCGCTGGCGCGTGGTGCGCGAGCGCGAATCCTACGACGACTTGATCCGCGGCGAGACGATCTAGCGGCCGATAGCTATCAACTCGACGGCCGCAGTGGCGTCGGTCGACGGCAGCCCCTCGATTTGTAACGCGGTATGCGGCGGCGGGGAAGTGTGATCGAAGAATTCCCCCTGGATAGTTTCGAGCTTGGAAGCGTCCGGTCGAGTGAGGGCGTAGGTGCCGGTCCAGAAGACATCCTTGAAGGTAGCTCCCAGCGGCAGGAGCGTCTTCGCCAGCCGCTGGTAAGCCAGCCGGAAGTCGGAGTCTTGATCACGAAACACCAATTGGGTGGCCGTCAGCACCAGTTTCGTTGCGCCGATGCGTGCCACACCGACTGCGGGCGCGTCCGCGATTAGAACGCCGTTCCAGCGCGCGACGCCTTCGCAAAGCGCCTGTTGCTCAAATCCCAACCGCTGCATCTGCAGGAAATTTGTAGCGGCGGCGGGGAAGGCGGCGGCGACAGCGGAGCGCGCGGCCTGCACGTCATCGAGCGAACTCAGGAAGCAACTAACGCGCAACACGTCTGCTGCTTTTACCCCCACGTCCTTTACAGAGCTTTCCAGTTTTCCCACGGAACCGGCGGCGTTCGCGCTTTGAGCGCCGGAAAGAAACACCAAACCGCTCGGATTCACGACCTTCTTTTCCGACGAAATCGCTTCGATCACCACCTGCGCTCCCGGCAGCGGCAGCCCGCCCACCTGAATCGTGCTCACCGCGGGCAGCGTCTGCTTTCTCTCCGTGAACTCCTCCGCCACAATGTCTTTAACCCGCCGCAAATCGCCCGACCCGGCGACGAACGCGCGCACTTTAACGATCGTCGCGCCGTGGTTCAAGCGAGCCAGCGCCTTTAGCGCGTCGCGCACTTGCTGCGACAATAAGCCCTTGTCGGATAGCGGCGACACCTGGAATGACAGGCGTCCTGACTCTGCCACCACCGCCTCAGGAGTGTCGGGAAGCACTTCCAAAACCTGCGGCCGCGGCTCCTCGTCCGGCTTGTTTTTATGTTTCTGCGCGAACAAACCACCGGCTAACAGCAGACCCAAGAGCAGAATCAAGAGGCGGCGCATGACCACTGACAATATGACAGATTTTAGCACCCGTGTCCGTCTGCGGCACACGCATTTGAAATCGTGGCCCATAAGCGGCCATACTGGTAACAGACATGTACCTTTCTGAAGAATTCCGCTTAAAGGTTGGCTTGGCCGAAATGCTGAAGGGCGGCGTCATTATGGACGTCACCAACGTCGAACAAGCCTTGATTGCCGAGAAGGCCGGCGCCTGCGCGGTAATGGCGCTTGAACGCGTGCCCTCCGATATCCGCAAGGAAGGTGGAGTAGCTCGCATGGCGTCCATCCGCATCATTCGCGAGATCATGGACACGGTGTCGATCCCGGTGATGGCAAAAGCCCGCATCGGCCACTTCACCGAAGCCCGCGTGCTTGAAGCGCTCGGCGTCGATTATATCGACGAGAGCGAAGTGCTCACGCCCGCCGACGAAGAGCACCACATCGACAAGCGCGATTATAAAGTTCCGTTCGTCTGCGGAGCGCGCAATCTGGGCGAGGCGCTGCGGCGCATCGCCGAGGGCGCGGCTATGATCCGCACCAAGGGCGAAGCCGGTTCCGGCAACATCGTCGAAGCCGTGCGCCACATCCGCACCATCGTCAAGGAAATGAAGCAGCTCACCGTGCTGGGCCGCGAAGAGTTGGTGCACGAGTCGAAGAACCTGGGCGCGCCGCTCGAGCTAGTGGAATGGGTCGCCGCCAACGGCAAGCTGCCTGTACCCAATTTCTCAGCAGGTGGAATCGCCACGCCGGCCGACGCCGCGCTCGTCATGCAACTCGGAGCCGAAGCCGTGTTCGTCGGCAGCGGCATCTTCAAATCCGAAGACCCCGACAAGCGCGCCCGCGCCATCGTCAAGGCGGCGACCTATTATAAGGACCCGGTGAAGCTGCTCGAAGCCAGCGAGGAGTTGGGCGAGGCCATGCGCGGTCTCGACATTTCGAAGCTCCCCGAAAGCGAACTGCTGCAGACGCGTGGCTGGTAACGCGCAAAAAACCGCCGGGATTCTGGCACTCCAAGGCGACTTCGCAGCGCATCGCAAAGCAATCGAGCGGGCCGGCGGCCACGCGATCGAAGTGCGCACTGTTGCCGACCTCGAGCAGTGCGACGGCTTGATCATCCCCGGCGGCGAAAGCACCACCATGCTGAAGCTGCTCGATCAAGAAGGGCTCACCGAACCCCTCGAGCGCTTCAGCGAGCACAAACCGGTCTACGGAAGCTGCGCCGGAGCAATCTTACTTGCACGCGAAGTCACGAATCCCGCGCAGGCAAGCCTTGGCCTGATGGACATCGTAGTCGAGCGCAACGCCTACGGGCGCCAGGTCGACAGCCGCATTGCGCACATTCCCATGCCGGAGGGAGGCGACCTCGAAGCCGTGTTCATCCGCGCTCCCATCATCCGCGGCTTAGGCGCGGGCAGCACCGTGCTTGCTCAATACAACGGCGACCCCGTGTGGGTCGAGCAAGGCCGCAACATGGTCACCACGTTTCATCCGGAATTGACCGGCGACTTGCGCGTCCACCGCCGCTTCCTCGACAAACTGTGACTCCGCCCTTAGTTCAATTCACAGTCGCCGACGCGCCCTTACTGCTCGAATTATCGGAGAGCATTGGTTGGCCGCACGAGATTGGTGACTGGCAGACCACGCTCGCCGCCAGTCAGGTTTTTGGCCATCGCACCGCGGACGGGAAAATCGTATCGAGCTCGAGCATCTACCAATTCGGTCCTTCGTTGTCGGCCTTGGCCGTTGTGCTGGTGCGCGAGGAATTCCGCCGCCAAGGATTGGCGCGCGCGGTCGTGCTGAAGTGCCTCGATCAAGTGGCGGGCGTTCCTCAAATGCTGGTGGCGACGCCCTTCGGCCAGCCCCTCTACGAATCTCTTGGGTTCAAAGTAGCCGAGCAGATCGTGCGCCTGATCGCGGTAGAGGGTACTTCGTTGCCCGTCACCGGCGCGATCCAACCGATGACGGAAGCGAATTTGCCTCGTGTCCTCGAACTCGATCGCGCGATTTACCAAGCGGATCGCAGCCAGGTTCTGCGGCATCGCTGGAAGCAGACGGAAGGCGCCGTCATGCTCTCTGATGGCAGCGGATACGCCTGGAAAATCCCCCAGCGCGGCGGCCTGGTCCTCGGCCCGGTAGTCGCAACAACCCCACAAGACGCCGCTAGTTTGGTAGCGCACCTGACGACAGGCTTCCCCGGACGCATCAAAATCGAAGTCCCCGAGCGCCACACCGGACTGATGTCGATGCTAACCCGCGCAGGCTTCGTCGTCGACAGCGCCCGCCCCCTGATGCTGAAAAACGTGGCGCAACTCCCCGGCCGCCGCGAGCTGCTGTTCGGCCTGGCGTCCCTCGGTTTCTGCTAGTAGGGTGGACGTCCACGTCCGCGCCGGACCTCCTGGTCCGCCTTCGCTTACTACTTCAGAGCAGAAAAGTCAGTAGGATCCATGAACGTAGAATCCACCTTCTCCACGATCTTCCCGTCAGCTTCTGAAGCCTTAGCCACCTTCTGCCATTCCGGATCGCCGCCGAATTCCTTCCAGTCCTTGGTCGCTGCTTCGCGGCTCGGGTGCGACACGATATAGATCAGCGTGTTGTCTTTCATTGGCGCATCCTGCGGAACCCAATAACCCACGCTGTGAATGCCATGCTGGTCGAAGATCCGCCGCGTGTCATCGCGGAAACGGCTGACCAGCGCCGGCAGCCGGCCGGGCAGCGTGTGGTAGATGCGCAGTTCGTAGACCCGATTGCTGTCGGCCTCCACTCTCGGAACCGCCGCGAAGCGAGCCGTGATCCAGGACCCAGCGGCGAACGACACCGCGGCCAATGCAAAAACGCGGAACCAGGTAAGTTTCATAGTTCCCGATTGTATCAATTCGGCCGTAATTCGGCAGTGGCCTCGCGTGTTGGCCCAAGCTAGAATGACTAGGGTTGTCGAAGCGGTTTTTTAAGGAGCTCCGCCATGAAATTCAAGATAGCGGCGATCGCCATGCTCGCGGGCGCGGCGGCTTTCGCACAGTCGCCCGAGATGACCGCCGTAACCCGCGCCGCCGAGGCCCTGGGTGGAAAAGACAAAGTTATGGCCGTCAAGACCCTGGTGATCGAAGGTTCCGGCATCAACCCGAATGTCGGGCAGAACCCGCTCCCCGACTCCCCGCTGCTCAATTGGAACGTTCCAGAATTCAAGCGCAGCCTCGATCTGGCGAATGGGCGTATGCGTGTCGAGCAGCACCGCATCGCGGGATTCGATTTTGCGCTCGCCACCGATGTCCACCAGAACATGGGGCTCGACGGAGGCGTTGCCTTTAACGTCAATCCCGACGGCTCCACGCAGCGTGTGGGCGAAACTGCAGCGTTCGACCGCCGCATCGAAATGCTGGGAAATCCCGTCACCATCGTCCGCGCCGCGTTAGATCCCGCCGCGAAGCTGTCGAACCTGCGCAAGAAGAGTGGCGAGCAGAAGATAGACATCACGACCGCCGCCGGCGATAAACTCACCCTCGCGGTGAACGCCAAGACCGGCCTCCCGACGTCGCTCAGTTGGATGACGTCCAGTGAAAACCTCGGTGACGTCGTCAATACCACTTCGTTTTCGGACTATGAAACCGTCGACGGCTTGAAACTCCCGAAACGTTATGTGACCAGCATTGATTTCCGTAATTGGGTGACGGCGGATATTCAGGTCTCGAAGAACATCGTGGATGGGACTATCAGCGATCTGGCCGCGCCCGCCAACGTAAAGGCCAGTCCCGCCCCACCGCCGCAGCCGGTCAGTGTGGATGCGCAGCAAGTCGGCAAAGGCATCTGGTGGCTGGCCGGCAACGGCAACGCCCGTAGCATTCTCTTTGAATTCGACGATCACCTGACGCTGTTCGAGACCCCCACCAGCGAGGCGCGTTCCAAAGCCGTGATCGACAAAGCGCGCTCGCTTGTGCCCAATAAGCCGTTGACCGAAGTGATCGTGTCGCATCACCACTTCGATCACACCGGCGGTTTGCGCACGGCCGTCGCCGAAGGACTGGTCGTGATCTCGCACAAGGGCAACGAAGGAATCTTCAAGGAAGTCACCTCGCGCAAGGCTACACTGAAGCCCGATCTGCTCGCCCAGAGCGGCAAGACGCTCGAGTTCCGCGGCGTCGACGACACTCTCGTCCTGAAAGACAAGTCCATGGAAGTGGTGATCTACCACGTGAAGGACAATACCCACTCGCCGCTGCTGCTGATGGCTTACGTGCCGCGCGACAAAATTCTAGTCCAAGGCGATCTCATAGACGTCGGCTGGACACAGCACCCCTGGGCCGATAACTACGCCAAGAACCTGGAACTGCGCAAGATCGATTTCGCCAAGGACGTACCGGTGCACGGCAAGATTCAAACGCACCCCGAAGAACTGGCAGCCATTGCGGCCATGAAGAAACAGTAAAGGAGAAGCTTTATGAAACTCTATATCAATCTCAGTCTGGCTCTGGCACTCGGTAGCGTCGCTTATTCGCAGGACGCGAAAACCGTTCTCGACAACGCTTCGAAGGCCATGGGCAACCCAAAATCCATCGTTTATTCGGGCACCGGCTATAACGGATTCTTCGGGCAAGCCGTGCAACCCGGATTTTCGTGGCCGCAGCGCGAGTTGACCTCTTATACCCGCAGCATCAACTACGATCAGAAGTCGTCCAAGGAAGAGTTTGTGTTCAAGGAACAGGTATTCGGCGGGCAGCGGCAGAACAACGAAGTGAATGGCGATAAGGCCTGGGCCGTGGGTCCCAACGGCCCCAACCCGCAACTGGCGGCCGCGGAAGACCGGCAACTGCAAATCCTGCTGACGCCGCACGGCTTCCTGCGCGCTGCGATGGAAGCTGGCAACGCCACCGCCAAATCGAAATCCGAAGGTGGCAAGAAAGTGATCGTCGTGTCCTTCACCGCACTGGGCAAATACAAAATCGACGGCACGATTGACGCTCAAAACATGGTGACCAAAGTGGAGACCACCGTTCCCAATCCGCTGTTGGGTGACATCGCTGTGATCGCCACCTACAGCGACTACAAAGACTTCAACGGCGTAAAGTTCCCCACTAAGATCAAGCAGACGCAAGGCGGTGGGGCCGTGGCCGATCTCACCATCGCCGACGTACAGCCCAACGCCAGCGCCGATCTCCCGGTTCCAGCGTCTGTCGCCAACGCCTCGGCTACTCCGCCGGCCCCTGCTCCCGCACAAAAAATGGCGGACGGAGTATGGCTGATCCCGACCTCGCACAATAGCCTGGTTATCGAGTTCAAAGACTTCGTCACCGTGATCGAAGCCCCGCTCACCGAACAGCGCTCGCAATATGTGATCGCCGAGGCGAAGCGCTTGGTGCCGAACAAACCCATCCGTTATCTGTTCAGCACCCATCATCACTTCGACCACTCCGGCGGTCTTCGCGCCTATGTGGCGGAGGGCGCGACCATCGTCACCGCCGACGTCAATAAAGCCTACTATGACAAGGTTTTCAAGATGAAGGCCACGATGGCGCCGGATGCGCTGGCGAAATCTCCCAAGAAACCCAAGATCATCGGCGTCAAAGACAAGTATGTGATTACCGACGGCGAGCAGTCACTCGAGATCTACACCACCCAAGGCGACGGACACTCTGGTGAGTTGCTAATCGGTTATCTGCCGAAGTCGAAGATCCTGGTCGAAGCCGACAGCTACAGCCCGCAAGGCCCGGGGGCTCCGGCTCCAGCGACTCCCGCGCCGAACGCCCTGGTGCTCTACGATAACCTGCAGCGCCTGCACCTCAGCGTGGATCAGATCGTGCCGATTCACGGCCGTCCCGTTCCCTACGCGGACTTCCTGAAGGCGGTCGCAAAAGGCTAGACCTTCTGCACGCGCCGTAACATATACTGATCCGGCTTTAAGGATCCGTCGCGCAGCTTCTTCCAATCGTCGTTCACATGGATCAGCCGGCCGCTGATATGGTTCGATTGCTCCGACGCCAGAAATAAAGCCAGCTCGATCTGTTTCTCCGCGGTCGTCCCGCCCGTCAAACGAATTTGCTGGGCCTCTTCAATCTCGCGCCACCCGGCGCGTTCGCCCGCCGCCAGAATCTGGTCCGTCATGTGCGTATAGCTCGCTCCCGGAGCCATACCGTTAATTTGCACGTTGTGATCGCGCACTTCCTCCGCGACGCTTTCGACGAAACTCACGACCGCCGCCTTGGTCGCGGCGTAAATCGCCAGATTGGGCCGCGCCTGTGTTCCCGGCCCGCTGGTGAGCACGATGATTTTTCCGCTGCGCCGCTCAATCATCCCCGGCAGCACTGCGCGGGAAGCATTCAAGACACCTTGCAAATTGGTGTGAATCACCTCGTCCCAAACTTTGGGATTGCTGTCGGCGAAGGGTCCGATCGGCCCCTGCATCCCCGCGGCGCACACCAGCACCTGCACCGGATTGCCGAAATGAACCCGCATGCGCTCGACGGCAGCGGCCACTTGTTCGTAATCCGCCACATCCGCGCGAATGCGCAGCGCATTACCGCCGGCGTGTTCGATTTCCAACTGGCATAGATCTAATTCCGGCTTGCTGCGGGCCAGCAGACCCACGCGGGCGCCCTTGGTGGCGAATCCGATGGCGAGGCGTTTGCCGATGCCACGCCCGGCTCCCGTCATCAGTACCGGGACAGTCTTGAAGGAGTGCACATCATCACGGTAGTACAAATCCTGGTGCGAAGGAGATGCCTAAGCGGCGGCGAGTTCAGGTTCCAGCAAACGCGTCGTGACTTCGATCACTACGCTCTCACCGTTCTCGAGCGTATAGCGTCCGGCGAGCCACGGCAGAACCTCCGCCGCGCGCGCCTCCGCCAGTTGATTTTCACCCAGGAAAAGCACCGCGAATTCTCGGTCGCCCCAGCGGGCCGTGCGGTCTCGATGGCGGAAGTGCGACGCCAGTTTAGCACCAGCCATTTGTAAAACCTGTCCGCCGACCGGACCTTCCAGCTTGAACAGCAGCAGCGAAAACATCGCGCCGTGCAAGCTGTGCGCCTCGATCTGCCGTTCCAGTTCGCGGCGGTTGATCAGCCCGGTGACGGGATCGGTACTGGCGGTGCCCGCCAAACGTTGATCCAGTTCCACCATCTGTTCGAGCATCTTGCCCACCATTGCGGCGGTTTCATGGCTCATGCTGTCGACCACGCCATGCAGACCGGCAGCTTCCACCGGCATCGCCTTCCCCACTTGCGAAGCGAATTCCCGCAAGCGCCTGCCAAAGTGGGTCTGCCGCTCGGTCAGGTTTTCAATGATGTCGCCCAGCGCCAGAATCTCTCGCTCCATTTCCACACTGCGCTCCGTGCGAACGCGGTTGGCGACGCTGGCATAATCGCGCAACTCCGCTTGTAGCGCTTTTGCGCTTTCCCGGATCTCTTTCGGTGTCGCGTCGTAGGACACCCGCGATTGCAAGGCCTGAATGCGCTTGCGATATGGACCGCCCACTTCCGGATAGCTCTCGTCGAGGCACTCGGCGGTGACCTCCATGGTGGACAGATACGCTGCCACCGCGTTAGAGAGTTCGGCCAAGAGGTCGCGTCCGGCTTCGGGACTCATATGAGTCAGAAATCGGACGAATTCCCTATTTTCTGCAGTCCCCGCCTCACTCAGCAGGCTGAATTTCGTAAGTGGTTACGATTTCAGCAGTTGCACGCACCGTCGCCACCGCGCTGCAGTACTTGTCCGTCGAGAGCGCAATCGCCCGCTCCACCGCGTCCTTCGACACGTTGTGCCCGCGGATTACATGCTTCAGTTCGATCCGCCGGAAAGCACGCGGATGTTCTTCCAGCCGCTCGCTGCGAATCTCGACATGGTACGCCGTCACCTGTTCGCGCTTCTTCTGCAGGATCGAAATGACGTCAGCCGCGGTGCAGCTCCCCAGCCCGGTGATGAACAGTTCCAGTGGACCGGGCGCCGCTCTGCGCCCGCCCTTACGTCGACCGCGATGGCATGGCCGCTCGGAGTGGTGGCGATAAAGAACTCGTCGCCGGCGTACTGGATGATGGTGGGGGAGGCGCGGGATTCATCTCTTCACCAATAGCACACGTTACACTGTAAACTTCGATGCCGGAAACCCTGACGCTCGCGCAAATTCAAATGCCCGCCAACGCATCGCCCCTGCGTCCGCCGCACGCCGCTCACCGCCAGCGTTGCTTTGAGCGAACGCTTGAAGACCAACGTCTACGTGAAGCTCGAATTTTTCCAGAAAACCGGCTCCTTCAAAGTGCGCGGTGCGTTCAACAAAGCGCTGGGCTCTCACGCCCGAAGAGCGCGGCAAGGGACTGGTCGCCGTCAGCGGCGGAAATCACGCGCAAGCCGTCGCCTACGCCGCCCGCGACGTTGGCCTTGAAATCCGTCATCCTGATGCCCGAATCCACGCCGAGCGAACTACGTCGATGCCACGCGCGGCTATGGCGCGGAAATCAAATTCGCCGCCAATGTCGGAGCAGCCTTTGCCGAAGTCGCCGAATATGAGCGCCAAGGCTGGGCCTACATTCATCCCTTCGACGACCCGATGGTGATGGCGGGCCAGGGCACCATCGGCCTCGAAATTCTGGACGACGTGCCCCAAGTCACCGACATCATTGTCAGCATCGGCGGCGGCGGTTTGATCGGCGGCATCGCCACCGCGGTTAAGTCACTCAAGCCCTCGGTGCGCATGTGGGGCGTCGAGACCGAAGGCGCGGATTGCATGTCGAAGTCTCTCGCCGCCGGGCAAGATCGTTACGCTCGAAGCGATCACTTCGATCGCCCGCACGCTGGGCGCGCCGGCGCCTTCCGAATGACCTGCAGATCGCCGCGAGTCTCTCGAAAGCGTCACCGTTGTCCCCGACGCCGAAGCGCTCGCGGCGCTTCGCTTTCTGCTGGAACGTTTGAAAGTGCTGACCGAACCTGCCGCCTCCTGTACACTGGCCGCAGCCGACGGCTGAAGGATCAGTTCTCGAAGGAGCGCCACGTGGTGCTGGTGTTATGCGGCGGCAACATGCCGTTCGAGGATCTAGCCCGCCTGCCGGGTACCCAAGCCCAATAACACGCAGCCGGCCAGGATTAGCGCCAGCCCCAGGAACTTGCCGCGGGTAAAAGGCTCGTGGAAGAATAAGCGCGCCCACATCATGGTCCAGATGTACCCGGTCGAAACCATCGGGAACAGGATGCTCAGCTCGCCATTCCTCAATCCGATGATGAAGAAAACCGCCGACAGCAGATAGCCCGCGATGCCCAACGCCAGCGGCCAGTTGGTATAGAGCGAACGCAGATTTTTCTCGAGCCGTTTGGAACCGGCCTTGGTCAGGGCGAACTGAAGCTGCCGATGAAAGACCCGAAAGTCACCAGCGCAATGGAGGAAACGGGAGTGGTCACTTATGGGCCCCGATTCCAGTACGGCGACCCCGGCCATGATCGCGCAGACCCCGGCGATTTTGTAAGGTTCATGGTTTCGCCGAACACCAGTACGGACAGGACCGCCACCCAGACGTAGCTGAGCGA
>CAVPZQ010000001.1:0-13119 GCA_963710155.1 Bryobacterales bacterium | reverse complement strand
CAGTCCAAAGAAAACTTGAATCACCAGCATCGAGGCCGCGTTCCATGCGCGTCCCGTTATTCCCGTGAAAACGCTCCACCACGTGACCACCCACGTCAATGCGCGGCGTGCGCCGAAACGGTCGCCCAGCCAGCCGCCGGGAATTTGAAACAGTGCGTAAGCGATGCGGAAACTAAACGTGATCCATCCCATCATCACCAGCGAGATCCCTAGTTCGTCGCGAATCACCGGCCGCGCGACAGCCAGAATCTGACGGTCCATGTAGGTGATCATGTACGCCGCCACCGTCAAGCCAAGGACGATATGGCGCACGTGCGTAGGGCGTTCGCGCGAGGACGGACCTGGTCCGAATCGGGCTGCGTTAAAGGACTGGGAGGTTGAACTGCCACAAACGAGTGATCATACCATCCTATCGAAAGCAGACTGCGGATTAATACCGCGGGATGCACTGCGGTGGCGCCCGCGAGATCCGCCACCTGATGCCGGCACGAAGTGCCCACCGCCACCAGCGCCTCGCCGGCTTTCATCGCCCTCACCGCAGGCAGCAGCTTGCGGTTCGCGATCGCTACCGACACATCGTAGTGATCCTTCGAATAGCCGAACGAACCCGCCATGCCGCAGCAGCCCGCATCCAGATCGACGACGCTGCGTGCACGGAATGCGCGCCAGCAGTGTCTTGGTCGCCTCCAGCAGCCCCATCGATTTTTGATGACAATGCCCGTGAAGCAAAATTTTCGACGGCCCTTGCGGATCGGCAGGTCCAGTGTGGCCGCGTATTCTTCCCACAACAGCACGGCGCCGGCTACTGTGCGAGCCTTCTCCTGCTGCTCGCCGCGCAGCAGTGACGCCGCGTCTTCCTTTAGCACCGAAAGGCAACTCGGTTCGCAAAACAGAATCTTGTCGCCGCGCGCGGCAATCGGATAGAGCCCTTCCACCAACTTGCCCGACTTGCGCGCGGGCCTCGCTCAGCAGTCCCTTCGAGATCAGCGGCCGTCCGCAGCACCCTGGCCGGACCACGTCGACGCTGCATCCGCCGCGCTCCAGAACTTCCACCGCAGCGATGCCGATTTCCGGATCGTAATGATTGGTGAACGTGTCGTTGAACAGCGTGATGCGCCGGCCGCCGCGCTCGCGGTTTCCGCCGCAACCCAATGCGCAAACGTCTTGCGCCGCCACTCCGGCAGCTTGCGGCGCGGATCCAGCCCGAGCAGCTGTTTGTTCAATCCCGTCCCCGCCACCCAATTGGAAATCGGAGCGAACGCGCTGCCCAGCTTCGCCAGGTTGGCGGTGTTGCCCAGCGCGCGCGCATGCATCGGCGTGCCGTGACGCGAGTAATAGTCGGCCAGAAATTCGCTCTTGTAGCGCGCCATGTCGACGCCCACCGGACACTCCGCCTTGCACGCGCGGCATTCCAGACACAGGTCGAGCGCCTTGTAGACGCCCTCATCGCCCAGGCCCGCCTCGCCCTCGATCTGCCCGCTCATCGCCAGCCGCAGCACATTCGCACGCCCGCGCGTCGAATCCGATTCTTCGCGCGTCGCCATGTACGACGGGCACATCGTTCCCGAAAGTTTCTTGCGGCAAGCGCCCACGCCGCTGCACATTTCGACCGCGCCGCCGAGTCCTCCGTATTCCGAATAATCGAACCAGGTCTTCGGATTCGGCGTCTTGTAGCCGCGCGCCGAAGCGCAGATTCGAAGTCATCGGCGGCGAATTCACAATCTTGCCCGGATTGAAAATGCCGTGCGGATCGAAGGTTCGCTTCACCTCGCGGAACGCTTCATACAGCGTGTCACCGAACATCTGCCGCATGAAAGGACCGCGCACCAGTCCGTCGCCATGCTCGCCCGACAGCGCGCCGCCGAATTCCAGCACCAATTTCGGCGACGTCGTTCGCGATGGCTTCGAATTGGCGCACGCCATCCTCGGTCTTCATATTGATCACCGGGACGCACGTGCAGACAACCCACCGACGCATGCGCGTAGACCCCGGCCGTGGTTTTGTGCCCGCGCACCAGTTCCAGAAACCGCCCGATGAACGCGCTCAGCTTTTCGGGCGCCACCGCCGTGTCTTCGACGAACGAAATCGATTTCGCGTCGTCCTTCATCGCCGTCGACAAGCCCAGCGCCGCTTCGCGCAGGCTCCAGATGCGCGCCTGCCCCGGCAAATCCGTTTCGGTGTGATAGTGGTAGCCGAGATTGCGCCCGCGCAGGTCTGCTTCGAGCGCCTGCATGCGCGGCGGCAGATCTTCTTTTTGATCCGCGTACATTTCGACGCACAGCGTCGCGCCCGGATCGCCCGAATACATAGGTGTTGCGAATGCGGTCGAGCACTGCGTTCTGGCGCGTGTGATCGAGGATGGCTTATCCATCACCTCCACCGCCGAAGGCTTGTGCGTGCAGAATCACCGGCGCCGCCGACAGCGATTCCAGCAATTGTTCGAAGCCGATCACCATCACTGCTTTGGCCTTGGGCAATGGCACCAAGTTGAGCTTCGCTTCGAGCACCACACCCAGCGTGCCCTCCGAGCCCACCATGATCTTCGCCAGATTCACCGGCTTGTCCTGATCGACGAATTCGTCGAGGTTATAGCCGCCCACGCGGCGTACCACTTTCGGATAGCGGCGGTCGATTTCCGCGGCATGCTCCTGAGCGAGCCCCAGCACCGCGCGGTAGCAAGCGGCTTCGAGGGTATCGCCCGATGGCACTTCGCGGCGCGGCATCTCGCGAAAATGCACGATGCTGCCATCCGCCAGCAGCACCGTCTGCTCCAGAACGTGATCGATGGTCTTGCCGTAGAGCACGCTGCGCGCGCCGCAGGAATTATTGGCCATCATGCCGCCGATCGTCGCGCGGCTGGCGGTCGAAATATCCGGCGCAAAGCGCATGCCCAGCGGAGCCAGCTGCGCGTTCAACTCATCCAGCACTATGCCCGGCTCCACGCGCACCCAGCGCTCCGCCGCATTCACTTCGAGCAGACGGTTGTAGTATTTCGAGGTGTCGACCTGAATCCCTTCGCCGATCGCCTGCCCCGCCTGCGACGTCCCGCCGCCGCGCATCGTAATCGGGCACCGATAGCGCCCGCAGATCTCGACGATGCGAACGATATCCTCGCGCGTCTTCGGAATCACCACGCCCAGCGGCCGGATCTTGTAAACGCTGGCGTCGGTCGAATACAGCGCCCGCGAGATCGCATCGAAACGGACTTCGCCCGTAATTTGCTTCGCAATTCACCCTCAAGAGCGCCGGCGTCGACGCGCGGTTCCAACTGCACTAAGCTCATAAAGCACTTCAGATTAACACACAGAGTAAACTATAAAAGCTTGCTTAAAAGAGAAATTCTCACCCCAGCCTTGCTCCTCGATCTAGACGCCTTTGAAGCCAACCTCGCCCGCATGGTGGACCACGTTAACCGCGCCGGCAAAGCCCTGCGCCCCCATGCGAAAGCCCACAAGTGTGTCGAGATCGCCAAACGCCAGCTCGCCGCCGGAGCGTGCGGCGTCTGCGTCGCCACGCTTGCCGAAGCGGAGCTGATGTCGAAGGGCGGCATCACTGGCTTGCTGCTGACCTCGCCCGTGGCCGACCCCGGGAAGATCACGCGCATCGCCGCTACCGGAGCCATGGTCGTCGTCGATCACATCCAGCAAGTCGATTGGTACCAGGCAGCCGGCCGCGGCGAAACTTGACGTGCTGGTGGATCTCGACGTCGGCGATCACCGCACCGGCGCGAGTTCCCTAGCGCAGGCGCTCGAAATCGCCGAGGCCGTCGATCGCGCCAGCAACTTGAATCTGCGGGGACTACAAGCGTACTCAGTGGTGGGTTCGCATGCGTCGCCCGAGCAGGAGCGCGCGCGCGTGTCGCAGGAAGTGTTCGCGCATGCGGCCGAAACTCGCGACGCCATGGCGCGTAAAGGACTCTCGACCGAGATCCTCTCCGGCGGCAGCACCGGCACCTGGCAAATCGACACCGCGCTTCCCGAACTCACCGAACTGCAAGCGGGCTCGTTCGTGTTGATGGACCTGGCCTACCGCCGCGCTGGTTTGGACTTCCGCCAGGGCATCACCGTACTCGCGACCGTAGTCAGCGCCAATCACGAGAGCTTCGTGAGCGTCGATGCGGGAACGAAGTCATTTTCAACCGACCGCGGTTATGGCCCGGAAGCCGCAAACCTGCCAGGCTCCGGCTACCGCTGGGGTGGAGACGAGTTCGGTTACGTGGATGTCGACGATCCCGCGAAGCGCCCGCGTCTGGGCGACAAGATCGAGTTCATCCCGCCGCACTGCGACCCGACCGTGAATCTCTACACCACCCTCTACGCGTGCCGCGGCAATCAGGTCGAAGTCGTCTGGCCGTTGAAGTCGATGGTTTAGACCTCCACCACCTCCTCGAAGATCTCCGTGCCGCAGCCGGATGCCCGCGCTCACCAGCTTTTCGTAGAACTTCGGCCGGATGCCGGTGGCCGCGAAGCGACCAATCACCCGGCCCTCCGGATCGATGCCGCGCTTTTCGAAGACGAATAAATCCTGCAGCGTAATAATGTTGCCCTCCATCCCGGTCACCTCCGTGATCCCTGTCACCCGGCGCGAGCCGTCGCTAAATCGGCTGGCCTGCACCAGCATGTGCACTGCACTGGAATCTGCTGGCGAATGGAGTTAATCTGCATGTTCGAGTTGGCCATCGACACCATCACTTCCAAACGGGAGATCGCATCGCGCGGCGAGTTCGCGTGGATCGTGGTCAGCGACCCGTCGTGACCTGTGTTCATCGCCTGCAGCATGTCGAGCGCTTCCTCGCCGCGGACCTCGCCCACTACGATGCGATCAGGCCGCATACGGAGGCTATTAACCAACAGCTCGCGCTGCCGCACCGCGCCGCCTCCTTCGAGATTCGCCGGCCGTGTTTCGAGGCGCACCACGTGCGGCTGCTTGAGCTGTAATTCGGCCGCATCTTCGATGGTCACAATCCGTTCCTTGGCGTTGATGAACACCGAGAGCGCATTCAGAAGCGTCGTTTTACCGGAACCGGTTCCGCCCGCGATGATGATGTTCAGCTTGGCTTTGACGGCCGCCTCCAGAATCTCGATCATGCCCTGCGTCAGCGCCTTGCGCTCCACCAGATCGTTGGGCATCAGCTTGTCGGTTGAGAAACGGCGAATGGAGAGAATAGGGCCGTCGACCGCCAGCGGTGGAATAATCGCGTTCACGCGCGAGCCGTCGCTCAAACGCGCGTCGACCATGGGAGTCGATTCGTCGATGCGCCGCCCCACCTGGCTGACGATCTTATCGATGATGCGCAGCAAATGCTGATCGTCGCGGAAGGCTACCGTGGTCAGTTCCAGCAACCCGCGCCGCTCGACGTAGACATGTTTGTAGGTGTTCACCAGAATGTCGGAAATGGTGGGGTCCTTCAGCAGCGGCTCGAGCGGACCCAACCCAAAAACTTCGTCCAATACTTCGTCACAAATCTGTTGCTTTTCGTGGGAGCTTAATAGTGTCGGCTCAGCGTCGATCAGCGCCAAGAGCGCCTGGCGAACCTCGCCGCGCATCTTCTGGTTATCCATGCTGGCGAGCGCATCCAGGTTGATCTTGTCCACCAGTTTGCGATGCAGCGTGAACTTCAGCTCCTGATACTCCGGCGTCGGAGCCGTCTTCACCCGTCCCGTGTTCTTGAGCAGCCGCTGCTCCCAGCTCGTCTGCTGCTGCGTAGTCTTACTGCTTTTGTCGATGGTGGAAAACATAGGAAACCGTCAATTCTTGCGACTAACCTCCGGCACTGCGGACGCGAACAACCGGTACGTCCTGAAGATCAGCTCGTCGGCGTCCCAAGGGCCCAGCAAAAAATCCCAGCTGGGCTCGGGAATCCCTGCTTCGCGTCGCAGCAGCGTCTCCGCCGATCCTACGAACAGAATGGGTTTCGTGCCGTCCCCGGCGAACCCGCTCTGCGCCCAGGAAAAAATTCCCTCGCCTTGGCAGACATTCACCACCGCGCCATGAAAAGGTTGCAGAGTGCGGTTATCGGGCAGATCCTCAAACACCCGGCAGGAGGCCCGTGTATGCCCCAGCGCTGCAGTGACGCGGGCCGCCTCCGCGCGTTCGAAGCCGATTACCGCGAATTTCTTATGGGCCAGCAGCTCGCGCACCGCCGGCGGCAGCTCTGGAGTCTCCCTGCGTCCGCGCACCGCGTGCGAAAACATCTCGCGGATCAGCAGGAGTTCCGCGCGCAAGCGGCTCACGCATTCGCCCGCCGCGATCATCCGGCTCACTGCGCCCTCGTGTCCCCGCCCGCCAGGCTCGGCCAGGAAATCTTCGATGCCGCGCGCTTCCCGGGCAATTTCGGCAAAGCCCAGTATCCCGGCGATCCCGGTCCAGCGATGCGCGATGCGCTGCGCCCGGTCGAGCGCAAAGCCCTGCGCCAGAGTGCCCAGTAGCGCGCCCGCTTCCTCTTCACCCTCCACCAGAAAATTGGCGCGCAGCTCTGTCAGCAGGTCATGGTAATCGCCCGCCTCGAACGCCGGCTGCGTCGCCGGCCGCGCTCCCATATGCAGCTTCACGGTCGCCGGCAACGTGCGCGTGTCCACCGGCTTCGTGAGATAGCCGCTGCAGCCCGCGGTGTAGGCTTTTTCTTCATCTCCCGGCATTGCGTAAGCCGTGATCGCCAGCACAATAATGTCGCGCGTCGCGGGATCGAGCTTCAGACGCCGCGTCAGTTCGAAACCGTCGGCGCCGGGCAGCTGGACGTCCATTAGAATCAGCCTCGGCCGGAACTGCTCGAGCACCGTCCAGGCCTCCGCGCCATCCGCGGCCGTGCGAATGTCGTAGCCGTCGGCCGCTAGCACCGCACGCACCAATTTCAGATTCACCGGGTTGTCGTCGACGATCAGAACGGGTTCTCCACCCATAAGGGGTACACATCGTCGCGCCCGGGAAAAGTATGAGCGCGGCGCATGCCCGCGACTTTTCTTAAGATTGCCGTCGGCGCGCCGATAAGCCATCCCAAGGAAGCGCTCATGTCCCGTCCACTCTCGATCTTGATTGTTGAAGACAACCTGGCTGATTTCGAACGAATCGCCAATGAACTGGCCCGTTTCGGCTTCGACGCGCACTGCCAGAGAGTCGCCGCGGAAGCGGATTTCTCCGCCCACCTCGAACCCCGGCCGGACGTGATTCTGGCCATCGATTCACTGGCCGGGTTCGGCAGCTTGCGGGCGCTGGAGATTTTGCGCGAGTCCTCTCTCGAGATCCCCTTCATCGTCCTCACCGCTAGTTCGAAAGAGGATCAGGTGGTCGAATACCTCAAAAAAGGCGCCGCTGATTATCTCTCCAAAAGCAGCATTCTGCGCGTCGGCCCGGCCGTGGAGCGCGCCCTTGAGGAGAGCGGCCTCCGCCGCCAAAATCTGGCCGCCGAGCAAGCTCTGCGCCGCAAGAATCTGGAGCTCGAAGAACAATATCGCCGCGCGCAATCGGCCAGCCGCATGAAAAGCATTTTCCTGGCCAACATGTCGCATGAGCTGCGCACGCCGCTCACCGCCGTCATCGGCTTCGCCGAATTATTGGTCGATGGCAAAGTGGGCGCGCTCTCCGCCGAGCAACAGGATTTCACGCAGGATATTCTGGCCAACGGCAAACACTTGCTCACCCTCATCAACGATGTGCTGGATCTGGCGCGCGTCGAATCCGGCACCATGCCGTTCCATCCCGAGCGCATCTGCCTGCCCGACCTGATCCGCGAAACCATTGCCGGACCCAGGCTTTTCGCCGCGGCGCGCAACATTAGCTTGACTACGGACGTTCAAATGTCGGCCATTGAAATTTTTCTGGACCCGCAGAAATTGCGCCAGGTACTGCTCAACTACGTTTCAAACGCCCTGAAGTTCACGCCGCCCGGCGGCCGCGTCACGGTGCACGCCCATTTTGCGGAAGATTCCACCTTTCGCCTGGAAGTGGAGGACACCGGCATCGGGATCGCGCCGCAGGACATCGACCGGCTGTTTCAGGATTTCCATCAGCTCGACGGCGGCCTGTCCAAAGAGGTGCAAGGAACCGGACTGGGACTGGCCCTCACCAAGCGTCTGGTCGAAGCACAAGGCGGCAAAGTGGGCGTGATCAGCCATCCCGGCAAGGGCAGCCGTTTCTATGCTGAATTGCCGTGTTCGGCGGATTGGCTCGAGGCCGAGCGGGTGCGCGTCCAGGAGGCTGCTCGCGCGCGGCCCGCGCCGGCGTACCTCGAAACCGAAGCTCACGCGCTACGCGCAACTTGAAACAACGCACGGCTCACACTTGAGCGCCGCTGGCCGAAGAGGCCTGTAACGGCCGTGCCCGGCATTTTGCATTGAGGAGACGAAGTGGAAGAAAACACTCTCACAGTTCTACTGGTTGAGGACAGCCCGCAGTATGCGCAGCTGGTGCAGCACTGGCTGGCGCACGTCAAAGGCGGCGCCGGGTTCGTGCTCAACTGGACCGATTCGCTGGCCGACGGCATGACCCGTCTCGAGCGCGGCGGTGTGGACGTAATTCTTCTCGACCTGGGACTGCCGGATTGCAGCGGCATGGACACCTTCACGCAAACCCGCGCGCGCGCGCCTAAAACCCCCATCGTGATTCTCAGCTCGGCCGATAGCGAGTCGCTGGCTCTACAGATGATTCAGGAGGGCGCCGAGGACTATCTGGTAAAAAGCAATTGTGACGCCGAGGCGCTGGCGCGCGCGGTGCGCCGCGCCGTAGTGCGCCGGAAATCGCAGGCTAGCGGCGTCCAAGCTGGGTCGGCCTCCGGGCGCATCCTCAGCGTGGTCGGCGCTAAAGGCGGCTGCGGCGCCACCACCATAGCCTGCACGCTCGCGGCGGAGCTGCGCCTGCAAACCGTGCAAAAAGTTCTGCTCGCCGATCTCGACCCCAGCGGCGGGCTGGGGCCCTTTCTGCTGGGCGTCGATTGCAAATACTCCCTGCGCGACGCGGTCGGCAATCTGCAGCGCCTGGATTTGAACTGCTGGGAATCGCTGGTCGCCAAGGACGATCCCGCGGGCCTCGAAGTCATTGCGTCGGGCACGCTCGACCAGCCGGAAATCGATAGCGGGAGCCTGCGCGAGGTGCTGGCTTTCACGCGTACGCTGTACCCCTGGTCGGTTCTCGATCTGGGGCGCCTGAGCCATCAGTCGGTCGGGATGCTGGGCCCGGAAAGCGAAGTTCTGTTGGTGACCGCGTCCACCATTCCGGCGCTCTACACCGCCAAGCGCACCGTCGAATCCTTGCGTGTCTCCGGGATCGATAGCGACCATATCCGCCTGATTGTAAATCACACCGCGGAAAAGCAAATGCTCTCAGGCGATACCTTGAATCAAATGTTCGGGGTCCCGGTGTACGCCACCATTCCGAGCGACGCCCTGGAGCTGCATCAGGCCTGCGTTCAAAAACGCCTGCCGGGCCCCAATAGCGCGCTGCGCAAAGCCATCGCGGGCCTGGCCCGCAAGATCACCGGGCTTCCCGAGCAGCGCAAGAGCAGTCTGATATCGCTCGTGTCGTTCGCCGAGCGCTTCCGCAAATCCGCCGAGAACGCCGCGGTGTCGCAAGGCAGCTGAGCCCATCATGGACAAAGGCACACTGATTCTTCTAGTCGATGAAAGCACCGCCGGGATCGATTCCATTCGCCGCGTACTCGCCGACCGTGCCCATCACTTCCGGGTCCAGCGGGTCGATGACGTGCCTACCGCGCTTGCGCGCATTCTGGGCGGCGGCGTGGATATCGTGTTGCTGAATCTTCCCGCCGCCACCGGCCCCCAGAGCGAGCGCCTGCTTCCCTTCCTTGCGTTGCGTAATCACGCCCAGGGCGTACCCATCGTGGTTCTCTGCGGTTCTGCCGACGCCAGTCTCGCCGAAGCCGCCATTCGCGAAGGGGCCGCGGATTTCCTGATCCGCGAAGCTTATGCCGTGGATCTTCTGCGCGTGTTGCGTTCGGTGTCCGTGAAAAACGGCGTGGCGGCCGCGCCCGGGCGAAGCGCCGCGAGCACCGGCAGAGGTGGCAGGATCCTGGCCTTCATGGGCTCCAAAGGCGGCGCCGGCGCCACCACCGTCGCGCTCAACGTGGCGGCGGCTCTGGCCGAGAACCAGCGTGTCATTCTGGCTGACTTCCATCCCGAAGTCGGAACTCTCGCGCAATACTTCCAGCCGCATCGCAGCGTCCCCGACCTGGGCGATCTGCTGCGGTCTGAAAGCGCCCTCGAAAGCTGCCTGTGGCCCAGCAAGACCGTTCCCGGGCTCCAGGTGCTGTTCGGCTCGCGCAATCTCGACGCGCCCCTGGAACTGACTCCCGCCAATATCCAATCCGCACTCGCGGCTCTGACTGAAGCGGCGGATTATGTAGTGGCCGATATTCCCACTTCGCTCGCGGACTCGAACCGCGCCCTGATCGAAGCTGCCGCTCTGCTCGCGCTGGTGGTCGAGCGCGATTCCCTGGCCGTCGATTCTGCGCGGCTCCTGCTGCGCGCTATCGATTCCTGGAAGGCCGGCCGAGTGTCGCTGGGAGCGGTTTTGGTGAATCGCGCCGCGCTGGTGTCGCCCATGCCGCTAGCCGATATCGAGATCCGGTTAGCCATCCCCCTTCTGGGCGTGATTCCACCCGCCGCGGATCTGTGCGCGGCCGCTCAGAATGCTCACAGCCCGCTGCTGACGTTTGAAGCCGATAGCCTGCCCGCCATCGCGTTGCGCGCCCTGAGCCGCGTCATCGCGCACCAAGTTCCCCTGCTGCGGGCAAACGCACTCAGCGGAGCGCCCCCGCGCAGACCCCGGCCCACGGCATGTACGGCGTGGGAGTTCGCTAAAGGATATCTCCGCTAAAGGATACCCATGGAAAGCGCTGCTCGAATCTTGATAGACGTCCCGGAAGACTTGCCGCGCGAGCTCGTCGTCCAATTCCTGAATTCCTGCCGTGAAGATCTTACTCGCCTGCGCACCGCCCTGGCCGCGAATGATTATGATAATGCGCGCCGCCTGGGCCATCAGATGAAAGGCAACGGCAGCCCCTACGGCTTCCCCGACGTCACTCTCCTCGGCAGCGCCATCGAGCGGGCCTCGGCCAGCGGCAGCGCGGTCGAACTGGCCAGCCAGATTCAGTTACTCGAAGCCCACTTAAGCCTGGTCGAGATCGTCTAGCAGTCCTCTTTTAACAATCGACGTACTTGCGCACCGCGCTTACAAAGGTCCGCGTGTCGATGGGCTTGGTAATATATCCGTCGCATCCCGCCGCGCGCGCGATCTCTTCGTCGCCTTTGATTGCCGACGCCGTGAAAGCCACGATCGGCATCGCGCGCAGCGAGGCGTCGCGCCGCAGATGCCGCGTCAGCTCGAGCCCGTCCATCCCGGGGAGCTGAATGTCCATCAGGATCATATCCGGCACCCGCGTCTCCAAGGCCAGCAACGCCTGTTCGGCGCTCTCCGCCGTCCCCACCTCGAATCCCCCTTGCTTCAGCAAAAAACGCGTCAGCTTCAAATTGGGCAAGCAGTCGTCCACTAGGAGTATCGATTTATTGGTCATATGAGGCCTACTCTCTTTTCATCGGCCATCCCAGCGCACAATAGAGGGAATGCAGCGGAATATCTTCCTGCGCGCGCTCGCCTGGCTGGGGCGCCACGAATCGGTCCTGCTCTTCGCGATCGGCGGACTCGCCGCCGGGGTCTGGCTCTTCGCCGCGCTCGCCGATGAAGTCATGGAAGGCGGCACGCAAAAATTCGATCGCACGGTGCTGCTGGCCTTCCGCCACCCCGGCGACCTGACACCCCTCGGCTCCCCTGCGGTGCAAGACGCCGCCCGCGACATCACCGCCCTGGGAGGCGTCACCGTCCTCACGCTCCTGACCCTGGGCGTCAGCATCTTCCTGGCGCTAGACGGCAAGAAGCACATGGCGCTATTCGTCGGCGGCTCAATCATTAGCGGCCTCCTCGCCAGCACCGTTCTCAAACACTACTTCGACCGCCCGCGCCCGAACCTGGTCCCCTTCACCGTGTACGTATCCACCTCCAGTTTTCCCAGCGGCCATTCCATGATGTCGGCCATCACGTATCTAGTGCTGGGCGCTCTGCTCGCCCGCTCCCAAGAACGCAAATTAGTGAAAGCGTATTTTCTCTTAGGTGCCGTCTTCCTGACCATCCTGGTCGGCGTCAGCCGCGTCTACTTGGGCGTTCATTGGCCCACCGACGTCCTGGCCGGATGGACCGCCGGAGCCGTCTGGGCCCTCCTCTGCTGGCTGCTGGCCCGCCGCTTACAGCGCCGCCACACCCTGGAGCGCGCTTCCGAACACACCGCGCCCACGGTTTAACCGCCCTCACCGCTATACTCAAAACAGAAGGACCCACCTCATGGGCTCGCAAGCCACCGGCGCCAGCCACGAAGCCGATATCCTGGCCCGCCTCCTCCAACCCGATACCGACGACCTCCGTCCTGAAGTCGCCGAATACATCCTCAGCCTCAGCTTCCGCCCGTCCGACGTGGAACGCATGAGTGCGCTCACCCAGAAAGCCGCCGCCGCTCTTACTGCCGACGAAGCCAGCGAAATCGCCGGCTACCGCCACGTAGCCCACCTCCTGACAGAATAACCGTAGAGCAACTTGTGTCCGATGACAGACCGTATATTGATCAAGCACATACTTTCCAAGGAGGCCGACCCCTTCCAATTGAGCTCGTTGTTTCGTGGATAGTTCAGAGAGTATAATGTGGTCGAGCTGAAGTTCGTCCCACTTATTCTCTAGGAGGATAAAACCGTATTCCGCCAGCAGGAAATCATTACTGTGGCTTCCGTAGGAGATGAATATCTCGTCGTCTTTTTCATAAACACGATCGGATAAGGTTTTGAATCCCATAGGACCATATTCGACCTTGCATCCTTCATCGGCATGATTGAAGTAATCAGCAAAGGGGTTAAGAGCCATACAATCATCTGGTATAGGTAACTTTTTTATTCCACGGACAGTCCAGTAGAAAGTCCGGGTATTAACTATGAGTCACTTGTAGAGAAAGGCTTGAGGCGCAACAGTCCAGTCTTTTGAGAACTTTCTTTGCTGGTTTTCTAGGAGTGACTTGGCGGCAAAAAGGGAGAAGCATTTTCGGCAAGCCTGGCTCCCACGTGTAAGGC